>CAZYIA010000036.1:0-1143 GCA_964646765.1 uncultured Candidatus Saccharibacteria bacterium | reverse complement strand
CTAGTGCACTAGCCCGGAAGATGCTGGACGTATCTGGTGATCGCAGCTACGCTGCTCGACATGGCCAACCATCCAGCTCCTCCGTTGGTGATCAGTGAGTCCGAACGAGCCGCCCTCCGCTCGCTCACGCGGGCCGGGCGGACCGAACAGCGGATCGCGACCAGGGCCCGTATCGTCCTGGGGGCGTCCGACGGTCGCCCCAACCGGGCGCTCGCCGGGGAGCTCGGCGTCAGCCCGATGACGATCGTGCTCTGGCGCCGGCGCTTCGAGGCGGCGCGACTGGCCGGGCTGCGCGACGCCCCGCGACCCGGCCGCGAACCGACCTATGGCCGAGCGGAGCGTGACCGGGTCATCGCCCTGACCCTCGAACCACCGCCCGACGGCACGACCCACTGGAGCGCCCGGCGGATGGCCGCCCGGACCGGCATCAGCATCACCACCATCCAGCGCATCTGGGCGGAGGCGGGCCTCAAGCCCCACCGGACCGAGACCTTCAAGTGGAGCACCGATCCTGACCTCGTGACCAAGGTCCGCGATGTCGTCGGGCTGTACCTCGATCCGCCCGAGCGGGCGGTCGTCCTGTCGGTCGACGAGAAGACCCAGATCCAGGCCCTCGACCGGACCCAGCCGATGCTGCCGCTCCGGCCCGGCCAGGTCGAGCGCCACACCCACGACTACGAGCGCCACGGGACGACCAGCCTGTTCGCAGCGCTCGAGGTGGCCACCGGCCAGGTGACGACCGAGGCGCGGGCCCGCCACACCGGGACGGACTTCCTGGCCTTCCTGCGCCGGATCGAGCGGGTCTATCCCGACCAGGAGCTGCACGTCATCCTCGACAACGTGTCGACCCACAAGACCCCGGCCGTGCGAGCGTGGCTGGAGCGCCATCCGCGGATCACCTTCCACTTCACCCCGACCTCGGCGTCGTGGCCCAGCCAGATCGAGACGTGGTTCAGCGTGCTCAGCCGCCAGGCCATCCGGCGGGGCAGCTTCCGGAGCATCCGCGATCTCATCGCCGCCATCGACACGTTCACCCGCAGCTGGAATGAAGGGTCGAGCCCCTTCGTGTGGACCAAGACCGCGGACGAGATCCTCGCCAAGGCGGTCCGCAAATCGCCAGTGTCCAGCGAATCGGGACACTAG
>CAZYIA010000035.1:0-1220 GCA_964646765.1 uncultured Candidatus Saccharibacteria bacterium | reverse complement strand
TCGGCAACCATCGCCTCGGTCGTGATCATCAGGCCGGCGATCGACGATGCGTTCTGCAGCGCGGTCCGCGTGACCTTGGTCGGATCGAGGATGCCGAGTTCGACCATGTCGCCGAACTGGCCGGTCGCGGCGTTGTAGCCGAAATTGCCCTTGCCGTCGGCGACCTTGGCCAGCACCACCGACGGTTCCTCGCCGGCGTTGGCGACGATCTCGCGCAGCGGCGTCTCCATCGCGCGGCGCGCGATGTGGATACCGTGGTCCTGGTCCTCGTTGTCGCCCTTGATCTTGGCGATGCCCGCCAGTGCGCGGATCAGCGCGACGCCGCCACCCGGCACGACACCTTCCTCGACAGCCGCACGGGTCGCATGCAGCGCGTCTTCGACGCGGGCCTTCTTCTCCTTCATCTCGACTTCCGTCGCGGCGCCGACCTTGATCACCGCCACGCCGCCAGCCAGCTTGGCCACGCGTTCCTGCAGCTTCTCGCGATCGTAGTCGGACGTGGTCTCCTCGATCTGGGTCTTGATCTGCTTGATGCGGGCCTGGATCTTCGAGGCCTCGCCGGCGCCATCGATGATCGTCGTGTTTTCCTTCGACACGATGACCTTCTTGGCCTTGCCGAGATCCTGCAACGACGCCTTCTCGAGCTGCAGGCCGACTTCCTCGGAAATGACCTGGCCGCCGGTCAGGACCGCCATGTCCTCGAGCATCGCCTTGCGGCGGTCACCGAAGCCCGGCGCCTTGACGCCGCACACCTTGACGATGCCGCGGATCGTGTTGACGACCAGGGTCGCCAGCGCCTCGCCTTCGACTTCCTCGGCGACGAGCAGCAACGGCTTGCCCGACTTGGCGACGCCTTCCAGCACCGGCAGCAGGTCGCGCACGTTCGAGATCTTCTTGTCGTGCAGCAGGATGTACGGGTCTTCCAGCTCGCACTGCATCGACTGCTGGTTGTTGATGAAGTACGGCGACAGGTACCCGCGGTCGAACTGCATGCCCTCGACGACGTCGAGCTCGTTCTCGAGGCCCGAACCGTCCTCGACGGTGATGACGCCTTCCTTGCCGACCTTGTCCATTGCCTCGGCAATCAACTTGCCGATGTTCTCGTCGCCGTTCGCCGAAATGGTGCCGACCTGCGCGATCGACTTGGAATCGGCCGACGGCTTCGAGATCTTCTTCAGCTCGTCGACGGCGCCGGTGACGGCCTTGTCGATGCCGCGCTT
>CAZYIA010000034.1:0-1225 GCA_964646765.1 uncultured Candidatus Saccharibacteria bacterium | reverse complement strand
AGATACCGTCTCTCCAGTCAACCTCCCGGCTGCCAATTGGGCTGATAAACGGTCTGATGCTTGACCACCCCGAAGCACAGATGGACGAGCTTGCGCATCGCCGCACCCAGCGCGGCCATCTTGGTTTTTCCCTTCGCGCACAGCCGCGTGTAGAGCGCCTTGACGTGCGGGTTGTACTGGGTCGCCACGATGGCCGCCATGTAAAGCACGGCGCGCGTTCTGGCATCGCCGTTCTTCGCCAGCCGCGGCCGTTTCAGGACGCTGCTTCCGGATTGGTGCTCAACCGGAACCAGCCCGAGAAACGCCGCCACCTGATCGGCACTCCTGAACTTCCGGCTGTGCAGCACCGCCAGCATCCGGTTGGCGGTCTTATTCCCCACCGCCGGAATCGACAGCAGGCGCTCGCGGTCAGCCTTCAATCCGGGATGGCGGTTGATGTGATCGTCGATCGCCTGCTGCAGCCGGGCGATTTCCTGCTTCAACGCGGCCAGGTGATTGTCCAGCGACTCGCGAACCAGGACAGGCGCCTGGGCGACCAGCGCCTTCTCGTACCGGTTCAGTTCCCGGCGCGTATCCGTTTCCAGCGCTTCCAGCCGGGTGATCAGGGCCTTCAGTTCGCGGATTTCCGGCGGCGGGGCGCCCCAGGGCTGCGGCTGGATCAATGCCCCATAACGGGCCAGGGCCACGCTGTCCGTCCCATCGGTCTTGGTGCGCATCGCCAGGCCGCGGGCGAAGTCCCTGACCTGGGCGGGATTGACCACCGATACCCGCATTCCGGCGTCGGTCAGCCACAGCGCCGCCTGCTCGTGATACACCCCAGTGGCTTCCATTACGCCATGCACGTCGCCGGAAGCAATGCCTTGCTTGTCGAGCCACGCCGACAGAGTTTCGAATCCCTTCGGGTCGTTGCTGACCGCCTTGGTCTTGCGCTTGTCCGTCACTGGATCGAGCAGGGTGCAATCCAGTCTGGCCTTGGAAATATCGATACCCAGATACATCATGGCAAATCCTCCTTGCAACTCACGATGCCATTCACGCCCACTCGCCTTGTCCATGCAGGGTCACTGAGTGTCAGGCCCTTGGCTACCGTCCAGTGTGGTGTCCGGCGGAAGGTGAGGCGGAGGGCTTTATCTACAAACCAAGGTTTACCCTTCAGGAGGGCCACAAGCTCACTCCGCCTCGTATGGTGGAAGCTAACCACCACAGGAAACAAGATACAAGGAGG
>CAZYIA010000033.1:0-1275 GCA_964646765.1 uncultured Candidatus Saccharibacteria bacterium | reverse complement strand
GGTAATGTGGTCAAAAATGGTTGGTGATTTTTTGAGTTTAAATGCTTAAAATGCGGCTGTCAATCTGAAGAGGGAGCAGGCTCTGCTGGAGAGCAACCTGCCAGCAATAAGATTGATGCTTATACGATAAAGGAAGCAGTCAATATTTTGTGGCTGCTTCTTTCTTTATCGGCAAGCTGCATGGCTCAAAAAACTCTATGCGTTGAACTTTTAAGATATAGATACCATAAAATGAATGATTGTCTGTGTCGCTTCGATAAGCCCCTATGCACATTCAGGTTTAATTTAAGATGCCCGAAGTAAGAATCAAGTGCATTTGTAGTTTTGGGGATGTCTTTATCTCCAATAAAATGGAACATATCAGCCAAAGCTTTTTTAACCATTACCGCAGCACGTCTTAGCTGGCGATGTTTATACCACCATCTTCCTGTAGGTTTATGCAAAACCTTTTCATCAATGATGTATTGATATTTTTTATACCATTGCTCAAAAGCAATTACCCACATATGTTGCTCAACAACACCTTTGATGTGATGCAGCAGGCCTACCAGGTAACGAAGCTCTTTTGAAGCTTGCGCTTTTGGTTTTCTGGTAAGCCAAAGCCTTACCATTCGCTGCACATGCACCATGCATCGCTGTACGGTTGCCGCAGGATATATTTTTTCTACAGCTCTTATAATTGATTTTTTGCCGTCACAGGTAACGGCAGCAATGTCGATACCCAATTTCTTTAGATTCTCTAAATCTTCTTTTATCTCCTTATAAAATTCATTGGAAGAAAATCGATAAAGCAGGCTGTATTTAAGTTTGCTGTCATAATAAATAACCAGGCATAAACCTTCTGTAAAATAAGTGCCGTCAATTATCAGGTAAAGCCGGATTTTTTGATGGATGATGAAGGTCGGCGGTGAGGAAAGATAGCTTCGGAATATTCTCTGCAGTTTGCTTTTTGAATACCCACTTTCTTTCACCAAAATTTCAAAAGTGTCCTTATGAAGTACCCATCGTTTAAACCAGATAAAATGATTTAATCGGCTTTGTTCAGGATTACTGTTAGTGAAAAGAATTCCGCAATCGTTGCATTTAAATCGTTGTTTATAATCTCGTTTACCCCATCTGATCACGGCCAAACTTCCACATGCCCAGCATCGCTTTTTTTAGTCTTTTTCATAAAACAAAAAAAGTTTACAGAAACCAATTTCCGTAAACTTTCCTTAAACCCTTATCCAGTATAACTCTCAAAAGATTTTACCAACCATTTTTGACCATTAAATC
>CAZYIA010000032.1:0-1278 GCA_964646765.1 uncultured Candidatus Saccharibacteria bacterium | reverse complement strand
CGACCTCGTCGAGCTTCCCCGAGTTCCAGCGGATCGTGGTCGCCAGCCCGACCGCCATCGTGTGGTCCAACACGCTCGCCGACGCCCTCAACCGCCTGCTCGCGGCGCAGTCGGGCGGGCCGATCCCCACGCCCGCCCCCTCGCCCGGGCCCACGGCGAGCCCCGGGCCGGGCGCGACCGCGACACCGTCGCCCACGCCCGCGCCGGGGGTCCTGCCGGGCGACGTGACCGGCCTGGTGGCCTACGCGAACGAGCACTTCAACCTCGCCCAGCAGGCGCTGCGGGTGGGCGACTTCGCGACCTACGGCGCGGAGATGGACAGGGTCGAGACGGCCCTCAAGCGCCTCGCCGAGCTGACCGCCGGGTCTCCGCAGCCCGCGCCGCCGATGCCCAGCGCGGCACCCTGACCCGACCGGACCCGTGACGTCGCCGGCCGCGCCGGTCGCGCAGCCCGCCACGAGCGCGGGACGGGGCGGGCAGCCGCGGCTCGCGCTGCGCTCGGCGATCGCGGCGGGCATGGTGGTCCCGCTGGTCCGGCCGGCGACCTGGGCGGTCGCCCTGGCCGGCTTCCTCGCGGGCGGCGGCATCGTCATCCTCGCCTGGCCCGTCCTGGCCCTGCCGACGCCGACGGGGCTCCAGAACCTGCTCGGCGCGCCGATCAGCACCCTCGCCTTCGGGGACCCCTCGGCCGAGCTCGTGCGGGCGGCGGCGGTCATCGGCGGTCTCGCCGCCGTGCTGCTCGCGGCCGGGCTGCTGGCCGGGGCGTGGGCCGAGCGCGAGAGCATCGGCCTGGTGCTGGCCGGGGCGGCGGAGGAGGGCTACTGCTCACCCGCCCGCCCGGCCGCCCGCCCGCCCGGGCTGGCGCGGATCGCGCTGCTGCGCGGCCTGGCGCTCCTGCCGCCGCTGGCGGCGTTCGCGCTCGCGTGGCCCGCCCTCTACGACGTCACCTACCAGGAGCTGATCCTGCCGGGCGACCTCGCCGTGCCGCTGCCGGTGCGCGTCATGGCCAGGCTGCCGCTCGCCCTCGCCGCCCTCGCCGCCGTCTGGCTCCTCTCGGACACGGCAGGGGCGCTGTCCGTCCGGCGGCTCGTCCTCGAGCGCCACGGCATGCTGCGCGCCTGGGCGCTCGGCTGGGCGGATCTCGCCCGCCGCCCGCTCCGCGTCGCCGCGGCGGTCGCGCTCGGCGGCATCGTTCTGCTGGCGGCGGTCGGGCCCGCGCTGGCCGCGGCCGCAGTCGCCCTGACCCGGGCCCGCGAGGTGCTGATCCTGGCCGCGGGC
>CAZYIA010000031.1:0-1314 GCA_964646765.1 uncultured Candidatus Saccharibacteria bacterium | reverse complement strand
ATTTTGAGTGGGTAATGAGGCAAGGGTTGATTTTGGAGTAATCGATTTTTCCAGTCAGAAGAAAGATGATTGCAATGATAGTATCTGTTCTTTGATATCCTCTGGCTTTTGTTTTTGCAGCTTGAAATATGGAGTTAAAACCTTCGAGGATTCCGTTGCTGATCCTGTAACGCACCCAGTTGAGTACACCATTCCAATGCCTTTTAATGGTGTAAGCAGCTTGCATGATAGGTTCTATTCGGCTATGGGTAGCCCAGAAGTACCATTTCTTCAGAAGACTCTCGAAAAGTAAAGGGTTAAGGGCATTATAGATCTGCTGGAATGCTTCTCTGATATGGAGAGCCTTCATGGTTTTTAGATTCAAACCGCTTATTCTTATGTTTTCGAGTGTGTTTTTCTGATTTGTTGAGAGGTTTTCCTGATTCTTCAGAAATATGTATCTGGTACCTATGAGTATCGGATTGGTCGCTACCTCTTTCTTGCGCACAGCATCAACAGCTTGGTTAATGATTTTCATGATGTGGAAGCGGTCAAAAACAATATCTGCATTGGGGAAGTTATCCTGAACACCGCGTATAAATGCAGGTGACATATCGCAGGTGACCTGAACAATCGCATCAGGATCGCCCTTGTGGTCGGTAAAATCTTCGGCAAAGTGTTCCAATACTGATTGCCCTTTCCCCTCGTCTACGAAAATGGTTCGCTTTTCTTCAAGCGCCACCACCATAGACACATAATCATGTCCTCTGCGCACAGCCGTTTCATCAATACCAATGATCTTCACCTGTGAATAATCCTCCTGAGCGCGTGCCAGGTCATTGTATAGCTTCAGTATCTTCCACAACTTGTGATCGGATATCCCGTACAGACTGCCAACCTGATGCACTGGCATCAATTTCACAAACTCCATTAGCATCGCTTCCATCAGCAACGTAAATCCAGTAGAAACACCTTCCCAGGGCGTTTGCACCAATCGGATCTTACCATCTGGCAGTTCTAAACGGGGAACCCAGGCATGCAGGTAACATTCATATTGAAAGAAGTTTAAGTGACGCCAGGTCTTCTGCCTGGTATCATACGCTTTGAACTCACCCTTAACACCTAGCGTGGCATCTTCATAATAGAACAAGGAACCTCTCTCAAAATCAATCCATATATCCAACCGTCCTTTCTCCTGGTCAAACTTAAGCTCAGAAATGAACCATGGTGCCTCAACAAACAAGGCTTTTGCAAAAAGTTCTGCCTGACTAAACATTTTTCTTGACTTTTGCTAATTCTTTTTTATCTTTACCCACACAAAAGTAAAAAGAACCA
>CAZYIA010000030.1:0-1331 GCA_964646765.1 uncultured Candidatus Saccharibacteria bacterium | reverse complement strand
ATCACTAGTGTCCGGCTAAAATTCATGCAAACTCGATAAGTCATGAACTGTCAGAAAGATGCCGGCGTTCAGCGCGGGAACGATTTGAAATTCGAAGTGCTGTGCTGGGGCCGAGTGAGAGCGCGTTCAGGGTGCGGAACAATGGTGGATGAACCCTGGCCGCATGGTCTTCTCTCAACTGATCGCACATGCGCCAAGCAAGGAATTCCAGAAATGTGTGGCCCGGTATCGTGGCGACGCCCACCTGAGGGGTTTTTCCTGTTGGGATCAGTATCTGGCAATGGCCTTCGCTCAATTGACTTATCGCGAAAGCCTGCGCGACATCGAAGCGTGCCTACGCTCGATAAGTGGCAAGCTCTATCACATGGGCTTTCGCGGCAAGGTGTCGCGCACTACATTAGCCGATGCCAACGAGTGCCACGACTGGCGCATCTACGCCGACTTTGCGCAGGCCTTGATCGGCATCGCCCGGCCGCTGTACGCTCGCGACCCGATGGGCGTCGAACTGCAGAGCAGCCTCTACGCGCTGGATTCCACAACCATCGACCTGTGTCTATCGCTGTTCCCGTGGGCCAAGTTTCGCAAGCGCAAGGCCGCTGTCAAGATGCACACACTGCTGGACCTGCACGGCAATATCCCCACGTTTATCAGCATTACCGACGGCAAAGTGCACGACGTCAACATCCTGGACGAGATTCTGCCAGAGGCCGGGGCGTTCTATGTCATGGACCGCGGCTACGTGGATTTCGCGCGCCTCTACAAGTTCACGCTCAGTTCTGCCTTCTTCGTCGTGCGCACGAAATCCAACGTCCTGCTGCAGCGGCGCTACTCCCAGGCGGTCGACAAGACCACGGGCGTTCGCTCCGATCACACTGTCATTTTGACTGCGATCAACTCGGCGAAAGCGTACCCGGATGCGTTGCGGCGTGTGAGCTATCTCGATGTGGAAACGAGGAAGCGGTTCAAGTTCCTCACCAACAACTTCACGCTGCCGGCACTTACTATCGCCCAGGCCTACAAGTGCCGCTGGCAGGTAGAATTGTTCTTCAAGTGGATCAAGCAGCACCTGCGGATCAAGGCCTTCTTCGGCACCAGCGAGAACGCGGTGAAGACCCAGATTTGGATCGCGGTGTCCGTTTATGTGCTGGTGGCCATCGTCCGCAAGCGCTTGGGGCTGGAAGCGAGCCTCTACCAAATTCTACAGATTTTGAGCGTGACGCTTTTCGAGAAAACTCCCATTTTACGGGCACTTCAAGCGTCGGACTTCGAGAACGACTTAGGCGATTCCGGCAACCAGTTGATTCTGTTCGAGTTTTAGCCGGACACTAGTG
>CAZYIA010000029.1:0-1344 GCA_964646765.1 uncultured Candidatus Saccharibacteria bacterium | reverse complement strand
CTCCTGATCGACCGCAGGGCGGCGCGAGCTAGGGCTCCCAGCCGCCGCCCTGCTCGATTACCTGGCTGAGAAACCGTGTATGGACCAGCGAAGAAATCGTGACCAGGAGGGGTTGGAGCGGTTACCCTTGGCGCATGCAAGATTTACAACTCTATCAGCAAATTCTGGGCTTGGTGGAGCCTTGGGAGGTCAAGAGCGTGACGCTCAAGCCCAAGGAGCAAGAAGTGGAAGTGGAAGTCGTATGCACCGAGACAGTGTGGGGTTGCCCGCAGTGTGCGAAGCGCATGCATATCCATGATTGGGAACGACGCCGCTGGCGACATCTGGACAGTTGCCAGTTCAAGACGGTGATTACAGCCGATGTGCCGTTGGTCAGCTGCGAGGAACATGGGACACAGACGGTAGCGGTTCCCTGGGCGGAGAAGTATGTGCGGTTTACGCGGCTGTTTGAACGTTTTGCCATCGATGTGTTGAAGGCCTGCTCGACGTCGGAGGCCTCCACGCTGCTGCGCATCAGTTGGGACGAAGCCGACGGGATCAAGCAACGGGCGGTCAAGCGTGGGTTGGAGCGAAAGCCCGTGCGGGTGAATCCGGACCTGTGCGTGGACGAGAAGAGTGCGGCCCGCGGGCAGGAGTATGTGACGGTGGTGGCACGGGTCGACGCGGATGGGACGACGGTGGATTACGTCGGCGAGGGACGCAAGCGGGAGAGCTTGGATGCGTATTGGCAGCAACTGACGCCCCAGCAACTTGAAGGGGTTGAGGCGATAGCGATGGACATGTGGGACCCTTATGTGCTCTCGACCAGCGCCTATGTTCCGCAAGGGGCCGAAAAGATCGTGTATGATCCCTTTCACATGATGAAGCACATGAACGATGCGGTGAACGACGTGCGCAAGGCGGAGCATCGAACGCTGAGTGCTGAAAAGGATGCCACGCTGGAAGGAACGCGATGGCTTTGGCTCTACGGCGTGGAAAACCTCCCCGAGGCGCAACGGCCCGCCTTCGATTTGCTAAAGTTTAGCAACTTGCGAACCGCCAGGGCCTGGGCGTTGAAGGAAACGCTGCGTAATCTCTGGCTCTACAAGAGCGAGGCTTGGGCCACCAAGCATTTCGAACGGTGGTATGGTTGGGCGATTCGCAGCCGGCTCGAACCGGTGAAGAAAGTCGCCCGGATGCTCAAGAAACGCTTGGCCAACATCCTCACCTATTGCAGGAATCGGCTCACCAATGGTCCCCTGGAGGGACTCAACAACAAGATTCAAGGGCTCGTCAAGAAAGCGTATGGATATCGGAACACTCAAAGGTTCATCACAGATATCTACTTTCATTGTGGCGGTCTAG
>CAZYIA010000028.1:0-1391 GCA_964646765.1 uncultured Candidatus Saccharibacteria bacterium | reverse complement strand
GGGGGTCTGTCCCGAGCTTAGTTGAAATGCCGGTCGTGCCGCGTTGAGGCAACTCAGGCTGCAGCTGCCGGAGACGATAGGAGTTTGGTGGTGAGCGCCTGTTTCAGCAAGGGCAGATGTCGGTACCCCTTCACGCGCCGGAATTGCCGCTCCATCGCGCAGAGCGCCGCTGCGCACCAGCGCAGCTTCTGATCGCTCGTGCGCCAGCGCGTCACGCGGCGCGTCTTCGCTTCCAGGCGCGCCATCACGCTCTCGATCAGATTGGTCGTCTTGAAGCTCACGCTCAATGCCGCAGCGACGCCCAGCCGATGCAACGTGAGCGTCTCGTCGAGTCCTTCGGCGAGACTCGCGGCGGCGGACGCGTTTCGGAGGTGCAGTTCGTGCTGGAGCCGCGTGAGCGCCCGTTTCGCCGCCGCGTACGTTGGCTGCGCGTACGCGGCCTGGAGCTTCCGCCGCCACGTCGGCTGCTCCCGTTTGGCGAGATGACTGACCACGTTTTCCCGCTTGTGCCACTGGCAGCGCTGGACCGGCACGTCGCCGAATACCTCGCGCACCGCGGCGCGCAGCCCTTTGGCGCCGTCGAGCACGGCTAAGAGCGGCTGGTCGAGCGGGAAGCCGCGCTCGCCCAACTCCCGCAGGAAGTTCGCCAGCACGCGCTTGTTCTCGCTCGCTGTCTGTACGAGGCCCAGGATCCGCTTCTCCCCGGTGGCGGTGACGCCGAGCGCGACCACGAGCTGATCGCCGGCGAACGTCTTCCCGTCGAACACCAACACCAGCCACTCGGCGTCGTCGAGCCGGCGCTCCTGAAGCCGCTGCAACTCCCGGGCACTCGCTCGGATGAACCGGCGCGACACGCTCGCGCGCGTCAGCCCGAACGCTTCCGGCACTGCTTCGGCCGCTGCTTCGTACTCCCGCGTCGAGAGCCCGCCCAGGACGCGCCGAAAGAGCCCCGCGTCGTGGCCGCGCGGCGTCTGTAACGCCCCGTACGTTGCCAGCGGCACTTCCGCCCCCGCCACGCGATCGCGCACCCGGGGCACGGTGACCGGCAGCTTCTGGTCGGCCAGATACACTGAGCCGCGCTGTGCCCCCCAGCGGACCACCGCGGAGGGCGTCGCCTCGCGCGCATAGCGAGGTCCCGCCAGCGCGGCCACTTCTGCCTGCAACGCCTCCTCGACCGCCCGCAGCCCGAGCGGGATCAACGCTTGAATCATCGCGACCGTCACGGCGGTGGCATCCGCACCCGGCACCGCTTGCACGGGCTGGCCAGTCGACGACTTTGTTCGTACTCTTCGCATCGGTGGTGTCCTCAGGAACGAGTGGAGATCCTTGGTCGGATTCACACTCTAGTACTGCGGCACCACCTTCTTTTCAACTAGCTTCGGGACTCACCC
>CAZYIA010000027.1:0-1442 GCA_964646765.1 uncultured Candidatus Saccharibacteria bacterium | reverse complement strand
GTCCTTTGCATTACCCACATTTTTTGCATTGGAAGAGTCGCCAAGTGGCGGTGATGTCCTTGAGCCGATGCAAGCCGCGCCATACCGCCACTGGCCCCGGCTCGCCATCGCGCCGCCGCCCCAGGAATCCGCCCAGCTGCGCGATCCATCGCACCGTTTCCCGTACGCCCGGCGCGCGCCGTGGCGGCGGCTGCTTCTGGTGGATGTAACACCACAACGCCCGCCATTCTTGCTGGCTCAACCAGTCGCTGGCCAGTCCCTGTGGCCGCTCGCGCCCGGCCCGGCACAGGGCCAGCACCCGCCAGGCGACCACCAGATCCACCATGACCACGCGTTGCAGCCGTGCGGCCGTCTCCAGTTGCCGCTGTTCCACTTTGCAGCCGCTCTTGAGCACTTTGTGCATCACTTCGATCGGCCAGCGCTGCGCATACCAGCGTACTTTCTCCACCGCTTCCTCGGCGCAGGTCACCGGCAGTGTGGTCAACAGCCGCCAGCACACCGGCGTAGCCCCGCCCGGCGGGCGGGGTTCGCGCGCTTCCACCGCCCACAAGTTCAGGGGCGGCTGGCCGGCTTTCAAACAGGGTGGGCGCAGGGTCACCGGGGTCGAGCGGATCGACAAGGTGGCCACCCGCCCGGGCTGGCCGTCCTTGCGGGGCACCTGGATTTTCAGGCGCGCGGCCACCGGCTGGGCCGCCAGCAGATCCCAAAGATATTTCTGCCGATGCGCCACCTGGCGGTTGTGTTGCGCGCGCACCAGCAGGTGAACGGGGGGCGTGGGAGTCGGCGCCAGGGCTTGAGCGAAGAGATCGTAGAGATCGCCCTCGCGGTCGGCGAGGTTGACCAGCGTAGTCTGGGGACACTGCCCGGCCAGCCGCTGGCAGGCGCTCAAGCTGTCGATCCATTTCTGACTTTCCTTGTCCGCCCGGGCCAGGCGATTGCGCTGGGCCGCGGAGCGGCCGAAGGCGCGCGGGTCGCGAGCCCGGGACTGGGCGTGGAGCAGGCCCAAGGGCTGGCCGGAAGGGGTGAGGGCCAGGGTGGAATGCAGGAGCAGGCCGATAGTCTTGTCGCGATTGTTGCCAATGGGGCCCAAGCCGCGGGTCCGAGGATGCGTGGAGTAGTTGAGGGTGGTGGTGTCCTGCGCACACAGGACGACAGGGTGAGCCGCAACGCGTTGGAGCGTGGCTTGCGTGTGCGCGACCAGGAGATCTGCGGGGGCGATGGCGTCCTGATCGAAGAAGCGATAAGCGGCTTTGGCTTTAGCCCAAGAGCCGCAGGCTTGAGGGATGGAAGCGGTGGGTTGCAAAGCAAAGTCGCCGGCCAGACAGATCAGGCGCTGGACGAGGCGCCGGTCGGACAACGGAGCGCGAGCAAATTCATGAGCGGCCCAATCGTTGGGAGTGGAGTGGGGAGTGGGTTGAATGGATGCATTGCGTGAAAGCATC
>CAZYIA010000026.1:0-1463 GCA_964646765.1 uncultured Candidatus Saccharibacteria bacterium | reverse complement strand
AGAGTCTGTTCACCGAACTGTGTCAAATATTAAATTTGACACATCATGAAAAAAACAACCAACGAATCATTCGACTTCAAAAAGTTTGAACAAGAAGCATTGGAGCAACTACGTTCCGGAAAAAAATTAGAAGGCAAAGACGGCATTCTGGCACCCCTTATTAAGCGCCTTGTAGAAGCGGGTTTAAACGGAGAGATGAACGCTCATCTATCGGAATCCAAACGCATAAACAGGCGCAATGGCAAAATGGGCAAGCAGGTAAAAACTGCCTTTGGCAGCGTGGAGATAAACACACCGCGCGACCGGCTCGGCAGCTTTGAGCCGCAGCTACTGCCCAAGCGACAAACTACCTTAGGCGAGGCGTTAGACCACAAAGTCATCTCCCTGTATGGTCATGGCATGAGCTATAACGACATCTGCAAGCACCTCGAAGAGTTGTATGGCTTAGATGTTTCTCCCGCCACATTAAGCGCCATTACCGACAGCGTAATTGAAGAAGTAAACGCCTGGCGCAGCCGCCCTCTGGAAACTGTTTATCCCTTCGTATGGCTCGATGCTATTCACTACAAAGTGAAAGAGGAAGGAGCGATAAAAACAAAAGCCGTTCACTGTTTGCTCGGTGTCAATCGTGAAGGCATCAAGGACTTGCTGGGCTTATACATCAGCGAGAACGAAGGCGCGCGTTTCTGGCTTGATGTGATGAGCGATATTCAGAACCGGGGCGTGAAGGATATTCTTATCGCCTGCATTGACAACCTGAAAGGATTTGCCGAAGCCATTGAAAGCGTTTTTCCGAAAACTGAAGTGCAACTCTGCGTAGTTCATCAAATCCGCAACAGCACCAAATACGTTGCTTACAAAGATTTAAGAGCTGTGATGAAATCACTCAAAGAAGTGTATGAAGCGCCTAATAAGCAAGAGGCCGAAAGAGGACTTGCGCGGCTTGATGAACAATGGAGCAGGCAATATCCGATGATGGTCAAAAGCTGGTTCAATAACTGGGAGCGGCTGAGCAATTACCTGAAGTATCCCAAAGAAATAAGAACCATCATTTACACCACCAACATCATCGAATCATTCCACAGCCAATTGCGCAAAGTAACCAAGAGCAAGCGCGTGTTCAGCTCCGATATGTCGCTGTTCAAACTGCTTTACCTGGTGCAGCAAAATCTGAAAGCCAGTTGGGAAGGACCTATGATGCGATGGCGGCAGACCTATGCGCAAATGATGATTTTGTTTGAAGAACGAATGACACAACCTTAAGCAAAAGAACATGGATTTTTTAAGGCATTTACGACCAGAATATTCCAACGAAAAACGCGCTGCTAAAAGCAACGCGCTTGGACCATCCCAGTCGGTTGAACTATCCCTTCACCGGTTGCTTCCCAGCAGAGCCGGTGTCCGTTTTGCTCAACTGAACAAAAATAATTTTTTAACCCTGACACAGTTTATTGAACAGACCC
>CAZYIA010000025.1:0-1493 GCA_964646765.1 uncultured Candidatus Saccharibacteria bacterium | reverse complement strand
GGGTACCCCCCAACGTTATCACCGTGCACAGCACCGCTCTCACCCCAGCCATGTTGCCGCTCATCGATCTGGCACAACCAGATATCGACCGCATCGTGGCGCAGGTACCGGGAGGTATCCCCAACATCCAGGATATCTACGCCCTCTCCCCGCTCCAGGACGGCATCCTGTTTCATCACTTGCTGGCCACTGACGGCGATCCTTACCTGCTGGTGGGCCAGATGGTCTTTGCCGATCGCGCGCTGCTGGATCGCTATCTGAGCGCCGTGCAGCAGGTAGTCGACCGTCACGACATCCTGCGCACCGCTTTCGTCTGGGAACAGCTGTCTACTCCCGCCCAAGTGGTCTGGCGTCGTGCGCCGCTCAGCATCACCGAGGTGGATCTCGACCTGCAAGACGGTCCAGTCCATGAACAACTCGCGCGTCGCTTCGACCCGCGTCACTACCGCATCGACCTCACTCAAGCGCCGTTGCTACGCTTCATCATCGCCCAGGAACCTGACACCGGCCGCTGGTTGCTGCTCGAACTGCAGCATCACCTGATTGGTGATCACTCCACCCTAGACACCCTAAATGCTGAAGTTCAGATCTTCTTGGCCGGGCAAGGTCATGCACTGCCGGCACCCCAGCCATTTCGCCAGCTGATCGCTCAGACCCGCCTAGGCATGAGCCCGGACGAGCATGAGCGCTTCTTCCGCAGCATGCTCGCCGACATCGACGAGCCCACCACTCCATTCGGTTTACTCGATATCCATGGTGATGGCAGCTGCGTGAATGAAGCCCATTGCATGTTGCCGCAGGCACTCAACGACCGCCTACGTGCCCATGCCCGACGCCTGGGCGTCAGCCTCGCCAGTCTGTGCCATTTGGCCTGGGGCCAAGTAATTGCTCGCACCAGCGGCCGTGAGCAGGTGGTCTTTGGCACCGTTTTGTTCGGACGTATGCATGCCGGCGAAGGTGCCGACCGTGCCATGGGTGTATTCATCAATACCCTGCCACTGCGAGTGGACCTGGACGGCACTGACGTCGAGACCAGTGTGCGTCGCATCCACACACGCCTGGCTGAGTTGCTGCGCCATGAGCACGCTTCACTGGCATTGGCTCAGCGCTGCAGCGGTGTAGCCGCTCCGGCACCCCTTTTCAGTTCATTGCTCAACTACCGTCATCAAAAATGGTACACCGCTTCGGAACACGATGCGCAAAATGGCGCCACGGACCCCTTGCAGGGCGTCGAGTGGCTCAGTGGTGAAGAGCGCACCAACTACCCCTTCGTTTTGTCGGTGGAGGATTTCGAGCAAGCGCTGGGCTTAACTGCCCAAGTGGTGCAGCCACTGGCTCCTGAGCGCATCTGTGCATTTATGCAGCGCACGCTGGAGCAATTGGTCGATGCCCTGGAACAGGCACCCCATACTCCGGTACGTCAGCTCGATGTGTTGCCTGCCGAAGAGCGCACCTTGCTCCTGGACACCTGGAACCAAACGGATGCCCCCTAT
>CAZYIA010000024.1:0-1532 GCA_964646765.1 uncultured Candidatus Saccharibacteria bacterium | reverse complement strand
CCTTCCATTTATACAGAACTCCCAAAGCGAATATAAATTGAATACTTAGATCCTTTTCAGGGAAGCTATGTTTTCACAAAGGAAGTGAACCATGAGTCACACGGAGGTCGACTCATATGGGAAAGGATTTAGCTTTGCCAATGAGTTGTTACATTTGGATTTCGGAGACAAGCGTTTGAACCAAAGATTTATTGAGATTATTTCGAAGCTAGAAAAGCATCCTTCATGCTCCATTCATGGCCTATCGAATGATTGGTCGGAGGCCGTCGGGGCGTACCGCCTTTTCGAGAATAACCGGGTGACGACAGCCGCGATACTGAACGGTCACCGCCAGCAGCTCATTGACCGCATCCGCAGTCATCGACGTGTGATTTGCCCGCAAGATACGACGAGTTTCAATTTTGGTTCCCATATGGCGACTTCCGGATTGGGTTCCATCTCCCAAGGCAAGCACGGCCATCGTGGTACCGGTTTGTTTTCGCACACAAACTTGGTTTTATCCGAGCAAGGAGTTCCTCTCGGTATTTTAGATCAAAACACTTGGTCAAGAGCCCAGCTTGGACCTGAGGACGATCTTTACTACACCGAGCAAAGCAAATGGCTTCGCGGCCTGAAGATTGTAGCTGAAGTCAGCAAGGCTTGCGAGAATACGGAGTTCATTTCGGTGGGGGACCGCGAGTCGGATTTCGATGATGCCATTGTCGAGGCCCGTAAAAGCAAGATTGGTTTTTTGATCCGGGCCAAAACGAGGCGCGTGGACAAAAAGGACCACAACATTGCCAAGTGCCTTAAGAAGTCCCCTGCTTTAGGTGAGCTGTTATTGGAGATTCCGCGTAAAAGCGCTCGCAAAGGAACAAGAGGTAAAAGAGCTCAGGAGGAAATGCCTCGGCGAACCGCTCGCTTAAAAGTAAGCGCGGGCGTTTTTAATTTAAAAGGTACCTATTGCCCAGAAGGCAAGAAGAACCCAGAGCTTTTACAAGTGACAGCCCTGTTGGTTGAAGAAGTGGCGGGAGGAGCTAAGGAGCCGATCCGCTGGCTGCTGTTCACTTCAATGAAGGTTTCCACTTTTGAGGACGCATGTGAAGTCATCCGCATTTACAAAATGCGCTGGGAGATCGAAACTTTCCATAAGATTGTTAAGTCAGGTTGTCAGGTGGAGCGTTGCCTTTTAGGAACTGCGAATAAATTGAAGAAATTCATTTTAACAACAAGCCTTGTGGCTTGGCGTATTCACCACTTAACTCAAATGTCCATTCAGTCTCCGGAGGAGCCTTGTCTGATATTGAGGCCCATGGAAATGAAAGCCTTGCTGATTAAGTTTTATGTGGCTAGAGGAGGCGATATAAATGCCATTCCCGTGATCACTTTATCTCAAGTTACGAAATGGATTGCGCAGCTTGGAGGATACAAAGGACGAAAACACGATAAAAAGCCCGGAGCACAGACCATGTGGAGAGGCTGGCAACGGTTAATGGGAATGGCTGAAGGCATGGAACTCGCTCTTCAAATCTAAAGTTCTGTATAAATGGAAG
>CAZYIA010000023.1:0-1784 GCA_964646765.1 uncultured Candidatus Saccharibacteria bacterium | reverse complement strand
GGGTGCAGGGCAAACCGGTTGGGAAAACGGTTCAGAGGTCATGCGGCGAAGGCGAGTCCTTGAGCGGCCCGGTTATAGTGTTTCCAGAAGTCCTCAAACCAGCCGCTCAGCAACGCGCAGCGCACGGCCAGCAGGTGGGAGGCGCCTTTACGACTCCAGAGCATACCCGATTGCTTGAGGCGCTGCCCAACTACCGTCTTGCAGCCAGCCTCCACCACGCCCGAGCCGATGAAATAGCCGGCCGCTCGAAACGTCTGATAGAGCATCTTGGAGTGGTTGCGTTCAAAGTAAGCAATTTGCTTCTTGGCCGATTTACGGGTTTGGGCTTTGGTTGGCAGGTCGGCTTTAGCCTGAGCGATAACCTGAGCGACTTTATCCTTCAGCAGCGCTTTGCGCCACTGGCGAAAGCGTCTCTTGGCCAAGATGGAGCCCTCCCCGTAGAGGGTGGCGCTCAGGAGGTTCAAATGCTCACAGGCGTGATAGTAATCCAGGATACAGACGGCGTGAGGAAAGTTCAGTCGCGCCAACTTCCACACCCAAACGGCACCGTCCCCCAGAAAGACTACGACCTTGGCTTTGGCCATCCCCCGTCGAATGGCTTCGGCACGTAAGAGGGGACCGAACTGATCAGCTGTAACGATGGCCGCCAGGTAAGTGGTCGAGGCATAATCCCGTTCAGGCCGTTGGTCAGGCTGGTCAGGTTTGCGGTGCGTGAAGACGGTGCCAACCTTGACCTCGCGGGTGCGGGCTCTGCCGCCATTCTTGCCCTTACGCCCCCGGACCTCACGCCGGCGCATGGGCGCACCGGTTCCGTCCGTGCCCACACACAAAATATCTCCGGCCATGGGGTTGACGACCGGCGCTTGAGCCCCTCGCCAGCGATTCATGGCCGGGGCTACTTGCCTGACCAGACGCTGGATTTGGCGAGCATCGATCTCTAAACCAGCATAGGTCAGCAGGTCCTGGCTGGCGGCTTGATAACTGCCCGCCAGAGCGGCGGCACGACAGACCCAGCGCAGGACCTCTGGCGAGTAGCTGTCCACCAATCCCAAAGCGCTGTCCAAAGGAAAACGCCCTTCCCCGCGCAGGGCGCTATACAGATAGGGGCGGTGCAAGGTGATCCAGCCCAGAGTCAGCAGCACCGCTTTGGGGCGCGGCCCGTAATTCTCCTCATCGGGCAGGCATTGCTGAGGCTGGCCGGGGATTGTCGGGTCGTTGAGCAGTTGCTCCAGCCAATGGGCTCCGTCGTGCTTGAGGGCCGCCAACAGGTCCCGCTCCAAGGTGGCAAAATCGCTGATGCCCCGGGTCACCAGCCGATTCAGGCAGAGGGCCGTTTGCGGGAAGTAGGCCGCCAGAAGCGCCGGAACTTTTTTTTAATCTCGGCACCCTGCTGGTCCCAGGTCATCTGTTCGGTCAGGGCGGCATAGCGCTGGGCCAGCTTTTGGAAGCGGTCGTGACCTTCCACGGCCTGGGCGATGAAATCCAATTCATCGGCTCCCACCCGTTGACAGTTGTTCCTGCCGTTTTCACGGCGCTGTAAGAGGTGGTAAGGGCCTTGAATCACGGTGCGTCCGCCGCGCTGGACCTCATAGGTTTGCTGACTGACATGACCACGGACCATGCGGTCGATATGAGCCATTTCTTCGAGGAGACGGGCGCGTTCCTGTTGGAGAGAAGGTGAGAGCATAGTTTGGTTATATTGTATATGCATTATACAACACCTGGCGCAAAAGTCCAGCAATTCATCACTTTGGGAAATCAGCCAACTATTCTTTCATGCACCC
>CAZYIA010000022.1:0-1856 GCA_964646765.1 uncultured Candidatus Saccharibacteria bacterium | reverse complement strand
CTGATCGTGTCCGTAAATTACTGCTCAATAAAAAAGAATTAAAAGAAATTATTCGCGGTACCGAGCAAAATGGTTTGACAATAGTGGCAATTAAATGGTATAATAAAAGAAGGTACCTGAAGCTTGAAATCGCTCTTGCTCGTGGCAAGAAAAAAGCTGATAAACGCGAAACTATCAAAAAACGCGATAGTCAGCGCGATATCGATCGTATTTTGAAAAACCAATAGTCACACCATTCCCAGAAAGCTCCGGGAGTAATTCGTTTACTCCCTACTCCAAAGATGAAATTATATATTTCACGGAACCAAAGAATGCCGAATGCCCCCGGCGTAAAACCTCTGGACCTAAGTAAAAAACCAAAGGTTATAAGGTTGAGTGCGTATTGCACGAAGCCAAGATACGCCCCCGGCGGAAAACCTCTGGACCTAAGTAAAGAACCCTGGTTATAAAGTTGAGTGCGTATTGCACTCAACCAGAAAACGCCCCCGGCGTTTTCTGGGGATGCTAGGCATCGACGAGAAGGCCTACCCATTGTGTGCAGTGTCGAAATTGAAATCAATTCGTTAAAAGGTTTCACCTTGTATTTGCAAACAAAGCAATACCAAGTCCATATGCGAAAGCCTTTGGATTCGCTCCCGCTTACGCTTAAACTTTAAGCCGGCCGCAGCGATGCAGGTAACGTAAGGGTCTCGTACGCGTTTACTTGTAGAATAGCCATGAGACTGTGTCCAACTTTGCCGTTGTCATCGTTAGTCAAGATTGTTACAACTCGAGTGATTGTTGTTTTGTTTCTTCTTTAGGCAATTACTTTAAACCAAAGAAGCAACTACACACTGTAGAAGCACCATGCGGTACCTAATTCGGACGGGAGTTCAATTCTCCCCATCTCCACAGAATGAAACATTACTCATTCCACGACCCCTATCCGCAAAGCGGATAGGGGTTTGTGCGTGCGGGAAATCGGTTTTTGTGTTGTACGCAAAGACTAATTCCGAGAGGGCGGGCACGCCGAAGCGCGCGGACTTGTCACGAACCGAAGGGTTCGTTCCAATTTTTTCAACAAACACACGAACATCTTGAAGATCCTCTGTGTTTGTTAAAAAATTGGCTTGTTTAGTATCTGAAATCCATTCGCGCAGGGGTTCGACCCAAGTATTTCCTCGACGTTTAAAATCTTTCATTTCTTCATGCAAAGCGGCGTTCGCGCGAAGTATCTCGTCTTTCTTCTGGTTCGCGTCGTTCCTGCGTATGGTGCCTGAAGATGTCCAGCTACACGGAATCGCCCTCGGTGAATGCGGTTCGGCTGCCCTGGGTATCCTGCAACTCTGTCACAGAAGGAGTGCGGTACGACACACCGCCTTCTACCCCCACCACGTACAGGTGGTACTTGAGGTCAATTGCCAACGACCGATGGCAGAGATCTTTGAGTATGTCGAGCGAGAAATTGCCCAGGCACGTCTGCTTGAGCAAGAGCTCACTTCGATCCAAAGTAAGCGGATGGGCATCACGGCCGAGCAGTGGATGCAGATCGCCGAATACGGGGAAAAATTGGAGGATGGTATCAAGTACCTCACTGATGACGCTCTTCGGCTCGGTATGATCGATGAGGTGATCGAACACTATCCCCTCTTGGTTTGACAACGCAAGCCCCGACAATGAAGACGTCCCGTCTTCATTGTCGGGGCTCTTCTTTTTTCTCTTAAGACAAATTTAAATTTCACTTACAAATTATCAATACAGTAAAGCAATAAAGACCACCTGTAGTTCTTGCCGGAAAGTATAAATCTCATGCCGACCAACTTGCATAATCTCACATACCTTTGAGACTCCTTAGCAATAAGGAAAATGAGGATTGG
>CAZYIA010000021.1:0-1882 GCA_964646765.1 uncultured Candidatus Saccharibacteria bacterium | reverse complement strand
AGTCGAGTAGGCAAAAGCATTTCAGCTTAGGCCGCTCACAGAACCGTACTTGACAGTCTCCCATCATACGGCTCTTGTTATCCATCATGCTTTTATTCCCAATCTCCAGTGATAAAACAGGTCAGGTTGTTCTGTTTGCATTGCCTTGTATTTTTCCTCAATTCTCTTCTTTGCTCTCAGCTTGTATTTATTGGCAATCCACTTTTTGATTCTCTCATTCACATAAGAAAACAACTGTAATGTTTCATATCTGTATAATCGGCTGTAGTAATTGATCCAGCCCCGCATCTTTGGATTGAGCATTTTTGCAAATACATCTAAGGTCTGTTCACTCCTTCTTGGTATCAATATCCCTCTTATCTTTTCTCTGATACTCAACTTTGCATTTTTACTTATTGCTCCTGCAAAGACCATATATGTCTTATTTCGTCCAAAGTTATCCCGCTTACGACGTGGTTGAAAATCATAACTTAGAAATGTGAAACTCTCATTCTCATGCGTTCCTGTTCGCTGATAGTTTTTGCAGTACACAATCTTCGTTTTATCCGGATGTAGGGTTAATTCAAATGCCTGCATCCTCCCTTCCAATTGTGACAGTAACTGTTCAGCTTCTTCTTTGCTATAACAGTGAATGACTATATCATCTGCATACCTTTCAAAGGGATTTTGCCGATTTACTTCATCCATCCACTTGTCAAAGACGTGATGCAGGTAAATATTAGCAAACAACGGACTGGCTACTCCTCCCTGCGGAGTGCCTTTGGTCCTTGCTGCTATACTGCCATCTTCCTGCTCCACTCCTGCTTTCAACCAGCGTTCGGCGTACAACAACACCCACTTTTCCTGTGTGTGATGTTGCAGTAACTGCATCATCAATTCGTGACTGATGTTGTCAAAGAATCCCTTTATGTCCACATCTATCACCCATGCATATTTGATACAGTTTTGTTGACATTGCAGTAGTGCATCATGTGCACTTCTACCCGGTCTGTATCCATAAGAGCTTGAGTGAAAAATATTTTCAAGTCGGGGTTCTAAATAATCTTTTACTACTCCTTGTGCAATGCGGTCACTTACCGTTGGTATACCCAATGGTCTTGTACCTCCTTGCTTCTTAGGAATAAATACCGTTCGTACAGGTGGCGGAAAATAACTTCCTGATGTCATGCGATTCCAGATTTTGTACAGGTTGTCCGTTAAGTTTTCATTGAACTTATCAATACTTTGCTTATCTATTCCTGCACTTCCGCCTTTTGAAATCACTTTCAGATAGCTATTATACACCATCCGTTTACTAACCGGCAATGACTTTGTCATTTTCTCTTACAATCCTCCCATTGTTTTTAATGGTTGTGATAAAATACTGTGACCGGATAACCGAAGCCCTTCGCTACTTCCGCCTTTCAGCGGGTATCATTACTACTATGGCTTCGTCCGACGCTTCTCGTTGCTTCTCTCCACCTGTGGCAGAAATTGAGTTGCAGTATGAACTGTAAAACTTTTGTTGAACAGTCGCTTTCTAAAAAAAAAACTTCCTGCAAAGCTTTTGGCACATCAACAAGAAAGCCTCTCACGTTCCGAATAAAAGCCTGTGTAAAGTTCCTGCCATCTTAATGCCGGTCAGTCTGTAACCAGTAAACAGTTGCCCGTTACAGTTATCCTGCCAGCGCCGAGAAGCCAACAGTTTTACTGACAATTAATCCCTTTCGACATGTCTTCAATGATTCACTTGCGTTCAGCTCCTTTACACTCACCTCGATGATTTTAAAATCACCTTTCTCTTACGCTTAATACCATAGCTTTTCACTACAGCATCTAAGAGTGGTTTGCATACCCTGACTGCACAGCGTATGCGGTAGACCTGCTACCATCTTTTATTCAG
>CAZYIA010000020.1:0-1997 GCA_964646765.1 uncultured Candidatus Saccharibacteria bacterium | reverse complement strand
TTACAATCAAACAACAATTTACGGATTACACCTTGTTGGAAGCCAAACCCTACACCGGGCGCACGCATCAGATTCGCGTGCATGCCAAACACGCAGGGAATTCCTTGGTAGGCGACGAAAAATACAGCGATGCAGAAAAGAACGCCGCTGCAAAAGTGCTGGGTTTTAAGCGTTTGTGTTTGCATGCAGCCTCATTGGTGTTTACGCATCCAATCAGTCAAGAAAAAGTGCGTATCGAAGCGCCGCTGCCCGATGATATAGCGGTGCCATTAAAAAAAATGGATACAAAAAACTGATGTTTGCTATGCATGGAATTTATATTTCTATATATGTTAGCGTTATTAGCCATAAGAAATATGGTTAATACTCAAGATGAATGCAGGAAAAGTGGTTAAATCAGATGAGGTAAACGACAGCGAGCGCCTGCTGGTTGGCTTATGTGAAAAATCATTCCTGAAACTCTGGAGCTACCCAAATCCATTCAAGGATGACCGCAAGGGATTATGCGATCTTTTATCTGTATTTGAAAATCATGTATTTATATTTTTTGATAGAGAAAATAAACAACCGGAAAACCCTGATAAAGACCCTGAAGTGCTTTGGAAAAGATGGAAAAAGCGGGTAATTGATGATCAGGTCAGAACTGCGCATGGAGCGGAAAAGCATATCCGCAGTGGAAAGCCTATATTTCTGGATAAAGATTCAATCATTCCATTCCCGTTAAAATTTAACCCTGAAACAGCTGTTATCCACAAGATAATTGTTGCTCATGGTGCGGTGGATGCCTGCAAGCGACATTCTGATGAGAATATTTGTGGTAGTTTGGGTATTTCATATTCTGATATTTTAGAAGATGATTTTGATGTTCCATTTATTGTAAATATTGACAGGGGTAATTCTGCCCATGTTTTTGACAGCCATAATCTCCCCGTCGTCTTTGGTGAGCTGGATACATTTTGTGAATTTTCTGTCTATTTGGATGAAAAAATACGAGCCATAAAATCGCTGAATTTTTTGTCATATTGTGGAGAGGAAGATTTGCTTGCGCACTATTTACTCAATTTTGATGATAAACAAAATAGGCATTTTATAGGGGTGAAAGGTGGGATTGTGAATGGATTGACGATTGGGGAGGGGACATGGAATGACCTTGTCCAGCATGAAAATTATCATAATAAAAAAGAGGTTAATAAGGTCTCATATATGTGGGATGAACTGTTGCAAAGGACTTGTCAAAATGAGCTGGACGGCACATTGCTTGGTGACGGTCTGATATTGTCGGGTCGCAGTGCCATACATGGGATGGCAAAAGAGCCACGTTTTATGCGTAGGGCGCTGTCACAGAATATGATTAATGCCATACAGTCATTTCCAGATGGCGCTGGATCGTTTGTCCGGGAAATGTCATTTATGCCTTCATATTATGAAAAGAAGGCATATGTTTTTTTGCAATTGAAGTTTGATGACATTAAGGACTTTGAAAGTGAAATTCGCCCCAGACGCCAAAAAATGCTTGAAATTGCGTGTGCTGCAGCAAAAAAAAAGCTGCCACAGTTGACAGTGATTGTTGGCATTGCCATCAATGCGCCAAAATTTCATCGGGAAAATTCCGAGAATTTTCTGTTATTGGATTGTTCTGATTGGTCAGAAGAGCAGAGTCAGTATTACAAGAATCTTAATCAAGATTTTGGTTTTTTCCAATCTGAATCTTTGGTCAGTGTTGAGAGAAAAATTCAGGAGTTTCCTTCGTCCAAAGATGTATTTGGCGAAGG
This sequence comes from uncultured Candidatus Saccharibacteria bacterium, assembly GCA_964646765.1. GTDB lineage: Bacteria > Patescibacteriota > Minisyncoccia > Phycocordibacterales > UBA9973 > CAZYIA01. The sequence continues at coordinate 225 of CAZYIA010000020.1, read as the reverse complement.
TGGCTGATGTGTGCGCTAATTAATCGCGCCACCAGTCTTGCCCTATCGCGCCAAGTTGCGCCATAATCGCGCCAGCTTATTGGCGCGATTTAGCGCCAGCGCGGGAAGTAAGGCACATAAGCGGCACATGTGATGAAATCCACCAACAGTAAGCAGGCAGTAATCGAGGCAGTGGCGGCCTTGCCCCAAGGGGCGAGGGTAGATGCCATAGCCGCGCGTCTGCCC
>CAZYIA010000019.1:0-2388 GCA_964646765.1 uncultured Candidatus Saccharibacteria bacterium | reverse complement strand
GTATCCTCCCGACCAACCACATCTTGCCAAAGGCATCCGCTCTCGATAGTTTTGCAATAAAAAATGCAAACCAGACAGCAACTACGCCAGGAAAAGTTTTTAATGATAGAGCGCTGGCAACAGAGCGGCCTTACTCAAAAGCAATACTGCCAGCAGCAGGATATTCCTTATCACAGTTTTCATTACTGGCACAAGCGATATCGGTCCTTTGCCAATGAATCCAAATCAGATGATTCACCTTTTACTCTTTTATTACCACCGGCCGACATCATTTGCCATAGCGAACTCTCACTACCCGATGGCAGGCGGCTGATTTTTCATCAACCCGTTACAGCTGATTTTCTAAAAATACTTTTATCCTGAAAGCGTGCTGCACCTCAGTCTATCCTGCCGGTATTATCTGTGCCGCCAGCCTACCGACATGCGCAAAGGCTTTGACAGCCTCAGCGGCATCGTCACCCAACACACCGACCAGGATGTACTCAGTGGTAGCATCTTCATTTTTATGAACCGGCGGCGCAATCAGATAAAACTGTTGCTGTGGGAAGGCGACGGCTTTTCTCTGTATTATAAACGCCTTGAAAAAGGCTGCTACGAACTGCCTCAAAACACCGGTGATGCAAACTCCCGGATATCCGCACAGCAATTACAGTTCATTCTTCAGGGTGTACAATTAAAGAGTGTAAAAATGAAAAATCGTTTTAATATGACCGTTCGGGAAAATCCAAAAGTTATGCACACATTTGAAGGCGAAAAATAGAAATCAGTTTTGCACTGCCACTTATCTACAACTTACTCAAGGCTTCACTAACGACAGGGGTTATACGTAGTTTTGTATCTGTTTATGCAAACAGCGCCCGAACATATTGACTACAAGGTTTTATACGAACAATCACTGGTTGAGATTGCCTATCTGAAACACGAGTTGGCCATACTCAAACAGCTTGTTTACGGAAGTAAAAATGAGCGCTTTGTTCCCACAGATAAAAACGTTCATCAAACTTCCATGGGATTTGAAACAGATACAGCGACCCAGAGTAATACCGTTGCTTTGCAAAAAATTGAATACACCCGTGCAGTCAAGCCAGAAAAGCCTGCCATCATACATCCGGGCCGCACAAAGCTTCCTGAACACCTGGAACGACGCATACAAATCATTGAGCCTGCGGAAGACATTACCGAATTAAAAAAGATTGGCGAAGAAATTACTGAGGAATTGGAATATGAACCAGGTAAATTATTTGTAAACAAATTTGTCCGCCCAAAGTATGCCCAGACCAGCAGCGAAGGCATTATCATCGCTCCTATGGTAGAGCGCCCATTGCCCAAAGCTATTGCAGGACCGGGTTTGCTGGCACAGATTATCATTGACAAATATGTTGACCATCTGCCACTCTATCGCCAGGAACAGCGGTTCAAAAGAGAGGGCGTAAATATCCCCTACAATACTATCAGCGACTGGATAAAAAACGGTTGTACCCTTTTGGATCCATTAGGTGAATCGCTTAGGAAAATTGTTATTCAAAGCGATTATCTGCATGCAGATGAAACCCCATTAAAAGTGTTGGACAAAAATAAAAAGGGCACCACGCATAGAGGATATTTTTGGGTATATCATAATAGCATAGACGACCTGGTGTGGTTTGATTACCAGGAAAGCAGAGGAAGAGAGGGTCCTCATAAAATGCTCAAAGATTTTAAAGGATATCTTCAAACAGATGGTTACCAGGTCTATGATATTTTTAAAGAGAATAAAGACATTAATGTACTTCATTGCATGGCGCATGCACGCCGTAAATTTTTTGAAGCAAAGGATAACGATTTACCAAATGCTGAATATGCATTGGAGCAGATAGGATTGCTCTATGCCATAGAACGAAAAGCAAAGGACGGGGGACTGACCCCGGATGAAGTATTTGAATTGCGTCAGGTCGAAGCATTACCAATACTGAAATCATTAGGTAAGTGGATGAAGGAAACCTACCTGACCACGCTGCCCAAAAGCACGATAGGCAAAGCGCTTGCGTACAGCATTGAAAGGTGGCCCGAATTAATGATGTATGCAAGCAATGGAAAATTAAACATAGACAATAACCCTGTAGAAAACAGCATACGTCCGGTAGCCATCGGCCGGAAGAATTATTTATTTGCCGGCAATCATGAAGCTGCCCAGCGCAGCGCCATGCTGTATTCCCTGGTGGGTACCTGCAAACTCAATGGCATCAACCCATTCATCTGGCTCAGGGATGTGCTCACAAGAATCAGTACTCACTCAATCAACAAAATAGATGAACTGCTCCCGCAGAACTGGATGCCTAACACTAACGGCTAAACGCAAAGGTAACCGAGAATGGAATTAGTTTTGGATGTAGTTAGCCGATGGGATAC
>CAZYIA010000018.1:0-2606 GCA_964646765.1 uncultured Candidatus Saccharibacteria bacterium | reverse complement strand
GTTAACGTCAATATTACTTCACTCTTGGAAGACGAAATTTCGGGGGAAGGTCAGTTTGGCCGCGGGGATGGATTCGACGAGGTAGGCGAGGTTCCCAATGCCAGTGGCACAAGTCTGGATGTGTTGCGTTTGGGGACGGGCGTATTACCCGAGCATGTCACCCTGCATCGTTTCCAGGACGGCCTGGGTTCCGATGACCTGATGGTGGTGATTGATGGCTCAAACACGCAAGTCTGGATAAGCAGTTATTTTTCCGCGCAGGACTATCGTATTGAGCGTATCGAATTCGATGGCGGTGCTGGGGCAGTGTGGCTTGCTGCTGATATTGAAGCACGTGTTGAGGTTGGCATAAAGAACGGCATGGTGGGCAGTTTGGCGGATGACACTTTTATTGTGGATCATGAATGGGACTCTATTACGGAATCTGCCAATGCAGGGACTGATACGGTACTGGCATCCAGGACGTATACCTTGCCCGCCAACGTCGAGAATCTGACGCTGACCGGATATTTGAATATCAATGGTTACGGGAATGTGCTGGACAATATCCTGCGCGGGAATGACGGCGATAACGTGCTGGTTGGGAATGGGGGGTATGACCTGGCATACGGAGGCAAGGGGAACGATACCTATATTGGAGTTGCACCATTCGAATTGGTGAACGAAGGGATCGACACCTACATCGGCAGAGGCGGGGGCGTATTGGCCGACAACATCGAGATATGGGATCTGAAAGATATTTCGGGATCACGCGGGATTTTCAACTACACGGCGCTCGGGAATGCGCTGGACAACACTTTGATCAGTGATGGGTTCGGTGTTACAGGCGACGTTCTGGATGGAGGGGTCGGTGCCGATACCGTTATTATCAGGGGGTACGATAAGCCGATCGTGTATGTTGACGACGCAGGCGACCGCGTGCTTGGTGCGGCCCAGGAGATCAGAAGCAGCGTAGAGTTTTCCCTGCCAAAACCGTCTCACTACGCCAATGGCACGTATAACCCTGGTAGCGCGACCACTCGCCTGAGGTTGATCGGTAACGATGTCATCAATGGGACGGGCAACGCGCTAAACAATGAGTTGATTGGGAACAGCGCCAATAACATTCTGACCGGTGGCTTGGGGAACGATACCTACTACTTTGGCAGAGGGTCTGGTCAAGATACCATCGACAGCTACGATCCGACGGCAGGCAAGCTCGACGTTGTGCAATTCGACACCACGATCGCTCCAGGAGATGTCATCGCCAGCCGCTCGGGCAACGATCTGGTCCTGAGAATTAACGGGACATCGGACGTTCTGACCATCCGAAATTACCTGGAGAACGGCGGCGTCACTCCGTATTCGGTGGAACAGATCCGGTTTCAGAACTGGATCGTCTGGAACCTCGACACCGTCAAGGCCATGCTGGGCGAGGTGCCGGTAAACCATGCGCCTGTCTTGTCCGCGGCGCTACCGGACCAGACCGCTGCACAAGGCGCCACCTTCACCTATACCTTTGCCGCAGATTCCTTTGTCGACCCTGACGCAGGCGACACGCTGACCTACAGCGCCACCCTGGCCGACGGCAGTGCTCTGTCCGCATGGCTCAGCTTTGACGCCGTGACCCGTACCTTCAGTGGCATACCGGATGTCCCGGACACGATCGGCGTGCGCGTGACCGTAAAAGATTCCGGCAATCTCACGGCGTCGGACGTCTTCGACATCGTTGTTGATGTGCAGAACCTCACCCTGAATGGCACCGCCAATGCCGACACGCTGAGCGGCGGTTCCGGCAACGACGTTCTCAACGGATACGGCGGCAACGACACATTGATCGGCAACGCCGGCGACGATGTGCTCGATGGCGGCGCTGGCAGCGATACGATGTCCGGCGGCACCGGCAACGACATCTATGTCGTCGATGTCTCCACCGACGTCGTCAACGAGAACGTCAATGAAGGCACCGACAGCGTGCAGTCCAGTGTGACGTACACTTTGGTCAACAACGTCGAGAACCTCACGCTCACCGGTTCGCAGAGCCAGGAGGGCACTGGCAACGCGCTCGACAACGTTCTGCACGGAAACGGCGCGGGCAGCGTCCTGCATGGCCTGGCAGGCAACGATACGCTTCATGCGGGCAACATGGACACGGCCCATGGTGGCGACGGCGACGACGCGCTCCTGGCAGAGAATACGGATGGAAACTGGGTCTATCTGTGGGGGGATGCCGGCGACGATACGCTGATGGGCGGAGCCGGTTCGGCGGCCCTGTGGGGCGGCGCCGGCAACGATATCATCACCGGCGGGGCCGGCACCAACCTCATCCACGGTGACGACGAGGATGGCGCAGGGGGAGGCGGTAACGACACCATCCTGTGCGGCAGCGGCTACAACTATGTCTGGGCGGGCGCCGGCAACGACACCGTCATCGGTAACACGGGCAACGACTATCTGCAGGGACAGCAGGGCGACGACCAGTTGTACGGCAACGGCGGCGACGACTACCTCATCGGTGGCGCGGGCAACGATACCCTCGTCGGTGGCCTCGGCAACGACACCTATGTCGTCCATGATGCGGGTGACGTCGTTACTGAATATGCTGCTGAAGGCATTGATACAGTTCA
>CAZYIA010000017.1:0-3357 GCA_964646765.1 uncultured Candidatus Saccharibacteria bacterium | reverse complement strand
CCATGGATGCCGGCATTCGCACCGGGCGTCGGGATTCCAACATTTCCGGCGGAGACTACACGTTCAAATCCGTGTTTTTCAGCGTGAGGGGCGATTTTTGAGGAACCGCTGAACACACCGTCACCCCGGCGAACGCCGGGGTCCGGATCGCGCGCATCGGGCGCACCATTTGCCATGGTCAGCAGAACAGAACAATAATCGCGGGTCAATGGTCATTTGGTGCGTGTGGGTATGGGAATTGCTGGCAGGATTGGGGGGAGTGAGGAACGTCAAGGGGGAAGAGGGGAGCGGTAAGCGGTAAACCGACGCGCCACCACAGCTTTACTCCCCTCCCCCTTGAGGGGGGAGGGGCCGGGGGAGAGGGTGACAACGGACGTCCACCGCCCGTTGCCGGTCGCAAGGCCGCTGGCCCTCTCCCCAACCCTCTCCCTGAAGGGAGAGGGTTGGTGGCAAGCCCGGGCAAGCCACCGCAGCTTTACTCCCCTCCCCCTTGAGGGGGGAGGGGCCGGGGGAGAGGGTGACAACGGACGTCCACCGCCCGTTGCCGGTCGCAAGGCCGCTGGCCCTCTCCCCAACCTCCTCCCTGAAGGGAGAGGGCGTGGCAAGCCCAGGCAAGCCACCGCGAATTTACTCCCCTCCCCCTCGGGAGGGGTAGGGGAGAGGGTGCGAACCCCCTTCGAACCGCACCGCAGGGTGCGAACAAAGCAAGACAGGAGCGCGGTGCACGCAATCGATGCCCGCAAATTGGAGAGCGTAATGACGAAGTTGTGGCGTAGTGTCTGGATGTTCTGGTGTGCCCTGTTGCTGGCGGCGCCGGCGTGGGCGGTGAGCGACGATTACCGCATCGGCACGGGCGACGTGCTGCGCGTCACTGTCTATGGCCAGCCCGACCTCACCACCGAAGTGCGCGTCAGCGAAGCCGGCAGCATCACCTTCCCGCTGATCGGCGAAGTCAAGGTCGCGGGCAACACGCCCGCGCAGGGCGAAGCGGAAATCACCCGGCGCCTCGCCAAGGGCGGCTTCATTCTCGAGCCCTTCGTCAGCCTCAACGTCGTGCAGTATCGCGGCCAGCAGGTGTCGGTCCTCGGCCGCGTCAACCGCCCCGGCAAGCACAACCTCGAAAAACCCGGCCGCGTCACCGACGTTCTGGCGCTCGCCGGCGGCATCGTGCCCGATGGCGCCGACGTCGTCACCCTGGTGCGCACGCGCGACGGCAAGACCGAATACCGCAACATCGATATCGTCGCCCTGTTCCGTTCCGGCGGCGAAACCGACAACGTGCCCGTCGAGGACGGCGACGTCATCAACGTCGCGCGCCAGCCGATGTTCTACATCTATGGCGAAGTGCAGCGTCCCGGCACCTTCCGTCTGGAACAGAACATGACCGTCGCGCAGGCGCTTTCCGTCGGCGGCGGCATCACCCCGCGCGGCACGCAGCGCGGCCTGCGCGTCCTGCGCCGCGACGACAGCGGCGCCACGCAGGAAATCCCCGTCACACTCGGCGACCCCGTGCAGAAGGACGACGTCATCTTCGTCAAGGAAAGCCTGTTCTGAGGACCGCACGATGAACTTCACCCAATTCCTTCTCGTCCTCAACGCGCGCAAGTGGATCATCCTCGGCGTGCTGTTCGTCACCGTCGCCACCACCGCCGCGGTCAGCCTGTGGCTGCCCAAGGAGTACACTGCCAGCGCCACTCTCATCGTCGATTCCAAGAGCAAGGATCCCTTCACCGGCCAGTTGCTGCCGGCGCAGATGTTTCCCGGCTACATGGCCACCCAGGTCGACGTCATCAAGAGTCCGCAGGTGGCCACGCGCGTGGTGCAGAGCCTCAAGCTCACCGATGCCCCCGGAACCCGCGAGCAGTTCATGGAAGCCACCGAAGGCAAGGGCAGCATCGAACAGTGGCTGGGTGACGTGCTGTTGAAGAAACTCGACGTCGAACCCTCGCGCGAATCCAGCATCTTCCGCGTCAGCTTCACCGGCACCAACCCCGAGTTTTCCGCCATCATCGCCAACGCCTTCGCCAAGGCCTACATCGAAACCAACCTCGACCTGCGCGTCGCCCCCGCCAAACAGAGCGCCGCCTGGTTCGACCAGCAGATCAACCAGCTGCGCGACGACCTCGACCAGGCGCAGCAGAAGCTCACCGCCTACCAGCGCGAGAAGGGGCTGGTCGAGTCCGACGAGCGCCTCGACGTCGAAACCCGCCGCATGGCCGAACTGTCCGGGCAGATGATCGCCGCGCAGTCGGCGGCCTACGATGCCAGTTCGCGCACCCGCGACAGCGCCAGCCTGCCCGAGGTCATCAACAACCCCGTGGTGCAGAACCTCAAGGCCCAGGTCGCGCAGGGCGAAGGCAAGCTCGCCGAACTGAGCAACCGCGTCGGCGCCAACCATCCGGATTACGTTCGTCTGAAGGCCGAAGTCGACAGCTACAAGGCGCGTCTCGCCAATGAACTCGGCACCGCCACCCGTGGTGTCGGCGCCACCGCCGGTGCCGCGCGCCAGCGCTTCAACGAGCTCACTGCCGCCTTCGAGCGGCAGAAGACCCGCGTCCTCGGGCTCAAGCAGGAACGCGAAGAAGCCAGCCGCCTCGCCCGCGACGTCGAAAACGCCCAGCGCGTCTACGATTCAGCGCTTCAGCGCTACGGCCAGACCCGCATGGAAGCGCAGTCCACGCAGACCGACATCGCCGTGCTGACGCCCGCCGTCCCGCCCACCGAGCCGTCCAAGCCGCGCGTCTTCCTCAACATCCTGCTGTCCATCTTCCTCGGCACCCTGCTCGGCGTCGGCACCGGCTTCCTCGTCGAACTCCTCGACCGTCGCGTGCGCTCCGGCCAGGACATCGTCGCCGGCCTCGACATCCCCGTGCTGGCCGAAGTCAAGAAAGCCGGCGGCCTGATGGCAAGCCTGCGCCGCATCTTCCGGCGCAACCGGCCCGCCGTCGCGTAAGTTGTTGGGGCAAAGCACGTGATTCGCGCAATGCAGGCGCCCACCACCCTCTCCCCAGCCCTCTCCCCTCAAGGGAGAGGGAGCAGCATGCGCCGCGCCTCCGTTTTTCTCTCCCCTCAAGGGAGAGGGCGCAGCATGTGCCGCGCCCCCGTTTTTCTCCCCTCCCCCTCGAGGGGGGAGGGGCCGGGGGAGAGGGTGACAACGGCCGCAAGCCAGGGCGCTCCGGCCCGACCGGCGATGCACCGCGCCATCGCACGCGCGACGCAGGCGCCCGCCACCCTCTCCCCTCAAGGGGGAAGCGGCAGCGCGTGCAACGCCCCGCCCCCCCCTGTAGGAGCGGCGCCCTCGCCGCGATTGGGGCGATGGAACCACCACGGCATCGGGCCGAGGGCGGCCCTCCTACA
>CAZYIA010000016.1:0-3855 GCA_964646765.1 uncultured Candidatus Saccharibacteria bacterium | reverse complement strand
ACCCAAAAAGTTCCGTTAAGCCATATGACAACTTGACAAAAGCATGATTCTGTCAGGTTGGGAGGGTACCCCTGTGACCATCGCGGTAGGGTCAAACTTTTTTGGGCTGTTTTGCTTGACGAAAGCTTTATCTTTCTAGCAATAGTAAATGGCATTCATGCCGCATCGCGCATCCGGTCAGGAGTAATGTCGTAACGTCCGAAAGGATTTACGTGCATCCACAGAAGCGGGCTAATGAGTGCAAGTTCCTCATCACAGATTATGCGGCCTCTGTTTTTGAGGCGCTCCAACACAGCCGGAAGCTCAGAGAGGTTCCAAGCAACAATTGCGTTGTGGAGAATGGACAGGCAGCTAAATGAGTGTTGTTGGTCAAGGAAGTCTCGTGAACGCAGCGCGCCCTGTTTCCCGAAGAATAAGAATCTATCCAAGTCGTGAGATCGTTCTCCCTTGTTAATCTCCTTTGTCTGCAGGCGCCGGAAATCTTCGTCATGCAGACAGCGCAGGATGAGAATCGTTTTATGTACCCGGCCGATTTCACGCAGCCCTTGGTACAAGGAATTTTGCCGTGCATAAGAACTAAGCTTTGCAAGAATGAGTGAGGCAGACACTCTTCGAGTATGGATGGACGCAATTACTCTGACGATGTCATCCCAAACAGCATGAATGAGGTGCGTTTTTATTGTTCCTTTTATGATTGGATCAAGGTGATTGTAACTGGGTCCTCGCTCGAACCGATAGAGCGTTTTATCCTTGATGTCTTTGATCCTTGGCGCCATTTGATACCCCAGCATCGGAGCCGCTCCAAGAACTGTTTCAGTGTAGCCGTGAGTGTCGGTAAAACAAATGGTCGGCTCCATCTCGGTCCCATGCGCTAAGAGTCCATCGAGGTCATAAGCAGCCTCTCTAAGCCGACACGGAACTGGCTGCTGATGAAGCATCAACAAGTTGTCTGCCGTATGAGTGATCATTGTTATGCCACGATCACGTAACACGGCGCTGTAGTCAGTGCGCAGCAAATTCGATGGGGAATAAAATCGCATTCCGTCGGCAGAACAGATCTCACCGCTGCCGAAATTCTTGGTAATTGGTTGCGCAAAACCGAAGTTCACAATGTCCACAGCCGCCGCTTTCAGGCTTTCAGGCGTGAAAAACCAATCAGCGATCGAGCTAATATCAAAGTGCGAAATGCCCTTTGTGGCTGCTGCCATCCGATAAGGCCCGATGTTACAGCCAATGGCAAGCAATCCAGCTATAGCATTGCTTTTGAGAGTCTCAATAGATTGCTTTGATTCTCTGAGCGCGGGCGCTACAAAGTGGCGCAAGAATCCAGTCTCACTATCGAGCTTGATTAAAATGTCTATTAAGTCCACCTGCGGTAACTCACTCTGGATGAGGGTTCTTAACTGCTTTATGTGACGAGCTCGTTTCTTATCCCCACCTTTGAATGGTGATAGTTTATACGTACCCTTTGCCGCGTCTATTTTTAGGGGTTTATTTGAAGGCACTCCTTCATTCACTATTCTGGACATTGTCTCTAGATCATTTCTGAGCAATCCAATGAACTCAACAGAATCGATTGGCAGATTCAGATTTTTATAGTGAGCGAATTTTGTCGTTTGCCATTCCTCCAGAGGAATCAAGAGGTCTTCGAGATCACCCCACCGCCTGGAATTTGAGACAGTGACCTCGCCGGCTTTTAGATTGGCGTTGATCGTGGACATCAATGCCATCTCATAGTGCGGTCTCGATATTACTGTTTTGCCGTCTTTCTCTTTTATGACATGCTTTTGCCAGCCTTTTGACAAAAAGGCAGTTGGTGCCCGCTCATCAAGTTTTCTACGGCCTTCTTTGTTGATCGTATTCATGTAAGCAACGGCTTCGCCAACCGCAGAATTTTCTTTGAAGTTGAACGGCGTACAGGCCAACATTTGCGGCGAATACTTCCTGGACTCGCCGTAAGAAGAACTCATGAATTGCAAGTGTGCGTCGTTGCCGAATTTAATTGATCGGCAGTCAACAAGAAGTTCTCGAAGGGATTGAGCTGATCTTTTTTTGAACACTTCTTTTCTTACATCACTATCAACAATATTTTCTTCGTCTACAATCACAAAACCGATATCTTCGAATGCTTCAATTGCGGCTGTTCTAGCCTTTTCGGCAGAGCGCAGTAATGCGTCCTTCTTTTCTCGTGCTTGAGATTGATAGCGCGTGATGAGTCTGTCTTGCATGTCAACTATTGCATCAACTGTATCTGTGAGAACTGTATTTAGGAAGACAGCAACAACGCTATATTTCTGGTCATCGTCAAAACGACGCAACGACCAAACATCTCGCTGGTAGCCCCAGGTCGAGAGTAACTGCCGAGTTGGCAGTGGAATTTCTTTGATTGCTGCTATTTCACACGGCAACTCCTTAAGCCGTTTTACTCTGTCGGTAAGCTCATTCATTGACCGAGTTGACTCGCGTTTAGCGGACTTTCTCAATTCCTCTAATTGAGAAAACCCGCTTTCGCCGCTGCCTTGTTTTGTTTCCAGAAGACCATCGATCATTTGTTTCTGTTCGTTCGTCAGTTCTCCGCTGATGCGCCTATAGACTCCATCCATACCGTTTGCACTAGCTTCGGTGATAATGTCTTTAAGAGTACGCGCTGCAGGACGGACAATTTGATTCTCATATAGCCAATCACATGCAACATCCAGCAAATCTGTGTTGCGTGGCAGTTCCAGAACCTGCTCTGTGAGATAGGTTAGCAACCGCAGGCGTTGCAATTCATCACATTTTTGGAATCCCAGATACTTCCGAATACGTTCTGGGTGGGCGTTTAATGTGGTCTTGGTGTGTGGGTAGGCTGATAAGTCTATCGGCTCGTTGATACCGATTTGCTTAATCAGAATGTCCACGACATTTTGTGGAGTTGGCTTCAAATCAACAAGAAGAAAGCCAAACCAACGCAAACTGCACAATTGAATTGCAAAACCAATTTTGTTTGTGGCTCCTCTGCAATCTTGAATTTCAGCAAGATCAGCCGGAGACAAAACGAAGTATTTGTCGAGTTGCTCAAGGTCAAATTCGTCTGGCAGTCTCGGTTTGCTTCCTATTTTGATCTTAGATTCGTCCGGCATTAGTACCTCAACAGATCAATGGCCCGTCGCTTATCATCAGGATCAACATCCAAATAGGCCTGAAGATCGCTGAGACTTGCATGTCCAGAAATCTCTTGTATCGTTCGCAAAGGCACTCCAGCTCGGCTCATGGACGTTAAGCATGAGCGCCGCATCGAGTGAGTTGAAGCATCCTCAAGACCCAATGTTTCAAATGCTTTCGCCAAGATGTTGTGAGCCGCAGCTCTTGTTAAATGTCCTGAAGCAGCCGCTTCAGAAGGAAATAGCCACTTACCAAATTTGCCAGGCTCATAGTAATCAGCTAAGGCCTTCTTGAGTCTTTCATGCATTGGAATGTCGCTGTATACAACATTCTTCTTTTTCTTTCGTTTGACTTTGAGAATGCTCCTGACGTTGCCTGACTCCGTGAAAAGCTGATCAGCTCTCAATGCAACTATCTCCCCAACACGCAGGCCTGTGTAAATACCAATGGCAAACATAGCTTTATCCCGGGCTGTCGGAAGAAGCTGGAAAATATTCTTGATCTCTTTTGGGCTCAAAATCCGAGCTTGTCCAACCATTCTTTGTACTTGACCTCTTCTTGCTGGAAACAGCTTTCGTCAAGTCTACCAGGGTAAAAAAAGAGAACGAAGCTGGAAACGCTCATATAATCGGATTCTTAGCTTGACAGAATCATGCTTTGTCAAGTTGTCATATGGCTTAACGGAACTTTTTGGGTTTATGTGGCTAGTAC
>CAZYIA010000015.1:0-4361 GCA_964646765.1 uncultured Candidatus Saccharibacteria bacterium | reverse complement strand
CACGAAATTGAATAGCCAGTCTTTTGCCCGTATTCGTGGTGGACTTGCTTTAAGTGGAGATGTTGGTCCAATTTATGTTGTAAATGGTACAATCATCGGTAATTCCTATGATATTGACCCGGACAACGTTGAATCTATCACAATCTTAAAAGGTGCAAATGCTACGGCTTTATTTGGTGGCGCTGCTTCTAACGGTGCTATTGTATTAACTACCAAAAAAGCTGCAACCGGTATGCAAACTATTACAGTTAGCCAGGGAGTAACTTTTGACCGTGTAAGCCGCTTACCTAAATTGCAGAATGTATTTGCAGGTGGTGGTGTTGACCATCTTACAGTATATAATTGGAAAGAAGGCGATCCTGAAGAATGGAAAGCGCTTGATGGAAAAGCTTTTCCTGACTATACAGATGATGCAAGCTGGGGCCCAAGGATGATGGGACAGGAATATATTCCATGGTATGCTTTCGTACCAAATACTCCTTATTCATATAAAACAGCATCATTGACTCCTCAACCAGATAATATCCGCGATTTCTGGAATCATGGATATTCTACAAACTCAAATGTTAGTTTCGCAAAAGGTGGCGAAGGATATAATGTTCGTTTAAGTTATGGTAAGGAATATGTAGAAGGTTTAATTCCAAATTCAAAGAGCGACAGGAATATCTTAAGCTTTGCTGGTGAATTTGATTTGAACAAATATATTTCCGCAGGTGTGGACGTTACATTTAATACTCAAAAAATTGGCGGACAGTTTGATGATGCGTATGCAAATAACTCATCCGGCAACTTTGGCCAGTGGAACCATCGCGATTTGGATATGAAAATTATGAAAGATTTAAAAGATTATCCTACTCCACTCGGAACACTCAATACCTGGAACTGGAGTGCAAACCCGGATGGATATGATGCTTCTAATCCCGGAGGTTTTTATAAGGCCAACTACTGGTATAACTTTTATTCCTACATGGACAATATTGATAACCAACAAAGGAGGGATCGTTTATACGGAAATACTTATGTGAAAGTAAAAATTAATAATAACCTGAGCATCAAAGGAACGGTAAGGAGAGATGAGTTTAATTCATATTATGAAGATAAAGTAAAATCAATTATAGAAACAAGTGGTGGACAAACCGGTGCGTTATCAAGTTATGCTACTGGTAATTACTATCAGACTACAACAGATTATGAATTGGTTGCAAACTATAACCAAAGTTTTTTCAATAATGATTTAGGAGTTACAGCTTTAGTAGGTGCAGACATGAACAGGTATATGCGTAAAGACAATACTGCTTCCACAACCAATGGATTTAAAGTACCTGATCTGTATTCTATTTCTAACTCCAAAGATAACCCTGGTGTTGGAAATGCAAGATATGAACAACAAACAAATTCATGGTTTGCTGCAGGTTCTGTCGAGTATAGGAAATTCGTAAGCGCAACTTTTGCATTACGCCAGGATTATTCATCTACATTACCAGCTGACGACAACAGTTTGTTTTATCCGTCTGTGGGTGTAGCATTTACTCCAAGCGAATTCTTTAAAGACAAAATTTCCTGGTTATCATTTACAAAAATTTATGGAAGCTGGGGTAAGAAACCTTTGAACTTAGGTATATATGCCACAAACTTTGGTTATGGTGTAGGTTCAAATACATACAATGGCAACTTCTTGATGGGCTTCCCGGATAATATTCCTGACCCTGCTTTAAGAGGTTCATTAATTACAAGTTATGAAGGCGGTATCGAACTTCGTTTTATGAAAAACAGGTTTGGTTTGAATGTGAACTATTATAATGAGAAAATGGATGATCAGCCGGTAAGTATAAGTGTTGCAGGCGAAAGCGGTATCACTTCTAAAACTGTAAATGCTGCATCCGTTAAAAGGGAAGGTTTAGAATTTACATTTGACGGTAAACTGATCAATAATAAAAACTTTAGCTGGACTGTAACTAAAACTGTAGGTTGGTTAATCAATAACCCTGTTACTAAAATTATCGAAGGACAGGATAGGATACAACCAAGTGGATGGATTGGAGCCTTTGGTACACGTTATGCAAGTGCATACCAGGTGTTAGATCAGGATTGGGGCCAGTTGATTGGTGGTGGTTTCGTATATGGTGAAAATAACCAACCAATGATTGATCCTAATACAGGATTGTATGCTACCGGTGATCCTAACTATCAATGGGGTAGTATCGTTCCAAAATTGACAGGTGGATTCCAAAGTTTGATGACGTACAAAAACATCAACCTGAACATCAGCCTTGATTACCAATCAGGTGGCCACTTCTTCTCTTTGACAGAAAGCTGGGGTATGTATTCAGGTTTGTTGGATTATACTGCTGAAAATAATGATCGTGGCGTGAATGTACGCGACCCATTATCTGAAGGAGGTGGTGTACATGTAACAGGTGTAAGTTCAGTGGATGGTAAAACTCCAATTGACATGTATGTGGATGGATTTACCTATTTCCACCAGTTTTATGGTTCAAAAATAGCAGCTCCATTTATTCACAAATTATCTTATATCAAATTGCGTGAAGTGAGCTTAGGCTATAATTTACCTGTTAAAAACTGGTCATTCACCAACAAATGGTTAAAAGGCGCTACTGTTTCTGCTGTAGCAAGTAGCCCATGGATTATTTACAGCGATACCAAAAACTTTGACCCTTCTGAAATTTCAAATGTATATGGTGAGGATGGTAACCTGCCTCCAGTAAGGTCAATTGGTTTCAATGTAAAACTGAATTTCTAATTTAAAACAGTAAAAATCTAATAAAATGAACAAGAAAAATAAAATCTTCTTATTAGCAGGTATAGTGATGGCGGGTGCCGCCTTCACTTCCTGTAATAAGTTTAAGGAATTTGGTGGTATCAATCAAAACCCTGGTATCACCACAAGCCCGATTACATCTGCATTGTTAACCAATGTGGAAGCAGGCTTGGGTAACTATACCTGGGATGCCGGTGGAATCACTACAATTTCCGGTTTGTATTGCCAGTATTATTCAGAAACGCAATACACGGATGCTTCCTGCTATTCAAAACAATCTCCAAACTGGGATGGGTATTATGCAGGAAGATTAATGGACCTTCAAACAATTATCAATTACAATTCTGATCCGGCAACTGCTGCTGCAGCATCTGCAAGTGGCGCTAATGCAAATCAAATTGCAATTGCAAGGATTTTGAAAGTGTATGTATTTGCTTTATTAACAGATTCATATGGTGATTTGCCCTATTTCGGCGCGTTAAAATTGGATAATGGAATTATTCCTTTTGATAATCAACAGGACATTTATAATGATTTCTTTAAAGAGTTGGATGAAGCTGTTAATCAGTTAGATGATGCCGGCGCAGTATTCCAGGGAGATATCATTTATGGTGGCGACAACACGATGTGGCGCAAATTTGCAAACTCCTTGCATGCAATGCTTGCTTTAAGGATTTCTAAAGCTGATAATGGTAAAGGAAAAACTGAATTCAATAATGCATTGAATGGTAAGAGTGGAGTATTTGGTTCTGGTGAAACTGCACAGTTGGATTACCCAGATGGAAACTTCCCTAATCCAATTTACAATTATTATAATGTAACTTTAAGGAAGGACTATGCAGTATCAAAATTTTTCCTGGATGGTTTATTGAATAATGAAGATCCACGTGCAGGTGCATGGGCTTCTTCAGAAATTGGGTTTCCTTATGGACTTACCAGGGATAATGCGGTTGCATTCAATAATGCAAACCCAACTTGGGCAAGATTATTCCAAGGTGACCAAACTTCAGTAAATGATCCATTTTATCTGTTAACTGCCGGTGAAGTTTACCTTGCACGTGCAGAAGCTGCTCAAATGGGTTGGACTGGTGAAGATGCAAATAATATGTATTCTACCGGTATAAAAGAAAGTTGGACATTATATGGTGTATATGATGCTACTGCATTCAATACGTATATGGCATTACCAAATATTGATCTGGCAGGTGGCGATCAAATAAAGAAAATCGCTACACAGGAATGGATTACACACTATCCAAATGGCAGAAGAGGTTGGGCAGATTGGAGAAGGACTGGATACCCTGAACTTACTCCGGCTCCAGGAGCAATTTTCCCTTACGGTATTCCAGCGATATTTGCTTATGGCCAAAATACCATTACACTCAATCCTGATAATGCGGCAGCAGCAGCAGCTAAATACACAGGGCCTGATGGTGAAAACTCACAATTTGCAAAATTGTGGCTGTTTAAATAATAATCGTAATAACCAATAATAAATGAAGAAGCCATAGAATTTTTGAAACTTGGATCTTCTAAAATTCTATGGCCTCATTTAAAATAAAATTTAAATTAAATAATATGA
>CAZYIA010000014.1:0-5374 GCA_964646765.1 uncultured Candidatus Saccharibacteria bacterium | reverse complement strand
TTGTCAAGGTAACACCCTCATAGAAAGTTGTGGGAGATATGGCTATGTTCATGGTTACAGGGAACTCTACTCCTGACGATATCTACCGGAAGGGGCCTGAACTTTCATTCCCCGAATCAGTCAGGAGCATGTTTCGCGGTGACCTTGGACAACCCTATGGTGGCTTTCCCGTGAAGCTCCAGAATATTGTTTTAAAAGATGAACATGCCTATGCCGACCTGCCCAATGCCCATCTGAAGCCGGTGGATTTCGAAAAGGAGTTTGAGGCTTTCCAGGTAAAATATGACCATTATCAGAGTTTTCTTGACTTCCTTAGCTGGAAATTTTACCCGAAAGTCTTTGACGAATACTATCAGTTCCAGAAATATTTTGGAAATGTCAGTCCGCTTCCCACACCGGTCTTTTTTTATGGCATGAAATCCAACGAAGAGATCATGGTAGATATCGGTACCGGAAAAACGTTGTTGATTCGATTGTTGTTTGTCGGTGAACAGCCCGATGATTCAGGATACCGTACGGTATTTTTCCGGCTGAATGGTCAGACCCGAACCATTGATATACTGGACCGGAAAGCGGGAATAAAAAAAGCTGTTAATCAGAAAGCCATGAGTGATAAACAGATTGGCGCGCCGCTGCAGGGAAGACTTTCGAAAATTTTTGTGAAAGGCGGCGATGCCGTTAAAAAAAATTCACCCCTGTTTACCATTGAAGCCATGAAAATGGAAACCACCATTACCGCCACCAAAGACATGGTGATCTCAAGGATTGTCCTGAAAGAGGCGTTGATGGTCGAGGCCGATGACATGGTCATTGAAATTCAATAAACCCGGAAATCTACGGTACGAACACAGGGCCATCCGCAACCTCAATGCTCTTACGGAAACGGCAGGGCACCATTCAGAAGTATCAGAGTCCGGTTGCACGATTACATCTCGCTTCAGGTATTCCATTCAATGAAATGATCAACAAACCGGCAGGCCATACAAGCAGTCTGTTTTTTACAACGGATTACAGCTCAAAATATATGGTGTAACCTTCCCTGGATCTTTCAAGCCGGTAATTTCCCTGTCTGATTATTATCGGCTTTGCCGACCCAAGAGCCTTTTGTACGTCGTCCGGAAGCCGGAAGTCTTCGTCCATAATAAAGTAATTTCCTTCAAATAATTCCTCTTTCCCCTTTATGGACGACAAATCTGCCTCCGTAATGAGTGTTTTACCATCCTTTGATAAAACCATTCTGGCACTCCCAAAATCTACAAATTCAATACTGACGCTACAGATTCCAAAATGCCTGCAGCCATCACTGTGTCTGCCCCAGATAATTTTCATGACTATTTTGATTTTGGCATTTTCCTCTGTATGGGCTTTTACTGACAGACCGGATGCAAGGAGCATAATACTAAGGAATAGAAGCGTTTGTGCAATTTTTTTCATGATCAGGTGGTTTTATAACGTTTATAATACTTTAGTTTGAGAGCGTCTCCACGGTTGTATAGAAAATTTCATACGTGACAATTCTTAGTATTCAATTTACCGGTATAATCCATGGAAATACCGGACCTGGCAATAAATCATAATTTATGACACAAACGTAAATCCACTATCACAAAAAAAAATAGAAAATGTGCTAATTTTTACGGGAAAATATTCTAAAGGAATAGTCAGCTCCCCGGCAGAAAATGCCAATGAGAAAAGTAAATCTTTCGATCTGAATCTTCGGGAAATTTTACATTTTTCGTACCGCAATTTAAATTTAAGAAGCTGAACTGCCGCTGAAAAGAGCGAGTCCTTCGATTCAATTCCAATAAGAAATGTTGCGTACGTCGCGAAATCAGGGTGTCGTGAATGACACAATCGCATAAAAGTGTTTGTTAAAAATAGATTGTATAACTAAAACAAAATGTTATCTTTGACAATCCATTTTTAATTGGCCTGAAAAAAATATTACTCAATTTATTTATTCTATTATTTTGTTTTCTGAGTTCCTATTCTCAGGACTATTTTGAAAAATATTATCCACTTGGAAATCTTAACCTTCATAACGTAAAGATCATTCATTCCAACGAGAAGGGATTTTATATTCTGTGCTATTCTGAGCCCTATGGTGAATATGGAGTGCAGCTTTACTTTATCAACAGAATTGATTCTTCAGGTAATTTGTTATTTAGCCGACAAGTTGAAACCGGCGATAATGGTATCGGATATGCGAAGGCGGCTGATTTCGTTCTCGCCCCTGATAGCTTCATTTACTTCGCCGGTAATGAAATGGGGTGTATGGGAGACGGCACAGTAATTAAAATCGACAATTCAAACAATATTATTTGGGACAGGATCTACACCTTAAATATTGAAACATACGGTGCACAATTTTACTCCATCTGTTCTGCCAATAACAGCGACCAATTAGTTGGAGGAGCAATGGTTTCCAATAATTGTTATGTCGTTGCTCCTTATATTTGTAGAATGTCTTCCAATGGTAGTACCATTTGGGAGGAGCGATGGGATTCTCTTTATCCTGGACAATCTATAAACAAAATTGAACTGTTCCATGATTCAACATACCTTGTCCATCTTGATTCAGTCACAGTCCAGATTAATGATTCTGGCCAAATTCTCTCAACTGCATTTCCGACGGGTGCATTCATTTTAATTGATACCGGAGGGTTTGTATCTTTTAACAACCATCAAATTTCAAGATTGTCAGACAACCTAAGTATTATTTGGCAGTCGCCCTATTATTCCGACAGGGTTATTAATGATTTGACCGTAGATTCAAGAGGGAATTATTTTGTTACTGGAAAAACTGATACAGCCGGCCATGGAATGTTCATTTCCAAAATTGATCCCTCCGGAAATATATTGTTCACAAAATTATATGGCGGTGATTTATTCGATGAGGGAAGTAATATCATCGTTGCAGATAGTGACCATGTAATAGCAGCGGGATCGTATCAAGCCCATATCAAAACAATTACTTCTCATCATTATTACGATTGTCTATTATACACAACGTATTCGCATCCTATTATACTGGCAAAATTAAAAACTGATCCTCTATCACCATTGCAATGTCTTTCTTCGACCGGAAATTATTTTATATGTAACAATGATTCCATTATTTTAACCGCACCTGCAGGATTTATTTATCTTTGGAATACAGGCAGCACTTCTCAAAACATTATAGTTGATACTTCTGGCTCATTTGAAGTAACAATTACAGATACATCTGGGAACTCAGAAATACTTCCTGTTTTCAATTCCTATAAGTATCCGTTTCCAAGTCTTCCCCATTTCGCTGATTCCGTCTTTACTCAATGCTCTGGATATTTCAATCTGTGTCTTGGAGTTCCTTATTCCGATACAATAGCTGACCGAAGTTATCGATGGATTCGTTCGGGATGGCCTACGGATAATACGCCAATTACATTTGATATAAGTGGATTGCAGGCGGGTTCATATTATTGTATTTCGTCTAACGTTTGTGGAAGTGATACATCAGGAAACTTCGTTTTATTGAATACACCCCCAATTGCTCATCTCGGAAACGATACCATCCTCTGTACTTCAGATTCCATTTTGCTAAATGCAGGGTGGGGTGACTACAACTATTTGTGGCAGGATAGTATAAATTCCCAAACATTAATAGTTTCCAGTAACATTCCTGACACTTTGTTTTATCACGTTAAGAAAACGGATATTCAAGGTTGTTTTACAACTGACACCATTCAGATTATTTTTGAAGTCTGTACTGGTATAGGTTATACGGAAGAAGTGAAATCAATTTATATTTTCCCTAACCCAGTAATAAATGAACTGAACGTTCAAAGTAATAAAATAAAGTTTGATAGAGTGAAAATCGTCGATCCATTTGGCAAGCAAGTATACCTGGAAGAAAATACCAATATGAATACACGCCTTGATGTTTCTTTTTTGAGTAACGGTATGTATTTTCTGATCTTTGAAACGAAAGAGGGAATGGCAGTGAAGAAGTTTGTGAAGGAGTGAATAAAACGAAATAAGGTTTAAACTATTCTACCTTAATCATTTTTTGTTGCATCTTTTGTTTTCGTAAAATGTATGTCATCATGTAAAATCCTTCTGGCAAAAACGATAAATCAATAGCAGAAGAGTTAACAGACTTGTTATAAAATACTTCCTGTCCAATTGAGTTCACTACCCGGAAATTATTTATTTGACCTTCAATTTCCATCAAAAAAGGAGTATAGTTTATTTAATAAAAGCTATACAAATTATGGAATCGGATTAGGATTAAATTACAAACTTCTAAATGACAACAGCAATGAAAAATAAATTATTAATAATAACCTTACTTTCTGCATTGTGTTTTAATCCGAAAGCAAAATATACCAACTTTGTTCCCATGGGCAGTATGGAATAAGGTGAAAATACCCACGATTTCAATTACTGGCACTATATCCCAAGTGACCTATTCGGACCAGATATTTACTGGTGGGAAATGGCAAAAATTAACAGCACTTGCAGCTTTCCGTATTTCTGCGGCTACCCATCTCCCGATTGGAGCTCGCTAAAAGAAAGTTTACTTGCCTTTATGCTGTGCTTGTAATCACGGACGGTATTTCGTGATATTCCAGTTAATCGAACGATGGTACGAACCCCGTAATCTTTACTGAAAAATTCGACAATCTGTTTTACCTGTGGCATGCTGATCATTTATCTTGCCATAGGCGTTGAATGGTTTTAGCCTTAAAAGCGAACAGCTTTTTGCATCAAATCAAATACCCCGACGGAGATCAATATTGCCGGAATGTTACCTCCGGGGAGGGGTCAATATGCCGGTATCACCGATTTTGGCAGGGGGTCAACATGCCGGAAAAGGGGGGTCAATATCCCGGAAAAGAGAGTCAGAATGATCAGGAATATACACTTCAGCCCGTTATGATTTAGAACCTATTTAACCACTTTGAACAAGTAAGTCTTGTTGCACTATAGTATAAATACCATTTTTTATTACAAGATTTTATACTACCTTTTAGCCCCCTCTTTTCGTTAGTCATGCAATGTAAACAATCCTGTTAATAGTAATAGTTAACCTTCAAAACCCAATCACAATGAAAACTAAACTATTTCCATTTCTTCTTTTGTTACTGTGTTCGCATTTCAGCATGGGTCAATGCGTTATCAACATCCGTGGACCCTTGCTTGTGTGCACCGGTAGTCTGCCTCAGACTTATAGTTATGAGGCTATAAACGGTGCTGGTTCAGGAACGTGGCAAATTTTACCTTCAAGCGCTGGTACATTCATTCAATCTGGTAATACTGCAACAGTTACCTGGAATGCAATTATTAATAAGGACATAAAATAGTGTCATATTCATAATATTTACGTACATTT
>CAZYIA010000013.1:3974-6271 GCA_964646765.1 uncultured Candidatus Saccharibacteria bacterium | reverse complement strand
CGGTCGGCATTATCAGCAAAACGCCGGTTCGCATCAGGGCCATCGAGGTTGACCCGTCGGCGGCGGGAGGGCTGGTTCTGTTCAACTGGTGGGACGAGGCCAACGCGGTCAGCGGGGCCAACCGGTCCCTAAGCAACTGTACCATCACCAGCACGACCACCATTACGGACGCCGCGACGGGCGGGGTTCTGACGGCGGCCCGTTACCCGGCGACGGACGTTCTCAAGATTTTCACGACCAAGGAAGGCGGCGGTAACGGGTCTACGGCTAACCATACTTACCACCTGATCGAAACGGCCGGGGACAATAACGTTATCGTCACGGCGGCTTCTCTGACCAACGAGGCGAACAAGTCCTATAAGTTCGATTGCTACCCGTCCCGCACGGCCATATCGATCACCACGCCGGGGACGGAAGTGGTCAACGAGTACAGATTCTTCGGTTCGGATGGAATCTGGTTCCCGAACCTGGTTCTTGAAACCATAACGAACGTTACCAAGGCCATTCTTTACCTGGCCTAGCCATGCTTGACCTGAAGGGCCGGGCCGATTTCACGCAAGGCCAGGGCGACCATTACGAGGCCTGCCATACCTGCGGGCCGCTGGCCTACCGGGTCGTGCTTCATTTTGATTCGGGGTCGGTTGCGCCGACTGTTGGCGAGACGGTCACCGGGGCTACCAGCACGAACACCGGGGTGGTTGATTCGGTCACGCTGACGGGCGGGACGTACGCAGGCGGGGACGCGACCGGGGTCATTATCCTGACCAGCCCGACCGGATACAACCGGGACACGTCGGTTATCTTTTCCGACAACGAGGCCGTCAACGGGTCAACGTCGGGGGATAACTTCGCCACGGTTAACGGGGCGCATGGTGTCACGTTCGATGGCCGGCTTTATCCGCGATGGGAACTCATTGAGTACCGGGGCCTGAAGTACTGCGCCAGCCATTTCCACTGGCTCTTTGCCAGGGAATGGCAGGACGAGGCCAAGGTGACGGTCAACGAAAACGAAAGGTGGAAATAGGCATGCGGCTTGAACTCTACGGAGACAGAATCCTTGTCCTTTGTGACCCGGTTGAGGAAAAGAAGGTCGGCCTGGTCTACATCGCGGACAAGCACTCTGAACGTACGCGGCTAGCCACGGTTGTTTCTGTCGGGGATACGGTTAGCAAGTACAAGGACGGCGACCGTATTTTGTTGTCATGGTATACGGGCGTCCACGTCCACCTTATTGGCGAAAAACTTTGGGGTGTTGACGCTAACGAGGACCGGCATCGGCTGGTCATGGAATCCGAAATCCTGGGGAAGATAGTCCCTGATTAGGGGGCCAGATGGGTGCGCTAGATTTTACGGCGTTCTGTGATCTGCTGAAGTTCAGGGCTGGCAATAATGCGGCCCTGTCTGCCGTTGTCCCGAACACGGACACCTATAACCTGTATGGAATCTGGATAAACTCTGCCTACAGGCAACTCTGTACGCAGGACAAGATTCTTGGCCTACAGAAGAAACTCCACTTCCCGCAACTAAACACCAGCGCGACGGCCACGACTACCGACGGTACGGCCTATGTCAGCGTACCGTCAGATTGCCTGTCTCTGATCGAGGTCTACGACACGACCAACAATCGGAACCTGGATTGGATTCCTAATTCTGTCTACCTTGACTACACGGACAGGACAACCGCGACCGCCGAGGGCGACCCGACCGAATGGACTAAGTACGGGTCGTATATCTACCTTCACCCGACGCCCGGCACGACCGGCGACACCCTGACAATCTACTACAAGAAACTGGTTGCCGACATGTCTGGCACGCAGACCACGGCAATCGGGGCAGAGTGGGACGACGTAATCCTAGAGCTGGCTACGTACAAAATGTACGTCTGGACCCATGAGGATTCGGCCAAGATAAAACTGGCTCACGACACATTCCTTGAAATGGCCCTTGGCCTTGCCGATGTCTACAACTCCGAAGAAAAAGATTCTGACATTACCCTGGCTCCGAGTCTGGCCTATCTCGGCAAGTAAATGAAAAAGACGTACCGCATCAAGCCGCTTGAACACCTGCTCCACATGGAAGCGGCCGGCATGTCTTCCAGTCCGCTTGGCGCGGCGTGGCCTAGCCAGAACGTCATTGTTTCGTCGGCCAGGGTAGAGCGGCGGTGGGACCAGGAGTTGCTTCGCACGTTTGCGTCTGGCGACGTTATCCAGGCCATTCCGACATTCAGAACGAATACGGGGACGCAGTACAACCTGGTTCTGACCGAGACTGACTTGGCCAAGATTATGTATGGCACA
>CAZYIA010000013.1:0-3874 GCA_964646765.1 uncultured Candidatus Saccharibacteria bacterium | reverse complement strand
CTGGCGGTCCCGAGCGGGGAACGTTGGCAGTACGCCTCGGTCAACGGGAAGTTCTGCTACGTGAACGGCACCGTCTACGGCCAGTACTGGAACGGAACCGACACCTACAGCACGAACATCAACACGACCTACTGCAACCAGGTCCGGTACTGTATCGCCTATGCTAACCGGCTGGTCACGGCTGACATGTACGACAGTGACGCCGCGGCCCGGAATCCCTGGCTGGTTAGGTGGTCCAAGGAAGGCGACCCGACTGACTGGACGGACAGCACGGCGGGATTCTCGGAGTTCATTGATTCCGAGGAGCCGATCATGGGGCTGGGGGTGTCCGGGTCGTACTTGGTCGTGTTCAAGAAGAACTCTTACTACTTGGGATATAGGACAGGTGAGCCGTCCTCCCCTATCGCGTTCCCGACCAGCATCAAGGGCATCGGGCTATGCGCTCCGTACAGCCTGGTCCATGCCGGGGGGCAGGTCGCGTGGATGGGGCTTAACGACTTCTACTGCCTGAACGGGGATGTGGCCGAGCCGATCGGCGGGCCAATCCGGAAGAAGTTCTTTGACCTGGTTGCCGACGATGAAATGGAGTCTGTGTTCGGAGTCAACAACTCGCGGTTCAACGAAATACTGTGGGTAGCCAACACGGACAGCGGACAGGTTGTCGTTTCCTACAACTGGAAAGAAAAAAGTTGGGGACATCCGACATTCGCCAGCAACATTACAGGCCTCGGAAGTTCAGGTTTTTAGCGGGGTAGAAGATGGCCGACCTGTATAGTGCGCCAGAGGGCCTAACGGCAACTGCGGCATCGTATGCGCAGATAGGCCTGACCTGGACGAACTCCGAAACGGTAGACATAGAGATTCAGCGGAAGCCGGCCAGCGGGACGTATTCAACCATTCATGTCGGCTTCTCTACCACAGAGGCCTATACAGATACCGCCGTGTCTGCCAACACGGCCTATACCTACCGGGTCCGCTATAACCAGGGCGGCACGACCTCTGCCTGGTCGGTTGCGGCGACGGCCACAACCAATCCGGCCGCGCCGACAGGCCTGGCCGTAGCCTGGTCAGGCAAGACGGCTACGCTGACCTGGGCGAACGGGAGCGTTTACGACTATATCCGGGTCTACTACAAACTATCGTCCGAGCCGGTAACGTGGACTACCGACACGACGACGCTGACCGGGACGGACACGACTAGGGCGATAACCGTTGCTACCGAAAGCGTGGCCTATGACTTCCGGGTTTGCGGCTATAACGCTACTAGCGGACAGACATCCGACTATGACACGGAGTCTAGCCAGACATCTGGGGTCATGGCTCCGACCGGGTTGGTTCTTACGTCGGCGTCCAGCACGTCGGTAACGGCGACTTGGGTAGACAACTCTAGCGTCGAGGACGGATACGAGGTCTACCACGGCGACACGCTATTTGAGACAACCGCCGCCGATGCTACCACCAGCACTATAACGGGCCTATCTGAAGACACGGCCTATACGATCAAGGTCAGGGCCAAGGACGGCACGGCCTACTCGGCCTATGCTACGGACAGCATCACGACTGGTTCTGTTCCTGATGCCAATGCCGTGATTGGCACCGTCACCGTGGTCGGCCAGACGGCCCTGACCGTGGCCTGGACGTGTGCGGCCACGAACGAGACTGGCTTTACGGTCTTCCGGTCCCTGGATGATTCGGCCTATACGGAGGCCGGGACGGCTGCGGCTAACGCTACGTCGTACGCGGATACGGGGCTGGATTCAAATACGCTCTATTACTACAAGGTCCAGGCCTATAACACGCATGGCGTTTCGGCCATGTCGGCCTCTGCCAGCGGGACTACGACTATCGACCTGGACGCCCCGACGGCAGTTTATGCCGACGCCCTGTCCAGCACACAGATAAAGGTCTACTTCACGGTCAATGCCGGGGACGCGTCCAATCACAGGGTAGAGCGCAAGGTAACGGGCGGGTCGTATTCGGAGATTGGGAACACGGCCGACGGAACGACGGCGACGTACACGGACGGTACTTGCTCTGCCAACACAGAATACACCTATCGGGTCCGGGCCTATAACTCCGGTTCCGGAACTTACGGTGACTATTCGGCCCCGGTGACAAAGACCACGCTGAACGTCGGGGCCGATAGCGTCCGCAGGAACGAGGCGTTCTTTGCCCTTGGTAACCTTCTCTATATCGAATCAGAGACGCCGCAGAGTTCTATCGAGGCCAACTGGATTAGCCAGCCGATAGAGTTTGAGCTAGGCAAGACGGTCACGGTTGACAAGGTTCAACTGGAGTACCACGACCGCTATGCCAGCGTTCCCATGGTTATCAGTCTTTCGGTTGACGGGGGAACGAACTGGTCAACGTCCAGCGGTACGATCGGGACCGGGGCGAACATTGACAAGGTTGCCGACTTCTTCTTTAGCGGGGTGACCGGCCGGAACATCACGGTCAAGGTTTCCTCTACGTCGGCGTCAACGTCGTTCACCTGGACCGGCATCCTGGTCACGTACACTCCGCGTGGCGACTACTTTAGTGCGGTTGGCTCATCGGTTGGCTCTGGCACGACCACTACATACGCCAGCGTCAGCCTGACAGGCCCTACTGGCCCTACAGGGCCTGGCTCAACGGCCACCGGGCCTACTGGCAATACTGGTCCTACGGGGCCGACTGGCCCTGCCAGCACGGTCACCGGGCCGACTGGTTATACGGGTCCGCAGGTCACCGGGCCGACGGGTCCGACTGGTCCGCAGAGCACTGTAACTGGTCCGACGGGCTATACGGGCCCGACGGGTGCGACCGGGGCTGACGGGCTACAGGGAGATGAGGGGCCGAGCGGTCCGACGGGGCCGACTGGTCCCGGCGTTGGCGATACGGGTCCAACCGGACAGACAGGCCCAACTGGTCCGACGGGTGCGGGGGCGACGGGGAGTACTGGTCCGACGGGTCCAACCGGGGCGTCGTTGACAGGGCCGACAGGCCCGACTGGCGATGAGGGCGGGGCAGGCACAGCCGGCGAAACCGGGCCTACTGGCCCTACCGGCCCTATTGGACCTGGCGGCGGGGATACCGGGCCTACAGGCCCTACAGGGCCTACTGGCTCGGAAGGCACGGCAGGCTCAACAGGGCCGACAGGGCCAGCCAGCACGGTGACAGGGCCAACAGGCCCGGCAGGGTTGGCCGGCGAAACCGGCCCGACCGGAGCGGCCAGTACGGTGACTGGTCCGACGGGTCCGGCCGGGGCGACAGGAGCGCAGGGTGATACTGGACCATCCGTTACAGGGCCAACTGGCCCGACAGGAGCGCAGGGAGCGGCGGGCGCGACTGGCCCTACTGGAAGCCAGGGGACTCAAGGGGCAACCGGACCTACTGGCCCAACTGGAGCAGGAGGCGCAGCTGGCGAGGCAGGACCGACTGGAGATACTGGACCAACTGGAGCGGCTTCCACAGTAACGGGGCCTACGGGTCCGACGGGCGCGACCGGGGCTAACGGGACGGCGGGGGCAACCGGGCCGACCGGGCCGACCGGAGAAGGCGGCGCGGCGGGCGAAGCGGGTGAAACTGGTCCGACCGGGCCTACTGGTGCGGCCTCGACTGTGACCGGGCCTACCGGACCCACCGGGGCGTCTAGCACGGTTACGGGACCAACCGGGCCGACTGGCGCACAGGGGGCCGCGTCTACGGTGACCGGCCCGACCGGACCCGCTGGCGAAGCCGGGGCGACTGGCGGCACAGGCCCTACAGGTGACGCTGGCGCGGACTCCACGGTGACAGGCCCTACTGGCCCAACTGGCCCTGCCAGCACGGTCACCGGCCCTACCGGGCCTACCGGTGCGGCTAGCACCGTGACCGGCCCAACTGGCCCTACCGG
>CAZYIA010000012.1:0-6875 GCA_964646765.1 uncultured Candidatus Saccharibacteria bacterium | reverse complement strand
ACTTATTTATTGGAGGATATTATGAGAACACCGAAAGCAATAAGCGAACAGCAACAAGAGTCGTTAAGAAGCCTACTGGGTCAAACTAAAATCAAGTCTGATTTTCAGAGAGTTCAATGTCTTTGGTTAAGAGCGGCACTGAACATGAATTCTGCAGATACGGCCAAGGCTGTTGGGTGGAGCCAGAGCACGGTCAAAATTATTCAGAGCCGTTATCTCCGGGAAGGTGAGAAAGTTTTGCTGGGTAAAGGGCGTGGTGGCAAGAGATATAGTAATTTAACAATCAACAAGGAGAAAGAGCTTCTCGACTCTTTTTTTGAAAAGGCTAAATCCGGCGGAGTTCTGGTAGTCAACGAGATACAAATTGCTTACGAGAAACTTTTTGACAAGAAGGTGCCCAAATCCACTATTTACCGGATGCTGGCTCGACATGGCTGGCGTAAGATCGCCCCTCGTTCGAAGCATTTGTGTACGGACTTTGCCGTTCAGGAGGAATTTAAAAAAAACTCCCTGCCCTCGTCCAAGAAGAAGTAAAATGTCAGGCAGCGCAAGGTAGAAAGGTGCGGTTGATGTTTCAGGATGAAGGCAGGTTTGGCCGAATCAGCGATCCGCGGCGGTGTTGGGTGCCTTTGGGCCTGAGACCTGATGTCCCGACTCAAGTCGTAAGGGAGTATACCTATGCCTTTGCAGCGGTAAGCCCGCATGACGGGACAATGGATTCTTTGATCCTGCCAGAGGTAAATGCCTGCATGATGTCGATGTTCCTGGAGGAAGTAGCTACTCGCCATCCGGATGATTTGATTCTCATGCTTATGGATCAGGCCGGTTGGCACAAGGCCAAAGAATTGAAAATTCCTCAAAACATGCGGTTGGTTTGGTTGCCCGCTTATAGCCCACAATGCAATCCAGTGGAACATCTCTGGGATGAGATACGCGAGAAGTGGTTTGCGAACAAGGTGTTTGATAGTATGGCTGCAGTTGAGGACATACTAATGGATGCTTTGGTGACACTAGAAAATGACGAGAAAAAAGTCGCTGGGGTAGCAGGCTTCGACTGGATTGTTAGTATTCATTTGAATGCATCTTAGTATGATATGGCATGATATAATAAGTTGACAATTAGAGAATAAAGATAAAAATGAAAGTTGGGCTGTATAATAAGAGGGGCTAAATGAACAAGAGCAGCAAGCAGCTTAGTAACCCTTTTTCTTCGGGTGGAGGCGGTGGGCACTTTGAGGCCCATGTGCAGGCCACGTATGTTGCGCTGATGCTTACGGGCGGATATGCGCCCTGCATGCCTTGCTGGCCGATCACAGAGATAAAACTGCAAGGGAAAATTGACGGATTCGATACCGACGACCTGATTGTTTTCGTTGAGAATAACGATACCAAGGAAAGACGGAAACTGCTCGGCCAAGTTAAATATTCGATTCGGATCACTCAGAGCGACACTGTTTTCTCTGAAGTTATCCAGGCGGCGTGGAATGATTTCAATAATCCGAGTGTTTTTGCCAAGGGCAAAGATATTATCGCGCTCATGACGGGCCCGTTGAGCGCAACAGATTCTCACAATGTACAGTGGTTGTTGAACCAAGCCAGGCATACCAAGAGTGCAGATGAGTTTTATAGAAATGTTGAACAAACCAAATTCAGCCCTACCAAAAGCATTGACAAATTGGGCGTTATCCAGTACCACCTAAAACTGGCCAACAATAACATGGAAGTTTCAAAAGACAAACTTTACTCTTTTCTCAATCATTTCTACCTGCTGGGGTATGACCTTGGGAGGGAGGTTGGTGTTGTTTTGTCACTCCTGCACTCCCATATTTCACGGTTCAACCAACAAGACCCAATGTGGGTTTGGTCTCGCGTTGTTGATATCGTGCAGACATGGAATCAGGATGCCGGGACAATCACGCAGGAAAATCTGCCCGAAGACTTAAAGAAGGCGTTTACGCAGCCAGCCTTCGCCAGCATTCCGGCAGAACTAACAGTTATCCAGCCTGAACCGGGAAAAACAGACTGGAGTCTGCATCAGCACGCTACAGATCTCGCCTTAGCGAATATAATCGGCGCATGGAACGAGAAAAATAAAGCAGATATCAGCATCTTAAACACGATGACAACTGAAAGTTATTCAACTTGGGTGCTAAAAGCCAGAGAGGTACTTCAGCTTTTGGGCAGCCCATTTTCGCTTCGAAATGGCCTTTGGGAAATTACGGAGCGTACCAGTTTGTGGAATGCGCTGGGTTCACGGATTTTTGATCAACATCTGGATACCTTCAAAAAATCTGCCGTCGCCGTACTGACCGAACGAGACCCTTCTTTTGAACTACCCTCGGAAGAGCGATATGCAGCAAGTATTCATGGAAAAGTGCTGACTCACTCGTCAGCCCTCAGAAAAGGCATAGCTGAGGGATTGGCCTTACTCGGCAACATACCTGGTGCGTTAATCAACTGTTCACGGGGCAAAGCCGAGGCCACGGCTGTTCTGGCCATTCGCGAGATATTCGCAAACGCAGACTGGGTGTTGTGGGGCAGCTTGAACAGCTTACATCCCGTATTAGCGGAGGCTGCTCCGGATGAGTTTCTTGATGCTGTGGAAAATGCGCTGCGTTTATCCTCGTGCCCTTTTGATGAACTTTTCTTCCAGGAAGGTAACGGCATCACCGGAGGCAATTATCTGAGCGGGTTGCTTTGGGCACTGGAAGGGCTCGCATGGGACGAGAAATACCTGGTTCGCGTCTGCGTTGTTCTTGGCGAACTTGCCAGACATGATCCGGGTGGCAAATGGGCAAACCGTCCTACCAATTCACTGTCAACAATCTTACTTCCCTGGCTCCCGCAAACGATTGCCCCAATTGAAAAGCGCGAGGTCGCCGTTCAAACACTCTGTAAAGAGTCGCCAGAAATTGCCTGGAAACTGATCATCAGCTTGTTGCCCAATCAACATCAAATGTCAGCGGGTTCGCATAAACCTTCATGGCGTAACATCATACCTGAAGATTGGGAAAAAGGTGTCACTCATCATGAATATTGGGTGCAGATATCGTTTTATGCCGAACTCGCTGTTTCAATGGCTAATAACGATACTGCTAAGCTCGGTGAACTTATTGACCATTTTGATAACCTGCCCAAGCCTTCGTTTGATAAGTTCCTTGAGAGATTATCGTCAGATGCCATTTTAGAACTTCCCGAAGACAGACGGTTACACCTCTGGGGCAGGCTTACGAGATTTATCTCCAAACATCGGCGCTTTTCGGACGCAAAATGGGCTCTGAACGAGGAATTGCTCTCTCCCATCGAGACTGTTGCAAAGAAACTGGCTCCATCGAACCCTTTGAACCTCTATCAGCACTTATTCTCTGACCGCGATTTTGATCTCTATGAAGAACGTGGTACTTGGGAGGAGCAACGAAAAAAAATCGATGAATACCGCCAAAAGGCCGGAGAGGAAATATTGAAATTAGGCGGCATCGAATCGGTAATTAAATTTGCCGAAGTTGTCGAATCACCTGCTCTGGTTGGGCATTCTCTTAGGTATGTTGACAACATAGAGATTGACAAGGTACTTCTTCCAACATATCTGGGATCAGAAAACCGCAAACTCTCGTTCTTCATAAGTGGGTATGTCAAAGGCCGTCATCATACTAAGGGTTGGTCGTGGGCTGATGAGTTAGACAAGTCTGGTTGGGAGTCTGCACAAGTCAGTCAGTTTCTTAGCTACCTGCCGTTTACCAACGAAACGTGGGATCGTGCAGCAGATTGGCTGGGGGATGCACAGGGCGAATATTGGCTAAAAGCCGATGCAAATCCCTATGAAGCAGACGGTGCTCTGGGCATCGCCATTGACAAGCTGATTGAGCATAGAAGACCCCATGCTGCTATCAACTGCTTGGCTAGAATGCATCACGCCAAGCAACCACTTAATGTAACCCAATGTGTCAGTGCATTACTCGCTGCTTTATCTTCATCAGAGCCATCTTATTCAATGGACTCACATAATATAGTAGAACTCATCAAGTTTCTCCAGGTGAATTCAGAGGTGGTCAAAGATGATCTCTTCCGTGTTGAGTGGGCTTATTTGCCGTTACTCGATCACGATTGCGATGGTGTGCCAAAATTGCTGGAAAGCCGTCTTGCTAGCGATCCAGAATTTTTCTGTGAAATTATTCGATTGATTTATCGTTCGAAAAAAAGCGATAATGAACCATCCGAGGAAACGAAAGCTATTGCAACCAACGCATGGCGATTGCTCCGTAAATGGCGCACTCCTCCTGGGGTGCAAGAAGATGGCGGTTTTAACGATGCCCATTTCTCAAGTTGGCTTCAGCGGGTGAAAGAGATTTCTACCGAATCGGGGCATTTGGAGGTCGCACTCATCAATGTCGGAAAGGTGCTTATCCACTGCCCCCCTGATGCAAATGGGCTGTGGATCAATCACACCGTAGCCGAAGCATTGAATGCGCGGGATGCTGAAGATATGAGAAAAGGGTTCGAAACAGGGACATTTAACTCACGCAGTTTTCATTCGGTTGATTCTACTGGAAAACCAGAGCGGGAACTTGCCGAGCAATATCGCCATAAGACCAGAGCTGTTGAAAACGCTGGCTACCATCGATTGGCAGTTAGTTTGAGGCAGTTGGCTGATAGTTACAACAGGGAAGCCGAACGTATCATTGATAAATACAAAAAGGAATAGTGATGATAGTGAATCGGAGCTGCCCCAACAAATTGCTCAAGCAGACGATCGCACCGCTGAGCTTGGTCGTTTGTTAGGGCGGTCTAATAGGAAATGCGCAAATGAACCAAGAGCAATTAAAGAAAGACCTCAGAAAACTCTTTAAAAGTATGGATTTTGTCAGCAATAATTTCCTGCATGGTAAAACCATTACGAAAAAGGAGTTTCAGATTTATTTTAATATCTATCAACAACTCGGCTTGGCTTGGGAGTTTTTGAGTTCGCATTGCAGACATCATGAGGGGTATAAAAAGACAACGGAGAAAAAAGAAGTTTGTAAGATATGTGGCACGGTCAAAGACGTTGCAGAATCCTATTGTCTGCTTCCTAAAGATGGCATTAAAAAGTTGGGCGAGAGGTTAAATCCCAATTCTCGAAAGACTTTTAAAAATAAAAAAGAGGCAGCCGTTGTTAACGATACCATCGATTTTTACGGAGCTTTAATAAACGTGGATGTTCATAACTCTTATAAATCAAGGCTTTTCAGTAAGGGAATCAACATTGCTGCTAAGAGGATTGTGAGTTTAAAAGAAAGCGGCATCGAATGTCATGTAGACATGCATCTTATATACATAAAGATGCCTAAGGGTAAAAAGAAGTTTGAGAAAGAGAAATATGGTGGTTTTCCCTGGGAAATTAGAAGACAACATCTGAAAAACTTTCCCGTTATTTTTGATTTCGATGAGAATTATCAATTTCTTGGATTAACTATTTTAAGGTAGTATTGTTTCAGACATATGGATTTTCGCAACAGCAGATAAAAAATGGATATCAATAACCCTCCTTACAGAATTGTGCTGTACCAGACGCGATGAATATCAAAAAACGCCCGAATCACAAGCTATACATCCAGGCGCTTCGCCGTATGTCACCTGAGCAGAGACTGCTTAAGGCATTTGAATTATCCCAATTTTCCAGGGAGCTCTTTCTTCACGGATTGCGTAAGAGGTTTCCTGATCTAACGGATGATGAAATCAAAAAAATCTATCTGGAACGACTGAATAAATGTCACAACAGGAATTATTAAGAAAAGTCATTCAGGCACTTGACAACGCTGAGATTCAATATATGGTAACAGGATCTGTCGCTTCAAGTTTGCAGGGTGAGCCGCGATCAACTCATGATATAGACCTCGTGGTTGCCATAGAAAGGACGGATGCAAAAAAGTTGGTTGCGGCATTCCCACCGCCCGATTTTTATCTGGACGAGGAAAGTATCGTGGATGCAATCAAACGACAGGGCATGTTCAACCTCATTGATGTAAACTCAGGAGATAAAGTTGATTTCTGGATATTAACGAATGAACCTTTCGACCGAGCGCGGTTTGCAAGAAGGTATACCGAGGAAGTGGCAGGAATGCGAATTACGGTTTCCAGTCCAGAGGATACCATACTGGCAAAATTGAGATGGGCCAAGGTATCCGGCGGCAGCGAAAAACAGGTTATCGATGCATTGCGGGTCTATGAAGTACAATTCAAGAGTCTCAATATCGACTATCTTCATAGTTGGGCAAAAAAGCTGGATGTTGAATCAATGCTCCAAAGACTACAGGAAGAAGCCGAGGTAATATAGCTGCATGAACCAAAAACAATTAAAGAAAGACCTTAATAAACCCTTTAGAAGCATGGGCTTTGTCAGCAATAATTTCCTTCATGGTAAAGGCATTAATAAAAAGAAGTTTGGAAAAGAAAAATATGGTGGTTTTCCCTGGGAAATTAAAAGACAACATCTGAAAAACTTTCCCGTTATTTTCGATTTCGACGAGAAATATCAATTCCTTGGATTCACTATTTTAAGGTGAAGAAGACTTTCTTTCTCCCCTTTGGAGCTAAATTCTTTTCTGTTCATTGCTTTCAGGGGCATTACCTCTTACTATATACTAACGGCCTTTCAGGCCTGAAGATGGCTATAATTTAATATCATTCTTTATTCAATCTGAACTGACAAAAGATATACGTCAAAGCGAAATTAGTTAAATCTAAGGTGCAACGCTCCAAAACGCAAGCTGTATATTTAAGTAATCTTCAAAAGACGAAGACATAATGGAACTCAATAATTATCAGTATTCTACATAGTAATAACATTACTTTGTTAAAAAATTAAGCGGCGCATTTTTTCTTCAGTCGTTTCGATT
>CAZYIA010000011.1:5306-7761 GCA_964646765.1 uncultured Candidatus Saccharibacteria bacterium | reverse complement strand
GCATCTTTGGCTCTATTGCACGCCTTGCAATACGAGTTTTTCCGAAACACAGCACCACATTCGCAATGTCTGTGAGTTGAGCCGGAATATCTGGCCATCCATTCGTCATTTCCCCAAAATCTTCCTTCACGATCTACCCAGCCGCTGATATTTGTGACAAATTTTGCGGATTCTTCTGATTCTGGAAATATCTGTAATAAATTATCACTCATTATTTAAATCCTCTACTCTCATTTCTTGCCATCGAATCAATGAATCAATAGCTTCCTGGATATCAACTTCCATGTCTTTATGTCCGCGCCCTCCGCAAACAAGCAATTTTTTTATTGCGTGCGCAATACATGGATCTGTAACTTTGAAAAGAACAAGAACTCTATATATATCAATAATATTAAGCTTTCTTACATCTTTGAAATAATGATCATAGATACGTTTTAAAATCATTTATAATTATCTCCTTATATAATCATCAGCCGCCCAAAGGCGGTACATTGATTTTCGTATTTCTTCCTTCAATTCTGGAGTCATTTCTCCACCAAGCATTCTTTGACTTATCATGTAAAGAACGGCAGACTCAACCTTCAAAGATTGCAAGATTTGATCGGCAGGAAAATACTTTCGTTGCTGCTTATCGTATGTTACCCCATCAGGGAATAATTCAGATAAATCTACCCCAAGTATTTCTGCCACTGCAACGGCATTTGCGCCGCAACCAAAACAGTGCATAAGCACTGTTCCGTTGTCATCGCTTATAGCTAATGATGGTGTTTTATCATCGTGGCATGGGCAACACGCAATCCACCTACTTTTCCCTTGCGGCCTAACTTTGTGTAACTTATTTAGGAATGATTCGATTGCCATATTTAAATTTTATTAAATCGTTTTATGAACTCAATACCCATCATTTATCCTTTAGAAATTGTTGAATTTTACGAACAACATTAATATCAATTGTATCCAATAATGAATTTAATTCATTAACCGTTAAACTTAACTTAGGCTCTTCGTTATTTAAGGATAAGTCGGTTTCCTTTACTTCTCGCCAGACTCTATATTCATTTCCCCATTTATTAGGTTCTGAGCAACGATGAAAACTACCATCAGTATTTACCCCAAATTCACCTGTTTTGATATTGTCGCTATACCTGTCAGTCTCTTCCAAAACAATCCGGCGCGGTTGTTTCTTTTTTACGACCAATTGCTCATAACATTTATTTGTGTTTCTTCCCTTTCTAATTTCACCTTCAATCAAAACATCCTCATCATCAGCAGGATGTCTATAATCAACCGGCTCCCATCCTTCCGGCAATCCTTCAATTTCTATTTCGTATTTCATTTTAACGCCTCAGAAATTTTATTTAATTTGCCATTTTTTTCTAACTCTGCCAATGAAGACAAAGCAACATTAGCGCGCTCAAGAAGTGTCACATATCTTTCCAGATTGTCAAAATTAGCTTGCCTCTCTATCCTGGCTAATCCCTCAGACATCTTTTGTGTGGAGTCGCGGACAGCGCCGGATATTTTTTTGGTCTCTTCTGAGATTTTGTGTTGAGTTGCGACATATTTATTAATCCTATCGTTTAATTGTCTATCTGCTTCATCAAGCAAATCAGCTGCTTTCTTTAGATCATCGCTCATTTCTTTTGTCCTTTCAGTATAGAAATATTGTCCATTATTTATTGCTTGAACCACTACAGCTCTAATATTAGAACTGTCAAACATTGGCTCTCCGTGCTCATAACCAGCTACCTTTAACTTTACTTTTTTATTATTCATGATTTATTCCTTATTAAAACCACAAATAAGCCTATCATGTCCTAATTTACCTAGTCAATAAAAATATTTAAAAATATTTATTGACAATACTAAAAATAATAATTTATTATGACGGCTCATTAATTAATTTTAGGAATAAAAATGATATTAACAACTACATTAAATAAAATAAGAAGGCATAGTCCCTGCCAATCCGGGTGGATTAAATTGCTTAGTTATTTAGGGAAAACAATGGCCGATAATGATAAATTAGATTTTAAAACAATTCTTGATTCAAATGGCATTGAAGATGCGATTTGGTGTTTGCGTAGCGTATCTGGACATGATAAAGAGATAAGACTATTTGAAGTATGGTGTGCGCGTCAGGTCGAACATTTAGATAAAACCGGAGTAGCTAAAAGCACTAATGATATATCTGAGAAATTTGCAAATGGATTAGCTTCATCTAGTGAGCTTGAGTCTGCAAGTGCTGCAAGTGCTGCATGGTCCGCAAGTGCTGCAAGTGCTGCAAGAGCTGCAAATGCTGCATGGGCTGCAAGTGCTGCAAGTGCTGCATGGTCCGCAAGAGCTGCAAATGCTGCATGGGCTGCAAGTGCTGCAAATTCTGCTGCAAGTGCTGCTGCAAGAGCTGCAAGTGCTGCAAGTGCTGCAAATGCTGCATGGGCTGCAAGTGCTGCAA
>CAZYIA010000011.1:0-5206 GCA_964646765.1 uncultured Candidatus Saccharibacteria bacterium | reverse complement strand
AGAGCTGCAAGTGCTGCAAGTGCTGCAAATGCTGCATGGGCTGCAAGTGCTGCAAATGCTGCATGGTCCGCAAGAGCTGCAAGAGCTGCATGGGCTGCAAGTGCTGCAAATTCTGCTGCAAGTGCTGCTGCAAGAGCTGCAAGTGCTGCAAGTGCTGCAAATGCTGCATGGGCTGCAAGTGCTGCAAATGCTGCATGGTCCGCAAGAGCTGCAAATGCTGCATGGGCTGCAAGTGCTGCAAATTCTGCTGCAAGTGCTGCTGCAAGAGCTGCAAGTGCTGCAAGGGAATGTCAAAGAGAAGAATTTATAAAAAGATTTTGTGAGGAATAAAAATGATAACACAGAAGGAATTGAAAGAGCATGTAACATATAATAAATCTACCGGCGAATTTTTTAATAAAAAAACTGGTAAGATTGCAACTTATAAAAACAATACAAAATCAGGAATTAGATTAAGAATACATATAAATGGAGTTAATTATTATGCCTCAAAATTAGCAATACTGTACGTAACAGGTAAATATCCTGATGGATTCGTAAGGGTTAGAAATGGTGATACGACAGACTTGAGATTCAAAAATTTAGTCTTCAAAGAAGAAAGAGAGCGGGTAAATATAGAATGTTTTAATTATGATAACAAATGCAACAACACAGTACATGAAGAATCACTATTAAAACGTTTTTTCAGGTGGATAAATGGCTAAGTTTAATTTAAATATAAAATATTTGTGCCAAGATCGCGATGGTAATATTCACGTCAGTATAAATAAACCAAAAATAATGCACAATGAATGGATGAATTGTGATTGGTATTTTTTTGCAGAAGGAAATTATAATGAAGACTGGATAAATACACTAATCGATCTTGGAACAGATGATTACGAGTTTGAAGATGGAATTTTACGGAGGATTGAGAAATGATACAAAACCCAAAACGTCACAAACATGCAGATATAATTCATGCGTGGGCGGATGGCGCAAAGATACAAATGAAATATTTTGGAAAATGGATTGATATTATAGAGCCTAGATTTTTTGAAAAAAACGAATACCGCATTAAGCCGAAAAAAAATACTGTTACGTTTAGGAATTATTTGGATAAAGATGGATGCGTTAATTTAACGTTCGTATGTGATCATGCGCCAAATTTCGCTAAATGGCTTGGAGATTGGCAGGAAGTGGAGATTGAAGATAATGACTAAATACATGAGTCAAGGTACAAAGGCGGTTATAAAGCCGCCTATTTTAACGATTGTGGGATTTACAGGTAGCGGAAAAACATCGCTTGCAGGACTATTCCCAAAGCCAGCATTTATTCAAGCCGAGGATTCGCAGACTGTATTCCAGCGAATGCCGGTAGAATTGCAGCCGCACTTTAACCCGCCATTACCAAGGCCGCACAAGGACAAAAAAGGCAATACAGCAAAGAACGTAAGCACACGCGAAGTATTGATAGAGCAGCTTATGGAGTTCTATACTGAAGATCATCAGTTTGAAACACTTGTAATCGATACAGCTACAGTTATTAATGATTTGTTTGAAGAAGAAATGGTGGAGTTTTATCCTGGAGTAACAAGCAGTATTCAGGATGCCGCAGGTGGATTCCAAAAAGCATTTGATACTATTGCCAAATGGCACGATGATATAATCAATAAATGTAAAAAGATACGCGATAAACGCAATATGGCGATTGTATTTCTTGCTCACTCAAGCGAGAGAAAAAAGAAAAACTCTCCTGATGTAAGCGGTGAATATACAGTTTACAGCATGAGAATGCATAAGAAATCTGAGGATGTGTATATTGCTCACAGCGATGCTATTCTATATTTAAAGCAAACTGAAACAATGACCGGACACGTTACGGATAATAAAGGTAACACAACAAAACGTGGGCGTGTCAGGATATCGGATGAGCGTGTGCTGATAACGTCAAGCGATGGAACTGTTGGTTATGTGTCGGCAAAGAATCGCTACGATATGCCACAAGAAATAAGCGTTCCAAAAGGATCAAATCCTATATTGCAATACATTCCATTCTATCGTGATTATGTTGCGCAAAATGGATTGTTAGTGCCACAAGAACAGGAAGATCAGCAGGAGGAAGATAATGAGTAATATTTTAACTTTTCAATACATGAGTAATGGAGAATTTGGAGATTATTATTATGAAATAATTGGTAACGATGGTTATGGTTGCGGAACAATTGAATATGATGGTGATGAATGGATTGTTGATAGATTATACTGGTATTCCCAATTAAATTGGGATGAGCTTATTCAAATAGCAAATAAATTGTTAAAACTGAACGCAGCAACAAAATCAGATAAACTTTTTGGTTTTTTATAGAGGATAAAATGAAATTAACGAAAGAAATAAAAAATAATATCTTCAATGAAATATTGAATGATATGCCATCAAAAATTAATTATGAAGAACAAATTCAGAAACTAGTATGGGATGATAGTTTTTCTCAATTGCCTGTGGAATTGCAACAAGCTATTAATGCAAACAAGGAAGTTAAGAATTATCTTCATGTTGATTCAAAAAGAATACCTGATTGCTCGTGTATGTATATTAGATCATATTTTCATTACAATATGACCAATGATTGTAAAAAAGAAGTGATCAGACTGCATTCTTTGCGTGACGAGCAAGAATCTGAAAGAAGATCAATAAAGGATAATCTTTGGGCGGTAATCGATTCATGCACAACAACTGATAATTTTAAAAAAAATTATCCTGAGTTTGCGAATTATGTACCAAAACAAAATCAACCAATAAGAAGTTTACCTGCTGTTGATTTGATTAACAAAATGAAACAAGCCGGATGGAAAGAAAAGCAGTAATTTATTTTTATAGGAGAAGTAAATGGAAATTAACATAAACGATTTAACAATTGAACAATTAAAGGAAATAACAAATTTAGTTGCGTGCGGAAAGACCGAAAACAAAAGCAATTATCCTATCGGTAAAAATGTAATAGTTAGAACTGTAACAATGATATATACTGGGAAACTTATTTCTGTTACTGATTCAGATTTTATTCTTAACGAATGCTCGTGGATTCCAGAAACTGGAAGGTATATGGATTTCGTAAAGAATGGAACAGTTAATGAATGTGAGCCATACCCTGATGATATTAATGTATTTATTAATAGGGGATCTTTATTGGATATGTGTGAGTTAAAAAAATCATTACCGAGATCGCAAAAATGAATGCCGCAATGTTACATGAAAGTTGGTCACGGTCAGGGTCATGGTCATGGTCACGGTCACGGTCGGGGTCATGGTCATGGTCATGGTCACGGTCACGGTCGGGGTCATGGTCATGGTCACGGTCACGGTCGGGGTCATGGTCACGGTCGGGGTCATGGTCATGGTCACGGTCACGGTCGGGGTCATGGTCACGGTCACGGTCGGGGTCATGGTCACGGTCACGGTCGGGGTCACGGTCGGGGTCATGGTCACGGTCGGGGTCATGGTCACGTTAGTGTAGTAAATTGTTTTTATTGTAAATATATAGAGAGATAAAAATGAGTCAATACGATGATGATTTTTGGGGTAATGATGATAATGATTCTACTGGCGCAGCTGAAACTGGTGGAGGTGAATATGGTGTTGTTCCTAAAGGAACAAGATGCAAAGCTCATATCGAAGACGTTGAATGGGCGTTTTACGATCCTAAAACAGAAGAAAATCCTGATGGGTTAAATATCCCTTATATTAAAGCGAAGTGGGCAATTGAACTTCCAAGTGATTATGATGGATGGACTGTTCCTCATGCGTTAAAGATTAATGGAGAAAATCCAAAAGATGAATATTACAGAGCGGACAAGCAAGAAAAGAAAATTGAAAGCGCTAAAAACATGATCAGAGCAATTGATAAAAATTGCGGCGGGAAAGTATTTGCACTTAGACGAGAACCAACAAATGAAGAGTTGCAAAGATATCTGATAGGAAAGCCAATGTATATAACTCTTGACGTTTGGGAGATTGGTGGCAAATCAGGAAATTGGGTTAGAAAGATTGAGCCGTTAAATGCTGGCAATTCGCAACAACAAAGTAAGTCAGTACAAAAACGAATGGAAACTCAAAAACCGCAACAAAAAAATGCATCATCTAATTTTGATGATATGGACGACGATATACCTTTTAATTAAGCCCCTTTTAATTTGTTTTCATTAATGTTAAAATTCAATCCGGGGCTTACATAAATAGGATTGAATAAATGAAAACTTGTTTTAAATGCGGAGTGCTTAAAGAATTGAAAGATTTTTATAAGCACCCGCAAATGTCTGATGGTCATGTAAACAAATGCAAAGAATGCAATAAAAATGATGTTAGGGAAAATAGACTTGTAAAGGTTAATTATTATCGTGAATATGATAAGAATAGAGGAAGCAGGCAAGGATCATCATATTGCAAAGCATATAGAGCTAAATATCCGAATAAGTATAAAGCTCATACAATGATAAATTATGCTATAAAATCTAGAAATCTTGTTGCTGAAAAATGTTGTGAATGTGGATCAATAGAAAATACTCATGCTCATCACGATGATTACTCAAAACCACTAAATATAAGATGGATGTGCCCAAGTTGCCATAGATATTGGCATTTAATAAATGGCGAAGGAATTAATGGGTGACAATGTATATTAACAAAAAACAAAGCGGCTCAATGCCGCTTTTATTAACATGAATATAAAAAAATTAAGGAATAATTAAATGAACAGTAACAAAGCTTTAGCGTTGCGCACTTGCAAGTCGGACGGAACAAGTCACAATGGTTTTAAATGGCCATCAGAAATAGGTTCCGTTGTGAAATGCGATGACTGGAATCCAATAGAAAAATGCGGTAATGGATTGCATGCCCTTCTTGATGGTTGGGGTGATTATTCGTTGCTGTCAAATGCGCATGATGCAATTTGGCAAATAGTAGAGGTTGATCGCGACAAATG
Organism: uncultured Candidatus Saccharibacteria bacterium; assembly: GCA_964646765.1. Classification (GTDB taxonomy): domain Bacteria; phylum Patescibacteriota; class Minisyncoccia; order Phycocordibacterales; family UBA9973; genus CAZYIA01. Next base: position 245 of record CAZYIA010000011.1, on the reverse strand, counting down.
CGTTGAGTTAAATGGCAAGGTAAAATTTGAAAGCTGCACCATGGTTTATTCCGGGAATATGTCTACTGCGATGACCACGATATCTGATTATCAAATTGATTTGATGATAAAAAATATAGGAAATGATGTTAATTCTTCATCAGGTGATCGCAGTCATCTAGCAGCATCTGGCCATTACAGTCATCTAGCTGCATCTGGCCATTACAGTCATCTAGCTGCATCTGGCCATTACAGTCATCTAGCTG
>CAZYIA010000010.1:0-20089 GCA_964646765.1 uncultured Candidatus Saccharibacteria bacterium | reverse complement strand
GCCATGCTCATGCACTGGGTGAAGATGGAGGGGCCGTCCAGCGTGGACAGCGTGGATGCCCCCCTTGCGGTGATGCTCAGGAAATTCTGCTGGCCCGTGGCCCCGCTGCAGATGTCCTTGAAGCCGTCGTTGTACAGGTCGCCAATGGCCCAGCCCCATTGGGAGCTGTTGTCCACGTTGCCGTAGTCATACGTGGTGAACGTGCCGTCCGCCTCCTGGTAAAGCACGTACACATGCTCGCCGTTATCCAACTGGATCACATCGTCCAGGCCGTCGCCGTCCATGTCGGTCACGGCCATGCAGCCGCCGCTGTGGGCCGCGTGCCCCAGCGTTAGTGTGCCGTCCGTGAAGGCGGGTTGTGCAGTAGCAACAGCGGCCCCCAAGAGGGCCGGCATTGCAAAGAGGAAATGTTTGATCATGTTCCGGGGTGGTTGGGGTTTAAGAGCCTGTTTAGGATCTCTTCAAACTCGTCCTCCGGTCTCTTTTCCGCCCATGCTTCACCGGAAAATGATCCCGTAGACACCGCTACGCGATGATTTTCCGGCTTCGCCTGAACGAAAAATAGCCTCGAAGTCCTTCGTTCAAGAGATCCTAAACCGGCTCTAATAAGCGATGCAAGGTAAATGCCTTTCCCCCGGAAATCCACAAGCCCTTAGTCCATTTTTATTGACCCTTGGATGTCCGTGGCCAAACGGTCCTTCTCCCAAACCGCGGTTTGCTTTCGGATGCTCTCGTCGTGCACCGCGTCCATCACGGCCTGTATGAAGGCGGGCGACAGGCCCGCCTCCTTCCCGAAAGCCTGCATGGCCAGCATGATCTGCCGCCAGCGCTCCGGCTGCAGGATGGCGATGTTGTGCGCCTGCTTGAAGGAGCCGATCCGCCCGGAGATCTCCATGCGGGCAGCGAACTTCTGCATGATCTCCTCGTCCAGCCGGTCTATCAGGTCGCGGTGTTCCTGCAGCTCATTGCGCAGGTGGGCCTGCGCAGCTGACTGCCGGGGGATCAGATTGCGCAGCAGTTCCGCGAACGCAGCCGGGGCAAGCTGCTGGGCGGCATCGCTCTTGGCCTCCCGGGGCGCGTGGTGTACCTCCACCATCAGCCCGCTGAAGTTGAGGTTCAGGGCCTGTTGGGCAATGCCTGCGATCAGGGACCTCTCACCCGCAATGTGGCTGGGGTCGCACAGCAGCTCCAGGGCGGGGAACGCGGCCTTGAGGCGCACGGGCAACTCCCACATGGGGTGGTTGCGGTAGGGCGACCGCCCGAACCAGTGGAAGCCGCGGTGTACGGCCGCCATGCGCCGGATGCCGGCCTCGTGGAATCGCTCCAATGCCCCGATCCATAGCTGGAGGTCGGGGTTCACGGGGTTCTTCACGAAAACCGGTATGTCCACGCCTGCCAAGGCATCGGCAATGGCCTGCACGCTGAAGGGGTTGGGCGTGGTGCGGGCACCGACCCACAGCATGTCCACCCCGGCATTCAGCGCAGCCTCCACGTGTTCCGCAGTGGCCACCTCGGTCATGGTGGGCAGGCCCGTGCGCTCCTTCACCTCCTTTAACCAGGGCAGCGCTGCTTCGCCCACGCCTTCGAAGCCGCCCGGCCGCGTGCGCGGCTTCCACACGCCCGCGCGGAACACCTTTACCTGCGGGGCTTGTTGAGCAATTCCTTCCGCAGTGGCCAGCACCTGCTCCCGGCTTTCCGCGCTGCATGGCCCGGCTATGATCAGCGGGCGTTGCAGGCCCAGGCCCCATTGGGCAAAGGGAACGGGTGTAATGGAAGACGACATGCGGTGCAAAGGTACCGGGATGCAGAGCGTTCTTCGGCACGCTCTTGGTGCGTACCTTGTCCGGTATAATTTACGATAACCATGGACAAGCAACACAAATCCGAACCTGACCCGGAACCCCGCCCGCTGGGAAATGAAAGCACAGACCCCTTCTCCCCTACCCTTCCGCCGGGTTCATTGCATGAAATTCTGCGGCAGGAGGATGAAGGGGATGTGGGCGGCGACCCCACACCTGCCAAGGACGATCCGGCGAACGCACCGAAGGAGAAGCACTGATCACCACCGCACGGCCACCTTGCCGATGCTCTTGCCCGAACCGAGCAGTTCCACGGCCTGCGGCAGTTGATCGGCCGTGAACAAGGGATGCACGCGCGGCTTCAGCCAGCCTGCGGAGCAGGCGGCGAGTGCGCCCTGCATGGCATCCGCCACCAATTGCGGCCTGTGGTCGCCTAAGCGCAGCATGTTCACGCCGATGAGGCTTTTGCTGCGCATCATGAGGAAGATGGGGATCACCAGCCCCATGTTCCAAACGAAGCGCAGCGTGCCGAAGGCGCCGCCTTTGCCGCGCTCAGCGCCGCCGAAAAGCACCAGCCTGCCACCGGCGCCCAGCAGCGCCAAGTCCTTTTTGAAGGTGGTGCCGCCCACGGCGTTGAAGCTCGCATCCAGTTTTTCCTTGCCCAACATGGCGCGCAGTTGCTCCGCATAATCGCCCGCCGTGCGGTCAATGGCGTGCTGCACGCCCAATTGCCCCAAGTAGGCCATCTTCTCCGCCCCGCCCGCCACGGCAAACACCTCACAGCCGCGATGCAGCGCAACCTGCACCAGCAACTGCCCCACGCCACCGGCCGCGCTGTGCACCAGCACGCGGTCGCCGCGCTGCACCGGTGCTGCCACTGCGGCCATGTGCCAGGCGGTGGCACCCTGCGTGGCCATGGCCAAGGCCGTGCCCAGGTCCAGATCATCCGGAATTGGAACTGCCGCGCGGTGGTCCGTGCAGGCCAACCGCGCGTAGCCGCCAAAACGCGTAAAGGCCAGCACGCGCTTGCCCAACAGCCCATCGGGCACAGCTTCCCCGCAGCGCTCCACGCGGCCCACCACCTCATAGCCCAGCACGCACGGCGGCGGCGGCGCATCGCGGTAAAGGCCCTTCACGGCCATCACATCGGCATAGTTCAGGCCGAAGCCTTCGCTGCGGATCAGCACCTGGCCGGGCTTGGGCGCGGGATCGGGAAGTCCGCGCAGGGCGAGGGCTTTGGCGGGATCGCCGTGGGTGGTGAGCTGCCAGGCTTGCATGGGGGAAAACTACTGCCGGGGGAAGATCGTGGTTCCATGCGCGCGCTTCAAGCACGCCGCGATCTTCGCCAGCGTTGCAAACGCGGGCGAGTGGGGGCCCGCCCCCACGCTCATGCGTTCACGATCGGACGCACGTAATAGGCACGAGCGTGGACGCTCACGCTAGAGAAGGGAACCTGTGGATGCACCGGGTGCCTTAGCTTCGGGTCCCTCACGCTTCGGTCCCGGGTTTTTCCCCTGACACCACTGAAAATGAAATCCACTCCCATTCTTGCATTATTGATAATTCCGGTCCATGCCGCGGTCGCGCAGGATCCCTTGATAACGATAGGCCCGCTATCGTCCGATACCATCACCTTTCAATGGGGATTGAACGGGGAAGACGCCTTCCTGGACGTGCCAGGTTCAGATCCGGGGCTTTGGTCACGCGTGCAGCAGATCAATCCCGGCATGATCCGGTTCCCGGGTGGTACGGTCGCCAATTTCTACCACCCTTCAACTCCGGGTTACGGCTTGGTGCTTTCGGAGATCGAGCAGTTCCAAGGCGAATTGGCTGCGCACATGGAAGCTTCCTATCAGGCCGAAGCGGCAAGGATCGCCAATGGATCCCTTACCCAGAATTACCTGGACCAAATGATCGCCTTGGCCACCGGTACGGGTGTAAGCGTGCTCTATTGCACCAATGTGCTCACCGGCTCGGTGCCTGAAACCATGCAGGTATTGCAGTTGCTGGCGTCCGCAGGGGTGGAAGTGGCCGGCGTGGAACTCGGAAATGAGGCTTATTTGAACGACTATCAGTCGGTGTACCCGGATGTGCAGGCGTACATCAACGCATCAATGCCATACAATGTCGCCATCAAGGCGGCATATCCGGGGATGAAGGTCGCACTGGCCGCAGCCCCGCCCGCAGTGCTCAACAATGAGGATGCCGCACAAGCGGCAATTGTACAAGCATGGAATTCCCCGCTCAGTTCGGTTGCATGGGCAGATGCCGTGGTGCTGCACGCCTATCCGGAGCTCTCCGTCCATTGTACGCAGACCACCGTGCCCGCAAGCGTTGATTGTGCCGTTCCGTTCGCGGCTGAATTTGCAGGGGCCCGCATGGACAGTGCATTGGCCGAATTGCAAGCTGTTGCGGCACATAAGGTATGGGTGACGGAATGGAACGTGCGCGGCAATTTTGAGAACTACGGGAATTCACTTGTCCAAGTGCTCTTTTGCGGGGAGATGTTCGCCACCTTCGCCCGGCATCCCGCCGTGGAGATCGCCACGCTGCACAACTTGCTCACCACCAGCGAAAGCTATAACGTGCTCCGCAAACTGGAGGGGGATTCGATCTTCCCGATGGCGAATTTCGAGGCCCTGCGGGCATTGGCCCCGCTTTTCGGGGATGGCAATGTTCCGCAGCCCGGCACGGCCTCAGGCCTATCCGGTTTGAAGGTCCTTGCATTTGCGCAACCGGGCCAAGGGGTGCAGGACCTGCTGCTCGTAAACCACAGTGGCACGGCTTTCAGCCTTTCGGGCCTGCAAGCCGGTGCATTCCCCGGGCATGCATGGGTGGTTGGTGGCGCTGACGCATCCGTGGGCACTGCGCAGAATGCCATGTCAAGCACGGGAGGCCTGGAGTTGCAAAGCCTTGACCTGGTGGACATTCACCAACTCAACGTACCTGCCTTCGGCGTGGCCATGGTTGAGTGGAGCCCGGATCAATTGTTCGCGATCGATGAATGGCACCCGGGAATGCCCATGCACCTGCTGCCAAATCCTGCATCCACCGAGGTGCTGGTGCATTACGCCACCACCTGCACAGGTGCGGCCACAGTGGAAGTACTGGACGCCACCGGCCAGTTGATCGCACGGCCCTGGACCGGTGTGCAGGCACCCGGTGAACACGTGGTGCCGATCGCCTGCCGGGCGTGGGCGCCAGGCGTCTATCTGGTACGCATTGCCGGTGCCGGGCTAACCAAGCCATTGCGCCTGTTGAAGCTGTAGAGGTTCCATCGTTTCGCAATAAAGCCCGATCCGGTCCACCAGCTCCCCGCTTTGCCCTCAAATCGCGCGTGCTTCCACGCTTGTGCGTTCATGGTCAGGCGCATGCAAAAGGCACGCGCGTGGAAGCTCGCGCCAAAGAAGGGACTTGGCCAATTGGCGAATTGCCGCATTGCCAAATTGCCAAAGTCACGGACCCGTTGCCCTGCCCTCCTCCACCGCCACCTCATACTCCACCACCAATTGGCGCACGCGCTCCATGCCGGTGCCCTCGCCGATCTGTTCCAGCAGCGCCTGGTATGCCGGCCATGCGGCCTTGAACTTGGCCGAGCTGGACTTCCCGTCATCCGCCAGGAAGCGGGCCGGTACAATGTCACTTTGCAGGTCGCGGCTCAAGTAGGCGGCATAGCCGTACTCCACTTCGGCGGCCACGGCGGAATCGCGCTGCATGCGCAAGTGTGCCAGGCCGTTCTCCCAGTACCAAATGGCTCCCTGGGCCATCAGGCGCACCGGCAAATGACTTTCCTGCTCGATGCGGTACAGCGCACCGTTGTTCATGAAGCCCCAAAGCTTGCGCGTGGCGATGCGTTGCCTGCGGCCATCTTTTTGGAACACCACCGTGAAGCGGCCCCACGATGGTTCCACATCAATGGGGCCTTCCACCGCCTGCCCCTTTGCCGCCACATACTCCACATAGTTGCGGAACAGCACGTTCTGCGCTGAAGCCCCGAAGGCGGCACAAACGGCGGCGGCAAGCAATGCGGTGCGCATGTATCGAAAGGTAGTTCGGAACCGCTGCCCGGCATCGCGGCACCTGCATGGATCATGAACATGCGAAGGTGGGCAGCACCCGTTCACGCCCCCGCCACGCAAAGCACGAATTCCCCTTTCGGCCCGTGCGCTGCGAAATGCTCCGCCAACTCCTGCAACGTGCCGCGCAGCGTTTCCTCGTGCAGCTTGGTGAGCTCCCGGCTGATGCTCGCCTGGCGCTCCGGGCCGAAGGCTTCCGCCAGTTCCGCCAGCGTGCGCGCTATGCGGTGCGGACTTTCGTAGAACACCATGGTGCGCGGCTCGGTGGCCAGTTCCGCGATGCGCGTGCGGCGGCCTTTCTTCACCGGCAAAAAGCCCTCGAAGGTGAAGCGGTCGCAGGGCAGGCCGCTGTTTACCAATGCGGGAACGAAGGCCGTGGGGCCGGGCAATGTTTCCACCGCAATGCCCGCCTTCACGGTGGCGCGCACCAGCAAAAAGCCGGGATCGCTGATGGCCGGTGTGCCGGCATCGGTCACCAAGGCGAAGCGTTCACCCGCCGCCATGCGCTGCACCAACCGTTCCGTTACCTGGTGCTCGTTGTGGATGTGGAAGGCGATGAACGGCTTGTTGATGCCGAGGTGCTTCAGCAGCACACCGCTGGTGCGGGTGTCCTCGGCGATGACGGCATCCACTTCGGAAAGGATGCGCACGGCCCGCAGGGTGATGTCCTCCAGGTTGCCGATGGGCGTGGGGATCAAGAAGAGCTTGCCGCCTGGTCGGGTTACAGTCATGTGGCGGGAGTGTCAAGCTGAGGAATCAATGTCATCGGACAGCGCAAACCAGTTGTCGCAAGTTTTAAGTGGTCTGCTTATGACAATTTCAATGTCGAGCCCATCTTCCGCTCATTCCAGCACGGTGAGGCTGGGCAAATGAAACTGCGTGAAAGCCTTGTCCGTTGTCACCAAATGCAATCCAGCAGCCTTGGCGAACGCTGCCAAGTAGGCGTCCATCCATAGTTTGGGCGAAGGGCTCTTCAAACAGGCGAATTCTTCCCACGGCAATTCCAGCCCCGGTGGTTCCTCTGCAAAACGCACTTGTTCGCCATCCTCCCATTCTCTTTGGATAGCCCACGCCTGCCTGTTGGACAGGGCCGGGCGGTTATAGGCCCGCATTACCGCTTCCGTGGTCAACAACCGCAGAAGGCTTTGCTGTGATGCACGGCAGAAGGCAACGGCCTGACCATGTTTCACGCCTTTGTACCAAGCCAATGCAACAGCATGGTGGACATGGGCTTTGAGCGTCAGCGCCAGCCAAACATTCGTATCCGGAAGTTGGTCCATGCAGGTTAGTGGGAGGTTCCCCACAACACTTCCGCCACGCGGTCCGGTGTCATTTCCTCTTCAGGCCGGGCCGGATCGCAATCAACGATCGGAAGCTTTTTCCCGGTTTTCGGAGTATTTTTCTTGACGGACCGCTTCAGTCCTGTGCGAACCAGATCAACCACTAATTCCGCCACGCGCCGGCCTTCCCTTACGGCGCGCAGTTCAAGCTGGCGCAATACGTCCTCCGGAAGTTCCACTGTGGTTTTCATCTTGCCCCGCCTTCCATGTTCCAAAGCAAAGATATGGCCCGTACAAGAATGCCGCATTTACCAAGGCCTATTGCCGGGTGTTCAACAGGAAGATGCCCGATTCTTCCTGAATAAGCAATATCACTCACTTCATCCGTCCGATCAATTCCACCAACGTGCGGTACAAGCCATCGAACTTGGTGAGCGGCAACGTTTCCGCGCGGTCGTTCACATCGTGGTAGTAACTGACGCCGCCCATGGTGTAGATGAAAATGGCGGGGATGCCCTTTTCCACGAAGGGGCAATGGTCGCTGTTGCAGGCCGGGCCGCGCGCCTTCACCTGGGGCAGTGCCTTCGTTTCGTTGTTGATGGCCACCAGCTTGTCGAACACGGCCTTCTGTTCCGTGGCGTTCACCACGGTGATGCCGTCGTCGCCGGTGCCGTTGAGGTCCAGGTTGATCACCAGCTTGATCCGCGCCATGTCCATGGGCCTGTCCACCACGAACCACTCGCTGCCCTTCAGCCCGGCTTCCTCGCCGGCAAAGGCCACAAAAAGGATGTTGCACTTGGCCGGGTGCTTCTTGAACCATTCCGCAAGGCTGAGCAGCATGCTTACGCCGCTGGCATTGTCGTTGGCGCCGGGGAAGAGGGCCTGGCCCATCATGCCGAGGTGGTCGTAGTGCGCGGTGACCAGCAGCCAGTCCTTGCTGCGGCCTTTGGCCACGCCCCACACGTTGCGGGCCTGGTGGCGGGGGATGAAGCTGTTGTACACGCGCAGTTCCACTTGGCGCGCGGTATCGGGCAATACGCCTTGGCGCATTTCAAGGATGGCGTTGCGCGCCTGCGTGCCCGCCACGCTCCAGGTGAGCTTTTGCCCGCCTTGGCGGAACACCGGCACGTAGCGTGCCAGTTCGCTTTCCAATTGCCGGTACAGCTGCAGCGTGTCGCTGTTGGCGGTGTGCGGAAAATCCAGCACGGCCGCGTGGCGCTGCACCACGCCCAGGGTCATGGCCTTGCGTTCGGGCGTGAGCAGGTCCTCCGGTTTCACATGCACCAGGTCGAACGTTCCCACGGATGTCCCGGAAGCGGGGTCCACCAGGAAATCCACGCCCGGCGTGAGCATGCGGCCGTCCACGCGCAGGCCGATGCTGTCCGGGAAGATGTTCACCGGAAAACCGAACCGTTCATAGCGCGTGCCGTTGAGCTTGGCCAGCCCGATGCGGTCGAACTGCCTGCCGAGCCAGTCCGCCGCCAGGCTGTCGCCGCCATGCACGTAGCCGCGGCCGAAGAATGCCGGGCTGGCCAGCGTGTCCACAACGTGTTTGGCCCGTTCCTTCACGGATGGAATTTCCTGCGCGAAGGCCGGGCAAACCGGGACCGCGAACAGGGCAAGCAGCAGGATGCGCATCAACGGAAGCGGCGTTTGATCAGTTCAAGGAACGTGTTCGCCACCTCTTCGCCGGGCGGCTTGGGCAATTTGGCCATTACCTCGTCGCGCACAAAGGCTTCGGCCTCGCTGGCGCTTTGCATGCCGTTGATGGCGTCCAAGGCCTTTTCATAGCGGTCCCTTTCATTGCCGAAGAGCTCCGCCACGAACCAGAACTTCTGGCTGAGCGCAATGGCCTTGCGCAGGTCCGCCACGGGCGCATGCTCCATCTTGTCCGCCACGGAGGCGGGGCGTTCATTGGCCACCGGCGCCGGTTTGGCCTTGGGCGGTTTCGGTGCTTCCGCCTTCACCGGTTCCGGCATCACGGGCCCAGGTGCCGGTGCCGATTCGGTCTCTGCAATGGCATCGATCAGCGAGGTTTGCTGCGGATGGACCTCCGGTGGCCGCGTGTCCAAGCGGATCGGCGCGGGCGGCTCCGGTGCGGCAACCGCTGCTTCGGCAGCCTTGCGCTCCTGGGCCACGTGCGCCTCCCGCGCCTTGTGCCGCAGCACCACCAGCCGCTCATGGATGGCGCGCGCATCGTCGGCGCATTGCTCCAGTTCGGGCAAGCCCAGCTTGCCTTCTTCCAGCAGGGCCAAGGCCCGCTGCACGGACCGGAGCAGCTCGTTCATGCGGTCGGATGCTTTGTTCTGTGGCATGGCTTGGGCTAGGATGCGTGCGAAATTCGCTAAATTCGTGCCGCTTCCCAAATGGCTGCACCGCCCGCCCGCCAAGACTTTCCGAAAGATGTTCCTGGAGCACACCGGTAGCCGCTCCCCCCGGAAGGGCTGGATCGAGGTGATCTGCGGCAGCATGTTCAGCGGCAAAACCGAGGAATTGATCCGCCGCCTGCGCCGCGCCGAGTTCGCCAAGCAGCGCACGGAGATCTTCAAGCCCGGCACGGATACGCGCTACCACGACACCGACGTGGTGAGCCACGACAAGAACGCCATCCGCAGCACCCCCGTGCCCAGCAGCGCCAACCTGCTGCTGCTCGCAAACGACATTGAAGTGGTGGGCGTGGACGAAGCCCAGTTCTTTGATGACGGCCTGCCCGACGTGTGCACGCAACTGGCCGGCCAGGGCTTGCGGGTGATCGTGGCCGGGCTGGACACGGACTTCCAGGGGCGCCCCTTCGGGCCCATGCCGCAACTGATGGCCATGGCCGAGTTCGTCACCAAGGTGCATGCCATCTGCATGCGCTGCGGCGACCTGGCCCAGCACAGCCACCGCACCAACGCCAGCAACGAACTGGTGCTGCTGGGCGAAACCGACAGCTACGAGCCGCTGTGCCGCAGTTGCTTCAACAAGGCGCGGGCCGCGCAGGCCGCGGCGCTGAACCAGGCCCGCCATTGATGCGCGAAGGCCACCTGCTCAGCAGCCTGGCCGCAGCTTGCGGCGGCACGTTGCACGGGCCGGACCGCACCGTCCGCGGATTGTGCATCGATTCGCGCCAGCCATTTGAACCGGCCGGCACGCTGTACATCGCGCTAAACGGCAAGCACCACAACGGGCACCGGTATCTCCCCGAACTGCGCAAGCGTGGCGTGCAGGCCTTTCTTGTTCTGCAAGGCACCGTTGAAGCAGCACCGGGCGAAAGCCTGATCGCCGTGCCCGACACGCTGAAGGCATTGCAGGACATCGCCGCTTGGCACCGCGCGCAATTCCAACTCCCCGTGGTGGGCATCACCGGCAGCAACGGCAAAACCGTGGTGAAGGAATGGCTGAACCAATTGCTCGCGCCGGAGGAACGCATTGTGCGCAGCCCCGGCAGCTGGAACAGCCAGGTGGGCGTGCCCCTCAGCGTATGGGCCTTGGATGAAACGCACACGCTCGGCCTCTTCGAGGCAGGCATCAGCGAGCCGGGAGAGATGGACGCATTGGAGCGCATCATCGCCCCCACGCTGGGCATCTTCACCAACATAGGCCCCGCACACGGCGCGCACTTCGCCAGCGATGCGGCCAAGGCCGATGAAAAGGCCAAGCTCTTCCGCCGCGCAAAAACCGTGGTGCATTGCAGCGACCACGCCACAGTTTGCAACGCGCTGAACAAGCTGCCCGGCGTGCAGCTGCTGGGCTGGGGACGCAAGCACGATGCCGACCTGCGCATCGTGGAAGAACACGCCAACGGCGATCGCAGCACAACGCAACTGCGCTGGAAAGGTGATCCATTCACCGTGGAACTCCCCTTCAGCGACGATGCCTCCGTGGAGAACGCCCTGCACTGCATCACGCTGATGCTGCACCTGGGGCGCAACGCGGAACAGGTGGCCGAACGCGTGCGGCAACTGCGGCCCGTGAGCATGCGGCTGGAAACACTGCCCGCACTGAACAACGGCACCCTGCTGAACGACGCCTACAGCAACGACCTCGCCTCCCTCACCATCGCCCTGGGCCAGTTGGCGCGCACGGCCGCAGGGCGCACCAAGCTGGTGGTGCTTTCGGACATCGCCGACAGCGGCGAAACTTCGGAGCAACGCCATGCGCACATCGCCGGGCTGCTGCGCTCCGCCGGCGTGGAACACGTGATCGCCATCGGTCCCGCCATGCGCGAACACGCCGCGCTGTTCCCGGCGGGAACACGCTTCTTCGATGATGCCGATGCACTGCTGCACGCCTTGCCGGAGCCTCCGGTACACGGCGCCGTAACGCTGGTGAAGGGCGCCCGCAGCTTCGGGCTGGAACGCGTGGTGGCGCGCTGGGAGGAACGCACCCACGGCACGGTGATGGAGGTGGACCTGGAGGCCATGCGCCACAACCTGAACCACTACCGCGAGCTGTGCGGGCCTCAGGTGCGCATCATGGGCATGGTGAAAGCGGGCGGCTACGGCAGCAGCGCCGTGGAGATGGCGCGCTTCCTGGCGCACGAACAGGTGGCCTGGCTCGGCGTGGCCTATGCCGATGAGGGCATTGAACTGCGCCGCCAAGGCATCCGTGCGCCTGTGCTGGTGATGAACCCTGAGCCGGTGCCCATGGAAACACTGCACCGCTACCAGCTGCAGGCCGAAGTGTACGACCACCGCTCGCTGAAAGCAGCCATGGACTTCGCCGCGCACGTGCCCGATGCGCCCGCCGTTCACGTAAAGCTGGACACCGGCATGCACCGCTTGGGCTTCCTGCCGCAGGACATGCCGGCGCTGCTGGAGGCGCTGCGCAACGCAAAGCAACTGCGCGTGGCCAGCATCTTCTCGCACCTCGCGGCCAGCGAAGACCCGCAGCACGATGCCTTCACACGCGGCCAGATCGCGCTCTTCCGGGAGTTGGCATCACAGCTCACCGGTGCACTGGGATATGCACCTCTTCTGCACATCGCCAATTCCGCCGCCGCCACGCGCTTCCCGGAGGCCCGGTTGGACATGGTGCGCCTCGGCATCGGCCTGCACGGCATCGGCGCCAACCCGCAGGAGACCGCGCAGCTCCGCCCCGTGGAAACGCTGCGCACGGTGATCGCCCAGGTGAAGGAACTGGCTGCAGGCGAAAGCGTGAGCTACGGCCGAAAAGCCATGCTCACCAAGCCGGCCCGCATCGCCGTGCTGCCCATCGGCTACGCAGACGGGCTTTCACGCCGCCTCGGCGAAGGCCGCGGACGCATGTGGGTCCATGGGCAAGAAGCAAAAACCGTGGGCACCATCTGCATGGACATGTGCATGGTGGACGTTACCGGCATCGCTTGCGCAACGGGCGATGATGCCTTTGTGTTCTCCCCTCAGCACCCCGTGCAGGATTACGCTGCCGATCTGGGCACCATCCCCTACGAAGCGCTCACCAACATCAGCCCAAGGGTGAAAAGGGTGTTTGTGAGGGAGTGAGTGCAACGACTGTCCGTCCTGGAATTCTTAAATTCATGGTTGAGGTCACGGTCGTTGAATTACCATTCTACTATATTCGATCTTTGTAATTGGATTGAAACAACTGAGATCATTGCCATGGCCATTTCGAAGAAAGTAACTGAACGACTGACCACAAACTTCAAAAAGTACCTGCCAGTTCTAACTGCGGCCAAACACAGGGATGTTGGCGAGACAGATACAGTCACGATTGTCAAGGACATGCTCGCTGATGTATTTGGATATGACAAATACACCGAGTTGACAAGTGAGTTTGCAATTCGAGGCACCTATTGTGACCTGGCCATTAGGCTTGAGGGGAAATTGACCACCTTGATAGAAGTGAAGGCTATTGGCATTGAACTGCGTGATCCTCATGTTAAACAAGCCATTGACTATGCCGCTAACCAAGGTATCGACTGGGTGTTGCTGACAAATGGAATGAGGTGGTGCGTTTACCGGGTATATTTTACCAAGCCCATTGCGCACGAACTTGTAGTCGACTTGGATATGTCCCTCCTCAATCCCAGATCTGAACAGGACTTAGAGATGCTGTACCTATGGTGCAAGGAAGGGTGGCAAAGATCCGCGTTGGGAGATTTTCATGCACAGAAGCAAGCCTTGAGCCCGTATTTTCTTAGTGCCATCTTAATTGAGGAACCTGCACTTGAACTGATCCGTCGAGAGCTTCGGCGTGTAACACCCGACATCAGAATCGATATTGGTCAAATTCGCACAGTACTATTGAGCGAAGTACTTAAACGGGAACTCGTTGAAGGTGAGAAGGCTGAAACAGCACGTGGGATCGTGAAGAAAGTGGCAAAGAAACCTTTGCGTGCAAAAGCAGAGAAGGTAGAAGTTGAAGAAGCGCATAGCAATCAAGTTGACAACGAAGTGGGTTAGGATATTGGGCTAATTCATAGCTCCATGGCGAAGCCCGTGTTCGTGCGGGTATGAACGCACTACCTTGCACCTGCTCCCATGGCCCGCTCCTACTTCCGCATGCCCTCGCTGAAAAAGCGGATTGCGGCGCGCACCTCATGGAAGCGTTACGTGCGCCACAGCATGGGGCTGAAGGCACCGCGCGGCTGGGGCTGGTTGACCAACCCGAAAAAGGCCGCATACAACCGCGTGTATTCAAGAACGTCCAAGGGCTGCCTGGTTTCGCTGGCACTGCTCGCATCCCTTGGCTGTGCGGCTTGCGGCGCTGTGTGGTGGCTGATCGGTTGAAATGCGCATTGCAAAAACAAGAAAGGGGCAAAGCAGGCGTGGCACATTTACGGTTGCGGTTTGTTGGATGGCTTTGTACCCGGCAACCCGCACCAGCCGTTAAATTTCGCCCAGCCATGTCACCCGTGAAACTGGACCTCACACCATTGCGGCGCTCACTCAGCGCACTGCGCAAAGTGGTACGCATGGACCTGGAAGACGAGGTGGTGCGCGATGCCGCCATCAAGCGCTTTGAGTTCACCTACGAAATTGCCTGGAAGATGATGAAGCGGCATTTGGAGTGGACCGGACAGAGCGAATTGACCGCTATTCCAAGGCGCGAACTTTTCCGAATGGCCGCCCGCTTCTCCCTGATCGATGATCCCGCCCGGTGGTTCAACTACCCTGAAGGACGCAACCTCACCAGCCATACCTATGATGCGGACAACGCCCGCAAGGTGGTGTCCTTGTTGAAGGAATTCGCGAAGGACACCGGGAAACTCTTGAACGCGCTGAAGGAATTCCATGCTTGATCTTCCAGCGGAACAGCTCGCCATGGTCCGCGCCATCCTTGCGGAACACGTGCCCCATGCCAAAGTATGGGCGTTTGGCAGCCGCGTGCTGGGAACGGCCAAGCGCTTCAGCGACCTTGACCTTGCGGTGGAGGATGCCGAAGAACTTTCACTCAGCACTTGGGGGAACCTGAAGCATGCGTTTGAGGAAAGCAACTTGCCTATCAGCGTGGACATATTGGATATGCGCACCGTGAAGCAGCCTTTTAAGCGGATCGTGGAACAACAACGCTTTCCGCTCTAGTGATACGGTGACAAAAAAGCAGTCGCTCCGGCCAATTCGTGAAGAAATGAAGATGTGGGGAAGCCATGCCCTTCTTCACTTCTTCTCCTCTTCACCAAAACGGAGGTCGCGACAGAGGGCCGGATCTTTCCCACCGGCTCAGCAAGGATGGCTTGAACCCGGCTTGGAACAAGCCCGCTCAGCAATCCAAGCCATTCGCCAAGCTGGCACGGCCCCAAGCCACGTGCCGCTGCGTTCCCGCGTCTAATTTTGAACCATGCGATCCCTCTTGAAGCAATTGCTCATTCCTGCACTGTCGTGCTTGTGGAGTTCCCATGCGGAGGCGCAAGCCGCCACCGTTCCCGGCGACGTGCTGGCGATGCTCCGGCCCGGCGCCTCCGCCGGGCAAGTGGCCGCGGACCTGTCAACGATCAACGGCACCGCCACGGACCTCCGCGTGGTGAAGGAAGTATCGGCACCCATGCGCGCCTGGCTGTTCCACTTCAACCCGGACGCCCTGCCGCAGGAGGCCATGCTGCAGGCCTTCAGGAACCACCGCCTGGTGCAAATGGCCCAGAGCAACCACGTGATCAAGGAGCGCGCACTGCCCAACGACCCGCAGTTCGCGCAACAATGGCAGCACCAGAACATCCAGAGCCAACAAGCCTGGGACATCACCACAGGTGGCGTTACCGCAGCAGGCGACACCATTGTGGTGGCCATCATCGAGAAGGCCGACCTCACACACCCGGACCTGGCGGGCAATGCGTGGATCAACCATGGGGAGATCCCCGGCAACGGCATCGATGACGACGGCAACGGCTACGTGGATGATGTGCGCGGCTGGAACCCTTCCGCAGGAAACGACAATGTGTACGCCGGCTACCACGGAACGGAGGTGGCGGGCATGATCGGCGCGGTGGGCAACAACGGCACACAGGTGGCGGGCGCCAACTGGCAGGTGAAGATGATGCCCGTGGATTACGCGAACACCCAGGAGGCCAGCGTGATCGCTTCCTACACCTACCCCTTGGTGATGCGCCGCCTGTACAACAGCACCGGCGGCGCCAAGGGCGCCTTTGTGGTGGCCACCAATGCCAGCTGGGGCGTGGACGGCGGCCAACCGGCGGATGCCCCGCTCTGGTGCGCCATGTATGATACGCTGGGCACCGCAGGCGTGCTGAACTGCGGATCCACCACCAACAACAACGTGGACGTGGACGTGGTGGGCGACCTGCCCACCGCCTGCCCAAGCGACTTCATGATCAGCGTAACGGCCACCAACAGCAACGACATGCGCACCTTCTCCGGCTGGGGCGCCACCACGGTGGACGTGGGCGCGCCCGGCGCCAATGTGTGGACCACCACCATCGGCGGGGGAACAGGCTCAGCGAACGGCACTTCATTCGCCAGTCCGCTCACCGCGGGCGTGATCGCCCTGCTGTACAGCGTGCCCTGCGCCAGCTTGGCCGCCATTGCGCACAACGACCCCACGGAAGCAGCCTTGCGCGTAAGGCATGCGTTGTTTGCCGGCGTGGACCAAGTGGGCAACCTGCCCGGCAACACCGTCACCGGCGGGCGGATCAACGCCTTCCACAGCGCACAGTTCCTGATGGACAGTTGCGAGGCTTGCCCCGCACCGTACAACATTGCGGCATCCAGCGATGCCATCGGATCGGCCACGCTTTCCTGGAGCGCCATGCCCGGCACCTACACCGTGCGCTACCGCATGGTGGGCGCACCGGCCTGGACCGAAGTGGAAAACCTCACCGGCACCAGCTTGCCCCTCAGCGGGCTCGCGGCATGCCAGCCCTACGAATGCCAAGTGGCCGCGGACTGCGATACCTCCAACAGTGAATACAGTCCTTCCTTCATCTGGACCAGCGAAGGCTGCTGCACCGCGCCACTCTCCATCACGGTGACCTCCACCGATACCACCGGCGCCTTGGTGGCCTGGTCCACCGTGCTGGCCTCCAACACCTACGACCTGCGCTTCCGCACCATCGGCGCAGCGGATTGGACCGAACTGGACGGCCTTGGCGGCAACTCCGCCCAGCTCACCGGCCTTGCCCCGTGCTCGGACATCGAGGTGCAAATGCGCAGCAACTGCACGGGGGCCACGGCGGACTGGTCCACTTCCGCCACGGCGCATGTGCCGGGCTGCGGCCAATGCGTGGAAGGCACCTTCTGCGCCAGCAGCGGCGATGCCAGCTTCGAATGGATCGCCAGCGTGCAGATCGCCGGCATCGACCGCAGCTCCGGTGCGGACGATGGCTACGCCAGCGTGGAAACCACCAACCAATCAACCGCCCTTTCCATCGGGGCCACCTACCCCATCACGTTGGTGCCGGGCTATTCAGGCTCCAACTTCCCCGAAACCTTCACCGTATGGATGGACCTGGACCATGACGGACAGTTCACCGGCAGTGAGAAGGTCTTCGATGCCGGTGCCGCCGTTACAGCGGCCTTGCAGGATTCGCTCACCGTGCCCGCCATCGCCGTGCCGGGCCCGGCGCGCATGCGGGTGGTGATGAAATACAACTCCGTGCCAAGCTCCGGATGCACCACGTACGACTATGGGGAGACCGAGGACTATTGCGTCAATTTGGTGAACGGGCCCACGGGCGTTGGGGAGCCCGGCAGCAACATGGGCATCCGCGTGTTCCCCGTGCCGGCGGACGCATCCATCACCTTTGCAACGCCGGGCAACGGCCCGTTGCAATTGGTGATCACCGACGCTACCGGGCGCACCGTGCTGGCGCAAACCATGCGCAACGGGCGCACCACCGTGAATACGCAGCCGCTGGGCAGCGGGCTTTACCATTTCCAACTGCTGGATGGAACGGCCACCGTGGCGCGCGGAAATGTGCTGGTGGTGCATTGAGCGCCGCCGTGGATACATCGGGCGGCAGCAGGTGACAAGCAAGGAGCGAAGCAGGCGCCAACTACCTTCGGCACCGTGGAGATCTCAGCGGTCATCATCACCTTCAACGAGGAGCGCAACATTGCGCGCTGCATGGCCTCCGTGAAGGCCGTGGCCGATGACATTGTTGTCGTGGATTCGTACAGCACCGATGCCACCGAACGGATCGCCCGCGAGCACGGGGCGCGCTTTGTGCAGCACAAGTTCGAGGGACACATCGAGCAGAAGAACTGGGCCATCACGCAAGCCAAGCATCCGTGGGTGCTTTCGCTGGATGCCGATGAAGCCTTGGATGATGAATTGGCGCGCTCCATCCTCGCGGTGAAGCAGGGACAGGCAGCGGCCGACGGGTACACCATGGCCCGGCTTACCAACTATTGCGGCACCTGGATCCGCCACGGAGGCTGGTACCCGGACACCAAGCTGCGCCTGTGGGACAGCCGCAAGGGCCAATGGGGCGGCACCAATCCGCACGACCGCTACGAGCTGGAAAAAGGTGCGCGGACCGCGCCGCTAAAAGGCAACATCCTGCATTACAGCTATCATTCCATCAGCGACCATGTGAAGCAGGCCGACTACTTTACAACCATTGCCGCCCATGCGCTCCATGCGCACGGAAAGCGGGCCCCCGTGCCCAAGCTGCTGCTTTCGCCCATTGTAAAATTCATTAGCTGCTACCTGCTGCGGGGCGGTTTCCGCGATGGTTTCCACGGGTTCGTGATCGCCCGCATCAGCGCACAGGCCACGTTTTGGAAATACGCCAAGCTGCGGCAGTTGCGGCGCACGCAGGAATGAACCTTCCCGGAACGATCATCCTGAGCCGCCCGGACAACTTGGGCGATGCCGTGGTGACCCTGCCGATGGCGGGCTGGATCAAGCACCTTTCGCCCGGCACCCGGATCATTGCACTGGTGAAGCGCTACACGCTTCCGGTTTGGCGGCATTGTGCCCACATCGATGGCGTGATCGTGCTGGAAGATCTGCAAGCCGCCGGTGATGCGGCAGCCGCCGCGCAACTTGCGGCCCAAGGGGCCGGTGCCATCGTGCATGTGTTCCCCCATCGCGACGTGGCCCGCTGGGCCAAGGCTGCGGGCATTCCGAGGCGCATCGGCACCAGCCACCGCTGGTGGCATTGGGCCACGTGCAACGAGCGCGTCCCCTTCAGCCGCAGGCGCAGTGAACTGCACGAGGCCGCGCTGAACATCAAACTGCTCGCACCCTTCGGCGTGCCGATGCCGGGCAGCACGAATGAACTTGTTCCGTTCATCGGGCTGCGCGCACCGCAGCCATCGGCAGCGGTGGCGGCATTTCTCCGCATGGACCGCCTGAACATCATTCTGCATCCGCTGAAAGCCAGCGGCGTGGACTGGGGTTTGGGCAACTTCGCCAAGCTCATCACCCTGCTGGACCCCGCGCGCTACCACTGCATCCTTACCGGCACCGCTGCGGAAGCAGAACAATACCGCAAGGCTCTTCCCGCGGGCCTGCCGCACGTTACCGATACGGGCGGGAAGCTCCCGCTTGCCGACCTGATGGCGTTGATCGGCGCCAGCGATGCCCTGGTGGCGGCCAGCACGGGCCCCTTGCACATTGCGGCGGCGCTGGGCATCCGCACCATCGGCCTCTTCAGCCTGCAACGGCCCATTCATCCCGGCCGCTGGGCACCGCTGGGCCGCGACGCGCACGTGCTGGTGAACGAGGGCCACTGCGCCAAATGCGCGAAGGGCCTGGCGTGCGACGGCATCAAGCAGATCGCACCGGAACGCGTACTGGCGCTGCTCCCGCGCTGAGCGGCGCGGCAAAGACAAACAGCGCATAGTAGAGCGCGAAGAACGTGGCGCCCGGCTGCGTTTCAATGGTGTCCTCGCTCAGGCATGAAAGCAGGAAGATGATGCCCCAGGCAATGAAGAGCGGATGCCGGAAGGCCTTGTTCCGCCGTGCTGGCCACCACCAGCAGAACAGGCTCCACATCAGGCCGAACACGCCGAAGCTGATGGCCAGCGTGAGGAACTCGTTGTGCGCGCGCAATCGCCAGCGCGGCAGCAAAGCACTGTGCCGCTGCCCGTAGGCTGCGTTGAACGCTTGCTGCGTATCCCCGGTGCCCACGCCGGCAAGCCAGTGCTCCCGCGCGATGCCGAGGCCCGCGCGCTGGAACTCCAGGCGCATCGTTACCGAATGGCCGTTGGGGTCGCCGGTGGTGCGGTAGGCGTCCAGCTCATAGAGCACCTGCTCCAACCGTGCGCGCATGGCGCCTTCACGACCTTCGCGCACGCTGGTTACGCCTTGCTCAATGCGTTCCACGTCCCCCGGCGCCAAGGCTTCCACCCCGGTGGAGTCCTTGCGCAGGTTCATGCTGGCCAGGTACCTGATCAATGTGGAGCGCAGCGGCTGGCCCAGTTCATCCTTGCCGTCAAAGCTGAGCTTGCTGCGCCGCTCCCACGTGCGCTTCAGCTCCTTGTCCGCCACGTTGAGCCACACGTAGTGGCCGTTCTCCAGCGGGGGAGCGCGCAGTTCGTGGTAGTAC
>CAZYIA010000009.1:17678-21212 GCA_964646765.1 uncultured Candidatus Saccharibacteria bacterium | reverse complement strand
ATGTGACCCGGTGTAGAACCGGGAGCCAGCCGCCTCGCAGCCTTGCGACGTGGGCTTCCTCCCCAACCCCTTCAGGCGCAAGGCGTCCGCCGTCTCGCCGGTGGTGGTGGAGGTGTTGGCGTCGCAGGAGCGTCAGGCGGCGGCGCTGCGGGCGCCCCCGCCGACGACACCCGAGGGCGTCAGCGGCACGGCCAACTACTTCGGCCGTCTGCTGGTCGAGTCCAACCCGGCGCTGCGCGATCAATCCGCGTACGGTCGCGCGGGCACCACCGAGTGGGGCGAGTGGGCGGAAATCCGCCGCACCAACCCCTTCGTCTCGGCAGGCATCGACTTCGTCCTGCAGCCCATCCGCGACGCGCGCATCGACATCGAGGCGGCGTCCGAGGTGGCCCAGCCCGACAGGGTGCTGGCGCAGCAGCAGGCCGACTTCGTGCGGTGGAATCTCCTCGAGCGCCTGGACTGGCCGGCCTTTCTCGGCGCCGCGGGCGACACCATGCTGTCCGCGGGCTTCAGCCTCTTCGAGCCCCTCTACGAGGCGGGCGTGTCCTCGCCCTACCTCCCGGGCGGCAGCGGGTACGCGCTGAAGTCGCTCGAGGAGCGCATCCCGCAGTCGCTGCACCCTAACCCGTGGGTAGTGGACGAGGCCGGCAACCTGTCCGGCGTGCGCCAGTGGGCGCCGAAGGGCGGCAGTGCGCAGTGGGTGGACGTCACGCTGCCGGCGGATCGCCTCCTCCTCTTCTCGTGGATGCGCCAGGGAACCAACTGGGCCGGCGTCAGCGCCTTCCGCGCGGTCTGGTACATCGCCGGGCGCGTCATGCCGGAGCTGCTGCGCCTCGTCGGCGTGACGTACCAGCGTGAGGGCGCGGGTGTCCCGGTGGTGTCGGCGACGGATGCGGCCGCGGTGCTGACGCCGCAGCAGCGCGACGCGTTGGCGACGCTGCTGGCGAACCTTGTGTACCACGAGAACGCCAACATCATCATGCCGCCCGGCTGGAAGCTGGACTGGGTGTTTTCCCCGGGCGCCAACAAGGGGCACGTCCTCGAAGCGTGGCGGCAGTTGGGCATCGTCTGCCTGCAGCAGGTGTCGGCGCAACAGCTGTCCCTCGGCACGTCGGACACGGGCAGCCGCAGCGTCGGCGAGACGCACGACGCCCGCAGCATGGCCTACGTGAAGGCCGTCGTCGCGGTGCTGGAGAGCATCATCAACGGCGTCACCGGAGAGCCCCACGCGGGCCTCGTGCGGCGCCTGGTGGACGCCAACTGGGGCCCGCAGCCCGCGTACCCGAAGGTGAAGCTAACGCTGAAGCGCGCGCAGATGGATCCGGCCTCGAAGGCCACGGCCGTCAACGGCGCGAAGTCGGCGGGCACGCTGACGTGGACGCTGGACGACGAGAATGCGCTTCGCGAGGAGCTCGGACTGGCGCCCATCGACGAGGAGACGCGGGAGGAGGAGCTCGAGCGCCGCCGGGCGATGGTGCCGACGTCCGCACAGCCGCCCGGCGCGCCGACGCAGCCCGGCCAGTCGGACAACCCCGCCGAGGAGGCGGACGAGGGAGACGAGGGGCCGGACGCCGAGCAGGAGGGGAAGGAGGCGCGCCTGAGTGCCGACGGCTTCGCGCCGCGGCGGCCGCTGCGCCCCGCGGAGACGAAGTTGAACCTCGCGGCGATGTCGTCGTACCTGGACGACGCGCGCGGGGACTTCGAGCGCCGAGTCCGGCCCCTCGTCGTCGAGATGCTGGTGCGCGCGGCGCCGGCCATCACCGCGGCCATGGCCGATGGGACGCCGGACGAGGTGGCCTCGCTGCCTCTGGACACGTCGCGCCTCGAAGAGGCTGTCGGGCAGTACCTGACGGGCGTGCGCGGTGAGGGGAAGCGTCAGGTGGTGCGCGAGGTGACGAAGCCGGGCGCGGCCGAGGCCCTCGTCGAGAAGCGCACCGACGGTGTGGCCCGGATGGAGGATCAAAAGGAAGACGAGGCCGCCGCGCCCGAGGCGACGCAGGACGCCGATGAGGTGCTGGACGCGCAGCAGAAGGCCCTCGTTCGCCGGATGGCCAACCGCCTGCGCGCGGAGTTGGAGGCCGAAGCCATCGACGCGCTGCGCACAGGCGGGGATGGCGCGGAAGTCGTCGCGCGCACGGTGAAGCGCCAGCTGGACACCGGCGCCTTCAAGTCCGACGCGGGCAGCGTCATCACCAAGGCATTCAACGTCGGCCGTGACGAGGGCGCGCGCCTCATGGGCGGCGTCACCTCCGTCGAGTACTCGGCCATCCTCGACGGCAAGCAGTGCATCCCGTGCAACAGCATGGACGGGCGCACCGCGGCCTTCGGCAGCCCGGAGCACGACGCGATGGTGCCGCCCAACCGCGACTGTGCCGGCGGGGGCAACTGCCGCTGCCTGCTGGCCTACGTGACCCAGGAGGACGCGCCATGACGCACCTGGTGCGCGGCATCTGCTTCGAGGCGGCGCCGTCGCGTGTCGACGCGACGGACGCAGAGCCGAAGTGGAACAAGCTCTTCCCCGTCGACACGACGCGCTACCGCCGCGACTTCCCCGGCGGGAAGCTGACGCTGTCGAAGGACTTCCTCTCGACGATGGTGGGCAACTGGGAGCGGATGGGCAGCCCCGCCCTCCCCGTCGACTACTCGCACGACGAGTCCGGGAAGGCCGCGGGGTGGATTGAAGGCCTCGAGCTGCGGGACGACGGGCTGTACGCGCGCATCCGTTGGACGGAGGTGGCCCGCGGCCTCATTCTCGCGGACGAGCTCCGCTTCCTCTCGCCGACGTTCCACCCGGACGGCCTCGACACGCTGACGGGGAATCGCCAGGGCCCGACGCTGACGGGCGCGGGCCTCCTCAACAACCCCTTCCTCTTCGACTTGCCGCGCGTGGCGGCGAGTGCAGCCGTGGAGTCCTCCACGCACAACCCGGCCGACGAGGCCATCACGCAGGAGCAGCGCATGGACAAGAAGTTGATCTGCGCGGCCCTCGGTCTGCCCGAGGACACCGCGGAAGATGTGGTGATGTCGACTCTGCAGAAGCGGCTCGCGCCGCAGGCGCAGCTGTCGGCGAAGGACGTGGCGGAGGCGGTGAAGCTGGCCGCGGAGCCGCTCAAGGTGCAGCTGGCGGCGGCCGAGGAGAAGGCCGCGAAGCTGCAGGAGAAGGTGGAGTCGATGGAGGCCGCGAAGCTGGCGGCGGACGTCGACGCCTTCGTCCTCAACCTCGAGCGCGAGGGCAAGGTGGTGGCCGCGTCGCGCGAGTCGACGAAGCAGCTGGTGCAGAAGGTGGGCCTCGAGTTCGCGAAGACGCACTTCGCGAGCGCCCCCGTCGTCGCGCCGACGAAGCCCGTCGGTCACGGCAACCAGGGGAAGCCGGCGCCCACCAAGGACGAGGCCTTCGTGCAGCTGTCGGCGAAGGCGGACGAGCTGGTGAAGGCGGGCGTCCCGCAGTCGGACGCGATGGTGCGCGCCCTCCAGATGAACCCTGAGCTGGCGCGGGCCTACGCGCAGAAGGAGAGCTGATCATGTCGCAGACCA
>CAZYIA010000009.1:0-17578 GCA_964646765.1 uncultured Candidatus Saccharibacteria bacterium | reverse complement strand
CCCTGAGCTGGCGCGGGCCTACGCGCAGAAGGAGAGCTGATCATGTCGCAGACCATCAACACCGTCGGCCACCGCGTCACGAAGCTGGCGTCGTCGGCCATCGAGGCCAACCGCCTCGTGAAGCTGGACACCACCGAGGGCTACGTCGTCGCCACCAGCGCCATCACCGACGAGGTGTACGGCGTCTCGGTGACGAAGGCGACCAACGCGGGCGATCCGGTGGAGATCGAGACGCTCAACGGCGCGGAGGTTCGCGTCGTCGCGGGCGAGGCCCTGGCCACCATCGGCGCGGCCGTCATGCCGAAGGCCTCGGGCGCCGGCAAGGTGGCCGCGGCGTCCGGCGCCACCGCCATCACCTGCGGCAACACCATGCAGGCCGCGGGTGGCGACGGGGAAACCATCACCATCCAGTTCCGCCCGGCTCGGAAGTCGCCGGCCAACAGCTGATCGAGGACCACGACCATGCCCTACGACCGTTCCCTGTTCATCACCCGCACCCCCATCGAGCGCGTCGCGTTCGACTTCATGTGCGACGACAAGGCCTTCCTGCACGACAAGCTGTTCCCCCCGAAGGTCGTCTCGAAGTCCCTCACGAAGTACTACCAGTTCGACACCAGCAAGCTGCGCGTGCCCAACACCCGGGCCCGCACCAACGCGCTGACGCCGAAGATCGACGAGCAGCTCTTCACGCGCGATCTCACCCTCACCCAGCACAAGCTGGGCGCGGACATCGATCCCGCTGACGTGCGCGACGCCGACATGCCGGGCCTCATCGACGAGTCCCGCAAGGCGAAGATCGTCACCCTCGGCCTGCTCCTGCAGCGCGAGCAGCTCGCCGCGACGCTCGCCACCACCGTGGCGAACTACCCGACGTCCCTCACCAGCGCGCTGTCGGCCGGCGACCGCTGGACGGACGCGGGCGGCGACCCCGAGGCGGACAGCATCACCGCCCACGAGGCCCTCCTTGCGTCCTGCGGCATGAAGGCCAACGCGGTGGCGATGTCGGGCACCACCTGGCGCAAGCTGAAGACGAACCCCGAGTTCAAGGATCGCCTGAAGTTCACCAACGGCGGGCCCGTTTCGATGGAGGCCGTGAAGGCCTTCTTCGAGGTGGACTACTTCTTCGTCACCGACAACCAGTACGACTCGGCGCAGGAAGGCGCGACGCGGTCGATCTCGAGCATGTGGGGGAGCAACGTCCTCTTCTACGTGTACAACCCGTCGCCCGACATGGAGAGCGTCTCGTACGGCCACACGTACCTGATGCAGGCGCCCTTCTGGTCGGCCACGGTGGTGGACGACAAGCGCCAGGGCCCGGCCGGACCGATGCGCGAGCTCACCATCGGCAGCGAGTACCTCATCGACAAGGGGATGGTGGTGTCGTCGTCCGACTCGGACTTCGCCGCCGGCTACCTCTTCCGCACCACCGTCGACTGACAACCCTGAGTGAGGCGGCGGGGCTTCGCGGCCCCGTCGCTTCGCTCGCTTCCACGAGGAAACGAACATGCCCGAGTACGTCATCATCAAGGGGACGGTGAAGCGCGGAAAGAAGCACCTCCGCGCCGGCGAAGTCATCGAGCTCACCGCCGCCGAGAAGAAGAAGATGGACCCGAACGACGACACCATCGTCTCGAAGGAGAAGGCCGCGGCGCTGAAGCAGATCGCCGACGCGAAGGAGCGCATCGCGCAGCTGACGCAGGCCGAGAAGGACGAGCTGCTCGCCAAGCACCTGCCGAAGGCCGAGGCGCCGAACCTGCCGAAGGCCGAGGCGCCGAAGGCGGACGAGAAGAAGGACGACAAGTCCGGGAAGGGGAAGTGATCATGCGGCGCATCTCCCTCATCGCGGTGGCCCTCGTGGGACTCGTCGTGATGGCGGCCAAGCCCGGCGCCGTCGACAACGTCCTGCGGTACATGAAGGGCGGCTTCCAGGTGGGCCCCTCCGCGACGCTGTCGAAGCCGCAGCACAAGGTGACGTCGATGCTGGCCGTCGACGTCGACTTCGACTTCGCGTCGCAGACGACGACGTGCGTCGACTCCGACAACATCACGCTCGCGGGCGCGAAGGTGGGCGATCCCTGCTTCGTGGGCATCGGCCCCGGTGACGGAGGTGTCGCCATCGTGACGGCGAACTCCAACTTCACCGCGTACGTCAGCGCGGCAGACGTGGCGAAGATTCGCTTCTGTGCCGCCGGCACCGCCGCCAACCCGGCCGACGCGGGCTACCAGGTCCGCTGCGTCTCGAGCCGCTGAGGACGGACGCCATGCACGCGCGCCTTCGCTTCGTCTTCATGCTGGGCGTGGCCCTCGGCCTCGCCGTCGCGTCGTCGGGCGCGATGGCGGCCGAGCGGCCGTCGTCCGACCTCGCCCTCTTTCTGCGGCTCAACGGCGTGCGTCAGCGGTACACCCTCGCCGACGGCGGCGTGTCGGGCCTCTACGGCAGCGCGGCCACCTGCATGCCGGTGTCCGCCAACGACGTGCTGGTGATGCAGTGCAGTGCCACCGCGCACATCTGCGCCGCGTCGACGGACGCGGGCTGCAGCACGACGGCCACCGACATCAACTACGGCGCCAAGTTGGCGGCCGACACGGACAGGTACATCGTCGTCGACACGGCCGTCTCGTCGACGCTGTGCATGGTGCCGGCGTCGGGCAGCGCCAACTGCCCCGTGTGGCGCATGAGGTGACGCCGTGGCTCTCCCCGCCTTCGGCGTGACGGCTGGCACGGTGCGGGCGCAGATGTTCCCGCACTGGGCGGACTTCACCGCCAACAGCAGCCCCACCGCCACGACGGTGGCGGACATCATCACCGAGGAGTCGGGCGATCTCGTCGCGCGCCTCTACCGGGAGAACGTCACCGCGTCCTCCATCGGCGGGGCCGACACCGCGCCCTACCAGTGGTGCGCGAAGACGCTGCGCCTGATGGTGGCGCTGCGGATTCTCCGCGCCTCGACGGTGCAGGAGCCGCAGCTCGCCGAAGCGTGGAAGGCCGAGCTCGACGAGCGCCTCAAGCTGCTCGGCGAGGAGGGGGCGACGGCCGTGGGCGACTCGACGCTGCAGTCGGGGACGTCGGACCCGGACGGCCCCACGTCGCACGTCAGCGTCTACGGCCTGACGACGGACGAGTCGACGAACATGTCGACGACGGTGCCTCGCCTGCGGAGGGACGACGCGCTGTGACGGTGGCCTTCCTCAGCGTGGAGTACGCCGTCGGCACCGAGACGGGCGAGCCGGCGCTCCAGTCCTTCCGTGCGGCCTTCGAGCGCGCCGGGGACGAGTTGCGCGACTTCGGGCGGCACACCTTCCCGCGCCTCGTGCCCGTCTTCGAGGACGCGGTGCGCCGGCAGTTCGACGCGCGCGGCAAGGGCCCGGCTGCAGGCCAGTGGAAGCCGCTGTCGCCCAGCTACGAGAAGTGGAAGGCGCGGGCCTTCCCGGGGATGCCGCTGATGGAGCGCACCGGCGACTTGCGCGAGGCCCTCACCGACGCGTCGTCGTCGATGGCGTGGCGCGAGTGGAGCGCGAGCGAGTTTTCCTTCGGCACCGCGGGCGTGCCCTACGCCAGCTACCACCAGACGGGCACGGGGCGGCTTCCGGCGCGGCCGGTGTTCGACTTCGGCAGCGACTTTGACAGCGAGCTCACCAGCGCGCTGCAGCTGGGCATCGTGGATGCGATGCGGGCTGCGCGCGTCGACGAGGTGGCGGAGGTGACGCCTTGAGTTGGTGCCGCCCCGGGCCATCGAGCGACGTGTACGTCTACGACGACGCGGGTGGAGGTGTCACCTGCTGTGGCTGCGACGGAGGTATGCGTCTGACTCTCGTTGGTCTTCGGGCGCATCTCGAAGCCCACCAGCAAGCGGGAGATGCCGTGCCGCACAGGGTGTGGATCCGCCTTTGTAAGTGGGAGGCGCTGGGCCAAGCGGCCTACGACGCCGAATACCGCCGCATCGCCTCCGAGCTCGGACTGGAGGCCGCTTGAGCCTCCGCCCCGAAGCCCTCGCCGCGTCCGCCCTGCGCGACTTCCTGCTTCTCAACCTTCCGGCGCAGGTGGCGACCGTCAACGCCGCGCGCGCGGCCGTCCTGCGTGCGCCCATCGCCGGGCCGTACACGGTGCCCAGCGGCGCGACACTTCACGTCTCCATCGCCGACAAGGCCGGCGCCGACACGGACGTTCTCCTCACCTCGGGCAGCCGCACGGCCGCGCAGATCGCCGTCGAGGTGAATGCCGCGGTGCCCGGCCTCGCCGCGGCGGACGACGACGGCCGCCTCGTCCTCACCTCGACGTCGGCGCCAGTCGCCGGCACGCCCAGCGTCATGGCCGTCGGGGCCGACACCACGGGCGCCAACACGGCGCTCGGGTGGAGCACCGCGGGCGACTTCGCCATCACCTCCGCCATCGTCGCCCCGACGCCGCGCGGCGTGTGCGACGGGCTGCCGCTCGAGGGCTACTTCGACCCCGCGGCCTCGGGCAGCGGGCGCGTCCTCGTCACCATCGGCGACAGGGAGGCCGTCCCGACGGGCGCCAACCCGCGGCGCGACGAGTACGACGTGACGCTGGACGTCGGCGTCTTCCGCGCCGAGCCCTTCCAGCTGGTCAGCCAGACGCGCGAGGGCATCCAGGCGGCGCTCCAGTGCGTCCGCGGCGTCCTCTTCACCGACACGGGCCGCTACCTCGGCCGCGGCGGCACTGGCGGCGTCATCGGCACCTTCGAGCGCAGCTGCCGCATCGCCGGCCGCGCCTTCCAGTTCCGCGGGGCCGACGGCAGCGCCGCTTCCCCCATCTTCGACGCAGCGAACCTCAAGCTGCTCGTCCGGGTCTTCGGGCGGGCCACGTAAGGAGAGAGAAATGTCCGCCTACCCCGTCAACGCGTACGACATGCTGCTGCTGGCAGCGTCCGAGACGACCTTCGGCACCACCCCTGCGCCGGCGTCGACGTCGGCCTACGCCGCGCTCGCGCTGGAGGCCATCTCGGCGGACCTCGGTCCCGCGCAGGTGGGGCAGGTGCGGCCGAAGCAGGATCGCAACCTCGGCCGTGGCATGCAGTCCGGCTGGGTCGAGGGCCGCGTGCAGCCCATCCCCTTCACCGTCGTCACCAGCCTCAAGTCGCGCAGCGCGGGCGATGCGGCGCCGCTCGAGCTGGCCCTCTTCCGAGCGGCGGGCCTCGCGTACGCGGACACCGGCAGCGACTACACACTGGCGCCGTCCGCCACGCCCATCGAGTCGGGCGACTTCGCGGGTGTGTCGCTGACGCGCTTCCTCGGCAGCGGCGCCGCGGCGTACCAGGCGGAGACGCTGCGCGGCGGCGTCGTGAAGTCCCTCCGCTTCGAGGGCGGCGACAAGGAGGTGATGGTGACGGCGGCCGGCGCGGGCATCGGGAAGTACATGCGCGGCGCGCTGGACAGCATCAGCCTCGCCTCGGACATCGTCACCACGCTGACGCACACCGCCGAGGAGTCGTACCGGCTCGACCCGGGCTACTACCTCTGCGAGTCGGAAATCATCCTCATCTCGTCGGTGACGAAGGGCGGCACCAGCACCACCATCACCCGCGGGGCGCTCGGCAGCACGGCCATCGCGCACACGTCGAAGCCCCTCTACCCGTACCGGCCGTCGCCGACGTACTCGGGCAGCCCCATCGCGGAACCCAACGCCACGTGCAGCATCGGCGGCGTGACGTCGCGGCTGATGTCGTGGTCCTTCGAGCTGACGACGGGGCTCGACCACCTCCCGGGCGAGACGGGCAGTGCCTACGTGCAGGGCGCGAAGTACGGGCGCTACGACGCGAAGTACAGCCTGCGTCTCGTGCTGTCGGGCGACCAGGTGTCGCTGCTGGGCAAGGCGCTGGCGCGGCCCACGGTGGCCGTCTCGCTGGCGCAGGGCACCGGCACCGGCGGCGTCGTCACCATCGCCTCGAGCTACTGCGAGGTCGAGCCCTTCACGGTGCCCGACACGAACAACGACGTCGCCATCGTCGACGTGGGCCTGCGCGTCCGCGACGACACCGCGGGGAACAACGCATTTTCCATTGTCATGAGCTGAGGTACTCCATGGCGAACCTGACGACGAAGCGGTGGGAGCGGTACGTGCCCGACCTGGGCGACAACCGCGAGTTGCCCGAGGGCGAGCGCCTCGAGCTCGAGGTGGCCACCGGCCTGACGTCGGCCGAGATGCAGGCGCTGGCCGAGGCCACGCGCGGGACGACGGGCGACGACGCGCTGGCCGCGCTGGCGCTCGTGCTCGAGCCGTACGTGCGGGTGCGCGGCGGGCCGCACACCATCAACGGTGCGGACGTCCGCACGCTGGGCGACTACCTGAAGGCGGTGGCCGCGCTGTCCGACGGCTTCAGCGTCTCCGAGGTGACGACGGCCCTGGTGCGGGCCAACACGCTGACGAGGGACGACGAGGTTTTCTCGCAGCGGCAGTCTGGTGGCTGGGTTTCTATGCCGCGCCGGGCTGCCGCGAACGTGGGCGCGCCGACGGCCGGCCGCTGAAGTGGGAGACGGACGTGGCGCTGGGCTTCTTCGGCTACACCGCGCAGGCCAAGGGCGCACCGCAGCCGCGCTGGAAGTCTCGCCGCAGTCAGGACGAGGCGCCCGACGCTGCCTTCGCCGCGGTGTGCGCGTCCATCGAGTCGGCCATCGTGGCGGTGACGGACGTCCTCGCCGTGTGGCGCGAGGTGGCGCAGTGGCCGGACGCGCAGCCCTTCACGGGCGGCGTCTTCGACGCGTGGCCGCACCGCCTGGCGCGCGGCCTCGCCGTCTGCCGTGCCGAGGCGCAGGCCGTGCGGGACTACCTCACCTCGCAGCAGAAGGCGGTGGCGCATGGCTGACGTCCGGGTAACGGTTTCGGGCGACGCGTCTGGCGCCACGTCGGCCCTGCAGGACACCGCCAACGCGACGGGCGCGGCGACGGAGAAGTTCCGCCTGCTGTCCGAGGGCGCGCAGAAGGCCGCGTCGATGGCGCTGCAGTTCGCCAAGGACTCCGTCAAGGCGTACATGGAGTCGGAGCGCGTCACGCGGCAGCTCCAGCGCGCGACGGGCGAGTTGTCAGCCGCCTTCGAGCAGCAGGCGCAGATTCTCTCCCGCAAGAATGCCGTCGACGACGACGTCATCAAGCGCCAGCAGACGCTGCTGGCGCAGTGGGGCGCGGCGCCGAAGGACATCGGCGCGGCGACGCAGGCCATCCTCGACTACGCCGCGGCCACCGGGAAGGACGCCGTCGGCGCGACGCAGGAGCTGATCAACAGCGTCGAGATGGGTGGAGGTGCGCTGAAGCGCATCGGCGTCCAGTTCGATGCGACGGGGCGACGCACCGAGGACTTGCGCCGGGCGGTGGATGCCCTCGGGAAGAAGTTCGGTGGGGCGGGGGAAGCCAACGCGGACACGCTGGAGGGGCGCGCGCAGCAGGCAGGGCAGGCGCTCGACGACCTGAAGAAGCAGTTCGGGGAGTTCCTCTCGGAGTTGGACTCGAAGCTGCACATCCTCGAGAACACCGCGCGCCTGCTGAACGCCATCGGGCGCGGCTTCTCCGCTCTCACCAAGACCGGCGTCGCCGGCCTGCTGACTCCCGGAGTCGGCATCGCTGCCTTCGTTGGCGGCATGAGCCAGGAGGAAGGGACGACCGGCAACCGCGTGCGCGGTGCGATGCCGGACTGGACGAAGCCCATCGGCGGAGGAGACGACACCACCGCGTTCGGGCGCGCCGCGGCGGGCCCAAGTGGCGCTGACCTCCTGAAAGGCGCCTTCTCCGAGAACGAGAAGGAGCTCTTCGGCAGCATCGAAGTTGGCGAGGTGGGCGCGCTGCAGTACCAGAAGGACCTCATCCGCAAGCGGTACGACATCCTCGCCGACGACGCCGACATCAAGGACGGCATCCGCAAGATGGAGGCGGAGCACGCCCGCGCGGCCCTCGAGGCCGCTCAGAAGGAGTCCGCGAAGTGGGCGCAGATGGGCGAGACGCTGGGCGCCTCCTTCGTCAACGCCCTCACGGGCGAGCTGGACAAGCTGGCGGCCGGCGGGGAGTTCGACCTCGCCGGCTTCATCGCGGGGCTTCTGCCGGTGCTCGGCTCGGTGGTTGGCTCCCTTGTGCCCGGCCTCGGAACGGCCCTCGGCGGGGCGCTTGGCGGGCTTGCTGGTGTCGGCGTCCGCGCAGCGACGCGCCACCATGACGGCGGGTGGATCGGCGTGCCGCGCTTCCACGGCGGCGGCTGGCCCGGAGTCGGGCCGGACGAGGTGCCGGCGGTGCTGCAGATGGGCGAGCGCGTGTTGTCGCGCAGCGAGGTGGCGCGCGCGGGCGGCCCTGACGCAGTCGAGCGCATGGCCTCCGGCGACGGCGGCGGGGCGCGCTTCGTCGTCCACGTCAGCGCCGTCGACGCGAAGGGCGTCCGCGAGTTCTTCGAGGCGCAGGGCGGCCGCGGCTTCTACGACGCGCTCCGCACCGGCCAGGGCATACTGACGCCCGTCTTCGGGGGTGGGTGATGGCGCAGGCCTACGTGGTGAGCAACCTGCTGTCCGGCCTCACGGCGAGCGCCTTCACCGTCGCCAGCGGGCCGTCGGACTCGACCCGCACGTACCTCAACGACGGCAAGGCCAACAAGCTCTTCACCTGCACCGCGGCCGGCAGCGGCAACACCTTCTCCATCGACCTCGGCAGCGCGCAGTCCGTGATGGGCCTCGCGCTCCTCAACCACAACCTCTCCACCTTCGGCGGCACCGTCACCGCGCTGGTGCAGGGCGCGGACGACTCGGGCTTCTCCGTCAACCTCGTCACCGCGAAGGCGCTGACGACGCTGGACTTCACGCAGCCGAAGCACAAGGACCACGTCTTCCAGTTCTCCGCCCACACGAAGCGGTACTGGCGAGTCGTGCTGACGTGGACGGGCACGCAGACGATGACGGTGGGCGAGCTGTTCCTCTTTGCGGCGTCCACGCAGTTGTCGCGGAAGGACGTGTGGGGCGCCAGTGGCGACGGCGAGCGCCTCAACATCAAGACGGTCACCAGCGAGTACCTCGAGACGCGCGGCTACCTGCTGGCCGGCCCGCAGCGGCAGCGGCGCCTCGTGTACCAGGACCTGACGCTGGCCGAGCAGGCCGAGTTGCGCGCATGGTGGCGCGCCGTCAATGGACCGTTGACGCCCTTCCTGTGGATCGAATCGCACGAGGCCGTCGACACCGCTGCGGCCGCTGACGAGCAGGAGGTCATCTACGGCAAGTTGGGCCTGACGGAGTTCGCCGTGTCGTACCCGGATTTCTCGCGCTACTCGCCGCCACCCCTCATCATCACGGCGCTCGGCCGGGAGAAGGGCGCGTGAGCACCTTCGCGCAGCTCATCGCGAAGACGACGGGCGTGGGCGTGGCCTACCTCGTCGAGGTGTCGACGGACAGGTTCTCCACCGTCAGCTACTACTGGGGCTCGAAGGCCGGGAAGTTGGACGGCACCAACGAGGCGGATCCACGGCTCCTCGGCGTCGGCGCGCTTCACCGCGCCCTCTCGCCCGCCGGCTTTGCTGCCTCGTCGACGTCGCTGGCGCTCGACAACTCCGACGGCGGCCTCGACTGGCTTGTCAGTCGCGCCACGGTGGAGTCGACGCTGCTGAAGTCGAAGTTCCGCATCTCGCTGTGCGTGTGGGACGTCACCAACCCGAGCGACACGGCGACGAAGGTGCTGGGCGTCTTCGTCGCCCTCAACTACCCGAAGCGGAACGGCGCGCGCATCGACATCGACCTCGCCGACAACGCGCTGAGCGACGCGTGCGAGCTCGCGCTGGCTCCGACGCTGCAGGAGTGGCTCGACGACTCGGGCACCAACTCCACCAACGCGCCCTTCACACCCATCGCCCGCGTCGTCGGCACGACGGACTACAACCAGCCCGCGCCCGTCGCCTTCAACACGACGGTGCCGGCGCCGCTGGTGGGCTGGGACGCCACGAAGTCCTACGCCGCCGTGTTGCTGTGCGCGACGACGGACACGGCCGCCGTCACCACCACCGACGTCACCGACGTCGAGATGAAGGTGCCCGGCCTCAACCCGCGCATCACGCCCAGCAGTGGCTGGTTGGGCCTGCCGCAGACGTACACGAAGGGCGGCCTCAGCGTCGCCCTGTGGGACGCGAAGAAGACGCAGAGCATCACGAAGGACGGGAAGACGTGGAAGCTCATCTGGGCTCTCCTCTACCTGGACAACATCCGCGACTACCTCGTGGCCGAGGCCTTCATCGCTCCGCTCACCATCACGGTGAACAACGGGTACACCACGGTGACGGTGACGCGCGACTTTGTCGACGAGGTGCTCGTCAACGCGCAATTCCGTGCGACGGGCTTTCCTCTCTCCGGGCGCAGCTACTACGGGTTGGCGCGCACGTACGGCCTCACCGCGCCGGCCATCATCTACGACTTGCTCTCGAGCTACAGCCGGGAGCTGACGCTGTCGGACCTCGACGCCGACTCCTTCAATGAGGTGCTGGCGTCGTACCCCTTCACGATGCCGGCCTCCTTCTACTCGGGCGGCCTCCTGACGCAGTCCGCGACGTACGGCGAGCAGCCGAGCCGCTTCACCGTCGGGCAAGGCCTGCTGCGGCGCGCCGTCGGCAACCTGTGCCAGTCCGGCTTCGTCGACGTCGCCACGGGCTGGGACGGGAAGTTCAAGGCCATCGCCACGAATGTCCCGTACGGCGCCACCGTCGACGCCTTCGGCGGCGCGGCGCCGTCGCTGGACGAGCTGCTGGCCAGCAACATCAGCGACCACATCCCCTCGCAGGGCGAGCGATGGGCTCCGTACAACCGCATCTTCGTCCACCACGACCAGGGCACCTATGGGCCGCTCGACGATGCGGCGGCCATCGCCTCGTGGGGACGCGTCCTGACGCGAGACCTCCGCATGTCCGGCGTCGACTACGGGCAACTCCTACTCTGGAGCGGAAACGCCTTCGGCCTCTCCGTCGGCGTCTACGAGATGGGCTTCCTCGAGTCGAAGGTGCGGCCCATCCTCTCGCTGATGTACCCGCTCGACGCCCTCACGCTCGAGCTCGGGGACTACTTCACTTTCTCGTGGACGCGCGGTGGGCTGGCGGCGCCGTACGAGGACACGCTCTTCCGCGTCGAGTCGCTGACGCTCAACCCGAACGACTGCACCGTCGACGTCACCGCCGTGTGGATGGGCAACCTGCAGACGGACTTGCCCTTCCTCCTCGACGACGTCTCGCTATACACGCGCGTCTCCGCCACCTTCGGGCGCACGGTGACGGTGACGGACGGAGACTCGCTCGTCATCTTCTCGTCTGGAGACCTCGTCGCCGATGGAGTCGCGGCTGGTGACTTGCTGGTGCTGAAGGACTCGACGCAGGCCGACGACGTCTTCACGCGCTTCCGCGCCATCCGCATCGTCTCGGTCAACTCCGCGAACGAGATGAATGTCGACTCGACCGACCTCGACTTCGGTCCCGACTCCGTTTCCGGTATCGCCGTAGCCGACTGGACCATCGTTCGGGGGGCCACCACGTTCCACACCGTGAGCACCGACCCCACCAACTACGCAGACGGCGGGTACATGTACGGCAAGGCGACGTCGGACGCGGACGTCTTCTCCGGGGCCATCCCCGACGGCCCCGCCAGCACGGCCGGCAACAAGCTGATGGACGGGTGACGCATGGGACTGGTCGATCTCCTCACCAAGGCGCGTCGCGATCCGCTCGGGCCTGCCTGGCTCAACGCGATGCGCTCGAACCTCAACTGGCTGCAGCAGGCCTTCGCCGCGGAGCACATGACGAACGGCGAGCACAACGCCATCGAGGTACCTCGGCTCGTCACGCGCATCGACTACAGCGCCGGCACCTACAGCGCCTCGCCGACGACGTCGGACATCACCAGCATCACGCACCCGGCCACCGGCCGCATCGTCATCAACCTCGCCAGCGGCCGCTTCGACTCGAGTCAGCTCGTCTGCCAACTCAACTGCGCGGACAGCGACAGCAGCACGAAGCCCTACAACTACGCGTACAAAGTCGTCTCCTCGACACAGATTGAGGTGTACCAGAAGAAGCTGTCGAGCGCGCTCGGCGCCGGGAACGTGTGGGCCGCAGCAGACGCGAAGTTCGACCTCGCCATCCACTCCACGCCGCTGTCCGTCGGCACCTGGGCGAACGCCCTTCCGTCAGCGCTGTCGGGGCGCGACAACACCCTGCGCGCCACCTTCTGGAATGCGCTGCTGCAGGTACTGGGCGACACGCGCGCGGCCTTCTCCGTCGCACACGACACGTCGACAGGAGAGCACAACGTCAAGGAGGTAGCCCGCGCGTGGAGTTGGGTGCAGTACGTGGCGAGCGGTACCAAGTACGTGTCCACCGAAGGCACCGGCATCACGACGCTGACACGCACTGGGACTGGCGTCGTCGAGCTCGACCACGCCTCATGGACGACGCCGACGATGGGCTTCCCTTGCCCTGACTACGAGCGTCTCGCGACGACGCCGGACCCAACCGACCTCGTCATCGTCAACGCGGTGCAGACGTCGGCCACGCGCACGACGTGCTACCTCTTCAAGTACGACCGCTCACACAACACCTGGGCGGCTGCGGACGCCGACTTCTGGATTCACCTGCACGGGAGCTGACGACGTGTCCTACGCGAAGATCGCCAAGCTCTGCCAGGATGCGCCGCTCTCCTTCGCGGACGTCAACCAACTCCGCGACAACGCGCTGGCGCAGAGAGACCTCTACGACGTCGCGCACGGCATCGACGAGACCTTCCGCGGCTACCCGCCGCCGCCGGCCTCTCGCGCCGGCCGCCACGACACGCCCCTGGTGTCCCGCGCAGTGGTGGACGTCGTGCCGACGACGTTGAGCTACGGCGTCATCGTGCCCGGCCTCGGCAACGTGCTGGCAACCGTCGTCAGCGTCAGCCGGAGCGCGGTGGGGCTCTACTTCGTGCAGTTGACGGGACTGCGCTTCTACGCCGGCCACGGGCGCGCGAAGCAGACCAGCATCAGCAACGACTACCACGTGCGCGTCGTGCCCGTGTACCCGACGGCCACGTCGGCACTCGTTGGGCTCGCCGTCGAAACCTTTGAACTGCAGTCGGGCGGCCTCAGCTACGCCGACTTCGACTTCAGCGTCGTCGTCTACGGCGAAGTCTAGCGCGCGGAGGCGATGGAGCACTCAGCGCGCTCCGCCCGCTCGGACGAATCGACGATGCGCAGACGGCGGGACGCCTCCCCGCCGGGCGCCACCGCGTCGAGCTCGACGGCGCCGACATTCACCACCGCGCCGCGACCGTCCAGAAGCACGCACTCGAGACGCACGGCTCGCAGGCTCCGCCCGGTGTCGTTGCTGTAGCCGAGCACGACGGTGGACGACGCTGGCGTCTGGTACGTCTCCAGCACCGACAGGCGGCCGACCTCCCCCGGCGTCGTCACCGGCAACTTGCGCGGCTCACCCGGGCTCGTCGAGCCACCGCCGTCAACGTGGGTACACCCCACCGCCACCACCGCCACCACCACGAGAAGGAGTCGCATGCCCCCAGCGTGCGCACCCCGTCCGCCCCGCGCAAGGGAAACAGCCGTGCAGGTGTAGAACCGGGAGCCAAGCGACTCACACCCTGCCTTCGTGATGCTCCGGCGCTGGCCTCTCCTCGTCGTGTTGGCGGCGGCCGCCGCGTTCGCGCAGTACCCGCAGCACCGCCTCTTTCTGCAGCCCAACCTGCCGCAGGGTGCGTCATACGCCTTCCTCGAATTCGCCCCGGCCAACGGCGCCGGCATGGGCACCGCCTGCGCCTGCTCCACCGTCACAGGAGCGAAGGGCGAGACGGTGACGTTCGCGCGCACAGGCGCGGCGACCTGCACCAAGACGGCGACGGGCGGCCTCGCCACCAGCGGCATTGCCGATGGCGACCTCGTGACGTGCAGCACCAATCAGCCGCGCGTCGAGTACGACAGCGCCGGGACTCTCGGCCTCCTCGTCGAGTCGGCGCGGGCGAACATCATTCCCCGTAGCGAAGAATTCAACAACGCGGTATGGGCGAGTCTCAACAACACAGGCGCTGCGGGCGCATCTCCTGACACCGCCGTCTCTCCAGACGGGGCGACGACCGCAGACAGGCTCACTACTGGCGTTTGCGGGTCTGCGGGCTTCTATAGCTTCATCTACAGCCAGACAGCTGCCTCGGCAGCCGGAAATCACACCGGCTCCATTTACGTGAAGGGAACAAGCGGAAGCGGTTCTGTCTCGCTGTGTGTGACGGATCTCACGTCATCCACCGGACACTGCGTAACTGCAAGCTACGTCAGCACTGAATGGAGACGTTACAGTGTGACTCATGACTCCGGGGCTGCTGGGACCGCCGTGAGGTTGGAGGTGGGTTGCATTAACCTCGCGAGCAGAACCGGGAGCGGCAGCACGGGTGCTGCTGGCGTGCTTGTGTGGGGCGCACAGCTCGAGGCCGGTGCTTACGCCACCTCGTACATCCCCACCACGTTGGCGGCGGCGACGCGACAGGCGGAGAGCGCGTCCTTCTCGCTGTCGTCCGCCAAGGGACCGTCCTTCTCTGCCGCTGTATCGATGCAGTGGGGCTCCTCGTCCGTCGGCGCTGTCACCGCGCTCACGCTTGGCACCGCAGCGCCCGACACGGCCACCATCGGCCGCAGTACCAACACCGCCGCCGCCTACCTCATCAACGCCACCAGCACGACGCCCGCCGTCTCCGCCATGGGCACCACGACGCAGCGCGGAGTGCTTGAGGACGCGAGCGGTACGCGCACGGCGCTGTGGCAGTCGTCCTCCGTGTCCGCGCCCGCCTCGTCGATGACGGGCACCTTCACCGCCGTTTCCCTTGGTGCCACGGACGGCATCACGTCGCGCGTCTGCGTCGACGACCCCGCGAGGTGCCGCTGATGACTTCCAAACTTCGCAACATGCTCGTCGGCGTCGGCGTCGTCCTCGTCGGCAGCGTCGCCGTGTACATGTCGACACCCCAGCCCGCCACGC
Source organism: uncultured Candidatus Saccharibacteria bacterium (assembly GCA_964646765.1). GTDB lineage: Bacteria > Patescibacteriota > Minisyncoccia > Phycocordibacterales > UBA9973 > CAZYIA01. The sequence goes on along the minus strand of CAZYIA010000009.1, from coordinate 2,609 downwards.
GCACGATGGCGGACCTCCGCGACGCAGGCATCACCGACGGACAGAAGTTCGTCGTCATCTGCCCGGAGCGATTCGACGCCCGCACGCGCAACCGAATCAACCGCAACCAGCCCAACGTCCTGCGCCCGAGGCAGCGGTACGGTCACGTCGCGCGCGTTGCGGTGTGCTTCAGCCCCGACGGCGGCAACTGCTTTCGACCGTCGGACGGGCGCGTCAACATCGCGGACCTCGAGGGCGAAGTCACCGTCCCCTCCCTGCGCACGGACATGGTGGGCACCTCCGACGACGCGGGCATCGACGACGCGGGCGAGGACGAGTCCGTGGACGACGCCAAGCAGTACACGGCGCAGTGCGAGATGCTGACGTGTCCGCAGGCCGACAACGCCGAGGACGCGGGGACGTTCAGCAACCCCTACGCGACGCGCTTCTGTGGTGCCTTGAATCGCCTCGCGCTCCAGCCGAGCCCTTGCATGATCCCCAACGGCTGGCGCTCGGACGGCGGGTGGTGCGAGGAGGAGTGCGGCATCGTCAACTGCAAGGGCGTCGGCCCCTATGGGCTGCCTGACGGCGGTCCCCGCTGGCGCGGCTTCAACGTCACGCCGCGCGACTACGCCACGGGTCCGGACTGCGTGCCCGTCGAGTGCGGCGTGCAGGCCGGTGACGTGCCCTCGGAGTGGCTGTGAGGAACTGGCGCGACCTCGAAATCAGCACCGTCGACGTGATGGCCTTCGGCCTCGTGCTGCTCGTGGCCGCTGCGTGGCTGTGCCACCGGGTCGGCCCCTGGTGGCCGTGGAGGGGACCGTGACCGAGCAGCAGCAGGGGCCAGACGACGTCGTCACCAACCGCGAGCTGCGCCGGCAGTTCCGCTGGCAGGATGTGGCGCTGGTGCTGGCGATTCTCGGGACATTCGGCAGCGGCGGCATGGCGATCATCCGCGAGGCGCGCGCCCAGTCGGACGCCGGCGTCGCAGCTGTCGTGTCCCGCGTGGACGAGCTCGAGCGAAGCCGCGCTGCGTACCGCAAGGACGTCGAGCAGCAGGTGGATGACATGAAGTCCGACGTCAGCGACGTGAAGCGCCAGGTGAAGGAGGCGCAGGCGGACATCCGCGCGTTGTACCGATTTCTGCAGACGGGCCAGCGACAGGAGCGCCTCGAGGCGCCCGTCGACGGCGGCCAGCCGCGGCGTTGCGCGCGCTGCCGGGTGCGGCCGTGAAGCACCAGGCGCCCAGTCTCGAGGTCGCGCTTGAGCTCGCCGTCGTCGGCGGGTGGATGCTGCTGGTGGCCGTCGCGGCGCTGGCGGCCTGGGCGGTGCGCCGATGACGCCCTTCCCCCTCGGCCTCGACCCGCCCGGCAAGCGCCTCACCTCGACGCTCATCAACCGCGACGGCACGCGCCTCATGGCCATCGTCGCCGAACACCACCACCGCGGCATCGCCCGCTACACGCCGCGCGACGTGACGGGCGACGACAAGCCCGAGACGTGGTGCAACGTCTACCTGCAGGACGTCGCCGAGGCGATGGGTGTCCTTCTGCCGCGCCACCAGCGGGCCAACGAGTTGATTCTCTGGCTGGCCACCGAGGGCCTGCGGCACGGCTGGGAGCAGGGCACCGCCCACATCGCGCAGCGCATGGCCGACGAGGGGCAACTCGCGGTGCCCACCTGGTTCAATCGCAACGGCGGCCCGGGCCATGTCGGCGTGCTGGTCCCGTCGCTGGGCGAGGACGGCGTGTGGCTGTCGCAGGCCGGCGCGTCGTGCTTCACGAGGCAGCCGCTCGCGTCGGGCTTCGGGCAGTTGCCCGTCACGTACTTCGTCCACCCGTAGGAGGAACCACATGAAGCTGGTCGCCAAGATGAAGGTCGAGTCCGTGCTGCACGCGGAGTCACAGGAGACGTTGAAGGTGTTGCCCGTCACCGGAGACAGCGAAGAGAACAAGCAGTGGAGCCGCTGGACGCCGGGCGGACTGTTGGAGTTGTGGATCTCCAACCCCGACGCCCGCGGCTTCTTCAAGCCCGGCGACGTGCTGCGCGTGACGCTGGAGAAGTTCCTCGTGGTGGTCGGCCTGCTGGCGGTGGCGCTCGCTCTTCTCGCCCCGGCCCCTGCCCTCGCGGCTGACGCCGCGCCGGCGCCGTCGACGGGTGGCGCCATCCTCTCCTTCGTCCTCCAGTACGTCCTGCCGCCGCTGGTGCCGGTGCTGGGCGGCCTCGTGACGTGGGCCCTGGCCAAGCTGGTCACCTTCCTCGACGCGAAGGCCAAGGAGTCGAAGGCGGCCCTGGTGGCGGCCAAGCTGACGGGGGCGGCGCAGTCCGTCGTCGCCGACCTCAACGCGACGCTGCGGCCCCAGCTCGAGGCGGCCCTCGCGGACGGCGTGCTGACGGACGTGGAGAAGAAGCAGCTGAAGGAGGCGGCACTCACCACCCTGAAGACGAAGCTGCCCCCGACGCTGATGGCCTCGGCCTCGTCCATCTTCGGCGGCTTCCTCGACACCTACCTCAGCGGAGCCGTGGAGCGCGCCGTCCTCGACCAGAAGGCGACGGCGGCCGTGGGCCGCGTGGGCCCTCCGACGCCCTGACGGACGACGCCCCTCGGCGCGAGGCGGTTGCCGCCGTGC
>CAZYIA010000008.1:0-21914 GCA_964646765.1 uncultured Candidatus Saccharibacteria bacterium | reverse complement strand
TGCGTCGCTCCAGCCATCCCCACCACACTGCCGTCCGACAGTCTGTGCAGCTTGCCGTGTGCGCTCTTGTGCGACCCGCTGACGTGGCGGTCTGCTGCGATCCCATGCCCCCGAATGGCAATAGTAGTCATGGCTCGCGCCCTCCATCATCCGTCATCCGCTGCTTGGCAATGGCATCGAACCGCACATCATCGCGCCGGTTTATCTCGCCAATGATGAACGCCCACGTCGCCAGCGCGAAGAACAGTCCCGCGATCCACGTCCCACCGACGAACCAGCCGATACCGGCCGCCACCAGTACCGCACAAATACGCTCCCCGATCATCACTGTTTCCCCTTGTCCGATGCCCATGTCTCCAGAGCTTGCACCCGTTGCGACACTGCACGCAAGTCCTTCTCTGCGCCGGCCAGTTCCGCCCACTGCGCCTTGTCCACCTGCACCATGTCATCCAAGTTCCGTACATAGAAAAACCCGACGATGCTCGCCGCCACCTGTACTGCCGCCAGCAGTCCCGCCGCCCACGCCAGTTTCAGGTTGATCCGGTGAATGTCCTCGTCGATCTGCCTGCGCGCCGTCTGATGATGCGCATCGTGCTGCCGCCAGCGATCCGCCGACAGCGTCGCCTGCGCATCCCACCGCGCCTGCGATACTTGCGCCTCCTCTTTCGAGTCTCGTCTCAGCGCCGCGATCTCACCCATTGCAGCCGCGATGGCCTCAGCATGCCGTGCGTCTGTCTCCTGCAACCGAGTGATGTTGTCGAGCTTGTCGAAGATGCGAGTCATCGTCTCGCGCATGCCGTGAAGCTGCGAGTCGATACTGTCGAGCCGGTGCGTCGTAATACCGGCCTGTCCTTCCAGAGCTGCGACACGATCCTCGGTCGGGGCGGTCACGGATCACACCCCGGCAGCCGACTGCGCCGCGTCACCGGCAGACTGTACCGACGCTCGCGCCGCCTTCCGCGCTGCACGCTGGCCGCTGTCGCGCACAGTCCGCACGATCTGTTGGCGGATCGCGGTGAGCGATGCTGCGGCAATGTCGTCGTTCGACAGCCCCGTCTGATCCTCGACGTAGGCTCCAGCCACCGCCTGCAACTGCGGGACGGTGGGTGCTTGGCCAAGCAGCGCGGTCAACAAGCCAGAGAGTCGTTGTACGTTCGGGGTCATGGGTCACCTCAAGCAAGTAAATTACCGGTAGCAAAAGTCCTCAAGCAGCCAGTCCAGCGAACCCACTCGGGCACGATCCAGTCCAAGCCGACGCACCGAAGTTCGCCCTGATTGTCGAGTTCACGAAAGCGCCAAAGCAGATAGTTGGGTAGTAAGTGCCCGCAGGCATCGTGATGATCGGCGATGTACCGAGCGCTGGATCGCCGCTCCACCAGCCGTTCTCGGTGTCACCCATCCAGAATTTGTTGGTGGACGAGTCGAACGCGAACCTCTGAGTCCACGGCGATGCTGCGGGTGGCGCGTTGGTCACGAGTGCGTCGTTGCAGTAGATTCCTGTCGCGTCCCACGCGCCAATCGCAGCAGCGTTGTACCCAAGGTACTGCGTCGCGTCGTTCAGCGGCGTCGCAGCCACCGTGCTAATCCCGAGCGCCATCGTCGCGTCGTGCGTGCCGGTCGGTTGATCCGACTTGACCTCCCAATAAATCTTGCCGCTCAAGGATCGCGTCGCGCGGGCGCACTGGTACACCGATCCGCTCGCGGATGTGCGCGCGGCCACAAGGTTCCCAGCACCCAGCGTTATGTAGGTGCCTTTCGCAGCGCTGTCCCACGTCGCATACGTCGTGCCCGCGCCAGCACTACGCCCGCTCAGCAATGTCGCGTACCGGATCATGTCTGCACCGCCGCAGGCAGGATCACATCGTACTTGCTGTCGGTGTTGTTCCATATCGCCGTAACGTACATGCGCTTGCTCGCCGTCGTCGTGCTCGGCAGCGTGCCGCCGATGCCCCGGTACTGGCTGCCCCACGTAATTGCCCGTGCGGTGCCGTTGTCGAGGAGGTAGATCAACAGCGTGTGCCGGTTGATCGGCGTGCTGGCAGGGTTGGCGATGGTCAGCGCGACCGCCTGCGCAGTTATCTCCACGCAGTCGTTCGCAGCGGTCGGAGTCACCGTCGCTGCACTGGTGACGGTCTGCACCGATGGCTTGAGCTGCGACACGTTCGCAGCGTCCGTGTCCGCAGTACCAGCCGCGACATGCACGATGCGCGGCTCAGTGCCGGTATCACCTACAGCGAACGTGCCAGACTGCGTGGCGTGCGCCTTGTAGCCGAACGCGCTTGCGTTGGTCAGGCCCGCATCGACAATGCAGCTGTAGCCGAAAGCGGCGGACTTCGAGCTGTACGCCTTGTTTTTGTAGCCATGTGCAGCGGCGTAATCAACCGGAGTAGCTGATGTGCCAACCCGGTTGAACGCACCGATCGAACTGCTACCGATGCCGTAGGCCACATTCGTGTAGCCCAACGACGAGCTGTAGTTGCCGGTGGCGTGGTTGCCCACGCCCACGCCCGACGCCCCAAGCCCGTTGACAATGTTGTTCTGGCCCAACGCCGACGCGTACGTCCCCGTCGCCGTGTTCTTCGATCCGATCGCGTTGCTGTAGTACCCGTTGGCCGTGTTCGCGTAGCCCACCGCCGTCGCCCGATCCACCGGCGTGGCCGACGTACCGACGGTATTGCGCACGCCAAATGCGCTACTCGCAGCCCCGTATGCGCGTGAGTCGCTCCCGAACGCAGACGCACCCAGACCGCTTGCCACAGCGCCAGCGCCCATCGCATGCGCGCTGTAGGTCGCCGTCGCTTCCACCACCTCCCACGCCGTGCTCGCAGCCCGGTATACCAGCCGCACGCTGTTCCCGACCGCTCGCAGCACGAGGCTGGTGGCACCGCCCGAGTAGTCGAACTTGTCCGAGCCGCCGCACGCGACCGTGAGCGCGTTGTACGGCGACGTGGCGTTGATGGCGACCAGCTGCACCTGCACGATGCTGCCGTCCGCCGGGGCCGCTGGCAGCGTCGCCGTGAGCGCGCCTGACGTGGTGTCGAACGGGGTGGAGTCCCCTACCGCGACCGCCATGCTCGCGGTCTGCACCGCAAGGCGGGTCAGGCGGATGGACGATGCCGACGCATCGACGTAGGTCTTGGTCGCCTTCTGCGTCGCCACGCGAGTGTCACTGTTTGCGGCCAGCGTGCCGTCGGTGTCGGCTGTCAATGCAGCGCCAGTACCGGCGTACTGATACGCCAGTAAGTCCCATGCGGTTGCGCCATCGCCGATCTTGCTCTTGCCCGTATCCAACTCCAATCCGCACTCCCCCTGTGCGAGGACAGGATTAGATGCAGTCCAGCTAGCCGCTGTATCACGTCGCAGTTGGATTTGTACGGCCATTACGCGCTACCTCCATCAATTCCAGTCGTACCACCGTAAACAGTTGACGCGCTACCACCGTCTATGTTTCCAGTGACTCCGCCACCGCCACCACCACCGCCTGTCCCTGTTGTTGCGACCTCACCATTCGCAGTCAACACCCTGAACATGTCGCCAAGCCACACCAGCGAGTATCCTACAGCCAGATTGATCGCAGCTATTACTGTCGGTGTACCCGACACGTCCACTTGCACAGATGCCGTGATCGGCACGGTATCAGCATTTCGCAATGTGAACGCCTTGATCTGCCGCTTGGTGACCGTAGGCGCTGGCACTACCTCAACCGCGGTCGTGCCATTGGTTGCAGTGACCGCCGAGTCCGACACCAGCGACGTGGACTCGTTATCGTCCACCCACGACGCGATCACCGGGCAATCGTTCGCGACCTTGGCCGCGGCTAGCACCACCTGTAGCGATTGGGTTGCTTTCAGGATCAGCATGTCACCATCCCAGGGATACGCGAGCCATCGTTTGACCGTGCGTCAATTTCGTGTCAAGAGCCGCCTGCAAGTCCGTCTGGTCCGACAGGTCGCCGACGATGAAACCCCAGTACGCCGTCGAACCTCGCGCCTGCAATTCCGCAATCTGTGCTGCCAGCGTCGCTAGCGCGTTGGCCGTATCCGTGTTCGTCGCCTCCTGCGCGCCGAGTGCATTCTGCAAGCTCGCAAAATAGATATACGCCGCACGCGCAGGACGACCGTTCGCATCGACAAACGCAGCATGGGCAGATGGCAGGATGTTGTTCGTCATATGATGGCACCACCGACTTGGAACGTTATCGGGAATGTCAGCGTCTTGCTGGTGCTCGTCGCGTCGGTAACGGTCACATATCCGTAAGAGTTCAACGACGACGCAGGCGGCGATCCTGTGTAACTGTACGTCGCGGTTTGCGCCGTCGCGTTCGTGATCGTGATCTGGGATGGATCATCCGATGACCACGCATACGTGTACGGCGGCGTTCCGAACGCGCCAGTCGCCGTCACCGGCACGTTCACGGTAGCGCCCGGCGTCGGCGAATACTTGAATATCAGCCGTGGGCTGATCGAGATATCGGACGACGCCGTGTGATTCGATAGCGGATAGTATTGAAGCAGCGTCATGCCATCGCCGTATTGTAGCTGCCGAGAACGTACGCCTCGCCATTGAACGCAAGGCACGAAATCACGTCAATTGCACCGCTGGTCTGGGTCACCGGAACCACAACGCCCGCAGGCCATTTCGCCGTGGCGATGGACAGGGTACGCGACGTGGCAGTCGCATCCTTCACCCTGATGATGGTGAACGCCATCGCTTCGTTCGCAGCAGGTTGGCCGATGATGGTTGCAACACAGTCCACGTCCTGCGTCAGCTTGATGACAGCACCAAGCCGAATGTCGATGTTCAGTGTGGCGGTTGCTGCGACCGTCTGGCACGTTTCACGCGCATTTTTGAGCACGACGTTCGTGATCGTCGTGCCGTCCACGGAATTGTCAGGAGTACCCCAGAAATAGGTCGATCCGTCATTCGTCAGTACGTTGCCGCTCTCGCCGACTACGGACGGAACCTGCGTGATCGCCGCCCACGAAAGACCGGCTCCGTCGGTAGTGAGGAACTTTCCGCCATTGCCCGTCTGCGATGGAATCTCCGAGTTCGCCTGCGTGTTGTCGGAGTCGAACGCGGTAACTCCGTTTGCATCGCGGATGATGATCCGCAGGACACCCGTCGCCCAAACATCCACAGGCGTCCGACCGGTGCTGTCCAGCGTGATCACCGACCCATTCGAGACGGTTAGTCCCGGATCGGCGTAGGTCGCAGTTGGCGTCAATGTCCCTGTAAGATAGCTCGACAGCGTGCCGCCGGCGCATGGATTGCCGGCCGCATCGAAATACACTGGTCGTTGGTCAAGCAGCCGGAATGACATTGGATCACCCTTCGTTTTTTCTGTCGTTGATCTTGCGCCAGGTCGTGGCGATGCCGCTGTTCGTCCTGTTCTTCATCCTGCCGCGACTCATCGCACTGTCAATCTTGCATTTCGTGAAACCGGGTCCACTGCGCGATCTTCTGCTATCCCTTCCGCACGAGCGCGCCATGCGCTGGCGCTTACTACTGGCCTCCATTCGCCTGCGAACGCGCACCGATCGCCATACCCACACGCGGAGCGATTGACGCAATCAGCGCCCGCGCCGTCTGCTGCTTGCTTGACGGCAACATCGCCAGCATCGCGTTCAACTTGGTCGGATCCAGCAACGCATCGTTGAGCGCAGCATTGAAGCGCGTGCGCCCAACATCACCGAACGCCTTGCCAAGATCGAGCAGCATTCCAACGTTGCCCGGCATCAGCCTGCGCGCCAGCGACAACGCACCGTTCGCGGTGTTCTGCGCGGTCTGCGAATTGATCCCACCACCGAGCGTTTCCATGTCTCGGTTCGCCCGCAAATAGCGGATGGCGTTCGCCAGCGTGTCGTTCTGCTCAGGCGTCAGCAGCTGCGCCAGCGTCGTATTCTTTCGTCCCGTTGCTGCCTTGACGAGCGCTTGCGACATTCTCGGCGGCCGCTCCACAGCGCTTTCCAACTTCCCAAGCGTGATGTTCCCCATCGCATCCCGCGCCGTGCCACCGTTGCCCACCAGTTCCTGCAATACCTGCATCCGGTTGATGTCCGGCGACATCTGGGCGTACTTGCCCATCGCCTGGGCATATTCCGGCGATTGCTTGGCCATCGCCCGGTTCAACGAATTAAGCACTGGGCGCATATACATATCGCCAACCACACTTGACACCGGCGCGCCAACGGTACGGCCAGAGATCATCTGCCCCATCGTGTCACGCAATCCCATCAGCGCACGGCCCCTATCTTCCGGGCGCACGGTCGCCGCGAGTTGGGCTCGCGCGTCTGCGAGCGCGGCAGATGGAATATTCCGGTCAACGCTCAAATTGCCAATGTCCGCCAGTGCGGTTGCCGGATCTTGCCCGCGTGCGCGGATCGCTCGCAATGCTGCACTGAGCGCGTCAAAGTTCGCCGAACTCATGCGACTTTTGAGCGCCTCACTCAACGGCGCAGCAGCCGATGCCAGCACCTGCGCATCCGGCAAGCGTCGCTGGAGCATGGACACCACCTGCTGCGCGTTCGCCTGCGACTGTGGCCGATTGATGAGCATGTCCACCATGCGCTTGGCATTTGCAAGCGGGCGCGACATATCAAATCCGGTCGTCCTCGCGGCCTGGTCATACAGTGATTGCGTCGCCGACCGTCGCGCCAGCCTCGCCGCCGCAAGATCGTCCGGCGTACCAGCAGCCGCCGTGAGCGCATCATCGACGACACCACGGTTCCGCGCCACCTGATCCGACAACTGCTGCGCGAATCCGCCCGTCTGATCCAGAGGCATTGCACGCCGCGCCCGAGTCAGAATGGCCAGCGGCACGCTCCCGGATGCCTCCGCCGACGTCATCTGCACCGGAAGCCCGTTGGTTGCAACTTCGATAGGAGTCGTAACGCCGCGATCGGCAAGGTAACGCGCTACGGCCGCCTTCGCACCGCGGTCCGTCATCCGACTTGTGATCGCCTCCAGCAACCGTGGCCCCGATGCCGTCAACACTTTGCCGAGGGTCGCGCCACCCGCGCCACCGAGCGCGCCGGCACCGATGTTCGCAAGCGTTTGCGACGTGCTGTCCGTAGGCCGCATTCCCGACAGCACCGCACCCTGCAACGCCGCATCCTTGATCGCCGTAGGAGCGAGCACCCGAGCCAGCGTAGTCGGCGCAGCGCCAGCCTCCGCCAGTCCAGCAGCACCACCCGTCAGCAGGAACGGAGCGATGTTGGCAGCCACTTCTCCCGTGATTCCGCCACCACTCCGGTCGAGCGCCGCATCCGTCACGGCTTGCTGCCTGCGCGCATTCTCGAAATACCGCGCTGGCGCACCGATGTACGGTTGATCTTCGAGCGTCGGAATCCCAAGTTTGCGATTGACCGCAGACACCGCAATCCCAAGCGGTCCACCACGCGCCAGAATCTCACCCACACCCATGCCCAGCGCCTTGCCGGACGCGCCGATACCGGCAGCGACGTTCTCGCCAAACGTGCCCGTGCCATCCATCTTGGCCGCGCCGACCGGCGGCGCACCAGGCCGAATCCCACGCGCTTGCAACGATCGGAAAATGGCCGTCTTCATCGGCCCTTCGTCGTAGGCAAAAAAGGATGACAGGAGGTCCTTGTCCGACACGCCGGAGAACTGATCCGGCTGCGCCGACGCGGCAGGCGCAGGCTTGGCCGAAGTCCCTGCAAACAGATCGTCATCGCTCAGAGTGCCCATCGGTCAATTCTCCGGATCGTCCCAACTAGTTCCATTCCACCGCAGCGCCTGCCCCTGGTATTTCCCGGCCGGGATGATGTACCGCCGACCAGCCACGCGCTTCGATGGCGGCGGGAACCCCGGAGGCAACGTGACCGCGGTTGGCTGCGTCTGTGCCTTGGCGGGTGCAGCAGACACCGCGGCTGGTGCCGCAGGCGCAGCCTGCGTCGCCGGACCGACAGGACGCGCTCCGTTCGGCGTCCACTCCATTTCCTGAACCTCGCCAGCCACGTTGCCGACCGCTTGCGGGTTGCCGTCCGTCAAGATCATGTTCAGCGCCTGCATCGCGTGCGGCGACACGAGCGGATTGGTCGCATCCATGCGCCCCATGCCTGCACGCAACTGCGCCTCGTTCGACTCGATCTTCGACTTGAGCAAGCTGGCCATCGTCTTGATCGTCGCTTGCAGGTACTCGGGCGAACTGTTCGACGACAATAGCTCGCGCCACTGCTCCGTCTCATGTTCGCTCGCGCCAACTTGCCGATAGACGCGCATCAACTCATCGCCTACGGCAAGCCTCGCCGCATTGAATTTTGCATAACGCGGATCGGAGTTGATGTCTTCTCCGATGAAATTCTTGATGGCGTTCAGCGGTACAGAGCCGATTCCGCTGTAATTGCGCAGGTCCGGGATGGCACTGTACAACGTGCCCAAGTGCCCGACCGCCGTATTCATTGCGTTCGTGGTTTTTGCCAGCGCCCCCTTCGTCGCGTCCTGCCACGTGGCAAGACGAGACTTGTAGGTTCCCGCGTTGAACGTCGGATCGTATTGCACGGCTTCCGTGATACGGCGCATCACGTCCGGGTCCTTGAGTGCCGTCCCCGTCGGCAAAGGAATACGGCCATCCGCGAATGCCTTTACCGTCGGCACATCACCTGCTGGGATCGTCTTGAGGTATTCCTCACCACTCGGTGCGTTCTTGTCGAACGACAACGACGCCAGAATGTCAGACGCATCGCTACTAGCCTTCGGAAACTCGTTATTGCGCAGGTAATACACCTGATCGTCAGGCGTCACCTGGATGCCCGCGGCCTGCATATCGAGCAGTTCCTGCGCAGACTTCGCGGTTTTCGACTGGTTGCCAGCGTTGAATCCGGATCGCGCTATGGCGCGCAAATCAGGCGCAGGAGTGGTGTTCGCCTGCACGGTCTGCACGGTCTGCTGCTGCGTCGGAACGGAAGGCGGTGCAGGTGCCATCTGCTGCGCCGTGCTCGGTTGTGGCGATTGCTGGCTTGGCACACCATAACTCGCCCGTCCGCCGGTAAGACCTTCGTACATCGCCTTCCGCTGCGCCGCATTGAACGGTTGCCCGTTCGATGCCTCGATCTGCGCAAGCGCCGCCGTGGCCGATTCTGGCGACAGCGGTTGGTCCACGTTCACGTTAAACGCTTCGCCTCCAGTCTGCGGCGGCGTAGTCGAATCGCCCAGATTGCCACCGGATGGCATCGCGTTCTGGCCAACCGGCGTCGCGGTGTTCGTCGTCGCATCGTAGCGATACATCCGACCGTCCGCACCGCGGCGCATACTCACGCTGTGCGGAGTGCCAACATCCGCCCTCGTGAAGTTGCCGAACTGGTCCACGCTGTAGTAATTGCCGTCCGCGCCCTTGACCACGCTGTGAATTTTCGCGCCTTGGATTGCCGACGAGAACCCGGCGATCTTGTCCAGCGTCTCAGCATCCAACGAATCCGGCAACTGCTCTTGCGGCAGCAACGCGCGCGCTCGCGGCAGGATGTATTGATAGATCGCATTGGCACGTGGATTCAGCGCCAGGTTGCCATCCGCGTCCGTACTCTCCTGGACGATCCTTTGGGCCGCATTGCCTATCGACGCCAGCTGCGCGTTGTACGCCGATTGCACCTTCGCCGCCACGTCCGGATTCGCACCATACGCCGTCGCCAGCGCGTTCGGGTCGCCCTGCATGATGCCGCCAGCCTGCCCCAGTGCAGTCCCAAGCCGCTGCCGATCCTGCAACTGTGCCATCCGCGCATCACGCCGAATCGCCAGCGCCTGCGCGTCCTGCTGCGCCTGATCGAATGCCGCAACAGGATTCGCGGTTTTCAGGTCCGCGAGCCAATTGAGCACAGCCATTTCAGTGCCCTCCGTAGCCGGTCGATCCGCTATAGCTACCAAGGTCGTAGCTCGACGGATTCATCTGAAAGCCGCCGGCTGGGTAATATCCACCATAAGTGTAGTCCGTGTTCTGGTAGATCGGATGCACATTATTATGGAACCCATAGGCCGCCCTGCCGAACGCGCTGCCAATGGAGTTGATGCCATTTGCCCACGCATTCGCGCCGCCGATGATGCCCTGCGCCCTCGCGTCACCAATGTTCCCAAACGCGCCGCTGATCGCATTGGCCGCACCCGCGCCAAGCACACCCGTCCGCGCCGTCGCATCTTGCCCAAGGTTCGCAAGACCGGCGATCTTGTTGTAATAGTCGTCGTAATACCGATTCGCCAGCCCTTCCGCATAGTCGGTCACGTCCGCCGAGTGACCACCGCTGTAAAGCGAGCCGCGTGCAGCCGCCGAACGGTCGAGTCCTTGCAGCCCTTGCGTGAGCGCAAACTGGTAATCAGGAGCAGCGTGGAAACTCGAAAAATCGCCCGAGTTCAACGCTTGCAGCTGCGCCAGTGCATCGCGCCCAGCCTGCATGTAGGGCATTTCATCGCTGCGACTCAGATCGTACTGACGCCGCTGCTCGTCAATCGCCTGCATTTGCGCGTCACGCTGCGCATTCGCGGCGCTCTTGGCAGCGCCGGCACTCTTGTTTGCGGCGTAGGCCGATCCGGCCGCACCTATAACGGCGCCAATGATGCCTGCTGCCGGCATGACACATCCTCCTGTAGTCGCGTCACCGTCCGCAACGGCTTGTGCGCCCATGCGGCCCAGCGGTTGTAAATTGCAGCGCCCTTTTCAGGCATGTTCATCGCTTCACAGTCACCCGCGAATCCAACGTATCTGGATTCGCACGGATCGGTAATCCCGGCAACGGCCAGCGCATCGTCGGCAAGAATCCAGTCGTCGATCCGCACCGACAGGTGATCCACTGCCACCGGACCATCCTTGCGCAGCCAGGCCGCCTCACGCCGGAACCGATCACGAAAGCCCATGTCCTGCGATAGCTTGTGAACGTGCGGAAGGTCAGCCGGAACTTGCGTAACCAGTTCCTCGGCATCCGTCGCCACGAACAGAAACCACCGCACCTGCGCCGCCATGTCACGGACGCCGGGCGAGTGCGGCAGGAAGAGCGTGTGAATCTCGTACCGATGCGGTGCCAACTTCTGCGCGATCCAGCCGCCACGCTCGAACTGGAATCCGATGCACGACGACCACGCACGCGAAAACGTCAGCGGTCGATCCCCATGCTGGGTGACGAATGGCTGCACCCGCGGATGGTTGGCGACGTACTCAAAGAACTCTGGAGACTTCGCAATCGTGAACGTCAGCGATCTCATGACGCATCCTCCACCGCCAGCGATGCCGCGATGATGTCGCGCTTGCACGGCGCCGCCACGCGCACCCGCCAGACCCGATTCAACGCACTCCCAAGCCGCCAGAACCGCACCCGCTTGCCATACGATCCAGCACCTCCGAGCGACGCCGCACGCCATCTGCTGAAGTTGTAACCGCCATCGTCCGAATAACACAATTCGACATTGTTCGACTCGCCAACGGCCGACCGGCCAGTATCCATCACCAGTTCTGCGCAATTGACGATGAATCGGTTCTGCTGATTTGTCAGCACACCCGTCACCCGCTCGGCAATGAACGGGTCGCCATCCTCCTCGAACTCATCCCAATCCAGCACGAACAGCTTTCCCTGCTGATAGTCACCAGCAACCCATTGGCCGTTCCACCATGCCATGCACGAAATCCGCGACTTGTTGAGCCGGTACGATTCGCGTCGATGCCAGAGGCCAGACGACACGTCATAACCCCACGTGTGGCCGTCAGGGAACGTCCAATACGCAACCTTGTGACCCATGTCAGTCCATGTGTACGCAAAACACGCAGACCAATTGAGGCCGCGAATCGACTGCTCGATGGCGTGCGTCGAAATGCGATGCAGCGTGTACCCGTCGATCCGGTAAAAAATGCCATCGTTGCCAAGCAGCAGCACGGCATTGTCCAAGACGACCGCCGACCATTTCGACGCACCGCCCTGCTCGATCACAACGCCAGGAATCCGCTGCCATGTCGTCGTGTTCGACCCCGTGTCCGCGAACGGCTCAATCGTGCGCTGGCCAATCGCCCACAGTTCACGGTGATTCTGGATCAATTGCAAAATCAGGTCTGGCGATGCCTCCGCCTCGTACCGATCTAGCGTGTTGAACGACAGTCCATCCGCAAGTGCGGAATGGAACCAGAACCGGCCAAACGGCTCGATGCCAGCCAGATACGAATCCGCGAACGTGAATCCCGGCGTGCCGGGAAAACCCTCGTCCGTGATCTGCGTCAGCGTCCCGGCAACCGTGTCATAGATGTAACCCGACGAACCGCTGCCAATCGCCAACTGGTTACCACCAGTGATCTGGTTGTGCGCCATCCCCACCCGATCAATCCCGTTGATCGTGCCAATCTCGGTTGCGACAAACGCCTCAGACAGCTTGTAGAGCTTCGTCCCTGCCACAACGAACAGAACACCCTCCACGTTGTGAATGCCGCGCACAAAGCCGTCCAGCCCGGTAACGACCGTACGCAATCCGGGCAGCCCGCGCAGCATCGCTGGCGAGCGGGTATTGCTGGCGTCGGCCTGCTCGGGAATGTAGTTCACGCAGTCCTGCGCCGTGAACGGCCGCGTGTCGTCCGCGTAGGTGCCGCCGACGATGGGGACGGCAGTCATCTTCATCGGACCGGCTCGTCCGCGTACATGTTCCAGCGGTTGGACGCAAACCGAAGCGGCGACGCCTGCCGTAGCGGCGCGAGGATCGTCTGGTCCGCGATCAATTTCTCCTTGAGCGCAATTGCTCGCGCAACGAGCCCACCATCCGGCGTCGAAGTAAACTGCGGACGCAGCATCATCGCCAGATTGTCAATGACCGCTTGCTCCGCTTCAGGCGGAATCGGCGCATCCTCACTCAAGAGCGCCACATCGTTCCAACCAAGAGCGATGCCGTCGGCCTCCCACCTACGCATCATCCGGTTGAGCGCGCGAATCGCGGACTCCGCCATGTCGCCAGTCATCGTCTCCGCAACATCGACGATACGAAGCTCAGCAAGCGCGTCAGCCAGAATCTGATGGACCGTGCTCATGCGACCCTCCTCTGCGCGTCGTGACTACCTCCCGGCTGCCGCAAGAGGAATGAATGGAAATTACCCGGAAATGGCACGTCCCCGTCCCCGTAATGCGTCAAAAGCAGATCCGGGACTATCCAGATCTCACCGCCGCACGCAATCCATCGCCGCGAAAACGCATAGTCCTCGCCGTACCACACCCCATCGCACGCACCATGGTTGAACAGGTCAACATGCGGATTCCAGCGCTTGCCATACACAAGCCCAGGATACGCCGTCATGAACCGTTCCACGCAATCCGGCGTGATCTTCAAGAACCCCGCCGGCACGCGATCAGCCGCAATGCACCCGTCCTCACGCACTAATGGAGTGCCGCGATCATTCGAGATCACGGCGCCCATGTACTCCTCGTCCTGTTTCTTGAAGCGATACGTCCCGGCAACTACATCACCAGGCGTCTGCACCAGCTTCAACAGATCCTCAGGCCGCCATCCAAGATCGTGATCCAGGAAGACGATTGCATCGGCCTTCGCGTCCAACGCCTTCCGCAACATCGTTGCACGCGCCGCCGAGATGTACGGGCATCCGACCTCGTACACCGCGGCGTGCGTGTGACCAGCAGCCTCGATGCGCGGCAGCGATGCTTCCAATGCCGCGAGAAACGCATTCGTCGGTCGCGCGATCGTCGGACAACAGAAAACGATGTGCATGGACGTTTCCCGTTACGCGGAACCCTTCCAGAGTCCCAAGCCAACCAGCGTGTTGGTCACCTCGACAGCCCACGCGAGCTGGGTTGCTCCAAACGCGGTGGACGAAGCCAGATTGGACGACGCCTGCACGCTCGATGCGCGCAGCGCAACAGGGGTGGCCCCGTAGAAACCAACCAGGCTGCTCGACTCCAGTCCAACCAGGGTGCCGCCATCCTGCTCCGGGGCCGCCACGGCGACTCCAGGCAGGTTGTCGATGGTAAGTGCGCTCATGTCATTCCTCCTCAGGAAATGGTTGCCGGAATCCGGCAGGCGAGTTCAGGACGCAGGATGCCGGCACCGAACGCGAGCTCGAACCGCGACAGGTACTGGTCATTCACCATGTCGAAACCCTGCATGAACCGCAGGGTAATGCCCTGATAGGTCGCGGACGCGGAGTCCACACCATAGGACTTCGGCGGATTCGGCAGGTCGGCGGTCACGAAGTAAAACGCATCCTTTGAGAACGCCAGGTTCTCGACGTAGGCCGTGCCGGACGTTCCGCCGATGGTCAGCGCCTTGCCGTTAGCCGCCCCGTTGGTGACGTTCTGTTCCGACCCGCTGGCGACGATTGCAGGGCTAATCGCCAACGTGCCAGCACCACCAGAATGATTAGCCGTCACGGTGAACTGCTGCAGAATGCCGGTGCTCACCTTGGTCTGCGGATGCACCGAATACACACCGTCAATCGTGAAGCTGTCGCCCGCATTGATCGTGCCGGTGCCCGTATCGACAATCAGGCTCGATCCGGTCTGCGCAGTGGCAGAATTGGTCTTGTAGCCCGCGCCGGTGCCGCGGGTAAACTGCGGGATCATGTTCGACTGATACCAGTCAAACCCCAAGGTCGCTGCGGCCATGTTGCCGGACGCGTACTGCGCGCCAACCTGCTTCTGCGGGTTGAAGAACCCGGACAGCGCGTTGACGATATCGACCTGCGAATTGGTGCCAACCAGCAGGATGCGCGAATCCGCCGGAGCCAGCTGGCTGTCGAGGTACGACTTCGCTTTCAGCGGCAGCGTCGCCGTATTCAACGCACCGTAACTGCCAACCGCAGTCGGCACAAGCGGCACGCACTTCGCCAACGCAGCAGACTCGACATTCGCGAGCAGGTCGCCGATCTTCGAATCGATGAACTGCGCCTGATAGTCGTCGATCTGCATCGCCATTTCCGCACTGGTCGCACCAGTGTCCACGCCGTAATAACTGTCAATGGTCACCGGGATGGTCTTGTCCACCTGGCTCATGACGTTCATCACGCGCCCGGTGCGGATGATTGCCCGCTGCGGAACACGCACACTCACGGTATCGCCAGCCTTGGCACCACCCTTGTATCCGAAGGGAGTGTCGTACTGCCGATTCACGTACTTCAGGAAAGTCAGTTTTTCGGTCAGCACCGCAAGCCCGCGCTTGACGATGATGGACGAGGTAAGAAGCGAGTTGCCAGCCATGTCTATTCTCCTGTGCTGGCAACGTCATCGATGCCAGCGTCGTTGTCGTTTACGTTCCAGTTCGGCGAGGTGATCCTCAACGGTCATTGCCGCAATATCCCTCGCTGCTGGAGCCTTGGTTTGAACGGTCGGCGGCGGCGCAAACACCTTCGCCGGCGCACGCTGCGGCGGCTCGTCCTGCTTGTCGTCCGCAGCCAGTTTCAATTCCAGTTTCGTCAGCTCGCGCACGATCTGCATCGGCATCAACGCCCTGATTCGATCGAACTCCGCCTTGTGCTTGGCAAGGTGATATGCGACCTGCGGCCCGTTCTCGGATTCCATGATCGCCCTGGCCATCATCGGCGGAACATCACCAATGGATTGCTGGAGCGCCTCTTCGTAGTCCGGCACATGCTCGGCAAACGCCGCAGCACGCTCGTTGTACGAATCAAGAATCCGACGCTCCCAGGCCGCTTGCTGCGTCTGCCGCGTCTGCTGCTCGGCTTGATGAACGAGCCATTCGGCCTTCTGCCGCGCATATTCCTCAACGTCGAATCCGGTGCTCTCAAGCGTCGGCTCTGCACCGTTCTGCGGCTGCGAAACTGCGATCTGTGCCCGCCAGTACGCGGCCTGGCGCTCGGCCTCCTTGGCCGCACGCAAAGCGTCGTATTTCTCGCGGGTGAGTTCGTTGATGCGCTTGTGCACGTCCCGATTCCTCTTGGCGTGCTCAGCGGTGGACGCGGCCGGTTCGTCCTGCGTATCTACCGCGCCAGTTTCGGCATCGGTTGCGGCCTGTGCGCCCGAAGGCGGGTCGTCGGATTGCCCTTCGACTGGCTGAGTAGATACCACATCTTCGGTCGATTCGTCAACCTCCGGCGGCGCCGCAATCGGCTCGCCGCTCATTTCCGCCTCGATTCGCGCAATGTTCTCGTTCGGCATGTCAGTAAACTCCCGTTTCGTTCGTCAAACCATTGGCCATCATCCGCCCCAGCTCGCCACTCTCAACCATCGCATCGACCTGCGCCTTTACCGCATTGGCGATATCCAGTTTCGTCTGCGCGTCCGACTCCGACGGCAAAAGCCGCGTCTCCATCGTCGTCTTCGCGGCATCGGCCATGTTCTTCGCCGCCCGCGCCTGCAGGTCGCGCGCCTCGGCCATCATCTTCTGCATCTGCATCTGCTGCGCCGGGTTCGGCCGCTGCGGCTGCTGCTGCGCCATCTCCTGCTCACTCGGCTTGAGCAAACCCTGACGAATCAGAATGGCACGCATCCCGTCTGTGATCTCGCTCATGCCAGGCACATCCATGTTCTTCAGCGCACCGTACTGCGCAAGCATCCCCATCGGTCCAGGCGTCTTGGCCAGCGCCATGCACGCGTCCAACGTCTCCATCCGCTGCGTCGCAAAGCTCGGCCCCGTCGTCACCGTCACGTCATACTTTCCCGCCCGCAAGTCGTTATCCACGACCCAGCCACGCCCAGGCTCCAGCCGCTGCGCATTCGCCGCAACCATCTCAGGCCGACCGTCCGCGCCAATGATCCGCAATTGCCGCTCACGAGAGTAAACATGCGGCACCAGATCCATGACGATCATGCCGCCGTACTTGATCGACCGCGACAGCGAATCGACGTAATCGTAGTTCGCCGTATCTCCCTCACGCTGCCGCGCAAGGATCGCCCGGCCGCTCGTCTCATTCGACCGCTGCCCAAGCGATGCATCGTAAATTCCCGTCGTCGCCTTGATCGCATCCGTCGTGATGTTCAGCAGCGCCATCGTGCCCGCGGACAATTGCGGCGGCATCTGACGCTGCGGCGGCGGTTGCCCGTCCACATGGACATAAGGCAGCGCCGGCGCGTTGTCCACCGACAGCCGCTCCCACGCATCACGGTACGGACCGATCTGCTCCGCCGTGACCATGAACGGCGCGCTCGGCTGGGTCGCAATCTGCTCCGCAAACATCGAGAAAGCAAAATTGTTGAGCACCGCTGCATCACGCGCCATGCGCGCCATGCCATACCACGTCGTCTGACCATCCACGATCAAATAATCGCCCCACACCGGCACCAGCGGGATGTACCGCCCTGGCCACTCGACAGCCGCTTCCAGCACCTGGCTGCCGCTCACTACCTCGCAGTAGACCGTCCGCTTCCGCGTGGTGCGCTCCGACACGATGCGCGGCACCTGCACCACACCAAGACCAGCCGGATCGCTTGGCATCACCTGCGCGGCCTGCGCGTCGTAGTCCTCCCGCTCCATCACCTCGCCGTCATCCAGCAGCACGAGCCGCTTCTCCTCCTCCTCGACGTGCCAGTACTCGCAAACACGGACGCGCTTTGCATCGAACCAGTCGCGCAACGTCGCATCGTTGACCGTATCGACAGACACAACCTCCGCATCCGGCCATCGCTCCTTGAACTCGCGCAGCGAATAGCTCGCCTCCACGAACGCATAGCGCGAATCAGACCGATCCAGTTCCATTGCGTCCGGATCGAACCACACCGTGAACGGGTCAGCGATGCGCTCGATCACGATTTCCTGATCGAAGCTGTCGTCGTCGGAGTACCGGATATTCACTCGCCAACATCCGAACCCGCAGGTGATCGCATACATCGCCGCCCAGTCATACACCCCATCGGCACCCGACTGCATCTCGATGTTGCGCACCAAACCTTCGCGCAGCGTCGCCATGTCCGCAGTCGTGTCTTTCTGCGGCCTCACCTTGATCGACGGCGTAGATTGCCGAAAGTCGTTCAGCACCTGCTTCACCGACTGGCGAAGTCGGTTCACCTCGTATTTCGGTCGCTTCGTCCCGTACGCGGCGAATTGGTTGTCCCACTGCTCGCCCGAAACCCAGGTGAAGCGCATGTCGTCCGCCGCCATGCTCCGGTTCGACGAGTCAGCATCCTTCGCAGCCCGAAAACGATCACGGATGAAGCGAAAACGCGACTCGTCATCCGCGTCTACTACTGCGCCCTGATCGTCATAGATCGGTTCCATCATGCACCCCACAAGGTCTTGAATTTGAGCGTCTGCGGCCGCGCATCTTCCATCGGCCACGCCAGCGGATGATCGGGATCTGCAATGCGTGAGAGCGCGTCCAGCATGTCATCGTGCGCACTCACCGGAAACGATCGGAACTCGTCCTCGATGAAGTCATGCACTAAGTCCCGCGTGCGGCCCTCGTAGTCCGTCCGATGATGCGACCGAGGGAAATAGATGCGACCTGTCTCAAACAGCGGCACGAGCCGGCGTATGCGGTCATTCTTCGGCATCGACGCGCCGACCTCCGTCACATCGAACCGGTAGCTTTCGGCATCCTGCACGGTGCGCAGGTACTCCACGTCCGCCTGCATGCCGACGCGCTCGTATCGCACCTCACGCGGCTTCCACTTCCGGTGCAGTTCGATCACGACACGCACGCGTTCCGTTAGATTCATCCGGTCACGGATCATGTCAACAACGTAGTAGTTCCGGTCCTGTCCAAGCGCGACCACGAACACAGACGTATAGTCGTTGTTCTTGCGCTTGCCTCCGGCCGGATCGACCACCATGACACGCGTCGTCGCGCGGTCCGCGGGCCGGATATCGTAGTAGCGCATCCACTCGACCCGGAAGCCTTGCGTCTCATCCGCAATCGGATTCAGCAGCATCTGCGATCCGAAGGTGTACGGCCCCATGCTGCGGCGCCGCTCTGCGAGCACGTCCGCGGGCAGTAGCACTGGCTCGCCATCGACGGTGCCATCGACCGTTGCCGGATGCAGGCGCGGCATGACCGTCCCGCGATCCATGATCGTCCGGTAGGCGTCGTTCGCGTGGTATCGCGTCCCGACAAATCGGCGCACGCCGGCTTGCGTGCCGAGGTTGTATGACAACTCAAGCGCGCTGATCGTCTTGGCGATCATGTCCGGCGTCGTCACGCTCTCACGTGTCACCACGTCGTCGTACACCAGCACGTCGAAGTGCTTGGACGTCGGCTGGCCATCGACCAAGCCCCACGCTTCGACGGTCGCTTCCTTCGGGTTGCCCTTCCGCTTGACGAGGATGCCCTCGTCCTCACTCCACTTCGGCGCTTGCGTGCGCGGATCGTCATAAAGCACGTCGGGGAACAGGCGCTTGAGCGATTCGTTGCGCTCGAACTCTGACTTGATCTGCCGCAGGAACGCCTTTGCGATGGGCCTCGTGTGCGAGAAAATCCCGATCGTCTTTTCGGGTCCGAGCGCATCCTCGCCGTGGCACGCAAGGATCGTCTGTATCGTCAGGCCGAACGTGATGATGGTGGACTTGTAGTGCTCTCGCGCCCACAGGTCGAGCATCCCGTCCGGCGCTGCCTGCACCTCTTCGCATCGCTCGCGCAGCCATCGGTTGCTTGCCATGTCAGCGCGCCCAAGCAGGCGCGTCAGCAGGTAGTAGAGATCGGTCCGCGCTCGTTCCCGCCTGAGCCGCGTCACCTCACGATCGACGGCGGCATCGAGGACGCTCATGCATTGGTCGCGCTGAGTGATGTAGGTCCAACCGTGCCGCTGTAGGTCTCGCCGGCAAACCACGGACCTCCGCGCACGTCGATCCGATAGACCGCGTTGTAGCTCTCGCCGTTGTCGAGCGTTGCCTCTACCTTGACGTAGGCCAAGCCGCCTACTTGCGTCGTCATCGTGACCGAGACCGTCGTATCATCGCATGATGCATCCGAGAGCACGACGACTGCATTGTTATCGACGCGGATCACCGCGCTGGCTATGGCGCGCGTAAGACCGAACACGCCGCGGAAGTCGGTGACGATGCAGCGCCGCTCGCCGCGCACGAGCGACACGCGCTGCGTGCGCGTGCGCTGGTACGCTGATACGCGCTGCCTTGTGACCGGGCCGACCTCATCACACGACGTCGGCGTGTAAACCTCCGTCGGCGTGAACCGCAGCAGAACAGATGGCCCGCTCATACTCCACCCCAGACCAGCGTGGCACCAACGCTTCTCGTCGCACTCAGCGCGTACGGATCTGGCGACCACACATCATCGGCGACGGTGAATGCAGCCTGATCCACACCGTCAGCTTGCGGCGTGAGCGACCACGACCCCCAGTCGTCGATGCCATACGTGCTGATATCTGCGAGTGTTGCTCCATCAGTTAGCCCCGCAACGGGCTCGATTACTATCGACCACGTGTCGCCCCCGCCTGGAAAGTCGTCGTCATTGACAAGCGAAAGCGTGACGGCGCATGCACCATCGACAGCGACTCTGTAGCCTGCCGACTCCGGATCCGAAGGGTCGGCGAACTGGACTGTCGATCCTCTCGACAGCAAGCCGCTGTATGCAACGACCGCTGGATCATGCACGAGCACGGTAACCGCGCACGGGCCACCCGCAAACAAGGGTCGAACGTTACTCATCGTCGCGGCACTCCTGTTCGCTTTCGTGCTTGGGCGGCGTTGCGTTCTCAGCGTCGATTGCATCGAGCTTCATCTGCGCGAGTGTTTCGATCTGCTGCTGCGTGATGCCTACGGCCGCAAGATGATCGCTCATCACTTGTACGTTTTCCGCATCGCTGTTGCCCATTTCATTTTCCACCTCGTTTGCGGACACGGGCTTGCCCCAACCCCGATCGAGCACCGCGCAGGCAGCGACTATGCGCGCAGTGGGCGGCGCATCTTTGTCCGCAATGATCGAAACCAGCGCGCTAACTGCGTCGGCGGTATGCGCTCGCAAGTACGCTCTGAGAAGCGGTACATGCCGAGGTCGTCCCGACGGATTGCCTGACTGCCCGGGTTTCCACGCGCGCGCGTGTCGGCCATCAACCAGGTGCCCATCGGATGTGATCAATTTCATGTGTCCGCCAAAAAACTGATTGCACGACTTCGCATAATAATTGCATATCCTAATTGTCGCAAGATGTCAACCGATTTCTTTGAGGCGTTTGATTTGCAGCGCGAACTCGGCGGCCTGATTCTGATACATGTTCCTCTGGAGCTTCGCGACTACCAGTTCCGCGTTGAGCCGCCTGATTTCGATGATCGCGGCGGCGAGCTTGTCGTCGGCAGACAGCAAAAGATCGAGCACTCTCCGGTCGGCCTCCTCAGCGGTGATGGAGGCTGCGACTTCAGCACCGTCCGGGCCGCAGTCAGCGTACTCTGGCGGCACAGACTGATCCGGCATGGACTTTGGCTTGTGTGGTTTGCGTGGCTTGCGGGTCACCTTTGCGACGGCCTGCTGCAGGCTCAACTCGCCATGCGCGACCTGGACGGCCAGCGCTGGATCGGCCTTGGCGACCTTGTCGGCGTCACGCTGTGTCTTGTCGGATGCGCCAGACAGGGCCGCACGGTCGGCTACGCGAGCCAATCCGGTGACATTGCCGGATTTCTTGAACGTAGGGTTGCCCACGGTTTGCGCCAGTGCCCAGTCCTGCGCGGACGCGACGATGGCGGCTTGCTGGCCTAGCGACAGGTGGCGCCTATGCAGGTTGGCGGAGAGCACATACGCCAAAGCGCTGTCGCCGGCGAACTCGACAAATTCGGGTTCCACGCCAGCCGCGAGGCACGCGCTGTAACGATTGCCTCCATCGAGGATCATCCCGTCGTACAACTGGATCGGATTCTGCAGGCCATTGGCGCGAATGTCGTCCACGAGCGCGGAAAAGTCGCGTTTCGACAGCCGCGGAAACAGCGCGCATAGCGGATGCAGTTCGTAGTTCATGTCGTGCTCCTTTGCATCGGATTGTTGCACGGGTGGGACGGTGCGTGTCATTTATAGCGCTTGACTGTAGGCAATC
>CAZYIA010000007.1:0-32207 GCA_964646765.1 uncultured Candidatus Saccharibacteria bacterium | reverse complement strand
CGGCGCAGAGCGACAGCCTACCTCTGACTGCCGCCAATCTTTGCAACAGAGCCGTTGAGCGAAGTGCCGCAAATACCCAGCGCGCACCCAGGCTGATCGTCTGCGTGGCCCGCAGTGCTTCCCTAGAGATCCTTGAGCAAGCTGTTGGCCTCGATATGGCCGTATTTCAGTGCCAGGCGGGTGAACTGAAGAGGGTTGGTCACATTTAGCTTTGTGCGGATTTTCACGAGCCGGTTGGACACGCTACGAACACCGATGTTGAGGCGCGCGGCGATCTGTTCATTGTCCAGCCCCTCGGCCGCCAGCCGAAAAATCTCGAACTCGCGAGACGACAGCTTGAAGATCGGGTCATCGGGGTTGCCTGTGGCATGAAACCTGGCCAACCGTTCGGCCGTGTCGCCCACAAAATAATGCCGGCCCCTCGCCGCGCTGATCACCGCCGACACGATTTCCGCAGGATCGCCTGACTTCGGCACGTAAGCCATCGCACCGCTTCGGTAGACATCGGCGATCGTCTGGATGTTTTCGCGCATGGAGTACACGACGACGCGAATCTCCGGGTTCGCGGTCTGGAGCTCTTCGATGAGGTCGAAGCCCGTCCCGCCCTCGAGGTTCAGGTCGACGATGGCAACATCAGGGTTGATTGCAAGGATTGTATCCCTGGCTTCGGCCGGGCTTTTCGCTTCCCCGACAATACGCAGGCCCTTTTCCGACCCCAGGATGTCCCGCAGGGAACGCAGGATGATCGGGTGGTCATCGACCAGGAAGATGGTTGTTGTCTGGCTCATGGGCCTCTTAACGGCCGTGTGTCGCTATAACATTTGCCCGATGATAGCAAAACGCCAGAATAGGGCCATCTACGGAGAGCCGGGGTGTGATCCCGATCACACGTGAGAGGTGATTTTTGTGCAGGATGCTGGTAAAGTAGCTTTCGTTCCCTGGCTTCCGGAGCTTCTGTTGGGATCGGGGTTCCTCGGTGTGGGGGCGCTGCCCGTCGTCCTGTTTTGGGGCGACGCAACAAGCAGACCGGTGTTTCTTGCGATCTGCATGACGTCATGCATGATCGGCCTGCTTTTCCTCGGCCGGGTGTGGGCGCGTTACCGGGGAACGCTTGTAGAGAAACGTGCTGTGCGGCGCCTGCGCCTGCCGGAAGGCTGGAAAGCCAGAATGAACGTGCAGGTTAAACATGGAGATCTCGATCTGCTTATCGAGGATCCGGGCGGCGTCCGATATGCGGTGGAGATCAAGTCGTATCAAGGCATACGACTGCAACGAGGAACGTTCAGGAACAAGGAGGAGTTGAGATACCGGGATGGGCGCGCGTTTTCCCGGGATCCTGTGGAACAGGTGCTGCGCGCAGCCGAAGAGCTTGATGCGCGGCCGCTGATCTGGCTTCCCGAGGCCAGATCAGCCAAGGTGCTCCGCATGAAATGCGGGGTACAGGTGGTACAGGGAAACGGGAAGAATTTGATGAAGGTCGTGGGCGCCCGAAGCCGGTGGTTTTGACAGACGTGCGCAACGACTTTCACAGGTAGCAAGAGAGCGCCGGCAAGGCGGAATGCGGAGAGACTGCGGTGAGGCAGTCGAAATAATGACGATAAAGGGTGCCCAGTCACCGACATTCCATCAATTTTTAGGGGGTATTTGCCATCATGAATATTGCTCTGCCTTTGGCCGGCGTTACGCTGGTCCATACTGTCCCGGGCTTCCGTGGGTTTTCCAGCCTCAAATCAGACGGCGTCTTGCGCACCGGTCTTGAGGTTCGGGTCACCGACAAGCAGGCCTGCCAACTGGAAATCAACAAGTTCGGGGACGTCCAGTTTCCGGACCATTTTGCGGCTTGCGGCAATCGTTGGAGCAACCAGGCTGTCCGTCTCATCGTTGAAAAACGGCGCAGCGAATTCCATATCCGCTTCTACGATACCGCGTCTGGCTTCGAGGCCGACAGCCGCGTCAATCTTTAATCATCTCCGGGTCGCTCCCGACCTTTGACCGCCCCCATCCGGGCGGTTTTTTTTCGTGCATGCGTGCTCCCCAGCCGCCGCCGAACCGTGGTTCAAGGCGGCTTTTCTGCTCAAAGCGCAACCGTGCCGTGGCCTGCGGCCACTATGTGTCGGCAAGCAGTTTTTTCAGGCGCAGAAGCATGGGTTGTGCGGTGGCCATGGTTTCTTCGGTTGAGACATGGTTGCGCCCCCGCAACCCAGCGGGAGATTTCGCCGAATGTCCCGTCGTTGCCGCATGGCGCGTGGGTGCGTCGCCAAGGATGCCGACGCAGGCATCACTGGTGCAGGCTGGTGGCTTCTTCTTTTCGGGCATGCTGCATTGTGTGGGACTTTCGAACTATAAGTTTTCTGCACAGGCAGAAAACCTGCATTGAGCAACGGCTGACGCAATTACAAGGAAGAGCAGCCTCCGACGAGGCAAATCTGTCCGTTGCGTTGCGTCCCTCACCAGGCGCTTCTTCAACGTTCGGATCGAGCGCTATCACGTCTCGCGTACCTCATCGAGGTTTCACGAAGCACGTTGATCGCATGCTTGACGCTCACGATCCGGTTTTGCCGGATCATGCATATCGACTTCGCTCGATATGTGGCGTAGTACCCCCCCAAAAAGACCCGTTTGCTTGCATTCGGGTCTTTTTTCAATTTCAGTCCCTGCGCAACGGATATCACTTGTGCAAGGAATTTCGCTTCATGGTGAAGCGTTGCCTTGGAGTCGTCTGCATCCCTTTCGGGATGCTCACACGAGCTCCCGGGACAGGATGCATGCGACCGCCTTCAAAGGAGATCGTCATGCAAGTCATCCATATGTCAGTCGCTTCCTCCGTTGCTCACGTTGCGCGCAACCTGGCAACAGGGCATGCCACACAGTGGGACCTCGAGTACCTGCAGGCGATCGGCGTTCGCCTCAACGAAGACCAGGCATTCCGCATCGCACACGGCTTGACCACCGTGGATGATGCGGAAAGCCTGTGGGACGCTGCCTTCTACGACGGCGTCATCTGATCTCCCCCAAGACCCGCTGCCTCTGCGCACGGGTCTTTTTTTCGCCCAGATTTCACCAGCAGACCAGATACTTCAAGCCGTTTCCGGTAACTTTATCGCTCCCCGCAGAACGTCATCGATGACGGCCGAGGCCGAACGGCCGGTTTGCCGCATCAGATACTGGACTCGCGCATGCGCGTCTTCGCCAAGGTAAACGTCATACCTGTGTCCAGGGTATTTGGCGCGTGCGCGAAAGGCGCGCACCCTGGCTGCGGCGTTTTCGTGCTGGCGGGGCCGGCCGGGTTTCTTGGGTTCCATGAGAGCCTCTTCGGAAGTTACCGGAAACGTAATTATATGGACTGGCCATCAGAAGTCCAGCAATGCAGCCGCCCGCTATTCTCGCCGGATCGACGTCGCCCTATATCCGCACCCTTGCAACCGCTCCCTCCTGGACAAGGCAAGGCTTCATGGTGAAGCAGCCAGTTCACAGGAGGAAACGATGAGTTTCGACCTTTTTCCCAATATGCCCCCCAAGATCATCGAGCTGGAGCAGCGCACGCCAGAATGGCATGCGTGGCGCCGCGGAGAGGATCTTCCGGATGGCGGGCCGCGCATTACGGCCTCGATGGTGCCGCAGATCATCGGCGTATCGCCCTGGGGTAATGCGTACGATCTCTGGATGGAGCTTACCGGTCGCAAGGCGGGCAAGGTCAGCAACCGGGCCATGCAGCGGGGCATTGATCTTGAGCCATTGGCGCGTGCCGCCTATACGGCTCAAACGGGGATCGAAGTGCGCGACATCTGCGTGGAGCATCCGACGGTTCCCTGGATCGCGGCGTCGCTCGATGGGTATTCCCTGTTCGGCGACACCCTGGTCGAGATCAAGTGTCCGGGTGCCGCGGATCACGCGACGGCATTGCTGAATCAGGTGCCAGGCAAGTACGTCCCGCAAACCCAGTGGCAACTGCTGGCCTGTCCCAACGCCCAGGCCAATCATTATTGGTCGTACGATGGGCGCGCGGGCGTTCTCGTTGTGGTTGGTCTGGATCGGCCTTACCAGGAATTCATGTTCCGGGTGGCCCAGCAATTCCGCCAAAGTGTCATCGATGATGTGCCGCCCGATGGCGAGGAGTTCGCGTTGCTTGCAATGAAAATCCGGGAGCTCTATGTTGCCAAGGCCAAGGCCGAGGAAGCGTACAAGGCGGAGACCGCGAAGCTGACCGTGCTGCTACCCGAGTACGCCAAATCGTCGTCTTTCGGTGGCGTGACGGTTAGCCGTTCCACCCCGGATGGCCGAATCGATTACGACGCGCTTGTCAAGGATCTGAAGCTTACCGCGCAACAGATCGAGGCGTATCGGAAGCCGCCCAAAGCCGGCGAAAGCTACCGTGTCACGGTTACGCTTGACGCGGTGGTGCCGCAACTGAAGATACTTGGCACTGCCGATCCGACCGCCAACCCCGCCGATGTTTCATTGCAGGACGCATCACCCGTGTCCTGGTAACCCCCCAACCCCCAGTGTTCGACTTGCGTCGACCTGGGGGTTTTTTTCGGATCACGGGGATTGCTGCTTTGCGTGCTTGCGCCGTGGTCAGCGGTTCGACCTGGCGGGCTTGTTGCCGTCCTTCAGGATATCGAGAGCCTCGCGTAATCTTTCCAGCTCCGCCCGCAACGCCGTGTTCTCTTCGCGCAGTGCCTCCTGCTCCAGGAATTTCAGGCGCATCGTCTCGACATCGCTATAGAGGAAGTGCTGCAGCATGCGGTCGCGCAAAGGCAGTTCTTCCCACGAATTCGCATCGCGAACATAGAAGCCATACACGGGGTCGGCCTCCATGTTGGTGCGCGACTTTGCCAGCAGCTTGTCGATGTTGACGTCCGCCGTGAGGTCCTCTTCCTCGAAGAACCCCGCGTACTGGTACGTCATGATCGTCGTGATGCCAAGGAACCGCGCGATGTTCCGCATGAATCGCCTGTTGATCGACGCGAAACGCGACGGATCGTTGGCCAGCGTGATGAAGTAGCTGTACGACATGTCGAGCATCTTTGCCGTATCGACCGGCGTCATGCCCAACACAGCCATGCGCTGGTTGATCGCACGGATCAGCCGCGTGCCATCGGGCTTCTGCTCGAACACCTCAACCGGCGTCTCCGCTGCCTCGGGAGCAGCGCGGGAGGCGGTTTTCCGTACGGTCGAAGCTGTTCTCCGGGTGCTCTTTGTTTTAGTCATCGTCGCAAATTTGAATGGAAAAATTGACACAACGCCGTCGATGCATGTGCCTGTGGCCCAGATCTTCGCGCAACGATTGCGCCGCACACAAAAATTATAGTGAAGATTTTCCTAGAATTGTTGCGTCTATTTGCTCAAACACGGAGATACCCATGTTGTCAAAGGAGAGTTCCCGCTTCCTCGATCTGTTTCAATACCATCACGGCATGATCAACACCGCCTGGGTTACGGGACTCATTCGGCACATCAACCCCCAGCGTACCGCCGGCTACATCCAGCAAACGAACAATGCCAACCTGATGTTGCCGTTCCGGACTCGATCCGGGGATTTCATTCCTGGATGGGTCTACGACGGGGAGCCGTACACCGTGATCGGACGGCTCGACGGAACGGTCGATCCCAAGACCAACGAGCGCACGGCCGAGTTGATGGTTCTCAAGTTCGAGCACCCCGACGCGCTGGCATTACCGCCTTCCGACGTCTGGGAGATGAGCGTGCCGCCGGGCGCCCCGCGCGACGAGACGCGCTTGCCGTTCGGCAAGGGTGGCCTGAAGCTGTCCCGCACATCGAACATCGTGCACCTGGCAGGCTATATCGGCGCAATGAAGTTGCAGCGACCGCGCGTCGTGCCCGACACGCGCCCCGGCATGCCCGAAGGCGCCATGCGGCGCGACAATGGCGGGCTTGCCCTGATGCTGCAACAGGTGGGCGACCCGGACCGGGCCATCCCCGTTCGCATCTATGGCTCCAAGGTCGAGACGATCTACAAAAGCCTCAAGCGTGGCGATCCGATCTTCATCGCCGAAGGCGAGTACCGCGTGCGGGTCAAACCTACCGGAGAACCGGCGGGTGAGGATGGCATCGTGCCGGTGCACAAACACCCCTACATTCACGCGCGCAAGATTGGCGGTGCTTTCAAGAAGCACATCCAGGCTCGCCCGGCATGGGTCGATACACTGACTGCGATTGTTGCCGCCGCGCCGGCAGCCACGGAGAAAGCGGATGCGGCGAACGCGGACGCAGACACGGCCAGGGAACTGGGGCTCTCTGAACAGGATCTGGCCGCACTGAGCGGCTGAATCAATGGCCAAGCGCTCGTCCATTTCCCCGACCTTGACCGTATTCGGGGTATGGTGGGTCGGAACAGCCTATTTTGCGCCAACCTACGATTGGCACAGCATGGTGCAAAGCGCAACGGTCGTCGGCTTCGGTGTGCTGCTCGGCGCAGTTGCCGCGCTGACCGCCATTGCCGTCATCCGGATGGGATACCGAACCGTCGTGTCCCCGACCGAATTGCGGGGGCTTCGCTGCACGATCGGTGAGGTGCCGTTGCCGATGCCGGAGCCAGCCCGTTCCGAAGCGCTCCCGTCAATATCCCCGGTGACGGTACCGGATATCCCGGCTGATTTCGTCGACAACTGGCTCGATGAATACGCTGCGGAATATCCGCAGCACGCCGCCTTGTTCAAGGCGCTGCTGCGCGTGCTCAACCATCGTCCCGATTTGCCGGCGACGCATGTGGCGGGTGGCCATGGCGGACGGACCCTGCTGCAACATTCAATGCTGACCTCCTGGGTGATCACGGAGGTCTCCAGGACCTGGTCGTATGACGGCTTGCGCGACCGTACTGGCAAACGCATCCTGCTGCCGCTGCGTGACCCGGAATACCGTTTCAATCCGCACGACCCGATGGTCGCGATCATCGGTCTGGCCCATGACATCGGCAAGATCGAAAGTTTCGTCTACACCGACGGCGGTGATGTCGTGGGGATAGGCGCCGAACACGACCTTACCGGTTCCCGGATGATCGCGCGCATGCCGGAAACCTGGGCGATTCCGGCAATGGACCGGGATGCGATGCTACTTGCCATCGCGCATTACCATCATCCTGTCGATCTGCCGCTCGTTCCGGCGCAGCGCAAAGCGGTGGCGCGTGACGACCGCACGATCGCGCTCATGGAGCTCCTCATCCGCGCGGACTTCACGGTGACCAGCATCGAGAACCGAGGTGTCCAGCCCACGGACGACGAATATCGCTCGCTCGACTCGGTCCGCTCGGTGAGCGTCGAGCAACTGTATGAGGAATTTGTGTCCCTGATCCACGAGGCACATCGCGTCAACTCCGGCAACATCAAGTATTCCGTCGGGCAGATCTCGCCGTCACCGGACGAGAAGGGCGCCCTGTTGTACCTGCACGAAGAATCGTTGCGCGTGAACATGATGCGTCGGCTGGGTTTGCAGACCACAGAAAATCTAGGCAACGGCCGTTATCAGATCACCGTTGACCTGCTCAACATGCTGAACGCACGAGGGGTGCTGTACACCACGCATGAAGGCCTGGCGTATTCGCCGGGCAATGCCATGTGGGTGTGCGAGGTGCTGGGATCCAAGAACCAGAAGATTGCCAACTGGCCCTGCGTGATCGCGGTGAAGCTCGACGCATTCGAAAAGCTGCAGCAACTCGGGTTCTTCTCCAGTTCCATAAAGATTGTCCGCAACCGGTTCGGCGCCCACATGGGCAAACCGGTGGCCGCTGCCGCCCGTGAAACGGTCGTTGTCGGCGGCCTCGGCTCCAGCAACGACATCCCTGATGCGCCTGCGCCCAAGCCCAAACGCAAGGGGGCCAAGGCCGGCGCGATCAAGCCGGGGCTGCAGACGGCCCCGACCGCACCGACGCCCCCGGCTGTTGTCGCGAAGCCTGCGCCGACGGCCCTGGAAGCGAGCGCGATACAGGTGCAGGATCCGCCGGGACGTGTGGAGCCGGTGCTCCGCATGCCCGAGATTGCCGATGACGCCCAACGTGATGCCGGTGCTGTGATGCCCGCGGCGCCCGCTCAGGGTGCCGTCTCGGAGGTTCCGGTTGTGACCGCGGAGGTTCCGGACATATCGACGACTCCTCCGGAGCCGGTTGCGGCAGTCGAGGATGCGCCGGCATCGTTGGCTGAAGCGCCCACGCCCGCCGTCGCCAAGAAGCAGCCCGCGAAGGCCGTCGATGAGCAGCCTGCCGCGAACGCCGCTGCGGCGAACATCGATGGCGAGGAGGTCATCAATGCTCTCGGTCTGGCGATTACACAGGGTGAAGCCGGTATCCTCAAATGCCGGCAGGGCACCAACGGAAGCCGGGTGTTCAACCTGAACGACCTTCTTGGCCCCGATTCTCTCGCGTCCCCGGTGCTTGGAGCCCCCGGGGTCGTCGACTACATCGCTGCCGACCGCATCAAAGGTGCAGGGCTGGTACGCCTTCAGGGCATCACGCTTGTGACCGTGACGCCGCCGCTTTCTTCCGTGTAACCGCAGCCTTGGTCTTCGCGGGCTGCTTCTTGGCGACGGTGGCCGTCATGGTCGCCAGAATCACCTTGCGCTGCTCGATGGCGTTCCGTACGTTGAGGTCGTAACGCTCGACATCGGCGATCTTGGGCTTGTACGCGCCCTTACGCCAGCGAAACAGGGTACTGTGAAAGACGCCGAGAATGACGGCCAGCTCCTCTTCGCCAGCCCTGTTGTCATTCAACCCCAGCTCCTTGAGCCAGAACTGCACCAGTTCATCCATGTTCGAGAACTGTGCAAACCGCACCTCCCGCGCGGCAATGGCCGCCATGCTCGCTTCCAGCAGATCGCGAGCATCGCGCATGATTTCTTCGGGCACCGGCAGCAGGCGGCCATAAAGCGCGGCATTCATCTTGTCACGCGAAAGATTGAGGGAGCGGGCCAGGTCATTGACTCCATAGCCAAGCCGTTCCCGGATGTTACGCAACTCCTGGACATCCGGCGGAACCGGCTTGTCATTGAGCGCTGCGCGCGAAACCTTGGCCGGCAACCGGGCGGGCGTGGACTGCGCGAGTCGCGCGATATCTGCCTCGAATTTCCGGATGGAACTGGAAAAGGTGTACGCCTGCTTGTTGTTGGATTCCATGCTCTTCCTTTCCAGCCGCCGCATAAGCTCCGCGGCGGATCGTTCACGATTGATTTTCTTGAGCACGTCGCCGGAAAAATCGCCGACAACGTGAAGCTCCTCGATAGTGGGGCCGTCTTCGTGCACCGGTTCATGCTTGCGATGCCAGCGCAAATTCGATTCCGCCTCCTGGCGGATGGCATTTTCTGCGACCCTGTAAATCAGGGAGTAGAGATTGTCCTCATCATAGATGGTGTCCATGATGCTTTCGGTGAAGAACCGGTCAGCCACCAGCTGCACCGCCTCATCCGTCGAGGCATCCGATGGGTCGAGCCCAGCCTCTCTTGAAACATGTCGGGCGATTCGTCGCACGCGTTCGCAGTTGTAGAACTCCCTGACCACTTCATCGAGTCCGACCTCGCCTTTTCTCGTCTGCCGCACAAGCTCGATCAGCCGCTCTTCACGACGTGGCGCGGGGGTGTGCGGATAACTCGCCGGCTTCTGTGCTTTCATCATCCAGTCCGTTCGTTTCACACGGAGAGTGTGCAATGGTGCGATGGGAAACCGCGGAGCGGTATTACGTGGCGCAGATCCACAGCGACCTGTTCGGAAATCGCGTGCTCACTAAATACTGGGGCGGCTTGCGTAACCGCCTTGGCGGCATGGCGACCGTTGCGGTGGGGGATGCCGCCATCCGCGCCGCTCTTGAACAAATCTTCGAGGAGCGGCGCGCGCATGGCTACCGGCTGATCGCAGGTTTGAGCAGCCATTTCCAGCATCCGACCAGCGAAGTGCCGGTGAAGACCATCTGCATGAAGAGCAATCCCGACAGCCCACGTTCCACCGCGAAAGCGATCCAGCAGACGTTGGACGCGAGAAACAGCGCGAACCCCCATCCGGAACGCGGAATATTGAGGGCGAGGAGCAGAGCGCCGAGAACCCCAAGAATACTTCCCGACCATTCCAGCCAGATCATGTCCATGCGTTTGCCTCAACTGTCTTTTCCTTTCGCGGCCTGAGCGATTCGCGCAACCAGCGCGTCCAGGTCAATGGTCGACTGCGAGCCCGCCGCGCGCGTCGCAGCTTCCAGTTCGGCAATCCGTCGGTTCGCTTCGTCAAGTTGTGCAGCGCTGGCCTGCTGCTGCGCAGCCAGCGTGGCCCGCGCGGCAGCAAGATCGCCGGTGAGACTTTCTATCCGGGTGTTCAGGGCCGTCTGTGCGACCTCAAGTCCGCGATTCCGTTCTTGTGCGATGCGCAGCTGGGCGGCAAGTCCCGCATGCGCTTCGCGCATCGCCTGCAGGGCGGTCTCCGCCCCGGCAATCTTTTCCGCGGCGTCGTTTTCCAGTTCCTGGCGATGCGCGTCGAAGGCTTTCAGGGCTTCCTCGTTGGCGAGCGTCACGATCCTGGCGAACAACATGCCAGCCGCCTGCTGTAGCCCTTCGGGAACCCCGGCAACCGCCAGCGGTGGATGCGACGATTGCGCAAGATCCTGTGTCAGCCTGCCGATCTCGCGGCTGATCCGGGCGGGTTCGCCGCCATGTCTTTTCGTCTCGATCAGCCTGGCGCGCACTTTGGCCACAGAAAGCCGTTCGCCCTTGGCCAGCAACGCAAGCGCAGCGGTGCGAATGTCTTCGTCAGTGACCAGCTGCGGACGTCCCACGTTCTATGTGCCCGATCAGTGCACGTGAACCCAGGTCCGGTATGTGCAAACGTCACGGACGGTCGACCAGTGAACGTCGATCTCCTTTGCAAGCGTCCGGTAGCCCATTTCAAGCATTTCATGCTTGAAACGCAGGTTGCGAACTACCTGCTCGTTGAGTTTCGAGTTCTGATGCGACCGTCCCATCCGGTATCCCTTGTGCGTTCTCAGTACCAAAGCGCCATTCTTACACTGTTGCGCCATTTTTCAGATTCCTTATAGCTGGCCGTACCCGAAGCACGGCGTCGTTGCACTTAGTTTAATACGTTACGTTACAAAAACCAAGAAATAACCAGCAGACGCTAATCCATGGCCTTGCAACGGCTGGCAGCTTCGCAAGGTTTGAAGCGGCTTCACGGTGAAGCCCGCCTCTGCACAAGGAGCACCTCATGAATGCAGCAGCACAAGTCCTCTTGTTCGAACAGCCGGAAATGACGCCCGGACAGAAGCTCGCTTCGGTCTGGAAGGAATACCGGGAAATGGTGAAGGGGCACTGGTCGGCGCTGGCCCAGCTTCAGGCGAAGGAGCGCACCCTGTTCCCCAGTCTGGAAAGCTATCGCTACTCGGTCGCCGCCAAGAGTGAATCCGATCTCGCACGCGAACTGTCCGAGGCCGCCCGCGGCATCATCCAAAGCCTCGCCTGGATGGCGTCGGCGCAGTTTTCGCCCGCCGGCGGCCGGCTCGAAATCGATCTGGAGAGGCTCCACGAAGCTTTCCCCATCGACAAGTATTCGAGCATGGACGTCATCGATGCCTTTGATCCCGCCAAGG
The DNA here is from genome assembly GCA_964646765.1 of uncultured Candidatus Saccharibacteria bacterium. Classification (GTDB taxonomy): domain Bacteria; phylum Patescibacteriota; class Minisyncoccia; order Phycocordibacterales; family UBA9973; genus CAZYIA01. The sequence goes on along the minus strand of CAZYIA010000007.1, from coordinate 20,634 downwards.
TCTGGGAATGGCTGGAAACGAACTACGGCGGCGACGCCGGCCAGAAACTGGCGTCTCAACAGCTTGCCAAGCGCCTGCAGGACGCGCTCGGCCTGAATCGACAGGAAGAGATCGTGATGAAGGGCGGGTATGTCGTGCTGTCCATGACAGCCTGGACGGATTCGTATTCAAGTGGCACGACCTACAGCTACCAGACCGTGGAAAGCATCCGGAAGCGGCTCCTGGCACTGTCCGAGGTCGCCGAATGGATGGAGCGCCATCCGCTGTCCCGTGATCTGTATGGTCACTTCACCCGGATGGGCTTTTACGACAAGGTTGTCAGCCGGCAGAAGTGTGGCTTTGGCGTAAATGACACCGAAGTGGTGATGATCACGTTCAAAAGCAGCGTTGAATTCAGGCTGCGGCAGGACTTCGCGGAAGAGCTGCAGGTCTTCCTTGGGACCTACGGCGCCGCGAATCACGGGGAGATGTGACCAATAGCGGTTTCATCAAAAACAAACTTCGGTTGGAAACCTCTTCCAAGACATTTCGCCCGATTGCGGGCGTGGATTGAAACGCCGTGATTACGGCATTCCCAGCCGTTCCGGGTTGCCTTATCCGCAACGCAAAAAAGCGGTACGGGCAGCGCTGAAGATCTGACCCCCAAGCCCAGAGAACCACGGTTCCCTGGGCTTTTTTTCGTCCGGCGCTTCCCGGTTTCAGGCAATCGCTTGCCTCTCCGCAATGACTGGAGAAAGCCATGGTGGCTTTCGGTCATGCGAGGAGACAATCGCATGAGTTGGTATGACCCTCTCACAGAGTTTCGCTCCAAGGGCAGCCAGGCCGAACGGCCGGGTTCGCTTGCGGGACTTCATGAGGCTCGACGCATCCACCAGGGGCAGTTCTTTACCCCCACGGAAGTTGCGGCCTTCATGTGGCGGCTCGTCGAGCCCGCCATGCAAAACCTGCCCCACCGGGCGGCCATCCTCGACAACTCGGTCGGTTCAGGCCGCCTTCTGTGGTTCGCCGCCCCCGACCAACACGAGCTCTACGGGGTGGACGTCGACGCCGACATGGTGGCGGCAGTGGGCCGGGCAGCAGCGGCGGCCGGGTTCATCTGCCAGTTCGAGGCCGCCGGCATGGAATCGTGCCGGGCAGACGGTTTCGATGTGGCGCTTATTAACCCGCCATTTTCAGTGCACATTGAGTCGCCGACAGCCGAGCCGTTCCACGGCAACAGCTTCGGCAAGTACGGGCCCAAGACTTCGGCGATGAGCCATGCCTACGCGCTGGAACAGGCGTTGGCAGCGGCCGGGATCGTGGTGGCTTTGCTGCCGTCGACCTACGCCGACAAAGTGCTGGGCAACCAGAACGACACGATCGGCGGGTACGCCGGACGCCTGGTCGCGCACATCGCACTTCCCAAGGGCAGTTTCAGGGAAGAGGGCACCGATGTCTCGGTGTCCGTCCTGGTGTTCGGCGACTGGCACGGCAACCCTGTGCGGCACTTTGCGCCGGCGACGCTGGATGAGGCCATGCCGGATCTGGGCCTGGTGCTGCGCAAGCGGTACAGGACGCCGAAGCTGCGTGTCGTTGGCGCTGAGGACGAGGGGCCGAGCATCACCCGTCCGGTCACCGGCGACACCTCGGTACGCGTCGTCCACGACGGCCGCCGCATCGGCCTGCGCTTCCGTTGCGGCCTGACGGAGGCAAAGGTCTTGAATGCGGTGTACCGGTCGCGCATCCGCGAGGATGGGCCGCCAGATCACCGGCATCCGAAGGGTTTTCACTACTCGGGGCAGGGCGTGCTGGACGTCGAGGTGCACTTGGGCCAAGTTGATGCCCTTGCGTCGTTCGAAAGCCTGCTGGTCACGATCCGCGATGCCGGCGGCGTTCCTGATGTCGATTCCGGCTTGCTGGGGTATCTGAAGCGTCGGGTTCAGCAGTCGGCGCGCCAGGCGATGCCCTTGCGGCACACAGTCTGGATTCCGGACGGTACCGCCGCCAGCAGCGCGGATGAAGTGGTCGGCGTTGCCAAGCGGACGCGTGTGGCCAATCCGAAGGTGTGGGGTTCCCCCGTCATCAAGGAAGGCGACTCCGTATTGTTCGTAAGGAACGAACGGGGTGGCTACGGTTACGCCCTCAAGGACAAGGCCTATTCCATCACGTCGGAGGATCTCTACAGGGATTTTTCGGTGGTGGAGGGTGCATCCGAGACGGGGTGGGTCGTCGTTCGTGAAGGCCTGGGGCAAACCTGGCCGGAACTGGCAAAGCAGTACGACGCGCGCGCAAAGGCACTGGGCATCGATCAGTGGCTATCGTGGAACTACCAGTACCAGGATCTCTTGGAGCTGGCCATGAAGCCGCAAGGTGCGCTTGTAGCCTGGAACATGGGTCTTGGCAAAGCGCGCCTCGCCGTTGCGCTGATCACGCTGATCGGTTGCCGTCATGGTCTCATCGTGACGGAAGCCGGGCTGGTCGAGGAGATGGTGCGTGAGCTGGAAGGGCTTCCCGTCAGCCCCGACGACTGGCAGGTGATCCGCGAGCCGTTGCAGCTTTCGAGTTTGCGCCGGATCAACGTCATCAGCTACGAGCGGCTGCGCATGCCGGCGAAACCCGGACAGCGCAAAGCGGTGTTTGCAGTGGAGTCCTTTCTGCAACCAGGCGAGCATCTCCTGAAAGCCGACCGGCTCAAGGCGGCGCTCAAGGTGTCACCCAGCCGCTGGACGTATGGGCGGTTGCTGCGTCACCGGATCGGCGTGCTGTGCGCCGATGAAGGGGACGTGCTGGCGAATCCAAAGTCCGACCAGTCGCGCGCGCTGCTGGAAGTGTCTGCAAAAAGAAGGTTCGTTTTGACGGGCACCCTGACGCCGAATTACCCGCGCGACACGCTGCCGATGCTGGCGCTGACCTGTGGCGATGGCACCGCGGCGCAACCGTGGGGTTATTTCCGCGGCAAGCTGGATCCCAACTGGGCGAAGTCTGTAGCGTATGCGGAGCGCGGCATCGATGCGTTCCGCGATCATTTCGTCGTTGCTGAGTGGGTTACCAGGCAGTGGGAGGACGACTTTACTGGCGCAAAGCGGGAAATCCCGCGCATCGCCAATATCGAGGCCTACCGCGCGATGCTCGCGCCGCACGTCAAGCGTCGGATCGATCAGGAGCCGGAAGTCGCGGCTCATGTGAAGATCCCGGTGCCCACGCGTGAAGTCGTCGAGCTGGAGTGGGATGACGCGCACCTCGCGTGGTATCTCAAGATCGCCGAGGAGTTTGCAAGCTGGTACGCGAACGCACGACGCGACGATGGGAAGAAGACGAACCTTATCTCGATCCTGGCGAGGATCCGGGCCGTGCAGTTCGCGGCCAACTACCCGCAGCACGGGGTGGCCGGATTTGGCAGCTATGCGCCGCTCACCTCCAAGCAGCGTTGGGTGATCGACGAACTGGAGAGGCTTGCGTCCACGGACGTGAAGACGATCTGCTATGTCGAGAATCCGGGCCAGGCGGACATGTACGTGCGTCTCCTGAAAAACCGCGGCATCGAGGCGGTTCCGTTCCACGGCGGCATCCCGGTGCGTACGCGCATCACGGACCTGAACAGGCGTTTTCGTTTCGGCGACGCGCCCGTGATGGTGGCCTCCCATGGCGTCACAGCCAAAGGGTTGAACGTTTTCCAGGCCTCTGTCTGCCTAATGGCGAACCGCTCCTGGTCGGCAACGACCGAAGAGCAGGCGATCCATCGGGTGCTGCGTCCGCAGCAGAAGCGTGACGTGCTGATCAAGTTCCCTCATCTTCTTGGGAGCATCGATCAGTACCAGGCGCAGCTCGTGGAATGGAAAGCCGACGCGATGCGTGCCGGGCTCGACTGGGCCACGCCGCAAACCGATGGTCTGCAGTTCAACCATCTGGACACGATCCTGACCCGGTTCTGTGAAGGTCTGGCGAGCTTGCGCCAGATCGACCGCCGGAGCCTGAAGGATGTCCTGCTTGGAAACACACCCAAGTCGGCTCAAAATGGACTAGCTGACTGTCCATAAAATCATGGGTCTGAGGATTTTCAGGCTGTCCATCATATGTCTTGCATTGATGGACAAATCTGGTGTGCTCTGTCCATTTTCTGGCTGCACACGGCTTTGAGATATGGCGGCGTGCGGGGAAGACGGAATGATGAAATGGGCAAGTGGATGAAACTAGGCTGCGTGCCTAGGGGCCCGAGGGCCTAGTCTTTGAGCCCGAAAAAGTGCTGGCGAAACTTGGCAACGCGCTCCGGCGAACTGATGGAGTCCCCATAAAGATAGAGCCAACTGTCCTTGGTGGGCTCCAAGTCAAGCAAAGCTGCACCATACTTCTCTTTGAGTACCTGCGCGACCTCTTCGAAACGCCTGTACCCTTCGTAAACAGCCGGTTCGGTAAAAATCACCAAATCTCCAAGCCGTATCATAGTCATGCCATCGACATGGTCCCATGTCAGGGAGAACTCCTTGGCGGGAATGTCTGGCAATTGTTCTGGCCTTTTCAGGCAGATGGCCTCAAAAGCGTCACGTGAACGCTCCATCGCCTCTACGTGCGCTTTTTCGCCGTCGGATAGCTTTTGCCAGTTGTCCCGCGATTCAGCCAATGTTGGGTACATCACGGCAGCAACTCGCTCATGACAGGCCGGGCAATCAAGCTCGAATAATTCCGAGAACACGTCGCCCTGAACCAGTTCAGAACCTTCGCCCTGCCAGCCGCAGTGCCTACAGGTATAGCGCTCTGTTTTGTAAGTGAAATAAGACACGTTCAGTGGATAAGAATTCTTGACCGACAGGAGCATGCCATGTCGGTCAAGTCCAAGCGAGTTTCACGACAGCGCGTCTCGTATGGCTTGCCAATTGCGGCTCTCGACCCAGGCAAATCGGAATTTTTCGCCGCCTCGTCTAGCCCACAGTTCGCCGATGCGTTTCTTCTCTTGGCTGTCGCGTCCATCCGCGATATGGCCGCCCTTGTATTCGACCGCCAGCGTCAGTCCGTTCTCCATCCGTACGATGAAATCCGGATAGAACTTGTCCGAGGCCGTCTGCAACCAGAATGAGGCAGGCTTCTTCTCGACGTTGCGCACCCACCAGACAACGCCCTCGAGGTTGTTTGCGATGAACTCGGCGCACTCGAATTCCTCTCCGCTACTTTTCAGATTTCCAATTACCGGGAAGAAATGCCTCTTCAGCGGAATCAGACCGGTGTAGGGGAAATCGTAAGCGTAGCGGCCCTGTTCGAACACCACTGCATGCTCGTCTCGAACAGAAAAGCGCGATTCGTCTTCGAAAAGACCATCGAACACCCGCTGCTTGGCTAAAACCAGTCCGGAGACGAGCTTTCTCTCCAAGGCCCCGCGCAAGCGGAATTTTCGATAGGCCAGCTCATCGAGCGTAAAACCGCGCTCACCCATCAAGTGCGTGATGGCGGCATTGATCCAGGCAACCTTCCGGTCACGTTCCGAATAAGGGAAGTCCAGATTGCGGTCCAGCCACACGATCAAGTCATTGATCTCCCATCCTTGCTCGCGCCCAAACAGAGCGAGCTGGCTGTCTAGGCGATCGTAAACGTCGCACTCGATCTTTTCGAGCTGCGAGATGGTGAGCGAGGCGCGCCGCATGGCTTCAACGTCATGCGCGAATTCGCCTTCGGCGAGCTTTGTGTCGAAATCAGTGATTTCCCAGTCCGCATCAAGTAAAGGTGTCTCATCGAAAACATCGAAGAAACCGTGCTGGGTATAGCCCAGCAATGGCACGCTGGCTCTTTCGCCTCGTTCCGCCGGCGTCTTCACCCGCGCGGGTGGGGCGCTCTGGACAGCCATTTGCGTATCCAGGCTCTCGCGCACGGCCTTCGAGGCTTCCGGCTGTTTAAAGGCTTCAGCAATCTGCTTAATCTGCGCGGCGCTGGCTCCCCCCTTCACCGTTAGCGTGCCAGCTTCGGGGGAGATTTCCACGCGCTCGCGCAGGGCTCTCGGCAGTGCTGCAATGGCTTCTTCGTCTGGCAGCGCCACCTCTTCGTCAATTGCGGGCAGCGGGACAACGAGATTGTGTTCCTGCGCGAACAAGTCATCCGTCATACCTTGGTCTTGGGTGCGGATGAGGTCTTTCGTATCCAGTCGCTCAAAGCCGCTCTGCACAAGGCCGTCACGCAGACCCTGAACCGTCGCGGCCAACTGGTCGGAAACAACATAAGCGTAGCTGCGATTTAAGGCTTCGCGCTGCTTGCGGATTACATGCGGCATGCGCAGTACCCGCCCAAGCACCTGTTCCACCGCCGTGGCGGAAGTGGTGTTGCGGAAGGAAAAAAGCACATAGGCGTAAGGGCAGTCCCAACCTTCGCGCAACTTGTCCACGGTGATAATGAACTGTGGATAGTCCAGGTCACCCAACCGCTTGCCCGAAAGCTCGTCGATCGCGCCGGTGGCGATAGCAATCGATTCCGCCGGGATCTGAAAATCGTCGATCAGGTGCTGCTTTACCCGCTCCGGCGTGAACGTCTCCCTGCCCTCAGCTCTACGTTCGGCCTGAATCAGCATGACCACAGGCTTGATTTCCTCGCCGGTCTCAGCCTTTTCATCCGTGGCATCTTTCTCCAGTTGCCGCAGTCGTGCGATTGCCTCGGTCAGCGACACCCGCCATTCGGGGTGAATCGCTAGTTCCAGCGGCAGCTTGAGCATGTCTTCCGCTTGCAGAGTGGCGGCCGACACGCTGCGCAGCACGTTCGAGGGCTGGCTTGCCCGGTCCGGGGTGGCGGTCAGTTCCAGAATACAGGCTGGGTTGAAGCGGACCAGCGTATCCACTGCCAATGGCGTGCCCTGGTTGTGCGCCTCGTCCACGACCACGAAGGGCCGGCGCAGCCGAATTACGTCCACTAGCGAGTGTTCGCCACGCTGCTCGGGCGATGCGCCCTCGAAATGCGGCATCAGCGCGCCGTTTTGCCGATATACCCGCAAACCGTCTGGTGTATCGCGCTTGAAGCTCTGCATGGTGGCCACAATGATCGTGTTGCCCGTGTTCAGCGTGGCCGGCTGTACGTACAGCGCTTCGTTGATATCCAACACGTGTACTGCGCCGAACAGGTCGCGCATGTCCTGATGCAGTAGCTCGCCCGGTGTCTTCAACGCGTGCAGGGTCTGCTCGCGGATGGGATCGGATGGTACCAGCCACAGCACCAGGGAATGAGGCGCAGCGAGGAATGCCTCATTTACCCCCTTGATGCTCTGGCCGGCGATGCGTGTCTTGCCTCCGCCGGTAGGTACGCGGAGGCACACGTAAGGCACGTGTGCTGCTCCTGGCAGCGGATGGTAGGGCAGCGCTTGGCCGAAGGCTTCGCGCGTCGATTCGGCAAAGGCGGCAGCTGGGTCTCTCAGTTCACGCGTACGTGCAAGATAGGAGGCGAAGGCCTTGAGCAGCTTGTCCTGATAGTCCTTCAGTCCGTTGCCGCTCAGAACCATGTTTTCACCGCCAGATCGTAGGGGAGCTGATGGAAGGTTATGCCCAGCTGTGCCAGCCGTGCCTTGTCGAAGCGGCTGCGTGCACCGTACACGATGCGCGGACCTTCGAAGTTCGATACAGCCTCGGCCAGGACATCCAGGGTGCGGCCGTTCAGCACGTTGCCTCCAGCGTCGGTCTTGTCCTTGAGAATTCCGTTGTAGAGCAGAAACACCGCACGCCCTTTGTGTGTGCCCAGATACGGTGAACGCTTCTTGCCTTTGCCGAAATTCGAATGCGCCAGACCGGTTCCCGTCTCCATAAACCATACGAATTCGGCTAGTTGCTCGTACGTTACGTCTGCACGTATCGGACCATCCCCTGTGAAGAGTGGCTCTGTCGACAGAGTGCAGAACTGGAAGCCATCGCCGAGGCCGGCAATTGTCTGGCCCCTGGCGTTCGTATAGCCCTGTGCCACCCGCGTCACGCGCTCAGCGGTCACGCTGCGGGCGATGCTATTGTCCATCTCGACTAGGATGAAGCGGCGGTTGCCGCCGTCTTCAGCGTTGGCAGCTAGCACTGCGTGACCGGTCGTCCCGCTTCCGGCAAAGGAGTCGAGCACAATGGAATCGCGGTGCGTAAAAGCCTGCACAAATTTCTTCACGAGCGCCGGGGGTTTTGGGAAATCGAATGTCTTGCCGTCGCCAAACATGGACTTGAGCTCGTTCGTTCCCTGCTGGGTGTAGATGGATTCGACTATTGAGTACAGCTTTGAGCCACGCTCCACTCCATCGTCATCACGTAGGTACTGCTTGTAATTTACTGACCATCTACCGCGGACTTTCTTAATAACGAGTTCATTCGCAGCCAGGGCTGCCAACGTGCGCTCCTTTGACCATTGCCATTGTTTCTCTGGCCAGATTTCTTCCCCATTAAATGGGATCGCGTAGCGTAAATTTGGTCTGGCATCCATGCTGTTCGTTGCCAACGGCTGTAGGCGATAGGGGCCACGAGTCGCAATTTTCTCGTCTTGGAATTTGTAGTACCGCCTTATCTCCTCGCTCGGTGGGAGCTCAATTTCACCGACCTTCTGTTTGTCGCGTGCGAAGCACAGGACGTATTCATGGAGATTTACCACTTGCTTCGATTTTGCCCCACCACCGTAGCTTTTCTTCCAAATGAAGGTTTCGATGCGATTTGCACTGCCGAATACCTCATCGAGAAGCAATTCAGCAAAGCGATGCTCGTTGCCATCGAGGGACATGAGGAGTACTCCGTCGTCCGTTAGGAACTGCTTTAGCAGTACCAGCCGCGGATACATCATGCAAAGCCAGCGGTCGTGGCGGTCCAGTGTCTCGCCTTCCTTCCCCACCACTTCGCCGAGCCACTTTCGGATTTCCGGGCTGTTGACGTTGTCGTTGTATACCCAGCCCTCATTGCCTGTGTTGTAGGGCGGATCAATGTAGATGCATTTCACCTGCCCGGCGTAGCGTGGCAGGAGCGCTTTGAGGGCGTGAAGGTTGTCGCCCTGGACAATGAGATTGCCGCTGTCAGCGTCACCGCACGACAGCTCGGCCACCGGCTCAAGCAGCCTGAACGGTACCTCCTTGTGGTGTTTGACGACGGCTTCCTTGCCGATCCAGTTAAGGGTTGGCATACGGGTTTTGCATTGTTCTCATGGGCTTGAAATGTACCACGCAACCGTCGTGTCTCCGTAGGCGGTTTCGACAGCGTGTCGAAAATCTGAGGCGATTCAAGTCGGCCCCAAGTGGGGCAAAAAAACTCACGGAGGAGAAAAGTTATAGCTGCAATTTGTTCTAGAGTTTTACGCAACACGCTACAGCGGCAAAGGAGAACAAATTGGGTTACGGATTGACGCAACAATGGCTGCGGCTCGGGGGAAGACCATGAGCGACATCGAGCACGAGCGGTCCACAGAGGATTCTGCGCGCCGGACGATTGCCGAATATCGGCGTGAGATGCGAGAGAAGGCGTTGGAAGGTCAGCGGCTTTATGCGCGAATTAGAGAGTCGTCCAAGTATTTCTACCAGAACGACACCGCTAAGAAATACCCGAGCCAATGGGGGCTGCCATTCCCTGTATGTGTCTGGCCTGACGATCTTTGTGGCTACATTGTGAAGGGGGGGCCGGGCGGCCAATACCGGTTGAGTGATGTGCATCTGGCTGTGATCGAGAACGGTCGTGAAGTGCAAATCTCTTAGCCGGAACCAGCATATGGATTTGCGGAAAGCCAGCCGATGAAGGAGTTGCGGCGCAAGGTCCTTTTGCCTGTTTTCCAATTGTCAGAATTGACGACGAGCGATGATCCGCGCGCGCTCAAGCGAGTCATTAAACAGGGAAAGGGACATCAGGCCTTGACCTATCACTACCGCCATGTTGTGAGCGATGAGTTTGAACATGGCTTTTCCTACAATCTCCTGCCGATCGTGCTCGACCGCAATGCTGCACCTTGGCCTATCGGCAACCTCTACATCCTCGCCCAGTTGGATGCGGAAACTGTCCCGTCCATGACGACATACCAGAGCAGAGCCGACGATCTGGGTGCTTATAAGGAGTGGCTGGATACCCACGACCGCCCCGACGAACTGATGATCCAGTTCCCCAAGATCAAGTTACGGCGGCCGACCTATCGTTACCGTGGTCACCTTCAGCAACTGATACAAGCCGGCGAAATCGCCCCCGCAACCGCCAAGCGGCGCATGGGAACAGTGATCGCCTTTTACCGCTGGATGATCGACGAAAGACACTTTCTGCCAGAACACCCGCCGTGGGAGGAAACAAAGTATCAACTTGCCTTCAAGACGGCCATCGGGGACACAGTATCCAAGCAGGTTGTTTCTACAGATGTCAGCATCCGGGCGCCCAGGTCGGAGGATCCCTTCGAAGGCACTATCCAGGATGGAGGCAAGCTCCGGCCACTGACCAGCAAGGAGCAGGGCTGGATTCTTGAGGCTACCCTGGCCAAGGGGAACACCGAGTGCTATCTAATCCAACTATTCATGTTGGCCACCGGGGCGCGCATCCAGACTGCCGGCACGCTACGTATGCGGCACTTCACGCTAGCAGATCCGGGCTACAGCAAGGCGCTGACTGGTGATGGTGAGGTCTTCAAGCTTAAGGCTGGACCGGGAACGGGTATCGACACCAAGAACGACAAGAACGGCGTCTTGCAGGTCCCGCGTCCAGTATTTGAAGTGCTTCGTACCTATGCTCTGTCCGAGCGCGCCAGGCAGCGCGGGCGCAGGTTTGTGGGCAAATACGGTGAGCACCCTGACCCGTATCTCTTTCTGACACAGCAGGGGAATCCCTACTACAGGGCCAAAGCGGATTCTCAGCGCTTTAACCCGAACCTCGACCTGCGCCACGAGAAGACTGGCCAACCGGTACGGCAGTTTCTCAAGGAGCAAGTCATTCCTTACGTGCGCGAGCATCACGACAAGCGCTTCCATTATCGTATCCATGACCTTCGAGCCAGCTTCGGCATGAACATGACTGAACAGCTGACGAACTTGGTGCAAGAGGGAACGATGACGTTAATTCGAGCGCGGTTGATCGTGAAGGACCTGCTTTGGCATGAGAGCTTGGTTACTACGGACGCGTATCTCAATTTTCGCAGCCAGATGGATGCTATCTACGAGGCGGTGAACAGCTATGGCGAACAGCTGCAAGTATGGGTCGCGCAGGCAATGAGGGGCATGGGGGGGGCAGATGAATAAGCCTCTAGAGCTGGTCTTCGCCACTCGTCAGACAGTAACTCTCGAATTGCCGCTCGCCAAGAATACTCGGATCCTGCATCCAGAGCAGGTCATCCTGAAGATCGGCCGCCATTACTGGGACGTAGGCGCCTTTTGCTACGCCATGCGCTCATCCGAGAATCGAAAGAAGGGCAAGCCATGCAAGGTCGTGCTAAGTTCCTACCTTAAGCAGCGTCCTCGACAGGTTCGAGGGCTTATCGATGCGCTCTCTAGGCTCGTCACAAATGATGGTAAGCGCATAGCCACAGTAATGAGCTATGCGAACCATTCCAAAGCGTTCCTTGACTGGGCTGATGCCAATGGCTGGCATAACTGCCTATCTGGTAGTGACGCCACACGCTGTGCCTATCAAGCTTGGGCAGGAGATAACCGCGAGCGCTACCAACGGCAGGAGTTTTCTGCGCAGACGCACAATACAAGGCTTAACTATATTCGCGAGCTTCTAGAAGCCACAACCGGCCTTGAAGATCTTCATCGCGGGACACGCAAGGTGCAGATACGCTGCAGCCCCAAGGGCGGAACCGAGCCCTTGGCAGAGCACGACTTCACTCACGCCATGGCGCTCAACCAAGCGCTGTTCGATGGCATTTGCGATCTAGTGCTCGGGCGGCAGCCGTTTCCCTACAAGCTCAAGTTGCCGGTAACTATAGGTTGGCCAGAAAACCATCTCTGGCTCTTCCCTGCACAGAAGCTCTGGTGTCTACCACCACACCGATGGGGCGCCGAACGCGAAAAGCTCAAGAACAGCTATTGGGCCAATGACTACGCTGCGGGACGAGTAGCCACGCCCGACGAGATCCTGCATCGGTACGCAGAGTCCCGCTTTCCTTCTGGTAGGCGCAAGGTGGCAAAGAGGCTCATAGCTAATGCGCAAACCAGGATCGATATTGCCAATTCCGACGAACGAGATCCTGTGCGAATCCTGCTTAGCATGGTTGCCCACAATGCCTTCTTGTTTCTTTTTTATTGCAACACCGCATCGAACGAGTCGGTGGCTCGGGAAATCGAGACCGACGGGAAGATCGATGCCGCTACCAGCAACCAGCGATATCGTTCGATAAAGTTTCGGGCGAGTGGCAAGCAAATTACGCTGGTCACTCCGGCGACATTTATGCCGTCCTTGCGCAGGTTCATGGCGCTGCGCAAGTACCTGCTTGGCGATAAAGCTTTCCCCTACCTTTTCTTTACCTTAGGGAACGATTACGCCAAGCCGGCAAGACAGATCGGAATAGGTTCACTAAGGTCGCATAATAATTTGTTGTGCACCATCGATCCTCGCCTTCCCCACATGGGGTCGAGAAAGATCCGTGCTAGCGTGGCCGATTGGTACCAGCGCCATCACGATGCATCGATCACAGCTAAGGTGCTGCAGAATTCTCAGCGGACCGCGCAGAGGCATTACGATGCCGGCTCAGTGAATGATCACCGCGAAGATCTATCGCTGTTCCTCAATGCGGTCGCCGAGTCAGCTAAGCGGCAGCGCGTTACCGCAATCAAGGCGAAGGCCGGTACCCGCTCTCTGGAGGAAGGCGGACGCTGCGAGAGTTTTGGTCATCCCGAGGCGCTGGCTGACGAAGTGCCACGCAAGCCGAACTGTAAGGACAGTCAAGGCTGCCTGTTTTGCGCTCATCGGGTGCTGGTCGCTTGCGAGGAAGACGCGCGCAAGGTGACCTCGGCCGCCTTCGTTATGGAGCAAGTTATCCTTGGTCCGCAGCACGAGGAAGCCATGCGCCCGTTGATCACCAAGTGCGACGAGGACCTCGAGAAGATCGCCGCTTTTCCGAACTGCCGCGCGATGGTTGAGTGGGTGCGCAAAGACGTGTTTGAGAACGCCAACCTCACCCCCTTCTTTGCGGACAAATTCCAGCTGTTTCTTGAGCTTGGAATCATCGTATGAAGATCGAGGCCTGCCTTAACTTGCCCGCCGGGATCCAAGGGCCCGACCCGTTGGAAGAGGACTGGGGGGTGGCGCTGCCGTTTGATCACATCATAACTCGGGAGTTAGATGGCAAACCACACACAGTCTACGAATTTGTCTGGCCATGGGAGGCCTACACCGCTCACCATACGCGGTTCTTGCTGCACTTTTTCTATTGGAAGAATGAGTCGAGCAAGCTGACAGCTGTTAGGGGGGATGTTACGGATGAGCGCGAATCACGTATACGCGAGTTGCAGTTTCTGATGACTCGGCAGATCTACTATGGCAAAGAGAACGCGCCAAGGACACTTGATCGCAAGCTCGCCACCCTGCGTCTTCTTGCGCGCTTTGCCGAGGCGCAGTCATGCTCGGTTCGGGACGTACTAACAAAAACACCCTTGCTGGACGCCTTCGGCGCAGGGCTGCCCGATCAAACCGTGGCTACATGGATAACATGGCTCACCTTCTTTCGACAACTTGATCCAGAAACGCAATTGGGCTTTACATTGGCAGCACCGAAGCGTTGGAAAGACCTGGAACGACGCAGCAAGAAGTGCCGCGACAATGCTAGGCAGTACGCGCCCCTGCCGACACGCATTTATGGCGGACTGATCAACAATCTTTCGGCAGAACTCGATGATATCGAATCGCACAAGCCCCAGCTTCTGGCGGCGCTGCGCGAGGCTGTTGCCTTGTACCGGAAGGCCAGGGTGTCCGGAGCTTCACGCCGCAGCTGGACCACTCGTGACATGATCGAGAAGCACGGCCTCGCCGCCTACCTTGAGAAACGCGGCTACAAGATCAATCGGTTGCGGTCTCTTGCTGGCGTCGTCCGCGAGATCTTCCAAGTGTGCAAGCTGCATATCCATGTATTCAGCGGCATGAGGGACACTGAGGCACGTTACTTACCATACTACTGTATGGTCCAGGAAAAGAGCCTTCATGGGCGCCAGCACTGCCTGATCGTGGGCACCACGACCAAATTCAACAAAGGTCGGCGTGTCAGGACAAAGTGGGTCACGACCGAGCGCGATGGCTTTCGGGCGATTAGGCTGGCGCAGGACTTTGCCGCCGTGGTCTACGATGCTATCGGTGTCATGCCGAACGACGCAGAGGACCACAGGGACGCCTATCCGCTATTCCCTTCAAGCGACTACCTGCCATGGATGTTGCGGCGACATCGCTCGCAGGAAAGGTGCATTGCGGTCTTTGGAACAAAGCTACCCCGAATTGACGATTCGTTGCTATCCCGCCTTGCTCCACTCATAGAAGAAGAGGATATCGCCGAGCTAGAGCAGATCGATCCCTTCCGCGCTTGGCGCGAGGAGCCCGAGTTTGCTGTAGGCCGACACTGGCCGCTAACCACCCATCAGCTGCGCCGGAGCTTGGCACTCTATGCCAACGCCAGCGGCCTGGTTCGGCTCGCTTCCCTGCGCCGGCAGTTGCAGCACATCACGCGTGAGATGGCGCTGTACTACGGGCGCGGCAGCACCTTCTGCAAGAACTTCATCGAGGACGACCCGAAAGGCTATAAGAAACATATTGCAGTCGACTGGCAGGACGGCGCCGAGGAGGCGGAGATGCTTGCGTTCGTGTGCGATGTGCTCAACAGCAGCGAGCCTATGTTCGGTGGGGCTGGCATCTACTACCAGCGCCAACACAAGCGTGGGGAGGTTATGTCGCGTGAGGAGGTCACCAAGCAAATGAAGGCCGGGCTTCTCGCTTACCGTGACGGGCCGCTGGGGGGGTGTACTCGACCGGGTGTGTGTGAGACCCGCAAGGGTTTGAACCTTATCGACACTGTTTGCGCGACTGAAGGCTGCAAGCATTTGGTCGGCAAGCACTCGAAGGTCGTGCAGACAATTCGGCTAAAGCGGGCGGCGATGGCCCACCTTACGCCCGGCTCGATCAATGAGGAGATGGAGCGGGAAGAACTAGAGGCGCTGGAGCGAGTGGAGCGCGAATGGCGGCCCAACCAATGCGTTGCAGCAACTTCCATGGAAGCTGAAAGTGCCTGACATTCACAAAGATTACTGGGAGGCACTGGAGCGCCTGAAGCGGGGTAAGCCGGTTAATGTCCCGTTCGGGACCAGGATAACCAAAGACTCGGTTTCGTTGGAAGCCGGACGCAAGAAAGGCACAATTAAAAAATCTCGCCCAATCTTCGGGGGTCTGATCGAGGCCATTGATGCAGCGGCGATTGAAGAAGCCAAGCCCCGGGATGAAATGCGGGCGCGTCTCGGCGAGGCCAAGGCCGAGGCTACTCGCTACCGGAAACTCTGGGAGGAAGCCCTGGTTAGGGAAATGTCGCTGATTAAGCAGTTGTGGGACGAGCGGGAGGCGTGGGCTAGGGAGCGGGCCGCACTGGGTGGCGGCAAGATAACTCCAATTACCAAATATAGGTAAGGGAATGCAACGTAAGTTCCTGAATCCAGACAATGGAAACCCGTCGGCGCTCATCGTCTAGCTCAGCCACTGGGCGTTGAGGACAGCTTGCCGATTCGTGAAATGACCCACAGGATGTTATTTAAAACGTATGACGAATACGAAGGGATACTTAACGCCAAGAGAAGGCCACGCATATCTTGGGATGATTCGTCCATGTCGTGTCAAGGCGGCGTTATGTGCAGTGAATCCTCAGGTGGGCGGCGGCCGGCCACGGCCGCCATCCTTATTTATGCGCTGGTTGGTTCCTTGGCGCGGGTCATTTCACGAATCGGCAAGCTGTCCTCAACGCCCAGTGGCTTGGCAAACTGTCTGAAATTGCCCTGGCGATGAGATCCGTGCTCGAGAATACGTTCAATGGTTCGTGAAATGACCCACGCGAGGTTGGGCGAGTAACAAGCTACGCATTATCTAGGGATACTAGGCACGCGGCACGCAGCGTCATGGCCCCCGAAAGGGGCCGCCTGCCTCCTATGGAGATCCTCGCGTAAATGACCGGACAAGCGATGGCGTGGACCTTGCGATGCCGAAAGGTCTAGAGATACCCATTGGCACACCGATGCCCCGGTGATGCAGGCCCACAGTAGATGAAAGGTCTAGAGATTCCCGTGTCGTGACTGGCTAACGCCTAAGCTGTGCGGGCCGCTTCAGCGGCTCCGAACGAGCGTCGTGTTAGGCATGGCGCAAACAAAGGAGACGACATGATTTTGACGCTTGAAGTGAAAATTGAAACCGACGAAGCAGATGCCGGAGAGCTGGCCATTGCCGTGAAGGATGCGATTACCCGGGTGCTCGAAATGCCGAACGGTGAAGCTATGTACCTAGACGATGGTGACGTGAGCATCGTCGTGAAGGACGTGAGTGCCTAACTATATTTATGCGTTGGAGAACAACAAATATAAAGGGATCCTTGGTCCTGTCTGACTTGCTCTTAATATTCAATGCTGCAGCCCCCGAATATGCGCCGGTTGGTTCCTTAGCGAGGGTCATTTCACGAACCAGCAAGCCGTCCTCAACGCCCAGTGGCTGGGCAAACTGTCTGAAAATGCTGTGACGATGGGATCCACAATCGAAGACATGGTTGAAGATTCGTGAAATGACCCGCGCGAGATTGGGCGAATAACAAGTTTACGAATGCGCAGAGATTCTTAGCGTCAAGAAAAGGCCACGCATATCTGGGGATCTGGGCAGCACGCAGCGTCGAGTCCTATGAAAGGGGCCGCCTGCCTCCTACGGAGGCCCTCGCGTAGATTACCGGGCAAGTGATGGCGTGGACCTTGCGATGCCGAAAGGTCTAGAAATTCCCCCCCGGCCAAGATCGGCAAACGGTCGTGCGCCCGTGCAGGGACGAAAGGTCTAGAGATTCCCACTGTCGCTTTGGCAAACGCTTGAGTGGGCGGTAGGGGCGAAAGGTCTAGAGATTCCCTGTGACTGCGCCCGCTTTGAAGACATTGTTGCGGGCGTGGCACCGATAGTAATGGCTCACCTTCTGTGAAAGTGAAAGGTCTAGAAAATCCCTGGCGCTCCTCGAAACATGAAAGGTCTAGGGATTCCCTCTGGCCACTGCCGGCGAGCGCTGGTATGGCCCCGTGGAACCGAAAGGTCTAGAGATTCCCTTGTCATGACTGGCTATTGCTTAGTAAGAATCAGAAGGTGGTTCGATCAAAATGATTGCGATCTCCAGTTGCAAATGACGGCCATTGCCACTTTACGGAAGCGCTTTCTAACCACTGGAGTCAGCTAATTATCGGCCGCAGCGGCCGTTAGCCTTGGAAGTCAGCCAAACCAATTATTCGCGCACACCAGCCGTTTTAACGCGCAGCGAGAGAAAGCTGTGTGTACCCTAATAATTTTGCGAACTAGAAAATGGTTCACTATCTTCCCTACATCATTGAAAATTTCGCAATCCCTGCTAGGCGTCGCAAAATCTGGTTCGCGCGCGCCCATTCGTCAGCTAAGCCTTAGATTAGAATTCACAGTGGAGGCGTCATGATAGGCTTTCTAAATAGGCTGTTTGGTGGAGGGCCTCTGTTTGATCTCGACGGCGAAACAAGCAAACTTCTGGCATCACTTCCGCCATGTTCAAAGCATGTCATCGTCGCCTCAGACCGCTACTCGCAGAAGTACCGTTGCGAAGTTCAAGTTCCGACGAGCAAGCTTGAGCCATTCGTTCGTCACTTAACCGAATCAACCTTCGGCGGCAGTAAGGAATCTCAAGTCGCCCGAAAGGCAATGCCCAGATGGCTTCAGGCAGCCTCATTAACAGACAGCAAGGCCAGCTACCTTCCCACGGCGTTCGTAGACATCCTTGACGCCTATGTGCTGAACTTCATAAGGGACGGTATTGCCACAGTCACATGCAAAGAGTGTGGGTGCGCTATCACGGATATCGATGAAGAAGCAGAAAACCGGAAGGTTTCGGGGTCTTGGTCAGAATGGACATCACGTTGGCACTGCCCAAAGGGGCATCTCTTGTACACCGAAGATCACGATGTCCATATCTTTAGGCGCATTGAATCCTAGCCATGTGCATTTCACAACAATTAATCACTTGGTTGGAGCGTCATGGCTGCCTTGAACGGTGGCCAAACCCAATAGGAACACCAGCATAATGAAGACGACCACATATCAGGCCTGTCCGGCTCAAATTTGATGAGCTCAGATAGCTTAGCAGAAGCGTAAATTTAATGTTCGGAAGCTAATATTGGACCGACAAGGTGGCCGCTGAAATACAGATAGAGACTGGAATTTTAGTGAATACTTATTTGTACAGTTAGTTAAAACTTAGAAAACTGCTATTTGATTCCGTGTTGCCGGACTAAATGCTTATAGAGATTTTTTGGATTGAGTTGTACGCCACACTCAGGACAAATCATCAGGCCCATGTTTGAAGCAGATTCTCTGTATCCATGTGTGATCTTTAAATGCTGGTACAGGTTTCTAGGATTGACATTAATGTTGCATGTTGGGCACTTAACTTTATAATTATGTTGCAGTCTTCGATGGCGCTCAATTTCGCTTAAATTGAGTAAAATACCGCATTCTGGGCATTTTACTGATTCAGAGTTGATTGATGAGGGCTCATATGTTGAATAAACATATTGAGGCTCATCAAGGGGAAAAACTTCAGATTGTGCATTGTCGTACACGCACAGCTTCCCAAGTAAGAACCCGGCATTATGCAGTAATCTTATGTTTTTCGACTCATTCTTTCCGGTTTCGAACTGAATATCTGTAAATCTCTTATAAACGTCAACCCGAGTTGATTTGACTACCCCAAGGATGTACTCACCTTCTCTTTCTTCCAGTGCGTTAGGTAGTGGTGACTTATATTCTTCTAATAGGCTCTTCTTTAGGTTCTGTTCCGGGTGAAGATCAAAGCAGGAGTGTTTATACCAGGGTGGACCCAGAGGAGGGTCAATCCAAACACTGCCACCATTGTGTCTGATGAAGAAAACCTCGCATCCACATTTTGGGCAATCGGTACTGAAGCAAGTGCTCTCACGGCTGGTGTTGTATCCAGAAAAATCAGTAGCATTTGAACCGCTTGCGCCGATGCAACTGCCGTAAAAGTGAAAGGGGATACATCGTCCATTGATATAACGAAATTCGATAGGATTCCCACATCTGCTGCATATCCCCATACCAACTACCTCACATACGAATCCTGACGAAAGCCCGCACTACTGTATCGGCGTCCTCAGCCGAGAGTTCTTTAGCCTCAACTTGCTTGAAGAAATCTCCAATGGACTCTAGAAGCTCCCTCACGAGTTCCTCGTGTTCGACATACGTAATAAAGCGTCCATTTGAAACTTGATTCATTGAATGGGTTGGCTCGTAGCGGATAGTCATTTGAAATTAGGGCGCAGTTCAAGCTTGATTGATTAATTGATTTGGCTGACTCTTTTGCTGTAATAGCGTAGTGGAATCATAGAGGCCATCAAAGTCCACTTTGGCCGATAAAGAGGCGGTCGCTATTATCTGACAAACCTCCACCCGGGACCTCCGCCCTTACTTCAACGCCTTAACCAGCTTGATGGCGATCACCTGCATATCCTTTGGCAAGGCCCTGAACACTGCTAGCAGTTGAGCCGCCTCAGGTGTTATTTCGGATGGTGTTCTGGCTGTGCCCATCAGCCTGTCAGCGTCAAAACCCAATGCCTCGGCTAGCCTCAAGAGGTTATCCCCTTTGGGCACCTCCCGTTTGCCGGATTCCCAGGCTGCGATAGCGCTTTGGGTAACGCCAACGCGTTCGGCGAGTTGTTGTTGAGTCAGCTTGTTTGCTTTCCGGAATCGCTTAACTCGATCCCCCAGCGTTAACACCTTCTCTGCAAATGGCCCATCGAGGTGTCCCTTTGGCATCCTGTAAAACCGCTCAAGTCCCCGGGCTGCCTTCTCGCCAAAAGCAGCCCTTCCATTAATGAGAGAGGACAAGTAGCTCTTTCTGTCCGCTGGAAGCGCGCGCCCTGCAAACCACTCTTTCAGACGCGCCCTTCGGATGGCAACGACGTCTATCGGCTGTTCCGTGTCTTGAACCGAAACCTGCTCTGGAGCCGATGTGGAACCCATTCCTAGTGCTTCTCCTCGCCTAGTCCACTGAGGACACTGCCCAGAACCCCGATCAGTACTTCCATCCCGTCTGTCAGCAGCAAAGCCTGCTCGTCGTTTGGTTTAGTGGCATCGAGCAACGCTAAGGTCTCGCTCAGCGGAACCTCGCCGTATAGCCCTTGATAGTGAGCAAGATTGAGCGCGAGCAGCCGGGCACATTCAGCAAGCTGCTCCTTGCTGGCCTGATCGATCAACAGGTCGGCCAACTTGTAGTGCTCTGTGAAGCGGGATAGATCAGTCATTGAGAATCCGTCTGCGGTGCAATCGGCTCGATCAGGTCTGCATTATCGTCCACAGTCTTGCTGACTCGACGGCTGACCGGCCAAGCCTGCATGGGCTCGGCATCATAGGGCCGGACCATGCCTTGCACTTCATCCTCCGGCGCATTCAACCAGGCCTGCCAGTCTTCTTGCCGGAGAATCACCGGCATCCGGTCATGAATCGGTGTCATCACTTCGTTGGGCCC
>CAZYIA010000006.1:0-39404 GCA_964646765.1 uncultured Candidatus Saccharibacteria bacterium | reverse complement strand
ACCTTTTCGTCAGCCGCATCACACCGCTTCGGCGGTGGCGCTGGTGGGCGGCGGCTGTTAATTCCATAAATAAGTGCGAGCTGACATAATTATCTGCGGACTAATACGGATAATTGCGAGCAGGCACATGAAAAAGGTTGTGATTCAGGAGTTTCCAAAGGATCAAAGACTCTGGCGAGTTGATTGGATTGACCGGGTGCGCTGGACCAGTAATGTGGAAAGCGTTCCAGAGATTCAAGTATTTCTCACTGCCCTCAAGGATGATTGGGTCGATGAAGAGGTACTAAAAAATAGTTCGCTATCCACTAATCAGACTCGAATATCCATCAGCGCGTCATACCTCCCTGTCGTTTCTATAGGCAGTCTGTGGCATAAGCAGGAATGCCATTCACAAGATGACTTTTTGTCCCCTAGGTGGGCTGAGGTCGATACAGGTCAAGTTGTTCGAACATGTCTGGGCGGAGTTGTCCAAATAGCTTCAACTCCCGTCTCGCCAATTCCACGGAATTATTATTCGGTTGGCAATCATTTTAGGGATCTTGCTGACTCAGAGGTGTTGGTGATTTCGGCTAAGAGTAAGGATTTTTGCTATCTCGTCATCCCTGCTATTGAGATGTTGCGAACCTACTACATGACATCAGATATCACCGCCCGCTATGTCCTTGAAGACAAGTATATCGAAGCATTCGCAGCCGCTAAGAGTGGTCAAAACGACAACGGCGATGTGTTTGTCCACCTCAGACAAAATGTTGGTGACGATGACGCCTATTTACTCGGTCGATGGCTTTGCTCCGAAGTAATGCAAAAGGAAACAAAAAATCTTCACCAGTCCCTACAAATCCAAACAGTAAATGCCATGAGGTCATCTAAAATACCTTGGCTAGGGTCGCACATCAAAATTGGGTTTCCATTTCAAGGGAAGACCAAATTGGGCGTTGAGGGTAAGCGCATACAGATTAAAAGGCCTGATGGATTAAACAAAAATGGCGTGTGGGCTTTTTTGGTAACTAAAATTTCCTGCTGCACGATGCCAATGCCCTACAAAAATATTTATATAGGCAGGGACAATGACAGCCGTAAAGGCTCGAACTCAGAAGATCCTAGTCTTCCGGCAAATGCTTACGCCGGTTTACAGCCTTCGCAAACTCGTGAAGAGGATGAACTGCCATTTACCTCACAACAAGAGCCGGACAAAAAACGTAAAAAAATAAAAACCGGTGGCTTCAAATCTATCTTCCCAGACTTAATTAACAAACCCTTAAATAAAAATGAAAAAGATGTTCAAAAATGCAAATCAGCAGGTTTTAAATATTTTTCCGAATCTCTCGCTGACAATCTTGGGACTGGCGAAGGTACTCACAGCTACTCTAAAACAGGCTCGGCGTCCATCAATGAAAAAAATCCTTTCACCAATGGCATTCCGAGTGACATTAAAACGTTTATACACGTCATTCGGTTGATGAAAAAATCTCCTAGAACGATTGGCTGGTCGATTAAAACTCTTGGCCTTGGAGGGGGGTATACTTTGCCGAATGGTGAAGTATTGGCTCACCTTCCATCCAGAATTAAAGGCCGCAGAAACTGGCATCTCATGCCGACAGAGCTGGCTCGTCCGAGAGCGGTAGTGATTGTGGAAGTTGCGAATTGGAGTGGAACCAAATATCTCTTGGAGTTGGAAAGGAAAGCCACCGACAAGCATAGTCTTGTAGTATTACATACCAGCGACAATGCCCCGATACCTAGCGAGCTTTTGAGGCTTTTTTTAATAGAGGTATGCCGAAAACCTGGGTGGCCAAACCCTGAAACGTTGCCCTTATTAATTCGAACGCACATCAAACACAATCCTAAAAAAACTGCGGAAGAGTTTTGCGAAAAGCTCATATCCGTACTCGAAGGTCGCGCTAAAAATGCTAGTGACTCACAACAAGATATAGAGGAAGCCAACCGCTCCCATGAAGCTTCAGAAGTGGGATAAAGTGCAATTATTCTTTGTTCACGCAGTATAGGGTGAGAAGATTATGAATATTGTCATTAAACACAGGGATAACGGCGTGCCCCCATTCAATGTCAATCAGTCCTTTCCTCTCTATGTTATTGCCTGTCCTGATGATGGCTAGGATATCCTGCAGCACATTAATCATTCGAAAGAAGTATCCCTCAAGAACTTCGATTACTTGGCAAGATCACCTCTTTAAATTGTTGGCGTAATCTATTAGAGTTAGCCGGTTCTATCCGGTGGTGGGTTCTGGTTGATTGGTTTCAGGGATGAAGCGTGTTGTTTACCTCTCCCGCTCGGCATACTCCCTTCAATCTGATGTACAAGCCACTACGACCCTAAGTTTTTACACTTGGCGGTTGTGTTGGTTTTTGTCTGAAATTTCATTCTAAGGCCAAGTCAGGTCGAATAAAAAACAATAATGGGTTTATTTAACATGTGTAAACTCTGAGCGATTGAATGGAACGAGTAGATGCGGCAAACCGTAAAATTGTTGATCGCTCGCCTCATGGCAATGCCGCAAGGAACGGTGTTTGCTGGATGTCTGGCGATTATGTTTTTATTTTTTGTCTTTCAGGTTGTGAGTTTGCGAAATATCCAATCCGGCCGCGACATTGGTGATAGCCAATTAATAATTAAGTCCGGTGTGATGCAGGCGCCGAGCATGTCGCTTGAAAAAATCGCAGAATTGCACTTGTTTGGGCAAGTGCCTATCAATAGCGTCGCTCCGCTTATAGTGGTGCCAACTCCCAAAACATACTTTAATCTCGTGTTGGTTGGTGCAATGGCTATGAGTGATGCGAAAGAATCCAGTGCATTGATACAAGTAAACAATCAGACAGAGCGTTTTTATGTAGGGGATGCGCTGCCTGATGGTGCAACTTTGCACAGTGTATTGCATGATTCAGTGGTTTTGAAACGCGGCGAGAGTTACGAAACTTTGTTGTTTCCTGGGGTCAGTTACGGGATGGCGCAGGGTAGGTTGGGTGTAAAAAAATCATTGCCTGCTTCCAATTTGGTTTCTGCCATTGATTTATCGGCATCAGCAGGGAGATCTTTTCGAGATCGAATGCAAGGCATGCAGTAATAGGCAGTTTCAATAAAAACAATCCGAGTCTGCTGTGGTTGGTAGTGACACGGAAATTATATAAAAGGAGATTGAAGTGCAAAGCAACAAAATGATGCCATTTAGTCGTCGATACACTGCCGTTGTTTTAACGCTGCTGCTAGGCAGCTTTACAAGCATGTCGCCTGATTTTGCCCTTGCAAATTCCCCTGTTGCAGATAAAAAAATCGATGTTGTCACTCGGCTTGATTTCCCGGGCTTTGAGGAGCCCTTGTTTGCTATAGATACTCCATCGGATGATGAAACAGCTGCATTAAAAAAGGCAGTGAAGCAGTATATGGCGCAGGCCAACTACAGTGGTGTCAGTATTCTGGAAGCCTATTTGAAACAGTATCCGAATTCTGCTTGGCGAGTGGCATTGCAAACCAATCTTGGCCTTATTTATTACAAAAACGGCGCTTTCTCATCTGCAATCAGTGCGTGGGAAGATGCTTGGAAACTAGGTAGTTCGGCGACAGGTGTGCAAGAAAAAGCGATGGTGGATCGTGCCTACGGTGAATTGGCGCGCATGCATGCGCGTATCGGGCATGCGGATCGTATTGCAGAACTGCTGGAAGAAGGAAAGGGTCGTACATTAGTCGGGCCCGCCACAGAAGCGATAACAGGTGCGAAAGAAGGCTTGTGGGTTATGCGCAATGATCCGGGCATTGCCTATCTCTGCGGGCCACGCGCATTGCGCAGTGTATTGGAGGTGACGAATCCTGATGACAAGCTTCTTGCTGAGCTGGATAAAGCGCGCTCGGGTACCCACGGCTTCAATCTGAAGCAAGTCAATGATCTGGCAAAACAATTGAATATGCCTTATCAGATGGCAAAACGTGTAGGCAATGCTCCGCTACCATTTCCTGTGGTAACGCATTGGAAGGTTAACCATTATGCGGCCGTGTTGGGGTTTAAAAATAATCTCTATCACGTCAGGGATCCTATCTTTGGTGATGATTTATGGGTGCCAGCCGAGGTACTGGACAAAGAGTCAGACGGTTATTTTTTGATCCCTGAAAATAAAATGGGAAAAGGCTGGCAGCAAGTGGCCACTGCTGACGCTGAAAAAGTGTACGGGATGGGTTATGTAACTGCTGGTGATCCGGGTAGAACGGGGTGTGGTGATAATAAAAATAGCGGTACGGATAGCTGCTCTTGCGAGTGCCCGGGTCCTGTTGGCATGCCAAAGTATGATGTGCATTCGATGCTGGTCAGCCTGAATATCACAGACAGCCCAGTCGGTTACAGACCCCCTGTGGGGCCAGCCGTGTACACAACATTGACGTATAACCAACGCGAAGCGGGTCAACCGAGCAATCCTAGTTCCGCCAGTGTGGGACCAAAGTGGACAATGAACTGGTTGTCCTATATCGCTGATGTTCCTGACCAACCTGGGGCTGATGTCACGCGCTATGTATCTGGTGGCGGCAGTGTGAAATATACGAACTATGACTCAGCGACTGGTGCTTATAAAGTGGAACCGATGCAGGGTGCGACGCTGGTACTCACGTCTACGTCGCCAGTGTCGTACGAGCGTCGCTTGAAAAATGGCAACAAGGAAATCTATAGCAAAAGCGATGGTGCGACCGGTAGTAGTGCGCGCCGTGTATTTTTGAAAAAGGTGATTGATAGAGCGGGAAATACTTTAACGCTTAATTATGATTCGTCGAATCGAGTAATTTCAGTGGCTGATGCCCTCGGTCAACTCACCACGTTTACTTATGGCAATGCAAACATCTATTTGATAACGCAAATTACCGATCCATTTTCACGAACGGCACAGTTGTCTTATGACGCCAGTAACCGCTTAAAGACTATTACTGATGCCGTTGGCATGACCTCATTGTTTACTTATAACGACAGTCCTACCGCTACAGCGCCCGCTGTAGATTTTATCACCAGTATGACAACACCCTATGGCACCACTATTTTTGAGACCGCGGAATACGGCGATCCTGAAAATCCTTCTGATCCTTTCTATACTGCTCCTCCTTATTTCAATGCTGCCACCTCCCGCTCTCGACAATTGGTGATAACCGATCCAATGGGAGAAAAAGAGCGCACAGAATTTCTTAATGATCGTTCTATAAGCCAAGCTGATAATAATGTTCCTAGCGGTAGTATTAGCGGTTATTCAAGCCTGCATTTGCGTTACACGCTTTATTGGGATAAGCATAACTACGCAAAGAATGTAAAAGGAAATGAGTTGCAGCCTGACTATAGTACGGCAGAAATAAAACACTGGTTAAATAGTGGAAATACTACATCCGGTGTAATGAAAAGCATAAAAAAACCTCTTGAGAGTCGTGTTTGGTTTAACTATCCCGGTCAAACCGGTAATACCGTTGGCACATCGGAGCAGCCTACCTACATTGGTCGAGTGCTGGATGACGGCTCCAGTCAATACACACAAATGTCTCGCAATAGCTTAGGAAAAATGACGTGCAAAGTTGATCCTATGGGAACTGCTATGTTCTACAACTACGCCAGTAACCAAATGGATTTGCAAACTGTTTATAGAAAGGCCAATGGTTCTTGTGGGGATCAATACGATGCCCAGCTTATTCGGAGCTATGTGTATGCCGACGCAGCGAACCCTCGTTTACCTACTACTATCACCGATGCGCTAGGTCATTCGACTAAATATACCTACAACACTTATGGCCAAGTAAAAAGTGTTACTAACGAGTTAAATCAAGTCACAAACTACGCTTATTCGGGCGGTTATTTACAGACGATTACCGATTCAAACGGTGTTGTGGTTGCTACATTTACATATGACAGTGTTGGGCGTGTTTCTACCAGTAAAAATGCAGCTAATTACACGCTGACGTATACATATGACAATTTGAATCGACTGACACGTATTACACATCCGGATTCAACATTTGTTAATTATGGTTACGACAAACTGGATGTGGTGACAATCACTGATCGCAATGGCGATGTAAAAACCTCTAGCTATGATGCTGTGCGTAATGTTATTGCACAAAACATCAACACCAATGTATGGCAAGCAGACTATAAATATTATGAAAATGGCCAACCAAAATATGTGATTGATGGTGTTGGTAATGTGACGGCCAATGTGGTTGATGATCAATCACGTGTTGTGCAAACGCAACGGGGGGCGAATGGTGCGTTTACATTAACCAGTCCACCAATGCTGGGCAATGGGAGTAGTCACAACACAACTTACGCGTATGAAACTAATACTTCCCGATTAGAAAGTACGACGGATGCCCTCGGCAATATCACGTCGTATAGCTATAACAAAGCGGATCAGTTGACTTCAGTGACAGATGCTAAGGGTCACGTGACCTCGTATTTTTATAACGGGTTGGGTGAGTTGGTGACACAGCAAAGCCCTGATACGGGCGTTACCACTTATACCTACGATGCAGCAGGCAATTTGGTCACTAAAACCAAAGGATTGGTGATGGTTGGTATTGTGCCAACAGCCACAATAGATACGCAGACCATTAGCTACACATGGGATGGATTGAATCGCCTGAAAACCATTAATTATCCGGGCACCGATCAGGATGTCACCTATACCTACGATCAGGGTACCTACGGTAAAGGCCGCCTGACCCAGGTGACAGATGCAGCCGGGCAAACAAGCTATACGTATTACGCTACTGGAGATTTACAAACCAAAACCGAAACGCGCGGGACATTGAGCTTGCTCACGCAATACAGCTACACGCCCGATCGCAAATTAGCATCCATCACGTATCCGGATGGTCATATCGCCCAGATGGCTATCGCACAGGGACAGGTAACAGATGTGTCGTTAGCGCTGGGTGGCACGTCAGGTGGTACTGCGCTGTTGAGTAATATTACACACATTCCCTTTGGCGGTATCACTGGTTGGACTACCAACTCCGGAACGGTTGGCACTAACCAGTACCAGCGCAGCTTTTACCCGAACGGCCAAATGAGTAGCTGGAGCTTGCTCAACAATGGAACTGTGACGGATGTGCACACGCTGCAGTATGACGATTACAACAATATCCGCAAAATTCTATACGCCAATGATAGTGGGCAGGACGAGACCTACACATACGATGACGTGGATCGCTTACTCGTAGCAACAGGCGAATGGGGGCGGCGTGAGTACGCGTATGACGAAGTGGGTAATCGCACTCAGCAGTTATTCCAACGCTTCAACTCAGGCACACAAACCTGGGATGAAGTGTTCACGGAAACATATGGGTTGGATCCCGCAAGCAATCGTCTGAACAGTGTGACTGCTTCTGTAGCAGGTACAAGCAAGACACGTCGCAGCTTCGTTTATGACGCTCGTGGCAACATCATAGATGACCGCCATACAACGTATATGCCCGATGGCACGACCGTGCGTACGGACAATAGCTTGCTGCTGCTGCCAGGCAATAGTGATCGCCTTAACAATGCCACTTATATCAATCGTTGAGGGAAGAGCGATGAGTATATTCAACGGATATAAGGCATTGTTGGTTACGAAAATATTGCGTGGATTATTGTTTGTTGCTGGCGGATTGCTTGCAATGGACGTTGGCGCAGCATTGCCAGGCGATCTGGACACTGGTTTTAACGCAGCTGATATCGGCGTGGGTTATGGCGACGGTGCAGATGGCGCTGTAAACGCAACGGCAGTGCAAGCCGATGGTAAGGTCGTCATTGTGGGTGGATTCCAGACATACAACGGTATTGCCAGAAACCGTATTGCCCGGTTGAATGTAGATGGCACGCTGGACACCACTTTCAACCCAGGCTCTGGCGTCACTGGTGGGGATATCTATGCAATAGCCATCCAAGCGCACGATGGCAAGATACTCATCGGCGGTTCGTTCACGGGTGTGAATGGTGCGACAAAAAATCGTATAGCACGTTTATACCCGGATGGCACTCTGGACACGGATTTTAGAGGTTCAGGTGCGAATGCATCTGTGAGGGCAATACTGGTGCAGCCAGACAAGAAAGTCCTGATTGGCGGCATGTTTACAACGCTGGGTAGTACAACCAAGAATCGCATAGCGCGACTGAATCAGGACGGCAGTTTAGATTCTGGTTTTACTGCTGGCGCCAATGGAGCCGTCAATGCCATTGCTCTGCAAACGGATGGCAAAATTGTTATCGGCGGTGCGTTCACCTCTGCTAATGGTGCTGCAAGTGCCCGTATTTTACGTTTGTTCGGCACTGACGGTGCTAGTGATACTAGCTTTGTGAACAACACGGGTACGGGCATTACCGGCGGTTCTGTAAATGCATTGGCGATTGATGGTGCTGGAAAAATTGTCGTTGCTGGGGCTTTTACCGGTTTCAACGCAGTTACACGCTCACGCATTGCGCGCGTGAATATAGACGGCACTCTGGATACTGCATTTGCTGATGGTGCTGGCCCCAATGAAGAGGTCAATGCTTTGCAGTTGCAAACGGATGGCAAAATTGTTATCGGCGGAAATTTTTCCTTCTATCAAATTGGCCCCTCAGCCTTTGCGGGACGTTCCTACATTGCACGCATTAATGCCGATGCCACCCTAGATAGCACATTTAATCCAGGTAGCGGTTCCAATGCTGCAATCAACGGATTGACGTTACAAAGTGATGGAAAAATAATCATCGGTGGCGCATTCGTGAGCTATCAAGGCATCGCACGTAATTATGTGGCGCGTATCAACGGCGATGGCAGTTTGGAAGCATTCAATAGCGGCAGTGGTATTAGCGGCCAGGTGAATGCAGTCGCCATCCAGCCGGATGGAAAAATTGTTATCGGCGGATCCTTTGCAACGGTTAATGGCGTTGCCAGAAACAATATTGCACGTTTGAATGCAGACGGCACATTGGATACCGGTTTTAATCCTGGTACGAATGCAGCAGTCTACGCAATACTGCTCCCGACGTTTTATAACGGTGCCATTTTTATTGGCGGCAGTTTTACCTCGGTGAATGGGATTACGCGTAACCGCATCGCTCTCTTGAATACGGACGGCACCCTAAATACCACATTTGCACCTGCCAGCGGCGCCAATGGAGCGGTGAAGGCCATTGCCCAGCATTCAACTGGAATTTTAATCGGCGGTGAGTTTACGACGATTAACGGTACAACCAGAAAATACCTTGCCCGTATGCTGGGAAGTGGCTATCTGGATAATGCATTTGCTCCGAATATTACGGGCACATCAGTTAATGCCATTGCTACCAACTACAGCTATGACCGATATCCCTTCACTGATCCTAATGCACCTATTTACATTGGCGGTGTATTTACGAAGGTGAACTCCGTGTCTCGCGTAAATATTGCGAGTGTAGAACCTGATGGGATGCTTGACATTATGTTTGATCCCGGAACAGGGGCTAGCACTGGCGGTGGTGTCAACGCACTGGCCATTGATAGTGAGGGAAGAATCTTATTGGCCGGTGCCTTTACCAAATACAATGGTATTGCGCGGGCTCACATTGCTCGGGCGAGTACTTCCGGGGCGCTTGATCTCCCTTTTTCTCGCGGTGTGGATGGGGGCAATATTAATGCGTTGGCGCTGCAGCCGGATGGCAAGATTGTAATTGCTGGAGATTTCACAAATCAATTCGCGATGTTTGCTAACTCAATTGCTACACTCAATGCGGAGAATGGTGATCTGGATGCCACATTTAACCGGGGTTCGGGTGCAGGCGCTCCCATCAATGCGCTTGCGTTGCAAGGGGATGGCAAAGTAGTAGTGGGTGGTGCGTTTGTCAGCTACAACGGTGTGGGGAGAAACCGCATTGCACGCATCTATAACAGTAATGATAAAGACGGTGATCGTTTGACGGATGCTCAGGAATTGGCCTTGGGCAATAATCCGCTAAACCCTGCGGATCCTCCGGCGGCGAGCGTCAGTGATACTCTGTTAATGGCACTGGAAGAGCCTGTCTTCGGTGCGGATCCCTTGATGGCTAGTTTACAGGGATGGGCTGGGGCCACTGGTGGATTCTTTGCCACTATACCTGCGCCGCGTGCTGTTGATGTGGATGGCAATGAAGATGCCTGTACGGTTGGTTCACAGGGTGTCTGGTGTTTTCAATGGGCATTTGCCGGAATAGATGCGGTGTCTGTCACTCACGATGCCAACAATTTTTTGACGCCAGCCATAACGGATGCGTTTCGCATTGCTGTGCGCGGCACTCATGCTTGCATCATCAGTAAGAGTCAGGGGGTTAAGTGCTGGGGCACCACCACTACGGATCCGGTAGTGGCAAATATTCCTGCTGAGCTGCAGAACACCAACCTTGTTACTGATATTGAGGTAGGCGTAGCCCATGCCTGCGCTTTGCGTAATTTTTTAGAGCCTATTTACTGCTGGGGGGATAATTCCCACGGACAGGCACCGTCTTCTTTTCACACGAGGTCTGAGCTTTTTACAAGTGGGGATAGCCCTTTATATTTGGCTGTTGGCGATGAGCATAGCTGCGCGATAGTACGAAACAGTCAGGGTGCTACTGATGTGCGCTGCTGGGGCGACAATACGAAAGGTCAATTAAATATTCCTGCTGCTGCACAGGTCTCGCCTGTTCGTATTGCAGCGGGTGCCAACCACACCTGTGTGGTTACTGGCAATTACGAGCCGGGCAACAACAAGGTGGTGTGCTGGGGTGACAACAGCCGATACCAGACATTTGTACCGACAGGCATCACCAACCCTGTTGATGTGAGAGCCGGTGATGACAAGACCTGTGTTGTTCAGGCTGGTCACAGTACAGCGGTTTCGGCATTGAGGTGTTGGCCGATTGGTATCAACACCGGCACAGATCCTGAGACCAACTGGTACGCCACCGATAGTGATAACGATGGTATTAACGATACAGACGAACTGTCTAATCCGACCGTGACCAACCCGCAATCGAATGACACGGACTATGACGGCATTCCAGATGGGGTTGACCCGTACCCGCAGGACTCAGACAAGAAAAATGCTACTTACAAGTACAACCATTTAGGGCAACGTGCCAGCAAAACCGTCAACGGCATCACCACTTATTTTGTGTACAGCGATGTTGATGGCCAATTGTTGGGCGAGTACAAAGCTGATGGTTCACCTATCCGGCAGTATGTGTATGTGGAAGGCGAACGCGTAGCAATGATGCAGTACAACGGCACGGCGATGTCGATGGTGTATCTGGGTAATAACCATATTGGTGTGCCGCAGTACGCATGGGATATGGACGGCGCGCCAGTGTATGAACGCGTGCAGGCACCGTTTGGAGAAAACCATTACGCGTCAGGCAGTGCCACTGTTCCGTTGCGGTTTCCGGGGCAGTATGCAGATGGGGAGACTGGATTCAATCAGAACTGGAACCGGGATTACGATCCGGCTATTGGCAGATATCTGCAATCAGATCCGATTGGGTTGGGTGGAGGAATTAATACATACGGCTATGCCTTGCAAAACCCAGTGGCAAATATAGATCCAGCGGGCTTATGTGTTGGCCCATTATTTCCTGCATGCGTAATTATTGCAGAGGGTTCTGCAGGCGGCATCACCGCGTCAACGGTAAATGCTGCAGGGGCTGTCATTGTCGGTGGGATTATTGCGAACGCAACTGGATCTGACTCGTCGAAATCTGATGCCGATACGGACCCAAAAACCAAAAAAGACAAATGTATAGCCAAGTGCACAGAGACACATTTGCCAACCAAGGATTATGGGGTTTCATTTTGGCGTTGTGTGAATGAGTGTATGGAGGAACCGGATGACTGTGAATAAATTGGACAAGAAATCTGCGGCAGAAATTATAGATCTAATGCTGGATATTGGGGGGAAGATCGATCGGTCTATTGCTCTTGTTCAGAATGGATTTACAGAAGAGGAATTTTTGACTTACCGAAAGATGGCCGGAGAGTTTATGGGTGGGATTCTGATAGATGTGATGAATCCAATTTTCTCGAATTTCCCAGAGTTGAAGCCAAATGAATTGAAGTAATATTCATTGGAATAACTTTGAAGAAAATGATCTGTAATTGTTTATGAAATTTCTCGTTGTTATATAGTGATCCGTTTCTTCATAGGCTGTTGTTTTTAATTGGCCGTCTTCAGTAATGTATTTGATTTTTGAGTTTTGGTATGACAGTAAGATTGGTGAGTGGGTCGCGATGATAAATTGAGATTTGTTCTTTGTGAGTTCATTCATCCTGTCTAGCATTGCTATTTGTCTTGCTGGTGATAATGCGGCTTCTGGTTCATCAAGAATATAAAGGCCATTCCCGCCAAATCTATTTAGCATTAGAGAGAAAAAAGACTCCCCGTGAGATTGATTGTGTAGGGATTTTCCACCGTATGAATTTTTGATTGGTGGGCCGAATCCAGGCTCTTCATCAAGCTGATCTATATTGCTGGCAACATTGTAAAAACTCTCTGCGCGCAAGAAAAATCCGTCTTTTGCTTGCCTGAAGCTTTTGGATAGTCGTAGATATTTGTGCAGTTCAGAGTGAGATGATCTTGTCCTGAAATTAAAGTTCTTGGTTCCGCCTTCAGGGTTGAAGCCGTATGCAATGGCGATGGCTTCCAGCAGGGTTGATTTGCCGGTGCCGTTTTCGCCGATGATGAATGTGACTTTTGGATGAAACTCGATTGTATCCAGATTGTGAATGACATCCAGATTGAATGGGTATTCATCCGGGTTTGGTATTTTTTCTTTTAGTAGTTTTGCACTTAGCAAGTAATGCTCTGCGTCCAGAGAACTGGATTTTGTAGACATCAGTGTGCCGCCTCCAAGACGCTTGTTGTGGAAAAATGCCGTACATCTTAATTTCGGTACTCGGCAGTTCGTATAAAAATTGACCCGCCCTCTAGTCGGGCAGTATACGTTGCCTGAGTTGAGATCCCCAAAGTCTTGTTTCGCAGATCTGCCTAGTGCCCCTCAACGTGTTCCCGCAGATAGTTATGCACAGCAGCGATATCAGAGAGCTGGCCGCTGAGCATGTATGCCATGGCCGACTGACCGTTGAATGGGGGCGCAGTGTTCGGCCTGCTCGGCCATTGATAGGCTCTTTCCCCAGAGCCAAACAATATCTGTAACAATTTATAGATGTTGAGCAGATGACTGATGCGGGTGAGCTTCTCGTCATCCAGTACCGCGGACTCTCCGCTGCGCAGGCCATCAAGGTCTTCGGGATGGCAGTTCAGCAGTGTGGTGATGTCCGCATCCTGCAGTTGCCACTTCGCAGCCATCCTGAAAAAAGCTTTCAGCGCAACGCGGCTAATGTCAGGTGGCTGTGCCATGTATCAATCATCAATAGCCCGGAAGTGTGGGACAGGG
This sequence comes from uncultured Candidatus Saccharibacteria bacterium, assembly GCA_964646765.1. Lineage (GTDB taxonomy): Bacteria > Patescibacteriota > Minisyncoccia > Phycocordibacterales > UBA9973 > CAZYIA01. The sequence continues at coordinate 26,019 of CAZYIA010000006.1, read as the reverse complement.
CATAGCCGCATACGCTGCCGGTAGTCAGCGTCGAACAGTGAAATGCCTTGCTCGGCAATCCACTCGCTACGCTGTTGTGCGAGCTGCATGAATTGCGCATGCTCCTCGCGCCGCAAGGCCAGAATGTCGTCCACTTGCAGCAGGATATCGAGGCGTCTGATGATGTCAGGAATGCCATCGTCTTGTGCCTGTAGTTGCGGGGCTTCAGCGTGATAGACGTACGGTGAGATCTTCAGTTGGAGCTCCCGCGGATCCACCAGGCCGTGCTCCATCATCAGGATCCGGCCAAGGCGATACCCCATCATTGCCGGTATGTTCTGGAGCGACTTGCGGTATTGACCACCAGCCCGCTCATGAAACCTCTCGCCGTTCTCCCGGGTCCAGATGAATTTGCACAGGGCCAACAAGTCCGGTGCCGCTTTACCCATCACCAGATCGACATACGCCCGGGCCGCACCGGTCATGATGGCAACATCCAGGTTGGGTTGTTGCTGGATGTATTCCACCAGATCCTGCAGGTGTGGTCGTTTCAGCACCATGGCTTCGCCTTTTTTGCCCAGCGGGATGGCGTTGGGCAGCGTCGGCACTACAGTCAGCGCTTGGCGCATTGTCGCCAGTGGATCCGGATTTCCGGACAGCTTGAGTAACAATGCCTCCTCATAGGGGTCGGAATACAGCGTAGGTACGTGCAGCAGGGTGTCACAGACTCCCATGCATAACAGGTAGCGCTGATTGTCGTGCTGTGGTGATGCTGCGGTGCTGGCATCCGGCATGTCCACGTCTCCTATAGTGTCACGCCCGACACATCGGGCAGTTCGATAATCAGATCTGGCCGGTATCCCGCTGTCTCATTGGGATAGCCAAACTGGTTACTGACGATGCGTGTCTGGCCGCATTGCTGCTGGTCTGACCAGTGGTTATGGCCATACAGCCACAACGCCGGTTGGTACTTGCGGATCAGGTCAGTGCAATGGGCCTGGAAATAGGCCGTGATGATGTCCTCCCGTATCTGCCCGTGCCTGAATTCGCGTCCTGGCGGAAAATGGGTGACCACCACCGTGCGGCCTGGATCCGATTGCGCCAGTTCCGCATCCAGCCAAGCTTTTGACTCGTGATACAACGCACGCATGTATTCGGGTGTGATGCGCGCAGGCCTTACCGAAGAATCCTTCCGGTCTTCTGTACGGATTTCCATGAAATCGGCAATGCTGTACGTGGCCTCGTGCATCGCACGATCGACACAGTCAGCCCCCAGTGCATCAAAGCCAGTCCATAGCGTGGTACCCAGAAACCGGTAACCGAAGAGCTCGACACTGCCTTTTTCCAGACAATAAAAATCGGCCATATCCACATCAGCCACCGGCAAGCGCGTGACATTGCCACGGTAGAACTCGTGGTTGCCTGCGACATACACGATAGGCTTTGATGGAAACCGTTTGCGCAACCGGCGCAGGCCTGCCTCCAACCACGGGCCATGGCCGATATCACCGGCCAGCACCAGCACATCGAACACATCAGCAGTAGGCAATGGCGGCAACCAATCCATGGCGTTGTGGAATTCAAAATGGATGTCGGATGCCAGGAAGATTTTCATGCATCACGCCCCACCACGCACATCAGACGGATGCGTGGCATCGGACAGCGAAGAGCCGAACACCATCTGCATCCATTCCTCACCCAGCATCCAGCGAAGCTGTTGGTTCTGGAAAAATGCCACAGCGCATTGCGAGTCGCGCGCGGTTGCCGACAATGTTTTCGGAATGACCGAGGTAAAAAATCCCGGACCGACCAGTTGGTAGACGCCGCCAGTGGTCCTGATGCGTAGCGACGCAAGATCCATCTCGATCAGGAATCCGGTATGGACCAGCTTGGATGTATCAGAGGCCGAAGCGCCGGTGGCTATATAAGGTGTGGTATCTGCGGGTCGGTTTTTGGCAGCACCGAGTATTTCCAGCGCAGCGTCAATATTGTGGATGGCCCAGTGCTGTATCGAATCAACGACAACATCATTGCTCAGTGTGTTCATAAACATGTTCCTCAAACAGTTTCGCCGTGCACAAAAACCATATACTGTAAAAATATACAGTTCAACTGTGCAGTACAAATAAGTTTGAGGTGCAGTGTTAGCGAAATTTTATGATGTGCAGTGTTGATAAGCGCGATGTGCAGTGCTGACCGGTTTCAGGTGCAGTCTTTGAAATTTTGGTGGGCATTTGTGGGTAGCGCACACATGTGTGTGCACCGACTGATTTGAACACCTAAACCGGCAATGACTGACCACTGAAACCTATGAGCGCTGCACACGAATTTTGCAAAGACTGCACATCGTGAAAATTCAATGCGTTATGAACCTTGAGGCGTCTGGCTCAACAGGGCTGACTGGCGGTATGGCTTTTTAGTAAGGTTTTTAATTGCCGAGCGCGGTCTGGCGCAGCCAGAAACCAAGCAAAGCGCGGTAGGAAACTGGCTAAATGCCAAGTGACGAAGACAAGTAGCTGAGCTGTGAGGGATTCCTCCAGACTTGAAATCGCAAAAACACGCGATATTTTTATAAGTATAAACCGAAGTGCCTGGGCGTGCCGAGCTGCAATGGCGGTTATTTATCTGGGACTGTATTTCTTTATTGAAACGAGACAGAAGATCAAGCAAGAGCAGGATGTCGGAAGTCTGGCGGCAGCATTCTTACAGGATGAGAATTCAGGCGGCTAGAGTTTTCGTGAGGTTCGCAATAAATAACAAATAAGAAAAATTATCTCTTCCATGTATTTTTCAATCAATTATCTATCCTGATTATCGCCTGAAATATCAGGTAGTTGTAAATGCGGTTATCTAAATTGTCTATGAAATACATAAAGAATGCACAGTTCGGCATCCATTCTCGTGTGGATGTCTGATGTAGATATCACCTGTTGTTCAGCATTCTTTATTTGCTTATTTTCATAAATATAAAAATATTATTAATCTTATTTTATTCGGCATTCATTGATGCCGCAGTAAAAATGACTGGCGCGAAAAATGTGCAGTCTTTGCGAAATTCGTGCGTGGTAGTGGGTGTTTACACGAAAGTATTTGCTGTGCAATGGCTGCTTCCCCCATTTTTATGACAGCTGCACAGGAGACATTGATGGGAAGAAAGTAATCAGGCTTATGCCTTGAATTCCAAAGCAAAGCGGCAGATATGTACGAAAATGAAGACGCCCTGAAGGCTGCAACCTACAGGGCGTCCAAGGTGTCAAAGTTGTGAACTCTTGACTGCCTCTATTCTCGCGATATCCCCAAGTTCTGTCAAGTTGGGCTTGAACTCAGGCCGGGGACAGTGTTGCCGTAATTTTTATCAATTGGCCCAGCGGCTGCGCTGCCGGGTAATGGAGAGGTATGTCTATGAATCTTACCAAGATGAGAGAAATATGGAGAATGATCTCCAAAACGAAATTCAGCGACAGAAATATTGGTGTTGCTGTTGGTGTTTCTCACAATACAGTAAAGCGAGTCAGGTCCATCTATCACTTGAATGAAATAGAGTGGGAAGAAATCAGTGAGATGACGGACAAGCAACTTGCGAAACTTGTTTATCCCAAGAAAATTAATCGCCACAAGAAGCGACAGCCGGATTTTGCGATTACCCACATGCTGATGCAAATGAAGCATCAGGTCTTACTGGGGTTATGGGAAGAGTACAGGCTGATCAATCCCTTTGATGCCTACAGTTACTCGCAGTTCACGAACAAGTATCGTGAATACCTGAAGTCGGTTGATGTCACGATGCGTCAGGTGCACCGTGCTGGTGAGTGTGTATTTGTGGATTTTGCAGGTACAACCATTTTGTGGCGGGAACAGGACACTGGTACCGTGCATGCCGCGCAGATATTTGTAGCTGTATCTGGCGCAACCAATTACACCTTTGCCTTTGCGGTGCGCAGCCAGCGCATTGAGGACTGGGTGGAGGCACACAACCAGATGTTCCAGTTCTTTGGTGGTGTGCATCAGGTGATCGTGACCGATAACCTCAAGTCGGCTGTGACCCGCCCCGGGGTTATTCCGGACATCAATCGCACTTATTTAGAGTTGGCTCGCCATTATGGGTGTGTGATTGACACTACTCGTGTCAGGCGTCCGCAGGACAAAGCCAAGGTGGAAGCGGGCGTCAAGTTTGTCTCGCGCTGGATTTCTGCACCGTTGCGTCGCCGCCAGTTTTTTAGTCTCAACGAAATCAATGAGGCAATTGCTGAACTACTTCCAGTATTAAATGAACGAAAATTCCGCAAGCTGCCAGGCTGCCGCAGATCCCGTTTTTTGGACATCGACAAGCCCGCTCTCAAGCCCTTGCCGGCTGAGCCGTTCGTGCATGCCACCTGGGTGCACGAACAGAAGGTGGGCCCTGATTATCATGTAAATGTTGCAGATCACGCTTATTCAGTACCCTACGCGCTGGTCGGCAAGATGGTTGAAGCTCGCTATACCGGCAACACCGTTGAACTCTTCCATGACAATCGGCGGGTAGCCACCCATCTGCGCAGTTTTGAGCAGGGCATGCACACGACCGATAAAGCCCACATGCCGGATCCGCATAGGTCGTATGCAGACAGCACATTGGAGCATTTTATCGCATGGTCACAGGGTGTTGGTTGCCATGCTGAGCTGGCAGTCAGAGCGCAATTTGATGGTCGACCCGAATACTCCCATGTCGGAGCAAAGGCCTGTCGCCAGCTGGAGTATCTAGCGCGTGTGCATGGCCATGTACGGTTTGAGGCAGCCTGTGAACGTGCACAGTTGCTGCAGTCACTGACGGTCAAGAGTATTCGCTCCATTTTACAGCGCAGGCTGGACGAGATTGGCCAGCATGAGACTCCCCTGCAAGAACAATTGCCGCTGCACGCCAATGTGCGTGGTGCGCAGTATTACGCAATGGGAGGGGCTGCAACATGTTGATCCAACAGACCATCGAGCAACTGAATGCGTTGAATTTGCATGGCATGGTCAGGCAGGTGCAGCGATTTATGGACGATCCGACGCGAGTGCCCTTGAGTAACGAGGAATATCTCGGCGTGCTGGTGGATGCCGAAACCCATGCCGTGCGCAACCGGAAGCAGGAGCGTCTGCTGAAAGCGGCCAAGCTCAAATACCCTGATGCCTGTGTTGAGGATATCAACTACAGCGCCAGTCGTGGGCTGGATCGGCAAGTTATCTCGTCGTTGTCATCTTGCCAGTGGATTGAGCGAAAGCAGAATATTTTTTTTGTTGGGCCTTCTGGCGTTGGAAAAAGCTGGCTGCTGTGTGCATTGGCACAGCAAGCCATTCGCAAGGGGTATTCTGTTCTGTACAAGCGCAAAACCCGCTTGCTGGAGGAAATGGAAGTGGCGCGAGGTGATGGTTCTATCGTCAGTTTGCGCAACAAGATCCAGAAAACCCGCATTCTGATTTTGGACGATTGGGGCGTTTCACCCATGACGCCGCGAGGAAGGCTGGATCTCCTTGACCTGATCGAAGACAAGGCTGGTACGGGTTCGCTCATGATCACGTCACAGATGCCAATCGAAAACTGGCATGACTACCTGGGCGAACCTGCCATCGCGGATGCCATTCTGGATCGCATGGTCCATCGAGCGCACCATATCCGCCTGAACGGTGAGTCCATGCGCAAACTGTCTGAGAAAATATGAGGATTTTATATATGTTTAACGAGATCATTCCTTTCAACATCAGCCATGCCATACCTCATCCATTTCTTATGTGTCCTGAAGAAGAGGATGACGTAGGAAAACTCGCCATTCATGCGCAGGAGGAGGTGCTTAAAAACTATGTATTTGACTACTACGTGAAATTTATCAAGCAGGAATACGAGTATACAGCCTGGCTGAGAAGCAGGAAAATCTATGATCCTGCCATGCTGGATCATTTCAAAATAGGCTTCGCAGACAATTCAATCGGTAATAGTTTTGAGCATTGCAGAAGACCTGCTGGCGCTCGCGACCGGGGAACTTTGCAGCGCCTTGGGTTGCTAACCGCGACGGGATACCAGTTTTTTCGTCAGGCGATGGTCTTTCCATTCATGGATGCAAACGGAGACATTGTTGCAGCGTATGGCAGACGCATTGCCGATCGTGCAAGAAATGACCTGCAGTTGTATCTGCATTGGAATCACGAAGCCGCGCTGTTTTTTAATCGGCAAGCCATGCGAAAAAACAAGGTTATTATTCTGTGCAAGTCGCCTGTTGAAGCGCTGACATTCTGGTGTGCTGGCATCAAGAATGCGGTAGCAACCATGGGTATTTACAGTTTCTCTGATAGCCACTTATCAGCTCTGGAAGAGAATGGCATCCAAGAAGTCATTATCGCGCTTGATAATACCGATCCCGGTAATTATGTTGCTGGCATGATGGCGCAGGCCATCAGTGCGGCTGGAATTTGCTGTCGTCGTGTGGTGTTGCCACGGAATCAGGATGTGAATGCATTCGCTGTTTCTCAGGTTGAACACATCGGCGCATTGAAATGCGCATTGGATGCAGCACACCCGTTTCAGCAAACCTATTCCAATTTGAAATTAAGAGGTTAGGTCATGGCTGAAGTTAGGGTAATCAATAATCTTCAGGAAGCGGCAGAATTCTATGTTGAATTCTGCATCGCAAAAGGGTTTTCAGAACACACAGCGAAGTCAAAACTGGTTTCGTTGGAGCGGTTTCGTCTGTGGGCACTCAGACAAGGCGTTACGCATCCAAAAGATGTGGATTTGGAACTGCTGGAGCAGTATCGGTTGTATCTGCACAATTACATTAGCCTAAAAACCCATAAGCCGTTAGGCATATCAACGCAGGCAACCGATCTTGTGCATGTAAAAATGATGATGCGGCAACTGTTTCGTCGTCGCGTCATCACGCACAATAGCTGTGAGTGGTTTGAAATTCCCAAGGTGCCCCGGTCATTGCCACCTATTATATTGAAAGTCCCCGATATCGAACGGATATTGATGCAGACGTATTTTGCTGGGCCTATCGGTGTAAGGGATCGCGCTATTCTGGAGGTATTTTATGCCAGTGGCGTGCGGCGGGCAGAATTGTCGAGGTTGAAAATTGCTGATGTCGATACCGTGGCAAATACGATTCGGGTTACAGGCAAGGGTAAGCGTGAGCGCTTGATTCCGCTAGCTCCCAGAGCATGTAGGGCCATCCTCAAATATATCCGTGAGTGCCGCCCCAAGCTGATATCAGTAGACTCCGACGACACCTTGTTTTTATCCAGGGCAGGAACGCCGATTTCATTCACTAAAATGACTGATCTGGTGGCCAACTACGTCAGGCGGTCGGGTTTCAGTGCGGGCGCATGCCATTTGTTTCGGCATGCCACCGCCACCCTGATGCTGGATGGTGGTGCGGATATTCGGCATGTGCAGGAACAGTTGGGTCATGCCTGTATCGCTTCCACCCAGATTTACACGCATGTGTCGATCAAGCAGCTGGAAAGGGTGTACCACAACACGCACCCGGCCAGCCAACTGCCGGGAGATGCAGCGAGTGCTAACTACTAATACCATTCCATTTGCAAAGCGGTAAATCGGGCTATAGGGTTTATCCGTTGCTGGCCGTTGCCCTACTATTTTATTTGGCGCGGCAGCCTACCCAAAGCCCCGAAAGGGGCCATTTTTTCCAGTCAGACCTATGTTGCGGGATCACTTTGGGGGCATGTGAGCGCTGTCTCTGTACAGTCTATACCCGTGTTCAATACCTAAGATCCACAGTGTGTGTGGGAATAACCGTACAGCATCGGGCTTGGTATCTAGTTAACCCTGAAGTGAGGCGTGGAGCAATGCGCAAAAATTGCACATTGCTTGCAGTAATATTTGCGAATATCGCTCCAAGCAGGTATCAGAAAAATCCGGCGATACCTTGTTTCTGCCGGAACTGGTAGGGCCATCGTGCAAGCTAAATTCACCGACATAGTTGCTACTTATGTGAGGCATCCGCCTTTCTTCAAGACGAGTGTCAGATCAAGTCGGAACTTCTACAGTTTATTCTAATGTATATTTTAAGCATCTTGCTTTTTAGGCATGATTAAACAGCGCAATCCAAAACTATGTGCAGATGGTTTTCGATCAACAGGGAGTTCATCCTCTTCCCCGCTCACATACCAAACAGATGACTCCGTGTGAACAATGGCAGCCAGCAGCGCAAGTGCGAAAAGAATTTTGGGACCGAATGGCAATAATACTGGTTTGGCCTGATTTTTTAACCCCGAAATAAGTGATCCAAGTGTCAATAATGTACCCAGAGGATTGATAACCTCATAGTCGATTTGTTGGGATTGTTCGGTTTGGTCGAGTAGCTGCTTATTATGCATTTCAACTTGCGGTCGGAAATCTGTCTCTGGCGAATTGGGTAAAAATAAAAATCTCTTTGATGCCTCAAGATATTCAATCACACCCAATGCTTTATCTCTTTCATACCCCAAACCTACAATCAATGCAGCCGGAAAATCTGGATTGCTGGTCCAGCCAGCAAACTCTGGATGAACGGGTTCAATTTTTTTGTTACCGGGAATGGCATCTTCTGAAGGTGGATTATAGGCTGCTAAGGTATAGAATATTGATAAGTCGATATTCTTGTCTGTAATGCTGCCAATTATTTCGCCAATCACTGAGGCGATAATTCGGCGTGCAAGACTCGTAATGTCAATTAGGATTTTTATTTTGTCGCCATCGCAAGATTTTTTTTCAGATAAACTATTTAAAATAGTCCTAAATTCATTTTCATGAAACTGGCATACCGTAAAGCCATGATCCGACTGATCAGGATAATTTTTTTCATTACAGCCCATGTAGGCTATTTTTATTGCATGACTCTCTTGGAGCGCAATGGGAATTATTTTAGATCTACTTTCTATGCTGTGACCCGCTATGATTAAATCATAGCTATCTTCTGATACCACTTGCTCAACATTTTTGATCGATTCTAAATTGGATAACATCCGGCCTGGCATTAGGCATCCTCGCTGGTAAAATCATCCAGCTGCATAGACATTTGCGAATCTGGTATCGCTGCATTTGACCTGGACAGAATGGAGCTTAAGCTGATAGATTTCGTCGACCTCAATGGCAAATCGAATACAGGCGCCAACATATAAGTCAATCTGAATCGCCTGCCTTTTAATGTGCTATAACCACCGAGCTCATTGGATTCTGACATGCAAATAATAGCTCCAAGATTAAAGGCAATGCGCAATGCATTTTCAGTATCTGAGTTAACTTTATCATCAACATCAAATGAAAAAGAAAATTCTTCAAGAAAATCATGATCAATCACTCTTGCATTAAAATAACTCCCTATCTTCTCCAGGACGCCATACACCGGATTCTGCGAGATCAAACATTTTCCCTGTTGTGCGGCAGCATTGCGCAGCATGGCTGCGTACACGCCTGTCGCATTATCAATCACATCATATTGTTCAGTTGATCCTAATGGAGTTCCCAGTTTATCGCACTTTGCTTCCATTAAATTCAGGATGCCGATCAACCACCTGGGGTTGCCCTCGCTGATTGTTGCAATGTTTTCCCAGCCAGAATAAAAGGGCAGCTTCTTTCTTGGCTTTCGGTTATTTGCAGTATTCTTAAATGCATTACGAAACTGAACAATAGGGGCTATCTTTCTTACAACAGATGCATTTTTTGCTTTTGAGGATGCGTCAAATGTTTCTATATCAATAGATTTTTTCACTAAAAAATTTCGAAACGATTCATCCTTTTCGGCCAGTTCCTCAAATTCAGCCTTCCAACGTGCGCTCCATACAGTCAAGTCCTCTGCATTATCTGCGGCGGGTCCAAATATCTCATTGGTGCTTTTTTCAAGTTTTCTTCCGAGTTTTGATTCAAAAATTTGGTTACAAAACTCAATAACATCATTTTTTTCTTTATGCCATAGTTCGACTTGCTTATAGTCGTTCCCGCTGCTTGGAGGTGTGTCTGTGGCTAATTTATCGGTGTGTTCTCCGCAGGGTGCAAGCGCAATCTTGTATATGAGCTTTTTATTTGCTGATCGCATCTGCGCAATCATTTGTTCTTGCAAAGACCTCGGGGCAATTTCAAACTCGTCAAGCAATAGTGCCCATTTTCCCTCTGGTTCATTAATCAAGTCATCAAATTTTGATAGTGCCGCTGTTACTGCATCATTAGTATCAAGTCCGGCATGATCGATTTTCTCGTGCACATCATTTAATGTGTGGTTTTCAATTGCGGCAATGATTGATGCTTTAGATTTAATATCCAGCAATCGATTTTCCAAAGCATGTTTTATTCCTCTTAAGGATACTGTGCGAAGTTTCAATTTCCATAAATCTGAAATTTCACGTACAAACTCCGAAAGATCGGAACTATCAATTGATACGCTTTTATATTTTTCTGCTTGTTGAGGATCAGGCGCTAACCTGTCTTCAAGGGTTCGTATCACTGCCTGTAGCACGTGTGTCGTAAATGCCGCATGCGCAATAACTTCAAAACAGTCGCTTTTTAGTTTTCCGCGACCCAAACTATTAATCATTCCGCCCCAAGTCATATCTGCCGGGACGTAAATACCCACATACTGGATTGCTTCACGATATTTTTCAGCCTCCTGATGTTCCCATGACCTTAACGCATTTAGCGTCAGCATCCGCAGGTATGTTGTCTTTCCGCTTCCTCTGGGGCCAATCAGCAAAGCACTCCACATGCCCGCCAACTGCCTAAAATGATCTGAGGGAACAAACGAGCTTACTACCTCATCCGTCTTTAGATGCTTGGCGTTAAATGCTTCCAAGAATGTAATTTTACTCATTCACCACTCTCTGCCAGCTCTTCAAGTTTTCCTTCCTGTCCCTTAGATATTTCGAGACTATGTCTCTCCAGTAAACTCTTTTCGAACGACGCAAAGTCCTTCGGCGTCACATAATTTAATTCAGGATTTAACTCAATAACTTTTGGCCATTGCATCGGCACTTGAGAGCAGTTAGTCTTTATTGCATCAGCCAAAGTGTCCGGGTGTTGCTTATTTCCAAATCCACATCCAGTATAAATTCCATCTCGCTGGCTCAGTGATTTCTTCCAGCCAAGACCCTGATACCAATTCCAGCTCCTCACCGTTCCTTTTATCGGGCCGCCATTTGTATCAAGCGCTATATCAACCAGATAAAATTGATTTCTCAGTTTGTCACTTAAGTCTCCGAGTTTTGCACTCAAACTTCCTGCCGCAAATACAACAGGTGCTTTAGCTCCGCCTGATGCATAAACCATCCTGCCATGATGCTTGTGTCCATGAATTATGACCCAGTCCCCATATTCCTCAAGCAACCTTGTAAGCAACTCACCCCCTTTCATTAAATCGTAGCTGCCAAGATCAAGTTCTTCATGTTGGATGGGGTGGTGGTGACAGAGCAGAATGTTTGCTTTTTTTCCTGTCCCTTCGCTTAATTCGCGTTTGAGCCATTCAAGTGTAGATTTAGCAATTCTTCCTCGTTCATATTCAGCGCTATCCGTGGTGTGTCTTGCACAGCTGTTCAGCACGACCAACCTATAATCATCATCTTCACAGAGTACGTAGTCTGCTCCAAAATAGTGAACCCTGTTTCTATGGCTATCTACTGCTGCGTTTAGAAAATTAACAGGATACGCAGGTTTTAACGCCTTCAAGTTTTCAAATAAATCTGTCGGATTTTCCAGCATATTTTGAGGACTGCATTTATCGTTTTTTGTCCTTGAGCACACATCATGGTTGCCTGTTGCAGCTGCAACCAATGAAGCATTTAATTTTCTGCCAAGGCTATTTAACTTCCCCCAGGCTGCTCCTAATGCAACTTTGTCTGCTCTTGTAGTGATGTCTCCGGGACATAATACCAGACGGGCGCGCAATCCTTCGCTATCAATTAATTCCTCAAGCTGAGTCCATGGATTGCACCTTATGGAAAAATCCTGCCCGTCATTTTTCAACTGCAAAAATGACGGCTCTTCCTGAGAGCCGGCACGATCAACATAGAAATGTGGGTCGCTTAGCACTGCGACCGTTATTCTAATATCAGTATCATTTCCCTTCATGCCAGAACTCAATAATTTGAAATTAAAATTTCTTTTGCCTGTTTTCTGTTTAAAATGTCACGGGATACACTCCTTTGTACCCCTATCTTTTTAACCTGCCACCCATCAAATTCCTCATGAATACTGGATGCCGCAGTGTAAGAAAACAGAACTTTTGCGCCACGCCTATCTGCCCGCTTGACTGTTTCAACCAATCTACCCAAATCATCTTCGGAGAAATTACCAAATCCATATTCACCTCTATCCCGCTTTCCTTCTTCAAGATACGGGGGGTCCAAATAAATGAAATCATCTTTTTTTGCCTTATCGATAATCATTTCAAAGTCTGAATGAAATATCGAGGCATTTTTCAATCGATCTGAAAATGTTGAAAAAACTTCCCAGGCAGGAATTCCTAAATTACCCGAGCCTCTAGCAACGTTGAATTGCCCCTTTAGATTTGTTCGGTACACACCATTAAAACAATAACGATTTAAATATACAAAGCGCGCAGCGCGTTCAAGTTCATTCAATCCCTCCCAATTAACAGTCCTGAGCTCGTAATAAAATTCTTCACTGGCGGGCATTTTCTTTAGGAAGCTCCATACATCATATGGATCAGAAGCAATTAACCTGTAGGCCTGAATCAGGTGTGGATTAATGTCGGCCAGAATAGCTTTCGATGGGCATAACGCCAAAAACAGGACGCCCGAGCCTACAAACGGTTCAATATAGCGCGCATATTTGATCGGAGAGGCTAACTGCAAATCCGGAACCAGTTTCTTTTTACTGCCTGCCCAACGCAATACTGGAGCCTCCCCAGGGATGCCCTGTATCTCCAAAGGCCGGCTTGATCGCGTTAATTGATGATCCACACCCCCAATTTTGACTACCGCATGTCTTTTCATCTGAGTTACTAGCGCCATTTAACCCTCCGCAAAAGCCTGCACGATTCGTTCAAGTGTTTTGGCCCGGTTGGGGCTGTTCCCTACGGCCATCCGGATTGCATTCATCAGATCCTTATTCTCCAAGGGGTCATATTCCAGAGCCTCGTAGATATCCACAGATACATAATTACATATTTTTTTAAGACCCTTGGTAACCGTACCGCATTTGCCGTCCAGCAATCTGGAAACCTGCCCTTGGTTTATTTCACATTTTTGGGCTATATCCGCTTGTTTTATTCCATCCGCACGTATTTTGTTGCGCAGCTCCGCGCAAATCTCGTCGACAGGCCTATGTTTTTTAAAATCTGCACAATACATATATACATAATATGCTCTTTGCAAACTGCACGCAAGCCAAATCACATCAGCCACGGACACTTGCCGGCGTGTTGCGACGGTATCCAGAATAAGAACTGATATTCCCTTGATCGGCCGGCTTTTAGTAAACAGCTCTGTAACGCCCGCCGTGGTGCGTTACCAGGTCTTCTCTTGATTTTTTTTAGCTTGCAGTGTGACATTTATTCCCGATTGGGAATAAATAGCGGGTGGGACACCAATTAGACCCTTGTTTATCCTGTTCGGGAATATTTGTTGCGTTTACGCTGAATTTGCTGAATAATTTCCCGATCGGGAATTAATGGTTGGGAGGGGGCATATGATTCGCATCGATAGCGCCCAGGCACTGGGCTCTACCCTGAAATCATCGCGCAAGCGGCTACAGCTAACCCAGGCGCAGTTGGCATTGGCAGCGGGAGTCGGCGTTCGCTTTATCGTCGAACTGGAGGCGGGTAAACCAACGCTGCGACTTGAGCAGGTCTTGCGGGTGATTGATGCCTTGGGTGGCGAGCTCATGCTTGGTGGTTTGCAGGTTTCCACCCCACCTAATAAGGACAGTCGTTATGGTGCATGAGCTGGCAGTGTGGCTGTCGGGAGTGCATGTCGGCACCTTGTCGCTGGCCAATGGTCGCCTCCGGTTCCAGTACAGTACGGATTGGCTGGGTGCCCCGGAAGCCAAGCCGCTTTCATACTCGCTCCCTTTACAACCCGACCCGTTCGATGACATGCGTGTCCGACCTTACTTTGCAGGGTTGTTGCCAGAAGGCAAACTGCGTCAGCTAATTGCACGCCAGTTTCAGGTGTCGCGGGAAAATGAGTTTGCCTTGCTGGATAACATCGGTGGTGAGTGTGCCGGTGCTGTCACTATCCTCCCGCTGGAGGAAGCGCCGCCGGCATGTGGCGCTGGTGGTGTGGAGTGGTTGGATGAGCTGCAACTCATCGTTCTCCTGGATGAGTTGCCGCGACGCCCGATGTTGGCGGGTAGAGAGGGCTTGCGATTGTCGTTGGCGGGAGCCCAGGACAAGTTGCCTGTGGTGTTTGACGGTAAAAGGATTGGCTTGCCCCAGGGAGGCTATCCTAGTACCCACATTTTGAAGCCACCTATTCATGCAGTAGAAGATAGTGTCAGCAATGAAGGCTATTGCTTGGCCTTGGCGCGCTTGATGGGGATGTTGGCAGTGCAGGCGGAAATCCACACTGTAGTGGATCGCAGGTTTTTGTTGGTGGAGCGCTATGATCGGCAGATGGATGAACAAGGCCGGGTCGTTCGCGTGCATCAGGAAGACATGTGCCAGGCGCTCGGCGTGGTATCCGAGATGAAGTACCAGAATGAGGGTGGTCCGGACTTATCGTCCTGTTTCAATTTGCTGAGAAGCGTTGCTCGCCCCAGTGCACCACAAGTATTGCGTTTACTGGATTATGTGGTTTTCAATACCCTGGTGGGTAACCATGATGCACACGCCAAGAACTTTTCCCTGCTGTACGGGAGTGGCTCGCCGGTGCTGACGCCGTTGTACGATGTGTTGTCCACAGCCATCTATCCCAACCTCACTGACAAAATGGCGATGAAGCTTGGCAGCAAGTATAAGTTCAGCGAAGTGCAGGGCAGGCACTGGGATCAGTTTGCCGAGGGTGCAGGGCTGGCGCGTGCGCAAACTCGAAAACGTGTTCTGGAGCTAGCACATGCCATGCCGGTTGCTGCACGAAAGCTGCAGGCAACTGCATTATTTGAAGGCAACCCTGTCGTTGCACAGATCGTTGAATTGATTGGGCAGCGTTCCGCCCTGACTATTGAGCGGCTTTCAGAGCACGGTACGGGTTAGATGGATTATGTAGTTGCTATCTAAGCGTAAGTTTTTCTTCCCTAAGCCATACTGCAAAGTCCTTGGCTCCCTTGGAGCTGTTGTGTGATTTGCACATCGGCTGAAGGTTTCTAACAGATGTTTTTCCATTTTTGTCCCATGGGACTATGTGATCAAGTGTTATTTCCTTATCGTTACAGCCACTGATGACGCATGATTTCCCCTTTTCTGAAAAAACAGCGTCTTCCATTTCTTGTGGCCAATCATGCTGATCGACGTATGCATCATGTTGTTCATGGGGTGATGGAACTTTCCTGTTTTTTTCGCAGTTTCCACATTTCATGACCGTCCCATGATTTTCCCATTCGGTGGTTCTTGCTGCGCTGCATAGCGGGCATTTGTAGCTCCATTGCATATTTCACCCCGGATTTCGTTTTTGTATCAAAAGTGGTCTGAAGTGCCGCATCTGTATGGCCAACAATATGCGTCTGCATTCCTGTTGTGTTCAGTGCTCATATTGCTTTATATGCGTTAAAATTTGTACAACCCGGTCTGGTAGCCTTTACCCTCTGGTCGTGGGATGACAGACTAGCGGTCTATGCAAAGTTGTCCAGAGAGCCACCTAAAATTCCTATATGCCACCGGTGAAATAACCCTCACAGGCGATTTTTGTTCATATTTTGAGCAGATTTCGGGGTCACAATCAGAACTGGAACCGGGATTACGATCCAGCTATTGGTCGGTATCTGCAATCTGATCCGATTGGGTTAATGGGAGGAACAAATACCTACGGGTATGTAAAACAGAACCCTGTGATGCGAACTGATCCAAATGGGTTATTTGATGTTGGGCTTGGATCAGCCATCGGACTGACGCAAGGCGCTGGTGCAGCGTTAGGAGGCGAACCTGATGGTTATGTTTTACAACAGACAACTAGGTGTATTGCGGGCGGCGCTATTGAGGATTTGGGATGGGATATAGCTTTGGGTTATGGGCTAGGGTTGGTTGTGGCACCAGAATTTACCGTGCCATATATAATTGGGCGAGCGGGTTTTATGGCTGGGTATGGTGTGTATTCGTCTGTTGGGCTGGTTGATTGTGTTTTAGAAAAACCAAAAGGCTCGAAGCCTGCGCCAAATACACCGCCATCCAAGCCTCCAGAGAAGCCTAAGCCTGAAGAACCTCCATTCTGCCCAACAGATTTTCCGGGTATGGGTACGCCACCGTCTCCAGATTGTAATTACACAACAGATCCAACTACAGGCGCTACTATAATCACTTGTTCAAAATATCATTGAACTGGCGAGCGCGCGTACAGTAGGAGCAAGCAATGCTGGGCTTAAATGTTTTTATGTTTCTGCTTGCGCTGTCATTTTTTTTGACGGTGTTTGTGAGATTTAAGGTTTGGCCAGATTTTTTCAAAAAAACAGAGGCAATATTTTTTTTTGTAGCCCTTCTGGGGATCGCTTTTGGCATGTGGTTTTTGTCATCAGTTGAACCAGGGAAATCTATTATCGATAGAAAAGTCGTTATGCTTTCGGCGGTTTCTCTCGCCGGTTTAATTGCGAGTATTAAATATCAGATCGCGCGTAAGGCAGTTAACGATAAAGAAAAATCTGAGTAGTTTTTATTTATAAAAAACTTGAAATTAAAAGTGCCGGAGAGATTAAAAAATAACCAGCTTTACTTCACAACACGCCCGCTTCATGCGGGCGTTTTTGTTGGTGGGTTTTGGCTTTGCGTTTCTCATGAGAAACTTTTTTGCATTTTATTTTTTGAAGTGTGGGCTATTGCAGGATAGGCACTTTGTGCCGGTTTGTACTACACAACGTGTAGGGGGCGTTTGCCCGGTTGGTTTTGGTGTTGCGCGGTGGCACAGTG
Organism: uncultured Candidatus Saccharibacteria bacterium; assembly: GCA_964646765.1. Taxonomy (GTDB): domain Bacteria; phylum Patescibacteriota; class Minisyncoccia; order Phycocordibacterales; family UBA9973; genus CAZYIA01. The sequence continues at coordinate 9,025 of CAZYIA010000006.1, read as the reverse complement.
CTGGCAGGTAATGGTGTGATGGAGGACGTATGCCGCGACAACCTGCAATCGGTGCCACCCGCGACAGCCATGTGTATCAGGGCGCGTGCCGGACACTTCTTTGCGTGTGGAATGGGATGCGTGCACCAGGCACTGGACTTTCCAGCCTCTGTCAAGCATCTCGTGGGAAGTCCAATTAGCATTAAATTTTGTACTACCTATGTAGGTAAATTTTTATAGGGCAAGCCCCCTGAACTTCTCTAGTTGCTCAGGGCACAGTGACTGCTCAGCCAAGGTACTTACAACACCCAATCATGATTTCTTGTACACGCAGCAATGATGCTCAGCACCTAATTGCGCTAGGGCACCTCTAAATACCTCGAACTAGTTGAAATCAGACCCCTCATGGGCAACATCCGTTATTGCCAGTGTTACCAAAATATACCATAATGGCGCTAGTCCATTTAATTGCTATTATTTATTCTTTTAAATCAATGAGATATTAAGATGTTGGACGAAATTAGTGAAACGCATTCAGATTTAGTCCAGTTGACTCGACTAGCACTCGCTGAGCAGCCCGAGGATGTTCGGCTGTTCGTTGCGCGGCTTGTTCGCAAGTATCGTAATACCGACCCTGCGCTGTCAGAACAGATGGATCTGTATCTTCGCACCAAGGCATCGCGCTCCAGCCAACCCTTACGGCGCAAAGCCTTTCAGCTCCCAACACCACCTGAACCGCAGTTTCCAACAGATGATGAATCAGGCTTATCTCTCTTGAAGGTATTCAAGGATGCTACCAACCATGAACAACCCCTGTTTTCACAGGAACTAGAGGAAACACTGTATCAATTGATACAGGAGAGGAAACAAGCAGAGCGGTTAGCATTATTGGGCCTGCACCCAACCCGATCAGCTATTTTTGTTGGCCAGCCAGGCGTGGGCAAAACGTTAACCGCCCGCTGGTTGGCCGCACAGCTCGGCGTGCCGTTGTACGTTCTTGACCTGACAGCAATCATGAGCAGCTTATTGGGGCGTAGTGGCAATAATTTACGCACTGCACTCGATTTTGCCAAACGCAGCCCATGCGTATTGCTCTTGGATGAAATTGATGCAATCGCCAAACGCCGAAACGATGATTTTGATATAGGCGAATTAAAGCGGCTAGTTACTGTCATTTTACAAGAAGTGGATGAATGGCCAGCTTCTGGGCTGCTGCTCGCAGCCACCAATCATCCGGAATTAATTGATCCGGCACTATGGAGACGTTTTGATTTAGTAGTTCAATTCAAGACTCCAGATTTATCCAGCGTCAAGGAGGCCATAAAACGATTTCTTGGCCCTGATTTCGCAATGTTCAGCCGCTGGATCGATATTTTAGCGTTTGTATTTAATGGTGAATCTTTCAGTGATATTGAACGAGAAATTCAACGATTCCGTCGTGCTGTTGCGCTGGGGGCATCGCTCGATGTTGAGCTTATTGAAGATTTTGTTAAATCACGAGCATCCGCACTTGACCAACAAGCACGCATTAAATTGGCTATCCAACTGACGCAGGACACCCAGCTCTCGCAACATACTGTTTCTAATATTACCGGCGTAAGCCGCGACACGATCCGTAAGCATAGCAAGACGCTTTCTTCCGATCCTAAAAAGTCTGTTAAAGGGAACATTGACAAATGAGCACAAATTTCTTGATCGGCAGAGGTGAATTACTCACACATGACATCAAAGGCCCTAGACGAAAGCCTGGTAAAGTTGAGGTATACACACTGGAGTATGCAAGAGAGCGCTTGGCGCCACAGTTCGATATGGTGTCCTCGGTATTGGATACGCTCCCCGCTGAAGTTTGCCCGGGTGATTTTGGTATTGCACGACTCATCTTAAATCCCAGCTACATTGCTCGATCATTTTTTCCCGCAACAATGTTACGTACAGTTGGAATGGAATCGGTAGGCAGTCGCACCATAAAGATTTTGCCTGAAAAATGGAGTAAAAAAGGCGCTCCTCGTGAATGTACTACTACTGAATTATTTGTAGCAGGAAAACGAGCCGCCTTCCGCGATTTGGATGCGTGGGCATCACAACTAGAAGCCGAGACAGATGAAGCATTAGATCTTGCTCATATTGAGAGTTTTTTACCATTCACACCCAGAGAACGTATTGCTGACCTCGGAAAGAAAAAAGATAAATTTTTTGAAGTTGGCGTCCATTTGCTGCCAGACAGTGACAGAACATTTATACAAAATTCTTTTGTCGATTATGCAGAAACTCTAGGCATTAAGATTCACAGTGATCTAGGCTTTACTGCAGGAAACCTATGGTTTATTCCAGCTGAAGGAGAGCGTGAACAAATTAGCAAATTGGCGAGCTTTGTATTTGTACGTGTTATTCGCTCTATGCCAAAACTGCGCGGTATACGCCCGGCACATCGATCAGGCGGAGTAGCCGTAGGATGTTCATTGCCACACGAGAAACCATTGTCGGCAGAGCCCAAAGTAGCCATTCTCGATGGCGGCTTACCTAAACAACATTCCATTGATAACTGGCTGCGTTCATACCGTGTAATGGATGAAGATGCGGCCGATGACCCAGATGGATTGGAGCATGGAATAGGTGTTACCTCTGCATTTTTATTTGGCCCCATTCAACCTAATGGGACTGCGGCTCGCCCGTATGCATATGTAGATCATTTACGTGTATTAGATAAAAACTCTCATGCAGAAAACCCATTAGAACTGTATCGCACACTGGGCCTTATAGAAGAAGTTTTATTGTCACGCCAATATCAATTTATAAATCTCAGCCTAGGGCCAGATCTTCCCATTGAAGATACTGATGTGCATGCATGGACATCAGTGATTGACGACTTGCTAAGTGATGGCAATACGTTCATGACAGTAGCAGTCGGCAATAATGGTGAAATGGATCATGCAAGCGGCAATGCACGCGTTCAAGTTCCATCTGATTGTGTTAATGCTATTGCTGTCGGCGCTAGCAACGATACTGAAAATAATTGGACACGCGCTCCCTATAGTGCAGTAGGCCCAGGTCGTAGCCCCGGCGTTATCAAACCAGACCTTATGGCATTTGGCGGCGTTGCCGGAAAATATTTTCATGTGCTGGCACCAGGGAAAAAACCTGCGCTAGTGCCTCAACTAGGAACCAGTTTTTCTTCGCCTTATTTGTTACGCAATGCTGTAGGAATACGTTCAATACTGGGCACAGAGTTGACGCCACTCGCAATCAAAGCACTGCTGATTCATGCAGCCGATACAGGGCAGCACGACAAACTGGATGTCGGCTGGGGCAAAGTACCAGAAGATCTGATGGATATAATTACTTGCGCAGCAGGTGTGGCGCGCATTGTGTATCAAGGCGAATTAAAACCCAGCAAATACTTGAGGGCATCGCTACCCTTGCCCGCGGGCGGCCTGACTGGAAACGTCAAAATTACAGCTACCTTTTGCTATGCCTCGCCAACAGACCCTCAAGATGCTGCTGCGTACACGCGAGCAGGACTTGAAATTGTATTTCGACCCAATTCAGTAAGAATCAAAGAAGGTAAAGCGAATGCAAATACAAAGGGATTTTTTGACGTAAAACAATACGCAACGGAAGAAGAAAGACGCTCGGATATGGGCAAATGGGAAACAGCCCTACACTCACACAAAAACATGCGCGGGAGCTCTCTAAACAACCCTATTTTTGACATTCATTACAATGCACGAGAAGCAGGCGGCAAAGCAACTTCAGCAGAAAAAATTCGTTACGCGTTAATTATCACAGTTGAAGCGCCGAAGCATGCCGATCTTTATAATGACATTCTACGCGCTTATGCAAAGACACTTATTCCAATTCAACCACAGGTTACATTGCCAATCAGAGTGTAGATGCATCAAGGGAACATGACTTTGAAAGATTGAAAGATTGAAAGATTGAAAGATTGAAAGAACACATTATCTCATTGTCTATAGCGCAATATTTTCATGCCGCAAAGCTAGAATTGGAACTTATCGGCGTTGCAGTAAGTGGAGAATTTTATCATTGTCCTTGTGGACAGCAAATCAAAGAACATTATTACTTTCGCAATAAAATTAATGGGAATACCACTTACGTTAGCAACGTGTGTGTAAATAACTCTGTTGGTATTAAAATTGGACATCTGTTTTCTGGGCTTAAGCGAGTAGCAGCAGGCAGTAAAGCAAATGCCAATGAAGATCTCATAAAGCATGCCTATAAATTTGACTATATTTACGAAACAGAATATAAGTTCCTAATGGAAACTCGCCTAAGACGCAAGCTATCACCCGTACAAGCGTCCTGGAAGCAAAAAATAAATCGACGTATTCTTAATAAAGCCGTAGTTCAGCGCAGAAGCAAGTTTTTAGGGTGGGGATTGCCCTTTAGCCAGCCGTAGTTTTCTGGCTATCGAATAGAAATCAAACGCTGGATTTGGTCTGTAAAAGTTTTCATTAATAATCTGCTCGTACCAAAATGGGGTGGATTCCATATCTTTCAATAAAGTTGAGCTTTGTAGCCCCATTTTATTTATCACTCTAATAAACCGAAAAGGCCAGTTTTCAAGGAGCCACATCGCCAAAAGTAAATACGTGTGTCTCTGCATCAATGGCATCCACTCGAAAATACTCGAATCAGTCGAACAATAATCTATACCGGAGATTTTACTAACCTCTTTCGGAGACAAGGTGTGCACACCACTTTGGGAAATGAGTAACTTACACATCTGACGAAGTATTTCATATCCGAGATGGCTGTAATTTAATTCAATATTAGAGAGATGCAAAAACCCCAAAGTAAATCCCTTGGACCAGCGCGTATAGGCCTTATGTATTTTTTCTGTCGGCCAAAAATACTGCTGGATTGGCGCTGCTCGCAAATCTACTCCGCAATTAAAGCAGGTATGAATAGGAGATCGCTCAGCAAATACCTTTTTTCCTAGCTCTGTTCGGTGAAATACAACGGGAGCCCCGCAGCTATAACAACGGTCTCGCATTAATATCGAATGCGATGGGCAATATGTATAAAGAGCCAGCCTCCAAAACTTTCTATAGTAAGGCTCTGCATCTTCCTGAAGGCATCTTGAACAATACTGGATTCCATTACGGCGCCTCGTTCGATGATAAACGCCCAAGGGGAGCAACCACTTCGTATTCCCGTATGGATTGTGGCGCTCATACAAGAAGCCTTCATAACTACTTAGCGCGGATAATTTTATTTTTCCCCTGCTAATTCCTGTCCAATCTGACAGTCCGTCGATAATCCAGTCAGGCGCCAATTTATCAATATCGCGATTCCAAACCTGTTTATCGCGACCAAAATATAGGGAAAGGAAAGTATGGATTTTGTAGCCGTTGGCATGCGCGAGCCGCATAATCCAAGATGACAATAATTCATCCTCTAATATTCTCGGATGGACAGGCCACAAAGGATGTGAACAACCTGCTATCCACATTAGAGCAAATCGGCAGCGGCTCGCCGTTGCGAAGGAGGAGTGTATTTACATTTCTCTAAAACAGAATTATTAATTCGCTCTACTTTATGAGTTATCGCGTAAATAGCAGCTTCATTTAGTAATCGAGAAAGCTCACCAATGGTGCCACCTGTCGCCGCCATTAAATAGCTTGCCGTTGCCTTACTAGCGAGGTCAGAAGGCTCTCTTAACGGAAGCAACCTTTCAAAACTCATAAGCAATCGAGCAAATTCCGAATTTAAAGCCCAGCGCGGTAATGCTTCTGGTTCAAATCGATTTTGTATCTGCTCATCCGTTTGAACTGCACGCAACGCATCCGATGTGCCCACACCAACAATTGGTACCCGCAATTCATTTCCAAGATATTTCAACACATTCATAAAATTGCGCTGCTTAAGATTTGGTCCCGCTAATAAATTATGGATTTCATCAATAACGATAATGCCGAGATCGATTTTACCCAGTACAGAAATGACACGATCCCGTTTTTGAGTAATGGACTCTGATGATTTTTGCCTTTCAAATAAACGTCCAAGAATAACGTTATAGAGGCCGGCCTCATCCGGCCCTGGAGGTGCCTGTATCGCCAACACGGGTACTTGAATAGAGTCTCCTTGGATATTTGCTTGGGCAGGGTGAAGTTGTAAAAACCGCTCAATAATTGCCGTTTTACCGTTATTTGTTTTTCCAATGAGCAACATATTCGGCATGCGCGGCTGTCGCGGGTAATGTAAAAGATCCTCTAGCTTTTGAAGTATCTCATTCGCACGGGTATATCCAATCCATCGCGGCTTGCGAATGTGTTCAATACGAAACGCATCGGGTAGAGCTAATTTTTCGGCCGCTTTTTCAGTCAGATGCGAATGCCTAGCTTCCACGTTCATTCGGCTTCCTCAATGTCTAAGAATGCTACAACCGTATCTGGATAGCCATCTATCATAGGACTATCAATTTCCCCATCACGATCAACTGGTATAGGCGAAGAGATACTTTTGTTTTGCCAACCATGCCGGCGTTGTACCGTGCGGCGAGCTTTACGCGCTTTTTTCGTTTTTTCCACCGCCTCTAATTCAATCTCTCGCATTTTTCGGATGCCTTCGAAAATCAGCTCTTCATTTGGTTGAGCAATATTTTCTTTTGCAAGCCGCTCTAACGATGCCCGCAACTCCCAAATACTAACGGCAGGATGCCGTGTATCGCGATATGGGACACTCATGTAGGTTTTTAGCTCTGGATCTAAAAAATAAACAGTGCTGATGTCGCGCGGATCACGTGCAAATATGAATTTTTGTTTTAGCTTTGGGCTCTTAGGGTCAGTAGAATGAATCCATCGCCTGAGCACATCGGAGTAGTAATGAATGTTATCGATCACAACCCCGTATTCCTGAATTGTCCGTTCAAGAAACGGCATGAAATCCAGTCGTAATTTCCATTCATCTTTGACCCGTGCCGGTAAACCAATTCCGGGTCTTTCGTCAGTCCCTAACAGGGATTCCTCGTACAGTTTTATAGGCGGAATATCAGATATTCCTTTGTGCCCGCGCTGGTGATAAACCTCAACAACAAAAATTGTAAACCAGCGCTCGAACTCAGACAGTGTCATGCTGGCATTGGCGTCGGTATCGTACTCGCCCTTCTGCTTGGTGTTGGAGAAAGTGGTACCAGCGATGCCATGTGTCTTACTCATGAATGTACGGAAAGCACGCTCAACATGGCCTCCGTAATTAGGAATTCCCTTCGGGCGGTGCTCTAAAATAATGGTGTGTTCGGCACATGCGCGTTCTAGCATTCCTCCGCGAAATTCTTTCGCGTTATCCACATAAATTTTGCCCATCTTGCCCCACACAGGCCAATGGGTAGCGATTTCTTGTTGGGCAAGAAAATTTTCTTTAGGGAGTATTGCGTTTGCTATGCAGAGTCCAGCAGATAAAGCACCGGGGGACTCCAATGTAATATAGAAACCGGCAATCATCCGCGAGAACACGTCAATCGCCAATGTCAGATAAGGCCTTCCAATTGGTAATCGGTGAATGTCGTCAACTAGCGTAAGATCCACAGGCGTGTGATCGATTTGAACAACGGCCAGTGGAACATCAGCGTTAGGGAAGGAGCCTTTAATTGGCTCGAACCGAGCTCGAGCAGCCTTGTATCCCATTCGCTTAGTCATGCGCAATTTGTCTGATAGCTCGGCTATTCGAGAGCGTACGGTATTGCGGTGAGGCGAGGCGATGGTTGCCACTCGACAACGACGCTCAATTTCCAAGCAAGTTTCGGCGATGCTGTGCTGTTGTGTTGACAGATAAAAAGTCTTGATGACTTCTGTAATGATCGCCTCTTGCTCAGTAGATAACCTTGATGCTCCGCGATCACTGCGACCCGGTCTTAAAAGCGCGGTTAGCAATCCTGTTTCTTCGTACCGAGACACCCAGCGATAAATGGTGGCTGGGCTTCGACCGGCCTGTGCGGCGACTGCTGCAACATCGGATTCCATACGGACGCGAGTGGATGCCATCTCCAACAGAGGTCGAATAAGTTCGTAGCGCCGCCATGCCTCTGTCCAGTCCGCCTCTGGAATAAGCATCAGATCCTGGCGGACAGAAGTGTTTGTTGGCGACGGTGGCGGTGATAATTCAACTATCGGCGCAGTATCTGTCACGCCACTCTCCACATCGCGAACCACCACTCTATCGAGACTAGGGATATCTAATACAACTTGAGCTCTGCCGCGCCAATGCATCTGCTGGCCTGGAATGATGCGTTTGAACGATTTTGATGGCATTAGGCGTTTATCCACAATGACGACTTCATAGTTAGCGGCAAGGAGAGGTCGCAACCGATCTGAAACTCCGCAATTAAGTACCATATCACCGGCAATGCCTCGATACGTCGCCACTTCTCAGCAAACAAGGAACAAAGAAGAGCTGCCGGATCAGTCAAACCTAATCGACGAACACAATCTAATATCTGCATGGCGTTTTCAGCGGTTGGGACACGTGCGCGGTAGAGTGACAAAAAACGTACATTTTGGAGGTAGGGAGTTCTCACTTCGACCTCAGTCATCACGGCAAAACTCCATCCGCGTTCCTTACAGTAAGATTTAGCAGCTCGAAACTTAGGCAAGAGAATGCGCCATTGAGCCCTAAAGTCTTCGCGGTACTTTATTTCGTAGAGGGTGTGAGGGATGCTTTTGGCCGAATTGATATCTCGGCGGTATTCAACGAATAGATCCGGTGTGTAGTTACGCTCAGCGCCTGTCTTGTCGTCGTGATACTCGATCGTGAGCGGCTGAGTCGTATACCGCTCCACATTTTTATCAAACCTAACGAGCTCTATGAAATCCCGCTCAAGGGAGGATTCGTACTGTGAACCGTCGGACATGGTGCCGACGATGGCTCGCGAGGAGACTTTGATTTGCCTGACAGGGTGGAGCTTGGGTGTGTTCATTCGCATCTAATCCTAGTTTGATCTGCCAATATTCTCACTTATTTATGGAATTTACAGCGGCAGTCAGCCGCGCCCGGGTGAAATTTCGCTGGCGCACCACGGTGTACTGTT
>CAZYIA010000005.1:44643-49125 GCA_964646765.1 uncultured Candidatus Saccharibacteria bacterium | reverse complement strand
ATTCCTCGGCCATTAAAACGGGAGGAATGGCAGCCTCATGACCTGACTGGCAAGGACCTGGTGGAGATTCGTGGGCAGGTCCCGTTGCATCAGGAGCGGAAGTTGAATGACGGATTATTGTCATTGGCACGGCAAACCGCGCCTGGCCGTTCCCTGCGGCATACCTTAGCACACCTTGAAGATTGGCGGCCGCATGCCATCAATTACCAAATTAACTCAAAACACTACCCAACTGGAGATTAGTATGCCTGACATCAAAATTACGCACAAAAATCTAGCCCATCCTATGAGCAACGTAATGGTGGACCTTGAGACCCTAGGGAAACGGCCAGGCTGCGTGGTGCTGTCGATCGGGGCCGTGTTTTTTGACCGCGATTATACCCGGCTGGGGTCGCGGTTCAGCGCGGTTATCAGCTCCCCTAGCTGCCTGGACCTGGGCCTGCATGAGGATCCAGATACGGTGCGTTGGTGGGCGGAACAATCAGAGGCCGCACGGCAGGTCTTGGATCAGGCTTACACCTCCCGACTTACCCTGGCCCAGGCCTTGGAGGGCTTTGCTGCCTTTCTCCAGTTACATGGGGCTACCGCTAAAACCGTAAAGGTGTGGGGGAACGGGGCTGATTTCGATAACGCCATCCTGCAGCATTGCTACGCCGCAGTCGGGCAGCCGGTGCCATGGCAATTTTGGAATAACCGCTGCTACCGTACGCTAAAGAACCTGTTACCGTTGATACAACCACCTGAGCGGGTGGGTACGCACCATAACGCCCTGGATGATGCCCGGCACCAAGCTACCCATGCGATTGGGCTTTTGCGGGCTGCTGAGATGGCTAATCAATTGTTAAACGAGGTATAACCATGAGCCGTAGCCTAAATACCCGTGAAGCGCCCATTGAGGCCCAGGCGGTGCGTATCCTGGAGGAGCAATATCATATTGTTGGGCTGAAGCTTAACGTGCATGGGCGGATTGGCTGGCCGGACCGCTGTTTTTTTATCCCGGGTGGTAAACCTGTATTGGTGGAGTTTAAGCGTCCGGGGGAGTCAGTGGGACCAAAGCAGGCCCATGTGCATCGTTACCTGCAGGCCTTGGGATACGCGGTACAGACATTTGACGATGTCACAGCAGCAGTGGCCTTCGTTGTGCATGCCACTAAATGCGCCTTAACTGCCATGGGGGCCGCCGATGACCGTTAATAGCTACGCGGCCCGGGCCATGGCTCAAAAGTGGGACCCCCACGCATACCAAAAGCGGGCGATCAAGTTCCTGCTTGGCCAAGCACACGCGGCGTTGTTCCTGGATCCAGGCTTAGGGAAGACGTCAATCGTGCTGGCTGCCTTGAAGCTGCTGAAGCGACAGGGCCACCCAATAAAGGCCCTGGTCATCGCGCCCCTGCGGGTCTGTCACCTGGTTTGGCCGGCTGAGCTCCATAAGTGGGTGGACTTCCATGGGCTAACCATGGAGGTGCTGCACGGGCCCAAAAAGGAGGCTGCCCTGGCCCGCCCAGCAGACATCTACGTCATCAACCCGGAGGGGCTGCCCTGGCTGTTGGGGGCGGAGGTGGCTAGTTCAACAGCAGCTAGTGGAGCTACCACCCGCAAGGTGCGGATCGATTCAGCCCGGTGGCGAGCACTCGGGTTCACCACATTGATCATTGACGAGCTGACGAAGTTCAAGCACCAATCCAGCATCCGGTATAAGCTGCTCAAGCTGATCCACACCTCATTCGAGCGTCGGTGGGGGCTGACCGGTTCCCCCGCGGCGAGCGGGCTGCTCAACCTCTTTGGGCAGTGCTACATGTTGGATGAGGGACGGTCCCTCGGTCGCTATTTCAGCCATTACCGTCAGGAGTATTTTATGACGGTTGACTACCAGGGCTTTGTGTGGGTGCCTCAACCTGGGGCGGAGGAGCGTATCTACCAACGGGTGAAGCCCCTGGCCCTCCGGATGGGTGCGGACGAGTATCTGGAGATGCCAAAGTTGGTAGTCAATGACATCAAGGTCACCCTACCGGCTAAGGTCATGGCTCAGTACCTGGCCATCGAGCGGGACATGTTGGTGGAGGTCAATGGGAAGTTGGTGATGGCCTCAAACGCTGGCATCACGGCTGGTAAGTGCCACCAAATCGCTAACGGCGGGGTGTACATAACCCCTGAGTTGGTGGTCACAGGGTTCAAACTACCCAAAACCAACCCGGAATGGTTAAATCTGCATGATGCCAAGACCGAGGCCCTGGTGGATCTGGTAGATGAGCTGCAGGGGCAGCCCCTCCTCGTGGCATATGAGTACCGGCATGACCTTTATCGCCTGCAAGCCGCTTTAGGGAAGGCGGTGCCGTACCTGGGCGAGGGCGTGGGGGTGCGGCAGACCCGAGAGCTGGAGGCCGCCTGGAACCAGGGTCGGCTACCGGTTTTGCTGGCACAGATACAGGCCGCTGGCCATGGGCTCAACCTACAGCAGGTAGGGCATCATGTAGCTTGGTACTCACTGACGTATGATTACGAGCTCTATGACCAGTTTATCCGTCGGGTCTGGCGGCAGGGAAACCAGCACAGCCATGTTTTTGTGCACCATTTCATCGCGGTGGATACGGTTGACGAGGTGATTATCAATACCCTCCGGGGAAAAAAGCGGACTCAGCAGGCTTTTTTTGAAGGCCTCAAGAAACGGGTAACGGCGACGCGAAAATAATTGTTTACATTTTCAAAAATCCATGAGATAATTCTTTCTAACACGGACGGAAAATTAATTGGCTAGATTCAGCCTCACCTATCCTCGGAGAACTGCCATGGCACACCAACTGACTAAAAATATTATTACGAAAAAATTCGAGATGGCCTATGTTGGGGAAAAACCCTGGCATGGCTTAGGCCAGCAACTGACGGAAGGGGCTTCCATCGATGAGTGGAAGCATCAGGCCGGGATGGCTTGGGAAATTAAGAGCACCCCTGTGCTCTACGCCGATGACCAGGGCGTCGTGAGTTTCCCTGGCCGGCAGGCTCTGTACCGTGGGGACACCCGTCAGCCGCTGGCGGTGGTCAGTGATACCTACCAGGTGGTCCAACCTGGCGAAATTCTGGAGTTCTTCCGTGATTTAGTCGCGGTGGATGGCATGAGTCTCCACACCGCTGGGACCCTGTTTGGCGGGCGGAGGTTTTGGGCCTTGGCTTCGATGGACCTGGCTGCCAGTATCGGGGCCAGTAAGGATCAGGTCAAGGGCTACGTGCTTCTGATCAGCTCATGTGATGGCAGTCTGACCACCATTGGCAAGTTTACAGCGATCCGGGTGGTATGCAATAACACCGCCACGATGGCCTTGTCGCAAGATCAAGAAACGGAAATTCGTGTGCCTCACAGCACCCGGTTTAGGCCGGAGCTGGTGAAGGAGCGACTGGCTGCAGGACATACTCAGTTCCGGCAGTTTGTGGATGCTGCCCAGCAGCTGAGTCGGGTGAAGACATCAGAGCAGCTGGCCAGTGAGTTCATCGCGAAGCTGCTGCATGACACAAAGACCATCTACACCGAGGACGCCACCAAAACCCGGCAGCATCAGACCATTATGCAGCTGTATCAAGGCGCCGGTAAGGGCGCCCAGCTGCCAGGCGTTAAGGGCACAGCCTGGGGGCTGGTCAACGCGGTGACCGAATTTGTGGATCATCACGCGCGAGTCAAAACCCCTGATGCCAGGCTGGAGAGCGCCTGGACAGGGCGCGGGGATAAATTAAAAACCGAGGCCCTGCACCGGGCCTTGGAACTGGTTTAATCGCCAGTACCTCCTCACTTTGGCCAAGGACGGCCTCTTTTTAGGACCGTATGACTATGCTAAACCTAACCCAATATGCCTTCCGCACCCATCCCCGGTGCTATGGTACCAGCCTGCTCTATGGGCATGAAGCCCTAGCCATGGTCGATGATGACCAGCAGGTCAGTGTATTGATCAACGACGTAGCCGCTGTCGTCAGTCGGCAATACCCGGTGAGCGTGTTCTATGCATCTTTTTTGCCGGATTTTCTGCTCGTCGTCCCAAAGGTAGCTGCTCTGATCCACTCGGGCAGCCGGACCATTAAACACCTTGACCCAATTGGGTCAGGGCTACTGCATAAAATTGAAGGGCACTATAACATGGCAACTAAATCAGCTCCAACCTCGCATGCTGCCTACGTAACTTGCAGACGGGTAGCCGACGGCCTTAATGGGTTGCGGCTACCCACCACGACTGCTACACGACTGCTGCTACTAACCCCCACTGGCTTTGAGCTGATGGAGCTACCACAGGAGGAATATCAAAAAGAATATCGAGAATTATCAGACTACCCCGTCGCCGAGGTGGCCAAGGTATTTGCGGAATACGCTAAGTACCTAGGGGCCGACAAGGAGACGCTTACGATCCTTTCAAAACTGACTAAAATTACTGAGGACCTAAAAATGACTGCACAAAAAATTAATGCCACCAAAGCCAAAACCACAACTCCCGCGCCTGCTGC
>CAZYIA010000005.1:4797-44543 GCA_964646765.1 uncultured Candidatus Saccharibacteria bacterium | reverse complement strand
TAAGCCTGCTGCTAAGCCTGCTGCTAAGCCTGCTGCTAAGCCTGCTGCTAAGCCTGCTGCTAAGCCTACGCCTGCGGTACCAACGGGAAGAACTGGGAAGGCGAAACCCACGCAAAAGGTAGCCGCTGAATATGCGGAATATACGTCAGCCAGCCAAATGTTTCAAGCCCTGATCATGGCTGGGGAGCTGACTGACCTGGATATCTTTTATGCTGTTCAGGCCAAGTTTGGCCTGGATGACAATAAGCGGGGCTACGTGGGCTGGTACCGCAACAACATGCGCAAAAAGGGAATGCGCGTGCCTGACGCGAAAAAATAACCTTCACCTAACACTAACACTAATAAACTAAGAAGGAGGACTTATGGTTGCAGCTACACGGCGTGAAAAAACTCGTGATATGCGGGAGTACGATACCACGCAGCTCAAAGAAAACCACCATGCAAAGATCCTGCACCGGGATTACAGTGCTCATTTTTTCCGCTGGAGCTTTGCCCGGCGGTTCATCACCGTTAAGGACGTGGTGCTGGAAATTGGGTGTGGGGAAGATAAGCCTCTGAGCAAAATCTTGACCAGGAACGCAGGCCCCTATGTCTATCGTTACATAGGGGTAGACATCAACCCCCTCAAGCCGGCCGCCCACCAACGCCTTACCTTTTTAGGCGAATTTAATTTTGTGGAACGGTGGCAGGAACTGCTCAAGCTGGAACCAGCTAAGTTTGACGTGGTGGTCCACCTAGAGGTTATTGAGCACATGAAGGTGACTCACGGGGCCAAGCTGCTGCGGGCCTGCTATGAGGTGCTGAAACCTGGTGGTGTCATGCTCATGTCTACCCCATGTTACGACGGGCGGCGGCACGCGGCCAACCACATCCATGAGTACACCGTGCCGGAGCTCCAAAAAGCGGTGGAAAAAGCCGGCTTCATGGTGGAGCAGCGCTTCGGCACGTTCATGGACATCAAGCACATCGGTAAGGTGGCCCCCACGGGGTGCGACCAGGCCGCGGTGGCAGCGGTGCGAAAAGCGTTGGAGGCCTATTTCGATAATGACGCCATCAGCAATATCTTTGGGCCGTTGTATCCAGACCATGCCCGCAACAACCTGTGGGTATGTCGGCGAAAATAACCTACCTACCACCTTACTACCTCTACTACCTATCTAAGGAGACGATGATGTTAAAACGTATAAGAGCTGCGCTGCTGGTGCTCCGTGGCAAAGACCCAGAGCATGAGGAGGTGCGATGCTGCTACCGCAAGTACGGGTTTCTCAACTACACCGTGCCTGGCCATCTTACGCAACGCAAGCTGCGGGAGCGTTTGGTGCACCTACAGGAGGAGCTGGCGGAGTTTGAGGCGGCCATTGAAACCCAGGACCTAGAGCTGCAGATTGACGCCCTCGTGGACCTGGTGTACATCGCAAAGGGTACGTCAGTCATGTTGGGGACCAGCTGGCGCCGTCACTGGCTGGCGGTGCACCAGGCTAACCTGGCCAAGATCCGTGGGGTCAGCCCCAAACGGGGCTTTCGGACCGATATCATCAAACCAGAGGGGTGGCAGCCACCGGACCATCGTGGCGTGCTGACGACCACTGGCTATGACTGGGCCCGGTATTACAGCCTGGCTGATGATTGCACTATCAGCGATAGCAGGTGCCGTGATGACGCTTTCTAACGCCACATCTAAGCTGGTTACGATCTTCGAGGGGCCCGATGGCGGGGGTAAGACCACGCTGGCTAGGGCCTACGCCGAGGCCACTGGGGCTCGATACGTGCATTTTGATCGGTTGCCACGGATCCATGACGCCCAGCTGGGGCGGCTATACGTTGAGGCTATGCTGCCGGCGCTGCTGGGGTACCAGGACGTGGTGCTGGACCGATGCTGGTTGTCGGAGCCGGTCTATGGCATGGCTTGCCGGGCGGGGAAGCTACGGATAACTGAAGTCCATGCTCGGATGCTGGAGCGGTTAGCCATGCGGTGCGGGGCAGCGGTGGTCTACTGCCTCCCACCCCGGGATACGGTGTTCCAACATTACCACGCTACCAAACGGCCGGAGTACCCGCAGCTCCAGCAGCTGCATGAAATCTATGATCGCTACCAGCACCAGCAGACGGGTCTGCCCGCTGTTACCTATGACTACAGTATCGAGCGGGATAACGGATCGGTGGGGGATCTGGTCCACCGATTAGCGGTGCGGCGTTTCCCATGCCACCGTCTGGATGTACGCAGCGCCGGTAATGCCGCGGCTGAGGTTATCCTGGTGGGTGAAGCGTTCGCTGAGGTTAAGCCAGCGGACCCCCTATACGAATGGCCCTTTGCGTCATTTGGCAAGGCTGGGTGCAGCTATTGGCTGACGCAACAGCTGTATAACGCTGGCACCATTCCGGAGGCCAAGCTATTCTGGGTGAATGCAGACCAGCCATTGGGGCGTCTGAAGGAATATTTTGATCTTGAGACCACGTCCCTGGTGGTGGCGTTAGGGGCAAAGGCAGATACCCGGTTGACTAGATTGGGGATCCAGCATGAAACGGTGCCCCACCCGCAGTTTTGGACGCGTTTTTCGTCTGGGGAGCGGACCACCTACCCACTGCTCAAGCTGCTTGACCATTAAGCAAGCAGGGCCTATTTTTTTTATGGAGGTTTTATATGTCAGCATCATCATACCATACCCATCCCCTGTCATACGTCGATCATGCCTGGCTCCGCTACTTAACTCATCTCGCGCACAACGGCTATCAGGTAGAGGCTAAGAGCTTTTCCGCGGATATGGCGGGGAATGACACGATTGAGCTTTTGAGTCAGGATCTAATTATCGACATGCTACGACCGTTAATCGCTGTACCGGCACGGAAGCTGCGGTATAAGTTCGCCGTTGCCGAGGCTTTAGCCATCCTGACTGGAGATGACCGGGTGGCCCCACTAGCTAAGCTGGTTCCCCGGATCGCGGCATACAGCGATAACGGGCGGACGTTTTTTGGGGCTTATGGGCCCCGTTACGTGGAACAGTTGGATTACGCCATCAAAACCCTGGTGCAGAACCCAACTTCACGGCAGGCGGTGATCAACATCTGGACGGATAACCCGCCAATTACCCGGGACGTCCCCTGCACCATTGCCCTGGTTCCCATAGTCCGGGATAAGTACATGCATCTGCAGGTATTTATGCGGTCGTCAGACGCCTGGACTGGGTTGCCCTATGACCTGTTCAGTTTTTCGATGATCGCCTATCACCTTTGCGGGCATCTTAACCATCGCTATGGCGGTGCTTACGTAAAGCCAGGGCTATTGTTTCTTAAGGCGGCCTCCGCCCATATCTACGTCAAGGATCTGGAGCAGGTGGAGCAATGCCTCTATTCCTACAATAACCCCGCCCAGTTACCACCACCATCAAGCCTTAGCCACCCTTCCTACTGGCAGGATCCAAAACGGTTGATTGATCGCTTGACAGCTCTGACCCAGGACGGGGTAACGGTGGACCATCTGGCCATGGCCAAGTACCATGCAACCGAAAACGGTCTATTCTAGGAGTTACCCCCATGACTGATCGCATAAGTCTTGAACGCTGGGCCATGGCCTTAGCTACGGTAACTGCCAACCGCTCCACTTGCCTGCGGCGATCAGTCGGGGCTGTGCTACTTAATGCCCATGGCCAGGTATTGGCTACTGGCTATAATGGAGTAGCCAGTGGGCAGCCTCACTGCCATGAGGCTTTGACGATAACTGGTCAATCAGGTAGACCGGCGGTGAGTTATCCCCATGCCTGCGCGGGGGCGTGGAAGGCCTCTGGGGTCAACCTTGATCTTTGCCAGGCTATCCACGCTGAGCAAAACGCGCTCTTGCAGTGCCGTAATGTGTACGAGATTCATACGGCGGTGGTAACCACGGCCCCGTGCCTAACTTGCACCAAGTTACTGATGAATACGGCCTGCGTTAGGATTATTTATGCGGAGGATTATCCGCAGGCTGAACAGGCACGGGAGCTGTGGTTGGCGGACGTGAACGCCAAGCGACGGTGGCAGCAGTTAGCTCGGATCGAGGATGATTGATAATGGATACTCGATTACTCAATCTACCAGCTGGGGCCACAATAGACATTTTGCCAGCGCTACCACTGGATGAGCTTCACGGATTGGCCTTTGTGCAGCTCCTTAGGGCCAACGCGCTGCGGATCATACTTCCCGACGGAACTCGGATCTACGTCGAGGCCGTTTGGGAAGCTGATGTGTATTATTTTCCACCATTGTAATTGAGGAACTGCGATGGAACAGAAAGCGAAGAAGCCGCCGCGGAAGATGAAGCCTTACACAGCGGCATGGGAGCGTCTTGCGAATGAGAAGGCTCGTAGTTGGGTGCAGATACACGCATGCCGAGATTGCGGCGGTCCGGTAGTGAAGGGGTATTGCTGCAACCGTTGTGGATCATCGAACCCATGACGCCGAATGCAGAGCTAACCGGGCGCGGCCCGGACGCTGAACTTTGAAACACTATAAACTTGAATAAAGGTGAAATCATGCAAAAGATAAAAAAAAATGAAACGGTGCGGCGACCCGCCGTTGTAAAACTTGCTGAGCAACTAAAGCGGCAATATCCAAGATGGACGGATAACAAATGTGCCACCGAAGCAAAGAAACGTTTTATGCAAATGCATAAGGTGTGATATGGGTGTTGCAGCTTATCAAAGAGCAAATGATGTAATTCGTAATCGGATCGCCGAAAACGACAGGCCGGTTGAGTTCGGTATGATGGAATTCGCTGGCTGGCGACGCCTAACGCAGAGCTAACCGGGCGCGGCGATGCGACTTAATTTTTAAACCACATTGTAATTGAGGAGGTGTCATTATATGAGTGTTGCCATTGTATTAGTGAAGTTTCGTGATTTTGGGGTGCGGGAAGCTGCCCCCATCTCGCACGCCTCCACCATCGAGGTCCTAAACGTAAATCGAGAGCTGGAGGCCTGCGCCATGGGGATCGATCAGATAAAGCGGGCCTACCCCCGCGCGGTAGACCTGGAGGCGGAGTTTATCCGTTGGCAGAGCACTGACCTGACTAAGCGGGCGGTAAAAAGCCGTCAACCAACATCCCGACGCCGTCAACAGAGATACGATTAACCGGAGGAAGGAATGGCTCAACGTAAAGTTAAACCCGTGTATAAGGTCAGTGACCGCTGCCCGGGGTGCAAGGCGGGTACCCTGATCATTGATTATCATGTACCGATTCTCAAATGCCCTGAATGTCATTGGTCCACGGTGTTTTTTGACCTACCGGCAAAGACCGCGGATAACGGGCTTGACGAGGATTTTTTTGATCCTGATTGGAGAACTTAGATGATCCATGCGTTCAATAAATTTTGTTGCTCTGATTGTGATGCTTGGTCCAGAGATAACAAATCCAATATGGGAAGCTGCAAACGCTTACCGATCTTACTACTGATATCGCCAAACCCTAGATCGGCGCGGCCAGGTCCAACCAGGCTAGGTATCATGGCGGGATTTGATTTCAGGGCTCAACCTGAACCAACCCGACACGTTGATGAAGTACTAACTGAAGCGTGTTTCGGCTGCGTGTCATTCCAACCGCGGTCAAAAATAGGAGATACAAAATGGCCCCTATCATAGATGGGAGAAAGGTGTATATCGGTGGTAAGTGCAAGCACTGTTGGTACTGGGGTAACGATCAGGAATGCGGCCTTGCTGAATGGTTAGAAAGCCCAACGGAAAAAATGGCCGGCAGTCGTGTTGGGTTTTATGCGACCGCCGCGGATGACTATGGGTTACGGGCTGGGGTTAAGACCGGCCCGGACTTTGGTTGTATTAATTTTAAAGAACGAGGATAAGAAAATGATTGAAACAATAGCGGTGGATGAACAAAAATTGGTCGATAAGGTGGCATTCCTAATAATGACAGAGTTGTCGATTAAACTGGCGCTCGAAAATGATTTTGATAGAGCAAGAAAAGAAATTGCCTTGGACGTGATTGCTGATTATGCGTATGTGGCAGGTTCAGCATTAATCAATGCCCGACGACGGATTATCGGGTAGCAAGCATTGGCATGGATGTACTCCCGCAACCTTATTTTTTTTTACTGGAGATAACTATGAAATTTTTAAGACTTTTCACTATTTTGATTTTCGTGTGGCTATTAATTATTTTTGTGGCGCGTTCAGCGTCAGCTGCGGATCGAACCGCTCCTACCGTCCCTACAGGGCTAACGGCCACCCCAGCCTCGACAACCCAAATCGATCTTACCTGGACAGCCTCCACCGATTCCTCAGGGATCAAGGACTACGGCGTATTCGCAGATGGGAAACTTAAGGCCGTTGTTACGGCCACGAGCTATTCCCACACGGGGCTTACGGCGGGCTCAACGCATAGCTATCAGGTATCGGCCCGGGATACGGCCGGAAACATCTCCGGGCGGTCTACGACGGTAATGGCTACCACCAGTACATCGGGTGGGGGTGGAGGTGGACCGGTAACCATTGGGTACCTGGGCTGCTCGATGACCATGGCTGCCGTTAACGGAGCCCTGAACCTGGGGATGGCCGATATCTGGTCAACCAAGCCAGAGTATGGTGGCGGTGGGGTGTGGGAATGGGCTCAGAACTTCAACAATAAGTATTGGGGAGCCTTCCAGACGGCGCTGAACACCCAACCGGTCACTACGTTCTGGTGGGAGTTATGCTCGATTAGCAGTGACTTTTCTCGGCAGACCCTGGCCAATGCCATTAACGTCATCAACGAGGTTCAACGGCGCGTACCCGGCGCCCGTATTTTTGTGTCAGCCCAGCCTGCATATAACCCGAGCAGCCATGAGTGTCAGATTGCGGGGATAGGGGGCCAGGCCATGATGGCCGATTTGGCTGATCAGCTGGTAGCTGGTGGGTACGCCGAAGCTGGCCCTGTCCAAGGGCCGTTGGCGTACCCCAGCCAAGTCAAGACCGATGGCTGCCATCCGGTATCTTCCGGGGAGGCAGTATTGGGTCAGCAGCTGATAGCTTTTCCGTTCAACTAGTAATGGGGGATTAAAAAATGGCAAACCATCATGCTATAGAGGACGTGACTATCCATGTCGTGCGGTATACGTGCTGTTGCTGCAAGCGCTCTTGGATTCTCAATCATGAACTGCCCGATGGTGTCAGTCAAGTCGCCTGCCCTTATTGCTGGACGGTGGCGGATGGTTTGCCAAGAGGCCAAGAGAGATGCAGTAAGTATCTAATTGAAACCGGAATGCCTAATCCACGTACCTGCGAAAACTGTGGCTTAGGCCCGTGTAAATTTTACCTTAATGGGGATTGAAATGAACAAAGAAGATTTTGACGACCTAGTAGATAGTTGGATACATGGATTCGTGGCGGATAACCAAACGGAAGAGGCTATGCGTTTTATTATTATCGCCCTGCTCCAGGAAATAGCGATTCTACGGGGATGGGAAACACAGGAGAATGAAAATGGCTAACACAAAAATTGCTTATCAAGAAATTCGGATCGATGTAAGACACCCAGAGCTCACTGAGGTCTACGTCTATGTCGAGAATTTGAGTCGTGACGGTTTTCCAGTTGAAGGGTGGCATCACAAAACGTTCCCAGCGTCCATGAGTTCGATTCAAATCCTACAAGCATGGGCAGAGGGCAAGGAAGACCCGGTTATGTGGTCATTCAAGGCCCCTCCCACATTTTTAGAGCGCATGGACGAGTTGAACAACTACCAAAGAAATATTTATACGATAGAGATGAAATAGCACTAAAGACCCGGCTTTAACCCTTTAACCGCGCCTTCCACAGCCCCTTCCACTACCGCACCGGCTCCCTTCGATTTGTCGGAGCGGTAGTGCCCCACCGAAATATCACAGCTAGCCGAGCTGATTGCCAGGTCGCCGACATCCGTGTCGGTTGCCAGGGCCGCCCACCAAAATTCCGTTGCTCCACTTTTGAATGATCCAATGGAGCAGCCGGAAAGTAATAACCCTACAAATAGTATGGGGAAAACGGCCGTTTTCATTAGTCCTCCTCACCATCCCTTACCCAGAAATAAAACACCACTACAGCCGTAATCAAAAAAACATCAACAAGAAAAATACCCATGGCTCATCTCCAGAAATAAACTGGGATAACCCGTTATGGGATATCCCGGTACAAAAAGGGCTTAGTTGAAGACGCCACGCGCCGTGTACCAAGCCCAAATATTCGTAAAAATCGTATCGTTATTCCGCGTCTGCGGGTGGGTCAATCCGCTGTACGTCCGATACTCATGTAACGTGCCACTGGTCGTCATGTCAGCATCAAAATTCGCGGCGTCTGCCGGTGGGACTGTGCTGTCCGCTGTCCCTTCATTAATAGACCACGGCGCTCGTACTGCCTGGCCCATGGCCCGGGTAGGCCACGTGGGGGCCTTACTATCATTGGTCCCCTGCCCCGTGGAGCTGGCCGCCACGAGTAGCGTGGGGTAAGTGGCGTTGAAGGCAATGCCAGCAAACGATCCCATGCTATGCCCGTGCATGGTCATCTTGTCCATCTTCACGTAGCCAAGGCTGCACATCAAATCGTATACTTTTTTGATGCGTTGAACGTTCGCCGTGCTGGCCCCCTGCCCACCTGTGGGCTTACCCGTGGTATCTGAGGAGTGCGTGAGGTTTGCGCCCATGGCTACCATGTTCTTCGCTTGGAACCGGGTACCGTACTCGGTCGGGGCAGTACCACCAAGCCCATGATTCACAATGCCGCCAGGCCATGGCCCGGTGCCGGACGTTGGCTTAAACAAAATGCCTTTCAAGGAATACTGCGTGCCGTCGTCCGTTGAGTTATAGGTCCATGTCGCCCCGGCCGTACTGGCTGGATTACCTGTAATGACCAGCCCAGCCGCGTTAACCGTCCCGCAGTTAGCGCCACCGCCACCGCCACCGCCACCGCCACCGCCACCGCCACCGCCACCGCCACCGCCCGACCCGGTGGGTAACAAGCTCGCAATAGCATCATGGCGAGCCTGCAAGGCGCTGGCATAGGCCGAGTTCTGAAGATCGACCTTGTAGATTTCAGTGTATGGGCAAATCTTTTTTGTGCTTGGTGCTATCGCCGCACAATAGTTGTCGGCTTGCGCAAACCAGTCTGTAAGCGTCTCGGTGCTACCGATATTGCAACTGGGCCAGGCGGTCCGGTTCGTCAATTCCCCGCAAGCCTGAAACATCGCCATATGGGGGGCGTGTGTGCTCATGTTGATATTCTGGCCTAATGGCGATGTCGTGCCTGGCGAATTTTTCGATAGGAGCTCTTGAAAGACATGGATGGTTGGGTAAATTGCCAGCAAATCGTCACGGATCAGCACGGCGGTATTAGTCCCGGATGCCCCATCATCGATCGCGAATATATCTACGTAATGAAACTTATTCGGCCAATTGTCCCACCAACCAGCAGCCGATTCCTTCGCAGCGTTCCGAATATTTGTCTGGGAGTAACCAGGCGGCATCGTTCCGCGAAGCCGCGCCGACTGGATACAAACAATCGGTGAGCCGGTCGTCAAAACGGTCGGATGATCCTTGAGCGCAATTCCGTCAACCTGATAATTCGCCAATTTTTGCGCGAAGGCTCGGCTCGCGGCAAGGGCATTAGTGTCCCAAGGGACGCAAGTATTCCCCCATTGTGGGTCAGTATAATTCTGAGTTTTGGCCAAGACCCAGGAGGGTACCCGCATCATCATGGGGGCAATCGTTACGTGCTGCCCGGCTGTCTGGGCCTGTTTAATCGTGTTGGCAACCGTGGTCATGTAGGTGCTATCAAGCGCCCCCGTCTCCGATATCTTATCGGCGCTGCTCCAGCCTAGCCGAATCAAAACCCCGTCCACAAAGGTTTTACCGGTAACCACGGTATCGAGCGAATAGATGCCTGCTGGGATCCCGGAATTAGTCGGCGGTGTTACCCCGGCAAAGAAATCCTTGAGCTGCTGCCCTAGGAGGGCCTGCCCGTTGCCGGTTCCGGTTGTGGATGGGTGACAACCGTCTGTCTGAGTCTGACCCGGGTAAGCCAGTGGCCCCATGACCGGCCCAGCTTCGGCGTAGTTATTGGCGACGAGCCAAGCCGCGATATCCGCCATGCGCTGCTGCCCGCCAGTTCCGGCGATTGAGCACTCATGGGATGACGGCGTATAAGCAGGCTGGGCAGAGACATAAACGGTCACGCCGGGGATACGGTTTTTAATCTCGTTTACAATCGCCAACCCATTCGCGTTCGTCTCATGCGCTGCGTCTGCCGCAATTGCGCACAGATTAAGCCATGCCCGCGTAATCGTCTTGCCCGTGATAAGGGTGTTGAACCGGCTCCAGTAGACATTGGAATTTGTCAAATCCTGTGCCCATTCCCAGAGGCCGCCGTTCCCGTATTGTTGTACGGGGGTCGCCAGGTCAACGGACCCCAGATTAACGGCCCCCTGCCAGGAGTACTGCGTCATTGAGCAGCCGACCGGCGCGACCAATCCAGACGTAACAATAGGATCCGTTGTGGCGTTAACCGCGGTAGCTTGGGCTGAGACGTTGGGAACCGCGTCGAAGGCCGCCACCGAGAAGGCATAGGTGGTATTGGGGGTAAGCCCGGTGTGGGAATAGCTTGTCCCACTGGTCACGATAGCCACCTGCACCCCGTTGCGATAGACGTAGTACCCGGCTACGGCCGTATCGTCCGTCGAAGCTGTCCAGCTCTGGTCAATCTGCGTGGAGGATACCACAGTGGCCGTAAGCCCAGTGGGTACGGTGGGGGCGGTTGTATCTGGCGGGGTAATGGTGATGTTAAGCGTGTTAGACGGGTCGGAGCGGTTCCCCGCCGGATCGTATGCCTTCACCGTGAAGGCGTATGGTACGCTCTGCACCAGCCCACTTACATCTGCGGCGAGTTGGTTGGTTGTCGTGGTTTTGAGGCCATTAACAAAAATCTCATACCCAACGATCCCATTAGCATCTGTCGAGGCCCCCCAGCTTAGGTGAACCTGGGTTAACGATGTTGCCGAGCCGGTTAGTGAACTGGGGGCAGTTGGTTTTGTCGTGTCTGGGGCTGCCAGGGTAGTTTTGACCAGTGGCCCCGCAGCAGCCGACAGATTATCCGCCATGTCCACCGCTACCACGGTGTAGCTGTACGCGGTGCTTGCGGTGAGGCCCGAGTCCGTATAGGTTAGCGTGGCCTGGGAGCGAATGAGCGTGCTATCCCGGAAAAGCCGGTATTCCTTGATTCCACTAGCATCGGTTGAGGCCGCCCAAGACAGCGTGATTTGGGTATCCGATAAAACCGTCCCGGACAAGCTGCCCGGCGTGCTCGGTGGGGTAGTATCCGTATCTGCCGCCGTTGTTGCCGCCACGGAAGATGAAGCCTTGCTTAGGTTGCCCTGGGCATCGTAGGCCTTGACAAAAAACGTATAAGGCGTATTCGCGATCAGCCCAGCAACCGTGAAAGTCGTGGTATTCGTCGTGGCTATCTTAACCCCACTGGAATAGACCTCATACCCGCCAACCCCCACATTGTCTGTTGCCGCCTTCCAAGTTAGCTGGATTTGGCTGGTATTGAGGACCTGAGCGGCCAAATTAAGCGGTTGCGTCGGAGGGGTGGTGTCCACCTCTCGGCATTTGATGCGAGCGTCGGATAACGGGCTATATAGCAGCATCGCCAACAAAAATAACATTAGGTCTACACGCCACGAATGGCGCGGGATAATTCGTTGTCGCGTTAATAACATTTTACACCTCAGCTTCGGCTAAGACTTTCTTAGCCACATTATAAAAATCAAGACGGTTGGTTAGCCCCGCAGAACCACCGTTTATCCGTCGCGTAATAGTCACCATGTCCTTACGGTCGGCCAACCCATTCAGCCCCATCACAAACCAGTAAGCTGCAGCAATCAAGCAAGAAAATTTTGGCTCTGCTGCCATCACAGGTGAGGTGGTAAGGGCCCACCCAAAGCGCTCGGACATCCGCTTGTAGTTGGCGTATCCCGTCAGCTGGAGTAACCCACGTCCGCGGAAAACCTGCCCTACGGGTTTGCCGATGACCTCGGCAATCTCAAGGGCTTCTTTTTGGTCGTTGCCAAGCTCATGGCAGATATTTTTTTCGGTATTACTGTAGTCCAACTGCTGCTGCGTTGGCCCCCAAATTTCTTCGGTAAACTGCAAACTGCCAGACTCGTGTGCGACCTGAGCCAAGAAGGCGGCTTGACGTAATGGCGTATTAATAAAAAAACGCTCCATCGCTTCATTCAATGGGTCATGATAAGCTACCAAGCTGCTTGTCTTAGCATGAGGCATGATTGCCTTGAGCTGGTTAATCGTGATGTTCATCTTTGCCCCCGCCTAGTTTATCTATTTCTTTATCAAGCCGCCGTTTAATCCCGCGTTCGATTCGGAACAGCACCTCAGTGGACATGTAGCTGGATACTGTGGTAGCGAGTAATACCAGTAGGACCGGCTGCCCGTAATAGATCATGATTGTAAAGACGCTGAGCCCACCGAACAAGCCGATCCAAATCACGCCAATAAAATACGTTGGCCGAAATGGTTCCTGGGAAAAATCACGCTTCAAGTTGTGCGCCCACCAGTGAGAAATCGACCCAAAAATCGATAGTATGAATGCAATGGCAAAGAGCCCGAATTTGACTCCCAAAATCTCCTCAACCATCCCCGTGCAGACAGCTAAGATCCCACCCATTGTTATATCCCTCATCGCTGAATCCACCATAATTAATCTCCGATAGCATGATAGCGCATTGTGATAGACGCCACATCGCAACGGATGTTGAACCCATTTGCCGCCGGTGCGTCATCCAGCCACCATTTAACACCCGCCGAATTGTTATAAATCGGCATGATGGAAACATGACGACAATTATTCGGAAACGCGCGGTCAAAGGTGATGTTTTTCACGCTGTTGGGCGTGGCGTGAGCGGTAAACGTGCCGAATCGTTCCCGATCCGAGGGCATGCCAGCAAAGAGGATATACCAGCCACCACCGCTACCTGTTCCGTTGCAGGCGATATAAGCAAACTCGCCAGCCGCAAACGTATACTCCGTCATTGCTACCGCCCCTAATGGTGGCGCGATGAAATCGGTGGCTGTAGCGTCCGGGTCGACAGTAACTAAGGTATCATACTGAAACCGAATCGGAAACCCTGAGCCCAGCTTGCCGGCCGCGACCATCGAGGCTAGAGTGGGGAGCACAAGCGTGGTGTTTGGCAGGTTAACCGAGTGCCAGTGGCCGGCGTTTCCCACCTGCAAGATTTCCGAGGTACTCAACCCCCACCCAGCAATATTTTTAAAGTTGAGTCCAATAATGGCGTCAACCTCCATGAGTTCCCCCACGGAATGCCCCCACTGTTCCCATTTTGCTGGTGTCGTGGTTGGGTCATTCCCGATATTGTTGTCGGCGAGGGATCGATAGGTACGCCCGTTGCTCCCCGTGCACTTGTCGTAGAGCCCATACGTCTCCTCGGAGTCATAATCCGCGATGCCCCGTTGGGTTAGATAGCGGGCGCTCCGAGCCAGATAATTCAGCAACCAATTAAATCGCTGACGGGTTGGAGGATCATTGCTGAACGGCCAGCCGATGGCAATCTCCTCATTGGTGGGTGGAAATTTGTCGCCGGCATCAGCCCAGCTGGGGATGACGACTGGTTTAGTAATAGCCATATATACTCCTCCTGCGGTTAAAATTCTTCTGCTAAAATTCCGCCTATCGTTGGGTCCCCTTCTTCACCGAAACCTAGAGCCCCCGGCTGTCCAGAAAACCCAAAATAGCGGTTCTGGTTAAAAAACGATTTACGACGAATCCGAACACCCGCCGGTCTTGCCAATAAATCAAAATTATTAAGTAACACGCGCTCCCCATAGGTTAGGGGGCGGCCGATAGAAATCTGAAATCTCATGCGGCCAAGATTAGAACTTACCACAATGGCTTCAGTGTTAAACAGATATTTTAGGCCCTCGATTACGTCCTCTTGGCTGCCGATCGAGTTGTTACGGACAATCTTGGCCCGGAGAAGTAATCGGTACTCCGGATCATTCAGAACGGATGTCGAAGCAATCGCTTCGCCCTCTTCCCGGAAGCGGGAGCCAATAGAACGGTTTCCTTCCTCACCAAATATGTCCGCTCCTGGCTGACCGAGGAACCCGAAAAATTTAAGCGGGATGGCCGCTGGTACAATCCGACTCGCCCCGACGATATTGCCAATGGCATCCAGCATTGGCCCCTCAGCGACATCAATGTCAACCTGGGCCATTAGCTGCTGCACCACATCCTCACATTCGTTAATGTAAGAAAGCAGCTCACAAATAAATAGGTAGAATTTCGGCGACTGCTTATACTGCAGTGCCACCCGCGCCCAACCTTTTTTTACATGATCAATGCTTTCCATCACTAGGCCCCATTCACGGTAATGCGTGCTTGGTCAAAAGAGGCGATGGCATTCACGGCAATAGTAATATCGTCTGTCGTCGTTGGATCAGCTGCTGTCCCGATAAACATTGAGGTGATGGAGTGCCCTGGGACCGTGTTCACGGGGTCGTAAAGCTGGGACTGAATTACCTCTTGCCCGATATCTTGGTTTTCAGTACCCCATGCTACAAGCGCATCCTTAAGGCGGTCCGCCCCATCGGTAGGCCACCCTGCTTTCGCCGTTAGGGTGATGGCGATGTAGATGGGCACAGCGGTAGGCCGGCTAAACCGGATCAGCTGCGGGTTACCGGTGGAATCCACGGAGTACCCCTCCTCTGTTCCTACGTAGGTAAGGCCAATCGAGGACTTAAGCCGCAGGGTGTCCCAGATATCTTGATCCGTGCCGCCGAGAACCACGGTATGGATGGAGTGGGGTGGCAGTCCGTCAGCATTGGTGGTGTCCTCCTTGTTCTCATAGATCTTGGAGTGGATAACCCCATCCAGGTTAGCCACCGCTCCGCGTAACGCATCGATTACCGATTGCCCTGGGGTACTCTGAGAGCGGGCTTGCCTAATTCTTAGCTGCTCGTCCGTTTCCACATCTCGGCCTGGAGTCACGGGGGTCAAGTTTGTCACTGATTGCCAGCCGTATTCAGGTGAACCAATGGTAGTCAGTGTCCCCACGCTGGCGGTCTTAGGCCCCATCACCTGCGCTGTCACCGGAATAAGTACCGTACCCCCATCACCGATCGTGGCATCTTCATCAGTAGTGTAGATATCGCCAGTCAGTGAATTTTTCACCATGTGGCCTTTTGTAATCAAGGTCCCGGCCGTCCCGGTAGCCTGTACCACGCCTACGCTATACGCGCCAGGTTTGCGGCGGATACGGTTGAGCTGGACAAGGCGGCTCAACCCATCCCCGGTTGCAGTCACCGGGTTGAATTGCAGTAACGCAGCTTGAATCAGCTCGTCCAGTGAATGAATAGCCTCGGCATAGATGGCGATCTGCTGCATATCCAAATCATCGGGGTTTAGGCTAATCCGGTCTTCACCGAAAATAGTCTGAAAGCCACTAATATGCTCGGCCAACCGCTCGGCCAGCGTAGAGATAATTAGATTTCCGTTTACCCATTGTGTCATAACGCGACTCCTAAAGTGAATACCGGTTGGGCCACCGTAAAGGTCTGGCTAAACTCATCCCTTACATCGGCGCTGATATTTATCGTGCGGGTTTCCGGATCGAAGGATAGGCTAAACGAAATCAATTCCTCAACGCCAGGAGTTTCCAGGATGGTTTGCTTGATGTACGCCTCGGCTAAATCTAACCGAGCCGGTTTAACCCCTTCAATCTCTTGCAACCAGGGCACGCCATAATCTAGATCCAGGAAATAGTCCTCTTTGAGAAACAGCAATCGGGTCTTCACCGATTGGGCTACGGCTTCCGAGCCAAAGGCATACGAGGCCAGGCCAAAGCCAAACGTATAATCGTGGTCTGCGGATAATCTACGTACAATAATCATGATGGCTGTCCTGTATTGCCGCCTTGTGGGTCCGGATGGGTATGGGTATGGAGATGAGTTCCGTTAGCAATATGGTCACCACTAGAGGTAATGCCGCCGGTTTGGTTGATGTCTCCGTCAAGCGTAATATCCCCTTTGACTACAAAGCCGCTTTCCGTGATCTTAAGGTAAATTGAGCGATCGCGGGTTCTGAGCTCCGCCCCATCCGTTTGGACGTTAGTTAGTTTCCGTGCAAGGCTGTTTACCCCCACAAGCACAAAGGCATCGGATAGATCATGGGTCCGGTATTCGCTGGGGAGTTGTACGCCGCCATTCTCAAACCAAAAATCAATTGCCCGCTCTGAGAATAACAGGAGGCATTCGTCCCCTGCCACGACTGGAAAGGTCAGCACAAACGGACCCCCCTGTGGAAACTGCACCGGGCAATCCACGCAAAGGGGCAGGTTTACAGCGCCCTTTTCGATGTAAAGCCGCTTGATGGCCGGCTGCACCGAGGCCGTCTGGGTGTCAGCGTCATAGCTCGCGATTATCCCGGGCAATGCGGTATGTACGTTTTTCAGCGCATTATCGAGCAAAGCCTTATGGGCTTCGGCCTCGTACAGGACCTGCTCATCACGTTGGAACGCCTTAAATTTTTTGGGGTCGGCCATAATTATAGACTCACGCACTCAACTTCAGATTCCCATTGGTTCCCGCGTGTATCCCCACGGTGGGTCACCGAGATAATTTTGTACACCCCGTCTGGGGACAGGCGGCTTAACTTTTCGTTTTCTCGTCCTAACGGTCGATTCGTTTCCAATTTTTCGCGCTTAGTTTGGAGCGTCCGTGTCTTTTGCCGGTTGATCCGGATGTTGTTGTTATCCAGATGCACTGTGCCACCAATCCGCAAATCTGGGTTGAGCAGCATTTTCACCGAGATACCCTTGTCATTGGTTTCGGGGGTCCCGAGCATCCCGGTATTTGCATTTACCTCAAACTGCAAATTTGGGATGGACTTATCAACCGGAACCATAACCAATTTTTCATCCTGAATTGACCAGTGAACCCCGTGCTCCCGGGCCAGGTCATTTAACACGTCACGGGCGTTTCCGGAGATTACACGCCCACGCCCGCGGTTCTTTTTCTCCAGGCTCGTATAACCCTTGGTTGTCCGGGCCATGCTTTGTATCACCTGATCGATAATGGCCTCATCCCCAGTACCGGCAGCCAAGGTAGCATTTACCACTGCGGTGCGATAATCATGATCCCCGTCCCCAGCTTCTATCTGGGTAATGATATCCGGCCCGTCACGGTAGTTGTAGGCATACGTGATATTCCCAGCAAAAATCTGTCTAACATTTTCATGGTACCCGGCATTCATAAACAGCTCTTGGTACTCGTCACGGATTTTTGCTGCCGTGTCCGGATGCAGGTTAAAGACCCGAATAACAGCGGCGTTGGGGGTTTCCGTAATGGTTTTTACAATCTCAAATTGGAGCCGTAAATTTTCAATTTGCGTCCCCTGCCCGGATTTCCCTACCAGTAATTGGGCCTCTCGCCCCCATTGACGGACTGAATTAGCCATCAGTGAGCTCCAAGCGGTAAACCTTCACCCGATCGCCAAGATCAGCCTCACCGGCGTCCTGACCAGCCCCGCTCATGTCAAACGCA
Organism: uncultured Candidatus Saccharibacteria bacterium; assembly: GCA_964646765.1. GTDB lineage: Bacteria > Patescibacteriota > Minisyncoccia > Phycocordibacterales > UBA9973 > CAZYIA01. The sequence continues at coordinate 26,981 of CAZYIA010000005.1, read as the reverse complement.
AATAGAGACCCAATCCCCAGGTTATAAGGCGCCAGCAAATCAGCTCCCAGCACCAAGGCAATGTTAGCCGCGATGAATCCATTGGTAGTACCGTCATATAGGTCCATCAACCACACCGCGGCCCGCTCATTGTAATGGAGGGAAACTAAAAAATCAGTGTTCCCGAGCTGGATGGCAAGCTCTTGATCAGCTTGGGGGAGGATGGGGAGCTCTTCAATAAGGGTAATGGTTGTCATTGGGTTAGGCCCCTGTAGTAATTGCTCAACCGTACTGCCAGGCTCTGTTGCTTGGTAGCTTGGGCCGAGGACCCGATTGTCCCACCCGCGGAGCTGGCTACCGAGCTGCTTGGGGCGTTGCTCGCCGTCCCAGCATTAGCGCCCTGCACCGGCTTTACCTGTTGACGCCCCAGCTGGCGCGCATTAGCGCTTGGTCGCAGGCTGTTCCGTTGCGGTACCTCAGCGGCCTGGGTATAGGTGATTATGACCTCTCTCAGGCTCGCCGAAAAGATAAAGACGGAGTCCGTTTCCACGTCCTGGGCCCCTCTAATAACTACGCACATCATGTTTTTGTACAGCTTTAGGCCAGTTTGGACGTCGAACGGCTCCCGCGATTGTTGGAGGGCCGTCAACAACTCATAGGCACGACGCGAACGGCTGTCCCCGCTAAATTGGTCCCCACCCGGTGCGCTTAACGGGTTGTCCGAAACTCCAGCGTGGATGGTGCACGATAATGGGTTTGTGAAGGCATGATCCGAAATTAAAACCCCAGTATCCACCGGGTTCTCAGTTATCGTCATCGTTGCCTCATGCTCCTCCAAGAATACGGCATCAAACACCAACCCACCCATGGAACGGATAATAGCTACATTACTCATAGGGCTACCTGTGATTGTGCGTTACGAGTTGCATTTTTTTCCATCCGATTAAACTCTGACCGAACGGCCTCGCCCGCCTTTTCCGGTCGATCCGTTTTGATTTCGATCTTAGTACCGGTAATATTGGTAATTACCTGTCGATTATCAGTGGTGGTGGCATGAGTAATCGTTTGCTCCGCACGCCCCAGCAGGCCGGTAGTGGGCTGAATGGGCGGTATTTGAGCTTTTTGGCTGCCTGTAAATTCTCGTTGGATTCCTGATCCAGCCAACCCTCCAATTGGGCCCTTGCTCAACCTCGTTAATGGGGCGGAATAAGGCTGAACTGGCAATGACCTCGTTAATGGGGCGGAATAAGGCTGAACTGGCAATGACCTCGTTAATGGGCCTACTATGGGCTTCTTTGGGGACAGAAGATCCTCGGTCAGGGATCGCGCCACCTCTGGGGAGCGTTGTACCAAACGCTCTTGACGCTCCCGTCGAACGGTGGGTGGGGCCACGACAGTCCTGTCGTCACCGCCAAACAGGCCTTTAACAGTTTTGATCCCTGCTTTAAGCGTTTCAAGCATGGCTTGGAACCGATGGACGATTCGATCCACGACACCCAACACCCAATCCCCAAGGCTGCTGAAAAACGCCTTTACCCCAGTTATGAATGCCCCGGTACGTGTTTTGAGGTCAGTGTAACCGGTCTGAAAGTCCCCTACAAGGCGCTCAATGAACGTGGCGCTGGCGAGAGCAAAATTATCAAAGTGAGCCTTGAACCATTTGCCAAACGCCTCTCCTTTCGCCCGGATATCAGCGAAGCCCTCTGCCCAATCACTGGCCAACCGGTGAATAAGACGACTGTCCTCCTTAATGGTTTTCCCGATATCCTCAAACAGCTTTTTGATCTTTGGGTGGTCCTCGAGAATTTTTCCGGTGACTGATTCATTCCCCTTACCCCATTGATACACATCCTCAATCAGCAATCCCAGCCCAATCAACAAGGCCCCGATGGCAATGCTGGTAGCAAATGCCGCAATGTTGGCCACCGTAAAGACCCCGACCATCGCCCGGAGGGCAGTTACAAACCGGAGCAGCCTATCGTACACCAGAAATTTGGCCAACAACGATAAGGCGGTGCCAAAGGCGATGATCCCCGGGCGCGTCTCAGTCAACCAACGCTTCAGCTCGATTAACCCGTTTACCAACCCTTTCGTCACCTCCCAAGCCAGCTTGATACCGATGCTTAGGACCTTAACTGCATCCACGATATTGGTGCGGATTACCTCTTTATTCGCCTGTGTCCAGGCCATGAAACCGTCAATAACCTCCTTAACCTGTGGCATCAGAGCGAGCCCAATTTGGTTTTTGATCCCGTTGAGCACAAATTTAAAGCGGTCCATGGAGTCCTGAAGCGCCCCTGCCAGCTCGGCATCTGCTTGCGTGAGGGAGCCCCCTAATGCCCGTGCCTCCTCACGCAGCTCCTGGATCCCTTCCTTACCCTTCAGCAACAGTGGGATCAACGACCGATCCAACCCCAGCTTTTCAGCCATGGCAATCCGCTCTTGGGTGGACAGCCCCCGCATCTTATCAGCGATTTCACCCAGCAGAATGTCAAAGGGCTTCACCTGCCCACTGGCATCCTTAACCGATAAGCCAAGCCTTTCGAAAGCCAGCTTCCCCCGCCCCAGCCCGATGGCTGCTTCACCGGCGACCCGGTTCAACCCAGAGATTGAGCTCTGAACCGCTTCCAGGCTTGACCCCGAAAGCTGGGCAGCATGCCCCAGCTCGGTTACCGCCTCGATCGCTACGTTTTCCCGTTCAGCAAAATCCCCTATGTCATCGATTGACGCGGCTACCGAGGCAGTAAAACCCCCAATGGCCAACGCCGCGCCCTCCAAAGCGATGATGGCGGTTCCCGCGGTTTTAATGACCGATGTTAAGCTCTCCTGGAAAGCTCGTACCCCAGTCTCGTCGACATCAAAGCCCAGTGATACGAAAAACTCCTCTAACAACGTGCGTTCTGCCATATAGTTACCTATGTCGCCTCATTTGCTTTTTGAGCCCGGTACTGGTACTCTAGCTCTTCGTCCATCGCCTCATGAAAATCAGCAAGATCGTTGATCGTGTAGGTACCATTCCGTAGCTCGCGCAATGTGCAGAGCTGAGGGTCCCTCATTATCGGTCGCCAGATGTACCAATTAATGTTGGCTGACTCGATCAGCTCTACGTTGCATTCACGGCGGGGGCGAAAGTTAAGGGGCCGCCGACGAAAAAATCCGCAAAATTGTAGCGTAATCCAAACATCAACACCTGCATCAGTTCTTTTGGCCGCCCGGTGAACGTAGCATTAACCACAATGGGTTTCTGATCGCAGCTCGCATAGCTGAACACGGACCGCAGGACAAAGAGCAAATCGTCCCCCGTAAGCCGGGCGAACAAATCGGACAACGCGGCGGCCCCGAGCTGGTCCGGGGTTACATCCGCCACATTATCCTTTGCCGTCATGGCCAGGCGAAACAGAGGTTCCCCGAGTACCCGTAGGATCGTAGCCTCGACGAGAACGGCTGTTTCTGCTGGCATGAAGCTAAATGAAAACGTCCGCCCATTTAGTACATATTGATTTTCCATTATTATTCCCCGATAAAATGGTTACTTGTGTTAGCCAGGGTTAGTGCCGAGAATCATATAAAGGTCCTCAACAATGACGCTCCATTCCATGCTGGAGCCCTGGCTGCCCCGGCGCAGGTTAGGAAGGAGCTCAATGGCTCCTTTCGACCCGACCGCCAGATCCCGCCGGTACAAATCCTGAAACAGAATATGCAACGGCGTCCACCGGCCAGGCCCGGCTTGTTGCAGGTTGGCCATCGCCATCATGAAAGCATTATCGCTAGATGTCTGGAGCAGCTTGAACTTGATTCGTCCGGACCGATTAGATGAAAGGCTAAGCATCATGGCTCCGCCTGCGCCGACGCGAGGCTGGACCAATGGGGCTAACCGGGCGATCTCAATAACATCGTCGCCCTCGTCCCAGCCAGTAATCGGCACCCCGTTAACCACCATCCCAATTGTGGAAAAGCTATATTGTTGCATCTCGGCTTACCTCTCGAAGTTAACTAAAATGTCAGTAAAATGAACTGCCCCGCCGCCTTTCGCAGCCGCACGGATGGGCGGGCCAATACGGGCCTCGCGGTCACCTTGGGATTGAAGAGCCATTGGAGTCGTATAAACGTAAAAACCGGAATCAAGGTATTGGCCTGATTTCAGTTCGCCAAACTCCTCCCCGTTCCATGTGCCAGGAGCCAAGAGCCCATTGAACACACCAGCCTGAAGGGACTCAACCACCTTTTGGGTGACCCCGGCGTAGTCATCATCGGTCTGAGCTACCTTGGTGGAGCGCGTGAGCAGGAATCCAAATACCCGGGTCTCAATATCATTTTTGAGCCAGTCAAGCCCATGCACCTCGTCGAAGAACCGGCCATTTGCCATTTGCCCCTCAGCCAGCATCGCTGAATCCCCGAACAGGGTATAGTAGTTCACGTGCTTGGCCTGGAAGGCCCGTTGCTGGGAACGCGTGATATCCGAGGCGGTGATAGTTGGCAGCTGCTTGAATTTCAGCGTCAGGGTTGATTTGGGTTGGGCAAAGTTAACCCCAAACGCCCGGGCCATCAGGCTGAACTGGGCATACTGACCGTATTCATTCCACACCGAGAAGGTGCGGGAGTAGTCTGAAACGCTGAGGACACTAGCGATATCGGTATCATCTGATTCGTCGGCCACCGCGGAATCTTGGGTGGTAAACCCAAAGATCTTCGTGCGGGCCTCAGTCCAATCAGCCACCGTGACGATATCATCATCACTCAACGTTACCCCTGCAAACCCAAACCCATACCAAGCCGATGACAAATCATCTAAGGCGTCCAACGTCTCAGTCAACGATTCTGCCGCAACTCCCACGCTTAATTTAGGATGCAGCGCCGACGTCATGCCAAGCATAGTCGCTAGGTTAGTGGGGGACGATCCGCCGGTAGGCGCTACGGCGTACCCAACGTCAGAAGTTGCGCCGGTGGTACCGGAGCGGATGCTAAAGCGGGTGCCGTCGTAGATGCATGTTGACCCGGACGAGGCCAGGGCCAGCTTCTCCTGGATCTTGGCGGCCACCCCGTTTAGTGTAGTGACCCCAGTAAAATCGATCCCGTAGATTTGCTCGTTGGCCCCATCGATGGAAATATCAAAACCCCCGTTGGTGATGGCTGCCCAAGTAGCCACTACCTTGGTATGGGTCAGGGAGCCCAGGATTTCCCCTGGCACGGCTGAGGCAAAGCGACGGCCAATGGCCACCTCCACCGGCTTAGGCGTTTGCGCGAACGCCGTTTGCGCCGCTAGATATTCGGGATCAGAAGATGAAAAGTCGGCCGAGACCCCATCCATATCGGAATAGAACCGTAATCGGTCGCCGATAGGCAGCCTGGCCGATACACCGAGGATGGCAAGGGTCCCGAAGCCCTGCCCCCGCGGAAATGTTGGGTTCGCCTGGACTGTGACCCGAGCGATTGTCGAAATGGGGATGCTATTCATGGTTCATGTACCTCAACTGTATCATGGTTATTAGGGCTGTCTGAGTAGACATGGATCGGGAACGTGCCGACTGTTGGCAAGCTCAAAATTTCTGTATCAATTACATGGAATACTAAATCTAATTGGCAGCGCCCTTCCCATTCGGAGCTTACTAGGGCGGCTAAATCTTTTACCGGAGATGTCTTAACTAGCCCCAAACCGGCATCGTGGGTTAGCTGTTTCCCAAGGCTGGAACGGAGCAAAAGTGCCGTTCGCTGCCCATACCCCACCGCCATCGGGCCAAAGAATTGCAGCGAAGCCGTTAACACAACTTGTTGGGTTACGGTCTCCTTGACATTTACCGAGGGCTCTGGCTCATTTTTTCGTTTTAGGTCTGGGGAACCGGGGCCGTATAGGCTAGTGATTAACACAGTAGCAAAGGGATCGTTTCCGGTCGGGGTCGTCGTGTTAGCTGGACGAACATACCCATCCGCCAGCCCTAACAGCTCCTGGACCAATCCTCGTATAACCGTATTAACGGCGGAAGTGTCAATCACTGCTTATCCCCCATCGCGTACCAATACCCATAATCCGAAAAATTTTGGGCTTTGATAATCTTATACCGCCCACCGTGGTATTGGATAAAATCCGCTAATTGGCTACTGCCATCGTCCATCAGGATGTCCTCAGTGCAATAAACCTCAATCATCTGGTCGGAGCGAACGCCTTCGGCCAAAAAATTTGCTTGGTCCAAAGCATCGGCTGGAGCAATCACACCGACTCGATCCAACAAAGTTGGCGAGGATTTGGTAAAGCTACCGTCCGGATTCCTAACCCCGGTGTACCGCTCGATTACAAAGGCTTGTGAGAGGCGAACATCGGTCAAGGCTTTCGAAACGTTAATCATCAATCTTCCTCTACCACGTAGGTTACGTTTTGCCGCATGAACCCCGTGTCAATCAACGGTTTGTCAATAGATTCAGGGGCCCCGCGCCGGGCCAGGGCCGCTCGATACCCAGCGCTGCGACGGGCCATGCGTCCCCTGATTGTCCTGGGTGACAGCGGCGCAAAGGGCCCGTCACGAAGTTTCTTTTGCACCAATCCCACAGCCATTGCCCCCAGCTGCTCTAAAGCTGTGTGAGCCGTCATCTCACCATGGAGGATTCGGTGCAAGCGATTCCGGTTGAATGCCCGGAACTGGGGAAGATTTTCCAAGATTGCCGGCCGCAAAAAAGGCCGTTCGGGAATCCGCCTGGCCGGGTCACCAAATTCATGCACCGCGGCTACCCCAGCGCTTGAGGTCCCATCGGCCTCCCGTTTATCGGCGGGGAAACCGACCTTAACCCGCGTCAACTGAGTTAACCGCCGCGTCAGGTCATTGATATCAATATGGATTTCCCGACGGATTTCTGCGCTCATACCGTCATCCCTCCCATGCCCACCAACCCAGCCAGGTCGTCGTATTCGGCCCCGTAGGGGGTAGCCCGAATTGGGTTGTCCAACTGGTTACCAGCGGCCTTAACCCCACCGCTAGAGCTACCAACTGAAACTTTACCCACGGTAATATTCTCCCCACCGGCTACCCCACCAAGCTGACCAGCTAATCCCTGCTTCCGCCGCATCTCCCCCATGGCTAGTTGATGAGCCACCCAGAGGGCCATGCCGCGTTCATAGAGACTCCCCCACCGGGCTTTGTTAAACATGGCATCGGCGTCATTAATCACATACTGCACCCGAGCGTCATCAATAGCGGTAAACTCCGGAAAACGGATTTTCAGTGCGGCAGGTGTGAGCATCATCTTTTCCTCTTTTGCTTTGATAGTCTAGCAGGCGCCGCCGGTGGTGGGATCGTTACCATGGTGGGTATTGCCACCATGTCAACAGCCCGTAAAACCCCGGTCTCAAAGAAGTGCTTAATCACAGCGTTACGCCCAACCATTTCCTCGAGTTTCGCCTTTTCAATTTTTACCGTGCCTTTTTGTGGGACCTTAAGCGTGCTGATAGCCCCCGACGAGGCAGCCAACCAAGCCAGATGAATGTCCCGACTAGCTGTGTTCTCTATACGCACCAAACTCATAAATTTCCCCCCTCCTGCTCAAAGCGCTTAAGCTTTTATTAAGCTGGTGCCGCGGTGGCGCCATCCATGTACAACGCTGATTTCGGATACCGGAAGGTGACCCCCGAGTATTTATACTCACCTGGTACCTGAATGCCGAGCCCCAACCGTTGTGGATCCAAGAACCGAAGCGGCATGGGGATGTGCATCACCACCCGTAAGGGGGACTTCACGTAGTAGACGATCCGCCCAACCCCAGCCGCGCCAGCGCTTTCCAGCCCAATGCCCGCGGTAAAGTTGACGTCGCGCCCACCCTGCACCTTAGCGATGTTGTTTTCCTTGAGGAACATCAAAATCGTTTTGTCCGAGTTATCGGAGCGGGCAGTTGACCCGATTTTTGCCATCAACGCCGGTGGCAATACGATATCGGTAGGGTACTCGTTGAACCCGGTATTTTCCCACAGCGTAAAGATGCCGGCGTTAATGGTATCGAGAATCTCAGCTGGGGTGGCTGGGGTGGTCTCGTTCAGCAGGTCCGTGTTGGGCGCGGTTATGGTGGGGACGATGTCGCTGTTGAACAACCCGGTTAGGCTTGATTCATCCTCCCCAGTTAACGCCACCTTATTCATATGCTGCTGGTAGACGTTCATGGCCGCGGCCTGCTTAATGGTCGGCATGGCCCGACCCAGGTGGGCTGTTTCCCGCAGCTCTTCCATGGAGTAGGCGTAACCAATATCCCCATTCACCACAGGGAACATTTTATCTGCGTAGGCAACGTCAACTAGGTTGATGTTGTTCCCCATGCCGGACGAACGCTTACCCTGACCGGCATAATCAAAGATCTCGTAACGAATGTTCTTTGCCCATTCCCCAGCCCCAAAGTCCAGTGGCACCAGGTCCTTGTATTGGAGGGGGATGGTCATGGTCTCATAGACCTGGGCCTCCGTATAGGTCAGCTGCCCAACCAGGAAGGCGATGGCCTCCGCCGAGTCTTGCCGTTGACCGAAAAGACTGGCCGTTAGATTCGCGTCTTGCGCGAAAAATTGGTGAAAGGCATTAAAGCGGTCAGCGTCAACTACGATCTCTTGGCCGTCCGCGGTTCTTACTTTTACAATACGCATGTTAAAAATCTCCTAGTTAAAACCAAACAAACGGATCTTACATATCCACCCAAAGCAGCCCCAGACCACCAGCTGTCACGGTGCTCTGCCACTGTGATCGACCTAGTGCTGCACGGCCGACATCAATTGCTACCGTGATGTCGAACTGATCCCCAACGATGAAATCAGTCGAGCCATCGGCAATCACGAATTTGACTTGGTTCGCGAACGTTGCCCCCACCGCTACATCCCCCAGCACGTTACCGTGTGGGTCAGCTACCCGGAACGTCCCCCCGTTAGTCGCTGCAGTAATGCATTTCGCGGTATAGACCCCACTTTGCGCGTTGGTTAACAATGGGGTAGTGACATCCATGGTAATGGTGCCGTTTCCAGTGCCACCGGCATGGGCAGCAGCTGATACGGTATCAGCTACGGTAGCCGCGGCCGAACCGATCTTACCGGATTGACCAGCCACCAATACCGCGGCATCGCCCTCGGTTACATCGTCGTAGGCCAGTGCTACCACCAACCCCCGTCGCACGATGGGAACAGCGTCATTTTGCAAATAGCCAAGAATGCCATTGATGTCTGACTCCATTACCGCGTGCCGCGCGGCAACGCCGAGCAGCTTATCGCCAACTAAGGTAGCCAGCTTGCAGCCCTTGTCAGTTACCGACCGCGCCACGATGCGGCCAAAATCAATGCGGGTAGCCTGGTCGTTTACCCGGTCCAAAATATCAAGCAGGTTAGTGGTGTGGATGCTGCCCTCGTAGCCAATCGCTCTTAGCGCTGGGCTAATGGTGCCTAAATCTGGTGCTGCCATTTTGTTACTCCTAAAATATTATAAATTCATACAAGCAGCCCATAAGGCTGCGATACCTATTTACTGCTTTTGCACGGTGCTAAACCGAGCGGCGTCCTGCGCCATCATAGCAGCGCGGCCAACCAATTTTGGTGGCTGGTCTCCACTATCCCGAATAAAGGCGTCGCCAATGTTGCCGCTGGGCCGTGCAGGTGCAGCATCCAGCTTTTTCTGGCCTAACAAGCCCTTCATGGCGGTAAAGGCCGTTTTTACAGTTACCCCATCTACCGTTTCAATGGTTTTCCCAGTCGGGGCAAGGATCGCGTCCACCACCCCCTTAACCGCAGCGTCTTTGGTAGCTCCAACCTTGACCATCTCACGCCGGATCGCTTCGCAAGTTTTACCTTTGGTTTCCATCTTGGGGTCCAACGCCTCCGCATCCTTGAGCAGTTCCACCCATTCCTGCACAAGGGCATCCCGGGCGTCTGGGGTCATGACCTGCGTTTTAAGCGTGGCAAGCTCCATGTCTTTGTCAGCCAGTAGTTTGGCCAGCTCCTCAGAGGTATAAGACTGCACCTTATCCCCTACAGAAATGGAAACCACGGTGCCAAGCTTAGCTTTAGCGTCCGTCAGCATTTGGGTTAGGCTTTTAACCTCCGCCTGCAGCTTTTCCACCACTGCCGCCGCGGTATCATTAACCTCAATGGGGATGTTATCCACCACTAATTTTCTCGTTGCGTCTGTTGCCGCCATTTTTTTATCTCCAGTATCATCGTCTAAAAAATCGGATATCCGGCACACCGACCCGCAGCGGGCCTTATCCACTATTGCTACGTGGTTGCCCACGATATTTCGTTGCACCGCGTCATAAGGCTCACCGGTTGGGGTTGAGCCTGACACCAGCTCAATGTCTGACAGGTACCCATTACTTAACGCCGTTTTTCCGCCTTCCACGGCATCAATCCCATCCTTAGCCTTTACCCACAGGTCAGCGACCAACTTATCACCGACCCGCCGGATATTACGTGCCTCGCCCTTTGCCAAAGCCTGCCAATTTGCCGCGGTAACTCCCGCTGGTGGGTGATTGATGGTAATAGGGGCATTCTCAAACGAGTCCATTGACCGTGCACTAAACACCTCTTCTGGTGGGCGGTAAACCCGGATCATCGACATAGGAGCATAGGCGTCACGGTGCAGTCCCAGCTCGAACGCCCGATATAGCTGAATCCCCGTCCGCGCGATAACTGCGTCTTTAATTACCAGATACCCATCAGTGGTTTTGGTTCGCTTCGATGGGACGGTGATGGCATCGATTACCAAGTAGTTAACAGTCATTTTTCTTGCTCCTATCTACACAGCTGGTATGTCTAAATCAAATACGGGAATGGCCACGCAACGGCAATTAATATCCTCGCCTGGATGCCCCGTCTCAGCTGGTGGGTTGTTCCAAAAAAAGATCTTACCGTCATTTTCCCGATGGGTTTCCCGTACCCGTTCATCCCCTGAGGTAGACCACTCATATTTCTCGATCCCCACCTGGGTTTGGCGTACCTGGTTAAAGCTGGCATTCAGCTTTGAGGCTTGATCCCGGGCAATCAACCTGGCACGTGATTCAGTAACATCCCCTATATGGGCGATATCAGCCACCATGGCTTCCCACCGCATACCAGCATGAAAATTAGCCATGACCCGATCAGCCACCTCGGCCAAGTATTGCTGAGGGATCGACTTGATCAGCTCTACGTTCGCCTTGACATGCGCCTCTTTAGCGCTGTCCAGGATAGGGTTGGCTTTCAGCATCGCTGAAATATCAATCCGAAGTGCCTTTTTCAACTCGCCAGCTAATTTTTCATCAACCCGCCCCGCGACCCGATCGGTGATGGCATTAGCCAACTGCTGGGCCCAATCATCCAACCGTCCCATCTTATGGGCTATCTCGGCTATGATTTGAGCCAGTTGCGCATCAGTAAACTCGGCATCCGTGGTATAACGGCGCGCTGTTTGCGCGTCAAACGCCTCCTTTAACGGCGGCAGCAGCTCTGTCTGGATGTGGTGCCGCGTGGTATTAACTAACTTTATTAACTCGCCCCGGTACCAGGTCTCATCGGGGTAGGCTACGATAATGGGCTTAAGCCGTCGAGCCACCACCTTCCGATAACGCGTGTGGGGCGCAACACGCCGAAAGCTCTGCAACGTGATCATAGCACACTGCCCTCACCTAGGGTCCCACTGCGTTCGGTTGCCAACCGTTCCACCAAGCCCAGCTCCCCGCCATCTATCCGCACTGCTTGGCTTAGCACCCGTTGAGCCAGTGAAACCGGGTCTGGTTGTTCCTCATGCGTTATCACGAGGTAAGCCCCCGGTGCTAAGCTGCCAGACACGCATGCAGTGGCCACTAAATCCTGTGCCACGGCGACTAAGCCAGCTTCCGCGACGGTCTCAGAAACCAAGTTAACCCCAAGCAACCGTTGCAGTTGGGTCAAGTTAATTACCGGGAGCATCGTGCCTGAGATGACATCTGCCCCAACCAGATACACCACCCGCTGGATGTCTACCGCCGGGGTAACGGTCCCTGATACAGCATCAGAGCCAAGCAACACCTGCAGCTGGCTAAGCACCCCAGCCAAGCTTGCCCCAGGCGCTGCCGCCCCGGCCCCAGCCAACCGCTGCAGCTGAGTCAACGCGTCAATCATGGCCGTGGTAGCCGTAACCGCGCTTTCACCGTTGAGGGCCTGCACCTGCGTAATGCCACCAGGGGCTACAGCACCGCTGCTGGCGGCTGCGGCTGCGATCAACGCCTGCACCTGCGAAATAGAGGAAATTCCCCCGATGGTTCCAGTCACGCAATTTTCCGCAGCACTGGCCTGGGTCTGCGTGATGCCAGCCGTTTCGGGGGTACAGCCAGACACCATGTCTGCCCCAGTCGTATACTGTAGTTGCGTTAAGGCCCCACTGGGGGAATTATTGGTGGACACCGCTATTGGTGCCACTAAAATCTGATCTTGGGCTATTGCCCCAACGTTGGCTACCGACCCACTTACGCAATTCGCGCCCACTAGATCCGTAGGCGCCAAGATGATTATTGCCCCACTGGGAGCTACGGTTCCTGAAACCGCGTTGGCCCCTACCAGGTGATGCGTTTGGGCCAAGGTACCGATGCCCCCAACCGTCCCACTTACGTTGTTAACCCCAGTCAACGGCTGGGTCTGCGTTACTGCCCCGGGAGCCGCGAGGGTGGCAGTTACCGCGTTAGCCCCGGCCAATGACTGGGTTTGCGCTATGGCTCCGATAGTTGCCGTAGTGGCCGTAACCGTGGTGGGCCCAGTGGGTTTTTGCGTTTGGCTGATGGCCCCTGTGCCTGCGGTGGTGGTTGATACCGCGTTGGCTCCCGTTAACGCCTGGGTTTGCGTTGCAGCCCCTGTGCCCGCTGTGGTGGTTGATACCGCGTTGGCCCCGGTCAAATCCTTAATGACCTGTTGCTCCACGAAGGTCACGTAAACCGAGGCGTGGTCCGCCACGCCCAGGGTTGGGTCGGAGGCTGCGCTGGTAGCGGTATTTACCCGGCATTCTGCGCGGACAGCCGCATTATCGGTGACCGCTCCACCGGAGGTTTGCGTTCCGGTCAAGGCCGTCCAGCCACTGGTAGCAGTCAGGCCCCCCGTACCATTCGCCTCCCCAGCGATGCCCCGATACCGCAGGTGCGCCGTGTTGGCGGTGGTTACATTTAGTGAGCCTGGATCCGCCCCGTCATTGGAGAGCTGGTTAGTCCCGTCCTTAACGAGCTTATAACCAGCCGCCAAGGTGAATCGATCCGCCATCGCGGCGGAGGCATCTCGGCTGGTATTGTGGCTCAAGTTAAAGGTGATCGTCGACCCAATGGGGAGGTCATGCGTCAGCGTGCTAAACCAGGTCGAACAGGTGATCCCCGCTTGAGCCGCGCCCTGCCCGTTACAGTGTTCCCAGCCATATTCCCAGGTATTGCCCGCACTGTCTGTTACACTGGTAACTGCCCCTTCTTCTCCATCCGTCGTCTGAAAATTATCGACGGCCAACGTAGCCACCACCGCGTTACCGGTGTTTGCTGACGCCGTAGTGGTAATAACCGCGGCAGACTGATTAGCGGTCTTTGAGTTGGCGACTCCGATTGAACCGACGTGCGCGATGGTCATAGGTTATTCAGACGATACCAATTTGCATTTTAGTTACTCACCAATAGCAAACAAGGAAAAAATAAAGAACAGCCCAAATCAAAAAAACCTGGAGCCACTCATAGAGCCCGAAATGGGCCCCACCGAAATTCCATTCGTGAATCGCTATCCAGTGGCTCCAGGACAACTTATCGGTTACCCATCCAAACAAACTGAGAAACACCAACCGAAAGATTAGGGCAATTTTATACCAAATCATTTTCATTTTGCGCCCCCATTGAATTTGTGTAATTGCCGCGGCCACGAAAAGCAGCCCAATGAATCCAACGCTTACCATCATTATCGCGATTCCCTCCGCGTTGACCACATAAGTTCCTGACCGCGCCATCGTCATCCCCTCCAAATAATGAGCTGCTAATGGCCATCGCCGCTAATAGCGCCGCGGCGATGTAGATAAGCGCATAGTAGCGCCAGGCGCGCATTAGGTTTGGTCTGGCTGCTTCATGGTATACGACACGGCCGGGATGTTGACGCCATTGCCCGTATAGATCGTTTGCCCGGATGACTCATCGGTGACCCAGAGCACGCGGCTGTTGGTGTCATCCACAAAGGCCAGGTGGGTGGATGTATTGGTGGCATTTGCCGAGCTATCGGTCTTAGCCGTCGATGTTATTTTTCGCCCGCTGGGTGAGCCAGCCGCGAGGGTAAAGTCAGTGGAGGAAACTGCAGCCTCAGCCAGGATATTCGAACCCCCCGTTACCGTGGCGTAGGAATCGTTGAGCGCGTAGGCCGCCAGGACCAGCACCCGTTGCGCATTTGTTTTAATGTAATTCAATCCATTATCATGGACGTTGTCGTGGACCCATCTAGCCATTTACGTTACCCTCTGGTTGGTTTGGTTGCTGCCCGGATGCCGGGTCTGGAGTCTGTGTTGGATCAACTAAAAGCTCTGGGACAAGATCGATATCCTGCTTCGTCAACCCAGCATAAGTTCGATTTTCTAAAAGCTGAGACGCTACCACTCGTGGTGGAATTACCCCTAAATCCATTACGTAAATTTTGTCACGTTCTGCGTTCTTCTGGTCGATTTCGGCCTGGACATCTGGTGCCGTTTTCCACAATGGGTTGAAAATGAGCCGTGTATTTTTGACCTTAGCGCCAAACTCCGATATCATAACCAGCTCATTTAGCCGTTCCAAACGTGGACGCAAATCCACTTCTTGCTCGTTAGAAACGGATTTTAAGAAATTCCTTTCATCGCCTTCCCCCGTAGCATTCAAGCCACGGGCAGCCTCGCCAAACAGGCGACTTACCGGGGTATCCGCCGCCCCAGCCACATCGATTTTTACTTGCTCCCAGATATCCGCGATACCTGTAAAGGTATTAGATTTTTTGTCGTATTCTTCTTCGGCATCTATGAGCAGCGTGCGACTTACAGATTTCATCGTTTGGGAAACCACGAAACGATCAATAACCTGCTGCTCACCATCTTTAGTAGTCATCTTTTTCGCGATGCCCGGGGATTTGAGCACGTCGACCGACGCCTCAAAGATCATGGCCCCTACCGCGGAACGAATCCCATCATAACCCTTCAGGTTATCCAAGAGATTTTGAATCACTGAATCATGCCAGCGATTGTTCTGGAGCCATTCACGATAAGGGATTTTAATGCCGTCAAAGCGAATCACCCGTGTATAGTGAATATCGATATTCGATAGCAAGATGGTGTAGAATTGGGGTAAGCGGAAGTGTGGGTCGGTGATATTGTTAACGACCTGGGTCGACGGTGTTACCTCGTATCGGTTAAGCACCTGGAGATAGGCTAGTGCGCCTTTGCCTAATCGTTTCAGGACCAGGGGGGTTGATAGGTCTTCGTCTTGGATTCCAAGCACGAGTAGGGAACCACCGAATAGGCGGGCCCAAACGATAGCCTCGAATACTTTCTCACGGACATTGAGCTTTTTCTCGTATTCAGCAACCCGTAATGAGTTGGTATCCCCGTCCTCATCGAAAATCACGGTGTACCATTCCCGCGTCATTTCCTTGGCACGTTCGTTGATGATTTTACGCGCCAGCCAGGAGCTACGATAGATGTTGTTTAGTTGCGATTCAGCAAGCGGAATGGTGGGAGCGTAAGAGGAATAGGAAGCCTTATCACGGGCTGTTCCCAGCCCAGCGACGACATTTTGAAACGAGTCCATCACGCCAGTTATCCAACTCATACTACTACGTCCCAAAGTGAAACTTTTTGCGGGGCCATGTCGCTGATTGCGTCGCACATGGGGTCTATCTGATCATCAAAATCATGCATATCATCGGCGGTGAACGCCTCGCATTCAGCCAGAAAATCATTCACGAAAGGCGCGTCCGTGGGCAGCCACACATACCCGGATTTTATGTAACCCAGTATATCGCAGACCCGCTCGTATTTATCTGTGCTTCGAGGAATCCCTTCCACCGGGATTTCATACTCTTCCTCGAGCTTCTGAATCAGCCCAGTCCCGGAAACCTTATCCTCGATTTTCACGCACCGCAGTTTACCATAGGTGAGCTCCTTATCAATTTCCTTGTGCTTGGCCCAAAATATCTTAAACCGCCGTTCCAGCTCTGGGGCTGGCCACTTGCCGCGAATTTGGTCCACCAAGAAAATCCCGCCATTTCGCCCAAGGCCCCACACCTGAAAGACACTGTAGTCATTCGCGCGTTTGGTTTTTTGCGCCGTGTCTGCGTACATAACCCGGTACTGCAGGGGTGGAAGCTGCTCATAAAATCGAAACCAAGACGTAAGGATAATTTCTCCACCGGGCACCTGTGGGTTGCCTTGATACAGTGCCTGCGCGTTGGTGGGTGCCATTAGGCTCATTACATACTGGAGAAAATCGAGGGACTTGAGCTTTGGAAAGAGCGCTTCCCCCTCTCGCCGATAGGGCTCATCAGCAACCGCGATGGCCGGGTAATTTTTCACCCGCAGCTTATCGCTCAGCTCGGAGGTAAGCAGCCGTGACAACGGGTCATCCACATGCCACCGCGTCATGATGAAAATTAACCCACACTCAGATGAAAACCGGGTCATGAAATCGTTAGTCAGCCATTCCCAAGTCATATCCCGGGTCAGCTTAGAGCTGGCAGCCTCCCGTCCCTTGATCAGATCGTCTAAAACCCCCAGATCCATGGACTCCCCGGTAATGGAACCCCGCACGGTCGTGTTACGGAAAAACCCCGGATGCGCAGTCAGCTCCAACAGCTCACGGTTACGGGTCTTTGCCTCCCCGTTAATCGTATTGCGCCCAGCGCCCTTGGGCAGGGTAACCCCAGGGAAAACGCGTTGGTATTTGGGAGATGATAGCAGCCGCTGGATGGCCAGGTTGGCCCGGATCCCCAGACGGTCAGAGAAGGAGGCGTAGATGGAACGGGTGGCCGGCAACTTGCCCAAGAACCAGGCAATGAAATCAACAACTGTGGTGGTTTTACCGTGCTGGGGCGGAGTAGAGATGACCAGGATGGGCCGTTCCCCAGCCACGTAGCTGTGGTAAAACTGCTGAAGCTCATGGCAAACATCAGCGACAAACCAATTCACCTTGAGGTTGGGGTGCATATAGCGTCGAAACGCGTAAAACGATTCCCGCGCCTCATGGGCCATTAGCCGATCCAGCAGCTCAACATCAGTGGCGCGGTACATCGTCATGGTCAGATACCTTGGTTGCCAGGAAAGCCACCTGCTCCTGGATTAAGATATTTGTGGGGAGGCCCCGGCGGTTCATCTCCGCGATGATCTCCTCTCGGGTCATGTCCTTGTCTTGCACCGTAACCTCCAGGGTAGCCTCATTGGTTTTTACTGTCATCTCACGTGGGATGATCCGACCCACCAGCGCCAAGAAGGCCACCGGATTCTTGATCGCTTGGGCTGACAGGTAACGCCGGCCGCCTACGTCAGACAAAGCCCCCAGAATCATTGCCTTCACATCACTGGTAATCAGGTTTGTGGTGCCCATCTTTCGACCAGCATTTTCCCCTTTTTCATGGCCAGGCTGAGCCCCGGGCAATCGCTTAGCGGCAATGGCCTTGGCTTGGGCCTTGGCCTCCACCACTTTGGTCTCCACCATCTTGGCTTTGAGCGCCGTTTCCGCTGCTGCTAAGGCAGCTTGGGCCTTGGCCAGGCGGGCCTCCTCCTTGGCTGCGATCTTCTGCAACTCCAACTCGCGGCGGTAGATGGCGGCTTTGGTCGACCCCTTAGGTCGCCCCATTGGCCGTTTAGGCTTATCTGGATTGGCCATTACACAACAATCTCCAATAGTGGATTAGCATAACTTGTTGAAATCATTGCACTTTTTGCGTGGTTTTCCCAAATTAAACATTGTTTAATTATTAATTTTACAATAATTATAACTATAGCATACTTTGCAGTTTATGTACATACATAGACCTAAGTAATTGATTTTATTACCTTAACTTAATCACCACAAAGTCACCTTAGTTGTGGGGCGTTCCTTTAAGGCCCCACGTCTCCACAAACCATCCTCACCCCACCAATTACCACGGGCGCTTGTGCACCTGATAACACTGGCTCCCGTACCCACGCCATACGTGTCCACCATGCATGAGTCAGCACCCGGTGCAAATCAATTTATGGGGGTGGTCGTTGATGCTGTTGGGGAGCCCTCCACAGGCAAATTTCAAAATTTCAGAAAAAACCGCCCCTTACTATATATAGATTTACTTTCTTTATTATATATATTTATTACTTTTTTTACCCTTATTATAGTATAGTAAAAAATAAGAAATAAGAAATAGGCTAAAAAATCGGCCTTAGAGCTATTTACATAACTAATTTTTTAAGTTACTATTTATACCGCGTCCATTTAACCGCCAATAAAAGTGCACAGGATCAATAACTTACGTGGAGCTCAAAACATGTCAACTCAAGATGCACAAATAGATGATAACATAAAAATACATTTTTCCACCATTGTTTTCGGTTTTACACGACAGCAGAGGATAGCGCGTCGAACCGCGATCGAGGCCGTCGCTGAAAGATTAGGCCTCGACAAAAAAGACGTTAAACAGCTTTTTGCGGACCGCCGCGGCGCGCATTGGCAGTCCTATGAGTCGGTTGAAAGCCGGGTGGCATGCTATGAGGTGCGGCACCGAACAGCTGGTCAAACGCAGCTGCTGACCATGAACGAGGTATCGCAGCTCACAAAAAAAACCAAAAGCTACATCTATACCCGTCTCGCGCAGGATGGGTTTTTTACCACTCCACACCCCACTGACGAGCATGAGCTGCTTGTGGTACGCCGGGTGCGGTTAGGGCAATCGCAGGCGGTGACCCATGGCTAGGCGCGCGGCTCCCAAACCTGCGGTTGAGCGTCCAGCAACCGCCCTGCAGGCCCTATACCAGGCCAAGCTGGCCTCCTCCGGGCTGACGGTGGCCGACGGGCAAGCCCTGGGGTTCACCGTGCTGCCAGCCACGCAGGTTGTGGCCCTCAACCGTGGGTTCAAGGCCTTGGCGGCCCTGCAGCTGCCTTACTACTCCCCCGTGGATGGGACGCCTCTCAGCGATTACCCAGGGTGCCCGCCGTACTACCGGTTGCGGTATCTGGAGGCCCCCACCGACTTTGGGGCTGACTCCCACCACACCCGGTACGTGCAGCCACCTGGGTCCCTACCGGCGGCCTATTACCCTCGTTTACAAGCTGATTGGCCTGCCCTGCTGCAGGATCCAGCACCGCTAATCATCACCGAGGGGGAGCTGAAGGCCGCGAAGGCCTGTCAAATGGGGTTCCCCACCATCGGGCTGGGCGGGGTATATAGCTTCCGCTCCCTTAAGCAGGGGGTGGAGTGGCTGCCGTCGCTAAATTACGTTACCTGGCCCCGACGGCATGTGTACCTATGCTTTGACAGTGACCTGCGAACCAACCCCGGGGTCCAAGCCGCGGTAAAGCAGCTGGCAGACCGCTTAATCGAGCGTGGGGCCTACGTTTACCTGGCCTACCTGCCGGAGGTGGTGCCGGGGGAAAAGACCGGTGTGGATGATTTTTTGGTTTATCACAAGGAGGCGGCAGCTGCCCGCTTTGCCGAGCTGCTGCACCAGGCGGAACCCATTGGCCTTACGCAGGTGCTCTGGGAGTTCAACACCCGCTATGTCTACGTGCGTAACCCGGGGCTGATTCTCCATCAGCAAACGCGAGCAAAGTCCCCGGTAGCGGCGTTCCGGGACCACCTCGAGGCCCCCGCCATGTACCAGCAGGCAGCCTTGAACAAGGCCGGGGACCTTACGTATAAGCGGGTACCGGCCGCCGCTGCCTGGCTGAGTTGGCCCTATCGGCATGAGGTAGATCGGCTTACCTATCGCCCGGGGAAGCCCCAGCTGCTGGCTGAGGGGCCTTATAAGCGGCTGTATAACGTCTGGCCGGGCTGGGGCTGCCAACCCGTCGCCGGCCCGGTGGACCCCTTTCTCACCCTGGTGGACCACCTCTTTATCGGGGCTGAGCCGGCGGCTAAGGCGTGGTTCCTGCAGTGGTGCGCCTACCCCCTGCAGTTCCCGGGAACGAAGATGTTTACCTCGGTAGTGGTGCATGGCCGCCGCCACGGCACGGGCAAGTCCCTGGTGGGGTATACCCTGGGGCGGATCTACGGGGAGAATTTTGTGGAGATTAACCAGGGGGACCTCCACGCGGCGGGTACCGGGGGCTTCAACGAGTGGGCGGAGGCGAAGCAGTTCGTGCTTGGG
The DNA here is from genome assembly GCA_964646765.1 of uncultured Candidatus Saccharibacteria bacterium. Taxonomy (GTDB): domain Bacteria; phylum Patescibacteriota; class Minisyncoccia; order Phycocordibacterales; family UBA9973; genus CAZYIA01. The sequence continues at coordinate 6,732 of CAZYIA010000005.1, read as the reverse complement.
GACGACGTCACCGGCCCCAACAAGCGGCAGGAGTCGGACCACCTCAAGAAGATCATCACCCAGCGGGAGCTGCGGATCAACACGAAGTACATGCCCAGCTACGTAGTGCCGGATTGCATCAACTACTATTTTACATCTAACCACCCGGATTCGTTTTTCCTGGAGGACGACGACCGCCGGGCCTTTATCCATGAGGTGGTGGTACCGCCGTTGTCGGAGGAGTTCTACCTAGAGTACGACCTGTGGCTGGATACCGGCGGGGCGGGGGCGGTGTTCCATTATTTGTTGCAGCTGGACCTGGGGACATTTAACCCGGCAGCGCCGGCCTTCGCCACAGCGGCTAAGGAGCGGATGATTGCGGATGGGCAATCAGACCTGGGGGCCTGGGTACGCCAGCTGCTGACTGCACCGGACTACGTGCTACGGATCGGCCAGGTGCCGGTGGCCTGTGACCTATTCACCAACCGGGAGCTGCTGCTGTTCTATGACCCCACCGGACGTACCGGCGTTACCCCCAATGGGCTGGGCCGGGAGCTGCGTCGGGCTGGGATTACCTACGTGGCTGAGGGCGCCCAGCTCAGGCTGGCCGACGGCTCCCAAGACCGCTATTACGCGGTGCGGCGGGCGGCGCATTGGTTGACCCAGCCCCGTGGGGAGCTGACCAGGTATCTCAACCACCACAAGCTAGACCCCACCGCGGTGGCCGCGGCTCGTCAGCTGGCTACTCAACGGTCAGCGGCTGAGCCTGCGCCAGCGGTAAAGCGGGGTAAAACAACGCGCAATAAAAAAAATTAAAACGCCTGTTTACTTATTTTGCGAAACATAGTCTAATTATATCGTAGTAAAAACTAACTTCTCTTTTTAATTTTTTGTGGAGGGCCTGATATGGCGTCGTTAAAAGATGATCCCAAGGTACAAGACCTTATTGATAAGGCGGTGACAAAAGCCGTGGCCGCCGAAACCAAGCGCTGCATCAGCGCGGTGAAGGATGCTGCCAGCCTGGCAGCCTCAATGGCGGAGGAAAAACCCATCCAAAAGGCGCTGACGACCTTTGGTAAGACCGCGGTAATGGCATTGAAAAACCCGAATCCAATCGGGTAAAGTTTTCATGGGGTGCTTCCCATGCTTCTCCGGTCAGGCAGGCCTTAGCCAAGGGGCTGCCTGACATTTTTTTTAACATTTTTAATGACTTAGGAGCTAAACCGATGGCAACACCTAAAGCAAAAGCCCCCGTATCCGTTACGGCCACCCCGCCGCACCCGCTTACCGCGGTTTTTGAAGCCGTCCTGGCGCAGGTCACTGACGGCGATGGCCAGGTTCATGGAGACACACCTGATTTTATGCAGCAGCGCTGGGCCCGCTTGGCGCAGCTCCACGGCCCTGGGTTCTTAACCGGGCGCGCCGCACAAAAGCTGGAGGCAGCCGTCGCTATGGGGGCCGATGGGCCAGCGCACGCGGTCGACCCGATATACGAGCGGGAGCTGCTCGACGTTATCGCGTATGTCGCGATGGCGGTTCTGCACCACCAGGTTACCGCGGGGGCCTAGGGCATGGCGTCTCCAATGCCCCTTGAGCAGGCGTTACGGCTGCTGGGCCTCCTGCCAACGGCTGAGGCGGCTGAAGAAGCCCCCACCGCCCTGACCGCCCCTGCCGTGAAAGCGGCGTTTCGGCGGCTGGCGTCTACTGCCCACCCTGACCGGGGTGGGGACGAGACTGCTTGGTACCGCCTGTACCAGGCGTACCAGGTCGCGTTGCGGCACGCCCTCCAGCCCCAGCCCTGCCCTGGGTGCGGTGGTGCCGGGAAGGTGGCGCGGGGCACGGGCTTTCGCGTTGCCCGCTTGCCATGCCCTACCTGCCAGGGCACGGGGGTGGTGCTGGCCCCATTGCCGTAGGCAAAAAATTTTAAGCCAAAAGTAAAAATAAATGTTTACATTT
>CAZYIA010000005.1:0-4697 GCA_964646765.1 uncultured Candidatus Saccharibacteria bacterium | reverse complement strand
CTCGGTGGCCAGCTTCATGCGGGATATGATCCTGGCCGGCCACACCAATGAGGAGGTCTGGGAGGCCGCCCAGGCCGCCTATGGCCTGGACGCCAAAAAACGGGGGTACCCCGCCTGGTACCGGGCTGAGCTGCGTCGGAAAGGCGCCTTGGTGGACCGGGTAGCCGCCCTTCCCACCCCGGCTGCCAAACCCAGCAAACGCGTGCATTAAGCCTTAGGGGGGCTAACGGCCCCCTTCCATTTTACCTAGCCACAGGAGACCCTCATTATGCTGTACCTAACCAATGCCTTTTCCCTTAACATGCTCGACGAGTGGTGCCTCAGTGACCCTGAGGCTGTTACCCACGTCTTGATCGAGCCCGTGGCTGACCCTGCGGTCTTTTTAACGGTGGCTGAGCCTGTCCACGGCCAGCCAATCAAATCGATCGTTGGGCATGAGGACGTCGCAGCGTTGTTCGCCGCTGTTTTAGGCCGCGACGTCCCCGTGAACCGTGAGAGCGTTAAGCTCGGGGAGAATGATGAGCTGCTGGTAGGCCAGTATTTTGGCCCGCGGCTGCCAGCTGGCGCTACTGAACTGCCTGAGGGAGCCCAGCTCTTTTGGGTCCGTGTCACCATTTATTAGGAGAGTCATCATGACTGACCACCAGGTATTCCGCCTTATCGGGATCTTTACCATTGTATCCTATTTTTTCATCAGCTGGTCTATCGTGCACCTTAGCCGCCGGGCCAGCGCTAACCTCAAGCGGAGGGCCGCGTTATGGCAACAACAGCAAAAAAAGTGAAATTTCCCAAATCCCTGGCCACCTGCGCCGACCTGTATTATGACATGCGGCAACGGCGGCTAGAGCTGCAAAAGCAGGTTACCGCGCTGGAAGTGGAGGAAAAGGCGCTCAAGAACCACCTCATCGATCATCTGCCAAAGTCAGAGGCCTCTGGCATTGCCGGGAAGGTGGCGCGGGTGACCGTGGTAACCCAGGATGAACCCATCATTGAGGACTGGGACCGCTTTTGGGCCCACGTCAAAAAAACCAATGATACCAGTCTCTTTCAGCACCGGTTGGCGGTAACCGCCATCAAGGAGCTGTGGGAGGATGGGCAGCAGGTCCCTGGGGTAGGCGTGTTCAAGCTCGTAAACCTCAGCCTCAATAAGCTGTAAATACCTTTTTATCACCACGACAACGGAGAGAGCCCTATGGCTACTACACCAAGAAAAAAATCCACCACCACTGCCATCGCCACCTGGGACGAGGAGCTGGCTAAATACGCCCAGGCCTACGAGGCTCAGGAGGCCTCGGTCGCGGCTGGGCAGTTCTTCAGCCTGCGGGCGGGGCAACTGAGCTTTAATGATACCCCACTCGACCACAACCAGATGGCTGCCATCATCATAGATGCGGTGATGGAGAACGCGTATTACACCGAGGCCTACGACAGCGATAACCCCACCCCACCTACCTGCTTCGCGTTTGGCCGTGATCCCGGGGAGATAGCACCGCATCCAGACGTGGTGGCGTTGGGGCAACAGATGCATGAGCAATGCCAGGGCTGTCCCATGAATGAGTTTGGGACGGCGGACCGCGGGCGGGGAAAGGCCTGCCGCAACTCGCGGCGGTTGGCCCTCATCCCTGCCGGGACGTTTGATCGGTCAGGGCAGTTTACGGCCTACGACGACCCCCACCACTTTGTTAGCACCCCATTGGCCTTCCTGAAGCTGCCACCCACCAGCGTAAAGGGCTATGCAGCCTACGTAAAGTCCCTGGCCGCTGGTTTGCGGAAACCTCCCTTTGTCATGTTTACCCTGATCAAGGTGGCCCCTGACCCCACCACGCAGTTTAAGGTGATCTTTGAGGCCCTGGCACCAGCCCCTGACGAGCTGATCCCCACATTAATCCAACGGCACGAGGAAGCCCAAGCAGTAATTGAGTTTCCATACGACCTCACCTCAACCCCTGCCCCCACGCCAGCCCCAAAGGGCGGCCGACGGTCACCGGCGAAGGCTCCGGTGAAGCCCTCTGCTGGCCGGGGAGCCAATGCTGTTGGGGCGCGAAAAAAATATTAATTGAATAACTCACCAGGGCTTAACAGTGGTAAATAAGTCCTGGTGATTACCTATAACCAGGAGAAACAGATGACCCCTGATCAAAAATTAGCTCTAAGTACCTGGACCGCCCTTAATAACGCAGTCCGCGATTGCGACGAGCAGGCTGCGCGGGACTTATTGGAGCTGGAGATAAATGGTAAAAAACGCGTGCGCTACGTATTTCGGATCCATTCCCGGATCAATAAGCTCCGGGCTGACAAGGAGCGTGAGGACCTGCGGCGGAGGCTTTTTAATGGCCAGTGACCCAGCCCCCGTAGTAATCGATTTCGAAACCTTTCAGATCCAAGGCCGGCCGCACTACCCCCCTCTACCAGTGGGGGTCTCGATCCAGTGGCCAGGCAAAAAGCCCCGGTACTACGCCTGGGCCCATGTAACGGCGAACAACGCCTCGTTTGGTGAGGCTGTAGCGGCAGTGGCTGCGGCCTATGCCCACCCGGAGGGGGTGGTTTTCCAGAATGGGAAGTTCGACCTTGATGTAGCCGAGACCCATCTGGGCCTCGAGCCGCCCCCGTGGGATCGGGTGCATGATACCATGTTCTTGTTATTTTTGGACGATCCCCACCAACCACGCCTTGACCTCAAATCAGCGGCGGAGCGCTTGTTGGGCATGGTTCCGGAGGAGCGAGACGCGATGGCTGATTGGCTGGTGGAGCATCAACCGGTGCCAGGGACCCGGATCAGCGCTTCCCTGAAATCCGCTAAGACCGCGATGGCGTATCTGCCCTTTGCCCCAGGCAGCCTGGTAGGCCAGTACGCCAACGGGGATACTGAGCGCACGGGGGCCCTTTTTGCCCATCTGTACCCGCGGGTGCGGGACCGTCTGATGATTCCAGCCTACAACCGCGAACGGATGCTCCTCCCCATCCTGCTGACCATGGAGCGCCAGGGGTTACCGGTGGATCTTCCCCGCCTGGCTGAGGGGGTGGAGACCTATCATGAGGTGCTGACCCGGTTGGACGCATGGCTCGTTAAGCGCCTTAAGGTCGTTGACCCCGCGTTTAATCCAGACTCGGGGGAGCAGCTGATGAAGGCGGCCATTACGGCCGGGATCGTAGATGAGGACAAGCTGCCCCTCACAGCTACGGGCAAGCTGCAAAGCAATAAGGAGGCCCTGGCCCTAGCTATTACAGACCCAGTGGTCGTGGCGGTGCTAAAGTACCGTGCCCAGCTGTCAACCTGTCTCCACACCTTTATGGAGCCGTGGCTGCAGACCGCGCAGGCCTCGGGGGGCTTGATCTATACCACATGGCACCAGACCCGTTCACCGGCGCAAGGGGGCTTGGTCGGTACGCGCACTGGACGTTTGAGCTCTACGCCAAATTTCCAGAATATCCCAAATCAGTTTGAGCCTATCTTCCAGCATGAGGCTGAGGATCCAGCGCTGCGGCGGAAGCTTCCTAAGGCCCCCTTCGCGCTGCCACCCCTGCCGGCTATCCGCAGCTACGTCATCCCGTTTAAGGGCGAGGTACTCCTCGATCGGGACTACTCGCAGCAGGAGCTGCGGATCCTGGCTCACTTTGATGATGGGGCCTTGCAGGCCAAGTACCAGGCCAACCCATGGCTGGACATGCATGACGATACCCAGGCAGAGTTAGCTAAGGTGGGCAAGATCTACCAACGAAAAGCCGTAAAAAACACCAACTTCGGGTTGATCTATGGCATGGGGGTGGGGAAGATGGCCGAGAAAAACGGAATGCCAGTTGATGAGGCGAAGGGGCTGAAAACTGCCGTGCTGAAGCTGTACCCAGGCCTGAAGGAGCTGTATGCGACCATGAAACAACGGGCGAAGGCCAACCAACCCATCCGCACCTGGGGTGGGCGTGAGTATTATTGTGAACCGGCCAAGCTGATAAATGGCCGCCTGCAGGAGTATGACTACAAGCTGGTGAATGTGCTGATTCAGGGGAGCGCGGCGGATTGCACCAAGGAGGCCATCATCCAGTTTTGGCAGCGACGGCGACCTACCTGGAAGCTCATTCTGAACGTGCATGACCAACTCACCGTGTCGGTGCCGATAAAGGACCGCGAGGCCGCCATGCTGGCCCTCAAAACCGCGATGGAGAGCATCCCATTCGATGTCCCCATGCTCACGGAGGGGAAAACCTCTGCCAAAAGCTGGGGTGACCTGCAACCCTATGACAAGCGAGGCTTACGCGTATGACCAAAAAACCTACTCCACCAGGAATCACGAGCTGGAGCTTCTCCCGGTTTGCTACCTACACCCAGTGCCCGGCCAAGGCCCGGTACCAGTTTGTGCTGAAGATCCCTGAACCCGGCAATGAAGCCATGGCCCGGGGGGATAAGATCCACAAACTGATCGAGGCCTACCTACGGGGCGAGAGCTCCCAGTTAGCGTCGGAGCTCCAGCTGGTGGGCTCGGAGCTCAAGGCCCTGCGGGCCCAGTTCAAGCGACAAAAGCTGTTGGCCCCGCTTATTGAGGAGATGTGGGGCTTCGATCGCGAGTGGCAGCAGGTAGCCTGGAACGACTGGACCAATTGCTGGCTCCGGATCAAGCTGGACCTGGCTTATTTCGATGGTCCGGACGCTCTGATCATGGTGGATTGGAAGACCGGCAAGCTTCGGCCAGAGGAGGCGGAGA
>CAZYIA010000004.1:0-168548 GCA_964646765.1 uncultured Candidatus Saccharibacteria bacterium | reverse complement strand
GGGCCCAACGAAGTGATGACACCGATTCATGACCGGATGCCGGTGATTCTCCGGCCAGAAGACTGGCAGGCTTGGTTGAAAGCGCCGGCGGATGAAGTGCAAGGCATGGTCGGACCGTATGATGCCGAGCCCATGCAGGCCTGGCCGGTCAGTCGACGAGTGAGCAAGACTGTCGACGATAATGCAGACTTGATCGAACCGATTGCATCGTAGGCGGATTCTCAATGGCTGATCTATCGCGCTTCACAGAGCACTATAAGCTGGCCGACCTGCTGATCGAGCAGGCCAGCAAGGAGCAGCTTGCTGAATGTGCCCGGCTGCTCGCGCTCAATCTTGCTCACTATCAAGGGCTATACGGCGAGGTTTCGCTGAGCGACAGCCTGACGTTGCTCGATGCCACAGAGCCAAACGGCGAACAGGCTTTGCTGCTGACAGACGGGATGGTAATTCTTGTCGGGGTACTGGGCAGTGTCCTCAGTGGTCTGGGTGAGGAGAAACACTAAGAATGGATTCCACATCCACTCCAGAGCAGGTATCGACTCAAGAAGCGGAACAGCCGATCGACGTTGTTGCCGTCAGAAGGGCAAAACTAAAGGAGTGGTTTTCTGGGCGAGCACTCCCCCTAGACAGGAAGCGTTACCTGTCGGCACTGATCAATGGCAAGGCCGCTTTTGGAAATAGGGAAGCAAGGGAGCTTGAGCGGCTTTACAGGATGCCCAAGGGACATCTTGACGGGCACTTGATGGATAAGGCTCTAACGTTGGGGAATCGAATTAAGCAATTCCGAACCGCACAGGGGCTGACGCAGCAGCAACTAGCCGACAAAGTCGGAGTGACACAAACCGCTGTGGCTGCTTGGGAGTGCGGCAAGAGGGGCGTGCCAAAGGGAAACAATTTGCTGAAGTTGGCGCAAGCATTGAGTTTAGATGCCAACGAGCTGATAGGGGCTGACAGTGGCGCGCCAATGGTGCCATTGGCTGAGTCTCAACTCTTAGTGGCTTTTAGGGTGTTGCCAAAGGACAAGCAGTTGATCGCCATTAAGCTGGTTGAAGCGCTGAAGTGAGGGCTTGAGACCCGAACGCCGATTACGCTGATAATGGCGACCGCCTCATTATCGGCCAAAGCCGCCGGTCAGGTACATCTCGTTAGAGACTGCCATCGGCTAAGTGAGGACATTGGCGGCCGTGGATGGGGGATGCGAGTTCAATCGCATTGCACGCTTTTACACCTCTTCGAACGAAGAGGTGTGGTAGTAAATATTCCAGCGAGGCTGGCCGCCTACGGCAAGAGTGAGTTGGAAGCGCTCGGGCGCTTCCGGATGACGATTCTCCAATGGGGTTTCAGTGATGGTAATTGGTGCCGCCATCTTTTGCTGTATGCAATGTGCAGTTACGTCCTCAACAAAAGAACACACGCGGTCGAGCATCGCTTGCACGAATTCCGTGACTGGCTGGCCGGCGATGAGGGGCTCGGCTGCGACGATGTTCGCGCCGGAGGCGTCATACGTGACGCGTGGCAAGGACCAATTGTGGTGCTCAAGGTCGTTACGACTCTTGATAAGTCGCTCTGACCACATCTGACGGCTCTTATCTAAATAATCTGCCAGCAGTGGATCGGTTGCCTTCAGTGCAGCAATACCGCTTTCAAAGGCGGGTTGCTGCTTGAACATGAAGCCGATATTTACGCCGAGCTGCGTCGTGAGTCCCTGCATGCCTTGCTTGATGACGCGCGCTGCGGTGTTCAGGAAGGTCTCCACCTGCATCCTGAGTTCCTTGTCGATGTTCTCGCCAATGTGGATTGCTACACCTTGCCGGTGCACAACTTCCCCGGCGGCGACTTTGCGTGCGTGTCCCACCCAGAGCTCGGATATTTCTCTAGCTGTTGCCCGCGCCGTGAACAGCGAGGTAGGGACGAAGTCAAAAGCCTTATCGAAGCTTTCGCGCGCCACAGGATCGGAATAAACGGCGTCGCGCAGCCGCATGAGGCCCATGAACAGGCGCGCCATGAAGGGCGACGCCGAGCCCTCGTCGGCGAGCTTCTGAACGATCCACTGACTCTGGGGTTGCTTTACCAGCATGTTTGACCGTTTCTGAAAGCGAGTAAGCATGTCGCCGAAATCTGCCGACGTAATTGGTAGGACATACGAAATTTGCAAATCGTCCGGACGGGTGATAACTCCGGCCTTCAGTATGTCTTGTCTCCCGAAGAACGGCAGCAGGCCGAGCAGCGGCAACTTGCCCTTAAGAAGGATCGTTCCTCCGTCTTGCCACGGGATAAGTTGAATCGTGGCCAAGTGCCGCCCGCGCCGGTCCGTGATCTGGAACGGCGGAGCAGGCACAAAGCGGTCTTGGTACTGATTGCTTGGAACGGGATTTAGGTTGCCCTTGAGGTCGTACTGATAGCCGGACATCACCACAGCCGTCTTCGGTACGCCGTCCAGAAATTCGGTGAAGTTGGAAAGCTTCGCGCCCGGCGAGAAGATGCCAAGGTGCGCAACAACAAAGGACATCATCTTGTTAAAGGTGAACGTGCCCGTCGGCCTCAGGACGATCACGACGTAGAGCGCCGGTATGTAGTTGTTGAGCGCGCCTTCTGCCGGCGGCAGATAGTCGCCGCTCAGCGACTCCCCAGGAAATTGCACCGCATACTGGATCGCACCCATCGAGGCAACGACGATCATGTCGGGCCATTCCTTGCTCGGAGTCGCGGCATTGAGCCGCTCAAGCTCTTCGGCAAAAGCCTCTAGTGGCAAATCCGACCTCTGAGCGTAGATCACGCCGAGTGTTACGGTCGTCGTTGGCATATCCAGCTTTGGTGCTGGCGATTTCTTCAGCCGCTTCGCGCGTGCAACGCGCGCGTAAGCTGTCCGGAAGGTGTCGATCGTCAGGCTGTCGGTCGCGTCAACAACGACTGCGGCCGAATCCGCCGGTATTTGTGCAGGAGCCGCAGCCGGCGACTTTTCCTTCGCCGCGTACACTACGGCTGCAAACGTTTCCGACACCGCGCCGTCGGTATCGACAACGCTGGAAGACGCTACCTTATACGGCCAGCCGACGTACCGTTCGATTCCTGCTTGTAAGGCGGCTGAAAGCAAACCTGCGCTGACGGCGGCAACCTGGCGTCCAGTCTCAAGGGTCTCTTGGGCAATCGCCATCGCACGTGCTCCTAAGTCGGTTGGTGAATGCGAAAGAGACTTGAATCCTACGCATATGCGGCCAAGGATTCCAGGTCAAAGCAGCCAACTCCTCGGTGAATCCGCAGTCGGTAGCGGTCATATGGAGCTAGCTTCACGACCGTCGGCCTCGGCCGCTTACCGGTCTGTTCCAGCGGCAAGCATGGCCTTCCGCCCAACGGCAGCGGCCTTCTCTCGTCGCTGGCGAACGCAGACATTTGCCCCGAGCTTTGTACTAGTCTCGACCGACCGCTCATATTGTTCCAGGGCAGTTGAATACGGATCCCTGTACCATCTGTCCTTTTCAGTACGTCATAAAGGAATCCCAATTGCCGAACATCGCATCCGTGCTCAAGGAAGAAATTGCCCGTCTGGTTCGCAGGGAGCTTCGCAGTGAAACCGAAAGCCTCAAGAAGGCTTCGAGCCGTTATCGCTCTGAGATCGCCGCTTTGAAGCGGCGCATCGAGGCCCAAGAGAAGCAAATATCCCGGCTCGAAAAGATGCTGCCCAAGAAAGCCGAGCCTCTCATCGATCGGGCATCCGAAACGAAACTAAGGTTTAAGCGGCAGGGTGTGCGAGCCCAACGGACGCGGCTCGGCCTGTCCGCGGCGGAGATGGGCGCGCTCGTAGGCGTCTCCGCACAGACCGTCTACAACTGGGAAGCCGGTACGACGCGTCCACGGGCTGAGCAGCTCGCCGCCATCGCGGCCGTCCGGAGAATGGGCAAGCGTGTGGTCAAGACACGGCTCGAGCAGATGCAGGCGAATTGATGCGACTGGCGTGCGGGCTCAACGCCGTGTCTCGGCGATTGTTGCGTCCGTGCCGATCGTGCCATCCAGAAGCACATACTGCATCGTTGTGTCTCCCTGTTGTCTGCGGATATCCTTGGTAGTGTTCTGAGCGGCCTTGGGGAGGAGAAGCACTAAGAATGGATACTCAGCAGTCCCAGATGGAACTCATGGCCGTTAGGCAGGAGAAGCTCAGAGAGTGGTTTGCAGGCAAGGTTCTGCCTAGAAAAGAGAAGAGCACTTTGTCGAAGTTGATGCTCGGTAATGAAGTCTTTGGCCACAGGGTCGCACGCAGACTTGAAAACACCTATGGGATGCCCAGGGGCTACCTCGATGGCTGGCCCCCAGAGGAAGGGAAGACCTTTGGAGATCGCATTCGCAAACTCCGCCAAGAGCGAAACCTGACCCAGCTACAGTTGGCAGAGTTCGTCGGCGTAACTCAGACTAGCGTGGCCGCTTGGGAGACGGGCAAGCGCGGGATCCCCAAGGGAACCAACCTTCTGAAACTGGCGGAGGCATTGGGGTTTGACGCAGGAGAACTGATCGGAGAAGCCCGAGACAGTCCCAAGGGATCAATTGAGGAAATTCACTTGCTGGCAGCCTTTAGGACTTTGCCAAAGGATCGGCAGTTGATAGCCATCAAGCTGGTTGAGGCGCTTAAGTAAGGGGGGCAAGTCCCGAGGTTAGGCAGGAACTAGCCAGAAGCGGACGTCCCCCTTGACGCGGCTGGCCGTCTAATTGTCGGCCATTGCCGCCATTCGACTGACCGGCTGAATCTGGCAGAAATACAACAATAAGCCGCCCCTTGAAGGCGATCATCTTAAACGGCAGCTTGATCACTTATCGAACGCGAGCTCCATCATTGAAGCAGACGGGTCCGTGACGAGGATTCCTTTACCGTCCAAGTATTGGCGGCAGGGCAAGGCTTGGCGTTCGCGCCGGACCTGCCCGCTCACGAAACCGTCACCAGCCGCAGCACGCGCTCGGCAGGCCTGTATTCGAGGGCGACGACCATGCGTTCCGGGTGCCCGTCCGGCCTCGGGAATTCCAGCATGATATTGAACTTGCTAAGCTGGTGAGTGGATTCATTGACCCATTCCATGTTGTACAGGTAGCTCATCCGCAGCTTCTCGCGGATCGCCGCCTCCAGCTCTGCCCTGGTCAGGGCGGCGAGGCCAGCCTTCTTCAGTTTCCCGAGCTTCGCGGTCTTCAGATACTTCTCGAACTTGTCGTCCGCGATAACGACCGTGAACTCGGAGAGCGGGGCGACCGCCCCGGATATCGCCCGCAACGCGATTTCAAGATCGTCGTCCGACTCCTCCATCAGCATCCATTCCGGCTTGTAGGATAGGAAAACCGAAGTACATCGACTGAAGGCTCTTCAGCCGGAGGCCGAGGGCCGTGTAGTCATGAAGATGCAGGTTGTGGTTCTCGGTGTTCGGTCGGTCATCCTCATGCCCGAGAATGACGGTGTCGCCCTGCTTGATCACGAGGTTCATGAGGTGTATCGACACGAAGGTTTTTGCCAGGCTTGCGTAGGAGCAAGGGACGTAACCGAGGTAGGCCTTGTGTGCCCGCAGTTTGCTGTCAATGGCGGCGACGTGCCCCTCGGAGAGGTTGTTGACGTAGAGGACGTAGCAGAAGCATGGATGCTTGAAGTTCAGGTCCTTGGCGACAACCGCTGAACGGCGAAGCAGCGGCCGTGCGATCTCGTCGCGGTGATCGATCAGCTCGCCGCCAAGAATGCTGTGCGTCGTTTTGCGATCGAGCGCCTTGAACAGCGCGTCAGCGCATTCCACGCCCGGGACGAACGTATCGTCGCAGCGTTGCTCGTCGAAGAAAAATGCCGCCTCATGCTTCGTCGACTGCGGTGTCAATGCGCTCCGCAACGACGAATAGTCGATACCCTTCGCGCCTAGGATGTCGAGGAAGTCGCTGTGGAAGCGCTGAATTTCATGGAAGGTCCGCGCATCCGTCCAGGCATAGTGGTCCCGGAGAACAGGGAGCATCACGTTGCCGCGTGCGTTAAGCGTGTAAATGCCAGCCATGCCCCGAGCAAACACGAGGACTGGCTCATTGTCAAGGCGCTGTCAGAGGTTGGCCTGGACGAGTTGAAGAGAGCGGCGGCGCCCTCAGCCGTCAGCTAAAGCAGGAGAAGCGGCGAAGGATTGACCTGCGGTACTACCAATGCCAGCGATTTGCAGGCCCTGCTCAGCGCCACGTAGAGCAGGCAGCGGTTCTTCTCGTTGTTCGCGAGGTTATTTGCTTCACAAGGGAGCAGGATCGCGTTGCCGGTCTCGAGCCCCTTCGACTTGTGGATAGTACTGATGGCCCTTGGCGGCATCTCGGCGTGTCGCGTGCCGCGCTGATGCGCCTGCCTTGCGAGTACCGTGCTGATCTCCGGGTCCGCCTGAATCCGACGCGCCTCAGCGAACTCCTGGCGCAAGTCGATCCGAATGTCATCGAAGTGCTGGCTGGTACGCATCAGGTGATGGACCCGATTGATCGCGGCACCGACGCCGACGTGGTTTGGTTCATGCAGGATCAGGCGCGCAATGGACTGAATCTCAGCGGGCTTTCCGCGGCTCGGCTTGATGCATTGCGTTTCCAGCTCCTGGATCAGACGGTTTCCATAGGCTGTCGCCGAAAAGCCTTTCCCCACATCCTCAAGGAATATGCACATTGCCTTGCCGAGAGCCACCGGATCGCCAGCACTACGTCGGCAGGTGGCCAGGAGGTTGCTCAGCGCGTCTCGGGTATGCCCCTCCCAGATAGGAATTCGCCAGCCGAAGAATGCGTTGAGCCCAAGCACGGTCGCGTTGTGAGGGGTCAGTACTAAGTGGTTTTGGCTGTTTCGGACGAACGCGTTGATCGGACGACGCACATCCGCGCCCAACTGAAATCCGCCATACCGTTGCGCCCGATTGTCAGCGCGGAACACTTGCAGCCCCCGAGGAAAGCCACCCCGAAGATCCACAACGTCGCCGACGCGTAGTCGCTCTCGCTGTTCAAGGACCCAAGCGCCAAGTTCCGGCGAGCCGACAGCCCAGCGGTGGGGGGTGTCCAATGGCTCATTCGCGTCCGAGGCCGCGATGAGTTCCCGCCAGCGGCCCAGCTGCGCCTCCCTCTCCCGCCCGACGGTAAAGATGGCCTGCATCGGATCACCGAAGAAACGCATTCGGGCGCCCGCCCGCGCGAGGGCTTCAACGATCCCGTGTTGATCAGCACTGGCGTCCTGGTGCTCGTCACAGATCACCACCGGGTATCGCTCCACCATGGCGCCAGCGACACCAGGTGAACGGTCGAGCAGGAGGCGCACACGCCTGGCCAGTTCGGGATAGCAGTCGGGTCCGCGCTCGATCGACCACGCAGGGATGTCCGCTGGCAAATCAAGCACTCGGTGGTAGACCTTTGCAATCGTCGCAACCAGAGAGTCTATTGTCCCGATCTGCAGGCGCCGACCAAGGTCCGCAGTTCTCGATGAGAAGACGCCGCAAGCGGCGTGAGTGTGCGCAAGGATCAGGACTTTTTGCCCTTTTTGGAGCTCCATGGCCGCATGCCGGGCGTAACTAGCCGCCTGGAATGTTTTGCCGGTGCCTGCCGGCGCCTCGACAACAACGCGGTTCGCGTTCGAGCGAAGCGCCTCAGCGACAGATGCGTCGCTCACTCGCCGTTTTCCTGACGGGCAATCGGGGCAGGCTCCGCCTGAGTCTGCACAACCGCTTCGAAGAAAGGCCGCAGAAGCTCCCCCAGCTGCTGGTCCCAAACACCCGAAGCACGTACCTTTCGGGCAAGTTCGTGCCCGCCTTCCACGCTTTTGAACCAGGCCGACGCATGACCCTTGAAGGGATTGCGCTGCGCTGGTGGTGCGTCCTGGAAGGCGTCCGGCACCTTGCCCGACGCCGCGTCAACGATCCAGGGAATCAGCGGGTGGTTCCACTGCCCGGCGTTCGCGCCAAGGCGCTCTCGCGCTCGCTCGGTCAACGTTTCAAAGGTCGCCTCCGCTGTTTCCAATCTGTCAGCGAGCGTGCGCATGCGCAACCCCGTTTTCTCATCGGTCGGATCCTCAATCAGTGCTCGGATCTGACCAGCGGGGAACATCGGGATGATGTTTTGCTCCGTGTTTCCTTCTGCCCACTGGAACACGAGCTGCCGCACGCGTTCCTTCACAGCACGCCAGCGCCCAGCGTGGCGGTTTTCGTTGTCTACGAAGCCGCCGAACTTCACGCCGCCGAGCGACAGTGCTTCAAGGAGCGCTAGAGCATCGTCATTGCCACCACCATCGGTAATGTGCACCCCTAGCTCCCTCCAGCCGGGAAGGGCATGGTCGAGTTGCTCTCGAAGGAACCCAACCTCGGTCGCGCCTTCGGTAACGATCGAGAGCCGAGCCAAGAAGGCCTCCGGATCCCGAGCCAGATGTCGAGAAATCTTGTCGGTCGGGAGCTCGCCGACCTGGCCATCGGTGTCGACATACCAGACAGATGCGCCCATAGCGGCGCTCAGGACTGAGGCGCCGTGGGTGGTGACAAAGGTTTGGCCCGGCCCCGCGGCGATTCGTTGGACGAGCTGGCGCTGGCGGTACGGCTCAAGCCCGCGCTCAAGCTCATCGATGAGGGTGATTGGGTGACCATCTTGCAGGGCGTCGCCGATCGCCAGTGCAGCAAGGCGACGAGTCCCAGCACCCCAAGTCGCGAGCGGCAGCACCACCCCTTCCTTATCCGCAGTGAGGCCGATCAGTGCGTTGATCGATTGGCCAGCGCTACCAGTGAACGCCAGGCCAAGCTTGGTCGGCAGTCGGCGTGCCACAAACTGCTCGTCGAGCAGTTGCAGGCGGGCAAGCGGCTCCGCGTCCAGGTGGCGATCGACGGAATCGGCGGCAAGTTCGTGCCCAAGCCGCGCACGCAGCCCACGGTCATTGATCAGCCTATCAAGGTTGGATCCCTGTATTAGCCTTAGATCCCGGTCATTGCGATCATCACCAAGCAGCCGCACGAGTCCAATCTCGCGGCGCAGCCCTGCCGAAAACGCACCGACGTTGTCATCGGGTTGGATGATCTCGTAGACAAGCTCAAGATCTGCCGTGCCACGAACCCGGACTTTATACACCGACGGCCGGGCAGCACCCGGTGCTGCCGCATCGTCTAGCGCCTCGCCCCCAGCGAGTATCGCGTCTTGGCCATTCCACTCCCATGGCCAAGCCATGCCTGGCTGCCGATTGACCTCGCCCGGGAGAGCCATGACCGCCTCGATTTGAAACTCGTCTTCGACGCGACGATCGAAGTAGTCCGAGTCCGCCAAGGTGTAGCTCGTGGTCGGGTTCAGCAGCAGGCCGATAGCCTCCAGGAGGGTCGTCTTACCAACGTTGCCACCGCCGAGTAGCAAGTTGAGCCCAGAGCTTGGCCGCCAGATCAGCTCTCGGATGCCGCGAAAGCGCTGGATATGAAGACGTTTGATCTCTGCTGCCACTCGAATCTCCATGTCGATGACACTGCCAACAGCTGCGTTCGCAGCGCGGCGGATGTCAGGTCATAACTGAGCTGCCTTATGTCCGAGCCGACCACCCGTCATTCGGCTTCGATCGAGCAGCCCCTACAATTTCGAGGGAATATCTAGCCTCCTCACCTCGCCCCTAGCTTCCGTGAACAACCTCCCGCTCGGCGCTGTTCCTGCACCGGTGTCCAGGAAGAAATGCGACCGATACAGGACAGGCTTCTGGACATATGAGTGCCCAACAAACGTGAGTCCGACGCCGTTTTCCCAC
This sequence comes from uncultured Candidatus Saccharibacteria bacterium, assembly GCA_964646765.1. Lineage (GTDB taxonomy): Bacteria > Patescibacteriota > Minisyncoccia > Phycocordibacterales > UBA9973 > CAZYIA01. The sequence continues at coordinate 158,827 of CAZYIA010000004.1, read as the reverse complement.
TCCATGCCCGCCACAACCATGCACGCACCCCGGTCGGTCAGTTTCTGCCGCGGGATCGGCCTCAGCAGCCGCCTGCTCCAAAGGAGGGCTTCAAGCTGGTTGTTATCCTACCTTGAAGCGGCCACATACGACCGCTCAAGAGCCGTGAGCGGACACGCTTGCCCGGCTAGGCCGAAGGCAGCTTAGGCCGACGAGGCGACGGTGAAACAACTAGCCCTGACCGACAGATCATCGGCCATTGCGGCCGGTGGTGTTGGCTCCGTTCAATGGCTGGTGTCGTGCCCGTTGCAGACGTAGGCGTTGCACGCTACCCGAATGACCGCTTTCGTCATCGGTGAAGGACGGGACCAGACCACTCCGGCCGGTCGACCTTTCCGGGTTCCAACGTCAGGTTTCAGAGTCGAGCAGTCACACAACACGAATATCGACCGACAACACCTCGGACTATCTGGCCGTTTAGGAACACCGTCTCAGGCCACTTTTCACCCGTTCACACGCGTCTCTGTCCCCACTATAAGTTCGAGCGGCGGGCTGAGGATGCGCGGCCCGTCGTTGCGCCGACGTTTCGCGTGTAACAACAACCGACTCCGCCGTCGTAGCGCGAGCAGCCAAGGAAGGGGCCGTACGGCCCCGACCGCTCAAGCAGCACGCCCTCGCCGCAGCTCGGGCAACGCTCGGGGGCGAACCCACAAAGCTTGCAACGGTACCCTGCCAGTCCTCGATCGTTCATCACCGGTTCCAACGCGCCCTGCTTGCAGGACGGACAGGCGTCGAGCTTGCCGTGACAAAGCGGGAAGTGCGCACACGCCCAGAAGGTACCATACTGCCCTTCCTTCCGACAGATGGTCTGGCCGCCGCAAGATGGACAGGTGTACCGATCCGATACTTCCCCGATGACCTCGACGAACGACGCGAGTTCGTCACCGAGCAGGTCCTCGGACACGAACGGCGACGCATTTAACTCGGGCGCGATCAGGTACGCCCGCTGCTTTGCCCGCGTCATCGCCACGTAGAAGAGTCGGCGCTCTTCAGCGAAAGGGAACGACTCCGGCGCGGAGAGCACCATCGCCATGACGTGATCGTCGGATATCCGGGACGGGAAGCCGTACTCGCTTGCGTCCAGGCCAACGACAATCACGAAGTCGGCCTCCTTGCCCTTCGCGGCGTGCGCGGTCATGAACTCTACCGTCAGATTGCTGCGCTGCGCCAGGTTCATCAACGCGTCCATGTTCTCCGGGGCGTTGAAGTGGTACCGGCCAAGGATGTAAACCGTGGCCGGCTTCCCGTCAACCCGGCCCGCGATGTCGGCGAACGCTGTCTCCAGAGCCGAGCGCGGCTGAATGTGTGCCGGTCGCGACTCCTTGGACTCGCCATCCCTCGACGCCGACGCCTCGAAGATGACGCAGAGAGGCAGCGTACCGGCCGAGCCGTGGTGCGACCGAAGCGCCTTTTTCAGCTGGGCGGGGTTCACCGTTATGAAGCGCGAGGTGACGTCGAGGAGTTCCTGGGGATAGCGAAACGCAACATCTAGATCCAACTTCTCGGTCGCGCCGGTCCACTCTGGCAGATGCGTAATGATACCGACGTCCGACCCGGCGAAACGGTAGATCGATTGCCAGTCGTCGCCGACCACGAACAAGCGACACCCCGGTTGATGCTGACGGAGATCTTGGAGAAGTCCGATCCGGTTCTCCGAGATGTCCTGGAACTCGTCGACGACGATTGCACGGTAGGGACTTTTGAAGCGCCCATCCCGCACGTAGCTCCGTGCCCGGTTTATCATGTCGTTGAAGTCGATTTCCCCGCTACGGACAAGATCCTGCTCATAGGCCTCGTAGATCCGCCTGAAGATGGCGAGAAAAGCCTTATCCCGTTTCGAATCTGCGCGCGCAGTGACCGCGGACAAGTCGGCCCCGCCGCCTTTGAAGACGGCGAGAAACTGGGCGATGAGCGAGACGAAATCGGAAAACGGCTTGTTGGCCTCCGCCGTTATTTCGACGATTTCTGCATGCGTTAGCGGTCGGCGCCGCACTTGGTGTTGTTCAAGCAACTGCCCCAAATGCTGGATAAGCCCACCCTCCTGGCTCATCCAGGAGAACGTCTCGATGAGCTTGGTACCCCTCTCCCGGTGCAACTGCCGCTTCCATTCCATCGCCGCGAGGTATTTGGAGCCATTCACTTGAGGTGCCGTGCGGTTTCTCCGGTCGACGCCGAAGTGCTCCAGGTAGAGGTCGTACTCCGGCAGGTAGAAGTCGGGCTGGTAAGCCCGGTGCCACGGGGTCGCGGTCGGGAACGGATACGGGCGCTCGTACGCCCATGCGATTCCATTGAGGATGAACCAGTTCGCGATCTGCTTCTCTTCGTTGCTCTTAACCTTGGTGCCGTCGAGCGCCCGCAGTCCTTGGATTCGCTCTGCGCGGATCCTTTCTTCGCCGTTAGCTTGCTGTTCCGTAGGTTGGTCCTCATTGGCGAGCGTGACCAGGAACAGGCTTAGCTGGTCGCGTCCTTCGGGCTCCTCGAGCATCGCCGCCACGTGATCACGGATGAACCTCTTGAGAAGCCGGTCGTCGTCTGCGAGTTTGGAGAGGGAGGGGCGCGCCCCTTCCACCTGGCCCACGATCCGTAGACCGAGTGCATGAAAGGTTGACGTGTCGACCGTGGCAGCAGCGCCAAAAGGCTTCAGGCGCATCTTGAGCTCCTCACTCGCCTTTCTGGCGAACGCGAGCACGAGGATGCGCTCTGGCGGCACCAGCCGTCGCCGCACCAGGTAGTCGACCTTCCCGACGATGGTGGACGTCTTCCCGGTGCCCGCTCCAGCGATGACGAGCGTGGTGTCCTCGTTCGTGACGATCGAGGTGCGTTGCCGCGCAGTCAGCGGGTACTCCTCGACGCTATCGAACGCCAAATGCTCCTCTACGAGTCGCTGCGCGACAAAGGTTTGATTCACCTCATGCACGGCCGTGCGATCACCGGAAAGTAGCCTGCTCCACTCGCGAAACTGCGCCGCTTCCGATGGCGGGAGATCACCCGCAGTCTGTGGCCAACCCGCGATGGTCACCGCCTCCGGCACCATGGCTCGCCACCGGTTTATATCGGAAACCGCGAGGTACTCGGAGGTATCAAGCATAGCAACCGCTTGTTTTAGCTCAGCGTATTGGCTACGAGCGATCTCTGCGCGTGCCCGCTTTCCCTGGGCCACTCGGAACAAGACAACGCCGACTGCGATAACGGCAACCGCAAAAATGCCTACAAAGGCTTGTGCGTCAGTCATACTCTTTCTCGTATTCTCTGTCAGACCGGCTGGTTGCAGAGCGGAGCGGTTCGGGTCAAGGTGTCAGTGTCGCCTTTGGCCGACGACCTGCCTGTCACGGCTGGGTAGTCGATCGACGAATCCTCGGCCAAAGGCGACGGTGCCGTCCTGAGCAAGCGGGTCTGCTATGCGCCGAATATCGGCTTCAGACTTCCTCGAATGCGCACTCCGAAAGCGGCTTCGGTTTGAACGAATTGTTTGGCGCTAACGACTGCCGTTCCTGGCCTTGGGACGCCAATTAGCGTTCCGCTCCCTTTTCTCTGAGCTGCAGCAATGCAGCTTCTCGTTGGATGGCTATGACCGGGTCCACTTCCCATTGGGTGTACTTCTCTATGAGGAATACCTGAGCCGCGTAGAACTTTTTCTCATTTGCTTCCAGCAACAGTTCCACGACGAGAAACATTTGCCTGAGCGAGTCACTTTGACGGATACGCTGATCGGCTTTGGTGATGAAGTCAGCTTCCGATTCTTTCTTCCTAAATAGCCCGAACATTAGTCAAGTCTCCTGTAGCGCCTACCCGCTCACTTAATCCAATGCTGTGTCCAAGGCATTGGACACCGATTCTCGCCGCGATATTTTTTCATTGAACTGCACCATCAATCCCGCAAGTCGATCAGGTGCGATAGCCCCAGACAGAGAGTGAATCGACCTGGCCGCATGACGGGTCAGTTGGAATTCTGAATCAACCTGCTGCGCTGCCCAACTGATAAAAACGACCCAGACCTCATCGGTGTGCATGCCCTGCTTATCAATGGCGCGGATGAAGTCATGAAGTTGGTTAAACTCCGGCATCTCCTCGATTTTTCTGACGAGATCCCGGAAGTCATCTGGATGTGTCAGCTCGCTGTTCACGAAAGCCATCAATTCTTTTAAAAAGTCTTTTAAGTAAGGGGGGGCGTGCCTTAAGCGTTGTTCGAGGTCGGCCTGCTTTCTCAAGGATGCAGCAATGCCAAGCTGGCCCCTGGAGCCTAACCCGACTCCACGACGCGACGTCATCACGTTGGGAACTTCATCGGTCGACATCTCAAAGTCAAAGGAAAGATCATCGTCACAACCGGCGCGGAATGCTTCCATAGGTTGGAAGCAGGATTGGGGACGCGCCATAACCGCAGGTTTCGCACCGAGGCGCGCCATAGCAGTACCGCTACCGCCCCAGCCTGCTGCCAGCATCTGCTTCACTTGCCTGATTTCTGGCAAGTCGACAGCTTTTTCCCCATCGGCCCGTTCGTGCACGATCAGATAATGAGTGTATTCGGTTGCCAGGTTGTACTGCACTGCCAGTTTTGCAAGTCGCCCCTTTGTCATTCGCATCGGGCGAGCAGAGCCGGGCTCCCGCCCATACATGGGGCTGCCCATCTCCTTTATCCGCTTTGCGATTGCGATACGCGTCAGGCTCGCCGGTTTTCCTTCCCAGGGTGAGACATGCGCTACCTCTTGAACATGACGCTCCTCATCCAGTGAGTAGTTAAGCGTTATGTCGCCCGCAAGTGGCTGGCTGAACCCCGCATAAATATGAAACGTTCCATCATGGAATATTGCCTTGGGTAACTGAGTCGTCCAAAGAGGGGGAACAGGCCATGCCACCTGCAGACGTGTTGCGCGAGGCTGTCGCATGCGGGCGAACTGCCGTAGAACAACCGATTCGATGTCTTCGTTGGGGGACACTGCTTCATACGCGCCCTTGGTTTCTTCAGCCAGTGTGCGTAGGGTGGCATGGGACGGGCTGCTACCCACTCCTACGATGAAGTATCTGAGATGGCTTTTCTGCGCCATGGCGATCAGCGATCCTATCCGCCAAATTTCACCGTCCGTAATCAGGAGGACGTCTCCACCATCCCGTTCAGAAGGGCGAGTTGTTGTCGCACGCAGCGCGTCCTCCATCTCGGTCCCCCCCATGTCCGCTTCAAGCCCTATCAGTTCTTGGGTTGCCCGGCCTTTATGGAAGTCGTCGGAGGGCATCATGTGCCCAAAGAGCAAACGATAAGTTGATCCAAAAAGGGTGACGTCAAATTCGTCATTGGCCTTCAGGGTTTCGATTACCTTGATTGCCGCCTGTCGTGCCTGGGTGATGCTGTCTCCTTCCATTGAACCGGAGCAGTCAATTACCAAACGCAAGGACAGTGGGCGACCTGTGTCGACATCTGGAATGGCAGGGCAGAAGGTGGCCATGGCGACCCATTGTTCATCGTCCCGTACACAGGAAATGTTTGAATAGCCGGCTCCATCCATCATGAGAATGAAGTCCCGATCGAGCCAGCCATTTTTTAGATTGAGACGGATGCCATGTTCGATGGCTGCCATGGTCAAGTTATGGGAAGGCGAAGACATATCGCCCTTCGCCAGTTGGCCCAGCACATCGATAGCAAGGGTGAATGGATAACTCACGCCAATATCGCCCCCTGGAATCTGGTGGGGCTTCAAGCCAGCGGACTCCGGGTTTCCGTAACGCGGCGCGATGGCAGTTGGGATGACCAGCCTTAGTTGTCCCTGCTCACGGACCAGGGGTTCAGCATAGCGGTATCGAACCACGGCTTCCTCACCGGCCATGAGGTTGCCAAGGTTAACGGTGTATAGGTCCTCGCTGGATTTCTCCAGCAGGACTGCAGTGTTGCCATCCTCGATGGCCTTCTCGTATTCCTGCTCGGCTTCTTTCCTCTCCACTGCGATGCCGGAGAGTTTCTTCCCGCCGAGTTCGAACTCGATATCCAGCAGAACGGCGCGAGCGGCAAGAGGAAAAGTGTAGATCGCTTCGATGTTCTTGTTTTCTTCATTGCGGTAGCGCTGTTCCACTTCCAGTTCAAACAGCTCGCCTGAAATAACACCCCGGGCTGTCACCCCCAACAGGGGCATTTTTTCTCCGGCCAGGGTTTTCATGATCGCGAGTTCATTGCCCATCGTTGTTCTCCTCCTGTATCACCCGGTATATCTCCCCAACCCGGCGCAAGAATTCCCGCAGGGCCTCAGGGCTCATGTGCGCCCGTTCGGGGCTGACCACTATCTCAATGCCATCAGCCACTACGAGGTGGCTTCGAACCTCCACCGTGCCGGGCAGGAGCGGCTTCACGGGAGGCAAGTTGCTGTTCTTGCCCGCCAGAAGATCGCCGATGGCTTCCAGACTCAGCCCGGCCCCCGTCCATTTGCGAATCAGCAATAACTGCTCAACGTGATGGGGGGTGTACCAGGCGCCACGCTTTTCGCCCTCCGGGCGATCCAGCAGACCTTTCTGGACGTAGAAGCGCACCGTGCGACGGGTTAATCCCGTGAGTCGGCATAGGTCATCGATGGAATGGTGCACTTCTTCGTTCATGGCAGTCGTATCAAACAGCGTTTGTGCTTATAACGACTGTAGTTAACGACACTATTGGTGTCAATAACTATTTTATGGATGTGGCGGATTGTCGGATTGCAGTCGAATCGACGTTGATTGACCGCTCAGGGCCGTTGTGCAGACCTATCTGCTTGTTTCCACGACGGGCCGCTAAGGCCGACGAAGGGACGCTGCCCTTAAGAATAGAGTTCTTAGACTAAGTAGCCGTGATCAAGACCATGCAGCAACTCTAGGATGGCCTGCGCATTGCTTTCATCGGTTGCTGCCTCCAGGGGCGACTTACCTGAGAACCGCTTCATTGGCTTTCGGAGCCAAGCATTCGCTTTTTCCGCATTACCAAAGACCTTGGTCGCTAACCTCTCGATATCTTCAACTTGATCGGCTTCGTTCATCGTTGGAGCTCCTTACTTCGAGGCCTGAACCGGCTTGGTGGCCAAGCCACAGATATCAATAATGAACAACGATTCGGCGGCGCTTGAATGACGCCAACTTCGGCCTATGGCTTGTCCAAATCACGCTGAGTTTCTTCGAACTTCCTGATCAGCATATGAAGGCCGAGGAACAACAAACCCGCCGTCAGCCCGATGAGCAACATCACCTTGAGCACGAAGTTGATGTCGATCGATATCTCCATGCACATGCTCCCGTTTGAATTCCGTCACTCGACCCCGTGGCCGCGCGGCATTGGATTGAAGCACCACGGCCTCCAGCGAGAGTTGCCGTTTCTCGGCTTTCCAATCCAGTATCGACTTCCCGGCTCCAATGTTCGAGTGACCCCCTGCACGCGTGCCATGCCTCAGTTGATCTCGACAGTCACCCTGCGTCCTGTACTGATGAGATAGCGCACAAGTTGCTCGATGCTGAACTTGTTGTCTTTGCGCGCGAGAACGTCCTGAATTCTCTTCGGGGGCACGCCGAACTCGTATGCGGCCTCGACCGGGCTGAGTTGCATCTCCTCGATCCACTTTGCCAGTTCATCCACCAGATGCTGCTTCACAGCAACGTGCGCAGCGATCTCACGGTTCGACCCCGCCAGGAGACGCGCCGCTTCATCTGGCGGGAACCCCAGGTCGAGAAATATGTTGCCGTCGGCCGGGGTCACATGTCCGACCCAGGCTGGAGTTTCACTTTGCCCTGTCACCATCCTGATCCCCCTATTTCCCGGACTTTGGTCCCTTACGACGACGAGCCCTATCGGCCGCCATCGCGTTGTAAGCAGCTTCCAGCTGATCTAGATCGGTTTCTGCTGGAGTGTGGCTGCGCATCCACTCCATTGCTCGCTGCAGCTTCGCCTTCATCTCGGGCGTATGCAGCCAGCGCTCGTTCTCCGGGATCTCGGGCAATGCGCGCAGCAGGATGTCGCCATCCGGCAGTGCTGCGACCTCGAACTGCCGGCCGGCGAACGCCCTGCCGAGTTGCAGCCTGCCACGCTTGTCGACGATTCTCTCTTGCGCCATGAATTACTTCCGAGGCCGATCTGCATCCATATTAGGCAAGGACACCATCAGAAATTACCGTTCCCTTGGTACGGGGCTACATTTTCCGATGGGGGATGGCATATTTGCCACAATGTGCGTGGCATAGCTTCTCGCTCACGGGCATGTGCCGCCTCGCGCATGGATTAAAGTCGAACTGATTTTCAGCAAGTGCTATCGTGAAAAATGGTGTGCTACGCGCGACCTACTGTCCGAGACATGCGACGAACTCGAGGCCGACCACCGGAGACGGACCGCCATCAAGAATGGCTGAAGATCAAAATTGAAGGTGTTGTAAGACCGTGTCTATAAGTGCGATGTGCAGATCCGGAAAATAGTGCAACTGGGAAATCCCCTTAATCTGGCATGTCGGAAGCGCCGGCTCGTCGATGAAGAGACGGTCCCTCTGTCCGCGCAAACATCCGTATATGACTGTGGCAGCTTCCGGTTGAAAACCATTCCGGACGTAGATTGGAGTCCCAGCCTATTCTTAGCCGGGCTCAAGTACTGCAACCCCAAACCATCGCGCTGTCACGTGGAGGCTTTGTCCACCATCATAGAACTTGCCATACATACCTATAGCTGGATTACTTGCATGTATGGAAAGGAGGTGGCTTAAATGGCCAAGGAAAAAGAGCGCGTCGAAGTCGCCATTGGCGACGGTGTCGTGGTTCTCAAAAGAGAACGCAGTTCGAATCCGGTGATCGCCGGAATTCTGGGAGTTGACCGGGACGAATCGGGCGAGATCGAAACGATCTGGCTCGACCGCCTGGTACACAAGGTCGGCGAAGACGAATTCGTCGGCTGGTCAGTTTCAGGTGCGGTATCCAGCATCCTGAGACGTAATGCGTCGAAGGTCACAAGCCTGACGGTGCATCAGTAACTCACCCCAACTCCCGTGTTCAGCCTCTGGCTGGCCGGGAGTTTTTCTTGCCGCGCCATCCGATCATTCGACCGAGCTGGCTGACTGAGATATCCACACCGGCTTCCTTCAACATCCCTGTGAGTTGCGTTACAGTGCGCACGCCGCGCTGCTCGGCCATCGTGACGCGAACGCGCCACACAAGCTTTCGGCAAGGCGTGGTTTGCTTTGATCGAGGGTTCGATTCCTTCCCGGGACGCCATGTTTCAAACCGGATCCATCCGGTTTTTCCATAGTTCGACACAACAGGAGATCAATCATGAAGCTGCTCATCGAAATTCGCCCTGGTGAGGGTGGTGAAGACGCGAAGCTCTTGGTCGCCGACCAGGCTTCGATTTATGCACGGTTCGCCGAGCGCCACGGCGCCAAGGTTGACGTCGAGGACCGGGGGCATCTTTGACCTCATTATCGAAGGAGAGGGCATCGGGCTGCTGAGGCAGGAGGCCGGCGGGCACCGATGGCAGCGTGTTCCACCCACGGAGCGCAAAGGCCGAGTCCATACTTCAACCGTGACGGTCGCGGTCTTCGAGATCCAGCCTGAAGAGGAGTGGTTCTTGAAGGACTCCGACATCGAGATCTTCACGACGAAGGACTCCGGCCCCGGTGGCCAGCACCGCAACAAGACCGAATCATGTGTCGTCATGCGCCACCTGCCGACCGGCATCGAGGCGAAGGCATCGGCGAAGTCGCAGCACCAGAACCGCAAGACGGCTCGGGCGATGCTCGAAGCCCGGGTTCGCGCCGTCATGGACGAACGGACGGGCAAGGCGCGTGCGCTTGATCGCAAAGGCCAGGTCGGATCCGGAATGCGCGGCGACAAGATCCGAACGTACCGGCAGCAGGACGATCAGGTTACCGATCACCGGACAGGCCGCAAGGCGCGTCTCACGACGATTCGGGACGGCCAGCTCGAGGTCCTGTCTGCCTGAATACGGGGCACCAGATCGGAGACGCAGAGAAGAGAGGGTGGTCCATGCCGTCAGTCGCCCATTTCGACAACAAATTCGTAAACTGCGCAATAAAGTCGTAAACCGTGCGCGCAGCACGACAATAAAGTCGTAAACGCAGCACACACAGTTCAGGGCCGACGTAGCCGGCCCTTGGCTCGTTCGGCGCCTTTCACCCCCACCCAAGCGCCTACGGCGCTATGAATGGAGCACTAGGCGCGGTTTTGGTAGCTCGGTTGGTCAGAGCGCGGAACTCATAATTCCAGGGTCGCCCGTTCGATCCGGGCCAGGCCCACCATCACCACGAAACTTTCCGGACGTGATTTCCCGTTATACGAAATCCGCTCTGCCGGTTTCGTTTCCCGCGCGGTGGCAGAGCATCCATGCACCGGTCTGCCAAATCGGATCAGGCCGGTAAAACTCCGGCCCGCGCGTCCAGGTTCAACCCCAGAAAGCCAAGACTCCTGACTTTGACTCCGGCAACCCAGATTCAAATCCTGGATCCTCTACCACGTATTCAGGCTGATGCGGCACCGATCTGTTCGAGCCGCGCCATGATCTCGCGCTTTCCCATCTTTCGCACGGCCGCGATCATGGCGAGCTGCTCGGGGCGCGGGTGTGCGCCGCCCTCCCAGTTGTAGATGGTTTGACCCGAGACGCCGATCAAGGCGCCCATCTTCTCCGCCGACAACCCGAGCCGCTTCCGCAGCGCACTGAACCCTTCCGGCCTGAATCGCAACTTGGTTGCGGTTTCCGCGTCGACGGTGACCGCGGTCTTTTTCGGCGCCAGCTTTTCCAAGCGGGCAACCTGCTTTTCCAGGCTCTCGATACGCCGCTTCATGGCAGCGATATCGGCGCGGTACCGGCTCGAGGCCTTCTTCAGCGCTTCGGTTTCGCTGCGCAACTGCTTGCGGATCAGTCGCGTGATTTCGTCTTTCAGCACCGTGGCGATATTCGACAATTCGGGTTCCTCATTGAGAACGGGCAAACCTCAATGATACCGCTTCCGTCTCCGACGAAACTTGTTCTATAATCATTTGACAAACGATCAACTTGCATTTGAAGGACAACAGATGACATCTCTGGCAAAGAACGAAAGACGAAAGGCGGCGCCACGCCCGCTGGCCGAAGAGCCAGCGCGCGCGCGCAAGAGCCCCCCTCACGGCTCTCTTTCGAGCTGGGGATTCAAGGTGGCCAACATGTCGACAGCGGACCTGATCCACATGCTGAGAGACGGCGTGGATGCTCGCTTCACCATCTATGTGACGAAGCATTACAACATCCCGCAAAGCAACCTTGCCCGTGTGCTCGGGACATCCGAGGCAACGCTGATTCGCAAGATCAAAGCCAAGGCCAAGCTCGGGCCACTGGAATCCGAGCGCCTGACGCGCATCGCAATGATCGAAGCGGCAGCCGAACAGGCTTTTGGTGATGCCGAGATAGCCAAGGAATGGATGACCACCGAGAACATGGCGTTCGGCGAAACCCCGTTGTCGTTTCTTGACACCGAAGCGGGTGCACGTGAAGTCAGGAAGGTTCTCAACGCCATTGCCTACGGCGCGTCTGCATGATGCTTGCTTGGCGGATCGCCAGGCGGCCTTACGCGCTCGACCGGCTCGGCACCGGCGCCCGGCTTGCCGGCGGCCGCTGGAATAGCGAGGGCATGGCTGCGATTTACGCCGCGCTCTCGCCCGAGCTTGCGGCGATGGAAAAGCTCGTGCATACCGGCCGGTTTCTCCCGGCCGACCTGGTTCTGGTCCGGATCGATCTGCCGGACGACGGGAATCTCTATCTTGAGTTCGACTCAAGCGCACTGCCGCCCGAATGGAACGCGATGCCCAGTTCGCCGGCAGCTGCGCAGCTTGGCGACGACTTCCTCCGCGGCGAAGAAAAGCTCGGCCTGATCGTCCCCTCGGCGGTGATGCCGGAGTCCCGCAACATCATCATCAACCCGGGCCATCCCGCCATGACGCGGGTGACGATGACGATCGACCGCGATTTTGTCTTCGACCCGAGATTGCGACCGTAATCCCAGGGCTATGCAATGCTTCTTGACCCATATCTCATGAAGGCGACCTCGGGCATCACTTCTGCAGAGGTTTTCGAGGCATTCGCCAGACTCTATCCAGACGTTTCACCGCAACTTGATGAATACGCGCCATGGATCGAGGCGTGGCTTGTGAAATTGCGCAGAAAACCTGGATCGGCACTGAGCACCGGAAGACGGAATAGTCTGCGTGGTGCGATGACATGCGCGCTACTAGAAGTGCTCGGTGTTTTGCGTCCCAAAGCAGAACGAAACCGAATGGCGCTTGCATGGGCCATTTTGGATAGTCCGCGTGGTGCGACATCGATTGGGTCCGCGCCAGAGCTCGCCGCTGTCCGTCCGAAATTCCAGGACTGACGCAACTTGCCGCAAACCAGGATGAATCCGGCCACCTGATGGCAGCCTGATCATCCGTTTCCCCAACCCGATTCATTCCTCTGGAATGGCCGGGTTTTTCATGCCACGGCCCCTCCAACCACAGCAAATCAAACTCGTTGCAACGGCTCCCCAAGCGCAAGGTTTAGAGGTGCTCGACGAGCGCCGACCGTGCGTAGGAGAAAACCATGTTCTTTGAAAAATCAGTCGACACGCGCAGTCGCACTGCTATGACCGAGTTCCTTGCCGGCCATTACCGGTACGACGGCGGTTATGCCCATCGCGTCAAGATTTATCAGATGGGCCTCACCCGGGAGCAGCAAAATGCAGCCTTCGATCTCTTAAATGCGGATGAGGATTTCTGGGAGCACATTGATGCCATTCGCCGGTTCACTCGCAATTTCAATGGGCATCAGACCATTGGGCGGGCCGGCCGCATGGGTGGCCATCTCGTCCTCTACCATTCGCACTACGAACCGACCGGACACCGCTCGTACTGCGTGAGCTGCGGTCAGCGCAACTTCAAGCGCGTGACCGTTCCTGCTGAACCCGGCTCGCCTGCGGCCGTGATTCAGCAGGAGGTCGAGAAGTCGCATTCCTCATGGATTGATGGCGTCTATCTCGAGCAATCGGCTATCCAGGCGATCAACCTGTCGGACGAGGAAAAGCTTGCCCTGATCCAGAAAGCGAAGTCCGACCTCAAGGATGCGACCTTGGGTAACAAGTGCGGCCGCTGCGGTGTCGAAGGTGAACGCGGACGGGTAAATTACGATGTTCCGCCCTCTGTTCTCCAGATTCGTTCGCGTAGCACGGCAGACGATCCCGATGATCTCGAGGAGATGACGCTCGGCCAGCTCCAAGAGCGAGTGAAACTTGTCAGGGAATTCGACCGCGCCTGCGATCGTGTTCGGGACGAGTTCATCGAGCTTCTGGACAGTTGCCAGATTATCGAGGAGGTTGTCCTGATCCCGAAAACCATCCGACGGATCGGCTGTTCCGTCGCCATGTGAAGCAACACCAGGTCAGGCAGGTTCTGTACCTGCCCCCCACAACCCCGCAGAGCAATCTGGCGGGGTTTTTTATGGGCTGTCCTCACGGTTCCTCACGGATTTGTTAATTGTAGAAAACCAGAAAAGCCCGGCATCCACATGCGCGGGCTTTTCTGGTTTTCGGTAGTTGTTCATTGTCCGCAGTTACTCAATTACTCACCCCACTTACTCTCTGTACGGCAGATCGCAATCTGCGGTTGCACAACAGCTTTCTTCATTCAACAAGGTCATCCCTGCAACGCAGGCGCGCAGGCAGCATTGCTGCGCATTGGACAATCGGACAGGAGAAAATGATGTATCATGCAAACATGCAATCATGCGGCATGAGCGACATGCAGATCAAAACGGTAGGAAAAAGTGGCCAGATCTCGCTCGGCAAGTCTCTCGCCGGAACGAGCTTCATTGTCGAGGAAACCCCGAAAGGCGACTTCATCCTGAAGCGCGCTGTCGTGATTCCTGAAAATGAGCAATGGCTGCATACGCGGGAAATGAAGGAAAGACTCCAGCGCGCCGCAGCCTGGATCAAGGCCAACCCGCCTTGCGAGACCGACCTTGATGAACTTGAGCGCAAGGCTCTCGATCACCAGGCGGCCCGCTCCCATGAGCGGCAATAACGAGAAAGTACAGCTCGATCTCAACTCGCCTCAGTTTCAGTCGGATTTCTTCGATCTCGATCCTTCCGAAATCAAGAAATTAACCAAGACCTTCAAGAAGTTGAGGGGGATGACGTGGTCGGATGTTTTTCGCGACCATGGACTCAGATGGGAAGAGCTGAAGACGGTTACAGGTCAATTCTCGATCCGGCTGTCTCAATCGTATCGGGCTGTGCTCTACAGAGAAGGGGGCTGGATGCGCCTTGTTTCACTGCATCCTGACCACGACGCCGCCTACGGCAAGAAGTAATTAGTCGTCCCTGATTTATTCATTTCGGGCATCCGGATTAGTTGATTGATTTCGAATCCGGCCTCCGGTTGTTCTCAAAAAGTTGCCGGATTGATTTATCAATCCTTCATGTCCTTCTCCAGCATCCGAACCAGATCCGGAATGAAGGCGCCGTAATTCTTTTCGCTTGGATCTTGATCGGGAGGAAGTCCGTAGCAGGCATCCAGACTCATGCCAATGTTCAAATTTCGACCCTTCGACACGACGCGGTGAGCAGGCTTGACGATCCGATGTGTTCCTTCGGTGTAAAGCACTTTGGCCCGTAGCGCCTCAAAGCTATACCCGCGCCCGTTCCTGTTGATTACCCGAATCAGGCTATTTAAGGATTCCGTATAAGCATTGGTAATCGGGTGATCAAAGTAAGCGAAAATTTCATCATGCCAGTTCTCGAAGGCTGTCAAGATCGGCTTGAAATGCGCTTCAACTTCGGGTGTGATTTTCACCTTCCATGCGTCAAAAAGCACTTCCGCATCTTGACGCGTACTGGCGTTCTCCCATACCCCAAAAAAACCTTCCTTGAGTTCGTAAGCCAAACCCAGTGTTGGGAAGGCTTCAAACCATGGCCCCATCAAGTCACGCTCTTCCGTTGAAATCTCACTGGGTCGCTTCAACAGGATAAAACGGTCCCGCATGAGCTTGACTCGTTGCCGGCTGTTCAAGGTACGCCGAATGGATTTCCGGTGCATTTCCAGCGCGACATTGCCCATACGGACGACGTGAAACTTGTCGACAACAATTTTTGCGTGTGGGATGTTTTCTTTGATGGCCAGCTTGTACGGACGCCACATGTCCATCGCGACATATCGTACCGAAGACTTCTGTGTGCCAAGGTTCTTCAAATAGGCCGTAAGCGCCTGCTTTTCCCGATTCGGCAGCATATCAACCACGGTGTTGTGTTCAACATTCGTAATCACGCACCGGGGTTTCTTGATGATGTGGATTTCGTCGATTCCCATCCATTGAGGCAATTCGAAACGAACCGTCTTGTCCAGTTGCTCCGCGCATCTTTTGAAAATACTGCGAATGGTTTTTTCATCTACCCCGGTATCCGCCGCAACACTCGCGAATGTTCGGCGCATGGACTCATGCTCAATGTAGCGAACCAGCCGAACCGTGGCGCGGTGGTGTTCGTGCATCGTGGCCAGCGGCTCATAAAACGTCACGCCACAAGATTTGCATTTGTACCGTCTGCGGCTCACCGTGATGCCCACCCGCTTTCCGTGGATCGGCAGATCGTTGTAAAGCTGCGCCCGCTTTCCAAAGCCGACAATCTCTTTGCCTTTGCAGGAGATGCACGCCCCTGGGGCGTGCACAGACTCCGCCGTGACATGGTAGTCGTGATCCGTCTCTTCAACCGATAGGACGGTGAGCAACGGAAGATTGATGAAATTGGGGATCGTCATTGAGGCTGCGCCTGCAAACTCGCTTTAACAACACCCAAGTAGTCCAGGTATTCCTCGATCTTCTTTCGGTAGATGTTTTTGCCGTATTGCTCCATGTACGCGTAGTCCGGATCTCCGGAGGGTGTGATGGGGAGAAGGATTTTTTGTCTTTTGAGCCTTGCTTCGTTAAATTTGTAAGCGTATTGATACTTGCTCTTTTGCTTGAGAATAGTCGTCTTCAGGAAAAGATAGATGTACTGATTCCCTTCGTGACCCAAAAGATGCAGCCGTTTAACGTCATCGGAAAATACAGCTCGGTATGGATGGTAGAAATTTTCAACAACACTTCCGTTGTAGTTTACGCCCAAAACATTACTGTCTTCAGATTCGTTTTTGTTGGATGTGAATTCAGTAATTCCATTGCATGAGTCAGATGCCCCAATAAACGGCATTTTACCTGGCAGCATATCCGCTTTAGTTAGCCGCTTCCCTGGGGAGATTGAAGCAAAAGATGCAATCGAGAAAGACTTCCACTCTCTATCTTCAAGCCTTAGGGAAGCGCTGAATAATTCGTCACCCCGGCGAACGCCGGGGTCCAGATGCTTGACTTGACTGGATTCCGGCGTACGCCGGAACGACGATGTTGAATTAATCAGCGCCTCCTTAGCATCGTTTTCCCCTTCGAACAGATAGCGCCGGCCTTGCATGATCATGGAGAACTCAAACGACAAATAATCACCGATGGCTTTTTCAAATTCTGCCTCTGTCGGGATTTCGTCATTGAAGTAATAGAAACTGTGCAGCCATTCGTCGTCAGCTTCAACCGTTGTTTTGACACAGAACTTGCTGTCCGCATCCATCCGATCAAACCAGACATCCAGGAGGTGCTGCTTCTTGTCTTTGGCTTGTTCGGTCTCGATGAGTCCGATATGCGGACTGACCTTGTAGCCGTCATTTCTGAAGTCAATGAACTTGCATTCCTTGTCGTCGGCGTGGGGTTCGCCTGCCGTAAAGATGGCAATGCAAGGCATTGTCCCTACGCCATAGAACGTATCCTTGTTCAAGGTGATCACGCCTTCAAGCGTGTGTTTCTTGAGGATATTGGCCTTGATGGCTTTTTCTTCGTTCGTTTTCCCGGTAACGGAAGACTGCGGAATAATGACAATCACTCTGCCGCCTTCGGCCAGAGAATCAAGCAAATGTTCGGTGAACGAAATTTCATACAAAGACGGGTTGGCTTTGGAGCCCTGTGAATACGGCGGATTCATCATGCCAACCGTAGCTTGCTTCAATTGAAGTTTGCTTGGGTTTTCTTTCAGAAAATCACCATTGATTAGATTGCTTTTTCCGTCACCCCGTAAAATCATGTTGGTGGTGGCAATGGTGAACATGTACTCCTGGTCTTCAATGCCGTGCAGCCGTTCCTGGCGGATTGTTTTCTTTTCGTTTTCGTTATCCGTTTGCGAAAGCATGTGATGCATTGCCGCAACCAGAAAGCCTGCGGTGCCCGTACAGGGGTCCAGAACCACGTCATCTGGCTTGATTGCCACCAGGTCACAAAACAAATCGGTAATGTGCTTTGGGGTGAGAACAATACCCAGCGTCTGACCATCACCGCCAGAATACGACATGAACTCCCCGTAGAAGCGCCCAAGGTAATCTTCGGAGGATTTTGTGTACTTGATGCTTCTGTAAATTTTGGAATTCAAAAACTCTGTGAAATGCCTCAACGGCGTTTTCGCAAGCGTTGCATGAACCTCATTGAGTCGAACCGAATTCTTGAACAACGAGAACTGACTCAATATTTTGTCTTTTTTGACTTCCGGAGCGACTCGGGATCGCGTCAGATTCGCTTGAATGGCATTGAAAATCTTTTGCCCATCCGTTACAACGACATCGCCCGTCAGATCGTCAATGGAGAAGTTTTTGGACTCCGCTTCACGTAATGCAAGCAAGATCCCGGAAACGATAAGGGGTTTATCGATGTCTTTCAGGTTGCCATAATTTCTCAAGTCTTCATGAAGCGCTGCGGCATCCCTCAAAATCTCAGCCAACTCCTTTTCGGTATCGGTTTCTTCTTTGAGAACTTCTCGAACATAGTATTCGTCGATGTTCTCCGCTGAAAACGATATAAAGGACTCGACATCGGGGAGTTCCCGGTAATACTCGGTTTCGTCGATGTATACCGGGCTGATTCGGTGTTTCTTTGAATCACCCGAAATGCCAAAAACAATAACCTTTTTGTAGGACGTGTTTTTGGCCAGGTGTTTTCCGTAAAACACGGCGCCATTGATGGCGTAATTTTTGACATCGACGGGATCAAGGCTCACCACCCCGTTCTCATCCACTTTTACGTGGCGGGAGATGTCGGCCTTGTTTTCGATGACCAAAAGAAAGTCTTTCACGACACCAACGTATTCAGGAAAGCCAACCTTCCCGGACCCGCTTTTTGACGCCGTTTTGAGTGCTTGGTCAATCTCAAGGATCGTACTGCCCTGGGGGTCAAGATGGATATTTGCTTCTTGCAGCAACCCATGAACCCACAAATCCGTTACCGCTTCTTTTTTGGCCATATGGCACCTCTATGAAATTTGTATAGCAACCAGCCTACACAAAAAGAGGTGCGTCGTCAATCAAATATGCCGGTTTCGAATAAGTTGTTACCTACTCAATCAATCTGGCTCGCCGGAATTCGCATGCAATGTTACATGGTTATGGATTGCCTGTATCAATCAGGAAATCCGGATACCCTTCATTTCAAGCTCAAGCTGCGCGAGAGTGCACCCTACGCGATAGCGTGCTCCATGAGCACAACCTCTGCAGCCAATTGAGCTGCGTGTTCAGCGCCTGAAGCAGGCGCAAAAAAGCCCATTCAAGAAAGGCCAGCCCCTTCTTGACGATCTGGCGCAGCAGCCAGCGGATGTTGTAGCCCGCAGCAGCGAGCACCGCGTTGATGCTGTCGCCCACTTCCCCCTTGAGATGACAGCGCCCCATGCGGTGGTCGCTCTTGAGGTGTCCGATGATGGGCTCAATGGCCTGACGACGCTTGAGCAGTCTTTTCTCCTGCTCGCTGATGCGTCTGGCCTTGCCCCGGTGCACGATCCTCACACCCGGGTTGTCCGCATCCACACCGCGATAGCCCAGATCGACGAAGGCAGTTGTCGGCTTGTGCCCGCTGTCCTGCATCAGGATGCCGGCCTGCTCCAGTTGTTCATTGAGTGTGTGTCCGTCGTACGGATTGCCGTGAAACGCTCGTGCTCCCACGATCAGGTTGCCCCTGAGCGTGCTGGCGATGCCCACCTTCACCCCGAACTCGTAGGGTGTCTTGGCCTTGCCTTTGCTGATGCAGCTCACCTCTGGCGCATGCCAGGCGTAGAGCTTGGGTTGCCCCTCGATCGCTTTGCGCTGGCCGCTCTGGCCTGCGATGCGAGCGGCCTTGTTCAGTGTATGGCCCAGTGCTTCTCGCACTGCCATCCCAATGGCGCTGGCCTTGCGCTCGATCTCCCGGCCCAAGCGGGCCACGATGGTTCTCTGCCGTTTGATGGTGCGGCGCATGCGCTTGAACTGACGCGCATGGGCGTAGCGGGAGGCCTTGTAGCCCAGCAGCTTGCCTTCCTTGGCGAAGGTCTGCTTGAGCCCGATGCCCGCCTCCTTGGCCGCCTGCACCAACTTCACCCGGGCCGTCTCCAGCAGCCGGCTGTCCGTGGGGTGGGCAATCGCCTTGTGCTGCACTGTGGAATCGACGATCACGCGCGAGAGTTCCTGAGGTTTGATCAGTCCTTGTTCAACCGCGACGTTGATGGTCTGCGCCAGCAGCTCTTCGACGCCTTCTTCGCCAAGCAGCTGGCGAAACTTCACCAAGGTGGTGGCGTCGCAGGGTTGGCGGTGTTCAAAGTACGCCTGTCCTGAGAACAACTGCCATGTTGGTGTTTCGGCCCAGCGCGCAACGACGCCTTCGTCGGACTCGTTGAAGGCGTGCTTGAGGTACAGCAGCGCGATCATGATGCGAAGCGGCACACGCGGGCGTCCTGCATTGCTGCGTGAGCCAGCACGCACCGCTTTCTCGCCAAAGAGGTCCAGATCGGGCATGGCCACGTCAGCGCGGGCCTTGCGCATGAACAAGTGCGCCACGCTCGCTTCGATCTGCTGCCAGGGCATGCGCGAGGCCAGCACCGCCAATGGGTGGCGCAGGTCGATCATCTGGTCAATGCGCGAGCGAAAGAAGTCTTCAGTGGCGGGGCAGGCGAACATCGAAAACTCCCGGAAACTGACGTGTGCAGACAATCAAAGTGGGAGATATTTTATCAAAAAATAGTAGATTATACAATTAAATCAATGTCTTATAAATAAATCAGGGGCGACTAATTACCCCCCAACCCACCAAGCTTCGGCTGGTGGGTTTTATTTGCGCCCGGTATCCTCGAATGCGCAATCGCTCCCCTGTTGCAAGGTTCAGCAAGCGACTCGACGGTCGAGTCGGCCTTGTTCCAGAAAAGGAGCAAACCGTGAAGGAAACAAACCATACCCAGGAAACCCGCGCATTCCGAATGCACCCGGACATGCTGTTCTCAATTATCAAATCGCAGGCGGGCACGTTTGACAAAGCCATCCTCGAACTGATGATGAATGCGGTTGACGCAGGTGCAACCGAAGCCCGCTTCGACTTCGACGGCAAAACCTTTGTCATGCAGGACGATGGCAAGGGCTTTCGGGACCGGCAGGAGATCGAGGCGTTTTTCGAAACTTTCGGCACACCTCACAGCCAGGGCGACGCGGTGTTTGGCCGGTTTCGGATGGGCCGCGGGCAGGTGATGGGGTTCACGCGCAATCGCTGGCGCTCAGGCGCGTTCTCCATGCACGTCGACATCCGCGAAAAAGGCCTGGAGTACGACCTGCAGACGCTGCCGGAAACAGTGGCCGGCTGCCGGATCGAGGGTGAGCTGTACGACCCGATGAGCCCGTCCGACACGCTTCGCACGATCGATGGGCTGACGGACATGTGCAAGTACCTGCCCATTCCCGCATTCATCAACGGCAAGCGCGTTTCCCTTGCGATGGACTCGGTGAAATGGACCTTCGAGGACGATGACGCCTATTACCTGCTGAGGCCGCAATCCAACTCGCTGGAGGCCTACAACCTCGGCGTACTGGTCCGCAGCTACTACGGTGCGCAGGCCATGGGGGTTGGTGGCCTGGTCGTGAGCAAAAAGCCGTTGCAGGTCAACTTCGCCCGGAACGACATCCTCGTGTCGAGCTGCGAAGTCTGGAAGCGCATCTCCGCCAAGTTGAAAGCCCACTCGGCGAAAACACACGGAAAGGCTCCCGTGCAGAACGAAGCCTACCGGGTCATGATGCTGGATCGCCTGATTGCCGGCGCCTTCGATTCTGCCGACGAGATGGTTACTGCCGTCAGGGATGCCAAGGTAGTAACAGATTACTCCAACCGGCATTTCAGCTTCGACGCGCTGGCCACCCGTCTGGGCGGGCATCGGCCTCTGGTGTTGGCGCAATCTCACAGCCTCCAGGCTGATCGCGTACACCAAAAGGACCTGGCCATCGTCCTCTCTCCCAAGTTCGCAAACCGGGCGCGCTTCAAGTCGCTCGATGAAGTGATCGAGCGTATCGACGCGAATCTCGGAATGTTCGGGATTGCCGAAGACTGGGCCATCAGAAAGCGACTGAGGGAAATTGCGGAGCGGATATCACCCCTGGAATCGGTCGCCGAATCGATCAACGAGCAGCATGACATCATCGAGGAGAAGCAGCTCTCGAAAGACGAGCGAGTCACGCTTTCCGTGATCAACCACATGAGCGAACGGATCGCCTTGTCCGGTGGATTCGGCTACCCGGCCATCCGCAAGGTCCGTGCTTGCAGATCTGACACCGTCGACGGGTTCACCGATGGCAAGGCTGTGATCTATGTCGAGCGGAAGTATCTCAAGGTTCCGGGCTACGAAGGGGCGGTTTTCAGCCACTTCGAAGCGGTGAAGCATCTGCTCGCTCACGAGTACCTGCACGAAGAAAATGACAGCACCGGACATGGCCATCCGGCCGAGTTCTACGAGCGCTTTCACGACTTGGTGTCGTTCACGCTTCATCGCATTGGCTTCAATGCCGTGAAGGCCTATATTGCCGCACGGCGGAAAGCAGGTATGAAGTTGAGAAAGGCAGAACTTGCCGCACTCGACCTGGTGGCCATCAGGCAGGAGGCAGAGCCAGCCGGAGCTGACCCTGAAATAGAGCAAGCCGCAGCCCTGGGGTTTGCCTCGGTCAAGGCGATGCACGAGCACCAGGTCTGGCTGCAGCAACACGGCAGCCAGGAGTACCAACAGTGGGCCCGTGACGCGCAGATCATGCACGGTTGAGCCCAGTCCCCAATCCCCGCACAGATTCGCTCTGGCGGGGATTTTTTTGCTGAAGCGCGTACCGCGCAACCACTTTCATCCATCGCAACGACTGAAAAAAGCCATTGTGGCTTTTGGTCGTGCGTGGGAGCAAACATCATGAAATGTCAATTCCTCAATTATCCGTGCGAACTTCGCTTCGCCCGCTATCACAACACGGGAAACATCGCGGTTCAGTTGGTGGGATGCAACCCCGACGGCAGTGATTCCCGGATCCTTCATGGCGAACCTGTGTGCACGGCGACGACCAATATCGAGCCTTTGCCCGACGGCTGCGTCGCGGTAAAGAATTACTCCGAGAACACCGGCATGGTGAACACGCTCACAGAGGCCGGGCTGATCGAAGCCATCCCGTTCGGTCACATCGACAGCGGGTTCGTGAGGGTGCCGGTTCACAAGCTGACACCGCAAGGCCAGGTTGCAGTGGCCGCACAACTCGGAAAGGAGATGGCTCGTGGATAACCTCAATCAGGCCTTGTCGCCGGCACAGCGCGCGATCTTGGCCGAGGATCTGGCCAGCAATCGCGAAAGCAGGCTGTCAACCGCCGCCTTTCGCAAGGCAGTCGCACGCCATGGCCTCGCCAGCCTCGAAGCCATGAGTGATACCGCCCTGCTTCTGGAGGCATATCGCGCCGGGTTGCCCATTACGCTCGCCGACGCCGGCTTCGACAAGCTTGCCGACGCTACCCAGAACCGGCTCATCAAGCATGACGACTGGTATGCGTCGCTTTGCGTCGGTTCCTCGGTGTACTGGGTTGATCCGGAAGAGGAAGCCGCTCGCAACACCATCCTGGAGTATCACGACATGAGCCTCGAATTCTGGAACAGCCTTAGCCTCGATGCCATGACAGAGTTGGCACGTGAAGCGGGCATGCCGTGGCCGTTTTCATCGGGCACATACCGCATCTCCTTGATCGCGAGCGATTCTGGTGCAATCGAATCGAATGACAGCATCGTTGTGCTCATGGACGAGAACGGCTCTCTCGTGGAAGCCCATCCGTCGGAGTTGCGTCCAGACCCTTCGGGGGATAATCGTGTCTGGGAGAGGCGCATCTCTTCCAGGTTGTTTCGCCCGGTTACGGGCGTGGATTGAAACTGTACCCCCCCCCAACCACCGTACTGCCTCGCAGTCGGTGGTTTTTTCTTGGTGGCCCCGAGCCACCATCCTGCCCGGACGGGCATACCGCTCGCGGGATACGGCTAGGCGGCTTCGCCGCCTCCCCCTCGGGGACTCGGGGTCGCCTACCGCTCGCCCCGGCGCCTGCGGCGCCAGGCTCCGGCCTGCGGCCTCCGGGCACATGCCCGCCGGAGGCGCCCGGCCCCGGCTGCACCGGGGTGCCCGCCACCCTGTCGGGCTGGCGGCCGGGCTGCGCGCGTTGGAGGCAAAGGCCCAAAGGGGTCTTCAAAAACAGGAAGGCGGCAGCGCGGTTCCTGTTGAAGTTATAGCGGGACTCCGGTTATGGTTTTCGCCGCACCATCTGGAGGCGATTGTGAAAAAGAGAGACGCAAAGAAATGGCTGATCGGACTTTCCGATCCCGTCGAACCCGACGTCTTCATCGAGATGCTCGGAGTGTTCGCGGAGGCAAGCGGGGCGCTTGCGCATACCTCCGGGCCCATGACCGTCAACGATATTTTCAAGGTTGACGAGGGCAGCAAGAAACTCGCAAACACACCACTGACCCACGGAATGCAAGCGGTGAACCGGGCTCTGTCCGACAGGAAAATCGTGAACCGGCAGGGATACCTCGCGCGCCTTGGCACGATCAGCCAGATTTTTGTCCGCGAGGATCTGTTTGGTGACTTCATGGATCCGCCAGACCCGGAAACCGGCCATCGGATGATTGCCGAATCGCTCATCCGTGCCGCCGCCACGGCTCGCTACAAGCTCGGCATGAAGGCGATCGGCTATGACCTTGACGACGTGCTGAAAAAAGCGCGGGCGCTTGAAGATCTGCCGCACGCCGACGCGCATTCGACGACCTGATCGAAATGAGACCACCCCTTGATCGTGAGCTGGTCTTCCCCCTCCTTGAGGAGATGGAGATCGTTCTTGCGGCTCACCAGTTATGGTTGAAGCGTTTCAATCATGCGTTGCTTTTCGGGGACGGCACGCTGGCCGCCCACGACAGACCAGACGCGCATCTTCATCCGCTGTTCGGAAAATGGCAGAACCCCATGGGCATCGATGAGCTTCGCGAGCATCCGGAAGTGACTGCAATCGTGCAAATTCAACGGGAAATACAGGAAACCGCGACGCGCCTTTGTCTGGACCAAAGCCAGTTTGGACGGATAACCGAAGAGGACTACGACCATTGCATGTCGCTCAGCGTCCATCTGAACACCCAGCTACGCAGCCTTCAGCTTGAAATCATCGCCGAGTTTCTGGCCACCGACCCTCTTACCGGCGCATTCGGGCGTCGCGGAATGCTGGACAAACTCGCCAGCGAGATGGAGCGTGCTGCGCGTGTCGGGTCAGGCTGTTCGATCGCGCTGATGGACTTCGATCACTTCAAGCAAATCAATGACCAGCGCGGCCACGCCGCCGGAGACGCGGCGTTGCGCCAGTCGGCGAAATTCACGATGTCGCGCCTTCGCAAGTACGACTCGTTGTACCGGCACGGTGGCGAGGAGTTTCTGATTTTGTTGCCCGACACGCCATTGCCGGATGCGGTCGCGATCGTCGAGCGCTTGCGCGCGGGCCTTGCGGGGCTGGACATCGTGCCTCCAGATGGCGAGACGTTTCGTATCACGGCTTCTTTTGGTGTCGCCGCACTGGAGTGGGGGAGGCCTGTGGAAGCATCCATCGAGGCCGCCGACTGTGCGCTATATCGTGCCAAGGCTGCCGGGCGCAACGCGGTGGAATCGGGACTGGAGCAGTTACTGGAAATGTGTGCTGAGGAGGCGTCGTGATTACGACCATCGACATCACTTGCGACCGGAAGGAGTACGAGGAAGGCACCGGCAAGATCATCGAGGAATTCGCCTACGCCAGGGTTATCGCGGCAGACCTCGATGTCGGGACCCACATCATTGCCAAACGCACCATACTCAACAGGTTGACTGCCGCGGAATTCGTCGCCGGGACTGTCAATCGCAGCCTGTATCCACAAATCGAACTGATGCGTGAGCAGAATGACCAGGTTTTCGTGGTCATCGAGGGCTGCGCAATGACAACTCGCGTCTTCATCGAGTCGGAAGCCGTCGTCGAGGCGCTTGCGTGGCTGGCCGTGAAATCAGGCGTGCAAACGGTTTTGTCCGCGAGCATCGAGCAAAGCGCCAAGCTCATCGCCAGCATGGCCCAACTTTGTCAAGCGGGAATGCCGTATCCAATCCAGCTGCGGCACGCAACGCCCCTGGCAAATTCATCGGTTCTGACCAGGTACATTCTCGAAGGGCTTCCCGGTGTATCAACCACGGCTGCCGGCATTCTGGCCAAACGCTTCGGAAGTGTGCATGGCCTTGCCCAGGCCAGCCTGGAAGAGATTCAAGGCACTCCCAGTATCGGTTACATGCTCGGCAAGAAGGTCTATCACGCCATGCGGATTGGTACACCGCAACCGCAGGAAGCAGATCAGTCAGTGCAGCATGCGAGCTGAGTCGCTCTTGGGCACGCCCCTCGGCTCGCGATGACGGACGCCATCAGGCCGTCAGCGGCAAAACCCCGCCAAAGTGTCACAGGACTTTTCAGCGTTCCAGACGCCAGCGAAGACGCATTCCTGGACCTTTACCGGCGGTGCGATATCAATTCGCAGGCCGTTGTGCTGACGCTCATGCGCGCAATAATTGAACCGACCGCGAGGCACTGGCTTGAGGTCGGCGGCGCAATTTCCGAGTTGGCGGGAAAACTCGACGCTTAATGTGTGGGGCCTGCGGCTGCCAGCCTGGCAGATCATCGTCCGTTACATGCATAACGCCGCAAGAACAAAGCCCTTGCGATGGCCAGTCGATCAAGGCTCAAGATTCAAAGTCTCCCGGCATCAGCACCAGATCCCTGAACAAGGTAAGACTCGCACCGGATTGCTCACCGGAGTCTTCGCCGACATCTCCGAAGCCGCGCAACTGGAGATCCATGTTGGCCAGCTCGAAACCGTCTGTCGCGTTCTCCATGAGCTTCAGGCGCGCCATCGTTTCTTCGTCGACCTCTCCGGTGAGATACAGGAAGCAGAAACCCTCTCCTCCGTGACGAACCAGGCGCCCGCGCATCTGGTGCAAAGTGGAGACGCCGTAACGGTCGGCACTCACCACCATCAGCAACTTGAGGTTCCGGATGGTCGTGCCGATCTCGATGATGCTCGATGCACAGAGCAAGGCCTTGCGTCCAGCCTTCATGTCGGCCATCACGCTCGCCTTCTCCACATCCTTCATTTTCCCATGCAGCACCGCCACCTGTCCGGGAAACCGCTGTTCCCAAAGCTTGCCGGCTTCCTCCACGCTCAGACGATCGCCTGCCTCTTCGCCGGTCACGCGCGGATAAATGAGGGCTACCTGAGCGCCAGCACCGATCATTTCCCGGATCTTGTTCATGACGATCTTCCGTTCCGCCGGCGTCACAACGCGGGTATGGATGGTCTTGCGAGCGTGATGGCGGGCCACCTGGATCAACTGCTTGCCACCGTGCATGACGAGCGCAAGCGTACGGGGCAGGGCGGTGGCGGTCGCCTCCAGCACGTTCGTGTGCGGGCCGCACAGCGCTTCCCGCTGTTCCCGGCTGGTTTTTTGGGATTCGTCGATAACGAGAAGGTCAGGCACCCAAGCCCGCGCCCGCGCCACGCCGATGAGGCCGGTCGTGCCGACAAGGATCGGGTTGGCCGTCAGATCGAGGTTACGCGCAGATGCCGCATCGCCAACCGTCGTCACCGGGACTCCCGGAAAGCATTCACGAAACTCTGCAGCGACCTGCTCCACCAGGATGCTGTTCGGAATCATCACCGCCACCTTGCGCCCCAGGCGCTGGCTGGCGACCGCGGGCACCGCATACACCAGGGTCTTGCCCACACCCACGTCAGCCGAAAGGAGCGCCGCCATGGGGTAGGGCAACGCAAGCAGCTCGACGATTTTCTGGATGGCCTCTTCCTGGGAGAGTTCGCCTGTGGTCGGGCGAAAGGGCAGATCGATGATCATGGCATCGATCGTTTCTTCATCGATCCGGATTACCGAGTCCTTCTCGAAGGCACGGCTCACCGCCTTGGTCGCGCGGTGCCGGATCGCATGAACCGCAAGCCGTCGTGCCGCAAGAACGGCGCGTTCAGCCTGTTGCATATCCGCGGGTTGGTGGAGCACACGAACCAGTCCGGCCAGCGGCCACTTGAGGCCCGTCATGAGACGGATTTCGGCTTCGGTTTGCCCGCCGAACGCCTGCCGGATTGCGAGCACCGCGTCGTCGATGGCGTGCGGCATGCGAAGGGCCTCGCGTATGCCGGCGGCCAGTTTGTCGCCGGAAAGGCGGCCGGGAACGGCCCGGTAGACCGGAATGACCCGCCCCCAGTCCTCGTCCCGGATCAACTCCGGATTGTTGAGATACGGCGTCCCCTTGAAGTCGGTCACTTTGGCCTGGATCTTCACGACGTCACCGGCCTTGACCGCCTTCCATGGCGACCACTTCAGTGCGCCGAACACGGTCATCCGGTGCACGCGGCGTGTGCGGTCCATTGCTTCGACGATGAACCGCGGCTGGCTGCCGTCCGCTTTGGGCGGCGCCATGATCTTGAGCTCGATGGAGACCTTCTCGCCGATGTGGTCAGCAAGTCGGTCCGGGGCCGGCTGCAGGGTATAGTCGACGAACCGGCGCGGAACCGTCAGTAGGGCATCCTCCGCTCGTTTGAGACCGATCCTGGCAAGGGCCTTCATCGGCTCGGCAAGTGTGCGTTCAACATTCATCATGTTCATCCTTCGGGTCCGGTTCGGGGGTCGCCGGCGTCGCGTCCTTCCGCTTCAACGCAAGGTTGAGGTCGCTGTTTGCCTGGCGCAGCCGGGCTGCTTCGGCCGTCAACAGTTCCGCATTGGCCTTCATGAGCTGCAACGATTCCTGCAGTGATGTCACCGTGCTGTCCCGGCTGGCGATTGCTTCCTGGTGCGCCTCGCGATCCCGCTGTCTGTCCAGCACCAGATTGTCCCGTTCGCTCACAATGGCATCGAGGCGCGCGGTGAGCGCGGAAACTTCGCCGGTGAGACGTGCGACCGTTTCGCTTTGCCGGGTGAGGCGGTCATGCAGATCCCGTTCGGACTCCTTCAGGGTGCGCTCGGATTCCTGCAGGCGGGCAATCTGGTGCTCGGCTTTTTTGAGGTGATCCCGCAGCTCCGCATTGCTGGTGCGCAAGGTGTCGATCTCCAGCAGCGTGTGGCGGCGCTGCTCGTTGAACTGCTGCTCCGCGCGCTCGGCCGCAGCACGCTGGGCATCGAGTTGCGCTTCCAGGGTGATGCGATTGTTTTCCATTTCCCGGGCGGACGCTTCCGCCTGCGTCCGCCAGGCCTCGACGTCGGCCTCGGCTGCCGCACGGGCCGCACGCTCGGCCGCTAGGTGGCGCTCGGTTTCCTCGCGGCTGGCGTTGGCGGTCTGTGCGGCCCGTAGGTGTTCTGTGGCGCTCGCCTCCGCCGCCGCGCGGGCGACCTCTGCTTCGCTCACCTTCGCATCGGCCGCATCCCGATATGCCTGCATTTCCTCTCGCGCGCGGGTGATGGCGAGATCCCAGAGTTCGCCAAGCAGACCGCTCTGCTTTTCAAGCAGGGCGTCAGGCAGGTTCGGGTTCACGAGCCGAACCTCAAGCTTCGCCCGCAAATCGTCCCACCATTTGTTCATCTCGTCATGGACGGTCACCATCGAACCCCGGCGGGTCAACTGGTGCACCCGCCCTGCATTGGGGCGTTCGCCACGCTGAAACAGCAGGTTTGCCACTTCTCGCGTCAATTCCCTGGTGTCGCTGATCCGTTCGCACAGATCAGCCACTTCCTGCAGCAGCGCCACACTGTCCCGCTCCCGTTCGGCCATATCGTGTCCTTTCAGTTGTCCGTGCCGTCCTGCCGATCAGCCTCGAAGAGGCCGGCAGCCTTAGCGGCCTCCAGAGGGGAGCGGGGTGTTGGCGCCACGGCGCCGGCGTTGCGTTCGTGGGCGCCCGGCCGAAAACGGGGCACAAGGCGAGTAACGTGCAGTTCCGCGATGGACTCCTCCCGCCCGTAGCGTCGCCACGACCGGGTTCGCACCACCCCCTCGATCTCCACGCGCGCGCCTTTGTGCAACGTGGCGGCCATATCGACCAGCTCCGGCTCGCCGGCGACGACGCACCGGTACCAGGTCGTCCGGATTTCGCAGACGCCCGAGCGGGCCGTCTGCTCATGGGCGGCAAGACTGAACGTCACCACCGACTTGCCGTCGGCGGTGTATCTCATCTCTGGCTCGGTTCCGAGGTTCCCGGCCAATGACAGCGCTTCTTCCATTCAAGATGCCTCCTTCCCATGACCTTTTACAGGCATCTGCATGGTAATCGAGCATCTCCACAAGGTCAAGAAATAATATGTAATTAGGCGTTTTTGCTATCCTCCCCTTGTTTTTTCTCACATAATGCATATACTGTCACCTTACGCTATCGGAGCGGCAGGCTAAAATCATGGTCAGCACCGGTCTCCGCTTTGGCTGCCAAAGGAGGCAAAACAAGATGTTGCACAAGGATCGCGAAATTCCGGTACGGATGCTCGACGCCGATGGGCTGGCCGACAACAGCGCGGACGCCCTGGTCGTGCTCATGATCACCCGGCGGGAAATCGAGTCGGGCCATATCGCAAGCGCCATCGAGCGCTTGCATGTTCTGACCGACTCACGGGAAAACGTCATCCGTTACCGCGAGTCGCTCGCCTTCATGGTCGACGGTTACAACGACGATCCGCGCGAGCTCGCGCAGATCCCGGAAGTATCCGCCTTCTTCCGCACGCTCAACCAGGCGTGGCCGCACTGGCTGTGGTTCTTGATGCGGGGCGGCGGCATGTTTTCGATCCTCTTCTCGCTGCTCTGCGATGGCGAGCCGGTGAGCAATGCCGACGGCGCCGGCGTGACCTACCTGACACCTCACGGTCAGATTCAGAAGGTCTTCACGGATATGATGGAACGCGGGCTGTCTCTCTTCGGGACTTACAAGATAGAGATCCCGGAAGTCGAGGCCGCGTTTGACAGCGCGCTGAAGGAGCTGGGGTTGTGATGGTGCCGCGCTCCGGCAGCAGGCTCTCCGCTGTAGGCGTCAACAGGGAGGTTTGAATTGAGCAAATACCTGAAAATCTACGAGGCGTTGTGCCCGGACGATCCAATCTCGGACGACGACCCTCGCCTGCCCGGGATTCTTGCCGAAATGCGCGACATTCACTGCGCGCCGACCGAGGAAGATGCCATCAAGGTCATTGAGTGGTGGCAGGCCTGGCCGAACTCCTGGCACCTGACTCCAAAAGAATTTGTACGGGACGCCCGCGCAATGATGCGTGGCGAAATGCCAATTCGTAGCACAAAACAGCGTCAATATGGCGAGAAATACGTCGCCACCGGCCCGCAACAGCAGGAGTAGCGCATGAAACGCGGTTTACGCATGTCAAAAAAGGCGTTTCAGGAGATCGTGGAGCGAAAACCTGGCTTTTTTGCCGCTCAAAACGGTAATTCCACGCCTAAACAAGCCAAAGTTCGCCAAGCCTCGGAAATCATCCGTGCGGTTTCAACGGCCACCGGCAACGTGACCAGTTCTCGCCGCGGCCTCGAACTGCGATTCGACGGCGCGCGTCTGGCCACGCTCAACGATCTCCTGGCGATGTCCGTGCAGGAGCGGCGCCGCTACCGAAAGGCCTGGCACAAGCTCATCCACGACACGGCGCTCGTTGAGTACGGCTGCCGGCCGCCGGGCTTCGAAGCGGTCAACCTGACCCTTGTTCGTCGCGGCCCGAGAGAGATCGATCCCGACGCAATCATTCCCAAGGCGCCGATCGATGGCCTGCGCTACAGCGGATTTATCCCGGACGACTCCAAAGCCGTCGTTTGTTCACTGTCCCTGCGCCAGGCACTGGGCAGCTATGCGGTCTGGATCTCGGTTTCGCCGCGAGCGAAGGGGGCCGCATGACGCGCCCGACGATCAACGAAACCATCATGCTCGTCTGCGATCTGCATGCGGACCAGGTGGACAAGCTCGGTGCACCCTACTACTTCCACCCGTTGCGCGTGATGATGCGGCTGGGGCCGGATGCGGACGTCGTGGAGAAGCATGCCGCCCTTCTCCACGACGTCCTCGAGGATGTCGCCGGCGCGACAGCCAACGCCCTGCGCGAGCGTGGATATCCTGAAACTGTGATCAGGTTGTGCCAGCTCCTCTGCCGCGGACAAGGTGAAACCTATCCATCCTTCATCGAGCGCATCATCTCCTCACGCTCAACGAGCGCCATGCGGATCAAGCTTGCTGATCTTTACGACAACACCAACGAGGAGCGCGCGCTCGGGGCTTCCGATGCCGTCCGGCGCCAGCTTGCCGACATGGCTGAAAAAAGATATCGCCCTGCGATTGCCAGGCTGAAGCTTGCACTCGGGCCGCGGACGACCACGGTGATTGCGGGGCCGATCTCCGAATCGATTACCGATATGCTCAACCGGGAGCGATCGTGAGCGCAGCCTGTCAACTCGAAGTCAGACAACTGGTGCGGGGCGCGCGTGCCCACCACCAGGTTTTCAACCGAGAAATCGGGCGGAACGGTATCGTCTATCGGCGCGCGAATTGGGAATCGCTGTACAGCCTGGATCAGCTTGAACTTGCCCTCGACATTGGGCAAGAAAAAATGGAGCAGTCATCGTGCAATCTCGCCATCACATCGTAAGCTACAAGACCCCATGGAATGCGGCCGAAGGCCTGTGTGGGGTGTCGATTTTCCAGGCCGCGCCGGACATGGCCGTGGTGGTTCTGACCGAGTTTCAGCACAACCCCGGCATGTCCGTGACCAACGCCGTTGACGTCATCGCGACGAAGGTTCGGCGGGCATTCCTTGGTGGCGTCTCCCCCGAAAACATCATCTGGATCGAGCGGTACGAGTACGGCACCCGCGCCGGGGAAACGACCGGTGAAACCTTCGACTTCGTTGCTCTCAACTGGACTGGCGGTGCATTTGCCGGCCCTCACTGGCGGCCAGTCGGACGCGATCGTAGCGCCACCGAGTTCTGGCGCCTGCTCTTCCAGTCCGACAAGCCGCTGGCCGAGTTCCCCCGCTTCTCCGACATCGGCGCGGTGCGTCTCGGTTGATGTCGACCCAGTTGATCCTTGCGGGAGAATTGCCGGCCATTTTCAGCATTCCGGCATCGGTCGTTCTGCAAAACGGATACAACCGGGCCCGCGACAAGGTTTGCCAGCTCGACGCGACCGACGATCTCTCCGCCGTCAATGAGTGGCTCAAGGGGTATCTCGATTCGCCTGAAACCTTCGTGTCCTATCGCAAGGAGGCAATCCGTTTCGTACTCTGGGCTGCACATGAGCGCAAGAAAACACTTTCTGCCCTGACTCACGCGGATGTTCTTGAATACCCGCGTTTTCTGGGGAATCCCGAGCCGGCCCGCAAGTGGATTTCACCAAACCGCAAGCTTCCCATTACGCATCCCGACTGGCGGCCTTTCTATGGGCCCCTGTCGGAAGCAAGCCAGAAGCAGGCCATGAACATCATCAACGGGCTCTTCAACTGGCTGGTCGGCGCGAACTACCTGCATGGCAATCCCTTGTCCCTGATGCGCAGGAAAAAACAGACCGCAGGCAAGGTGCGGTTGCACCGGTATCTGCTCCCCGATCAGGTTGCGCTTGTGCTGGATACGCTGGCGACGTCGGCTGGCGAGGGGGAGGCCGAGTTTCGCAAGATGGCCAGGAGGCGCTGGGCGATCGTTCTGCTCTATCTGTCCGGGCTGCGAATCTCGGAGGCCGTATCGAACACTATGGGCGGGTTCATTCAGCGCCCAGGCCCCGCGGGCACACGCCAATGGTGGCTTGTGATTACCGGCAAGGGCTCCAGCGAAGGCGAGATCCCGGTGACGCCGGAATTGATGCGGGAGCTGGCTATCTATCGAGAAGCATTCGGCCTGTCCGCCCTGCCCCGATCCAACGAAACGACACCATTGATCTTCTCGCTTGGCCCGAGTCGCGCGCGACTCACCCGGCAGACGTTGCACCGCATCCTCAAGGACGAGGTGTTCGAGAATGTCGCCGGAAGACTGGAACGTGCCGATCGCGGCGACGAAGCCATGCTCCTGCGCAGCGTATCCGCGCACTGGCTCCGACATTCGCTCGGAACCAACCTGGTGCGGGAAGGCATGAATATCGCCCAGGTGCGGGATGTAATGCGCCACGCAAACCTTTCGACGACCAACCGTTACGTCCACACGGACGAGGAAGAGCGTCATTCCGAAATGGCGGAAAAACACAGGCTTCCCGGCTCGAACGGCGCGGAAACCACTTAAACCGTCGCGGACGCAATTGCTTCCTTCCTCTGCAAGGGCTTTTCAGCACCCACGGTGGGTACTGGTCCTTGCGAGGAGAATGGAAATGTCAGAAACACCTCAAACACGCCCGATCCGCAAGGGTGATCGGGTGAAAATCAAGCTTGAGTGGCGCGATCCAGGAGACGAAACGCTACTCTGGATTGCCTGCGAAGACGAGGACGGTGGCCGCGTTCTGATCATGCCGGTTGGCACCGGGCTAAGCTTTCCACCCCGGCAAGTCGTCAGAACCGACATGCTCCACCCCGTTTTCGATGTGCCGGAATTCGTGGTTTTTTCAGCCAGCGAGGCGCGCGCCAGTGACGACACCGCAGGCTTCTGGTCCAACCAGGATGGCTGGACAACGCTCGACGGCGCCACGAAGTTCGACGAAGCGGGTGGCCTGCTGCCTCTGAGCGCCGGCAATGATGCCGTCTGGATGCGGGCTCCGTACGGTCTTTCCTACACGGTACTGCAGGTCGAACTGGAACCCGGCGCCGAGCCAATCCTTTTCGATTGCTGGGCAGAATCCATTGAACACGCTTGCGAGCAGGCTGAAAACGCCTATCCAGGTTGTCGTGTAGTCGGCACGACCGACGAGGCGGCGATGCGGCCGTTCAAGCTTGTGGTCGAAGCGTATGCCCTCAACGAATACGGCGACGGCCCCGGCTACGCCGTCATCACGATCACCAAGGAGTTCATCACGCGGCTCGAGGAGATGGAATCCCTCTGCAGGATCTACGATCTGGAGTCGGTTGCCGTTTCGATGTCCCCGGACGAATGGGGCGATCTGGACGAGCTGAATCTGCGCGGTAATTCGCTCAACGTCTGGTGTGACGGTCGCTTCTGGTTCACTGCGCAACCGAAGCACAGCGACTATACGTGCGAGACGCGCGGAATTGACATTGCGATGCTTCGCCATGTCATCGAAGCAGGACCCGATGCCGCCCCAGCCGACGAGTATTTTCGTTGGGTTGACGGTACGCTCTACTACGCAGCCGATCCCGCTGCCATTGTCGGTCTTGTCGATATGAGCAGTGACCGCGATACCTGAGTCGCCCCCCCAACCACCGCTGAATCGAATGATTCACGGTGGTTTTTTTGGTCCACGGTTCCGATTTCGGCTCGCACGCAACCTCTTGCTCATAGGCAAGGAGTGATGCCCTTCCACAGTGGAAGGCTGCCTTGCCAAGGAGCACGTAATGAATGAGCAATCTGTACGTCTTGTCGTGGAGGCGCTTGTGCCACACACCCAGGTGCCCGGTTTCGCCGTGGTGCATGTCACTCCGGAGTTGATCGAGCGCTTGGCAGCGCACAAGCGTTTGTCCGAACAGACTTCCCTGTTCGGCCGGGACCTCCCGACCCAAGTGTTGACGGTGGATACCGACGCCTCACCTTATTGGCAAGCCGGTGAAGAATGCTGGGCGCCGGCGCAAAGCGCTGTTCGGTTGTGCCAGGATCAGTTCTGGCTGGAGATGCATGTGGGTGACGACGCGCCAGTTCTTGAAACACGCGCCGTGAGCCTGGATGCATTGCTTGACGCCATCGCTGCGAAGCCCGGTCCGACACCTGATGACGACCTGTGCTGGGCCAATGGAAGTCTCTATGCCGGTGATCAGATCGAGGACCTGATTGTGGCCGACATGGCCGACGCTTTCGCCGTGCGTTACGGCTAACCCCCAACCACCGTTGAATCAAACGATTCACGGTGGTTTTTTCGTGCATCAGGCAACCGCTTGCTTTCCATACAAGGCAAACCTTCGTGGTGAAGGCCCTTGAAGACGATGAGGAGAGCAACATGGAAACACAACTCAACTGCCCCTGCCGGGAAGTCGTGCTCGTCAAGTGGCGGAAGTTCACCGATGCCGCGCTTGGCGGCCTGCATAAGCCAGTGGATGTATTGATGGATGCATTGGTGTCTGCCGGCGCGACTGAAGACGAACTGAAGGTATTCTGGCTCGAAGTAAAGCATCTCTCATGGCCCGGCCCATTTGGCCAAAGCCCATGGGAAACCGCGTCCTCGCTTGGCGCGTCACTGGAAGCGCGCGATCTCGGTTCCGCGTTTCAGCGTATCGGCGAGCAATATGTCGTCCCGTTTCGTGCAGCCGTCGAAAGGCAACGGCAACGATGTCACGAGCAGGCCGGGCTCAAGCCCTTCCGGGTGATGCTCTACGAGCATCGTGGTGACAAGTTCCGCACGGCCTATGACTGCGATGCGCTCGACAGCGATCATGCCGCAGAGCTTGCTGAAGCGGCCTATCCGGGTTGCGAGGTCATCTCGTGCACCTGGTTCGACTGGGATGCCATTTGTGATCTCAGTGCCGCATCATGACCACTACCCCTTGCCACCGTTCACTCTTCACGAGTGCGGTGGCTCTTTCCATTCCCCTGCAACCTCTTTCAGCAAGACAAGGCCAGCTCTCATGGTGAGAAAGCCTTTGTTGGAGGATGAATCATGGAAACAACCACCCTTGTCTCGCTACTCCGCCACATGCGGAAAGAGGGACTCACTTTTGGCGATTGCATCGCCGTCTTCGGTGCTGACCAGACGGATCCGTTCGTGCTGGCGGCACGCAAGTCCCATCACAGGGATGGTGAAATCGAGATCGACGATGTCACTGTGGTATCCCGAGGCGGCGATGGTAGCGGTGCCTACGTGCTCGCGTGGATCTGGGTCGAGAACGCGCAGGATGAGACATCACCGGACTCCAGGGAGGCGGATGAGGTTTACCTGCTGTCGGATCAACCGTTCACCTGCGTCGATTGCGGCGCTCGTACCGAACAGGTCGGCCCGAAAGACGCGGAAGAACGCTGGATTGAGCGTTGCCTGGCCTGTGGCAAACGTCACCTGGTTGAAGATGACAACACGACTTTCCGCAACTTTTACGTCTGCCCGAATTGCGGTCACGAGTGGTTGGACGAGTGGTCGGCCATGTGCGACGATGACTGCGGGTCTTGCGGCACACGGCACATCAGTCCGGTTCGGTCGGAGGAAATGTGATGACGTCACCCGCAATCACCTTTCACTATCGCGAAATGACTGCCGAAGGCCTGTGGGTCAGTCAGCCGCATCAGGTTCCCGACAACGCGTGCGGGGAAACCTACATGCGACAAGGGGTCATTGGAGGTTTTGTGTCCTCTCCACGCTGTGCCGTGTCCGATACCGGGTTTTTCTACGGTTTAGGGCGGAATGGCAGGGAGATCGATCCACCCACGGCCTTCAGTCTTGGCCTGATCGAGGAGCGCCACTTGCATGCCGGCGAACTCGTCAATGATCGTCTCGTGCACGAGGTACGACTCTGTGGTTACCCCCAGTACGACACGGCGATCAAGGCTTGCGATACCAGGTTGCCCATGCAACTGGGAAAAGCCGAGATTGAGGCGCTGAAGAAGCTCGCAGCATGGAACGGACAGACAATGCCGGATGTGCGTCGCGCCCTGCTATTCGCGAAAGCCTTCGACACGATGTCCCGCCAGCACCAGGCTGCCCTGGTGAAGCTGGTTCGGCGTGGCCTGGTGAAGATCTACCGTTCGTTCGGGCACAACGGCCCTGTTCTCCGTATCGCTATCGAGAAAGGAGCCGCAGCATGTTGAGTCCCCGCATCAGGAAATTCCACTCTCTGGTCCGTGCAGCATACGATCAATCCTCACCGTGGCTGACCGCCGTGCTGAAGGACCCAGACGTTCCCGTGCTGTCGAGGTTGGCCTGCCTGCGAATACTGACCTGCCGCCATCCCGGCGGCCTGCCGTATCCGCAACGGAAACAGGCTGTCCGCAAGGAGTTGGGCGTCTAGCCTGGCTCCCTCCCCCCTCGCCCTGCGTCCAGTTTTTCTGGCCAGGGCGATGTTTTTGCCTGTTTGCGGGGGGGCAGGCCGAAAAAAACCCGGATGGTGACATCCGGGTTATCCCTTTTGCAGTCCGATGTTCGAGAGTCCGTTTCCCTGTGCAACGCAGCCCACTATAAGAAAAGCATCATCTATACGACAAGGGTAGACTGATGCTTCGCTTGTTTCACAAATCAAGTATAAGCTTATTCTTGACTCCCGTTGAAGTCAAGGCGTTATAAGGACTCTGCACGAATGGACTGGCCTACTGAAATTCGGACGCTGATGCAGGACCGGAATTGGACGCAGCGAGAGCTCGCGGCCAAGGTCGGCATGTCGGCAACCTATATTGGCGATGTTCTTGGGGGCGAGATGCCCTCACCCAAACTGAAGCTCCGCGTGCTCGACATGCGCGGCTACGATCTGGCGTCGGCAGCGGTGTTGCGGATGATCCTGTCCCGGGATGTCGCCGAGGAACTCGTGTCGCGCGAACGAAAGCGCGCGAGCGATAGCGTGAAATCCAGGTGCGACTCGCCCGGCGATTGTGACCGCCCGGTTGCCGGGCTAAACGGCAGTTGAACTTCGTTCAGCGCCTCAACCGTCGCCACTCCCACGGTGGCACGGGATTCTTGTCGGCCCATAATCCGACGTTCTGCTTTCTTGCCTGCTGCTCGGCCTGAGCATAGGCGGTCCGCTCGGCATCCGGCTGGTCCTTCGCATAGTGCCGATAGTGCCACGCCATGCCAGACTTGATCTGTTCAAGGTTGACATCCATCTGCGTCGCCTCGACCTTGATACGACCAAGGACGCGATCGTATTGGTCTCGTTTTTCCCATTGCACTATGACGGCCTTGCCGAAAACCATGCCGGCAAGCGACTGTCTGGATCGCCACCCGAATGGCTGGCCTTTCTCCGGCGCATCGATTCCAGCAAGACGAATACGATGCTGTCGCCTGTCTGCATCGAGGACGGTGATCGTGTCGCCGTCGGAAATGGCAACAACCTGTCCCTTGAGCGCTGCCGCTTTCGCCGCGGCCGGCAACCATGCCGCGCCCAGCAAAAGAACCAGCACGCAGGCCGCAGTGGACGGCGTCCTCAACGCGTCCGCCCGCTCAAGCGTGCTGGTTCTGCTCTTCGCGTGAGACGATGAAACCCATTGTCCCGCTTGGCAGGAGGTGCGGCTTGAACTTCACACCCGCCCCAGGCAGCAGCAAGTGTTCCTGCCTCGCTTGCGCGTAGATCCGAAAAAGGCGCTGTTGATCGGCGCCATGTGAAATCGACAGGCACGGCACCGTGCGCGCGCCACCCGGATAGGTCTCCAGTGCGGCCTCCACATCGATCCGCTCCTTCGAGGGATCGGCATCCTCACCGCGGGAAAGCGTGATAGCGGCCTCTCCACGCTCAATCCGGCGATCGGCGACAGACAGCATGAACTCCGGAGAAGCAACGACGTTGCCCCCATATTGCTTCGCCTGCCGGTGGTAGACAGGAACGGCACCGCCCGCGGATGCGGGCTTCTCCTGAAACATCTCGTCTTGTCCCCTGAGATCGAACACCAGGACAAGCGCCACCGCGGTGATCTGGCGGATCAGCGCCGGACACCCGAGGTTGGTCGAGTACATCTCGTATTGCCTCATGTCATCGCCGGCCGCAAGAAGCCCCTGCATGAACGCCTGGCGCTGAGAGGGCGTGTCGAAGAGGTAAACCCCTGCCCCGCCCTCCCCGTCCGTTTCGTTGTCCGTGCGCTCATAACGATTCAGCGTCGGGTCGGTGTCTGGCGGAATTGCCAGAACGAACTGCCCCTTGATCCACTCGCCACTCTCGTGACGGGTGAAATGGCGGTACACGGCAAGCCCAATATCAGACGGTTGCATAAGCGGCTCCTGAAGCTGAACGACGCGGTAATTGTGCCAGCAGCGCCGCTATAAGTTTTCCGGCATGCCGCAATGACTTTCCTTCCTGCAACGGTTTCGAAGGGGTTCATGGTGAACCTCGGCCATTGCAGGAGACAGGAATGAAAACTCAAGACCTGATTGTCAACCGGGGGTTCTGCGACAACGGCCCCCATTACGGTGCATGGGGTGTCGTGACGTCACGGACGCCCGAAACAGCGGCGGTCACGTTCACCCGCCTGCACGGCCCACGCCCCGCAACCGCAACCGCGGAAATCCTCAGCGCTGTCCGTTTCATGGCATCCGTGTCTGTGTCGGTCCCGGTCGAGGAGCTGAAGAAGGTCGAGGAGATCCCCGGCCCTTCTGGAGCGGCCGCTGTCTGGGAATGGTATCCCGCAGTTCTGCCTCAACAAATCGACACGATCCGCATGCTGTGGATCGACGCCCTTCGTGGCGGTGAATACGCGCAAACGCGGCACTGTCTACGCGATCGCAAGGGATTCTCTGCGATGGGTGTTGCGTGCGACGTGATTGGCAAGCGTCACGGGATCACCTGGCGTCACATGCCTCGTGTCGCCGGCATCCTGGGCAGCTACACGACCTTGCCGAAGGCATTCCTGAAGCTGCTCGGCATCGATGCGGCCGAAGCCGAGTTCATCGAGAAGCTGTCCGACTCCGGAAGTACGTTCGCGGAGATCGCCCAACTCATCGTTGACCGCCATGCCCCCGGCATGCGGATGGCATCCTGAAGTACCCCCACCCACCCCAGCGCGCGACATCGTCGGCCTGGGGTTTTTCAATGCACGGGCGTACCAATTTCTGCGCCACAGGCTGGCGCCGCTGTTCCCAACTAATAAAGTCGTAAAGGCGGATTTTGGCGGCCGGAGACTTTGGATGGTATCGAGAGCGGCGCTCGCGCAACTGACGTGGCTACCAATTTTCCGCAGAGTAAGTCATCGATTCGTGATCTCGGCGCCATATCACTTCCGTCTGGTTGACCGCCAGCCACCACGTCTGTGACTCGGGATGGGGGTGCTTCATCGCAAAGCCGGATGGTTGAAGCAGCGCAACGCACCAAGCCGGTTCCGGGTCCCTTACCGACTCATAGATGATCGCACCTATGCCGGCTTCTCGAACCACGCGTGCAAAGGCTTGAGTGCCTGCATAATCAGCGGGGTGGGTCCACACCGCCCTGTCCTGGTTGAAAGGTGGCTGGCGGAGGTCGATCGCCGTTGTGCGGATATCAACGCTGAATGCCGTATGGGCCACGGGCTCAACCCGATCGAGTTCGAGAGCGTCCTTCAGGAATCGCCAACGCCAGTATCCGAGTTCTGCCCCCGCCGTCCTGACCGACTCGGCGCCGTAATAGACGCCGGGATCGGTATTGGCACGGAAGCGCGAACCATGGCGTCGTGGATCATAGCGAAATGGCGTCGCCAGCAAGTAATCGAGGTCTTCGATACCCGCCGGCAGAGGAGGTTTGCTGCGCTCAAGCAAGCCCTCAAGGATGTCTTGCTCGTCTTTGGAATCGACGATCTTCATGGTCGAGGCAATGTGCTGGGCCTCGACCATGCGCCAGATCGCACCCCGGAAGAGGGACGCCTCAGACGAGACCGCGTGAGGCATCCAGATAGTGGGCAACCCGCACCAACCCTTCGGTATTGGTCATCAATTCGATCGGACGGCCGTTTAGTGCCTGGTTCTGGCTTCGGA
This sequence comes from uncultured Candidatus Saccharibacteria bacterium, assembly GCA_964646765.1. GTDB lineage: Bacteria > Patescibacteriota > Minisyncoccia > Phycocordibacterales > UBA9973 > CAZYIA01. The sequence continues at coordinate 117,748 of CAZYIA010000004.1, read as the reverse complement.
GCCACTTCTGTGCGGTTCCTTCGTTGCCGACAATAGAGTCGAGGGACCGAAATACGCGCACGAACAGGAGGGCGAAGTCCCACTCTTTGCGGCCTTGATCCAAAAGGTATTTGCCGTCGTAGATGCGCGTCACGGTCGAAGGGCTGACGCCGATAATCCTCGCCAAAAGCGCCTTGGATAAGCCCAGTCGATCCGCTGCTCGGGTTACTGCCTTCCCGAGTACGATGCCTGGATCCGGCTTGTGTCCGGCCTGTATCGCAGCAACCATGTTCCGCCCCTTCTGTGTCTACAGCAAGAATAGGATATATTTATTGCTATAGCAAGATCATATTTCTGGCGCACGAAAAAACAAAGGCGAACCACGAATTCCCATGACCTTAATTAGGCCAGAACAGCCGCGAAGCGTACCGATTTCTGCGTTAATTTTTCGAGAGCCGCGGAATACTGGTGTTGGACGGCAACAGGATCAGCGAAGACGTTGTTGGCTCAACCTTGGCGGCCGGGTACACGGTCAACACCTGCTTCAACGCATCATTGAAGGTTTGCCTGAACTTCCGGATGCTCTTGATTTCGGTGCCGAACTGCATCTGGAGCGCTTCCCATGGAATCTGGGTGCGCCGGGACAACGCATAGAAGCGCCACGTCAGCCAACTGTAAACATCCAATGCCATCGGGCTTTGCCGTAGCGCGCGGACGGCGCGCAAGTCGATGGGAACCGGATGTTGGACCAGCTCGCTGTAAAACCGCTCCGACAAGACCAGTGTCGACTGAAAAAGGCTCGGCTGCGCCGGATTGACCGGATCCCACCAGAAGCTGGAACTGTCGGCCACCCTGAAGCCGTCGTTCGCCCAGTTCACCGAATTGGGATCGGTCGTGATGGCGATATTTGCCGCGAAAAGCCGGCGCATCTGCTCTTTCAGCGCCGTGATGGTTCCACGCTTTCCACCAGTCGCATTCTGGATGCCGATCTGGGTCATGAAATCCGTCATGCTGTCACCAAGCACGAGCTCCCTCTTCTTGGTCCGAACAACTTCGGTGGCGACCCAGGCGAGAATCAAGCGCGGGTTTGACCCGTAGGGATAGCCAAGCGATACCGGGATCTGCTCGTCGCGCAGTTTTTTCCCCGCTCTGCTGATGACCGCTTCTTTTCTGAAGTAATAGCCCGGCTGAATGACAAGGGAGATTTCGCCGTTGGTGCGGCCCCAGGCTGGAGGAGATCCCTTGGGCTCTCGGTAGGGAAGCGTCGCTTGAACAAGGCTTCTCGCCATGAAACCCAGGTTGCCGCTCCTGGCCGCCTCCTCCTTCTCGATGGCAAGCGCTTCTTCGTACAGACGCTGAAAGCGGTTGTCGCGTTTGCCTTTGGCTTTGAAGTCGAGAACCTTGCCCCTTTCATCCACGTCGTCCGAATCCATGTGCAACCTCTCCGGTAGCTGGGTTTGCGCGACCATAGCGAAAAAAGAAGCGCTTGTAACGCAGAATTGGGTACGGGTTGTTTCTTGTCCACAGGTGATGCGTCACGACAATTTGATAGACATAGCACTACCCCCAACACCACTACAGGGATCGGCCGGATCGCCACGCCCCGTGGGGGTTTCAGGCTGCTCCCGTACCACTTTCTGCGCCATCCGTACCCAATTCTTCGGCACGCGTACCCGTTTCTTCGCCACGCGTACCAATTTCTGCGCCCTGCGCGTACCGACTTCTGCGTGGATAATTTCCGATTTCCACAGGGTTACCCACGTCGCGATTGGGCACGATTGGGTGCAGCGTACTGGTTTCTGCGTTAGGCGCACTTCGGTTTCAGGCGTACCGGTTTCTGCGTCAGCCCCAGGCAAGACCAGACGTACCCGTTTCTGCGCGAAATCCGTCCACCCGCGTACCGGTTTCTGCGCCCGCAATCGCTCCTGGCTGCACCAATGCGTACCCATTTCTGCGTTTCCACGCCTCCGCAACCCGCTTTCTCTCCCGCAAGGCTGACAGGCGCTCAAGGTGAGTGCCGGCTATTGCGGGAGATTCAAGATGCTCGAAAAACAAACGCTGGACGCACAACTGTGCGTCGCCAAGGCCCAATCGCTCTGGGTCACGATGGACGACAACGAGAAAACCCTTGTTCGATTCGGGATGCTCCCCTTCGATAAAATGGCCGTTGCCGAGCAGGAAGGTTACGACGGCCAGCAACTCGCCGTGGCGCTGATGCAGTGCGCCAAGGCGGACGGCGGCATGTGCGCGTAGGAGGCCAGATGAGAAATCCTTTGCTCCTTCTCGTCGCGCTTCGCAGCGGCGAATCCGCGCTATTCCTCAACGGGAAGAAGGTCCTGGCCGCAATGCCCGGCTCCGATCTTGCCACCGAGGCTGCAGCCGGCATTTCCTCCGCGCTCGGCATTCCTGCCAAGGTGTTCGGCACGGAAAGGCCGGAGGGCACCGTCATCGACTGGGATGCGGTGCATCGCGGTCTGCCTGACGAAGCGAAGCGCGCCCCCGCGGATGACGTGGTCCCCGCTGCCCACTGGAACTCGGAAAAATACGGCGGCGACCAGAAGACCGGCGCCACCTATAATTTCCGCATGTCCGATCAGCGGCAGAGCAATGGTCAGGTCTACCTGGATGTCGAGCCTGTCGAAGGCCACACGGACGACAACGGCATCGGCGTCACAATCGAGGTCGGCAATACGCCAGGCGTGGATGACTCCCACGTCCCGGCGGTCCACATCAACTTCGGCAATGGCGACCTGGCGGCGTCCATTTTCCAGAATGGGCTGGACAGCCTGATCATCCGGCCCGAAGTCGGCGTATGGCTTGTCAGCACCGTGCTGGCAGACACAACGTCGGCCTGGTGTCTGCGCGGAGACGGAAACGCCTGAATTTGCGCAGGCAACCGCACTCGACAAGCGCAACCCCAACCCCGCCGGACTTGTCCGACGGGGTTTTTTACGCCACGAGAGCGCCCTCGCCCACAAGGTTCCCCGTGGAAGCGGTACGATCGATCACCACCCGGGGTAAAGGGCAACCAACCTCGACCAATCCTTTAGATATCCTGCGTCACGCAGGATCTCAACGCCTTCGGCGGCGTGCCATTTTTTGGGCACACGGACCATCCAGTATTTGTCGTCTTTCTGCATGTAGAGCTGCAGAACGGTCGCCACCATAAGCTGCCGCGCCGGCGAAAGCGCGCGAAAATCTTTGCGCCACTGCGCAAGGGCGCCAGGGATTTCCGGTTGCTCCGGATCGTTCCAATCAAACCCGCGCGGTCGCATGCGCTGGTGATCGCCCTCCCCGTAGCTACGCTCCGTGCGCACAAAAAAAGCGCCCAACTCATACTTGTCGATGACATTCCAAAGATGGGCAGCGAATGGTTTGACGTTGCCCCAGAAGGGCGGAGCGACTTCAACGCCACAAACCGCCGCGAACGCAGCGGCCTCGCGCTCGTCCATTGAGGGCCGCTTCCGGATCAGGTCGAGAAAGGAGAAGTCCGGGAAGCGGCCACGCGCGAATGGTAGCGATACCTGGGCGTAGGCGGTCAGCGCAATCGGCTTCTGGGTGTGATGGACGTAGCACTCGCCAGCGAGGTCGAACTCCACTATTTCGACGCCCGCCGAACCAAGGGCAAACCCAAGTTCGTCGAGCAATTCAAGCACATCGTCAGGCAAGTTTTCGATGATGTTCAAACGTCCTCCACCCCCGCATCGTACAGCCGACGCTTCAACTGCTCGATCGTTTGCGCCATACGGCCGTTTTCGGAATGGGCCTGTCGCAGCTTTGCTTCCAGGATTGGGTCGCCAACCTGCGCCGGACGATGCGCGGCCAGTTCACGTTTCACCTCAACCATCGTCCGGCGCAAGGCCTCGACCTCACGAATCAGAATACCATGCGCGTCGCGAACCATGCCGAGGGTGCCGGTGATCTCCCGCGCCATGGCGGCACTGGCTTCCCTGGCGCCTTGTACCAAGGCTTCCGCCTCGGCCAGCTTTGCCCCGGCGTCACGCAAGCGTTCCTGCGCGCGCCACTCCTTCTCTGCGTCGGCGCGCGGGTCGGTAAGCAACCCAAGGCGCTGCAGCACGCGTTTGATGGTTGCCGGGCTGCCTCCAACCGTCCCTCGAATAGCCCCGTAGGAAATCGGCTCGCCGGCGATTTGCCGGCGGCGGATCTCCCTTTCGATGATATCGTCACGAGGTTTACGCCCCGGGCCGCGTCGTTCCATGCTTACGAGTCAATTTGTGCACACTCGTAACTATTTTATACCTTGAAACCGGTTTTTTGAGGGCGCGCCCCGAAAAATTATAAGTATTTGATTCGTTTGCGTAATTACTGCGCGATGCCGGTTGGACTCGGCAACACGGAGAGCGCCCCCCGACTCAAGGACGCGCCCATATTTTCCAGCATCGACGAGGTGAACGGCACGAAGAACCCTCGCTCTTCCGCAGGCCCCATGTCTTTCGCCTCCAGTCCATGCTCATGGGCGACATCGGCGACCGTGCCGATCTTGTCCACCAAGCCCAGTTTGACTGCATCGGCGCCCGCCCACACTTCGCCGGTGGCCAGCTCCTGCTGGGTCAGCTTGAGCTTGCCCTGTCGCCGGGCAAGCACCTCACCGGCAAACACAGCCCCCAGACTATCGACCATCGACTGCACTTTCGCGCGCTCCTCCTCGCGGATAGCCCGGTACGGGTTGAGCAGATCCTTGAATTTGCCTGACACGAAAGTCATGCGTTGCGCCTCGACCTTGTCCGCGATTTTCGCGAAGTTCCAGCTGTCGATGATGGCCCCGACCGACCCTACCAGCGAATACCTGCCGGCATACACCGTGTCTGCATGGACCGCGATCATATAGGCTGCACTGGCGCCGACGTTCTCGATGACTGCGTCGACCGGCTTGTTGTGCTTGGCTTTCAGGCGGCCCATTTCGTTGATGATGGCCTCCGATTCGTTCGGCATCCCGCCGGGCGAATTGATGCGAAGGATGATGCGCTTCACCCTCGGGTTCTCGAAGGCCGCCTTGAGGGCGGCATTGATCGGCCCATGCTTGGCAGTGGCCGTGTCACCAATTGCCCCCGCAATGTTGACGACCGCAACGTGATCGTAGGGCACGACGCTTTTGGTGATGCGGTCCGCGTTGTAGACGACACTCACAACCGTCCCGGCGAGCGCAAAAACGATAAGTGCGATGTTCCGCCGGCGCTTCCAGGCAATGTCCTCATGACGCTCGCGCATGCTTGAACGGTGAAACTGCAGGAAAGCCACGGTCAGCTTGTCGGTCGGCGACAAGGAGGGGTCATCGAGAATCGATGCATCGATCTCCTTCAGATCATTCTCTTGCGTGGAACGCGACAACAGGCGCTTCAGGAAGGATGGCGTTTTCATTGTCTACGGCTCCGGTTAATCCCAGTTCTCGCTAAGCACTTTCAGCGCCCCACGCCCAAACGCGGGCGCGGGCGCGGCGGGCAGCACGGACGGCGCCGAATTGCCGGTTGGGGGGGGTGTCAGCTTGTGTTTTTGGGCGGACACACCGGCGTGGGTGGCCAATCCGGCACCCAGAATGTCGAGTAGCGCGACATTGCGCTCCCCCTCCGGTATCTCCTGAATTCTCGCATGAAGCGCTTGGTAACGCGGGTCATCCACACGATAGCGCAAGTACAGCTTGCGCACCGGGCCGAACGGGCTTTTGTGGCGCCCCATGCGATTACGCGACTTTGCGCTTGAGGTCTTTCGCTTCAGATTGCTCGCGCAACAGGGCCAGGCCACGCCCATACCGGTAGTACCCGTCAGCCACGGAAAAACGCGGATTGTGGGGCATGACCGTGGAAGGCCAGTGGTCTTTAAGCATCGGATACACGAGCGGCGCCCCGCCGCCGGCCAGGATAACGCCGGTCAGTTTGCGCGCCTCGTCTGCCAGCAACTGATCGGCGTGCCGGATCACCTGATCGGCAATGATGCGGCCAGCTTCAGAGACTTCGGCGTCCAGGGCGATGACATTACCGAAGTTTGCGATACGCCTGGTCTGCAGCGACTCGGTCGCCTCCACCAGGTCGATTTGCACGCCATGGGCCGCCGCAACGATACGCTGCAACTCCTGGGCCGCGACCCGCACGCCATTCGCAGACCCCATGGCCCACGAGATGAACTGTCCATGCCGGAACAGTGCGGTATCGGTCGTGAAGTGCCCCACCTCGACGATCGCCCAGGCCTCGTCCTCGATCGTGTGCTGCGAGTTCTCCTGCCCATCCTCGGTGAACATCGCTTGATAAAACGGCCCCGCGGGCTGAGGGACGATATGGATCTTCGCGCCGGGCGCGTACTGGGAAAGCAGGGTCAAGAGCGTGTGCCGCTGCGTGCTGAACGTACGACCAGGAAGCCCCAGAACGATCGTCGCATCATCGACGCCAGGAAGGCCCGCATCCCTGAGCGCCTTCAAGCCGCCGAGGAAAAGCGCTGTATGCTCGGGCGTCTGGATCCAGTCGTCTGACAGGCCGGTCGGCAAATGACGCCCCTGCCACAAGGCGGTATTGCCGAAAAACCAGTCCTGGCCGTCCACGGCAACCGTTTCTCGGCGCACTTGGTCCAGGCCAGCAACGGCGTCGACCGGCACCGCCGGACAGGCGTGCGAGGGAATAAGCAGGCTCACCCGCTTCTTGTTCGCCGCCGCCGCCTCGATCTTGATCGATGAGTGCCCAATGTCAAAGCCGACTACCGTGTGCATTGCAATCTCCACGAATCCAATGACCGGATTAAACCGGTGTGCCGGGCGGCGCGCAAAAGTTATAGCGGCGCCCCGCTAGAATCGACGGGAACGCTCGGCTGCTGGGCAGACACGCAAACCTGCTGGCACGCTATCGATACCCTGCCGGCACGATTCGATTACCTGCCGGCACGAAACACATCGAAGCGGGCTGACATGGGGGCCATGGTGACGGGACCGATCCAAGCGTCTTGTCACATCTGGCCGAGAACACTGCGAAGGGCGGCCGTTTTACGGGCGCCCTTCTTTATGCCGGCAACGCACCAAGCCGCCGGCTTGGTCGAAATTGCCCGAATGCGGGCGAGTTGCTTAAAGGGCAGGCGAGGCGCAACGGCAAAACAGGAAACAACTAGTAGAGAACACGATGTCATGTCATATCACTCTAATCAACTGATTTCATATCATTCACCCCCGTCTCATGTCGTGCCGCATGGCTTCAATCATGCCATCAGGTAATCGTGCTCCATTTCGTGCCGCCATGAAAACAACACCCCCCTCCCCCTCCGCACCTGCGAACCAGGCCGTGCCGGCGGACGCCATTGCCGCCCGTTTCCTCGGGCCGATCCAGGAAGCCATCCGCATGATCGAAAGCCTGGACGCCCTGATTCACAAGCAAGCGCTGCTGTTGCGCAGCATCCAGCCGTACGCTCCCGGCAAACTGGAAGTGCGTTTCATCGCACACTACGGCGGTGGACTGCCGGAGCCGACGTTCATCGCCTGGAAACGAACGGCCGCCACCCGCAAGACCCGCGAGATCCGGTACTACGACATCGTGGCGACGGGTCAGGCAAGACGGCACATCAAGAGTTATGGGCCGTTCCGGGGCACGGAGGCGGATGTCCGGTATCTGGTTATCCGCCTGCAGGACCTCCTCGACCGCCGCAAGCGCCTGCGCAAGCTCGTCGGCCGCTTCTCGCAGGCGATCCAGATCTCCATGACGACCGCCCGGCAAACGCACGCGGAATACACCGCCGACTTTCAGGTCGAGCAGTACCGGATCAACGAGCGCCATCGCGCGCGGATGGAGCTTTGGCGGCAGCAAAAAGCCGCCAAAGCGCGGCAGGCGGCCGAAGAAGCCGCCCGTGCCGCCCTCCCCGACCCCGCCGACTACATCGACCTGTTCGAGCTGCCCCCCGAGGACAACACCCCTGGCGAAGCGTTGCCGGACAGCTATGTCGACGAGGACGGCAACTACGTCGGCCCTTGAACTGGCTTCCCGGGCCTGCCCCATACCCTCCCAGGCGCCCCACTCCCGAGTTTTGCCCGGACTCTCCGGGAAGTCCCTTCCGCAAAGGTCTTCCCGTTCTTCTCTTCGGCGGCAGCCCCATACTCACCGAGGCAGGCACAGAGCGGCATGTTTTTCCCGGATTCGGGCTTGCCCTGCTCCCCTGGCCGCCCCACCCATATCCAGCTTTCCCCATACCGCCCCCGATGAGCCCTGCTTTCTGAGCCACCGGCTTCTTGGATCGCCCTGCCCTATCCCCGGCCTTCCCGTTTCCGGTAACGATGTCGTACTGGCCGCACGGATTACCATGCACTCATCCATGTGGCGCATTTGAGTGCTTCATTTACTCAATGTTAGCGCGAGCATCCCTGGAAGCTCCTGCGGATTAGGACACCCCCTGCCCTTCCCGCCTGGCCCGCCTGCACGCAGCGTGTCCGCAGTTTGAGGGCTCCCGCGATACCAGCTCGCCGATCCGGCGCAGGGAAAGCGCCGGTCGCTCAGATCGCCTGCGGGCCGCTCGTGTACCCGCCGCAGGTTTACTGTTCGTGTTCAAGGAACATCTGTCCGTAAAGACGACACGCGGACTGTGATCGGTTACCCATCGCCCCGCTCTGGATTCCGTGGATTGTCCTGTTCCATGGCGACAATCCCGGCCTCCGGACAGCCTGGCAGCCGGACAACCCTGCCCCAAAGAGCGTCCTGGGAATGGGGGATATCCCTGAGTCCTGACGGCCCGAGAGTGCCGCGGCTGCGCCGCTGTGCCCCTGTTTTTGAAGACCCCTTTGGGCCTTCGCCGCCAACGTGCGCAGCCCGGCCGCCAGCCCGACAGGGTGGCGGGCACCCCGGCGCAGCCGGGGCCGGGCGTCTCCGGCGGGCATGTGCCCGGAGGCCGCAGGCCGGAGCCCGGCGCCGCAGGCGCCGGGGCGAGCGGTAGGCGACCCCGAGTCCCCGAGGGGGAGGCGGCGAAGCCGCCTAGCCGTATCCCGCGAGCGGTATGCCCGTCCGGCGCAGGGCCTCAGCTCCGCGCCGAGTGCGGGCGCTCCCCCGCTTGAAGCAGCTTGTCCACTTCCGTGTCGATGAACGCCTCGATCAAGGACGCAAGCATCTGGTGCATGCTTTTCTCGCGCCGATGCGCGAGGATGAATTCGAGTTTCCGCTGATGCGGCTCGGAAAGCCGCAAATTGAACGTCCAGGGAACACGCGGATGTCCCCAGTTGAAAGTCTCGCTATCCACGCTGGCCTCTTTCGCTGCGACCGTCTTGTTGTCCATGAGCCCCTCCTTTCCCGTTTTCCGGTACCGGCTCGCGGCCGGACGCGCAGCAGCACCATATCACCCGATACGCTATAAGTTTTGATGGGATGGGCTGATCTGCTTTGGGGGCGCATGATGTGATATGACATGACGCGCCGTCCTCTCATTGAACTTGCCCCTGGCGCGGAACGAGTGCGACATGGCAGTTACGGACAGGCCCTGATCGCGGGACCTTCAGGGCCAATTTCGACGCTCCGGGTTCAAGGCATCCGGCACTAGTGTGTTTACGAATTTATTCTCAGCACGCATCCTGTGCTGGTCCGCCGTTCCATGCCGAAGCCGCTGGGCGACCGTTCCCTTTTTCGGGAATGCTTTCGTGCGACCCATACGGCAGACGCGCCTGGATGCGTCTAGCCCGCCCCACGCAGTTACTCAACACACTTACTCAACTCAACTGAGTAACGTGATTACTCCGGTGCCGGCCCCCACCCGCGTCGCGGCTCCCACTGCCCCTCCTTTGGGAATGTTTTCGTGCCGCGCGCACGGTGCATGCGCTCTCCCCCACGCCGCCCCCCTCCGCCATGGCGCATTTACGCAACGCTTTTGTGTGCTTCATTTACTCCAGTGGCGCAGGCACGAACGTGGTGGCCCCGCCACCCAGGCTCGCCCCCGTCGTTTCCGGTAACGCTTTGACGGCAGGAAACGCTCGGCCGCGCCACCGGCATGTCGCACCCGTTTACTCAACACAATTCCGCCACTCACTTGAGTGGTGTATCTGCGCATTTGCGCGTATCATTTACTCAGTTGAGTTGAGTGCTTACACCAAGGAGCGGCAAATGATCCTGGTTGTCGAGGCGGAGAAGGGCGGGGTAGGGAAGTCGACGATTGCCCTGAACCTCGCGGTGTACCTTGCGGTGAACGGCGTAGATCTGGTGCTTGTCGACACCGACACGCAGCGCACCTGCATCCAGTTTGTCGACCGGCGCGACGAGGCCGGCATTACGCCGCGGATCCATTGCATCCAGCGCACCGGGAACGTCGCGCACACGCTGCGGGACCTGGACCTCAAACACCAGGTCGTCATCGTGGACGCCGGCGGCCGCGATTCCATCGAAATGCGTTCTGCCGCAACCGTTGCCGACCTCATTCTGGTGCCGACCGGCGCTTCTCAGCCCGACCTGGAAACCATGCCGCGCGTCAACGAGATCATCAAGACGGCCAAGGTCTACAACCCCGACATGCAAGCCTATGCCGTGCTGTCGATGGCGTCTCCCAACCCGCTGGTTTCGGAGACGGCGGAAGCACAGGAACTGCTTCGGGACTTCTCGGAATTGAAGCTTGCCAACACCATCATCCGTTCACGACAGGTCTACAAGCGGGCGATGGCGGACGGTCGTGGCGTGGTCGAAACGGATCACAGCCAGGCGAAGGCGGAGATACAGCTATTGGCGCAGGAGTTTATCGATCTTGAGTAATTGCATTGCGCGTCTGAGTTGAGTAAGTGTGTTGAGTAATTACGTTGAGTAAGCGAGGTGGGCAATGAGCCAAAGCAATGCGACGACCCGTTTCAAGCTACCCCCCAAGCCACAGCCGGTCACGAGCGAGAGCCCGGCCGGCGACAGCAAGCGCGTCGAGGAATTCATTCAAAGCGCGGCACTGGCCGACACCATTACTCGAGGAAGAGGACTCAAGCCCATGCGCCTCAACCTCGAGCTTGATGTCGAAGTTCATCGCCGTCTCAAAATCCACGCTGTAGAGCGTGGCGTGTCCGTTGCAAAGCTGGTGCGCGCCCTGATCGATCAGGAACTCGCCCGCTGACTGGGCGTTCGGGACTTGCGCTATGCCCCACGCCGTCCCGGTCGTGGTGGTGTTTTCCCCGCAATCCTGGGCTCCAGATTCTGCGTGTGCTTGCACGTCGGATACCCGGAGCAGCCGAGGAACGGCCCGCGCGCGCTGGTACGCTGAATCATGGGCTTGCCGCACTCAGGGCAGGGCGGCCCCGTTTTCCCTGCCCTCTGGCTCTTGCGCTCCCCAAGGCCGAAATCCGGGGGCTGCAAGGTTTTCGCCGTCTCGACCAGGGCCGTGATATCGGCCACATGCTGCGCAAGGAACGCCTCGGCCGAGGCTTCCCCTTTTTCAATCTGCCTTAGCGTGTCCTCGATCAACGCCGTGGAATCCGGCTTGCGCAGCGTGGGCGGGATGACCTGGTAGCAGGCCATCGCGCGGTCGGTGGGGTGGTAGTGCTTCTTCTGACTCGTCAGATAGCCTTGTGTGACCAGCTCGTCTACGATGGCGGCGCGCGTGGCCGGGGTTCCGATCCCCGCCCCCTTGAGTGTCGCCTTGAGCGCCGCGTCGCCGACAAACAGGTGAGCCCGCTCCATCGCGTCGATCAGCGTCGCACCGGTGAACCGGGCCGGCGGCGTGGTGGTCCTGGTGTCCACCGCCGCGTCGGCGATCGCCACCAGATCGCCCGCCGCCATGGGCGGCAATGGCGGATCTCCCGCCGGCGCTTCGTCCTCGTCCATGCCGAACAGCACGCGCCACCCGGCATCGGTCGGCTGCTGTCCAGACGCTACCAGTTTCTCGCCATTGCAGTCCACGGAGACGCGCGTCGCGTCATACCGGTAATACGGATAGAACTGGGCAAGAAAATTCCGGACCACGAGCCGGTAGACCGCCAGTTCCGCTGCGGACAGCTTCGCAAGGTCGTAGTCACGCGTTTCCGTGGGCCTGATCGCGTGATGGTCGCTGATTTTCGCGCTATTCCAGGCCGGCGACTTCAAGGAGAAGTCCGGCGTGCCCTTGAAGGGCCACACATTGCCAAAGTTCGAGCGTGCCGCCTCCACGAGTGTCTGCGCGTGCTTGTGCTCTTCCTCCGGAAGATGGTTCGAATCGGTGCGCGGATACGACGTCAGCTTGTGTTTCTCGTAGAGTGCCTGCGCTACATCCAGCGTCTCCGACGGTGAAAGACCGAGCAGCCGGTTCGCAGTCTTCTGCAGATCGCCAAGCGAGAAGGGCAGGGGAGGCGGCACGCTCTTGGCCGTTTTCTCGAACACATGAATCTCGGCAGGCATCCCGGCAAACCAGGTGGCCATCGCTTCCGCCACCATGCGCTTTTCGATGCGCCCCTCGGCGTCGAGAAACTCGGCCTCCTTCGTGGGCTCCCAGGTCGCCACGAATGTCCCGTTGGGGTGCGCGACGGTTGCGCGCACCACGTAATAGTCCTTCGGCTGGAAATTGCGGATTGCCATCTCCCTCTCGACCACGAAACACAGCGTTGGCGTTTTCACCCGCCCGATGTGCAATGCGCCGCCGTTGCCGCCGCGCTTCCAGGGAATGCTGAACGCGCGCGTGAGGTTCATGCCGGTCAGCCAATCGGCTCTCGCCCTGGCCGTGGCCGCTGCCGAAAGACCGGCGTGCTCCCGGTTGTCCTTCATTTTGCCAAGCGCTTTGCGGATCGCGTCAGGAGTCATCGACTGCAACCACAGCCGTTCAACCCGGCCACGAAAGCCGCAATGCTGGAGCACCTCGTCGACAATCAACTGGCCCTCACGGCCCGCATCCCCCGCATGGATGACTGTCGTTGCGCGTTTCAACAGAGAGGCTATGACCGCCAGTTGCTCCCTGGTCTTCGGGTTGACCTCGTGCTGCCAGACGGCCGGCACTATGGGCAGCGTGTCGAACGTCCACGGTTTGTCCTTCGCCAGTCCGGCATCATAGGCCTCTGGTGGCGCCTGTCCGAGCAGATGACCAATGCAGAACGTGACGCAACCCTTGTCCGTCTCGAAATAACCGTTCCCGCGCCTGAAGCTCCCCAACGCCCGCGCGATATCCATCGCCATCGATGGTTTTTCCGCGATAAACAGCTTCACATGCCACCATCCTGCCCGGACGGGCATACCGCTCGCGGGATACGGCTAGGCGGCTTCGCCGCCTCCCCCTCGGGGACTCGGGGTCGCCTACCGCTCGCCCCGGCGCCTGCGGCGCCGGGCTCCGGCCTGCGGCCTCCGGGCACATGCCCGCCGGAGACGCCCGGCCCCGGCTGCGCCGGGGTGCCCGCCACCCTGTCGGGCTGGCGGCCGGGCTGCGCGCGCTGGAAGCAAAGGTCGGAGGGGGGCAAACAAGGAGAAGGGGACCCGTCGTGCCCTTCGCACGACGGGAGGGGGGTGTAAAAAAGACCGGCAAGGGGCCACCGGTCAAACCCACACCAGGTCAGGGGTGTGGGCAGGGAGATCATCGTTCCTCGGGCACGCGGCGGTCCAGCCACTCCGCGCCACACGCTTCGCATCGACACGCGTCGATATCGTCGCCGGGCTCGATGGCCGCATGCGTCACGGTGCCTCTGGCATGGCAAATGGGGCACGCGGCGCGCAGCATCGTACCGGGGGCACGGCGATAGACATCGGCCACGATGGCGTGCAGCGCTTCAGCAGTTGCGGTCATCATCAGCGAATCTCCATTTCCTGCCCCAGTGTCGTGTAGCGCATGCACGCGCGGATGCAGCCCACCGATATGGCGGCCAGCGCGTGCACGGCGAGATGGTCGATTTGGATCGACCACGCCCGGTCACCGGCCCACGCCATACCGGCTGTCAGCATGACGAGTGCAAACGCAGGCATGACGCTCAGGGCTGCCGCATCCATCAGCAGGCAGCCGGCGATATTCAAGATTCGCTGGACATGCTGCTCCGCATCGCGCGGCATATCGTAGGGCGACCTGAACTGCATCTGCTCGCATCTCACCATTTTGAACAACAGGCCTCATGTAATGAGTATACCGACTCTGTCTAAAAACACAATAGCGGCACTATAAAAACACTATACGCCCACTATATCCGCGCAACAGGCGTGTTATAATGTTCTTGGTGTGGTTTGCCGCGCACCGTAAGCGCGGTACAAGAGGAGGGACCATGGAACTGAACATTTACAACATCATTCCGGGGCGCAATCCCCGTCAGTATTTCGATCCGGCAGAAATGACGGATCTCGAAAACAGCATCAGGGCCAGCGGCGTTCTTCAGCCCATTCTGGTCCGCCCAAAGGGCGAACAGTACGAAATCGTGGCGGGTGAGCGCCGTTGGCGCGCGGCGAAAGCCGTGTATGGTGAGACGGGCACGATTCCGGCAAACATCCGGGAAATGACCGATGACGAAGCCGACATCGCGGCTCTCGTGGAAAACACGCTTCGCGCCGACATGGCGGTCACGGAAGAATCCGCTGCTGCCCACGCGCTGGTGCTGAAGTTCAAGGGCGACAGAGCGGAGGCCGCGGCGCAACTCGGCTGGCCCATGTCCAAGCTGCACCGTCGTCTCGCGTTGATGGAAGCGACACCGGCGGTGCGCGAGGCGCTCAATACACGCAAGATCAGCCTGGGGCATGCCGAATTGCTGGCCGCGGCCCCCAAGGACAAGCAGGACAAGGTTCTGGAGAAGGTGATCGCCGGGGCGATCCCGGTAGCCGCCCTGCGTGAGCAACTGGCTGCCATCAGCCATGACCTGAGCGCCGCGATCTTCGACAAATCCGAATGTGGCGGCTGCCCGCACAACTCCAGCGTGCAGGTGGAGCTGTTCACCCAATCCATCGCGGCGGGCAGTTGCACCAACCCGGTCTGCTATGCGAAGAAAACCGACACCAGGCTGGCCGAGATCGTCGTCGAGCAACAGGAGGCCTTTCCGCGCGTGGAGCTCGTCCGCCCCGGCGCGGTGCTCGAAACGATCCCGGTCGTGGCTGAAGGCCGGGTCGGCGTCGGTACCGAGCAGGCCGAGTCCTGCAAAGGCTGCGGTGATTACGGCTGCACCGTCAGTGCATTGCCGGGTTCCGAGGGCAAGATCGAGACGGACCTCTGTTTTAACGTCGCCTGCCACCTCGAGAAAGTGTCGATGCAGGTGAGAGCGCTTGCCCCCGAGCAGACCGCCAGCAAGGAGACGGACGGCAAGGCAAAGGCGAAACCGCCGGCGCAGGTCAACCAGGCTGCCGCACCGCAGCGATTGAAGGATTACCGGCTCTCCG
The DNA here is from genome assembly GCA_964646765.1 of uncultured Candidatus Saccharibacteria bacterium. Lineage (GTDB taxonomy): Bacteria > Patescibacteriota > Minisyncoccia > Phycocordibacterales > UBA9973 > CAZYIA01. Next base: position 102,530 of record CAZYIA010000004.1, on the reverse strand, counting down.
TCTGGAAACGCGCGCTCCAGGCTGAAATGAGGAAGAGCGTCGAGGTTGCCGGTCGTGCCCTGCTGGCGATTGTCCTCTCCGGTAATGCTCACCACATTGCGCGCCGCAAGCTCGACCTCGAAATCAAGGGGGCTGCCGTCGGCGACCTGTATAGCGCGACACAGGGCCGCTCGGACGAGGACATCTTCCGCATGCTCGCCCGGATCCCGCTGGCCGCCGTGGACGGCCTGTCGGAAACCGACGTGTGTCGGCTGTTGCAGGCGATGGATTGCGATCTGGCCGAACACTGGATCATGGATGACGCGTTCCTCGATCTCCTCACCAAGAGCGAAATCGAGGCAATGGCAAATGAAGTCGGCCTCAAGGCGGCGCTCGGCGAGGGCTTCAAGAAAGCGATGACCGGCAAGAAGGCCGAGATCGCCGCGGCCCTGTTGAAAGTCGAAGGCTTCGAGTATCGGGGCGCGGTTCCCGCGTGCATGCAGTACGCCGAAGCGAAAAAGGCGAAACCCATCAAGCAACTGAAATGCGAACAGACGCAGGAACCCTGCTGCGTCTGAACCCAAGAAGGAGATACCCATGCTGTTTCAGAAAATTTTCGAGATCGCGCAGGACGCCACCCTGGCGATGACTTTCAGCGCCAACCGTGAGGCGGGCACGCTTATTGTGACCGTCGTGCCGAAAGCGGTCGGCGACAACCCCAACCCCGCCTTGCACCAGCCACTGCAATTCGAGGCCACCCCGGAGGAACTGGACTCCGGTTTCACCGATGCCCTTGGCAGCTACGAGGTCAGCCGGAAATCGCTGGCCGACGCCCTCAAGGACACCCAGGCAGTGATCGACGCGGCCAAGAAGGACGCCACGTCCAAGGCGGCGAAAGCAGTGAAGGGCGCGGCAGGCAAGTCCGCCGCCACCCCGGCTGCGACACCGGTGTCGGTGAAGGTCACCGAGCCGGCAGCGACGGCGGCCAGCGAAGCCGACGAATCCAACTCCGCATCGGCGGAAAACCTGTTCGAGTGAGGCCGTCGCCATGAAAGTGACCGCACTTGTCCGCAGCTTTTCCTATGCAGGGGTGACGCTGCCCGACCCCAACCCCAACCTCTCGCCCGACCAGGTGCGGGACGTGTACAGCGCCACGTATCCCGAACTGGCGACGGCCACCGTAGAAGGCCCCGAGGCGCGCGATGGCAAGATGACCTACAGCTTCCGGCGAGCCGCGGGGATGAAAGGGATGGCCATCTCGACCACCGAAGCCTGTGTCCGGCAGGCAAGCGAGTTGTCTGAGCGGATCTGCATTGGCTGCCTACTCCCCGACTGCAACGAGAGGAGCGGTCTCTGCCTGCGCGCCTTCCTGACGGAGAGCCGGACCAACGAAAAGATGCTTGACCAGGCACTCGAAGCCATCGACATTCGCCTCAACGCGAGGGACTGCGACACCATGTCGATGCGGGTGCTGATCGAGGCGCGGGACAGTCTCCGCAACTCGGCAGCCGGGCGCTGCCATGCTTGACCGGACGCCATACATGCGGTTGAACCGAGCGCAATGGCGGGCGGCGATGGAGAGCATGGCGGCGACGCGGATGGGCGGCGCAAGCCCGACAAATCACGCCGCCAACCTGGATTCCAGCAAGCTGATCCATGATGTGCTTGCGGCACACCGAAACGGAACTCCGACCGTGCCGCACTGGACGGCGCTACCCCTGCTGCCATGAACGCCCGGCTCGAAACCACTCAACGGGCAACCCTGCGGCCGGCTCGCAGACAGGTCGCGTCGGTGTATGCCGGTTTGCCGAAACTCGACCGTGTGCCGACCAGGATCTCTCTGCGTCCCGAGCGGGCGGAATGGGCCAGCCTGGCGCTATGGTGCGACGACGCGGGTCTGGTGAAACCGCATCACTGGAAGTCCGCCTACAACGCGGAGGCCGTCGTCCTTGCCGCGCTGTCGGACTGGGCTACCCGAAACGGGCGGTTCGACCGTCTCGCCTGTTCTCTGTCGATCCAGCTTGCCGAAGGGGAGCAGGACTTCGCGTGGGACTGGGCCGCTCTTTTGGAAGCCCGCGGCCTGGATCCGGATCGCCCGCATCTCGCGGTGACGACGTGGGGGGCGTCCTCGCGCAGCTTTACTGTTGGCCGTGTGCTGAACGCGCTGGAATGCGAATGTCCCGGCCTTGGCAGGACCGCGCTTCACGATCTCCGCGAAGCGGCGATCCGCACGGTTGACGTGATGGATCCGGCGCGCGCCTTCTACCTTGCGTCCATGTTCTATTGGTACGGTGAGCCCGATGAGACGGAGGTCATCGAGGAGATCGGCGGCGAGGAGGAAGCGGGTGACTACATCGTAAGGCGCTCGCAATTCGACGACTATGCACCCGAGTGGGCATGGATACCCCGCAAGGCACTGTCTGTGCGTGCTCTACAGGCCATCACCCGGAACACGGGCTTATCCGGATGCGCCCGCCAGGTCGCAGCCACTTGCCTCGCGCTACGACGCGCTGGACGGAAGTTCCGGGCGTTCGGTGCCTACGAAGGACTGAACGATCTCGACTTCATTGGCCATGGTGCGCTGCTCTGGTGGGACACCTCGGATCATGACCCGATGGTGCGCATCCTTGACGATTACGAGCAGAACGTCATGCAGGGAGGCGAGGCGTATTCGGACTCCTTCGGCATCGAGATTTTCGAAGCCAGCCCCGATGGTTTCAAGGGTTGGCTCGCACACAAGAAACAATGGTTCGCCCTGGCGCACAAGCTCGACACGCTCGTGGGCCTGATCGGCGAGGAGGTCGGACATGAATCGAATTGATGTATCTTCCGGTTTCACGGAAAGCCCGCTGCGGCTTGCCACCGGACTGCTCGTTTACGAGCCGGCCAACGGCATGGGCAAGCCGTTTGCGACCGTCCATAGCGTTGGCACGGACGACGCCGGTGCGCCATTTCTGCTCGCGGGTACGCCGGTGACGCGGGAAGCCCTGATCGCGCTCAACGAGAAACTCGTTCCCGACTCGGCTATCGACTACCTTCCTTCCCATGCGCTTGCGGTAGGCGCGGGCTGGATGGTGTGGTGGCGAGAAGCGGGGGCGCGCACCCTGTTCTTCGACACCGACAGGGCGGACCCCATCGGCAAGCGGGCAATCAGCACACACCTGCCGGCACTGGTGTTCGCCGTGAAGGGGGGCGATCTCTACGTGTTCGCGCTCACCAAATCGGAGCGCCCGGAACCCGGCACCCCGCTTTCGATGGCGCCGTTCTACAACACCTGGTCGGACTGTCGTCTATGTCAGGGGAGCGCGCAGCGGCCGGATCGCACGGGCCTGCAGGCGATCCCGCAATGGGAATCGCTGTTCTTCGACTCGGCCTTCACCCATCCGAACGACCATGGCAAACGGCTTACGCGGCACCGGAAAGGCGTCGGCGGGCTGTGGAAGGAGATCGCGGACGGCAAGTTCAAGACCTTTCCAACGAAGCATCTTGCGCCCGCCGATCTCACCCTGGGCGATCTGGTGCTCGCTCTCAAGAAGCAGGGGAGGGGCTGAAATGGACGGCAGCTTGAATCCGATCGACCGTACGCTGCAAACGGTGACGCCGACCGTCATGGTGCCGCGCCACGAGGCGTTCGTCCCGCTGACCACGCCGGGGCATCGCTTCCTCGCCGCCGAGGACGGCCTCTGGATCGAGATCCATCGGCCCTGGCTGTATGTCCGGGTTCCGCTGGCCACACAGGACCGTGTGGCAATGCCCTACGGCAAGCTCGGGCATCACGTCGAACTCGGCTGCGGCAAGATCAAATGGCAGCCGCTGATCGACTTCTTGCGCGACGCGGCAGCAACACCCCACACGGAGATCGCCGGCGGCATCATCTGGAATGCGGCGACGAATGCCTGGCGGTACGAGCGCTTCGTCGAGATCAGCGCCTCCGGCAGCCATATCAACTACGAACGTCCGCGTCTGGGCGAACAGGAGCATCTGGTGGTGGACATGCATTCGCATGGCCAGCACGCGGCGGGCTTCTCCGGCACGGATGACCAGGATGATCGTGGCGAGGTGAAGATCGCACTTGTCGTGGGCAAGATCGACGAGCAAGGCGAGAACCCCGCACTGGCGACGCGATTGTGTGCACTCGGCATCTACCTGCCGGTCGATCTCGGCGGCTTGATGGAGGAGGCATGACTGAATTTGCGATTCCGCGTCACCTGCTTTCACGCAGCGTAAAGGTGCTGTTGGTCGGGGCCGGTGGCAACGGTTCCCGGATGCTGACGGGGCTTGCCGAACTCGACCGCGCCATGCGTGCGTTGGGGCATCCAGGCGGCCTCGATGTCACCACCATGGATTTCGACCTTGTGTCCGACTCGAACGTCGGAAGGCAGGCCTTCTACCCGGCCGACGTGGGGTCGAGCAAGGCTATCGTGCTGACGCATCGGATCAACGTGGCATACGGGCTGGACTGGACTGCCGAGTTCAAGCGCCTGTCGGCAGACACGCGGGTTTCCGCCGACCTCGTCATCGGGGCGGTGGACAACCGGGCCGCACGACGCGACATCCATGCGGCGCTGCAAAGTTGCGACGCGCTATGGCTCGACCTTGGCAACCAGGAAACTTCGGGACAGGCGATTCTTGGACAAACCTTGCCTACCTGGACGCGACCGGAAGACAGTCCGGACCGCCTGCCCACTGTTGTCGACCTGTTCCCCGACATCCTCGATCCCACGATCCCGGAGGACAACACGCCGAGCTGCTCAATGGTAGAGGCTCTGGGGCGCCAGGATCTTTTTATCAACAGGGCTGTGTCGGATTGGGGGCTGAATCTCCTCTGGAGGCTGTTCCGTCACGGCAAAATCGACCACCACGGCATCTTCGTCAACCTCGCGACGGGGCGTGCGACGCCATTGCCGGTGGATCCGGAGGCCTGGGCGCGGTTCGGCTACCAGATACCCGTGAAACAGGCGCGTCCGCAAAGGAAGGTGGCATGATGCAAACGGTCCAGCGATTCTCCCGGAACACCGTGGGTCGCGATTTCGTCGTCGGCGACATCCACGGCGCGTTCGACCTGGTGCTCGACGCGATGAAAGAGGCCGGGTTCGACCCGCAGATCGACCGCCTCTTCAGTGTCGGCGACCTCATCGACCGCGGTCCAGGCTCGCATCGCTGCGCGGCATTTCTTGCCCAGTCGTTTGTGCATGCGGTGCGCGGGAATCACGAGGACATGCTGCTTGAACTCTACAGCGCCGGCGTGCCCGATCCAGCAGTCCTGGATGTGGCCAGCCGCTATAACGGCTTGGAGTGGTGGCTGGACGTGCCGGAGAATCGCCGCATGGAGATCCTCGACGCAATCCGCAAACTACCCCTTGCCATCGAGGTGGACACCGCACGCGGCTCAGTCGGCCTGATTCACGCGGACGTGCCGACCGGCATGCGATGGGGCGAGTTTCTTCTTCGCCTTGAGGCGGGCGACACAGAAACCATCCACACCTGCTTGTGGGGCCGGGATCGGATTCGCAGGCAGGACACGAGCGGAGTGGGGGGTGTCGGACGCTTGTTTGTCGGTCACACGCCGCAATGGACGGGCGCGACCCGGCTGGCAAATGTCTATGCCATCGATTCGGGCGCGGTATTCGGGCAGTGCGGCCTGAAGAAAGAAGGCTGCCTCACCATGGTCGAGACGATGGCAAAAACCGGGGTGATCGCTGCTCCCAAGCGGTCCATCGGCCTGGTCGACCTGCGGGTTGCCGACGCGCCTGAAGATCGTCCGTTTGGCGCTTACGCGCTTGTGTGAGGGGGGGGAGATGACGCTCGCATACGACGCCATGATGTTTGCCCGAGAAGCGCATCGGGACCAGCGGCGCAAGTACACCGGCAACCCGTATGCCGATCACCTGGCAGAGGTGGCGGGGATCGCCATGTCTGTAGGCTGGAGGTGCCCCGAAATCCACCCCGACAAGTTCATGTCGGCGTGCTGGCTGCACGACTGCATGGAGGATCAGGGCGTTAGCCACGAGGAGCTGGTGAACCGTTTCGGTGCCGATGTCGCGTACGGCGTGGCGATGCTGTCCGATCTCGAAACCGGAAACCGTGCCCAGCGCATGGCCGCTTCGCGTGATCGCCTCGCGCGGGCTCCGGGATGGGTCCAGACAATCAAGTGCGCGGACCTCATCAGCAACACGGGGAGCATCGTTCAACACGATCCCGCCTTCGCAATCACGTACCTCGATGAAAAACGCCGGCTTCTGGAAGTCCTGACTCGGGCTGATCCTCGGCTTCACGCGGCGGCGTTGATGCTGGCGAACAAGATCCCCGAGGGCGCATGAAACTGACCTGCAAGAACGGAATGCTGCTGGTGCCTGATGTCTTCTGGCCTTTGAGCGAACAGATGGCGCGTGCCCTCTTTACGGTGGAGTGGTTCGCCACCGGGAAGAAGTGCCTGCACCGCTCGCTCAAAGAACGTGATGGTGGATTGAAGGGGACGGCATGAAAAACGAGCTGCCGAAGGAACCGCCGCCAGGGCTCCTGATGAGCATGGCGATCCGCTATGACCACGGCCTGGGCTGCCCAGGTTACTACGACAGCTTCCCGCGCTTCGAGGGCGACGGTCATCAGAAGCGCCTCGAATCGACGCTTCGCACGATGCGGCAGCTCTACGAGGAGGTCAGCGGCCAGGGATTCTACAAACCGGAGCTGGAAGGGCAGTATGTGGCGATGTTGCCGAAGAGCGTGATCTAGGGGAAACGAACATGGATGCTGCCGTTCTCGACTACCACCCACACCATCCGGCCGTGAAGGATGCACGGGTGCATCCCGCGATCCTGACCGCAGGGGGCCATTATTTCGACTTTCTCAACCCGTCGGAGAGCGTGTTCGGCATCGAGGAGGTGGCGCACGGGTTGTCGCACCTGTGCCGCTTTTCGGGTCATACGCGTAGCTTCTATTCGGTCGCGCAGCACTCTGTCCTGGTTTCGCTCGTTCTTCCCGCGCATCTGGCGCTCGCGGGTCTGCTTCACGATGCTCCCGAAGCGTTCATCGGCGACATGGTGACCCCACTGAAGAACATTCTGCCGGGTTATCGTGCGATTGAAGAAGGCGTCGAGCGCGCCGTCCTCGCGCGCTTCGGCCTCACGATGCCGCTGCCGCCCGAGGTCAAGCGCGCTGACCTGGTGCTTCTCGCCACCGAGCGCCGCGACCTCCTGCCCTTCGATCCTGTCCCGTGGTCGCTGCTGGACGGGATCGAGCCGCTGAGGGAAACAATCGTTCCCGTTGAGCCGGAACGGGCGAGACGAATGTTTCTGGAACGGTTCGCAGCGCTGACCGAGGGGTGCGTTGATGCATCCGTTTGACGTGCTGGGCTGGATGGCCGTGGTACTCGGCATGCTTTGCAGCGTACTGCTCTTTGTTGGCATACGGTACTGGCTCCCGATGCCGTGGTGGGCTGCCTTGCCGGGCGCACTGGTGGCGGGTGTCGGCGTTTTCATGCTGGCCGGGTGGGCTTACACGGCAGGCGGTATCGCCGCGATCCTGCTGCCGGATTTTCCCGGCGTGTCATGGCAAAGTGGCGCGGGCCTGCTGGCTGTCGCCGTATGCTGGTATCAGCTCGTGTACCTTGCACGGCGATTCTACCGGAAGCACCAGCGCCTTGACACGTTTCCGGGCTTGCTTTTTCTCCGAAAATGGAGAATAATTAAGACATCGAATTCGCGGGATGACGATGGCGGCGCTCTTTCGCCTCGGTCTTAACCGGACGCCGAACCGGCCCGCCCCTAAAGTTTGGGGTCTCGCGGAATGCAGATCCACTCAACATGGAGAAAAACACGATGCACACACTGGCCCATCAGAACGCCACCGAAAACGAACTCGATCCGCGAGAACTGCCGACAGCAGATGCCCGCTACATCGCGCGTGTTCGTGGCGGCAAAATCGACATGACCAGATCGGATCTGCCATTGGAACTCAATCAGATGATCGTCTGGATCATGCATAACCCGGACGCCGTATATTTGCTGCCAGCATACCGAAGCATTCGGCAGCAACGTGAAGAAGACGACGAAGGCAGCGCCAAGAATCACGGGCTGGAGGTGTGACATCGGTCATGTCAATCGACGGATGCACAGGGGGTGGCAATGACAGTTTCGACCAATCAGGTAAAGCCTGGCGCCGTGTTCCGCTTCAAACACGGCGTGCGACGCGTCACCACCGTCGCCAACAGCCACGTCAACTGGGAGTACGCCGACGGCAAGATGCGCGTTGGCAGGCTGTCTGGAAAGATGTGGTTGCCGTACTTCCGGAAAGAGGCCATTGAGGAGCTTCCCGCGCCAAACATCGCCGGTGAGACGCGAAAGCTCAAGCCGCACGGCAAGGAAGTGCAGTGCCGTCCTGATCTTACTGACATCAACATCAAGACCCGGTGTCCGGGCAAGTGGGTGATGATCGATCTGGAGACCGGAGAGCTTTGGGGTCACGACGGGGACAAGTTCGTACGCCTTGATGCTGTTCGAGCGGTTGAGGACCGGCGCGAGAAGGTGCGAGCCGCCTTCTATGCACTGCGCGATGCCCTCGGCGGCGCCGGCAGCAAGGGGCTTGGCAAGGCCATCAAGCGGGCCATCGACGCGGGCCACGAAGCCGACCACCCGCCGGGCGCGGACTGGTGGGCAGGCAAGAAACCGTAGAGGAACCACGACGGCTGCGGGGAGAAGGCCAATGCTCACTGACTGGATTTGCTACCGGATCGTGATGGCATGGCCGCTCCCGCTGCCAGATTGCCGGGAAAGCCGCGCATTCGCTTGGATTCTGTCGCGGGCTGGCCGGTACGCGAATAAGACGCCCAACGCCGCGCTTAACCGGAGAGAAACATGGCAGAGCAATATACCGTAGTTGCTGAATTTCACGACCAGCCGCCGATTGATACACAAGCAAAACATTGGAAGATCGGGCGGACGTTTGAGAAAACTGAAACGCTCGAAGATGTGTTCGACTGGATAGAGCTAAATCGTTCGGGGGCATGGATTGTAAATGTCGAGGTGCTTACCAGCGACCGGAGGGAGCGATGTTGAATGAATTGTTGGGCGCAGAACAGGGAGTAAAGAATGGACATTGTTGCACGGTTGCAGGACTTGGAACCTGACTTGAGGAATGATGGATATAGAGACTCCGCCAAGGCAATGCTTGACGCAGCACGTGAAATCGAGGCCGTGCGCTCATTGGCACGAGACGCATACGATGCATGGGACCACGACAGGGACGCAAAGGTTGGCAAGCTGTTGCGCGCAATTGTGGATGATGACTTTCGCGCCATGTACCGGCCTGATTTGGCAGCGCCCAACGCAAGCAATGAGCCGACGCCGCTTCGCGGCGGTCCGGGTTGAATGAAATGTTATGCCAGACGGCCAGAAAGGAAATGAAATGAGCGGAATGAGATACGTTGACGGCGTGCCCCATGTTTGGGGTAGACCTGCGAAGTATGACCCGGATAAGCCGATTCTTGATTGCTTCGGGCACTGGCGCTGCCCATATTGCAACGCGCACATGACTGCCGGCGAAGAACCCATTTGTCTCAACGCGTGCCACCTTACCGCCCCACAGGCCCGCGCGCTGACGGATGGACTGTATAGCGCTAAAGCGCGCGTGGGGCATAACGCCTGAATTAAGCCGCGCCGTAGGCGTCGGCTTGAATGAATTGTTAGGGCGTAATGCCCGAACGGAGCGAACGATGGACACGAAGAAATGGTGCAGCGGATTGGAGCAACTCGGCGACGGCCAAACCCGATGCAAGCACGGGCACGCGGGGCCGGGAATGCAAGCGTGTAAGGGAATCAGATACCCGCACGGCACATCTCTCGCTCCATGCGAACGCGAAGACTTGCCGTTTTGCGAAACCCGAAAGTGCGTGCGTGCCGACATGCGCCCTAACGCTGAATAGACACCTATCGAATGTCCAAACCATTCATCACCGGCAACCAGTGGGCACCTTCTATTGCATCGCAAGCCGAGCGCCACGAAGGGAACCCGTTCTGGGACCGTCTTCGCCAAATGGGCCAGGAAATGCGCGTACACCAGGGCGATCTGGAGCGCGCGATCTCGGGGGCTGCGACGGCACAGGAAGCCAAGAACCTGAAACGGCGCCTGGCACGGCGGATTGTCCGCGAAGGTTTCCCAAAAATCGGCCCGTTCGAGACCAAGGCTCAAATCGACCGCTACCTCAAGGGCTCACCGAACGGGCACACCTGTCTGATTTGCGGCAACGCCTATCGGGCACTCGGAATTCATCTCGCCACCCTGCATAAGGTGGACCTTGACGAATACCGCGACCAGTACCGGCTGCCGCGTACCTTTGGGCTCGCGTGCGAGGAGACGAAAGCGAAGCATCGTGAATTGCTGGAAGAGCGCATCGAGGCTGGCAACTGGCGACTCATGGGCAACCCGGCACAGGCTCAACTGGCTCGCTCGCGTAAATCGCGCACGGCGGAAACCGAGTACAAGCGGGTGAGCACCAGTGCCCGCCAGCGCCAGTTCACAGACGCCGACTTCTGGCGCGTGATCGACACAATGCGCGCAGAATCCGCGACGCCCACCGAGGCCTGCGCGCGACCCGGCATGCCTTCCATGAGCACGTTCCGCGCATGGAAGGCGGCCGACGCCGAGCGCCAGCGCTCGTTCAGCGAAACCGTCGAGGCGTTGCCGTTCGCGAAACAGGCCGAAATGAACATGCTTGGTGCGCGATACAGCGCTGCCGTGCTTGCACTACGGCACGCTGGCAAGACCATCGACGAAATCGCCGCCGAACTGGGCACCGATCGCATGGGGATCAGCAAGCGACTGCGCAAGCTCGATCCCGCTCACAAGCAGGTCGTGCGGCACAAGACGCATTGCCCGAAAGGTCATCCGTACCAGGAGCGCTTCACGGAGGACGGGCGGCGCATCGTCACCTGTCGCATCTGCAGTGCGGAAAACAAGCGGCGGGCAGCGGAGAGGAAAGGGCGAGGTTAGCGCGGTGATGCTTCGCTGCGGCCGTATAAGAACTGGATGTTTTCATGGAATTTTCCAAAATATGGAAATTGTCTGTAGCGTGAGAAAGAAGGTCGATGATGAATGCCGTGTATGTTTTGATGCTGACCATAACTCTGGTTGGCGGGACTCCGCTTGCGGAGCCACAGCCGCCAATAGAACGCCGGCAGGAATTCTCCAGCCTGGAGCGCTGCGAGCAGGCCAAAACCATGTTCCTGAAACAGATGACGAAAGACAGCAGCATGAGCGTCGATGCCTCATGCCGGCGCACGAAATAACGGAGACACGCTTGCTTGTCTTGTCTGCGCCCATGTTCCTCGCCGGGCCAACGTATGCGGTAGTCCTGTCCAACGCGATACGGGGTGATTCCGGGCGACCGGTGCAGGGAGTGCGTGTGATGCTCGCAAAAGAGACCCGGTCGTGGGGCCTGATTGCGGATCACCCCGCCAACGAAGGATGCGCCGTGACGCACGCCTCGTTCATCCCGTACGGCGTGGCCGCGTGCGAGCCGGCACAGCTTAGTTTCGACGCGCTGCACTGGTTTGGTCTTGATCGCGAAGGGCGATTTTGTGCATGGACAGGCCGGGATCTGGCGACGATTGTGGAATCGGGCCACGAAACAGGTTCGTTCACGGCTTTGCGTGCCAGACTCGCGAGGCTGAACCTGCCGTACAGCAATTACGTGCACACCTTGCTGGGCTCGATGCTCGCCGCGTTCATTCCTGCAGAAGAGGCATTTGTCTTGAGTGGAACCTGAACCGGCGGGCGGCATGCAGATCCTCAACCGCAAGAACCTCAACGACTGGCCACCCGGTTCAATCTACATCGGCCGCGGGACGGTATTCGGCAATCCCTACGTCATCGGCGAGCACGGTGACCGCGACCAGGTGTGCGAGCAGTACGCCGATCGTATGGCCTACAGGGTGTCGCAAGGCGACCCCGCAATGTTGACCGCGCTTCTGGGTCTGAAGGCCGATTCCCGCCTTGTTTGTTCGTGCGCTCCGTTGCGCTGTCACGGAACCGAGGTAGAGCATGCCTGGCGGCGCCTGGCAGAGACCGGGCTGCCCCCGAAGGAAATCAGCATGACTTACGCCGGCATCGGTTCGCGCAAGACACCGCCTGACCAGTTGGCCCGCATGACCGAAGCCGCTGTCCGGCTTGCCCGCATGGGATACACGCTGCGTTCCGGCGGTGCGGGCGGCGCGGATACAGCATTCGAGCAAGGTGCCGGCGCGCAAAAGGAAATTTTTCTGCCGTGGCCGGGGTTCAATGGTCGCCGTTCGGTTTTCGTTGAGCCGACACAGGAAGCCATGGAGGTGGCCGCCTGTCTGCATCCGGCCTGGAACAAGCTGTCGCCGGCGGTCCGCAAGCTGATGGCGCGCAACACCCACCAGATCCTCGGTGCCGATTGCCGCACACCCAGCGATTTCGTCATTGCCTGGACCCCGGACGGAGCGGAGAACGAAGCGGAGCGCGGGCCTGCCACGGGCGGGACAGGGCAGGCGATCGCCCTCGCAAGCCGCTGGGGCATTCCGGTGTTCAACTTCGCGCGCGCCGATGCGGGCGTACGGCTGCGCGATTTTCTGGAAAACAGACGTGCCTTACAAACTGATTGACGCCCTCCTGCCGGTAGGCGCGCTGGCGGTGTTCATGGGCCTTTTGCTACTTGTCGGTCACCTCGCAACCGGGGCGTCGGCGCATGAGATCATCGTCGCTTTCGGATCCAGCTTCGACGGACACCCCTACGTCTCGGCATTTGCCGCAGCAATGGCGATCCTGGCCTGCGCCATGCTGTTGATGCGCGTCAACGAGGCAATGAACCCGAATGATTGAAGAACGCCAAGGCAGCATCTTCGACGCCCCAGTCCGCGCGCTGGTCAACCCGGTGAACGGGCAAGGCATCGCGGGAAAAGGTCTGGCGCTGGAGTTCAGGCAACGCTTTCCCGCCGCTTACGAGTCGTACCGCCAGGCCTGCGCACGCAAGGAACTCAAGCCGGGATTGCTGCACGACTTCTGGCTCGAGGACGGCCGTCGCATTGTTCATTTTCCGACCAAGATCTTCTGGCGCAGTCCGTCAAAGATGGCGTACATCGAAGCCGGTCTGCCGGTACTCGTTGAGTGGGTGCGAATGAACGCCATCGACTCCATCGCGATCCCGGCGCTCGGCTGCGGTCTGGGCGGACTCTCGTGGCATATCGTCAAACAGCGCATCGAGCAGGCCTTTGCCGAGATTCCGTCCGGAACCGTGGACGTATGGCTGTTCCCCCCGGAGAAGAACCGGTGATGGCCAAGCCTCGAGGCGCGAACAAGGGGATCGGACGGCCGCTCCTCGATCATCCCGTACGGAATGTCATCGGACTCATGCTGCACTTGCTGGGCGGCATGGAATCTCGCGGGAAACTGGCAGAAGAGCTGGAGGCCCTCTCGGGCCGAACGATCGTCCCGAAGCTGGATGGTGTCGCGCGCACGCGCGAAACACAAAAACGCATCGGTGAGTTTGCATCGGGCGGCAAGGCGATCCCGATCTGGGCCGAGGAAGCCGCTCACGAATGGTGCGTGCGACACATCGCGGCGGCACTGAAGCGCAAGCGTGTTGGCATCACGGTGGACGATCATGTTCTCGATGTCTCGTCCGCTACGGCCGCACGTCTACTGGCAACGGGTCTGGTAGACCTGGTGCTGCGTCACGCGGCAGCCGAGGCCGAGCGAAAGCTGCGGTCAACGCTGCTGCTCATAGAAACGATCCTGAAACAGAGCGAGAATCCCTGATTGAGGAAAAGTAATCTGCCTGGCCGCCCCATCGAAGACGCGCCCGTCCTCAATACTGTTGGCCTCATGCGGTACCTGATCGGATCCGAGACAGGCACAAATCTGCTTGTGGCCGCGGAGATCGAGGCGATCGCGGGCCGACCCGTGCTTTCCGGTTCTTCGAGATCGGCCGCGCGTCGCGTCTCGGATTTCATTCTTGGCCGTGAATCGGTCCCTGACTGGGTCGCTCGTGCGGCGCGAAAGTGGTGCGTGATGACGCTCAGCGAGTGCATGGGGCGCCGCAACAACCCCGTAGTGATCGATCGGGCTCCGGTCCATCTATCCACATCCGAAGAACGCGAGTTGTTGGCCGAAGGCCTGGTCGGCGCGCTGCTGTCTGCCGTCGCGGACCAGGAAGGCAGGCGTGCGGCCAAGGTGCTGCGATTCATCGACGCTATAAGAAATTGATCAGCGATCGGTTTTGATCGAGAGTTTCTGCTCCGCAATCAGGAGCAGAACCGATGAAAGCATCGACGAAAATCGAAGGAAGCGCACCGCCGCCGCTGAAGTCGGCGTTGCTGGGCAGCGCACTGGCACTCGGTGCGATCGTTGCAACCGTCCTTTTGCTCGCCGGGTTGACCGCGCTGACCCGATAGCTTCGCACCATTGCCCTCAATTTTGGTCGCGGATGTTCCAAAACAGACGTCGCGACCATAGCCGCTACCTTGCAACGGCTTGCCCCTATGCAAAGAGGAATGGCTCTCCGCAGTGGAGGCCTCTCGAGCCGAGGAGCGAACCATGAAGGCAACATTTCGTAAGTCTGGCACGGTGACCCGCCGGGTCGCCAATCTCAGGATGTACGGTGAGATCGTTGGCCGGCGGCTGGGGATAAACATCCGTTCAGGCAACATCTCGACCGGATGCACCGACGGCAAGACGGTGACCATCAACTTCGCGGCGTTTTCCGACGAACCGGACGCAGTTGTTCTGCTCGACGGCACCTGTACGCACGAGTTCGGACACGTCCGCTACACGGACTTTCTTGCCAAGACGACCATTCTCAAACGACCGCTCGCGCTGTCCTTCTACCGTTCCCTCGAGGACGGCAGGATGGAAGCATGCGAAAAACGCGACTACCCGGGTATGGCCGTCAGGATCGAGGCTGCGCTGGAGGTCATGGTCAAAAGAGGGCTGTTCGACATGCCTTCTCCCGATGAGCCGGTCGAGGAGCTGTTTCCCAACATGCTGCTCGGTTGGGTGCGTGGGCAATACCTGGGGCAGAAGATCCTCGAGCCGATGTACCGGGCCCGGATGTCGATGTTGTGCACCATGGTCGGCATGCCGGTGGTCAAGGGCTTTCTGGACATCGCACGCGACGGGCTCGCTCGTAGCCGTTGCACGAAGGATGTCGTGGATTGTTCGATTGCGCTGGAAGAGTTCCTCAAGCGCGAGTTGCAGTCGATGGAGAATCAGCAGGCGCAAGCCGGGCAAGACGATTCCAGCGATGGCAGTTCCGGCACCGCCGGGCAGGATCAGGGTAGCGACCAGGGAAAAGCGGAAGGCAAGCAAGACACCAACCAGGATTCCCGGGATGACAGCCAAGAGGCTTCCGGCTCGTCGAAAGACGGGAAGGAGGACGACGAATCCGCGAGCGACACTTCCCGGAGTGGTGAAGCCGGTTCGCAAGAGCAGGGCGAGAACGGCGACGGGAAGGGAGACGACCAGAATGCCGGCCAGGATCCGCAGGATGAGGGACCCAGCGCTTCCGGTTCGTCGCAAGGTGAGCAGGATGACAACGAGAAGAACTCCAACGGCACTCCGTCTGAGGGTAGCGAATCATCGTCAGGCAGTCAGGGTGACGCCGGGGATCCCTCGGCAGCCTCGAGCTTGCAGGATGGCGTCGAACAGGGCGATCTCGATCAGGCGATCAAAGCGCTCGCGCAACTGTTGAGTGCACACGATCTGCCGGAGACCGACCTTGGCAGCCTGCTGCAAGAGGCGATCGACCAGGTGGCGCCACCGGACAACAGCTGGACCATCCGCGAAAAACGCGCACTCCCGAATGCCCAGGCACTGGAGCCCTACGCCGCGCTCACGCGGCAGATCGAGCTCAAGGTTGTCTCGCACCTGGAGGTACTGCTTGAATCGCGCCTGGAGGAACGATCGCATCTTGAGCGTTCCGGGCGGAAACTGTCATCCAGACATCTGGCGAGCGTGAAGTCGAGCCCGCAACCACGCGTCTTCAGGATCGACGAGGATGTCAGCGGGGTCAGCACGGCTGTCTCGGTGCTGCTCGACGTTTCGGCGTCGATGGATACCGCGCTTGCCGACGGCGTGTCCAGGCTGCATGGCGCCGTTGCTTCCGCACGGGCCGCCGTCTCGGCGATGGACAAGCATGAGGTGCCGTGTTCGCTTCACTTCTTCGGTGAGAACCTGACTCCGGTCAAGCGTTTCGAGGAGGCGTGGCGACGTATCAGGGACCTTCACTGGCACAAGACCGAAGGCAACACCCTCACGGGGCAGGCGGTCGAGCGCGTGGTACCGGAGCTGGCGACACGAGACGAGGAACGCAAGCTGCTGTTGCTGGTGACGGACGGCTTTCCCGCCGAACCGGACCGGACCGCTGCCGCCTTGCAGACCTGCGCGTCGTTCGGCGTGGAAACATCCATTCTGCTGATCAATTCCGGCCATGAACACGAGAGAAGGTCTCTCGCACGATTCACCGACCTGCTCGACTCGTTCGGGTTGTCATGGATCGAAGTCAACACGACGGATCAACTCGCGGACGGCCTCATGCAGGCCATCCGGGACGCGGTCTGACGTTCCCCAATCCACCATGCGCTTCGGCCGTGGTGGATTTTTTTTGGCCGAGCACGGTACAACAAATACCTGGCATTGAAAAACCCGGCCATTCCGAAGGAATGAACCGGGTAGGGAGGGGTTAAGGCGCGAACTCGTCCAGTTCGAGATCCATGCCGCTGAAGGCGGCGACTTCGGGCTGTCCATTACGGACGGTCAGCCTGAACAGACCGTTTTCCATGTCCGGGTCGCCGTCGCGCTGACGTCGTGCTGCCTCCAGCACGGCCTCGGCGTGCGGGTAAGGCCCGGACAACTCGGGCTCGACGTCGCCAACCATGATGAGCAGGTAATGAGAGACTTCAGGCTCTTCGGGCTCAACCCGGACAATCCTGCGCGCCGCGGGATCGTGCTCGTCGAACGCCTCGAATGGGCTCTCGTAGGCGTCGTTTTCCGCGCGGGCAATGGCCATCTCGTAGTGCGCGCCGTTGCCTATCTCGTCGGCCGTGGCCGCGATTTGATAGGTCACCAGATCCGGTGCGCCGTTGGCGTCCCGGCAGAGGACGAAGACTTTGATCGACTGTTGTTCCTGCATGATTTGCTCCTTTTCAGACAAGGGTTCCCACCACGGGAAGCGCTCCTTGTTCCTGGATAAGCCGATGCGCAACCGAGGATTCCCAACAAAGAAAACCCCGCCGGACGAATCCATGCGGGGTTGGGGGGAGGAAAATCAGGAGAACGCTGTCATGGCCTCGACAATGAAGGCCTGCAGGTTTCCCGGGACTTGCACGGGCTTGTTGTCCCTGTAATCCCTCACAAGTTCAACGACAGCCCTGACTGCATCGATGACCTCGCTTTGCGAGGAACTCGAGCCGGTTGGCAGGAGAATCGGACAAGGGGCTGACACCCTGGTGTAACCCTTGGCTTCCTTGTCCCTGGCGCGGTCAGCGATCCACTTCATGTCGCGAATTTCGCCGTCTCGCGGGGCTGCTTCGTCAATGTTGCCATTGACGGACCGACATACGCCGTCGCTTTCGACGTATCCCCAGAATGCCGCACCCTTGGCTCCACGGTTCGGATGAATCCAGAAGCTGATCTCGGCATTCGACTGGTCGACAGGCGCCGACGAGAACGTCTTCGGCTTTGGCGACGCCGTTGCGGTTGCCGGGGACAGCTTCAGGCCGTGAAACTTGTCCTGAACCAGCCGTGCAACCACATCGCGGTCTTCCGGCCGCGCGAGGTCGGTCAGGCAGAACTCCATCGCCCAGTTGACCTCTTCGACTGGATTTTTCGCCACAAGCGCCTTCCGGTCGAACAAGGCCTGGGCCATGTCGAGCAGGGTCCGGGTGGACATGACGACTTCCAGCGTGCCCTGGGCAAATCCGTTCCGCACCTCATTGGCGAGCTCGACCAGACGCTCGATCAGCCTGGGGTGCAGGCCAGGAATCGCCGTATTCAACATCGCAGCTTCCGATGTCGCCTCCATGTAGTTCATCCGCATACCGAGAAACCGGTTCAGCAGGGCGACGTTCATGGCCTGCGTACCGCGGTAACGAACTGCATCGTCACCACGTTCGACCGCGTTACCGGTTGCCGCAATGCGGACCCAGGGCATGGGCGTGATCACCTCTCCTGTTTCCGGAATCGAAAAGCTTTTCAGCTCGGTAATCCGGTTGAGAAGGCCGATCGAGCCCGGTGGGACGAAGTTCATCTCGTCCATGGCCAGGATGCACGGGCGCTGGTGCCGCATGGCGCGCACCCCGATACCGTGCTCGAAAAACGTCGAACCATCCTTGGCGATGCCCTTGCTGCCGAGCAATTCGGCCATGTCGAGCTTGCCGTGGCAGGGAACCAGAAAGAAATCGGCTCCGATGCGCGCGGCGAACTGCTCGATCAGCGTGGTCTTCCCGCATCCGGTGGGCCCGGTGAGGAAGATCGACTTTTTCACCTTGCCCCGCCACCAGGTCTGCAAACGCCGGATCTGGTCCTCGTTAAACGAGTACGCCGAGTCTATTTCCGGCGTTTCGAACGAAGGTTCGTTCACTTCGATTTGAGCGGTGTCCGGCGCGGCCACGCCGAACAGCTCGGAGATTTTCTTGATCTCCATGTTGTTGCCTCCTTGTGCACTCAGAGTCAACGCGCTTTTCACCGCGAAAAGCTGTCCGTTGTCCGCATGTCAGCCGTAGCGTCAGTACGGGTTTCCGCGCACACAAAAAAGCCCCGGCAGACGAATCTGCGCGGGGTTGGGGGGGCGGCTGCCGTGCTAGCGATCAGCCCTGATAGAACATCACCCATTCAATGCCCTGGGCGCGTGCGGCATCGAGCACGCCGCAAACCGCGAGCGGAGGCGGGGCCTCATACTCGTCCGCTTCCCGCACACGCACCAGGAACTCGAACACGCCGGGGGTCACGTCATTGGCAACATGATTGAAGCTCGCCATGGCCTCGATCCAGCGCCATTCCTCGCGTGTCCTGGGATCTTCGTACGACTCCAGCAGCTCCGTCATGTCCGCTTCCATGACATGCAAACCGGACAGGGCGCCTTGCGTCTGCTGGCGTGCCATGTATTCCTGGAATACCAGGGCGCTGCCCGGGCTGTCCCAGCGAATCTCGTTGGGCCAATGCACCTCGCCGACGCGGATCAGGTCGACGTATTCTTCCGGAGCCACGCCACGCTTGGCGATTGTTGGATAACCGACACTGGCACGCCCAAAGGCACAGCACACACGATCTTCAGGGCGGGCAAGGCTGCTCGACTGAAACAGGTTACCCTCGAAATACAGGACCAACTGCCCGCCATTCATGACGCCAACGATACCGCTGGCTGGCGCGATCTGGTGATCGAGCATCGAGCCCTCCCGCGGCACGAAAATGACCGCCTTGGAGTATTTCAGAGTGGCTTCCGGACTCTGGGTGGCATGTTGATGCATCTTGATTCTCCTTGCAAAGGCAGCATTCACAACGAACGCCTCCGACCCTTGCAACAAAGACAGCCTGTGCGTCGATGCGGTTTTGCGCACAAAGAAAAACCCGCCGTGAACGAATCACTGACGCGGGTTTGGGGAAATCAGCACATCCCGAGAACCATATCTTCGTAAAGCCTGGTTCTGCGGGTTGCCGCCACTGCTTCCTCGGCGAGCGAAGCAGTGATCTCCTCGACCTCGACAAAGTTGTAGTCGTCGAGATTGAGCACCAGCCCCTGGTTGCCGCGGATGATCAGGCACTCGTTGCCGAACCAGATCTCCACGTCGAGGCGGTATAGCGGGCGTTCGCCCAGCGCGACCTGAATGTCGCTCTGCATGTGGTCCTGGAGAACCCAGGATGCTTTCAGGCCTTGACGCGGGACGTACCACTGGATGTCCCGCGACAGGTGCTCCTTCCATCGCTTGGGCAGCAACATCGCACCCGGCTTCCATACGTCGGAAAACCGTGCGTCAACCCCGCTGTCCTCGTCGATGGCAAGCCGGGCCACGACGAAGAACTCGTCGTGCTCGAACTTCTTCTCGAACAGTACTGACGCATCGTCGTCGCCGACCCACAGCCAGCCTGCCGAAGCCGACGTGCCAAACAAGCGCGCGGCCAGACGACTTGCCGCCGCCAAAACGGTCTTGATGTTCATCACTTGCTCCTTAAAACAAGGCCGGTCCCCACCGCGGGCACCAGGCTCACCTTGCCCTGGAGCCAGCCGTTGCCCGACCGGTGATGTGCGCAGCACATCCACGGCAACGCGAGCAAGAATAAAAGCACTTGCACAACCACGCAACACGGATTATAAAGGCATCCACGTCACCGTGTGCGTTGTGCACGATGACCACGGACCCTCGGACTGCTGTAAATGACCTCGACACTTTTTGACCAACGGAATCGATTCGACGGAGGAGCAAGACGATGGGGAAACTGAACAAGACCAACCGGGTAATTGAAGCCATGCGCATGTGTACAGGGCGCACGACGACAATCGGCGAGATACGCGAGACGACAGGGTTAGCGGCTCATGAGATAGGCGGAATCCTCGCGTCGCTGGAACGACAGGGACGCGTCGAGCGCGCGGAAGTGGAGAACGCCACGCGCAATCACTGGCGCCTTCTGCGCGCCGAGAAACGCTCCCGGGCCCTGGCATTGGCGGATCCGGCCGCGCTCTCCCCGAGCCTGCGGCGCCGGCTGGAAGAAAGGGCCCGGGAGGAAGCGGCGAACCGCTCTGCGGTGATGCTGCAGAACATCGTCCTTGGCATGGCATTTCGCGCTGCCCAAAGGACTGCGAACTACGCAAGGTGAAAAGCACACGCACTACCTGGACAGGGGTGCGTTTTTTTTGGCCCGTCCCGCACGGACGGTTTCAGGAGGGCGAAAAAAAAGCCCGGTTAAAACCGGGCTTTCGTGTACAGCAACTCGTCAACTCGAATTGAACTCGTCATCACTGATCTGGCAAACGAACCAGCAAAACGAACTACGAAGCGAACAAAACACGATACCTGGTTGGCGCCAGGAATCACCAGATCAACCGGTGATTACTTTAATTTTTACCAGTTAAGAATTAAATAGTCAAGCATTTTCTTCCGGTTGCCCACAACAAGTTCGTTTTGCCAGGTCAGATAGAGGGATGAGAGGTGATGAGAGCTGTGCACGGTCGCCAACAGGGTGTTGGAGAAAAGCATGTCTGTGCACGCCGTATTGCCACGTCAACTCTCGCTGGATGGGTTTTCGGAGACACTGGAGACCACGCGCGCGACGGATGATGCCGTCCTGCGGGCGGCGATCAGGCGTCTTTTCCAGATGCCCGACTTCCTCGCGATGACCCGTGCAACCCAGGAGGTCCTGATTGCCTTGCTGGCGCGGCGCAACTTCAAGGATCCGGCGCTGATCCATCCCTCGGCCTACAACCAGGCCTTCATCGCGACGGCCGCCGGCGTTTCACGCTCGAGCGTGAAACGCGCATACGCGGTTCTGGAAGAACGCGGCTGGCTGGTGCGGGAGGATCAGGGCTACGACGCGCGCCGCCGACGTTACCAGGGCACTCCGATCCGTTTTGCCGCCACATTCGTCGAGCAGGCCGGGCTCGCGCGAACCTTCGACAGCGCGGCGCGCGAGATCGCACCAAGGCCTCCGCAGTCATTGTTCGACCAGACCCATTCACCTGTGGTTCAAAATGAGCCACTCATTAAGGAAGACTCGTTAGAGCAATCTTCTTCGAAGAGACAATCCCATAACCGCCCAGCGGTGCACAAGCCGGTACCGCGGGAGCTTTTCTGTCTGATCGAGAAAGGGCTTTCATGCTGGACGGTGTTCTGGCTCATGCGCCTTGCGGGCAAGTCCAACAAGCGCCTGTCCGACATCGTGGAAGCAAAGCGTGCGGCAATCGAGAAGCGGCGAGGACGCATGCTGGTCGGCTTCCTGCAGCACCTGATCCGGCAGGACGTCGACTACGCGTGGCAGAAACGTGAGCTGGATGCCGCGGCGGTTGAACAGGCGGCCGCGCATCGCGGCGAGCAGCAGTTAGAGGCGCTGGTCGACACGCTGGTTTGCGTCGACGGAGGGGCGCAGGCGATCCGTATCCGGCAGCGGTCAAGTGGTTTCCATGGCGAGCTCGTAGGCGCGTCGGGGAGCGTGCCGCACGCCGAGTTGCTGAAGCTCGTACGCGCCGGCCGGCTTGGGGCGTGGCGGCACACGGAAAAGATCGCGCCCGACGCGATTGCCGCAGCGAGTGTGCAGCAAGGAGCGCGCGCAGCCGCACACGAAGCCCTTGACCGCATCCGGTCGCTTATGGGCGTGCGATGACCGTGGCCGCAGCACGGAACCCGGGTTCAGATTTGGTCCATGGCCCCGATAAGGTGGTCGGATGCAGGCCAGATTGGAAGATGCCCAGCGCACATCGCCGCAACGGAAGGACGACCCAAAATAATCCCCACCGTGAGCGAATCACAGACGCGGGGAAGGGGGGGGGCAAACCCGCCGAAGGCCGGCGGTCAAAGCTCGTCGATTGTGGAGTCCGAAGCGAGCACCTGGTTAATGAAAACCCCAAGGTCGCTGCCGGTCTCGTCGGCGATCTGTTCGCGATCTTTCTCGGACAGATTGCGTTCGGCGTAGACAACGTCGGCGAACATCTCCATGGCTTCCACGTGCGAGGTCGCTGTGAAAGTACGGCACGTATCCTCGTCATCGCCGGGGATTCGGCCGATCACCGCATAGTGGCGTAAGCGGAGCGGAGTCCCGATTAGGCAATCGGTCACATCGTCGCGAATCCCGATGAGGGATTCGATCTCGATCGCATCGGAGGAATCCTCCATCGAGATCAGTTCGTCGACCTGTTCGCCAAGCAATTGGCGCAGCGTGTCTTCGTTCAGATCCGTCGAATCCATTTTTTCGATCTGAATCGTCGCAACGAACTTCCAGGACACCTCGAACGTCGCAAATACGCCGTTTTCTGCCGTTTGTGCTGCGGCCACGATTTCATCGATCATATTGTTCATGCGTTCCTCCTGGAAAAGCTCAGCTCGCCGATCGCTGCCTTGTGGTTGATCCAGTCGCGGGTCAGACGGTACCAGCCCCAGCCGTCCGCATCAGTGCAGCTGACCCGGCGCCCTTTGACAGACGTCACCACCAGCTTGTCTTGCTTGCCGCTTGCGAATGGAATAGGCGTCTGGAAGTTCAGGACGACGTCTTTCCGTAGCGTCGGCACGAGCTTGCGTTCCTCGATCTTCTTCCAGCATTTCTGGCGCCACTCGGCAGCCCATTCGTGCTCGGTCGGCGTCAGAAGCTTGAGGATGCGCTCGGGGCAGTTGGTCTGGTACGGACCCATTGCCTCACTCATGTCTTTCCACCCGAAGTTGTACCGGTGGTCGCGTGTCATACGTACCAGAATCACCAGCGCAGTGACGTAACGCTCGCCGCTTGCCTTGTCCGTGACCTCCAGGGCCACGTAGAACTCGGTAAGGTTCACGAGAGCCGTGTCGAGCACACGGTGTTCGCGCGGATTGTCGTCCGGCCAGCGCAGCACACCGTGGTCGACAAAAAAGTCGAGAATTTTCTGGCCCGCGGGCTTGTGGGTGTAAGTCCATCCCATGCTCATCTCCTTCGCATTGCCGGTTTCCACCGCGGAAACCCGTCGCTTTGCCTTCAGGGCAGCCATTGCGCAATGCCAGATGAGCGCAACCGCTTCCGGAAAGGCAAAGTTCGTTCATGCCGGATGGTCTGGCATGGCTTTGCATGCAAGGAGAGAAAAAATGAAACTGAAAATGAAGGTCCCCAAGTGGGTGACCCGCTTGCTGAATTGGGATTGGCTCCCTTTCCTGAAGAAAGTCGCCAAGGCGTTTTCCGCTCCGCTGAAAAAGCTGGGTGAAATCCTCCTGGTCTCCGGCGCTGCGGCACTGGGGCTCCGGGGCGCCAATGGCGACATCGGCTTCCTGAAATTCGATGTCTCTGGAATCGATGTCTGGTGGGCGATCGCGGTGATTGTTGCCGGTTCGTTCCTCTGGGCCCTGGCCGCTTTCTTCAGCGACAAGGAGCCTTGTGAAAAAGACGAGTAAAATCGTCTACCATAGACATCAAGGAGATGAACATGGCAGCAGAAACCATTAACTTCGCGTTGAAGGTGATGACACTGACTGGCCTGTCGGCTGGATTGGTCTTTATCGGCCTCCAGCTCATGATCAGGAAGATGGAAAAGGCGCCCCACAAGCGGTAGCGCAAGCAAACCCACACAAGCCCAGCGACTCCGGTCCCTGGGCTTTTTTTGCGGCCAAAGTCATATCGGCTCATACGATATGACATGAACCGAAACGGAAAGCTGCATTCACGCTGCGGCTGACTCCACTGCAAGGTCGACGTGTTCCCTCGGGGTGAGGGGGCGGGCTTTGCATGGAGAAAACTCATGGAAGTTTTGGAGAAAGTCACAATTGTGGCCGTTCGGCCGTCGTTTCTTTCGGGCGCCCGCCGCCTGGAAAGCAGCAAGCAGTCCGAGGCGCGCCGCAAGACCGTGCTGCAGGATGTGATCGACCCGAAGTCTCTCAGCGACTTCAACCAGATGAGCACCGCGCTATTCCGGTTGTGCCGCACCTACGGGTCGAAACTCAAGCTGCTCGATGCCTGGGCAGTGGAAAACTCGCTTGCCGAGGAGTTGCTGCAGAAGCTGGTGCAGTTTGAGACCAGGTTCAAGCAGAAGACTACTGCTTTCATCGAGGCGTTCCCGGCGATGAACCAGCAGTGGGCCGCTCGTAATCCGGATGAGGCCGACGCGATTCGTCGCCTGGCCTATTCGTCTGACGAGCTGGAGCGCGGCTTCCACTTCGCGTACGCGGGATTTCAGCTGACCGCCGAGCAGGTTCAGGCTGCAGCTGGTCTCGACGAAGAGCTCGAAGGCATGTCGGGTCAGGCGTTGAAGGAATTCAGCGACATGATCAGAGACATGGGCGTGAAGGATCCCGGCAAGCACGTGTTCACCGCGGCAATTTCCGGTGTGCTCGGCCAGATCCAGCGCAAGGCAGCCAGCCTTGCGTTCCTGAATCCGAGGATCAAGGAAGTCGCCACTGTGCTCGAAGGCATCCTCAAAACGCTCCCCGTGCGCGGCAAGATCGACGACGTGCAGTCGATTGCCTTGCGCGTGGTTGTCGATCGGATCATGAATCCGGCAGAGCTGGCTGCCAAGGGTTTCCCCAGGCTCATGGTGCAAAGCGAACCGGCGCAGGCGCAACCGCAGCCTCAAGCAGTCGCACCCGTTGCGAAGCCGAAGAAAGCAAGTCCGTCTGCCGCGCGTTTGGATGATTCCGAATGGGTTGAAGACGACTCGTCTTTCGAGGACGACACCCGCAGCATCATCGCGGATATCGCCGGCGACTTCCGGTTGCCTGACGACGCCGGCGCCTGGTGAACGGTCATGGCACTGAGGTTCCACTTCAACGTCAAGGCACTCGAAGCTACCGCCAAGGAGTTTCGACGTGCTTCATGGGGCGCGGCTGCGGCTTCGGCTGCGGTCGGCTATCATCAAGGCAACGGTTTGGCTCTGCTTTTCGGAGCATGCGCCTGGCTCGGTTTGCAGGTGCTGGCGTTTATCCTAGAATCCCTCCAGGACGAACAAGGAGATGAATCATGAGTCTCGTCACAGGACTTGGCCTTGGCTTGCTGGTGATGGTTCTGGGTGCTGCGGGCATCACGATTTTCGCTTTGTTCCTGCGCAAACGGGAGCGTCCGGCGAGTCATGATCGCGGTTCCGGACTACACAGCGCCTGAATTCTCCGCTTTGGCGGATCCCCTCAAAGCCCATCACAACTTCGGTTGGATGGGCTTTTTTCATGCGCGCCGTCCAGGGCCGTGCGGCATCGCAGCCGCATATTCCACACCATTCCAGCCAGCGTTTCCAATCCAACCCAGCCACCGGCTCGGCTTCAAACCAGCCACCCATTCCAATTGAAAGGCGCCAGTGATTCCAAAGCAACCCCGCCACTCTGCCAGGCAGACGGAAACCTCTTCGCGGACAACGGCTGGCTCTGCTGCAAGGCGGTATCGGGAAGGCGGTCTTCCTGACCTTGCATCAGGAGTCAAACATGAATGCAGTCAACGAAATCACCCTCAAGGTCAACGAAAGAGGGCTGATGAACGGCCTGAAGCACGCCTTTACCACGAAGACGACTTTGTGGAAGGAGCTTCTGCAAAACAGCGACCGCGCCGGCGCAACCGAAGTCCGCATCACGATCGAAGAAGACGGCGACACAGTCACAGCCGAGATCGTCGACGACGGCTGCGGCATCACCGATATGGCAGTGCTGTTGTCGGTCGCGGAAAGTGGCTGGTCGGCGGAAGTGATTGCCGAACGGTTGCCGTACGGGATGGGGTTTCTCTCCGCGCTGTACGCAACCGATGCAATGGAAATCGAATCCCGCGGCTTCCGCGTGGCATTCAAGTCGGACGAGGTACTTGGTTTTCGGTCTGTGCCGGTAATGGTTCACCTGGAAAGCACCGAAAAATCCGGTACGAGACTGGTGTTGCACGGTCTCAAGTTGAGGGCCCACGAAACGAAACAGGCAATCCGCGAGTTTTCACGTGGATTCCCGGTTCGCGTGTTCCTCGATGGCGAAGAAATGCCGCGCAGCCATGCCATCGACGCGGCGGATCGCCGTTTCGTCCATACGGACGTCGGGCTCGTCTCGATTCCCGGGCTCGATGATGGCAACGTCTGCTTGCGAACGCTTCTGTACCTGCAGGGTTTCAGGGTTGACGAAAGGCGGGGGTACTACGGCTCCGATGAACGGGCTGTCGTGGTGCATCTCGATCCGACGAAATTTGTCGCGCGCATGCCCGACCGGGATGTTCTCCTCGATACGGAAGAGTGCATCAAGCAAGTCGATGCCGTTATTCGTGCGTCCTGGCGTCAATTGTTGATCGAGAAAAAAGCAAGCCTGCCGCCTACGGAGTTCCTCGAACAGTTCTGGAGTGCGATTGAGCACTACGGGCGGGATTTCCTGAACGACATTGCCCTGCTTCCGCGCAAAGCGGTGGAGCGCTTCGTCGAGCAGCCGTTTCTTGCCCACGAGTGGGATTGGTTCGCGCATCATCCCGAGAATCACGTCGCGATGCAGGATGTCATTGACGGCAAGGTGCTGTTGCTTGAGCTCCTTGATGACGTCGATGCAGATGATGATTCGATCGCGACGTGGAATTACGCTCATGCGCGCAAGGCGCTGCTGGTGAGCCGGCGCTGGTTCGATGCCGGACACTGGGCGCACAAGCATGTACGGACCCTCGACTTCCGGGCCACGAAGGTGACCGAAACGGGTGCGTACGGCGAGGGCACGATGAACGGCGCGTATGTCTGGTCCGTTCCGGTGGTTCTGTGCGAATCATTCACGATCAGCGTGGCGTCCGAGACTGGCGGCTGGACCGATAGCGTGATCATTGCCGATACCGTGCTGTATGACGGGAGTCGTTTTCTGGTGCCTCGCGAGGCACCGGCGAGTGGTTGGGCAGTCCAGCAGGTCTCAAGCTACATGAGCGAAGACCGATGGGAAGAGGACGACATGGAAAGCGACTGGAGCGCCCTGCAAAGGAAGATCCAGGAGCTGCGCGGCATGCCGCCTGCGGAGATTCTTTCCGGGCTTCTTGGCGAGCGGGCCGTCTCCCTGCGCGACTACCCTTCGCTTCAAGGAAAGTCGTTCATGCTGACAGTTGACCCGAATGGCGGCTATTCCGTCGTCGAGCACCCGGTTCAACAGTAATTTCCCCATGCCCGCGTCTGGATTCGTTCCGGCGGGCTTTTCTTTGGAAAACCGCATTCGCGCAGCCGCTTGCCGGATACAAGGTTGGTTCTCCATGGTGGAGAAAGACCTGGTGACGGAAGAAAGGGGTAATGGAAATGCAGAGCCAGGAGGAATACGCCGCCTATCATTCGCCCGCTGCCCGCGCAGCGCGTCTCAAGGCGGCGCGGTCGACGGCCGAGAACGCCGTTGCCGAGGCGCACCGCCTGTTCTTTGACGGTGATGCCTGGGGGGCGCGTGAACGCCTGTTTTCAGTGGGGTTGAGCGACGAGGGTGTCGCTTATTACCTGCGGGAATGGGGTGAGTTCTGAGCAGACAAGATGCCGCATCGATTGCTTTTGTCAAAGTAACCTCCCACCCTGCGTCTGCGACTCGTTCGCGGCAGGGTTTTTCTTTGCAAAACTGGGAGCCGCCTCAGTGCGCCGTCTTCGTGGCGGCCTCGGCTCTGACGAGGAGCAGATGATGTTTTAGTTGCTCCTCGACCCAGGCTGAACGATTGGGGTGATCGGCCGGCTTGGAGTTCGCCAGTTCGTTCACGAGCTGGCGTGCCTGCTTGTTCGTGCCAAGGATCTCCACGGTCTTTGCAAGCAGGCTGGCGTGCAATGTCAAAGACGTCCTCGTGCCGTCAACGATGACCTGAATTCGTCTGCGCTTTTCGGGGCCACTGCGTTTGGCGGGTGGCGCGAGCTCATGCAACACTTCCCTGACGGCTTCTTTCATCTGGCTCTTCAGGTCGGAGACGGGGGGCTGCTGTTCGACCAGGGCGCTCTTGATGATCTCCGAGTATTCGTTGATGAAATCGGTGATTGCCACGCCGGAGGCGCCGGACTGCACGAGCAGTCTGACCGCCTCTCCCAGAAGAAGCTTTCCGCGTGGATCCTTGATCTCGGCCATGGCCCGTAGTGTACCGGTTGGCATACCCGATGCACAGGGTTGGTATGCGACAGCCGTCCGGCCATATCTGCAATACATCAACCGTATGCAAAACAGCCACCATTTGTGCTGGGCATACCCGGATCGTATGCCAAACCGCCACCGCTGTTACCCGGTGTGGCGAGGGCGGGAATTGCCGGCATCTCTGCAAGACGACAACAACGGCTGTTTGTGGAATTCCAACACAGTCCCAAGGTTACAACCTGACAATATACTGAAAAATCCGTGACTTGCGTGCGGCGTGGTGGCGTGGACGCATAACCAAAGTGGCGCCTTGGCGTCTTCAGGTGGCGTTTGCGCATGACAAAAGGGGCGTTTTTGCAGAGCACGGTGGCGGATCTGCGGACAGGTGGCGTTTTGGCATAAGGCCGGAGCGTTGGTGGCACACGGGCGGACGGTGGTCGCCACCATGGCTGGTGGTATGATGGCACATGGACTCTTTATGGTGCCACCGCGCCTGTAGCCGGGCGGAACCGACCGGGAGAGGCCCCTTTCCCGCATTTGATCAGATGCGCAGCCCCGAACGGCAAGGTTTCCAGCGGAGATTTTAATGGCCCGCGAGACGGAAGACGAAAATCCTGCGGACCAGCCCGAGCCCGAGCTGCTGAGGACATTGCTCGACGAGGAGGACGCGAGCAAGGACTTCGAGATCCTGGCGGCCGAAGCGCAGACCCGGGGCACGCAGGAGAAACTATTTCATTCCGACGAGCTCCTGTTGCCGGAGTCGGTCAACCTCTACCGCAAACCGGTTGCCGCCATCCATTCGATCCCCGAACGACGGGATGCCTCGCTGAAGCTTTCCGCGCGCAAGCTGCTGGAAGCGTTGCCGCTCGCGGTTCAGCTGGACCTTCGGAAAAGGCCCAAGGAACAGGTTCAGGCGTTGGTTCGCAAGATCCGGGAAGACCGCGCCACGCCGCTGTTCGAAATCCGCACGAAGGAGCTGGCCCGGCTTGCCGGGCTGAGCACTTCGAACATGGAGAGGATCCACGACACCCTGGCCGAGCTGGTCGGTTTCCGGTTTTCCTGGAACGTGCTGGGGGAGGATGGAAAAGCCCAGTATGAGTCGGTGGCACCGTTTCTGATCCGGCGCGACAAGGGCATCGGCGACAAACTGGGCTACACGCGTTTCGCGTTCGAACCGGAAATCCTGCTCTGGTTTCTGGAACCGAACATGTGGGCGAACCTCTCGTGGACGGTTTTGAGCGGCATTGGACGTGATGCGGGGCCCGGACAGGAATCCGCCTTTGGTCTCTACCAGAACATCTGGCGCTACATCGGTACTTCGGCCAAGGTGACGCCGGCGCTGGAACTGGCCACCTGGATCGATCTCATCATCGGACCGAGCCGGTTTGTGCAGGTCGATGCCAAGGGTGTCAAGAAAGTGGTCGACTACAAGGACTTCAAGCGCCGGTATCTGGTGCCGGGCCTGGAAATTCTCAACGCGCACCCCGCGCTCAACCATACCGTCGAGTTCAAGGAAGAAAAGTCCGGCCGGCGGGTGGTTCGCCTGCGTTTCAAGTTCATCCCGAAGCTGCAGAAAGCATTCGATTTCCCGCTTGGCTGGCCAGCAGAGATGCTGAAGGAACTCGAAAACATCGGCTTTACGGACAAGGAAGTTGCAAATTTCAGCCAGCTTTATCAGTTCGAACAGGTTGCCGAAGCACTGAAACGATTGCATGAAGCGGAGCATCGCTGGCGCAAGAAGGGATCGAAGATTTACTCGCGGTCGGCATTTTTCCGCGGAATCCTGGTGAACGTCGCCAAGGGCGAAGCACAAAGCGAGGCGGAGGACGCCAGGCTGCTCGAGGAAGCGGAACGGAAGCGGCAACAGGAGCAGGACGAGCAGCGAATGCGCGTCCTCCAGGAGAAATTCGCGGCGCACCAGCGTGCCACGCTTGCGCAGGCAATTCAGGCGATGCCGCCAGACGAGCGCGACAGGCTGGTGAACGATCATCTTGCTGCACGGCCGCAGGACCGCATCATGTTCAAGCCGGGCAAGCTGGACGGGATGTATTTCATCATGCTGTGCCAGTGGCTGGCGGACGCCAGGCCCGACTTGCATGCAAGTTTTCTCCCGCAAGCCAGGGACAGGGATTTCCAGTCCTGGATGGCCTGGAAGTTCCATGAAAAAGGGCTGTTGCCTTGATCGCTTGAAACTCCCGTGAATTTCTGCCATGCTG
This sequence comes from uncultured Candidatus Saccharibacteria bacterium, assembly GCA_964646765.1. Lineage (GTDB taxonomy): Bacteria > Patescibacteriota > Minisyncoccia > Phycocordibacterales > UBA9973 > CAZYIA01. Next base: position 71,647 of record CAZYIA010000004.1, on the reverse strand, counting down.
CAAACGCACAGCCTGCCTCCAGGTGCAAGTGCAAAGCTTGAGCTGCCGAGCTTCCGAACCCGTCGCCATCGCTGGCAGGAGCAACCCTCCTGGGTCGGTTAAAACCGTTGCCTCCTGTAGGCGGGCGCAGTGACAGGACAGAAAGCCATCCTTTTGGGTGGCTTTTTTGTTTGGGTATCCGGATTTGAGTGTGTTTTCTCCTCGATGACGAGCGAGTGACAAACCAGTGTAAAACCGGATTTAGTTGTTGCTTTTCTTCTGGCGTCGTCTTATACTGAAACCGGATTAAGATGTGTCTACGGAGGTTGCAATGAGCACGTTTCACGAAGAGGCCGCGATGGCACACGGCGCTGGAAACCCGGCGTGGACGGTCACGTACCTGGAGAGTTTTTCCGGAAACGAGGTCGCCGTCGAGGTTCGTGCTGCTGAATACCAGGAAGCTGTTAACAAGGCTACTCAGCGGCTGAACATGGACTTCTCGAAGCCGGAAGGCTCCTACTACTTCAGGCGTTGCGTTCGGAGCCACTGATGGGCGTTCGCGCTGGCCAGGGCTACGGGCAACGAAAGCCGAAGCGGCTACGTTGCCCTGGGTGTGACAAGCACGGTGTCACTCAGTGGCGAGCAACTGAGGTTGGCTTGGTTCGTCACTGCCAGTATTGCCAGGCGTCCTGGGGCCAAGCCGGCTGGGACGCAGCAGCAAAGCAAAGGAAAGCATGACATGCGAGGATTCAACATGGCACCGGGCCTTACCCCGGAACAGGCTGTCGAGGCTGGGAAGAAAGCGGCCCTGGGCTCTCTGGCGAATTCAACGACGCCCATTCTCTTCATGGACGAGTGGTGCGACTTGGAAACCGACACGGCTTACGCGATGGGCTGGAATTCCATCTGTGTCGGCGAGGAGAACAAAGCTCGCTTCGCCGCATTGGATGTGAATCGGGGCCTTAGTGGCTCGATACCCAGAACCCTTTGACGTTGAGGCTGCGCAGCGCGCAGAGCTTGCTATAGAACTCGCCCGAGTGTCCTCCGCCATCGTCGTCAAGAAGAAGTAATGCCTGCGAACATCCTGAACCTCCCCGACTACAAGGTAGTGCGGGTCGAGGAAACCGACCACGATTACCACATCACGGCCGAGGTCTCGAACCCGCCTTCGGTGTGTCCCTCCTGCCGGTCGGATGCTCTGCGCGGCCACGGCCGCAACGAGCAAGTCATTCGTGACATGCCGACCCACGGCAAGCGCGTGGGCATCTACGTCGATACCCGGCGCTGGCGCTGCCTGTCCTGCGGCAAGACCTTCATGGAAGCCCTGCCGGCGGTGAACGCAAAGCGGGAAATGACCGACCGACTGACCAAGTGGATCGGGCAGCAGAGCTTGAAGCGCACCTTCGCCAGCATCGCTGAGGAAGTCGGGATCGACGAGAAGACGGTGCGCAACATCTTCCGGGACTACATCAACGACCTGGAAGCGCAATTCCGCTTCGAAACACCCAAATGGATGGGCATCGACGAAATCCACTTGATCCGGCCCCGCTGCGTCATCAGCAACATCCGCAACAACACCATCGTCAACATGCTTCCCAACCGGGACAAAAAGACGGTCGTGAACTACCTCTACAACCTGCAAGGGAAATCTGAGGTGCAGTACGTGGCGATGGACATGTGGGCCCCCTACCGCGATGCCGTCCAGGCGGTCCTTCCTGACGCCCGGATCGTCATCGACAAATTCCACGTCGTCCGGATGGCGAACGACGCCCTGGAGAAGGTCCGGAAAAGCCTGCGCGAGCAACTGACGCCCAAGCAGCGCCGGGGGCTGATGCATGATCGGTTCGTGCTGCTCAAGCGCGAGCGCGACCTGAACGATCAGGAACGGCTGCTCATGGACGGCTGGACGAAGAACTACCCTGAACTAGGGCTGGCGTACCGGCTCAAGGAGGACTTCTACGGGGTCTATCACTCAGGCGACCCCATTGAAGCCATGCGCCGGTATGAGGCATGGAACAAGAGCGTCACGCATGAAGTCCGCGATGCCTTCCATGACCTGATCCGCGCCTGGACGAACTGGCAGCCGTGGATCATCGAATACTTCGAGCACCCCGTCACCAATGCCTACACCGAGTCGCTGAACAGCCTAATCCGCGTCATGAACCGGCTGGGACGGGGCTACTCGTTCGAGGCGCTGAGGGCCAAGATTCTCTTCACCGAGGGTGCCCACAAGCACAAGCTGTCCCGGCCCAAGTTTGAGAGAAAGCGCGAGCCAGTGCCGATTCGTGGGTACGAGCTATTTGCTGATGATTCTGTCGGCTACGGGCTGCCTACCCTGGCTAGGGTGGCACCGCCCCGGCCACCCGTGTTGAAGGCTGCGGAACCACACCAAGACGAGACGCCAGAGAAGAACTACGGGGCGGACATAAACACACTGATCCGGCTACTCGAAGAAGGCAGGCTGTGAGCCTTCAAACACAGCCAAATCCGGATAGCCTTTTGTTTCAAGGAATCCGCAGGTATAAGAAAACCGCCATTTGCAGCCAGGCTGCTAGGATCGTTTCATCGTTTTGATCCTTGATGGACGCAGTGCGCGCCGGCAAAACGCATGGCCAGAAAGACCACGAATCCCGTCATTCTCGAAGCTGGCTATTCGGAAGCCCCGGAAGCCGTTCTTCAGGTGCCGGTGCGATACGAACAGGCCTATTCAGAGGTGACCCGGCGTCTGCCGTCGCAATGCGGTGAAGGCGTCGAAGTGGTCCTGTCTGCGAGGCTGCTTCACGTCACGCAAGAATCCCTGCATCCGCCACGCTTCGCCGCGATGCTCTCCCACTGTGACGAGGGAAAGTCGACTGCGCGAGAGATCCGGGCCACCGGAAGCGGGGTTGTCGACAATGGACACCCGTTGGTGCAGGCGCATCCAGGCAGCGACATTCTCGTCAGCGGCCTTCTCATGAAGACGAACGGTGGCGGTTACCGCCTGCTCGAAGCCCATTTTCCGCCGAAAGATCTGCCGCTCGTTCCGGTCTATCCGAAGAAGGCCAAGGTCAAGGGCGAGATTGCCAGGCGTGGCGCCTATACAGCTGTGGCCACCTCGATCGACGTGTCGGTCAAGACCGTCAAGAAGGCTTTTCCCGGGTGGAGTGAAAAAGAAATCCTCGAGGTCGGAGCGACCCTCAGCCGCAAAAAGCCTTTCAAGAATCTTGCCTCTCTGATCCGCCAGCTCCACATGCCGGATTCCGACGAGATGGCGGAGATCGCCAGGGAATATGCCACCAGCCTCTCGGTGGCCGACATCCTCCTGCAGGTCAAGCGCAGCAAGAATGATGCGCCGGTCGAAGGCGCCCAGCTGAGGCTCGAGGGCCCAAGGATCAAGGCAATGCTCGGCGCGCTTCCCTTCAAGCCAACGAACGGGCAGCTCAACTGCATGCGGAAAATTTACCACGGCCTGGTTGCGCCGTCGCCGTACCGGATTCTCCTTTCCGGCGACGTCGGGACCGGGAAGACCTGCGTATTCGGGACGATGGCGGCTGCCGCGGCGGAAGCCGGCCACCAGGTGGTGATCTTCAGCCCGAATGCGCCACTCGCGGACCAGACCTACGCGGAAATCAAGGCATGGTTTCCCGGGGTTGGAGTGGAGCTCGTTACCGCAAAGGCCAAGCCGCCGGCCGAGGTGTTCGAGGGCGGCAAGAAACCCATCCTGGTCGGCACCAGCGCGCTATTCCGCTTCTGCAAGGAGCGGAAGATCGTCCCGGATTGTCTCGTGGTCGATGAGCAGCAAAAGACGTCGAAGCAGCAGCGTGATGCCCTGATGGCGCCGCACACGAACCTGATCGAGGCGACGGCGACGTGCATCCCGCGAACCGGGGCGTTGGTGATGTACGGAGGGATGGACCTGACGGTCCTGAACGAGTATGCAGTCAGGAAAGACATCAAATCCCATCTGGTCCGAGAACCGGACAAGTCGGGCATGTTCAGGAAGCTCCGGGAGACCGTCAAGGCAGGCAGCAAGATCGCGGTCATCCTGCCGCTGGTGCGCGCCAACGGCAGCCTTCTCGAGGATCCGGCGGAGGAAGAGAAATTCGCGGTGGAGTCCGCCTTGCCGATCTGGGAGAAGCTTTACCCGGGACAGGTCGTGGGGTTGCACGGGAAGATGAAAGAGCAGGAGAAACTGGCCGCGCTGGAGCTTGTGAAGAGCGGCCAGAAAAGCATCGTGCTGGCCACCTCGCTGATCGAGATCGGCGTAAACATCAAGGACCTGCGTGCGCTCGTGGTGGTGGAGGCGGATCGCTACGGCGTCAGCAGCCTGCATCAGATGCGTGGCCGGCTGGCGCGCAATGGCGGCGCGGGAGATTTTTTCATGTACCTGTCGAGGTCCGAGGTTTCCGCGCAGGCGCTGGAACGTCTGAATTTTCTGTGCAAGACGACGGATGGATTCGAGCTGTCCGAGATGGATCTCAATCACCGCGGCTTCGGGGACGTTGCCGATGACTCCGAACAGCAGGCCGGGCAGGTGGTGACCCTGTTCGCCAACGTGCGTTTCTTTCCGCCGGCGGTCGACAAGGTGAGCGCGGCGATCGCCGCCATCAGGGGCGAAGAGTTGAATTGGTAAAACGAAGTATCCTGATCACCGGCTGCAGCTCAGGCATCGGGCTTGAGACGGCCTCGACACTGGCCACCCGGGGGTGGCGCGTGTTCGCCACGGCCCGCTCCAGGAGAGACGTCAACGAGCTGGTGCACGCCTCGTTCGAGACGCTGCAGCTCGATGTGGCGGACAGCGAGAGCATCCGCTGTGCGGTGGCCGAGGTGCTGGAGCGTACCGGCGGTACGCTTGACGCTCTTTTCAACAACGCCGGCTTCGGAATGGTCGGCGCCGTCGAGGATCTCACACGCGAAGCGCTGCACGAGCAGTTCGACGCCAACCTCTTCGGGGCGGTCGAGCTCACGAACCTGGTGATCCCCGTCATGCGCCGGCAGGGTCACGGCAGGATCGTGTGGAACAGTTCTGTGCTGGGATATGCGGCGCTGCCGTACCGTGGCGCCTATGTTGCGTCGAAGTTCGCCATGGAAGGACTTGTTGACCAATTACGCTTGGAGCTCGCCGGAACGGAAATCGCGGTGAGTTTGATCGAACCCGGCCCGATCGAGACCCGCTTCCGGGCGAACTGCGTGGCGCCATTCCTGCGCCACATCGACATGGATGCCAGCGTGTACCGCGCAGTGTACGAGGTGCAGCTGGAGCGGCTCAGGAAGGAGGGCGCGGCGGTCCCGTTTACACTGCCGGCATCCGCCGTGGTCGACTGTGTCATCCATGCGCTGGAGTCGCGCAGGCCTCGCGCACGGTACCGGGTGACGGTTCCGGCAAAGTTGTTCTGGTGGGCGAGGCGCATCCTTCCGGTGTCCGGAATGGACTGGTTGCTGTTAAAGGCATCGGGGGCAAAAAAGAAGAAAAGCCCTGCCGCGAACGAATCGCAGACGCAGGGCGCGGGGTAGTTCAGGCGGCGCTTTCTTCGAAAAGACCAAGCTGCACACCTGGCGTAATTAGGCTGTAGATTTGCGTCGGGCGGCGCGTGCGAGCGCGCGGCGAATACCAACTGAAAGCCTTGCGCTCGGAGCGAGTTGTCGCCTGAAAAGAAACCCTCCTGAGCCGTGTGGCGCAAGGAGGGTGGGGGTTACTGCTTGAACAGCGTGCAGGCGGCACGGTTGGGCGAGAAGACTCGCGCCTGATCCTGTGGGTTCGATTGCCGAATGGAGCAGGACAGCCAACCGCTTTCCGCCATCTGCACCCAGCCATTGCCCTTGAGGAATTGGCTGCAGGGTGCGCCGTGCCGGCAGGAACCGCAGGTTTTGCGCTCGGTATCCATATCATGCCTCCTTTTCTGTTTCGGTCGAATGCCGCGCCGGCGATAACGGCACGGGTGGTTTGATTGCGCCCCTGATGACTTCCGGGGTCATGTTTGCTTTCGTCTTGCCGGGAATGGCGTTGCTGATGCGCTCCAGGACAAGTTTCTGGACGCACTTGCTGGCGCCTCGTGGGGCTTCACGGAGTGCGGTGTCGACGACGCCGCCGTTCCGGATAGCGCTGGCGGCATGCCGCAGAAGACCCGCCGCGAGAACTGATTCCATGGCAGCCTCCTATTCATTGATGAACCGGCAGGAGCCGGGGATGGTTGAAGACATGACGTTTCTCCTGCGCAAGGCGTTTTTCACCGTGAAAAACAGACTTCCTTGCCTACACGGAAGCCGTAGCGCCAAGCATGAAAAATCCCGCCGTGAGCGAATCACAGACGCGGGATGGGAGATGCGCGGCATGATGCCGTGCGGGATCAGCGATAGAAGCGAGCGTTCCTGAAAAGAGAGCGCACTTTCGCTTTGGCAGCGATCCGGGTCCAGGCACGCAGAAAGACTTCGTTCCTGCCCGTTGGCCCATCGGCAAGTGCATGCCACATGTAACCGTCACCAGTGGGAACAGATGCGCCCCAATAGGCGCCGCCGGTGTCGTAGCAGCCGCCGTCGACCATCGGCATCCGGTAGAGCCTGAATTTCATGGCTTCGCCCGGATCGAGAATGGTGTCGGAACGTCCCATCGAGGCGCCGTATGAAGAAACGGCATTCGGAAGCGTCGGATAGATCATGACGCGTCCCCTATACGGGCTGCTCGCAGCACTCGCCGGCCATGAAGGCGACGAACTGTGCAGCCTTGCCATAGGATGTGAAGTTGGCGTGGTTCGAAAACTCGCCGGCCTTGCCGCGGACCCAGACACCGTGCGTGTAACCCATCTCCGTCAAAAGCTTCGGAGGCTCGCCGGTGCGCCAGCTACAGGTGATACCTTCGGTCGAGCGGATCTCCATCTCCGGCAGCCGATAGGTCTTGTGCCGGTAAAGCTCCGTACGCGCGTCGGCGTCGAGGATCCTGACTATCGAACTGTCCAGGATGCCCGGGCCGCCGTGCTCACCCTCGGCGACAAGGAGGGGGATTGGCAGAACGCCTGTCGAACGCCCGATACGCCCCAGCACATCGTTTTCCTCAAGCCAATCCACCCCGGTCTCGCGATCACCGTAAAAAATCCGCAGGCGACCGCCTTCCTTTCGGTATTGTTCGAGGATGTTGCGCACCTTGCCGGGCGTGTCGTAATCGAACCAGGTGCCGATTTTGCGATTGCCAACAATGCCAAGCATGTCGCGGTATTGCTCGTATTGCTTGAGGGTGCCGATCTCGGACTCGAGAGCCGGCATCAGTTCGATGCCGTCGGGCAGAATCCGAAGCTTTCTGATCCGCCGGTGCAATTCGAGGATGCTCTTGTAGACCACGTCGTACCCCATGCAGGTAACGTGATCTTCGCCTTTGAATACGAACAGCGCCTGTTCGTGGTTGAGGGTGATTTCCATGATTGTTCTCCCGCAGGGCCGCGTCTCACCATGAGACGCCCAAGCCTTGCGGGAGAGAAAGCGGGTTGCAGGATTCTGCAATTTGCAGGAAGACGTCGATGGAAAAGTTATATCCGGGCCAGGACTACACTGTGTGCTGGCCAACAGAGGAAACAATCCATGTCCTATGTCGCGGACAGTCTCGTAGAGGGCGAGGAAATCCTGTACCAGACGACTGTGTCGTACTGGGGATATGTCGTGAACATGCTGATTGCCACCGCACTGCTCGCTGCTGCGTGGACTTTGTACGAACAGCGGTTCCCTGTTCTGGCGCCGACGTTTGCCGCCGGCGCCGGGCTGGCCACGTGGTTCATTTCCAGGATCATGCGGAACGCGAATGAGCTCGCGGTAACGGATCAACGAGTCGTCATCAAGGTGGGTTGGCTGTGGCAGAAGAGCGCGATCATGTACCTGTCACGCGTGGAAGGCGTAGAGGTTGACCAAAGCTTGATCGGGCGCTTCCTTGGCTACGGGACGGCGCAAGTCCGTGGTGTGGGTACGGAGGTCTTTCCGGTTCGCTATGTCATCAACCCGAGGGAATTCCGGCGAGCCGTTTTCAAGGCTGCCACAGCGCAGACGAAGCAGGAGGGGAGCACGGAGTCCTCCTTGCAGGTGTTTAGTGCATCCGATTAGCCTAAGCTGCGCCCCCGGTGGGCGACAGGAGGTGGCGTGGGGCGAATCAGGGAAAAACAGCGATGGAAGTGTAGTGTTTGCGGCGCGGTGACGGTTGAGACGGAACTGCTGACCGCACCCAGCCCATTCGCTGAAACCGACGAACTGAAAGCGTGTCCGGAATGCAAGCAGTGCGACGAAGGCTTCGAAGTGCTGTGCGATGAGCCGGGCTGCAATAGCCGCGCAGGATGCGGCTGGCCAACTGGCGACGACTCGGACGCATGGGGCGGGTACCGGAATACTTGCGGCAAACATATGGCGCACGACCCTCAAGATTGAGGCGGCCGGCCCGAACAATCAGAGGGATGGAGTAAAAGATGGCGATTACTCGTGGATTCGGCACGAAGGTGGATCTGGCGCGCGGGGCAGCTCGTCCATGGGTGATGGGGCGCGACGGTGTGAAACGCTGGGCCGACAACGGCGAGCCTTGCGAACAGCCCCGCAGATGCAAATGCGGGATGCCGTGGGAGCCGGACATGGACCAATTCGGTTGTTGGTCGTGTGGCGCAGATACGCCGGCACCGCACGGACGTTGAAAAAGCCCCGGCTGGAAGAACCAGACGCGGGGCTTGGGATTATTCGAGATACCAAAGAATCTGCCGCAGGTTTTCCGAGACAAGCATCGCCTGCGGAACATCTTTGGCGAATGATTCGCTGACCACTTGCGCGCTCTGTGCGACACCATTTACAGTCAGATCGACACGTGAAACGATGGCTTCCTGCGCTTTTCTTGTCGGCTTGAAGGTATGCTCGACTTCGCTTATTACGCCCGTATCCCGCAAGGTGCCCGTCCAGTAGCTGATCACTGGCTCCGCGCGGCTCATCGGCATGCCTTCGACCAGCTTGATGTCGAGCGCGGCGCCGAGTGCGATCCCCAACAGCAACCTGCCCAACGCAATGCCCTGGGTATTGTGGGCGCCGTCGTAGGCGCCAGCCTTGGGGCGATCAGACGCCTTGCCGAGGTAGAGCGGAATCACCCGGAAAATCAGTTTTGCGTCGTCGGCGGATGATGCCAGCGGAAAACCGAGTTCGCCGATTCTCTGGCGCAAGGCTTCCGTGATTTCTTCCTCGCCTTCGTACTCGGCGTAAACGCGCATCGACTTGTCGATCTCCCGTACATCCAGCGCGCCTGCCACGAAAGATTTGACGGGCGAGGTCGTTGCCGAAAACGCCGGTAGGGAAAAAACCGCGAGCATGAACGCGGCGGTCAGGTTCACAAGAATTTTCATGATGTCTCCTTTTCAACTGTCAGTCCTTGTTCTCCGATATCCGTTGCGCCAATAGGCATTCCGCCGGCGTTCTTCATCAGCCGCCCAAATTTGGGAAGTTCCCAAATCTGGGTATATAATATGTCCAACGATTTGCCGTTCTTTCTCCACGGACGCGGAGCGGCAGGGGACAGTGGTGGCATTCTATGTTGTCTGGGCAGGCAGGACTCCGGGAATTTATCGCTCCTGGAAGGAATGCGAAAGCCAGGTGAAGGGCTACAGTGGCGCCCGGTTCAAGTCCTTCCAGGATGAGAACCTCGCGTTGGCTTCATACGGAGCCGGTCGTGCCTTGGATTCTCTTGATCCACGCGGCGAGACGCAGCCTACTCTGTTCTCCTATTCTGTGGGGGCTTCATGTTCCGGGTTTTCCGGAACGCTGGAGTATCGAGGGGTAGTGACGTCGACCGGACGAGAAATTTTCCGGGTCGGTCCGCTCCCCGAAGGAACGCAGGAAATCGGGGACTTCCTGGCCGTGTGCCATGCCTTGGCGCTTTGCGTCAGGCGCGGTCTGGAGGTCCCGGTCTATAGTGATTCGCAAGAAGCGCTCGCCTGGATACGTCGTCGCAAATGCGGCGCCGCACTGGCCAGGACCGCTGCGAACCAGGAGACCACAAACCTGGTTGATCGGGCCGAGAAATGGCTCGCCGCAAATATGTGGCGAAACCCGATCCTGCAGTGGAACCCGGCTTGGGGAAATGTCCCGGCTGCTTTTTTGAAGAAAGGTTGGTAATCATGGCCAAAATGAATCACAAGAACGAGATGGATGCGCTGTACCACACGGTCAAGGAAATGGATGAGGTGCAGCTGCGCCTGATGCGTCTTTACGCCGAACATCTGCGTGAAACACAGGAAGCGACGAATGCCCAGTTGCTGCATCGGGGCAATTTCCTTGTTTCAGGGTCGGCTCACATCCATTAAACGCGGACTCTGAAGGATGCGCCTGGTCTCGGCCTGGCTCGATTTTCGGACCATTCGGCACAAGGAAAGCAGGGCGGCGTCGGCACGGTATCTGAGCATGCGCACGGGCAAGGCCTACACGGCTTCGCGGCTGTGGGAATGGGAGCATGGCGCACGATCAACACCGGAGGTTGTCGTGAAGATCATGCGTGAAGAACTGCTCCCCGTCCTGCTGGATGAGGCGGGTATCACCGAGGGCAAGATGCGCAAGAAGGTGGCGAAAGTGATCGAGGTGCTTCTCTGATGCCGGTCATTCTTATCATCCTGGCGAGCGTGGCCTGTTCCTCCCTCGCACACTTCGTCCTGAAACTCGGAGCCAATGCCCTGGCCGGCCATGCGATCGGACAGGGCATGCTGGCGGCAGCACTCGGCAACGGGTGGATCTGGCTCGGCGGGACTCTCCATGTTTCAGCACTCGGACTCTGGATCGTGGCGCTGTCACGGGCAGAGCTTTCCTTCGCCTATCCCTTCATCGCGCTTGGTTTCGTCGCGACAACCGTGGCAAGTGCCTGGATCCTCCATGAACCAGTGTCGATAATGCGCTGGGGTGGGGTGGGGATGATCATGCTCGGAGTTGTCCTGGTGGCGAGAGGATGACTGACGGACGATCAGGTGGTCTTGATGCGCGAGGGGCAAGCCTGGCAATTCAGGGTAAACCCAAGCCGCCGCAGGCGGCTCCCCGGTTTTGCCGTTGCCGCGCAGCGGCTTCCCTGCCCGCGAAGCGGGTCCCCCCGGGCGCGCAAGCGCCTCCCCGGCCTCGAAGAGGCTTCCCTGCCACGTGTGGCTCCCCGGACGCCCTTCGGGCGTCTGCCCCCGGCCGGAACGGAGTGGAGGCCGGTTGTTCGGCCTCTGACCGCGGCAGCGGAGACCATGCAACCCTTGGGCCCGGATTTGACACCGCCCCCGGGCTTGCCTGACGGAAATGGTCAATCGAGGAATCTGTACGGATGAACACAAACGCAACTTCATCCCTGATCTGGTCGGTTGCCGACCTGCTCAGGGGCAACTTCAAACAATCCGAGTACGGCCGTGTGATCCTGCCGTTCACCGTTCTGAGGCGGCTGGACTGCGTGCTGGAGGCGACGAAGCCGGCGGTGCTGAAGGAGTACCAGGCGAAGAAGGACCTGCCTGAAGCGGCTCTGGATCGTTTTCTGATCAAGAAATCCGGCTACCAGTTCTACAACACCTCGCCGATGACGTTCGCTGCAGCATTGGGCGATCCGTCCAATGTCCGCGCCAACCTCACGAACTACATTGGCTCGTTCTCGGACAACGTCCGCGACGTGTTCGAGCGGTTCAACTTTCAGGCCATCATTGACCGGCTTGACCAGGACAACCTGTTGTTCATGGTGGCCGGCAAGTTTGCGGCGATCGATCTGCATCCCAACGTGGTGAGCAACGCCCACATGGGCGCCATGTTCGAGGAGCTGATCCGCAAGTTTGCCGAGCTCTCGAACGAGACGGCGGGGGAGCACTTCACTCCGCGTGAGGTCATCCGCCTGATGGTGGAGCTTCTGTTCGCCGGCGATGACGAGGCATTGACCCAGCCAGGCGTGGTGCGCACGCTGTACGATCCCACCGCCGGCACCGGCGGCATGCTGTCGGTGGCCGAGGAACACCTGCAACGCCTCAACCCCCAGGCCCGCCTGGTAGTGTTCGGGCAGGAGATGAACCCCGAGTCCTACGCCATCTGCAAGGCGGACATGCTCATCAAGGGCCAGGACATCTCCAACATCCGCTACGGCAACACGCTCTCCGAAGACGGCCTCATCGGCAAGCTCTTCGACTACAGTCTGAGCAACCCGCCGTTCGGCGTGGAATGGAAGAAGATCGAGAAATTCATCCGTGACGAGTACACGAAAAAGGGCTACGAGGGGCGCTTCGGCCCCGGTCTGCCGCGTGTGTCCGACGGCAGTCTGCTGTTCCTGTTGCATCTCATCTCGAAGATGCGGCCGAAGGCCGAAGGCGGCAGCCGCATCGGTATCGTGTTGAACGGCTCGCCGCTTTTCACCGGCGGCGCGGGGTCGGGCGAGTCGGAGATCCGCAAATGGATCATCGAGAACGACTGGCTGGAGACCATCGTCGCCCTGCCGACCGACATGTTCTACAACACCGGCATCTCGACCTACGTCTGGATCGTCACCAACCACAAGAAGCCTGAGCGCCAGGGCAAGATCCAGCTCATCAATGCCGCCGAGTTCTACCAGAAGATGCGGAAGTCCCTGGGCTCCAAGCGCAAGGAACTGGGCGACGCCGACATCGAGCGCATCGTGAAGCTCTACGGCGCGTTCGAAGAGAACGAGCACAGCAAGATATTCGACAACGCCGATTTCGGCTATTCCACCATCACCGTCGAGCGTCCCCTGCGCGACGAGCAGGGCAACGTCGTCATCGGCACCAAGGGCAAGCAGAAAGGCCAGCCCCAACCCGACTCATCGCTGCGCGACACCGAGAACGTGCCCCTGAAGGACGACATCCAGGCCTACTTCGAGTGCGAGGTCCTGCCCCATGTGCCGGATGCCTGGATCGATCACGGCAAGACCAAGGTGGGCTACGAAATCCCCTTCAACCGGCACTTCTACAAGTACGTGCCGCCGAGGCCGCTGGAGGAGATTGATTCCGATCTGAAAGCGCTGACCACCGAGATCATGGGCCTGCTGCAAGAGGTGGTGGCGTGACATCCAACACGACGCGCAAACCGGCAAAGATACGCCTTGAGAGCAAAGTCGTTACATCCATAGGCGCAGGCGTTTGTACCCGTTGTTCTGCACAAGAGCCGCTATACCAAGCGGAAACAAACTTTGGGCTGGTGAAACTGTGCGATGCCTGTTTGAAGGTGGCCAGTGCGAATGCAGTAGGTGCCAAGCCGGCCGAATATCGTGAAGAAAATCCATACAACGTGCTGCCGGGTTCAGCGTTTTCGGGGAAAGGACGATGAGCGTTAAGTATCGCCCCTACCCGGCCTGCAAGGACTCCGGGGTGGAGTGGCTCGGGGAGGTGCCGGAGCATTGGGACGTGAAGCGGCTTGGCTACTACTTCTCCGAGCGCCGCGAGAAGGTCAGTGACAAGGACTATCAGCCCCTTTCCGTCACCAAAAGCGGGGTCGTTCCACAACTTGAAACGGCCGCAAAAACGGATGATGGAGACAACCGGAAGTTGGTTCGCTCTGGCGATTTTGTCATCAACAGCCGGTCGGACCGAAAAGGCTCATCTGGCCTCTCTGAGTTGGATGGTTCGGCTTCACTAATCAATACTGTTCTCCAGCCATACGACTCTATCAATGGGCGATTTGCTCACCATCTGCTACGAAGCTATCCGTTCCAGGAAGAGTTCTATCGATACGGAAAAGGAATCGTTGCCGACCTTTGGAGCACCAACTACTCGGAGATGCGAAACATCTCACTCTCACTTCCTGATCCAGAAGAACAGGCCGCCATCGCCACCTTCCTCGACCGCGAAACCACCAGGCTTGACACCCTGATCGCCAAGCAGGAAAAGCTGATCGAACTGCTTCAGGAAAAGCGCCAGGCCCTCATCTCCCATGCGGTGACCAAGGGGTTGAATCCGGATGCTCCGATGAAGGATTCGGGGGTGGAGTGGTTGGGGGGGGTGCCAGCGCATTGGGGCGTTTTACCTCTCAAGCGTGATTTGCTGTTCCTGACAAGTGGTTCACGAGGCTGGGCTGACCACTACGCAGATGATGGTGCGTTGTTCATCCGTATTGGTAACCTGACCCGTGAAACTATTCAGCTTGATTTAGCAGACATTCAAAGAGTGGAGGTTCCTGAAGGAACGGAAGGAGAAAGGACAAGAGTCTTGCCTGGGGATGTTCTGTTTTCTATCACCGCTTATCTAGGTTCAGTAGCAGTTGTCCCTGACAATATGGAAGCTGCATATGTGAGCCAACACGTTGCACTGGCCCGCTTAGCAGGAAGGTACTTTCTGTCGCCTTGGGTTGCTTACGTGACGCTCTCATTCGTTGGGAAGACCTACCTCGAGGCACAAGGCTATGGTGGGACAAAGATCCAGTTGAGCCTAGATGATGTAGCTAACATCCTAATGACGAGTCCGCCATCAGAAGAACAATCTGCCATCGTTGCATTTATCGACCGCGAAACCGCCAAGCTCGATACCCTAATCGAAAAATCCCGCCGCTCCATTGACCTGATGCGTGAGCACCGCACGGCGCTGATTTCAGCGGCGGTCACGGGAAAAATTGATGTACGGACACAACATCAGGCCGCTGCATAAAAAACAACAGGGGGAGATATGAGCATCAATTTGTCCAGCGCTATCAGCCAGGTCGAGGGTTCCAAAAGGTTCTGGGATCAGGCAGCCCCCAACCTGACCCCGCAAGAGGATATCCAGGGGCTGGGGGTGGACGTGTCGGATATCACAAAATCCTTCGACGAAGTAATCGTCCTGATGGGGGCGCTTAGTCGTTCGGAAGACATCGATGGCGTTGTCTGGAGCCAGTACAGAAACACTTTCGAGTCGGTGCCAAACGCCATACACCAGTTTTTCAGCGCTCATTGGAGTAACCCCAGCCAAATCGTCAGTAATGTTGCGAGCATTTGCAGTTGGCTCTGGTCGCTAAAAAGCGCCTTGCTCCAGCTGCTGCCGATTCACCCTGAGTCCGAAAGACTTTCGCCCGAATTCAGCCGTACCATGACCGCCCGGATCAATGAGGCTCAGGAATGGATTTCTCGTGCTGGAGAAATCAAGGATGTTATCCAGCAGACGGAGACGAGCGCAGCAGACTTGATCGAACAGATCGAAGGACAACAAAACACGGCAAACGAAAAGGTACAGGCTATCCAGTCTCTCCTCACTACCATCGAGGGGTATGAACGTGAAGCTGGCACGGCAAAGACCAATGCTGAGAGTGCGGCATCCACAGCCACTGCCGAAGCCTCCTCGGTCACAAATGCGATTCAGGAGCTAGATGCTGCAGTTGCCAAGAAGGATGCCTTATTCAAGGAATTCGAAGACCGGCGCAATGAAATCGCAGGGCTCCTGGAGAATGCGAACAAAGTGGGCCTAGCGCGCTCCTTTCACGACAAGCGAAAAGAGCTGGAAAGGACCTGGCGAGTCTGGGCGGTTGCATTCGTCGTTGGAATTGTGGCGCTCGTATGGATCGGTTGGGCTGAATTACTGCCTTTGCTGAAAGCGGGCAGCCCGGATCCCGTGGCCGTGTTGGTTCGCTTTCTGGTGGCCGGTCCAATTATCTGGTTTACCTGGTTCGCGGCGCGTCAGTATGGCCATGTGCTTCGAATAAGTGAGGACTATGCCTTCAAGGAAGCGGCAGCGATGGCGTTTACAGGTTATCGGGATGAAATGGGCGGCGATCCTGAACTCCTGAAGATGCTGCAAGAGTCAGCGATCAGGACGTTCGGCGCCAATCCTTCCAAGATGCTTCTAAAACGCGGCGATGCCGCTTCTCCGATGCATGAATTGCTGGAGAAGGTGTTGGAAAAGGCGAAGCCTGATGAAATCGCTGCTGCCTTGTCTCCCTGGATCAAGAAGTAGCGTTGACAACAATGCATGTGCTCAGCACGGAGCTTTTCTCAGCGGCGGTGGCGGGGAAAGTTAACGAAAGGGAGGGGTGTGATGCGTGAAAATATCTTTACCGAAATGGTCGCTAAAACTGCGACATTTCCGCATACCTCATTGCACGATTGGCATACCTTGGCATTGATGGCCTTCAGACAAGCCTATAACGGCAGCGGAGCGAAACTCGACAAGACAAACATATTGCTGCGGAATGCACCTAGTGAAATGCGCTGGCGCCTGGTTGGCTGGTTCACTGAACTTGGCGTTGAAGTTAGGCCGTCAAATGAGGAGGCGGACGTATGGGTGGCCGTCTCCTTCAAAAGGGCTGAGCACAGGCAGTCACTTGAACGAGCGAATTCCTTGCAGTTGAGCCAAATTCAGCCTTCCAAGGTAAACAAGCACTCGTCGCGCACAGAGCAACCTTGGTTTGATGATCTCGAACTGGAAGAGAAGGGGCAAAGCGTCCGTGCTCTACAGGGCGGAAGGGCCTGCGGCAAATGACAGCACTCCACACTGAAATCCACTTCGAGCAGGAAGTGTGCGCCCATCTCGCAGCCCACGGCTGGCTGTATTCCCCTGACGACACCGGCTATGACCGCGAGCTGGCGCTCTTTCCGGAGGACGTCATCGCCTGGTTGTCGGAAACCCAGCCCAAGGAATGGGCGAAGGTGAAGACGCTGCATAACGGATCCAGCGAGAAGACGGTGCTGAAGCGTCTGGCCGAGGTCATGGACAGGGAAGGCTCGCTCTCGGTACTGCGCCACGGTTTCAAGAACGTGAACGCCCGGTTCGACATGTGCCAGTTCAAGCCGGCGCAGAAGATGAACCCGGAAACGTTGGCCCGGTACGACAGGGTGCGGGTGCGTGTCATGCGGCAGGTGCATTACTGCCTGTCGAACCAGAACAGCATCGACCTCGTGGTGTTCGTGAACGGCATCCCGGTCGCCACCCTCGAACTCAAGACCGATTTCACCCAGTCCGTGCAGGACGCCATCAGCCAGTATCGGCATGGCCGGCCGGTGAAGGATCCCGTCACCAAGCGCGAGGAGCCGCTGCTCGCCTTCAAGCGGCGCTCCCTTGTGCACTTCGCGGTGTCCACAGACGAGGTGTGGATGACGACGAAGCTCGCTGGCAAGGAGACCCGTTTCCTGCCGTTCAACCTGGGCAACGACGGCGGCAAGGGCAACCCGCCCAACCCCAACGGCTATCGCACGGCCTATCTCTGGGAGCGCGTGCTGGATCGCGACGCCTGGCTCGACATCCTCGGCCGCTTCGTCCACCTGGAGAAGAAGCAGGAAACCCAGCCCGATGGCACCGTAGTCGAGAAGCAGGGCCTGATCTTCCCGCGCTTCCACCAGTGGGAGGCGGTCACATTGCTCGTGGCGACCGCACGGGTGGAAGGCCCGGGCATGAAGTACCTGGTGCAGCACTCCGCGGGCTCCGGCAAGACCAACTCCATCTCGTGGCTCTCCCACCAGCTGGCGTCCCTGCATGACGATGCGGACATCAAGCTTTTCGACTCGGTCATCGTCATCACCGACCGCACGGTGCTGGACTCCCAGCTGCAGGACGCGATCTACCAGTTCGAGCACAAGCATGGCGTGGTGGTCAGGATCACCGACGAGGGGGGCTCCAAGTCATCGCAGTTGGTGAAGGCGCTGGCCGACCGCGCACCCATCATCATCGTGACGATCCAGACGTTCCCGTTCGTGCTCGACGCCATCCGGGACACGGTCACCCTCAAGGGCCGGCGCTTCGCCGTGATCGCTGACGAGGCGCACACCTCCCAGACCGGCTCGGCCGCCAAGAAATTGAAGCAGGTGCTGACCGCCGAGCGGCTGGCGGAGATCGAGGACGGCGCCGAGGTAGACCTGGAGGAAATCCTTGAAGCAGAGATGGCCGGTCAGGTACAACCTGATACCGTCAGCTACTTCGCCTTCACCGCCACGCCCAAGGCCAAGACGCTCGAACTTTTCGGGCGGCCCGACCCGGACGGTTTGCCGGCGCCGTTCCACGTCTATTCCATGCAGCAGGCCATCGAGGAGGGCTTCATCCTCGACGTGCTGAAGAACTACACGCCCTACAAGCTTGCCTTCAAGCTGGCGCACGATGGGCAGGACTACGACGATGAGCAGGTCGACCAGAACCGGGCCCTGAAGTCGCTGATGAACTGGGTGCGCCTGCACCCGCACAACATCGCCCAGAAGGTCCAGGTGATCGTCGAACACTTTCGGGCCAACGTGATGTGGCGCCTGAATGGCCGGGCCAAGGCCATGGTCGTGACCTCCTCACGGAAGGAGGCGGTGCGCTACAAGCTCGCCATGGACAAGTACATCAAGACGCAGGGCTACAAGGACGTTGCCGCCCTGGTGGCCTTCTCCGGCGACGTGAACGACCCGGAGAGCGGCCCGAACCCATTCAACGAGTCAAACATGAACCCCGGCCTCAAGGGTCGTGACATGCGCGAGGCCTTTGCCACCGACGAGTACCAGGTCATGCTGGTTGCCAACAAGTTCCAGACGGGTTTCGACCAGCCCCTGCTGGTGGCGATGTACGTCGACAAGAAGCTCGCCGGCGTCTCGGCCGTGCAGACGCTCTCGCGGCTCAACCGCATCTACCCCGGCAAGACCGACACCTTCGTGCTCGATTTCGTGAACGACCCCGACGAGATCCTGGCTGCCTTCCGCACCTATTACCGCACAGCGCAGCTCGCCGGCGTATCCGATCCCAACCTGATCCACGACCTGCAGGCCAAGCTCGATGCCACGGGCATCTACCTGCCGGAGGAGGTGGATGGGTTTGCCGAGGCCTATTACAGGAAAGGCACCCAGAAGGACCTGCAGGCCAGGATCGGCCCCGCGGTCGAACGCTTCCGTGTGCGCTATACGGAGGCCGAGCAGCAGAAGGACAAGAAAGCCATCGAGGCTTTGGATCTCTTCCGAAAGGACCTGGGCGGCTTCGTGCGCGCCTACGACTTCCTCTCCCAGATCGTCGACTACGGCGATTCGGATCTCTTCAAGCGCAGCCTCTTCTACAAGCACCTCGCCCCGCTCATCGCCGAGGAGGTCAGGCACGAGGCGATTGACCTGTCGGCCGTGCTGATGACGCACTACAACCTGCGCGACCTGGGCAAGCGCAAGCTGGGCCTTGGCGATTCCACCGACGAGCCGGCCACACTCGACCCGATGACAGGTATCGGCAGCCGCGTGCCGCAGGATCCGGCGCAGGCCCTGCTGTCGGAGATCGTTGGAAAGATGAACGATCTCTTTGAGGGCGAAGAGCTGACGGACGCGGACCGCATCAACTACGTGAACCACATCGCCGGCAAGATGATGGAGTCGGAGGTTCTGGCCCAGCAGGCGGCGGCCAACCAGAAAGCCCAGTTCGGCGACAGCCCGGACTTCATGAACGCCTTCGAGGACGCCGTGATGGCGGCTTACGAGAACCACAAGAACATGTCGGAGCAGGTGATGGGCAAGGGCCACGTCAAGAAGGCGATGGCGGCGCTGTTGCTGGATCTGGTCTACCGTGGATTTGAGGAAAAGCGGCGGGAGGATGGTCGACCGGCGTGATCACCGGGATTGACCCGGTGCGCGCCCCTTTTCCCGGCTCAAACACCTGAACTTATAGTGGCCCCTCGCTACCATCGGAGCTTTCGATTCGAAAGCACATGATGCACCCGCTCGCCTTCGTTCTTGCCGCGATGGCCGCCCTGACAGGATTGAGTCCCTCGCAGGCGATCGCCAATTTATACAGCTACTACAACACCTCGGAAGAAGCCTTCACTGCCTGCCTGAAAGATGGCGCGATGCGAAGGATTTGTCCGCAAAACATCAGTAATTGCTGGGCATATTGGACCGGTAGCGCCGGTGCTGGCCTCCAGACCTGGACGTCGAACGAGCAGAACCGGGGTTGCGGTCTGTCGGCCGGGGCTACCTACCACTATCACGTTTTTCCGACACAAGCGGTGTCGCCTGGCATGGTGCTGGTGGGGCCGACTTCTGGCGATGTCGTCTCGAAACAGTCTGCGGTGCTCGCAGCTCAAAATGTGAAGCAACTCGGGGGCGAAAGCGGCGCGGGCGATACTTGCTATGGCAACCCGGTTGACGCCGCGGTAGGCAACAAGGTGCAAAGGGAGGTCGATTTCAATGGGCCGCCGGGTGTGTCTTCGATGGCGCGCACGTACAACAGCCAGAGTTTTACGAATTCCGGTTACATGGGCTACAACTGGACCTTCGATTACTCGGTGCGAATCACCCCCGACGGCAACGGTGTCCAGGTCCGGGAATCCAGTGGGCGTACCGTTCATTGCCCTGACAACCTCGACGGCACCTTCGCCTGCCCGGCCGACGTCCGCTTCAAGCTGAAGCGTGACGGCTTGGGCTACAGGCGTGCATGGCAGGACGGTTCGATCGAGCGCTACAACGCACCCGGCAACATCATCGAGCGATTCAGTCCGTCGGGAATCCGGACCCGCTATGACATGGTGTCAAATGGCCTGATCATGGCCGAATTCGGCCCGGGTGGTCACAAGCTGACTCCGGTATGGGGAGCCGCCATTCTTTTGGAGATTCGGCAGCCGGACGGGCACCGGATTCGCTACCAGTATGACAGTCGCCGCCGGCTGGTGCAGGTCTACTTCCCCGACAACAGCGTGCGCCGGTATCTGTACGAAGATCCTCTCAACCCTCATGCCCTGACGGGCATCATCGACGAGACGGGCAAGCGGGTTGGCACCTATGCCTACGACGCTGCGACGGGCCAGGCGGTGTCGACTGCCAGGCCGGACGGCACGGAATCCTTCGGTCTCGGCTTCAGCGGCGCCGGCGCCACCGTGACGGACGCTGCCGGCAATGCCGAAACGCTCGCCTTCACACGCAACCTCGGAGTCAATCTTCTTGCCGCTCGTACCCATAGCATGGATGGCAAGACGCGTTTCCGGAGCTTCGATGCGAACAACAACCTCATTTCCGAGACAGACGAGGAGGGCAGAACGACCACCTATGCCTGGGACGCCGTCAACCGGCCGATCCAGAAGGTGGAGGCCGCAGGAACGCCAGAAGCGCGCACTACCACCTGGGCCTATCTGGACGACTTCCTGGCGCTGCCGACGGTCATCGAAGAGCCGAGCGTATTTGGTGGCGCAGTCAAGCGCACCGAGATCGCCTACGACGAACGGAACCGCCCGGTGCAAATCCAGGTATCTGGCTACACCCCGGCTGGCACTGCGGTTTCCAGAACGGTAGCGATGGCCTATGCACCGGCGGGACAGATTGGCGCGATCACCGACGCCAACGGCCGCACCACCCAGCTTACCTATCCGCAGTGCACTACCGGTTTCGGCTGCGAGATGCTCTCCTCCATCACCAACCCCGCTGGCCACGTCACCACCTTCGACCAGTACGACGCCAACGGCCGCCTGCTCCGTAAAACCGATCCGAACGGCCTGGTCACCGCGTACACGTACAACCTGCGGGGCAGGGTTGCGTCGGTGACCGAAACACCGGTGGTGGGCAGCGCGCGCACCTATTCCTATGCGTGGGACGCCGCCGGCCGGCTGCTCTCGGTCATCGTCCCCGGCCGTGGCACCCTGACCTACACCTACGATGTAGCAGACCGCCTGGCCAGCGTCACCGATAGCCTGGGCAACAAGGTCAGCTACGCCTACGACCTCAAGGGGAACCGGACGTCGGATGTCACGAAAGATCCCGATGGCACCGTTGTCCGGCAGATGGATCTGGCCTTCAACGCCCGGAACTACCCAAGCCAGGTCAATGCCGCCGGCTCGGTTACCCAACTGGTGCACGACGCGGTGGGGAATCTCACCCAGGTCACCGACCCCAACGGCAACATCACCCAGCATCAGGTCGACACCCTGGATCGTATCGTCCGTACGGTGGATGCCCTGGGGGGGATGACCGATCGGGGTTACGACCCTGGCGGTAACCTGGCAGGGGTTGTGACACCGAACGATGCTGCCACTGGCTATGAGATCGACGACCTTGGTAACGTCCTGAAGGAGGCTGGCCCGGATCGCGGTGTCATCACCTACACACATGACGCCAACGGGAACGTGTTGACCCGGACCGACGCTCGCGGGATCGCCGCCACGTTCACCTATGACGTCCTGAACCGGGTGACCTCGGTTTCCTACCCGAACCCGGCCGAGAACGTGGCCATGACCTACGATACCTGCCAGGTTGGCCAGCTTTGCAGTGTGACGGATCAGGCGGGGACGCGCAGCTGGATCTATGAAGGGTTCGGCCGGGTTTCATCCGAGACTTGGGTTCAAGGTGGCGTGAGCAAGACCACGTCCTACACCTGGACGCCAGCCGGCGACCTCGCCAGCATCACCTATCCCTCTGGCCGGATCGTGGCCTATACCCGCAACGCCATCGGCAACGTCACCGCGGTTTCGACCAACGGCAGCAACGTCCTCACCGGCAGAACCTACCGCGCCGACGGCCTGGTCAAGGCCCAGACCTGGGCCAATGGCATCACCGAGTCGAAGACCTACGACCTGCAGGGCCGGATGACAGGCTGGACGGCCGGATTCGTGTTGAACCGGACCTTCGCCTATGACGCCAACGGCAACGTCGTTCAGAAGGACGCAAGCCAGTTCCAGTACGACGCGCTGGATCGTCTGATCTCCGAGTCGACGCAGTTGCTTTCGTACGACTGCAACGGGAACCGGTTGATCGATTCGACCGGGCCCTACAGCTACACCCCGGCGTCGAACCGCATGGCGACTGAGCCACCTGGTGCGGTAGTGCTGGATGCTGCCGGCAATACGCCGGCCTAGCCCTGGACCGGTTGTGGATGCAACTGCTTGGTCCCTTCAGCCATGTCCCGTGCCACGGCGTCCGCCAGTGCGCGCAGGCCACGCCCCAATGATTCGGCAAACCCGGTTGTCGCTGATTTCACTGAGGGATCATCGTACAGAATCGCCTTGATGGGCCCGTGCGCCTGGACTGAGTAGGCCATTGCTGTTGCGACCTGGGGGGCTTTGCCGAAGGCGTCCTCGAAATGCGTGCTCGCGCGCTCGATGTCCTGACCAATTGCCAGATTTGCCGCAGCGGATCGATGCTCTGCACCGGTCAGCTCCAGCCGCGTCTCCGCTACCCTGGGACCCGCATTCATCGGCTCACCCGCAGAAGACCCGGGGGCAAAAACGACGTTTGCGCCATATTGGCCCGCCGCCATGGTGAGCAGGCCTGCAACGATCAAGCTTTTCATGTCGTGTTCTCCGCAACGAGTGACGAAGACCCACAGCAAGGAAAGCAAGCGTTGCGACCGGACGAATGGAAGATTCGTGCCATGCAACCCCGCTATCCCGAGCCATGGCTCCGGACCGGAGGCTTTGCGTCACTGGGTTGCCCCAGCTTTGCCAGTCTTTCGGTTTCAAACTGATTAACGGCATGTAGCGGAAAAACTTCAATGTCCGTCTTGGCATGGCTGTTGCATCAGTATGGGTGTTGCGGAGAACTAGACGAATGGATATGGACGAACCAAGAAAAAGCCTGCTTACGATGGCGCTCGATTACGACATCGTTCAAGTGGTGGCATTTGACAGGCTGTACTTCATTACCCGAGAAGAGTTCGTGCGGCTTGAAAGACGCTCCCAATTGCTCTGGGAGCTTCATTTACGCCAATGCATCCATGTCAACAATTCGACACATCCTTGACGAATCATTGTCTACGGATGAGGTGGCGCAACGTTTTGCTGTTTGGCAACAGGAGTGTTCTGCAAACGAGCCACCACCCCCTCCGGCTTCTCTCCCAGACAAGTGGTGATACATCTGAGAAGCACCCAAGGCCGCGCACAGCATGATGCATTGTGGCTCTATGCCGTTTTGTGCGGCCATAATTTCACTTCACCTGCAAGACAATAAACATGCGTTACGGAAAAAACAGCAAAAGTATCATCCCGGTGCTGAGCCGGATACTGATAAGCGTCCTTCTGGCGGCTTCGCTCGAGGCGCTCGCAGCAGAGAGGCAATATGAAGGGACGACTGATCATCCGGACAGTGCCTACGCGCTCGGCCTCCTGTATCGGGCGGATGTGCTGTCCAACATTTCCGGAGGCCTCAAGCGCGGCACCATGGCGCTCGGCAACCTCGATGCGACGGCCGATTTCAATCTGGAACGGATGGCCGGGTGGTCCGGCATGACTGCGGGTGTACACGCAATCTGGAGCCATGGCAGCAAGCCCAATACCCATCTGGTCGGCAGCATCCAGGGCGTCGACAATATCGAGGTTGAGACGAATACCGCGAAGATTTTCCAGGTCTGGGTCGAAAAGCAGTGGCTGGATGACCGCCTGTCGGCGCGCTTCGGCCTGTACGACCTCAACTCCGAGTTCTACGTCAGCCACAGCAGTGGAATTTTCCTCCACCCGGCACCGGGTATAGGCTCGGAAATGGCGCAGACCGGAGTGAACGGGCCATCGGTGTTTCCGACCTCGTCCGTCGCGCTGCGCGTGCGTGTCCGTCCGACCGAGGAAACCTACCTGCAGTTGGCGATCCTCGACGGTGTGCCGGGAGATCCCGATAATCCGCGCGGCACGCATATCCAGTTCAATGACGGCGACGGCACGCTGCGGGTAGCGGAGGTGGGATTCGTCCCTGCGCGAGGCAAGAAGGCTCAGTTGCTTGGCATGTCGTCAACTGACAAGTATGCCGTTGGCGCCTGGTCATACACCTCGCGCTTCGAGGATCTGACCGCAACGGATGCAGCAGGCGATCCATTGATGCGTGGCAACAACCGTGGATTCTATGTGCTGGCCGAGCGCACGATCCTCGCATTGTCTGGTGGTGGTCACGTCGACGCCTTCGCCCGCTATGGGCGTGCCAACGCGGACCTCAATCCGCTTTCGAGCTACACCCAGGCAGGGGTGGTGTTCACCGGCCCGATGGCAAGCCGTCCGGCCGATCAGCTCGCGTTGTCGTGGACGCAGGCCAACGTCGGCGGCAAGTATCGTCAGATCGAACCCGACGCCAGTCGCCATGAATCGGTGTGGGAGCTGACGTGGCGCGCACCGGTCAACGACTGGCTCGTCGTGCAGCCGAATGTGCAGTATGTCATCAATCCCAACGCTGCCCGGGGTATGGGCAATGTGAGCGTGTTGGGTGTGCGCTTTGAAATGGTGCTGGAAAAATGATTTATCGGGATTGTTTTCTTGGTTAGGGGGCGGGCAATGTTCAACTCGTTGTCGATCAGACAAAAACTGTGGGGCTTCGCACTGCTGAGCCTCGTTTTCACGCTGGCGATCGCCGCGGTGGGCTACTGGGGGCAGCAGAAAATGCGCCTGGTGATGGACGAGGTGCGCCTGAGCGGCATCGTACAGAAAAACCACATGCACGGCGACATGATGCATGAGGGATTGCAGGCCGTCGTGCTTGCCGCGCTTCTGGCGGGGCACGAAACGGCAGCCGGTGAACAGGCGGACGCGCAGAAGATTCGCGATGAGCTGACCGAGGCCGCAACGGCTTTCCGTGAAGACATCGCGGCCAACATGAAACTGCCCCTGGACGGCGAGATACGCAAGCGTCTGGAGGAGAGCAACGTGGCGCTGGAAGCCTATATCAAGTCGGCCGAAGCCATCGTCGGCCTCGCGTTTTCCGATGTCGTCGCGGCGCAGGCGCGCTATCCCGAGTTCGAGGAGAGGTTCAAGGCACTGGAGGTCAACATGGAGGAATCCAGCGCACTCATCGAAGCCGCGGCAGACCGTTCCATCGAGCACAGCGAGAGTGCCGCCACCGTGGCGCGTAGTGTGATGATGGCCGGTGTACTCATCGCCGTGGTGACCATGCTGCTACTTGCCGCTTGGTTCATTCGCACTATCACGCATCCTTTGAACGAAGCGGTGTCGCTTGCCGAGTCGGTTGCCGCTGGCAACCTCGACAACCGCATCGAGGTTCATTCGAACGACGAGATTGGCCATCTGATGCAGGCGCTCAAGACCATGAATGCCAGTCTGGCCGAAATCGTGTCGCGCGTGCGCAGCGGAACCGACACCATTACCGTCGCGTCGCGCGAGGTCGCCGCCGGCAGCGCCGATCTTTCGAGTCGCACCGAAGAGCAGGCCTCGAGTCTGGAAGAGACCGCGAGCTCGATGGAAGAGCTGACCGGCACGGTCAGGCAGAACGCCGAGAACGCGCGTCAGGCCAACCAGCTGGTCGTTTCCACGGCCGACGTCGCCTTGAAGGGAGGTCGCGTAGTGGGTGAAGTCGTCGACACCATGGCGTCCATCAAGGACAGTTCGAGGAAGATTGCCGACATCATTGGCGTCATTGACGGCATTGCCTTCCAGACCAACATCCTTGCCCTGAATGCTGCGGTTGAGGCGGCGCGTGCTGGTGAGCAGGGGCGTGGTTTTGCCGTTGTTGCCTCCGAAGTTCGGAGTCTTGCGCAACGCAGCGCCACCGCTGCCAAGGAGATCAAGGCCCTGATCGAAGACTCCGTCGACAAGGTCGAGGCGGGTGGCAAGCTGGTTGACGAAGCCGGGCACACCATGGATGAGATTGTTGCTTCCGTGAAGCGTGTCACCGACATCATGGGCGAGATTGCCGCGGCGAGTGCTGAGCAGAGTTCCGGCATTGAGCAAGTCAACCAGGCGATCAGCCAGATGGACGACGTCACGCAGCAGAATGCGGCCCTGGTGGAAGAGGCGGTGGCTGCGGCGGAGAGTCTGCAGGAGCAGGCCGGCAGGCTGGCTGATGCGGTGAGTGTCTTCAAGCTTGGCCCGTCCGGGGCGTCCGTGGTACGCAGCGCACCGGTCCGCGCGATCGGGGTGAAGGGCTTGCCGCGAGATGACACGCCGGTGACAACCCCACGACCGCCGGCGAAGCTGGCGGTCGTGGGGGGCAATGGCGAATGGGAAACTTTTTAGGGGCGCGGGCCTGGCGTTAAAACAGTCGTGACCAATGTACCGTCTGTGTAATCATCTGCACTGCCTTGCCCCCGAATCGCGTCTGGTCCCGCATGCTTTGCATGATGGGATTGCGGCCAGTGAGGTACCAGCCGTCGGTGATTTCCGATAGGATGTTTTCGTCACCGAGCGCAGCAATAGCTTTCTCGATATCGTCGGCAGCAAATCCGAGATGCTCGCATCGTCGGATCATTGCGGCTGTTTGCACGCCAGGCCAATTCCACGCCGCTTGTGCCACGGCAACACCAACGTCTCCCCGCAACATGTAGGCCTCGTTGACGATGATGGCGGGAACCGGAACTACTTCGAAAGGCATTGGGTTCGTGAACTGAATGCCCCGCAACCAGAACTCGTAGACGATACGCAACCTGACGATGTCAGGGCGCGCGTCGAGCACGTCGCAGCAGAGCTGAAACGTCGCGTCTTCCCCGTTGTCCAGGTTGGTGAAGAAGAAGTCGATCGCCGCTGGGCGGCGCTTGAACATTTTCGGGTCACGCGAAAACAGGTTCGATGCCTGCGAACGGATGATGAGAAAAGCGTTGCGCGGCGCGCCTTCCTCGAAATCCTCCTCCGTTACTGCCGCAGATTTCGCGAGACCTGTTTGTCGCGCTGCAGGCTTGGATACATGATGTGTCGCGGCGTGATCAAGTGCGTCAGCCAGGCCTTGTGTGAGGCCAGGATCATCTTCAAGGCCCAGAAAACCCACAAGAACACATTCTTCAAGGCTTCCAGGACCGTCGGCGTCAAAATCGCCGAAAAAATCGTCATCAACATCTGTCTGGTCGGGCTCCACGCCAGTGTCAACGCCACTCCGACCAAAGCAATCAAGAGATAAAGCTGTTCCGCCTTGCTCATGTTCAGGGTCCTCCATCCGGGTATCGTCAGTCTTCATATTCGTCGTCGTCGGTCATGTGATCGATCTGCCTGGCCTTTTTCTCCATCCTGCGGAGATCTTCGGCGTCTTCTGCGTCGGCCTTTTTCTGCAATCGCTTGATGTGCGTCGGCGCGAGATACCTGTCGGTGTTCTTGAAGAAGTCCGCACCGCGCACGCCACGCGGCCGGAAGCGGTTCAGGGTGACTTCCCCGAATTCCGCCACGACCTTGCTGTCAAAAGTGAGCCTGGGAATTCGTACGCTGAACAGTTCGGTGTGGCCGAACGTAATGACCGCCTCGCCCATGTCGAGACTTTTCAGCTGGTCCGGCGAGACGCGATAGTCTTCCTGCTCGCGCTCCTGGAATGTCGCACCGGCCGATTTGCCCACGTTGATGCCGGGTGCCGCGCGCAACGACTCGAACGAGGCGCTTTCATTCTCGGAATCACCAAGCGTCTTCACGACGGTCTTTTCCATGCCGATGAGCTCGGCCGTTTCAAGGGCGGTGCCCTGGGTGCCGACCTTGAATACCACCTTCGTCCAACTGTTACCGACGACCATTTCGTAAAGCTCGTCACTGATCGCCTGAAAGTTGGCCGCGGTTTGGGCGAATGGAGCAAAAATCACGTTCGCGGAGCGAGTTTGTTCTGGAATCCGGCTCCACTCGTCATTCACGTAGGATCCGGCTTCATCACACAGGGCAAGAAACGGCGGATTTGGGCGTTCCGCCTCCGGCAGGCGCTGCAGCCATGAGATCGCGGTGCGCAGATCGCCAATTACCAGCCGGCCGAAGTTGCGCGCGGTCGTCCCCTTGCCCATGGTGGGCAGTCCGCAGACGACGATCTTGTTGCTGCGGATGGCGTCGTAAAGCACCACGTCCGGATCGTAGGTGTTCATGATCTGGCCGAAGTTGCCCGTACCGAACGTGTACAGTCGCCCTGCAATACCGCCAAGCGACTGTTTCAGCTTGTTCATGTCGATGCCGCCAGGATTGTTCTTGTCCCACTCTGGCATGCGGAACTTGTCGAGAAAGAGACTGAAGTTCTTCGTCGCCTCGTCCTCCGGCGCGGTTACGATCAGCTTGTTTTCCAGTTCTTCCATCGCCCGCTGGTTGATGAGCAAGACGACCATGTCAATCATGTTGTACCGCAGCCGGCACGCCTGAAGCGCGGCAATGATCGTGTTCAGTGCCTGTTTTGCTTCCTGTTTGTAGTGATCCGCGCCGGGATTGGATTCGGTCGACGGGATGAGTTGCAACAGCCGATCCGCCACTTCGTCCGGGTCGCCGTGCAAAATGGGGTTGTAGGTGTTCGTCGGTGATTCATCAGGTTTGTCGGGGTTGATGATGAGAAGGTCGTGCTGCCGGCCCGCCCAGCAACAGAAATTCTTGATCTGCTCGATGTTGCTCGCGTCGATCTTGCCGTCGATGAACAGGGCGCCGCCGCCACGCTGGATCTGCTGAAACAGAAGCAGCATGGCGAAGACTGTCTTGCCGGTACCGGACTGTCCGACGCAGAACAGGTGACGCTTGAGGAACTCGTCGTCAACCCAGATGGGGCGTCCTTGATCGGTGCTGTATCCAATCAGGAGGCCGGTTGTCTTGCCCTCACGGGATTGCTCGTAGGGACTGGGCGCCGAACTGATGTTGAGCGTGCTGTCCAGGATGTGGTCCTCGCGCACCGGCTCAAGCAGTCGCCACACGACCCACGCCGAACCGATCAGAGCCATGAGAACAACCATCACGGCAAACAGGGGGCTTTCAATGCCCGGCGAAAACATCGGGCTTGTCGCCATTGCCGCCAGACACACGAGCGTAAGCCCTGCCGTGTCCACGGCGGCGCCGAATTTCAGTTCGTGCAGGTGATTGAACAGAGCCCCAAGCCGTCGCACCCACTTTCTGATGGTCAGGTTCAACGTCCCCGGAAATGCCAGATCCATCGCCTCGCTCCAAAAACAAGACCCCGGTCGGATGAATCCGAACGCGGGGTCAGGGGGTTACACGCTGTCCGAAGCCGGACCTGCAAGCGTTTGCTTGCGCTCGAGAATGGCATCGAGGAGCGCTTTTTCCTCTTCCTCCGCAAGGCCGAAGGCGGGCACCTGCGCCTCCGCGGAGGCCAGCCCGGCAAGACCCGCCGTCGCCACGCGCTTCAGGTACCCGCGCAGCTTCGCGGAAGGCTCGCTTGACTGCTTCGCCTGGCCTTTTTGCGTGCCGGCGGCAGCCGTCTTCGTGGTATCGGCTTGCGCGGAGACCTTGGGTGTCGGGGAACCGGCGCCTTCGGCAACACCACTACCGTCGGCTCCGAGTGCCTGCTTGCGCTCACGAATGGCATCGAGGAGCACTTTTTCCTCTGTCTCCGCAAGGCCGAAGGCAGGTACCTGCGCCTCCGCGGAGGTCAGCCCGGCAAGATCCGCCGTCGCCACCCGCTTCAGGTACCCGCGCAGTTTCTCCGAGTACCCGGTTGGCTGCTCTCCCTTGCGGTCGCTCGTGGCGTCCGCACGCGGCTTCGAGGATGCCCCCCTGGCCGTTACTCCGGATGCCAGGTTGCCATCGTCATCCTGGTCATCAGGACCGTCGACCGCGAGGCCCAGCATGGCGCGAACCGAGTACCGGCAGCAGTAGGTCGTCGCGCTGCCGATAGCCTGCGGCAGACTGTTGTCTGCCCGGATCGACGCCGACATGGCGGCAAACTGCTTCCCTTTCAGGAAGACAGTCGTCACCCGCACGATGTCCCCGTGTGATTCCCACGGTTGCAGGAGGGTGATGCCCGCAGCTTTAAGGTGCGGCGTCAGGGCACGCAGGATCGCCGGGAGCGATGCATAGGGATTCCCCAGCACCTCGTTCCGGGATTCGGCGACAAGCCGATTCTCGTTAATGGCCGCCTGCACCGCACCCAGCCCCGCGACGATTTCGTCAAACTCCCCCGACAGGGTCAGGGTGCCGATCTGAATCGTCGATGCTCCGTGACACGCAACCCTTGGATAAGGGCGTGCGTCCTCGGCTTGCGCCGGCGTTGTTGCCGTCTCAATCATCGTTGCTCTCCTCAAAAAAAGAGCAAAACCTGGATCCACACCACGTGAATTCGAAGGCCTTGCACCGGATGGCAGCGGTTGCGTCATGACAGAGAGGTTCCAGGTGAAAGTGCCAAAATTATAGTGACCGCATCACTATAATTTTGGCAGCCCAACATCGCGCTGCAACGCTGATCATGTTCAAGCCCTTCTCGCTCCTGTTTTTTGTTCTGGTGTTCACCTGGGTCGTGCGGATCTTTCTCACAACCGATGGGGCGGAACGAATCGAACGAACGTGCGAACCCGTCGAGGTTTTCGGAAAAATCACCGTGTCCGGCACGGCGCTGCTGGCCGATCAGTTCACCACACCGGTTCAGGCAACCATGAACCAATGGGTTTACGGATGCCGCTACATGGTGTGGCGATCGGTGTACGAAGAGGAATATCTGCAGTGGCTCATGCAGAACGAAGCACAAGACTCTGCCGCGAGCATCACGGCCCCAACGACCGCGTCGCACAAGGACAGCGACAGCAAGCTTGACGCCACGTCCGAGCCGGTCCGCGCTAAACAGAAAACAGAAAAATTATAGTAGCGACCCTGCTACAGTGCCGTCCATGCGTTATGTGATCGCCGTCACCTTCGGATTGTTGTTCACCACTTCAGGGACTGCCCTGGCAACGTGCTATGCGGAAGCCGCCGGGCAATACGGCGTGCCGGAAGAACTTCTGCGTGCCACGGCGGCTGTGGAGTCCAGTGGCAACCGCAAGGCCGTTGGCAGGAACCCCGATGGCACCTCGGACCTTGGTTTGATGCAGATCAACAGTAGCCATCTGGCCAAGCTGAAGCAGTGGGGTATCACGCGTCACACGCTGTTGAACGACGGATGCATGAACGTCAAGGTTGGCGCGTGGCTTATGGCAGACAACTTCCGTCGCCATGGATACACGTGGAATGGCGTTGGCGCGTACAACGTCGGCTGCCGCGGTCTTTCGAAGAAGGAGTGTCAGATCCGGCGCAACCGCTACGCGGTCAAGATTTACAAGGCTCTCGCAAGAAACGCTGAGCCAGGTACACCGTTCATTGCTGTGGCCGTACAAGAGGGCGCTTCACACGTGCCCGGCATTGCCACAGTAAGTTTTGCGGCAAAAGGGGATTCATGAAACACCTTGCATTGCTGTCTCTATGTTTCCTGATCGGGGGGTGTGGCCTGCTTGCAAAGGAAAAACCCGAACCCCTGGTTGCGCCCAGCGCGGCAGAGCTGCCACCACAGCCTGTCGGTTACACGCAGTCGCTGTCTCAGCGCGAACCGTATACAGGGCATTTGCCGTATGTACTGTGCTTCGGCGCAGATTGCGATCGCCCCACCCCCAAGACCATCGCGCGCCCTGCGCCGGCCGTGCAACCGGTACGCCTGCCTGTTGCTGCGCCCGCGGCGCCGGCAGCAAAGGAAACCCGGATCAAGGAATCGATCGCATTCCTGTTTAACACGACCAGGGTCGACCCGGAGTCAGCGGCGACCCTGGCCAGGCTTGTGGGTGCGGCCAGAGACGCCAGAGAAATCTGGATCAAGGGCGTCGCCGGTCTCACGGACACCAATCTCGAAAAAGAATCCGCTGTGATGGGGCTGGCCCTGGCTCGTGCTCATCACGTCCAGCGCCACATGAAAGGTGCGGGTGTTGCGGCGCATATTACCGCCGGCGCCGAGCTGGTGCGCTGCAAATCGGAAGCCGACTGCTTGGAGCGCTTCAAGTTCGGCGGACGCCGCGCGGATCTGGAGATCGTAATTGTCAGTGGAGGAAAAACGGGTGTCGAACAAGACAAATGATCGTGCGGAACGCAACAACTACGTACCGGGGTTCGAGCCGGTGCTATTGCGCAGCGAAAGCAAGAAACGTCTCAAGGAATTCCGGTTTGCCCAGATTGGAGTGCCGCGTGACATGCATATCGAACGGCATCTCGTGACGGCAGCCATCGATCTTGTGCTGGCCGATGAGGATACGCAGCGCCGGTGGCTGGAGTATGTAAGGCAATCGTTGCGCACCGACATCGACCAGATTGACCAGATGACAGGAAATGGCCTGGCTGTACAGCCGGGCTGATCGTACAGCAGTCGCTGTGTTGTACACGGACTCTTCGGAAAAACGGACCCAATCATCCCTCAATGCAGTCCATTTTTTAGGAGTAATACCATGCGCAAAAACATGACCAAAACCGTTCTCGTTGCTGTCGGCCTGCTCGCCATGACCGGCGCTGCCGTTGCGACGTCCGCGACCGACAACGAATTCGGCGGTCTCTACAACATGATGACGTCCTGGACGCAGGGCTACCTGGCCAAGGCCCTGGCGCTGATCGCGTTCCTGTTCGGTTCCGGTATCGGTATCGCCAAGCAGAGCATCATCCCGGCGATCTTCGGTATCGTCGTGGCGCTCGTGCTGACTATCGGCCCGGGTGTCGTGACCAACATGTTCACTGCCACCATCTAAGCAGGAACTGCCGGAGCGCCCATCATGAACGAAAACCTCAAGATCTTCATTCCGAAAAATCTCGATGCCATGCCCAAGGTATTTCTTTGGGACATGGATGTCGCGATGATTTTCATGGTGGTCCTGGGGATTGGGATTCTGATGGGCGCTTTTTTTACTCCGCTAGGGCTGGCTTTGTTTCTTGGCCACGTCTATCAGAAGGCAAAAAGCGGACGCCAGGCAGGGTATTCCGTTCACCTGCTTTACTGGTTCTCCCCGGTGAGCATTGGCAACCGGAGAACTCCACCGTCTTGCTCGCGCAATTTCGTTGGCTAACCGGACACGGACTCGGACCCATGAAACTATCAGATTTTTCCAGAGAACTAGAAAATCGGGCCGGTATTGGCAAGTATGCGCAAATCATGAACGTGCTGCTGCTGATCTCGGTGGTGGCTCTTTCAATTGCCTTGGCCAAGGCCAACCGTACACATCGTGAAACACTGATCCCGCCGTCGGTATCGAAAACATTCTGGGTCGACGACGACAAAGTGTCCCCATCCTATCTGGAGCAGATGGGCGGGTTCCTCATTCAGTTGGCATTGAACCGCTCTCCGGCCAATGCGGAAACCCAGATCAATGAGCTGTTGAAATACGTCGCGCCATCGTCTTATCCCGAACTGCAAAAGCAGTTGATGTCGGAAGTTGCACGGCAAAAAGAAGACCGTGTCTCAACTGTGTATTACCCGTCCAACGTAAGCGTTTCGGAAGATCGTCAAGCCGTGCTTTTCGAAGGTGTTCTGAACACCTGGATCAGCGACAAACTCGTAAAACAGGAACAACGTCGCTTCCTCATCGTTTTCGGATTCCAAGGCAAGGTGTACCTCGAGGAAATCAAAGATGTCACCACTGAAAAAGACCCCTGGGCAAATGCGTAATTTCGTTCTTTCACTGCTGCTTCTGGCTGGGGCGCACCAGGCACATGCACTCCAGGTCCTCGAAACGGGTGACGAGGGGGCGACCCTTCACGCAAACTTTTCGCGTGATGACATGACGCGTCTGACCATTCAGGATGCTCGCATCACCAGCATGCATTTTCCGGAAGGAGCGCTGACTGTCGTCAAG
Source organism: uncultured Candidatus Saccharibacteria bacterium (assembly GCA_964646765.1). Classification (GTDB taxonomy): domain Bacteria; phylum Patescibacteriota; class Minisyncoccia; order Phycocordibacterales; family UBA9973; genus CAZYIA01. The sequence goes on along the minus strand of CAZYIA010000004.1, from coordinate 37,394 downwards.
GATGACGAACAGGGTTACGCGCTCATTCGTGCTCGTGATGACAAGCCCGTCAGCCTGGTGTTGACCAGTAGCTCCGGGCAAACACATTCGATCTACCTGACCCCGACGACCATGGGGATGGACACCATCCTTATCAAGGAGCGAAAGGTCCCGACCAAGTCCTCTCCTGGAACGGAAGGGGCGCGGGCCAACGCTCAGGACAAGTCAGTCAAGCGGCTCATGTTGGCGATGGCACGGCAAGAGACCGATCTCCAGGATTTTCTTGTGGAACCCGCCAATACGGATCTCGATTTGTGGCGTGAAACCCATTTTCGCCTGCTCGACAAATACACCGGCCCAGATATGGTGGGCTATCGATTTGTTCTGACCAATGTGTCCGGTACCCAGGTGCGACTCGGCGAACAGGAGTTCTACAAGCATGGAGTCGTTGCGATCGCAATTGATCGTCATGTCCTCGCCCCCGGTGAGAAAACACATGTGTTCGTGATCATGGTGCGCAACAATGGCTAACACGACGAGCCCTCTCAGCCAAAAAGTCCGGCAGAAGCAAATCATGATTCTCGGTGCCGTGGGTCTGGGAATCATGGCGATCGCCGTCGTCTCTGCGTTTTTCGTGACAGAGAAGCCCAAGTCAGTCGCCAAGCCAACCGTGACGACAACACGTAACCTGATCGACGCGACGGGCGATACCGCTGATCGCGAAAAGTGGCGTGAACGGTCCGCGCAGGACATCGAAAAGTTGCGCCACCAGATGGCCGAACAAAACAAAATCAACGCTGATCTCGTGCGCATGATCGAAGAAGCGAAGAAGCGTGACGAGGGGGCCGTCGAGAAGTCCGCTGACTCAGGTGGCGCCCCCGTTCCGCCTCCGGCGGCGTTGCCGGCGTTGCCAGGTGGACAATTGCTGCCAGGCCAACCCGTGCCGCAAGCGGGTGTCGCCGGAACACCGGTCATTGGGGGTCCTGGGATGGTGATGCCAGGCGGCGTTGTCGATTACGGAAGGGGTGCGTCCGGCCTCTCGGCGCCCGCCGTTGCGAGCGTCAAATTCGACGCGCCGCCCGCCGCCACGCAAAAGGCATCAACACCGCAAGCCAGGTCCACGGCCGGCGGGCGGCCCTATCGGTCCGGACCTAACGGAGAACGAATCTATCTCGAGGATGCCGCTGTCAATGGCGAATTCGAAAAGACCTACATCCCCGCCGGTGCGTTTGCGCGGGCTGTTGTTCTCGGTGGTGTCGACGCCCCGACCGGGGGGCAGGCGCAACAGAACCCGCATCCGATTCTTCTGCGAATTCTCGGTGACGCACGATTGCCCGGTGGTGCGCGGGTCAACATGAAAGATTGCGTGGCAACGGCCGACGCGGTGGGCGACCTGTCTTCAGAGCGTGTGCAGATCCGTCTGCAGCGTCTTTCGTGCCGGATCGGCGTGGACAAAATGGCGGATATCTCCGTCAAAGGACATCTCGACGGTGAGGATGGCAAGGCCGGTATGCGTGCACGGTTGGTTACCAAGACAGGCCAGGTCCTCAGCAACGCGCTTCTTACCGGAACGCTCTCCTCCCTCGGTACGGCGATTCAGGCCACATCGCAAACGACGACCGGGACCGCGCTCGGTACCACCGTTACGACTGGCGACAGCACATCCGACGTAGTCAGGTATGCCGCAGGCGGCGGGGTCTCCAAGGCTTTCGACCGGCTCGCCAATTACTACATCACGCTGGCAGACAAACTTTTCCCCGTGCTCGAACTCGATTCAATGCGCGTTGGCGACATTGTTTTCACCCAGGGTTTCACCCTGGAAGCACTCTAATCTGGAGATCAACCATGCGAACCCTCGGAACCCTTGCTATTTCTATTGCTGCCATTTTTTCCATGTCGGCCCATGTCCATGCCAACGAAGTCGATCCGGAAATGACGGTCCGGTTGCAAACTCTCTACCCGAAAACAAAATTCCAGCAGATCAACAAGAGCCCGGTCTCCGGACTCACGGAAGTTGTCATGGGGCAAAACATTGCATACGTCGACCCGACCGGCCGCTATTTTCTGTTTGGCAAACTGTATGACATGAAAGCCCAGCAGGATCTGACGGCCAATCGCATGGAGGAGCTCCAGAAAATCGATCTTTCGCGGCTGGACCTATCTCTTGCCTTCAAGCGGATCCAGGGCACGGGGTCCCGGGTACTGTACGTGTTCAGTGATCCGGATTGCCCGTACTGCAAACAGCTCGAGAAATCACTCGTGGCGTTGGAGAACGTCACCATCCACACATTCATGATGCCGTTGGCGAGTATTCACCCGGATGCGCGCCGGAAGGCCGTGGGGGTGTGGTGTGCCAAGGATCGTGCCGCGGCATGGGACGACCTGATGCTTCGCGGCAAGGAGACCAAGGGTGCAGTGTGCGACCACCCCGTCGACAAGGTGGTCGCCCTGGCAGAGTCATTGGGCATCAACGGTACGCCGACGCTTTTCAGTGCTGACGGCCGCAAGCTTGCCGGCGCTCGCGATACCGAAGCCATCAGCAAATGGCTCGACAACGCCGCATCAATGAAAACGGCGCGCAAGGAGTAAATGATGATGGAGCGCGTGCGTTTTGAAATTATTGTGCGTCTGGCCTTTGTTGGTAGCGCCGCTCTTCTTGGCGGCTGTGCAAGCATGTTGTCTGGCCTGGACGGTAAAAGCGAGTTTACGTGTAGCGCGCCTGATGGTGTCAGCTGCATGTCCGTCTCAGGGGTCTCGGCAAACGTCGATCGCAACAACTGGCCGTCGGCCGTCAGGACGCGTGAGCACGAGGAGTTGACGCGGGATCTCGATGCGCCTCTTTCCAAGAACAAGGACGCCAGCAAACCCGAGTCGAAATCAGGCGACAAGGCGTCGGACACCAAGACTGCGCGGTTGGCGTATGCCGCCGAGCCCGTGGTGTCGCCTGCCACCATGCCAACAACAGCCAGCGGTACGCCGATCCGCGTGCCCCCCAAGGAGCTACGGATCTGGCTTGCGCCAACCGAGGACAGCGACGGCGATCTACACGATCAACGGTACATCTATGTCGTCGTACATGATGGGCGCTGGATGCTGGACGCGACCCGGCTGAACAGCCGAGACAAGTACCTGCGTTTCCAGCCGCTCGGCAGCGCCGACGCCGGCGTTGCAGCTACGGAAACGGGTAAGCAGCGCCCCACGACTCCAACGCGACCGCAGCAACCTGTTCAGCCTGTTCAGTCGCAACCGGCCCCCTGAATATCAGGGAGCAATCAAGGAGCATTTTCATGTTCGGGTTCATTGATCTGATCAAAAACCAGCTGCGCTCCAGCGAATCGAACTTCACCCAAAACGGGTGCGATTACGCTGGCGTCCGCGATTCGGCACAAAAGTCCCCCTCGTTCGACCGTTTCTCGGACTACCTGCCATACACGGCATGGGATCCGGACTACGAACTCTTCGTGCTTGAGTCAGACAAACCCGGAAAAGCCGAAGGCATGGGTTTCTGCCTGGAGATTTCTTTGCAAACAGGTGCTTCGCAGGAAATGGCGGAGTTTCTTGCCAACATTTTTACGGCAGGTGCGCCGGTCGGTACCGGTATCCAGGTGTCGTTGTATGCCTCGCCGGTTGTCGACAACTACTACCAGGCGTACCTCGACGCCACAGTCAAGCCGAGCGATCGCGTTGCCACCATGACTGAACGGGAGCGGCGGCAGTCGCAGCTTATCAACCGCATTGCGGAGCGCCGCATCGCCTATTACCGGCGCGGCACAAAATCACCGATCTTCAAGGACATGAACTTCATGATGCGCAATTATCGCGCCATGCTGTCTTGCGTTGTTCCCCTTGAAGACGTCCACGACGAGAAAAAGAAACGGGAAATCATTACGCTGCGCGAGACGATCGCTGCCACCCTGAAGGCCTACCATTTGTATTATCGCAGCTGGCAGCCCGATGATTTGATCAACTGGTGCGCGTTGATCCTCAACCCGCATATGACGATGGCAGCCGACCATCCGGTGCTGCCGTATGATCCGGACAGGGAGATTCGGCGGCAAATCATTTCTCCCGATACAAAAATCGAGGAGGAGGAGGATCAGCTGATCTTCTCGGGAGCAGGCTACGAGCCCATAGCCATCCGCGCCATGTCAGTGCGGTCCTATCCGCGGCAAATCGAATTGCCGCAGATGGGTTCGTTGATCGGGCATTACCGCTCATTCACGATTGCCTATAACTGCCCCTTCGTGCTCACATTCGGTGCGCAGATCATGGACTTCGATGTCCAGAAGAACCGCTTTCTTCTCAAGGGCGCACGTGCAACGCAGACGGCCGGATCGCCGATGGCAAAATTTTTGCCGGATGCGGCCGATCGGAAAATGGACTTCGACATCGCGAACCTGGCCTTCGAAGATGGCAAGGGAACGGTGCGCCTCTATCACCAATTGCTGCTCTTCCCGAAGCCAGACGATACGTTTGAGGCGGAACAATCGGCCAAGGCCGTATGGCGTGCCGAAGGTTTCGATATTGCCACGGATCGCAAGGTACAGAAGCAGGGCCTGATGGATGCGTTGCCCCTGATGTTCGGTCCTCTCATGCAACGCGATCTCCAGATTTTTCAGCGGTCTTTCAGCAAGACCGTTTACAACGCAGCTCATTCCTTGCCGATCATTGCGGAATGGAAGGGCCTCGGAAGCCTGCCGGTGCTGACCCTGTTCGGGCGCCGCGGGCAGGTCATCAACGTCGATCCTTTCGCGAACCCTTCCGGCAATTACAACGGCATCGTGGTCGGTGCTTCCGGAAGCGGCAAATCCAACTTCCTCATCGAGTTGGCCCAGCGTGTGATCGCCACGGGTGGCCGTGTGTGGATCATCGACGTAGGTCGATCCTACGAGAAACTGTGCCGCATTCTCGGTGGCCAATACATTGAGTTCACGCCGAACTCGAATCTCTGCCTGAATCCGTTCGACATGGTAATGGATCTGGATGAGGACATGAGCCTGATCAAGCCGCTCATTGGCCAGATGATCCAGCCGAACGCCCCGTTGTCAGACTACGAACTGGCACAGATCGAGATCAATATTCGCGAACTGTGGAGCGAGTTTGGCTCCAGGATGAACCTGGATCAACTGGCTGAGCGCCTCAAGAAAGCCTGTTATGAGGGTGGGTCGCTGGAAGCCTACGGCAATCGCCTGGAAGTCATCAACAACGAGGTTTGCGATCCACAGATCCGTGAACTCGGTGTCCAGCTGTTCCCCTACACGGAGGCGGGCAGTTATGGCAAGTTCTTCAATGGCCGCGCCAACGTCAACTTCAACAGCAATCTGGTGGTCCTCGAGCTGGAGGAGCTGAAGTCCCGCAAGGATCTGCAGTCGGTCATCATGCTGCTCCTCATGTACCGTATCACCAATGAAATGTACACGGGGGATCGCAAGCAACGCAGCCTCGTCATCATCGACGAAGCCTGGGATCTCATGAGCTCGGGCAGTGCCGGCGACTTCATCGAGGCCGGGTACAGACGGGCGAGAAAATACGGGGGCGCGTTCTTCACCGGAACGCAATCAGTCGGCGACTACTTCAAATCCGGCACCTCGCAGGCGGCGTTCGACAACGCGGACTGGATGTTTCTGCTTCGCCAGAAAGCGGAGTCCATCGAGGATCTTCAGAAATCCGGCAAGCTCATCATGGACGAACACACCAAGATGATGCTGAACAGCGTCACCACCATAGGCGGCAAGTTCTCGGAGATTTTCATGCGCTGTGCGGACATGCCGCCTACCATCGGCCGCCTGCTTTTCGATCCGTTCTCCATGCTGATGGCTTCCACGAAAGCTGATGACTTTGCTGCAATCAATGCACTGGTCAGTGAGGGCATGTCGACAGAAACGGCCATCGAAACCATTCTGGAGCAGCGTGGGGTGAAGCTTGATTGATAGCACGGCAGGAGGTGACACTTGAGCAGCTTTGCGATTATCCGTTCCACGTTCACGCTTGCGAATCTGCGCTGGCTGGGCACGGAATGCATGAAGACCCTGCGCCGCTATTACATGGCGGTGATCAGCTTCGTGCTGACATTGGGCGTCTTGACCCAGTTCTTCTTTGTCGGCATTTCCGTGGACAGCTCTCTTCCAAACGACCACCTCTATGTCGTGAAGAAATGGGACACCACGCCGTTTCGCGGTGGCAAATTCGGCATTCTCACGGTAGATGGCCCAATGGGCCCGCCCGGCGGCCTGGTTCTGGCCAAATACATCTACGGCATGCCTGGTGACTTCGTGGAAATAGGGGGTGAAGATGGCCGCGACATCTTCATCAATGGCGATTGGGTCGCCCACGCCAAGCGTTTCAGCAAGACCGGCAAACCCTTGGCCGTAGCCAAAGGCGGGATAATCCCGGATGGAATGTATTTTGTGGGCACCCCCAGCAAGGATTCGTATGATTCCCGTTACGCCACAATGGGGCTGGTGGCGCGCGACCGAATCATGGGGCGTGTCGTTACGTTGTTTTGAGTGTTGCATGGGGGCGTGCGGATATCTTGCGGTGCCGCATGCCACAATATGCGCATGAATACCCGTTCCAAACCCTCTGCCGCACGGCGTCCGTCTCACAATACCCTCGCCTCGATGCGGGGCAACCTGCGTCAGATCCTGGCCATCCCGGAAGAAAACCGCACTGAACGCCAACATAAGGCGGTGTCGAAAATCTCGGGCGCGATTCATCACGCACGCCACGAGTTACTTGAGAAAGGCCGCAAGAATATGGCTCGTATCAAGCAACTCGAAGAAGAGGCACTGGTCTTCGATAATCCCGCGTTTACCCGGATGGTGTTGTCCGCGATCGCCAGCATTGCGTCGGATGAAGGTTATGTCCATGGCATGGCGTTGCGTGACATGACCGAAAACAATCCATTCATGTCGTCCACCGCGCTTGGTCAACTGGAAGAAATGGGGCACCTGAAACGGCTACCGGATGGCGCAGTGCTGCTGAATACATCAAGTCTGCCCCACAAGCGTCCCAGACGCCGCCCAGCTTCCCGCTGACCTTTCACCGCCCGGCAAATCCGACCCGGCACACGGCAAACCGGCCTTTCAGTCGGGGTGTCGCTATAACTTTTTGCGCTTTTCACCGTGTCCTGTAATTTCTCCTGATGTACTCGACGCAGGCACTGCCAATGCAGTGCCATCAGGAGACCCTTGATGACAACCGAATCGACGCCTTCAACCGATACCACCCCCGAAGACGTCTCGTCGCCCCCGAATCCTGTGGGTGGCGTGTCCTTTCTTGAAGTAACGGGCATCGCTCTGTTCGTCGCGCTTGTCACCGTGATCATCGCGTTACTCGGCTACAGGCACTTTGTCGACCGACCGGTTCACTTTGCTATCGTCGACGTGCAGGCAATCGTGGAGGCCAAACAACTTCAGCTTGCCAGCATGGTCACCACAAAGACCGTTACCGACAAGGAACGCGGTGCCGCCTATGATGCGGCCAGTCGGTTTGGGCGGGAGTTGCAGGATTCCTTGAACACGGTGCAAGCGGAATGTGACTGCCTTCTGTTGACCGCGGGTGCCACGGTCGCGGAAAACGTGCCTGACCTCACAAACAGAGTCAAGGAGCTGGTTGGCCTTGCTGGCGCGGACAATGCCGTGCTGCGGCGGCAGCTGGAGCGCGGCATGCGCTTCGACCCGGACTTCCAAACGGGGAAGGAATGACGTGCGGCCGTCCCGTTTCCCCGCTTTCCTGGCAATGATGTGTGCAATGGCGGCATCTTTCCACATGTCGCCGGTCGCGGCTGCAGAGGAACGCGAAAGCGCCATCGGTCCCACCTATGAAATCCGGGAACCGGACATCCTGGAAGAGATCCTGGCCAAGCTGCGCCAGAAGGAAAAATCGGGTGAGATGCTCCGTCTCCAGAAAGAGGCGGCAGAGCGTGCCAAGGCGCGGATCCTCAATCCTCCACCGGTCGCCGGGATTACTACGGCCAAGCGGAACCGGGTCACTTATTACGACCCGACAGTGGTCGCACATGAAGACATCACGTCACCCGACGGCCGGATCGTCGTTCCGCGCGGCACGCGCGCCAACCCGCTCGATATGCAGGATTTCGGGGACCCCATGCTGTTCTTCGATGCGCGTGACAGCCGACAGGTCAAGAAGGCCATCGCGCTGGTCAACCGGTTCAAGGGGGCAATCATGCCGGTCCTGACAGGCGGGTCCTTTGTTGATCTCACGAAGGAGTGGCGGCGCAAGGTGTACTACGACCAGACGGGTTTCATCACCCAAAAATTGGGGATCAAGCACGTTCCCGCCCTGGTGACGCAGGAAGGGAACCGTTTACGCATCGAAGAATTTGCCATGTAGGGAACCGCAATGTTCGAGCTCACTAATGCCGTTTTTACCGCCGTTCTGCTGCAAGCGCTTCTCAGCCTCTTTGCGCTATGAAAAAGACGTTCTTCGCCATCTTGTTTTGCCTGGCAAGTCTTTTCGGCGCCAATCTTGCCGCAGCGGAAAACGTATGTCGCGGGAAATTCATGAATCCGATCACGGACATCTGCTGGAGCTGCGCCTTTCCCATGCGCATTTCAGGGGCCGGAGTTATCGGGCTCGATCAGGAAGACAATGGCTCGTCGCCTGGTGGGGTTCTCTGCAACTGTGGCGAGAACATCGGTGTGACACTGGGGTTCTGGGAGCCTGTGCGCGTGATCGAAGTCGCGCGCGAACCCTATTGTTTTCCGTCGCTCGGCGGCTTGAAGCTCGATATCGACATCAACGCTGACACCAGCGGCATGATCAGCGTGCGCGAGGGTGCGCACGGACGCACGAAACGCCATACGGCGCAGCCTCCAATGTCGTTCTACCAGGCCCACTGGTACGTCAACCCCATCTGGTTCTGGCTGGAGGTTCTGCTGGATCATCCCTGCCTTGAATCGGGCGTATTCGACCTTGCGTATTTCACGGAAGTCGATCCGTTGTGGCATGACTCGAAGAAAACCTTCCTCATCAATCCCGAAGCCGTTTTGTTTGGCAACATGGTGGCGCAGCTCGCCTGCCCGTTCGATTGCACGACCGCCACACTCGGCTTCCCCCTGACCGAACTCTTCTGGTGCGCCGGCTGCCAGGGCAGCATGTTCCCGCTCAACGGCTGGGTTCCCACGCAATACGGCGGAGTGCGTGCGTCGTCTTTGCTTGTTGCCAGGATGCTCACGAAGATGCATCGCGAAGGACTGATCTTCTCTGGTGCCGGGAAGAAAGGCATGTGCGGAATTTACTGGGATCCGATCATGAACAAGCGCAACTACAAGACGCAGCTTGTCTATCCGGTGCCCGCCACTCAAAAGATTGCTGGGAAGTGCTGCCAGCCCATCGGACGTACAACCATGCACTGGCAACCCGGCAAGGAAATTCCGATTGCCGGTGAGGATTTCGCGTACCAGATCTTTCGTAAACGGGATTGCTGTTCTGGCGGCTTCCCTCTATCGGATGTTTTGTCACCATGACACGACACTTCATTGGTTTTCTGGTTGCCATTGGCATGGCTACAGTGCCGGCTCACGGGCAGGAGGTCATGCCCCAGCAACTGCAACAGCATTATTACGAAATGCTGGATCAGGCGGCCGCTGCCGTCCGTCGTATCGACACGTCGGTTACAGGCAATCCGGGTGCACCAGGATTGTCACGCGACCAGGTCGGCCAGGCCATCGATCGCGCTTCCCGTAACGCCCAAACCGGGGGCGTCAATCCATCGGACGCTGTTGAGCGGGCGTACGTTCGCCACAACCAGGCCCCTATTCAAAATACGGCTCCCGCCGCCGCGGCGCGCGCAGCGCGGGAAATGGCCGCGGATGCTGTCGATCCGGCGGAAATCGTGCGGCTCTATCGCAATGTTTCCGCTGCCGACCCGATGGCAAACGGTCCCAAGGATCAGCTTGTCGTCTTCGTTTCCACTTCACTTCCCGACGAAACGCTTCGTGTGATTGGCGCACAAGCCAAGCGCTATGGTGCGGTGCTTGTCCTGCGAGGCGTTGCCGGCGGTTTCAGCGGCCGCAATCTTCAGAACACCGTTCGCGCACTCAAGCCGGCAACAGACCAAGGGGCGGACGTGCAAATTCATCCCGAGCTGTTCCGCAAATATGGCGTTACGGCCGTGCCAACGACTGTCCTGGCCGCAATGGCCGACAAGGCGTGCGACGACGGGGTGTGCACGAATCACGTGAGCCTCGTCGGAGACGTGTCCATCGAGTATGCGCTCGAGCAATTCGCCAGGCGTTCTGACGAGCTTGGGCGTATCGCACAGGCGCGGCTGCAGGCTGTGGGGAGCGCCCGATGAAGCGATGGATTGTCTCGGTACTGCTGCTTGCGCTTGGATTGTCCAATGTAGTAAGGGCTGACGTCAGTACGGTGGACGCTTTCAACCAGGGCGCGACATTCTGGGGAAGTTCGCCGTACCACAAGCCGGAAGTCAACTCTGCGGCCGCGGCCGCACATTTGCCGAGCGACGCACCCCACGGGGTGCCCTATGTCGGCGGCGGGAACGACCCCAGCATCCTGTATGGCGGGGGTACGGGAGATCTCACGACTCCCAGTTACTCACATAACGCCACCTGCATGTCCATGACCAGCAATCCGGACACGCGTGAGCAAATGGCGTGTGACGCGGTGAAATCGCTGAACGACTCCACCAAGGGTGGCTTCGTGTTTTCCAAGAGCGACCCGCTTTTTGCTGTCGCCAAGTCCGCGCAAAGCAATCCAAGCGCCATTCTTGGCAGTGCCGGAATGACGTTTAGCATCACGGAAACCGCATGCGAGGGGAACCCCACCGCAATCGCTGACGGGAGCTGCGGCGGACCGCCGTGCACCACGAACACCATCGATTTTCCGCCCGAGAGTTCGACCCACGGATGCACCGAAAGCATGGAGCCTCAAGCGGCAACGTGTTCGCTCGTGCGGGAAGTGGAGGTGGACAAGGACGCCCTTTACGAATGCACCAGCTCGAACACCAAAGCGGAGCTCTACGGCTGCAAGAAGACGCTGACCGTGGCAGTGGAAGTGAACACGGAGTTGAACTGCACGCCTGGCACCTGGGTTCCGGTCGGCAATCTCTACCTCAGTGGCTCCGCGGTAGTTTTTCAGGTGTTCTATTACTGCGACCCCAACCCGACGGCCACCCATATCAAGCTCTGGTTTGACCCTTCCGTCGGATTGCACGGAACCTGCCAGAACGGATATGCGCAAGTGCCCAAGGCTCCGTTTGTCGTTTCGAGCAATGAAAGTCCTCAAGCGACAAATTGGTCCTGTGATTCCGAGGGGTACTGTTCTGGTCAGTCCATAAATAATGCCATTTCGCATGCAATTCACCATTGGAAGGGCGCTTGCACCGTTGGCCATGCGATGACTTATCTGGCGGGCGCCCAACAAGGATGTTCCGGTACGACGTGCACATATTCATTCAAGATATTCGAGGTCGGCCCTGGGTCAATAAGTGCTCCTTCCGGAAATTACCATGACACAGAGGTGCTGAAAGTTGACTATTACTGGCCGCGTTGGGGCAACCAAAGCAGCGAGACCGTAAGCGGCACCGATCCGACAGGAGGGGTCACGACCGTCACAACCACCGACAGCTGGACGGACCAGTGCACGGTGTACGCCAACGACAACAACTGCTACACGATGACCCAGGTCTGTGTCGACGGCCCATCCACCAAGGAGATCAACGGCGAGGCCGTGACCCGTGACTGCTGGGAATATCAGACCACCTATCAATGTCTCATAGACCAGGTCATCAACAACTGCGACCCCCTGATGGATGCAGGATGCTGGATGCATACGATTCCGCAATGTATCAACACTGCTGCGAACGGTACTTGTCTGGAATGGCGAAACGTTTTCCGCTGCTCGGACGAGATTTTTCCTCCCCCGGCGGAAGTCATCCTGCTCGATTATTACTTCACGATCGGCAAGGACGAAATCGATAACCAGTGTGTCGCAACTGAAAATGACCCATTGTGCACCTACGATTCCGAGACGTGCGTTGAACCAGGCGGCACGCGGATCATCAATGGCATGCCGGTCACCAAGGATTGCTGGAAATGGGACCGCAACTACACCTGCGGCAAGTTCGACAACTCCCAATGCAAGGAGCTGATCGACGATCCAAAATGTACGCTGGTGTCGGAAGCCTGTGTCGAAACGTTCGCGGACACGGATACCTGCATCGTTTGGGACAAGCAGTTCACTTGCGTCGAAAGTGGAACGGGCACGAGCACGACCGTGACCTCTTGCGAAGACAAGATGACCTGTGTCAATGGATACTGCTTTCAGTCTGGTGGTGCAGCCGATCAGGATTTTACGGAAAGCGTGCTGTGGCTGGAAATAGGACGTCAGGCGGGCGCCTACCAGGATCCGGATGATCTTCAACTTTTCAAGGGGGTGGCCAGCAACTGCCGGGAACGCTCCTGGGGATCGTGCTGCAAGGTCAAGGAGGCGGGCGAGACCACCAACAGCAGCCAGTACGGGATGTCGAGTTATGGTACGTCGCTTATGGGCACAGCCGCCCGTAACGTAACGGGGTTCATCGGATCACCGTACGTGTTCGACGCGCTTTTCCAGAGTGATTTACTGTCAGACGGTGTATTCAACACTATCTACGGTACGGGAGCCATTGGCGGTAATGCATGGTCGCCAAGCTTCAGCGTCTGGGGACTGCAAGTCACGTTCGCCCCGGCTGCAGGTGGGGGTTTTACGATGGGGTTTGCCTTCGACCCCTATTCCTTCGCCTTCGCGGTCGCGATGTATGTCATCAAGGAAGTCCTCACCTGCTCGATGACCCAGGACGAGGGGGTGCTTGCATTGCGTCGTGGAGCCAATCTGTGCAACTACGTCGGCTCATACTGCAGCAAGAAAGTGCTTGGCTGGTGTTACGAGCGCAAGCAGAGCTACTGCTGCTACAACTCGAAGCTTGCCAAGCTCATCAACACGCAAGGGCGCGCGCAACTGGGAAAGACCTTCGGCTCGGCCAAAAGCCCCGATTGCAGCGGCTTCTCGCCCGGTGAGCTGACCGGCCTTGATTTTTCCCAGATGGACCTCACCGAATTCATCAAGGATATCCAGCCCAAGATGCTTGATCAATTTGGCACCCAGGCCGTCGTCGCCGACAACGTCAATTGCAAGACGGACTCCTATTTCCAGCCGCAATGCGATACGACCTGGAATAAAGGCGTGATTTACGATGCACCGTCAATGAAGCCTTGAAAGGAGAGACGCTTGAAATACCTGCATCATTTGTTCGCCAGCATGTTGTTCGTGGCATCGAGCCACAGCACGGCGGCATCCATCAAGGAGCTGCTCGAAGAGGCCATCGATGCGCCGAACGGTTTTGTGAACGCACCGCTGGATGGAGAGATCACCGATCTGGTCCGACGCACAGCCCCAGTGCAGGGTGACGTGATGGCGCACATCACTACGCTCAAGCGCTTCAAGGAGCCCGATTGCCGTCGCTTCCGTATCGAACTGAAGGCGCGGTTTGCGCCGGAATCCGGGCAGTCGGGCTTTGTGCCTTTCCCCCAGATGGAAATGAACTATTGCCGAGGGGGTACGCATCCCGAAGAGGGCGTTGATCCGGAGGCCCCGCAGCGTTTCATGAACCAGGCTGACGAATACGCACGTGCGCGGGGTCTGGCGGTGCCGGCGCGTCCGACGCCGCCGGGTTACACGCCGGCATGGGTTCCGGCAAATGCTCCGGCGGTTGTTGCGCCTGCTGTTTCGCAGCAGACCACAGGCTCGGCGAGTCCGGCTGTGGCTGTCCCGCCACAACAACCTTCCGTTGCCCAACCGGCAGCCACGCCGGCCAAAACACCCGCAACAAAGAAAACGGGCGGCAAGTCCTCGTCCACCATGCCTTCCGGAAAGAAGACCTCGCCATGATGGCGGTGGCCCGAAGGCCGCCAACCGTCTGATTAACGCATCACCCTGACCGCTGCCCAGCGCCCCCAAAAAAGATGTTGCGCGACATAATCTTATACATGTGCATTGCGCTACCATCACTGGCAGTGATTATGGCGTTACCGCTGATCGTTGGCGTTGAACCGACCCCCGACTTTCTGCTCATGGTCATCCTGTACATCGCGGGGGGCACGTGGATCGTGTTCCACTGGTACGGCGCGAAGCCAAATCACGCACCCGGAGAGGCAAGTTTCGCCACGGCATTTCGCAATATCTGGTGGGTGTTCTTATGGCCCTGGTTCGTTTGGCACAAATGGAACGATTGATCCTCAAACTGCTGACAGTATTTGCGCTCGCATTCTCGGGCGTCCAGGTATTCGCCCAGCCTCTCGATAACGCAAACACACCAGCCGCTAAAACGCGCGACGCCGACAGCACCGGCGGCTGGTGGCACCAGAACATCTGGGATGACCCTGAGCGCGGGTTCTACTGGTATCCACCGGATCGGCCGGCAAAGCCGGAAAAGGAAGCAAAGGAAGAAGACAAGACCGCGCCCAAAAAGACCGTCTACGAGATGACTTCGAGCGAAGAGGTCAACAAGGAACTCAAGCGTCTGCTTGATGTGGCCATCTTCAATCCTACAGAAGGCAATCTGTATGAGTATCAGAAAGCCAAGGCGTGGGTACTCGAAAAGGCGGCCGTGTTCACCGACGTGGGGCGCCGTGTTGTCTGGCAAAATCCGGACATCGACTATAACGCCAAGCAGCCGCTCGCCACCTTCGGACGCTTTGCGATGACAGAGCAACGCGACTCACGCCGCACCGAAACGCTCGCGGCCCTGTCGAAGAACCACGGAATTATTTTTTTCTACCGCTCGGACTGCCCCTACTGCCACAAACAAGCTCCGGTTTTGGCTGAACTCAAGAAACGCCACGGAATCGACATCCTTGCAATCAGCATGGATGGCGGCCCCATTCCGGGATTTCCGGACGCCAAGCCGGACAACGGAATTGCGAACTATGTCAGCGGCGGCGAGGGTATTGCTACCGTGCCGTCGACCTTTCTTGTCAGCAACGACAAGAAAACCATCGTTCCACTCGGTAGCGGCGTCCTGGCCATGGAGGAAATCGTCGATCGCATTTACCTCCTGACACAAACGACGCCTGGTACCCAATTCTGAACAGGAGTCCGCCGTGCTGCACGTTCTTCCCGCTCTCCGTCGCCGCTTCCCGGCTCCCGCCTTTGTGCGCAGGACCGTCGTTGCCACACTTGCCGCCTGTGCAATTGCTTCCGTCCCCGCGAACGCCAGCTTCCTGAACGACATGTACGCGGAAATGTCCGCGAACATGAACGTGCAGGGAGCCAAGGTCTATGAAACCCAGCGCGCAGGCGTGATCACCGGGGGCGGACTTGTCTGGAAGACGCCTCGGAAGACGTACACACCGTTCGGTTTCACTCCTCCGTCCCTGAAGGCCGGGTGTGGTGGCATCGACATGTTCATGGGTTCGTTCAGCATGATGAGCAAGGACGAATTCATCCAGATGCTGCGTGCCGTCGGTCAGAATGCAGCCGGTCTGCTGTTCCAGCTGGCACTGTCGGCCTTGTCTCCCGAGCTTTCCGGACTCGTTCAGGGCTTTTCGGAAAAAGTCGAAGAGTGGAACCGGCATCTCGGGAGCTCGTGCGATATGGCCAAATCCATCGCTGGCGGTGACACGCCGCTTGGCAAGTTGGCCACCGCGGCCGGCGAAACGGCACGCGGCTGGGGAACGAGCGTAGGCATATTCACCGACCGTGGCGAAGCGGTCAAGGAGACGCGGGCGAACGGCTACACGACTTGGCAGAATACGCCACCCTCGACAACCAATAGCGGGACGACCGTTTTTGACAAGGAAACCAATATCACCTGGAGTGTGCTCAAGAGCGGCAACTGGACGAGTTTGAGCTGGGATCAGCGGCGCATGATCATGACTCTGCTGGGCACTGTCGTCTTGAAATGGACACCGGGTACGTCGCCCGACAAGGTCCTCTATCCAGTAACTTTTTCGCCATTGGCTGTCGCCAATCTCAAGAAGTGGGTTGGCTCGGCGCAAGATGCGTCAAGCTGGACCACTCTTGATATCTACCACTGTAGTGGCGAACCCGATTCCTGGGATTCGACTTGCCTCAATGTATGGCAAGGTACAACAAGCGTACCGGGAATGGCTAAGCAGGTTTACGCATCCCTGCATGAATTGCGCCAGGCGATTCTCGAGCGGCGTCAACCCGCTCTCCTGCCAAACGGCATCGACCCGAGGGCGATTGCTGCCATGACCACCATCCCCATTGGCAACATCATCAATCTCGCAACGACGCATCAGTATCCAGCGTTCGGTGACATCGTGCTCACCATGTACGCTGATGCGATCGCGTATGACATCACCACGCGTCTCACGGACGAGGTCGTGCAGGAGATCACCAAGGCCATCAATCAATACGAAAAGCAGGTTCCCGGATCCGCCGTCCAGCTTGCCAACTATCGCGACACCCTTGCCACGCTTTCCTCCGAACTTCGCGCCATTCGCAATGAGATCGACGACAAGATCAATGCGCAGAATGCGTCGACCCTCGATTTCATGAAACTCGAGGAAGAGATCTATGGCCGTATTTCGCTGAACGTAATCCGTGGCATGCGTTTCCAGGGCGCCCGGCAAAAATAAACGCTTTCCGGCACGGACACATCCATTATGGAACAGACTATCTACGCATACTGGAACGGGAAGGCGATCTACGACATCCTCAATGCCGTCGTGCTCGTCACCGGAGGGTCGGCAGGCGGGGCTTACGCCCAACTCATGGCCGCGATTGCCCTGTTGGCCCTGCTTGTCACAACCGGTGTTGCCATCGCGCGTGTTCGTGGCGAAAACATGATGACCATGTTCATCGCGTTGACTTTTTTCTATGGCATCTTCTTTGTACCGAAGACCACGGTCTATATCGATGATGTTCGCCTTGGCCACAACTACCACGTCGAAAACGTGCCCCTCGGTCTGGCGCTGTTCGGCGGCGTGACCAGCAAAGTAGGCTACTGGCTGACGAACGCCTACGAAACCTATTTCACGTCAGTCGACGACGAGAAATTTTCCCACTATGGATTCCTGTTTGGCACCAGGGTCGCCGACGAACTGCCGAAGACGACTTTTCGGAATCAGACATTCGAGCAGAATGTGCGCCAGTTCATCATCAGCTGCGTCAATCCGGAACTCGACGAAAACCCCGCCAAGATCAACGTCATGGTCAAGAGCACGGACATGTGGCAGTTTATTACCGGAGCCGCCCCCGGTGGAATCGTGCTCAACCCCGGGCGTATCACGCCTTATATCAACCCCACCAGTGGCGTAGTATCGACGCTACCGTGTACTGGTGGTGGTTCAGCGGTTACGCAACTCCAAATTGACGCGGCCCTGGATACCATCAGCGTACTCCAGCTGTTCGGCAAGCGGCTGTTCCCGGGCGAGTCGAACACCCACTACCATCCCGACGTGATTGCCTCGGCCGAGCAAATGATGCTGGGAATTTCCCGCACGGCTCAGGAAACCGTGCTCCACTATGCGTCCATCAACTCTTTGCGTGAGGTCAACGAGGACAAAAGCACCATCTTTGCCGCGACCATGGCGGCCGCTCAGCAAGAGCAGAGCTACAAGGTCATGCGCATCCTTGCAGAGGGAGCATTGCCGAAAATCCGCAATTTCATCGAAGGGCTCATCTATGCGGTATTTCCGATCGTGTTTCTCATCGTGATCGCAGCCGGCCCGCTTGGCGGCAAGGTGTTGACGGCATATGCAATGACCGCTGTCTGGGTGCAACTCTGGGCGCCGTTGTACGCGGTCATCAACAGCTTCATGACAGAGCTTTCGTCCAAGGCGATGACGACCATGACCGAAGGTCTCGGGGGGACCATCGAGTACATTCCTCACATGATGTCCATGAGTGCTTCCGATCTGGCGATCGCTGGCCTCATGACGATCAGCGTGCCGGCGATTGCGCTGGCGGTCGTGAAAGGCGGCGCCGTCGCCATGAGCGGCATGGTGAATTCCCTCATGTCACCCGGCCAAAGCATTGCCCAGCGAACCGGCAGCGAAATCGGTGCGGGCAATCTCAGTGGTGGCCGGGTGGCCTGGGGCGGGGCGGACTTGCGTGGCGACACGACGCGGACCATGCCTCAAACGACACTCAACACCCCTCATGGCACTGCCTCTTATGGTCCAGATAACACGCTCACCGGCGTCAGGCCAAACACATTCGGGACAGGCGGCGCGAGCGTTGGTGCAGGTAACGAAAGCAGGATCGGGAACACCAACCGGGAAACCGGTGGCTCCGGATGGACCCACGACAACTACGCGGAGGCGGGAAACAAGAAAGATGCCGGGTATAGCGAAGCCGATAAAGCCGATTTCATGCGTCAGGTGAGCAATGCCATAACGACACGTTTCGGGGCGGACTGGCGCCAGTCTGTCACCGACGGCACTTCGAGTGGCCGCGGCGGCGACACCCGCCGCATCGCAGGTACGGATTTCAATACGAGCGAAGTGTTTTCTCTTGATAGCCGACTCGGTTTGGGCGGCGGCGCAAAAGACCAGACACAGGTTCGAGCCAGTGGAGACACTGCTGTCAGAACCACCGAGTCTGGCGGTGGCGTCAGCGGCGGCAAGTCGGGGGCAGGACAGGCCGCAGCAGGCAACCCCGCCACCACGACAACCAATTCAAATACGTTGTCCAGGGCCAGGACTCTTCTCGCCAATCAGGGCCTAGACCTTGGCATAGGGGGGGGCTCCCAGGTGGCTCAGAAGCTCTCTGATGTCGTCCGCAACGAAAATGGACAATACACGCGCGAACAGCAGGAGGCAGCGGCTCAGATACTGCACGCCGCGGTCAATGATGTCATGGGCAGCATCGGCGACGAAGGCAGACGTTCAGCGGGTCGGCAATTCGCTGCCCAGAACGGCTTCTCTGCCGAATCCAGAAACGGCGAGCGCGCGGTAGTCGGTTCGTATCAACGTACCGATGGCACTATTGAACAAGGTAATACGGGCACTACGTCAGCTCAGGTCATGTCCGAGAGCGCCGTCTGGAAAGAAGCGCGTGCAATGGTGGACGCCGAAGGAAACCATTCGGGCGCTCTCTTTGGTATTTCCGGTGCTGCCGGCGATATGGAGACCATGCGCCGACTCGCGGACGATGAGGGCTTCAAGGCAAAAGCGATCAGGCTCGCTATGGCGGCAGCGGAGGTTGCCCATGAGCCGCTCACCGGAAATACCGACAGGTCGACGCCCGCGACCGAGGCTTCCGTTCTTGGTGCGGGCAACAGGCGCGTTGAGGCCGTAGCCACTGACGGCGATGAGCGGGTCGCGGAAACCCGGGCCGCCGCCGAAGAAAGAGTCCAGACCCAGCAGCCTTTCAGTCCCATGTCCATGCCAAACCTGGAGCCGGCCGCTCAGGCGCACGCCGTAGCCACCGGTGCGGCTCAAGCGCGGCATGAGGAACAGGGGCAACAAGCGCAGCTTACCGCGGGGATCAACAGTCTTGCGGGACAGCTTCACCGCCAACAGGAGCATGGAATGAGTAAAGTTCTCAGCATTTATTTCGCCGGCGCCGCAGGCTACGATTCACCGGGTGGTTACGTGAAGGCATTGCAGCAGGCTGCCACGCAAGAACCGGAACTGGCTACTCAACTGCGATCGTATGCCAACGGACGCGATGCGACCGAAGGTGAGCTGCAGCAGATTTTCGACCAGGTGAAACGGCACCTACCGTAAGCGGAACAGGGCGGGTCAGGCCCGCCCTGCTTACGTGTCGAAATGAGGGCGGGGGGTAGAGACGTCGCCACCAGGCCCAAAAGTCCAGTAGTCCCGGTCGCCTGGATCCGAGCAGTCTCCCAGGTTCTCGTTTAAGTCGGCTTCCTGGTCGGGATCCAATACCACTGCGCCACCCCGCCCAAGCGGAAGGGGTTCGGGCACCAGGCGGATCTTCTTCCCGAAAAACAGCGCCTTGATCAGGTCAAGGTAGCCAAGTTCAAAGAAAGTCATAGTTTTCATTGTGTTTCTCCTTCGTGCGCGGCCCACGCGCCGCGTGCGATCAGTACGTTCACTATAGCCTCGTATTGCGGCAACGGCCAAACTGAAGCGTGCCGGGTGTACGGATAACTCGCGGCGCTTCTGCGGCATCCGCGCAACAACCATCCTGCGCCGGACGGGCATACCGCTCGCGGGATACGGCTAGGCGGCTGCGCCGCCTCCCCCTCGGGGACTCGGGGTCGCCTACCGCTCGCCCCGGCGCCTGCGGCGCCGGGCTCCGGCCTGCGGCCTCCGGGCACATGCCCGCCGGACACGCCCGGCCCCGGCTGCGCCGGGGGGCCGCCACCCTCTCGGGCTGGGCGGCCGGGCTGTGCGCGTTGGGGGCGAAGGCCCGGTAGTCTTCAAAAACAGGGGGGCGGGGCAAGCGCCACAGACGAGGTCGTCACAGCGGAGAGGCACGGTGGTGTATGGATAACTCTGGCGGTATTGGTCTAGAATCGTAGCGACGCAACGAAATGACCGGTGGTGGCCATCAATGGCCTACGGTGAAAGGCGGGTTTCGTGGATTTCAAAGAGGAGGAGAGATGAGAAAATCGATCGTGGGGGCTGCGGCCCTTGCCATCACCCTGTGTGCCAACGCCGTGCAGGCCGGCATCATCGATGAAGACAAGCTTCAGTATCGCGACTGGGGCGGAGCCAAGCCCAACGTCATCACATTCATTTCCTCGAAGGTACCGCTTGCGTGGACTTATTACTCACGCTACGACGTGACCTGGCTGGACATGCAGAGTGGGCTGGTCGAGTCGATGCAAAGCCGCGTCTGCGAGATGGTGAACAGCTCGACCGACAACAAGTGCAAGGGGCCGGAAAGTCCGATGCTCACCATCAAGGAGGCTTTCCTGGGCACTCCGGAGGATTTCAGGGCCCATCCGGCCGCCAACGTCAGATCGAACAAGATGGCGCTGGGTGTCGATCAACTGGCCGATCTGCCGCCCGGAGCAAAGCGCATCATCCAGATGGGGATTCGCGAGCTGAACAACCTGCGCATGGTGATCAGCGTCGCGTACGACGATATTTCGGACGACGACCTGCGGACGATCGCGCTCGAGGACGGCGTCTACCGCGTCATGCGGTGGCGCTCCAACTGATTCAAGGAGAGGAACATGAAAAAAATCGTACTTGGAATGACGGCGCTGCTTGCGGCCACGATGACGACCGGTTGCGCCAGCTACAAGGCACAGACCTATCAGGGTAACCAGGCGATGCAGGCCATGCGGGTGAAGTACGCGGTCGTCCTCGAGATCCGGGAAGTCGAGATCCAGGCTCCGAGCACCGGCACGGGCGCGAGCGCCGGCGCCACGCTCGGCGGCATTGCGGCCTATGGCGGGGCGAGCCGCGGCGGAATTGCCGGCGCGGTGGCGGGAGCCGTGGTTGGCGGCGTCGTAGGCGCAGTCGCGGAGAACGCTGCTCAGAAGAAGACCGGCATCGAGATCACCTACCGGCTGGACAACGGCGAGGTGATGGCGCTGGTGCAGGAGCAGGACGACCAGAATCCCATCGCGGCCGGCGACCGCATCCGCATCATCGAGGGATCGTTCAGCTCGCGTGCGGTGAAAACGACCGCCGGTTGAGCGGGCCATGCGTTTCACACGCGCAAAACTGGTCCTGGCGTTGACGTGCACGTTGACGCTTAACGGGTGCGCGCAGTTCATGGCGCCCGTGAAGGTGTCGGAATACTATTCCGCGGCGGAGCGGGACGCCTTCTATTCAAAAATGAACAGAGGTGTTGCCGAAGCCGCAGCTGGCGTCACGCTGCTCTACCTGGTCACACGCCTTGCCAACCGGCCGCCACTCGAGGCGGAGATGCGGGAAACATGGGTTCCGCGCGGTGTGCGAGCCTATGTCGAACACCGTTACGTGGAAACGCGCGAAGAGCAAGACGCGTGGCGCCTGACGGGGAAGGCCACCTACATCGCAACCTACTCGCGCGACTACAACGACAACCTGTTTCGCCCGGCTATGGAGCTTGCCTACTTCTGTCACATGGCCGGCGGCAATTTGCAGTTGCATGCCCAGGATCGTGGCGCATTCATCGATCCGGTGTTGCAGATGTACATGTCGCCCCAGGAACGCATATGGGGTGTTACCAAAGACCCCAACAGGCGCAGCAGCAAGTTCAGGCCGTCGCCGGAGGAATATCGCCCGTCCGGTGTGGTGGCGGAACTCCTGTGGGCTCAGGAGGCGGGTGCGTGGGGGTACTTCGTGTGCAGAACGCCGGAGAAGAAGGTGGCGTGGGAAGCCATCCTCACGCCCGGCAGGTATCCTATCCCGGGTGCGAGCCGGTCAGCGTACTGGTGGAAGATCGGGGTGGAGATCGACGTGCACGAGACACCGGAGAGGCCGTTTTCGGAAGAAGTCTACAAACTCGTTTCCTCTGACAACATGAAGAAGATGGCCCATGAAGTCGTCGCAACGGGAAAGACCATGCAACAGGAGCAGGACGGCATCCATTTCGAGGCGTGGCCTTCAGAACGGCAGGTTCCGTATCGCGAGGACTGCCGCTACGTCATGACGGTGGCGCGTTTTGGGGATCGCGTGCTCAATGGCATGCAGCACCTCATCTGCCCGGACGACCTGAAAAAACCCCTCCCAACAAGCTAAATGGTTCCGCGCGGCCCGCAAGTACGGGTCTGCCGGACATCGACCAGCATGTCCTGGTAGATCAATCGCTGGGTGATCAGCCGGCATCCGGTGAAGGCAGGCGGGCCTTCTGGTTCGGCTTCGAGCTCAAAGCCGTCATAAGGCATTCGTTGTACGCGACCGGTCTTCCAGGCCGCCTCGCTAAGGCTGTCGAGCACGGCAACGATCCTCACGTCGCGTTCGGGCTGTGGCGCGACGTCCCGGATCTCGAGCACGTTTTCCCCGCACGCCAGATAGTGCCATTGATGCGCCGGCCGCTCGACCATGTTGAGTCGAACCCGGGTGCAGCCGCGGCTGCTTTCGCCGGCGTAGATGCCAGCCCAGAGCGCGCGGCCGTCGAGTGTGGTGAGATCCGCGCGTGCACGCGCCACAGCGAGCGCGAGGTTCGCCTTGCCGGCATCGGTCACGGGATACAGGTCGATGCCAGACCGGGTGGAGGCGGGCAGGTTTGCGCAGCCGGTGAAGAGCGCGGCCGCGGCAAGGAAAAGAAAGTGCCTGATCATTTTTTGCGTTTCCTTTGGCGATCGAGTTCGTCTTCGCAGAGTGTGACGAGCAGCTCGCGATCGGTCGTGACTCCGCGAATCGTCTTCACGCGCTCAACCAGCTCGTTCTCTGCGGGCTTGAGATTGGCCTGAAAGCTGCGCTTGCCGGCGCGGTGTGCGTTGGTGTCTTTCTGGCGAGCCATGTTCATATTTAAGCCCGGCCGCGCTTTTGCCGAGTCGTTTTCATCGCGCTAGATCTCGACGAATTCCATGCACGAACACATCCCGACAGACACCTTCCACAATGTGCTGAACAGCCGAATCATGGGGGCGATACGGGGGTCGTTGAGCGCATTGAGCACGTCGTCCTGCGTGCCAATCTCGAGATCCGGCAACAGATCGCCCAGATAGGCGAGATCGATAAGCTGGCCGCCGGCGACCGCTGCAATGGCGTAGCCGCAGCCGTGATACTTGGCCTCGAGCGGCTCCTCGATCCTGAAGATTTGGCTGGTTTTCATGCGGAGCTCCTCGCGGCTGCATCGTGGCATGGCGCTCTCAGCGCGAGCGCACGGCCTCTGCCGTCGACAGGCCGGAATCCGAATCGTTGATAGAGCGTGCACAGCTCGTCCGCTGACATGGGCTTGTCTTCGAGCGGGGCGGGCTGGATGTAGAGACTGATCCCGGTCTTTCTTGCGAGTTCTGCCAGCATGCGGAGCGTTTGCGAGGCCTTGCCCTGTCGGCGCCGATCGGGATCGACGAGAAGTGCCTGGATGATGACGTCGGTGGGCTCGCCTTCGTCGACCATGACCGTGCCGCGCTGGACGAAAAGCAGGCTCCCGGAGGTGGCGAAGCGCACGCCGTCCTTTTCAAAGGTGAGATAGCTCGATCCACCCGCGCTACCATAGCGCCGCGGATGACCGTGCGGATGGGCCTGCCAGCCGGCTGCGAGCAACGCCTCGCGCATGGCGGCCTGGGGGTGTTGTCGGGTTTCGATGTCTGACATCGATGCCTCCTGCCTCATCCGGAGGTCGGACGATGCCGTGCACCGTGAAAACATTCTAGCACGCGTCTAGACGTGGCACAAGCATTCACCTTACCGGGTGGCCCGAAACCACACCCGGACGCCATCCTCGACAAACTTGCCGTTCGATTGATGTACCGCGTGCGTCTCGACGTTGACGACGTCGACGTGTTCCTGGTTGATCCAGCGATTGGCGGCATCGACTGAGCTTTGCAGATCCCCGGCCATCATGCCAAGCATCTTGCTGTCACGCTTGAAATCCTTGAATGCAATTTTCAACTGGCTCTCCTTGTCGCGGCGTCAAGTCACCCGTATCTCGTTCTCTGGCGCGTACAACCGCCCAGCAATTCCCCCCAGCTCTTCCTTGGCGGCCTGGTCTTTCTCGCACAGCAGCGATACCTCCCGCGCCAGATCGCCCGCCCCGCACCCCTGGCGTTCGGCGAGGATTTGATGAAGCCAGGCAGCGGCGCGTTCACGATAGTGCGTCGCTCCAAGATTGTCGTTGAACGGGATCAGCACCGCCACAATATGGGCCGCAGCGAGCCGCGGTGAAATGTGCCCGGCACTGAATACCCTAAGTGTGTCGTCGACCTTGCGCAGGTCGACATGTAAACAGGTGGTCATACTATCTCCTTTCATTCCCTGGACCGCAGGTCGTAGCTGAATCGCGGCTCGCTGCGGCCCATATCACGCGCGCCGCGCCCCGATTATTTCTTCCTGGAGGCCTTGGGCTTGTTGACGCTGTCCTTGAAGGACTTGCCTGCCTTGAAGGCCGGTGCGGTCGACGCGGCGATCTTCAGTTTCTCGCCGGTCTTCGGGTTGACGCCGGTGCGTGCCGCGCGTTTGCGGGCCTCGAAGGTGCCAAAACCGATCAGGGTAACGGAATCGCCCTTGGATACGGTACTTACGACAGTTTCGAGCATGGCATCCACGGCACGTGCGGCGGCGGCTTTGGACACGTCTGCCTTGGCGGCAACGGCTTCAATCAGTTCGGTTTTGTTCACGTGATTCTCCTTCAGGTCAAAAAAACGCTGCCCGCAAACACAGTCTGCGAGCGGCTTGGGGGAAACTAGCACAAGATTTTTGTGGCGGCTTCGGGTTTGTGGAAAATTTCCGCATCGATGCGGTCGATGAGATCGAAAACATTGTCGACCTTGCCTCCAAGGATGCTCCACACTGGCATGGCATCGTGTTTTTCCAGGAGGATCGGACGCCCGTCGTTGACCTCGTTCTTCACGAGGACCGTCTTGACCTCCCATAGCGAGCCGATCTGCCGGCATCCAGCGAGAGCCGGCATGTAGCGTGCGGCATCGAGGATCATGTGGCTGCCACGGGAACGGGCGCTTTCCCGATATTCGTCGAGCCTGGCATAGACATTCTCCGTGCCGTCGTCTTCCCATGCGATGTGGGGCGTGTGTCCGACATGCGAAAGCGTGTGGGCGGCACGATCCGGGAATGGCAGCGACGACCAGAAATCACCGTCCATTACGGTGACGCCGACGTCGCGCAATGCGGCCGGCATCTCGATCAACGCCATTTCGGTGATCTCGTGTTTGAGCCGGGTTTTCAGGGGAGCACCGTGGATCGTGATGCCTCCCAGGCCGGAATAGGTGCAGTTGAACACGCGCCGTGCACGCATTTCGCTGCCGTCTCCCGTGCGCGTATCGAGCAGCCTGAGCGCGACTGCATCATCCTCGGGGCGGCAGGATACCGCCTCGAGGCCGAGGCGCAGCTCAACCGGTGATGTCGCGAGGCGACGGTCAAGCGTGTCCCGCAGCCCGGCGGCATTGAAGACGGGCTCTTCCACCTGGTAGACCGCGGCCACGAGATGGCCGTCAAAAAGCGCCTTCTCATCGGCGGTGGCCTGATAAAGCGGAGTGCCGATGTCGGCACAGAACTCCTCGAATTGGCGCGGGGTGACTTTCGAGCCGTGGCGTGCGATTGCATAAAGACTATGCGCCGGGCGCTGGACGGCCATGCCGAATTCGCGTTCGAACCGCGCAATATTGACGCGACTGCGTCGCCCGGTGAGGCGGTTGCGGGGGTAGTGATAGCCACCATGCACACGCGCCTGGTTGTTGTAGCTTGCACGCTGCAGCAGAGCGCGGCGGCGCTCGATCAGGGTGACCCGTTCACCGCGCGCGGCAAGCGAGAGGGCGATCATGCAGCCGTACAATCCGCCGCCGATGACCACGTTGGGAGGCGGCCATCGCGTGTTCACTGGTCGATCCTCCCTGCCGGCACCCAGGCCCGGGCTTCGCACTCGTGCACGGTCAGCCGAGCCCCGCGCGGGCTGCGCAGGTTGGCATGCACGGTCGAAGTGCCGGTGCCGTGCTCGTCCAGCTCCATGGGAATGTGCCAGCCGTCAACACCGGGCGGGAGGCCTACCGGAAGCGATCCCGCTTGAGTATTGGAGAACACTTCAAGAACCACGCGTGCGAATGCCGGAGCTTCCGCCGAATAGGTCAGCCGAACGTCGGCAACATGCCGGGCAAGCGGCTTCCCACCATTCACGGTAATCCGTACGCTCCCCGGGGCCTCCTGGTGGATGTCGCATGGAACGGAAACGGTCGCCTGGGTCGGCTGGATGCGTTGCCAGATGGTCCAGTAAGCGCCGCGCGTGACCGGTTCGTAATTGAGCAACAGCTCCCGATAGAACCACCAGTTGACATAGCGGCTCCATACTTCCCAGAGAATCTTGTCCGGACGCGGCGTAATGACGGTCTGTGGCGCGGCCTGACGAAACCCGTCGAGATATTTTTGTCTGCCTGCATCGCCGAGCGCATGAATAATGTAATCCTGCCCGGTGGGCTGATGAATGCCGAGCGATGCCTCGACGGCGGTGGCATAGGTGGACCAGACGTTCGTGTCGCCGGCACGGATGTGGGCCATGAGGTCGTCAAAACCATCGAATTGCCGGTCGAGCTTGGCGCCAAGGGTGACTTCGTCCGCGGAAGCAGGCGGAATTGACGGGTGGAGCAAGAAACCTGTTCCCAGCCCAAGCGCCAGGATGGCCAATCCTGCGCGGCTTACATGGCCATCCGGGTTGATCCGCAAGCGCAGCCACGGAGCGGTTTTGCTTGTCAGATATGCAACACACAGAAACACCGGGCCAGTCAGGTAGTAGCTGAGCCATGTCGATCCAAACAGAGAAAGCAGGCTGGCGAGTGTCGTTGTGGCGAAGATCGCAAAAAATGTCTGCGCCTCGGGAGTTCGTGTGCGCAATGTTGTTTGCAGGATGTCGATGCCAACGACAAGCACGAACAGCAGCAGCCATGTCGTCGCATTCAGGTCGATCATATCGACGCTGGCGATTTTCCTGTCGGGGAAGTAGTAATACCAGAACTGATCCTGGGCCACTGCGCGGTTGAAGTTGACCCAATCCATCGGGTGCCCTCCGGTTGCGGCGAACATGACGATGAAGGCCACCGCAAGTGACATGGTCACGGCAAGCGCGGTGTGGCGCAGATCGCGAGTCGCCAGCGCCGCAACGAGACCAAGGATCAATCCTGTGCTCGGGCCGTAGTCGTTGCTCCACAACAATCCGGCCCCCAGCGTCCCGCCCAGAAGCCCGGCACGATAGAACGAGGGGCGTTTGAGGTAGGCGAGAAGCGGCAGGGCGGCGAGAAACGGCCAGAGGGCGCGCAACGGCATCAGGCTGTGTCCTGGCGAGACAAGATGCCTCAGTCCCAGATAGGCCGTCAGCTCTCGCACAAGGTTTTGCAGGCCAAGACTCAGCTGCGACGCCGGCAGCAATTCCATGAAGAACCCCAGCTTGCCGACAAGATACAGAACCACGGCAAAGAGCCATGGACGGGGTGTGCCGAGTAAACGGAATGCCGTCGTCGCCATATAGAGGAAGGCGAGCGATACCAGGATCTCGGTGGCCATCACGGAGGTCGCGAAATTCAGTCCGACGGGCGCGGCCGCAATGGTCGTCAGCGCCAAGGGGCCAAGGCCGAGATAGTTGGCGAATTCGTGGTACGGGAATTGGCCAGCAAGCAGGCGTGAAATCGGATTGAAGGTCTGGAAGTCACCGTTGGTCGGATTGAAAAGCAACGGGTTCACGCGGTGATAGGCCCAGAAGGTGGCGGCCAGCCCGAATGTGGCAAATGCCAGCACCGGCGTACTTGTCGACCTTCGCATCGAAGCCCGCAGATTCGGCATGATGCGACGCAAATCAACCATTCCCGGCATGTATGGACCCCGCATTAACGCGGCTTTTCTGTTTCTTCGAGGAGGCTCTCGATAACTGGCTCACCAGAAAAAGGCCATAGATGATGGCAATGCCGACCAGGAAATCGTTCAGCATTTCCAGCATGTGTTCAGCCCCGCGGGTTGTAGGCCTGGAAGGCCGCCATGAACATCTGACGGATGATGGTGACCTTGCCTTTCCATCCGGAGATCTTCGTCGGCACCTTGCCGTCTGCCGGATAGCTACGCGTGACGGGGGTTTCCGTTACCGCGTATCCGAGTCGTGGCGCGCGGACGGCGAGGTAGTAGTGCAGGTTGTAGGTCTGGAAGACCGAGCGGAATGGCTGTACCCGCGGATCGAGCAGCAATTCGCGGCTGTATCCCCGAAAACCATTGGTGGTATCCGTGTAGCGGAAGCCGGCGCCCAGGCTGATGACCGGCGCATGCAGGAACTTCACGGCCAGGGCGCGATCGACGGGGGTGTTCATGGCGCGGCCTCCCTTGACATAGCGTGAGCCCTGCACGTAGCCATGGCCTGCTTCAAGCAGCTCTACGAAGCGCGGGATGTCCCACCAGGAATCCTTGCCATTGCCGTCAATGCTGATAATGCCCTGGTAGCCCAGATCCAGTGCGTAATGGAAGCCGGACCGCATTTGCGTCGACAAACCCTTCGGCGACTGCAAGACCGCAGTGACGTCAAGACCATAGAGAGCCGGCGGTGTCGTCGATCCGTCGGTACTGCCGCCATCGATGAGGATGATGTCGACAGGCAGCCTGGCCTCGGTCATCCCGCGCAGTTGAGTCTGGATGCGCTCGCCTTCGTTGATCACGGGAATGATTACCGCGTAGTCGTGTCGTTTGCGGCCATCCTGGAGAACCGTGTATGTCGGTACATCCTGATTCTGGTGCACGAATGAAGGCCGGGTCAGCATGGCAGTACGCTCCATGCAGAAAGCAGCGAGGCAGACTCGCGGAATGTCGTCGTGTCCGTACTCTCAAGAGACACCCAGCGGCTGTATCCGGTGTCAATCAGGGCGGCAAGATTGGCATGCTGGTCTTGTAGTGAAGTGCCGAGCCCGCGCAGTTGCGGCTCGGAGACATGAAAGTGCTGAATCATTGGTGAAAATTCGCGAAGCACTGCTGGTGCGTTTTCGTGTTCGAGAAACATGGCTGCCGTATCGACGTGCAACCCGAACCCGGGGTGATCGATGTGTCTGACAAGCTCTGCAGCCTGCGCCACCGTCCAGACGAAACGGCAACCGTACTGGCGTGCATTGGGCTCGATGCACAGCTTGGTGTCGAAGTCGGCGGCGATCTGTGCCAGGACGCGAAGTATGGGGGTCGCCTGATCAACGGCCTCTGCCGCCGACAGGTTCGCCGGGTCCCGCATCCGCGGTGCACCGAACACGAGGACAGGGCAGTCGAGCGTGTGGGCGATCGTCGCGACCCTGATGGTGCGCTTGATCAGATGTTTGTGGGTTTCCGGCTTGAACAGGCTGATGCCATCCAGACCATGGTAGATCGCCTGCATCGAGGGCACGGTGAAGCCCTTGTCTGCAAGGCGGAGCCGGTAGCTCGCAACCGATGCGTGCGGTGCCTGTGCCAGATCTGGCCATACGCGCGTCGGAGCGATCTCGATGCCGCTGTAGCCTAGCTGCGCCAATGTGGCAAGCGCGTGCTCTTCGTCGTCGACACGCCATGCCAGATTGCTGCAGGCGAGCCGGTAGCGGCGGATCAGACCCTGGCAGGAAGCCGTTTCTCCGCCACGTCGGCCGGCCAGTTGGTTACCGTGACACCGTTCATCTGAAGAATTGCAGCCACATCCGCCGTGCTGAAGTTCCGGCGCCGCTCGATCAGCTCGAAGATGCTGCCGATGCACAGGTTCAGCGTCTCCCAGCTGATCTGCTGCAAGGTGTCGTTGTTCTCCATTTCTCGCCCCCATGATTACATCCCGCGGGCCATCGCGACATAGCCGCGCATTGCGTGAAGCACTTCGGCCGCTGTGGCGCGATAACCGGTGGTGCCCCGTGCTGCGCGATGAAGGATCGGCAGGATGGTCCTGTGATCGTAACGCACCAACGGGGCAGATGGGTTAAGGGTGCTGTCGGGGAACATGTGTTGCCTGATGGTTTCCATGGCGACTGGCTCGCTGAACAGGTTGGCCTCGGAGATTTCGTTGCGAACGCAAAGCTCGATATCTCTGGGTAGCCATTCAAGGTCGTACCACTGAAACTCGCTTGCCGGATTGATTTTGTCGATCTGGTTGTCGTGCAGCAGGTCGTACAGCGCGTTCTTTTTCAGGCCTTCTCCGAAAAGGGCGGGCAGGCGCAGGATATGGTGTGCGGGGAATGTATTGCGCACGAAACACTCGAGCCGCAGGCGATTCAGCCCGTACGGGTGCATCGGACGGGGAAGCGTCGTTTCGTTGCAGGACTCGCTATCCTGATAGATATCGACAGTGGAGAGCAGCACGAAACGCTCTGTCTGAACGTCTGCCAGGGCGGCGATCAGGCGGTCGGTGTTGCGGGTGTCTTCTTTCGGGTGCTGGTTGGCCAGCCACTTGGCGGCCGGCAATCCGGCGCAGATCAGCAAATCGAACGATTGACCGCGAATGTCTTCGATGTCGCTGCGTCGGTAAGCGTGTGTGAAAGGCAGGCGCGCGGCAAGAAATCCTCCAACGAAACCGGTGTGGCCGACCAGGGCGTTTTTGTTCGACATCACGCACGCTCCAGGTTGGACCGGTCATACGACACGGTGCGGCTGCGGATTTCCTGCTGGACGCGCACTTGCTGATCGACGCCGTTCGCGCGGAAAATGTTGATCAGGTATTCGCACAGGACGAACAGGGCAAGCGAGAAAAGCAGGTTCATTCCAGCGGATTGCAGGGACAGCGTGGCCCATCCCGGTGCGACCCCTTCTTTCAGAAGATAGGTGGCAAGAACATAGATGGAGTATGTGATGTTGACTGTTGCGCCGAAGAGCGCGAACAGGGACACCATGCGAAGCGGGGCGATGCGACTCGACACCAGCGCTCGCCACCGGCGCCGCCATCCGCGGGTCACGCTTGCGCGGGGGCGAGCCGGTGTCAGATAAGGCAGGGAGACCGGTGTAAACAGCGCATTGTCCGGCAGAAGATGGTAGGCGCTCCTGGCCATGCTGCCGGCACACGTCACGAAGTGCACCGCGGCACGGCTCATCAGCCTGGTGCCATAGTCGAGCTGATTCAGGCGGATCGTCGTGTTGCCGATGCGCGGCTCCGCGACGATCACCTCGTGCCCTTCGTCGGCAAGGCGCAGCATGGGGGGGATGAGCGTTACTGCGGCATCCTGCACCGAGCCGACGAACACAAAATCACCGATTGCGCGCTGAAGCCCTTCCATAACCGCACTGTCCGGATCCGTTTCGGCCGCCAGCTTGATCAGCTTGGCGTTCTCCATTCCGGAAATCGCCAGCCTTATCGCGGAGAACATTGCATCCGAACAACCGTTTGCCACGAGCATGAAATCGCATTCGTCCGCGTGGCGCGCGGCAAGCGTGGCCGCCTGAAAAACAGGGGCGAGGTCATGGGTATGCCGGTCGGCGACAAGCAGTATGGAAAGCATGCCTTTCAACGTGCGTTCTCCTTGAACGGGACTGACGTGCGCCAGAGGCGCCATGCACCCTGTACCTGATCCAGCGTCAGGCAGGACGGGATCTCGCGCAGCCGGCTCTCGATGACGTAATGGATGGCGTAGGTGCGCAGCAGGGCACAGTCGAATTCCCCGGCCTGCAATTGCCGGGACGCCTTCTGGATCGTTGAATCCGTCGCCCCGAGCTCGAAGCTTGGAGACACCTTGATGCCGGAATTGTGGTGAATGGTTGCGTAAAGGCTCGCGTCGAGCGGCGCGAGCGCCACGGCACCCGCCGGCAGCGTGAACTGCGGCAGGTCGGCGCCCCTTTTGCCGGTCGGGCCGGTAGCAAACGGAATGGCAGCGACGGCCAGCGCAACAAGCATTGCCGGGCTTGACCAGGACAGGCGCGCGCCACGCGCGAGAGCCCCGGCAATCCAGATGGCCGCAAGTGTGGCAATCATGGGCAGGTACCGAAGCATGTCCGGCATCGCGAACCAGATGGCCACTGCTGCAAGCGGCCAGTCTTGCCGCGTTCCGTTTCCGGTAACGAGTAAAGTGGCCGCAATGGCGAACAGGGCGAGAGCGGCGGGTGACGCGGGAATCCCTTCCAGCATCGCGACGTTTTCCATGATCGGTGCTTCGCGTGCGGCGAGCCAGGTGCGGGTCAGCTGGAACATTTCCGCGTAATGCCCATCGCTCAGGTACATCCAGACAGCGCCGGCGAATATCGCGAAAGCCGCGGCAACCACGAGACGCGCTGCAAGGGGCGCCCTCAACAGCAGCGCAGCGGGCGCATAGATCCAGGCCAGCCAGTATGTCGGGGTCAACGCCAGACCGATGGCAAGCCAGACCGGTGCCGGCATCCAGACTGCGGCGACGGCCCACGCAAAAAAGAAGGCTTCAACCCGGCCATTGATTGCTCGCCCCAACGTCAATGACGCCAAGGCCAGGCCGACCAGGAATACAGCGAACAGCGCTATTTCCGGTTTGCCCCTGGTCCGTGTGCCGATGGCAAGCGTTACCGAAACCGCGGTTGCCACGATCGCTGCTGTCTGGATCGCGAGAACGCCAGACTCCATGCCCAGGTGCTGGATGGCGAATGCCACCACTTTCTCGAAGCCGAACCATTGCGACACCGGTTGCTGGTTCCAGGCTGAAAAGGCAAAGCCGTCATGGGAAAACTGGCCGGCGGCAATGGCGGAAATGGCCAGCAGGTCGTCCTGGGGATTCGGGCGCATGGCCAGAAAAATCCCGATACCCAGGAGCGCAGGCGTCCACAGCAGCCACCCGGCGTGGCGTTCAACCCATGCCTGCACCCTTGGCGTCTCGACAGCCAGTTTTGCCCTTGAGAGGAAGTAAAGCGCCGGCGCAAGAAAAGCGATGTGCGCAAAGATCGCAAGTCCGGCGCAGAGCACGAACGCCTGTTGCGCGACCCGAGGGGTTGCGTTGGGCACGTACGCGAAGAGGCGGCCGGACGATGGAATGTTCATGTCGGCGACCTTACCCGCGACGGCCCAATCTCGGAAAAGTTATACGGGGCCGGCTTGCGAGGCGAAGTCATCCACATTTTCTGTGGATAACTTGCCCTGGGCGCGCTCGAAAGATAGTGGTGGCCGAAAAAATCCGAAATGCCCGCAAATTGGGCGATCCGCGCAACCGGTCAATCGCGCATGTCGGCAACCGAAACGGGCAACGACATCAAGAGCGTGGTGCTCGCGTGCGCAGGGATCCGGTGGGCACGCAGCCAGATATCGAACTGGGACTTGGCGCGCGCCTTGTCGGAGGCGGGGATGCGCGCCATAAAACGCGCCACCTCCGCTCGTGAGGATGGTTCGGCTTCGGCCAGCAAGAGCATCCAGAAGGCGGCGCGGGACTTGTCTTCCGCATCGCGGAAGAGAGTGGCCAGCTGGCGAATGGCGCCAGCATGATAGTGCTTCGCCGCCTCCAGCAGCATGTGAGTGCCGGCCCTGACATTGCGGGGCACTCCGTTACCCGTCAGGAGGCACATTCCATACTGAAACCGGCCTTCGTCGTCATGCTCTTCGGCCGCGCGTGAAAACCACAGACATGCCTTGCCCGGGTTGGGAGCGAGATCCTGCTGACCCTCCTGGAACAACCTGCCCAGAGCAAGGCGGGCCTGTACGGGCCTGGCCTCGTCCGCGGCGCGGGTGAAACAGTCGATTGCCTTCATGGTGGGGGATTTGGCGGAAGGCCTGAAGCACGCGTTATCGGGTTCCGCGCTGGCGACCTCCGGCAGCAATCCATCGATCAGCATCTGCGAATAGAGCAGGCCGGCATTGAACCACGCCGCCGGGAGCTTTTGGGCCATCGCATAGTGGTACATGGCCAAGCCGAAATCGGCTTCGGTACCAAGCGCAAGATGGTATGCGCGCCCCAGGGCCAGGGCAGCCCACGGATTGCCGGGCGCCTCCGTCTCCAGCTCGGCGACCACCGTCAGGTCGCCGCCTTCAAGCCGCTTTTCGAGCGCGGCGGCACTGTCGGGGTCTCCCGTGCGGCAGCCGGTGAGCAGGACAAGGCTCAGGGCCAATATGGTTGTGCGTCGCATGGCTTCGATCGACTGGTTACGTGGGCAGGTCTGCCGGAATTTTCCGCAGCCGTGCAGAAAACCAAAAAGTTATAGTGCAGGGTACTCTAGTATTGTCGTGGTAACGCTGTTGCGATATTTGGAAACACGCATTTGCGCAACGGCTTGCGCCCTTGCAAGGTTTGAAAGGCATAGCCACGGTGGCTTGCCCCTTGTCCCATCTCTAGAGGAGCTAAAAATGGGTATCGATTTTCAAACGGGCCGCAAGCCCGCAACCAACTTGGTCTACTCGTCGTTTCTCGGGATGCTCTATGTGAGCACCCCCGAAAACGAGGCAGCCGTCGCCGAGGCAAAAAGCCTCGTTGGCGACGCCGAGGTGAAAAAAGGGTACACGCCGAAAGGTGGCGCTACCCAGAAGGCGCGCGCCTTCCTGACGGAGCGCGGTGTCATGCCCGCGCGCATCAGTGGCAAACTCGCGCACGCGGAGTTCCGCAAGACCGAGAAGGACGGACGGACGTATCAGTACGTCTCGGCGTGCCTCCGGGACTCTGACGGCCTGTACTGTCTCAGCCTTCCGGCCGAGACTGAAGCTGCGCAGATCCTCACGCGCAAGTTGGCTAACGCCAAGTTCGGTGTGGAATACGTCATGGCCGCGTACCCGATGATGCAAAAGTCGGAAAATCCGGCTTACGCGGATCGGGAGTTCCCGAAGCACATCGTCTCGCTCAAGGAGAAGCTTGGTCCCAAGCATGACGATGTTGGTCCCGAGCTCATCGGAGTTTCACCGGCGCCGATCCAGGCAATGGCGGATGAGGCTGTGGCCAAGCTGAAGGAAACGGGCATGGACGACCCGGACATGGTCTTCGCGACCCGCAAGAAGATGGCCATGCGCTTTCACTTGGCGCTCTGGGAGGACATCGATGCTGAAGTGGCGAAGTACAAGGCCACCCGCGGTAGCGACGAGGCCTCTTCTGGTGCGGCCCCCGAGCCTGCGCCTGCGATGAGCTCGTTTGACGACGAGCCCTTCTAAGGCGAAGCCCCCCCAAACCCGTTGCATTCGTGCGACGGGTTTTTTTTGGCCTTGTGGCCTAAAATGCAGCATCGCTGCTGCAACAAGGATCACATGGCACTCCCCAAATTCATCAGCATCAAGTGGCAGATCTTCGTGACCATCATGTTGGCCGTGATTCTGCTGTTTGTGGTGCTGTTCGTGTACTGGCAAAACAGTGTGAAGCGGGTTGTGCGCCAGGGTGAACAGGAAGCGCACAGAACCATGACGATGCTGACGAATACTCTGTATTTCCGCTGGAAGGCACGCGGAGAGCAGTCCGCCACGGTCATGGGGAATGACCGTGATCTCGCCATTTTGCTCGCGGGCGGCATCGATGCCAATCGTGAAGAAATCGGCCGCCGGCTGGATGTCTATAGGCGCATGATGAATGCGACCTTGCTTGATGCCTTGTCCCCTGATGGGAAACGAGTCATCCTCAAAAGTGGGGGATCAGACGCGGCCGGCCTTTCTGTCGCGGATACCGCTCTGCTGCTCGATGCCCACGCTGGCGTCGCGTGCGACAAGAACGCCCGCTGCTGGGAAGTAATCAGACAGGCAATAACCCATCATGGCGCGGCGGACGCCAGCGTGACAATTGCTGTCCCGCTCGAACCCTTCTTCAAGATTCTTCAAGCCGCCCCCTACCTTACAGGAATCCGGGTGATGCACGCTTCAGCAAAATTGCCGGATGCCTGGATTGTGCTGGACGAGTCGTCAATACCGTTGCCTGCCGGATTCCGGCTCGCCATGTTGCCCCCGCCCCCTTCCGCGCTACAGACGGTTCTCATGGCCACCCGGGAAACGACGTTTGCCGTCGCGGCGGTGATCGTTCTTGTTCTTGCGCTCTTGTTGGCGATGCTTTTCCATGGCACGACGTACATTAAGCGGCTTGCGGCAGCGTTTCCGGTACTGCTCGATGGCGACCCCGACCAGTCCCGGGCGGAAACGCTGCTCGATCGCGGCAAATCCCGAATGTTTCGCGACGAGCTTGACCTCATCGCGGATGGAATGAGGCAGGCCAAACAGAAATTGGCGTTGAATCGCGATGTACCGGATTCGCTGAACGACACCATGCGCCTGAAATTGTCCAGCTTGCTGGCCGGCGAACGCAAAGCGCTGCTGGTCAGATATGCAAGCAAGGAAGAAGAAACCCGCCGTGATCTGGCCCATGATCTGCATGACGAGATCGGCGGTCGTCTGGTGTCGATGAAGGTGGATTTGCGGCAATTGAAGCAGATGCCGGAAATGTCGGAGGAGGCGATCGAGCGGCTTGACCGCTTCGAGCGCAACTGCATTGCAATCAATCGTTTCGTGCATTCCACGATGGAGCAGCTATCACCATCCATCCTGGTCGATTTCGGCCTGGCTGGGGCGATCACCCATCTGGTCGACGAGTGGCGAACCACTCTCAAGGAAGAAACGAGTTTTCATCTGATCCTCCAGGGTAATTTGCATGACATCCCGTTTCCACAGGCTACGGCGGTCTACCGTGTCACGCAGGAGGCGATGACGAATGTCGCCAAACACGCGCAAGCCCGTCACGTGATCGTCAAACTGGTGCGCAGCCCTTCAGCCATCGCGCAGGACACGCTACTTGTCGATGTGGAAGATGACGGCAAGGGGTTT
This sequence comes from uncultured Candidatus Saccharibacteria bacterium, assembly GCA_964646765.1. GTDB lineage: Bacteria > Patescibacteriota > Minisyncoccia > Phycocordibacterales > UBA9973 > CAZYIA01. The sequence goes on along the minus strand of CAZYIA010000004.1, from coordinate 203 downwards.
GATGATGCGGATAGCAACATTTCACTTGGAATGCCTTGCGGGCGCGGACTTCATTCCATCCGCGATCGTATCGAAGGATTTGGTGGGACGGTGCTTATCACCAGCACCCCTGGCCAAGGCACGCACCTGGTGTGCTTGCTGCCGTTGAGCGGGCTCTGTTGCAAAAATCGTGAAGCTTGAGCATGCTTGGCGGAGATTGGACG
>CAZYIA010000003.1:0-208717 GCA_964646765.1 uncultured Candidatus Saccharibacteria bacterium | reverse complement strand
TTCCAGTGCTCTACCCCCAGAAGAAACACGTGACGCTAGCCCAAAAGCTATTTCGGCGAGAACCAGCTATTACCAGATTCGATTAGCTTTTCACTCCAACCCACAGGTCATCCGAATGCGTTGTACGACATACCGGTTCGGACCTCCCTTCTGATTTCTCAAAAGTTCATCCTGCCCATGGGTAGCTCATCTGGCTTCGGGTCTAATGTATACGACAAAGTCGCGCTATTCACACTTGGTTTCCCTACGGCTTTTGAGGTTAACTCTTTTGCCAAGCCGCATACATTAACTCGTTGGCTCATTCTTCAATAGGCACGCCGTGACGGACTACACAGTTCACACGAAATTATTTTTTCGCGCAGACTGTGTAGCCCGCTCCGACTCCTTGTAAGCATACGGTTTCAGGTCTATTTCATTGTCCTTCCGGACTGCTTTTCACCTTTCCCTCACGGTACTTGTTCACTATCGGTCTTACAACGTATTTAGCCTTACCAGTTAGTGCTGGTAGATTCCTCCAAGCTATTCGTGTCTTGGAGTACTCACGAACAGTGACCAAAAGTTATATGATTTTCGATTACAGGACTATCACCCCCTTTGGTGTTGCTTTCCAGCAACTTCATCTAATCATATAGTTTGTAACTTTTCTCGTAATAAAACGATATCACTGCCGTACAACCCTCTAGTATTGCTACTAAAGTTTGGGCTTCTCCGCTTTCGCTCGCCGCTACTAACGGAATACATATTTGTTTCTGTTCCTCCTGGTACTGAAATGTTTTACTTCCCAGGGTCTGCACCATGACTCGCTTCCGCGCAGAAAAAATTTCTGAACAGAAGTGAGTCATGGTCATCGAGGTTCACTCGATGAGGTTTCCCCATTCGGACATCTCCGGATCAAAGGTTGTTAGGCACCTCCCCGAAGCGTATCGCCGCCATACTGCGTCCTTCATCGCCATTGTAAGCCTAGGCATCCACCGTACGCTCTTATTTCCTATTAGGAAAGTTAGAAACCATTCGGTTCTACTTTCTCTACAACATACACACCGCTTTTAAAATGTGCATACTCGTACATTTTTTTCACCACCGCTGGCAATAATTATATGTACATCCCGCTCTCTACCTTTTGACCCCTCTCGAACGTACCCGACGTTCGGAGTGTAGATACGGGGTTTCTGTTTTCAGGGTGCTAAACCGTGCAGTAACTTCTCCTTAACAAAAAAATCCGCCTCGCGGCGGACACAAGCAAACGCTTGGTCTTATGACCGCGGAAACTTGAAGATTTCGTTAATACTCATACAGGTAAGGGCTACTATAGCCGAAGCGCATTTAGAAGTCAAGCGCCCCTCTTAGCTTGCTGTAGAAGTGTCTACCGGGGTGGTTTCTGTACCAGAATCACCTTGTGAATTATTGGTATTTTGAGCATCTCCAGCACCTTCATTTGTAGTATTAGATGTTACAGAATCGCCTGTTGTTGATCCGGTATCCCCAGAGTCTTCCACAGTAGTACCACTATCTCCTTCTGAAGAAGTGTTCGTCACGTTAGAATCTCCGCCACTATTAGTAGTACCTAATCTAGTTTGACCGCTTGTATTTTCAATAAGGGTTCGCAGCTGATCTTTGTTAATGCAAACATCATCAACACATAATTGGTTACGAGCTTTCACCGTATCAGCAACAAATGTTTCAATAGCGTTACTCGGATCAGCAAAGAAATTACGAAGTGCATCAGCAAGTGTTCCCGACTGTGCGGAAATAAAATCAGCAAGCGGAGTAACTTTGAGATTAAGTTCACGCAACGCTTCAACAACAAGTGGAATAGCACCAGTGTAATTTACGCGCATAAAACCATCACTACCAGTTGAAACCAATTCAGGAAATGTCTGTCCAATATCTTGAGCAATAAAACCAAAATGAGTTTCGGTATCATCTCCCGCATTCCAGTTAAAGGTAACTGTTCGCACGTTAAGCAACTTATCTAAAATGCTGCTGTCGAGATCAGTAATATTTTTCTTTAGGCGTTCATCTGAACTGCAGGCCGTACCATTAATATCAACAGCACACGATGCACCACCTGAACCCTGCATAACAATTTCATCAATGTAGTAGGTTGGTGAACCAATCATCATTTGATGACTTTTAGTAATGGTTGCTCCACGCCCAATCGCAATTGAGGAAATCCATCCATCCACATCAACCCCTGAATTTGATCCAATGAAAATATTACTAGAACCTGTTGCATTATTATCACCAGCAGTATCACCAACCGCAACGTTAAATGAACCTGAGGTATTTTCATTTCCTGAAAGTGCACCAAGAAACATATTATTAGAACCACCGATGTTAGCGATACCGGAGTTGTAACCAATCATTACATTAGACCAGGCATTTGTTGTATAGCGGCCAGCGCCATACCCAACCATCACACTATTACCGGCAGTTAAGGAAGAACCTGCACTCCAACCAACTAGAGTATTCGCTCCATTTGAAGTTTGTGCTTGACCAGCATAGTTACCAACCGAAACTGATCCTTGAAATGTTGCACCGTTTGCTCCTGCGTTAGCATAATACCCAACACCAGTATTTTCACTCGCATCTACATACATACCTGCACCGGTACCAAGAAATGTATTTTGAGCACCAGTTGTATTTGAAAAACCAGAAGCATTTCCATAGAAAGCATTATCAGCTCCGGTTGAGTTCGTGTAGCCTGATGAATAACCAATAAAGGTGTTATAACTTGCCGCGTTATTATGTCCTGCTTGGCTGCCTATGATTACGTTTGCACCGCCGTTTCCTCCACCGTCCGTCAAAGCACCAATGATTATGTTATGCCATCCGCTAGTCACCCCCGCACCAGCTCCACTACCAAGCATTACGTTATAACTTCCGGTGCTATTTACGCCAGCATTATTTCCAGCGAATAAATTATTAGCTCCTGTGGTATTAACTCCTGCATGATAACCAAATGCAGTATTCCCCTGGTTTACAGTAGTAGCACTTAGAGCACTTGCCCCAAACAAAGTATTTGTATCGAGTGGAGAAACAGAAAACTGCAAAGCTCCTCCTGAAGTGCCATAAAGTAATTTGCTGCTGTCATCAATTTTTAATGCTGTTCCATTATTTACTCCGTTTCCGTCTCCCAACCAATATACTGCATTAGTCAAATCTACATTTAGGAATAGGTTCCCGGGAACATTGCTTACACTAAATTGTGTTGAGATTTTGTTTTCAATGGAGCCACTTGCATCATCAATAACAAATTTTGTTTTGTTTGCAATACCGAACCCGTCTCCAGCCACGAACTTACTCGGTTCTACACTAGCAACCATCGTAGGAGGACCACTTAGAGTAGAAGCCATTAGTGTAGTGTACGCGCTCAAACCATTACTGGTTGCATCTCCCACAAACACACCCGTTAGTGCAGTTGTGTTGGTATCTGTATGAATTATTCCATTTCCCGCGATCCCTGTTCCTCCAACATCTTGGTTCTGTTCAATATAATCTCTGATAGTAGCGACATTATTAGGATTCCATTCTTGTGTAAATCCGCTGGCATTCCATGTAGCAATACTTTGGATGTTATTTGCAACATCAGTATATGAAGAAACTGTCTTTGTAGAATCTACTTCATGGTGCGCCTGAAGCGTAGTCAAAGGATTATACGAACCAAGATCTCCTTTAAAAGAATCGTCTCCCACAGAAGAATAGTCAGCAACGTTTAAATAAACGACTTGTCCCGTATTTGAATCGCGATGATATATCGAGTTCCCTTTTATTCCATATCCGACAAGATTTTGACCCTGAATAAATACATCTTCAATATTGTCAGTTGTATCAGCATCCCACAGAATCGAATTACCACTTTGTCCAAACGAAGATTGGCTCAACGCATTAGCTCCGTCATTTGCTGTTAGAAATATTTCGCGGTTGTAATTTCTCACATTAATCTGGGTACCGTCAGCACCACCAAGAACATCGCCAATAAGAACTGACCCACTTGAATACGTAGCGACCCCAAAACCAGTAGTGTCATTGTCAGGACTTGAACGCAATGTCGAAGATGTATTTGCAAGCGTAAGAGTTTGCTTATCAGAATTATGTCGTGCGGTAATATCGGCTTTTGCACTACCAAGACTACCATTTTGTCCTAAATTTATTGCAGCTTGAGCGCTTTGCGGAGAAAGGAGATTTCCAAAATACACCATCCGAGGAGTAACTGGACCATAATTCCCACCACCAGGAGTAATATGCAAAATGCCTGAGAATCCAAATTCATTTGTTGAAGAATCAAGCGCTTCGTTCCCAGAAGCCTTATATCCTGCACCGAAATAATTACTATCTAATTTATAGGAATAGGTAACGGTTCCATTAGTAAAACCTATTCGGGTCGCTTTTGTTACAGCATCGCGGGTAAAAAGAGAGTCTTCAGCAAGAAGACCTGAATTATCTATATAAAGTAATGAACCGTTAGTCGCATTCCCCACAACATCTCCGATACTAAGACCAGCGACAGTATAATTCCCCGGTAGTCCTGCTGGATCTAGTACTGTACCTTGAGGAACATACGTCATTGCAAACGTATACAGCCCTCCAACATAGATAGAGAGAAAAACAAAAGCACCGACAAGAATCCGGTATCGCCTCATAAAATCCATTGCTTGTATTCTATCATGAGAAAAACAAAAATCCCCCAACTTGGGGGATTTTTGTTTTGTATCACTAATACGTATTAGTGATCAGAGTGAGGAGCACGGAAATGCTCAATTGCACGAGCTGCAGCGTCGCGACCACCCAAGCCAAATGCAAGGCCAAGAGCGAGGGCGAGAGCGCCAACTAAGCCAGTGAAGAGAATCTGCATAAACTCTGGAGCAATGCCGAGTTTTGCAAGCGCTACGATGAGCGCGAAAATCCAGATAGCGTACTTAACAATACCAGCAAGGAAACCTGCTGAGCGGAGGTTAGCTGCTTTTGCAGTTGCAAAAACAAGCTTCGCCATAGCATCAGCAATGAGTGTTGCAGCAATAAGAATAATTGCAGCAATGATTACCTGTGGAAGGTACGCAAGCACACCATCGCGGAGAAATACGTTGACCTGAGTAAGACCCACGATCTCAAGAGAGGTCATGAGAAAAACGAGAACGATGAACCACTTCACCAAACCACCCAAGAAAGCACCAACATCGAGCTTCATGTTAGCTTTTGCAAGTGCTGCATCAGCACCAGCAGAAGCAAAAAGTTGGTTAACCTTGAGCGCATCAATTACCTGTTTAACAGCACGGCCGAGAATGTCGGCGAGTACCCATCCCAAGATAAAGATGACGAGCGCAACAACGAGACTCGGAATAAAATTAATAAAACCGAGCCAGAGACCTTGGAGTGACATCGTGAAGACTTCACCCCATGTTTGCAACATCATACGTGTAGTAGTGTCCCGAAAAATCGGGAGTACTGTCTTACTTCGTGCACCAAAGTACGACAGTATTATTATTTTGCTAATAACTTTACGTTCGACCGCAAAGACATTAAAAGTATAGCAAGTTCTACCCGTTATAAGGGGCTGCTGTGGGAAACTAAAAACGGCTTTATGTGAAGCCGTTTTCTGGGTGTGGTCACTTTACCTGAGGTACCTGAGTAAGCAGGCCTTGGTCGATCACTTTCTCGTGCGGAAAATCGACAATATCGCGAACCAACTTGTCATACATATTAGCCCGGTACAAAAACTCATCAGTTTCAAAAACTGCGTAGGCAAGTTCTTTACCAATTTCGGCTTCAAGAGATCGAATAGTACGTTCAATGGCTGGGCGTTTTAAATGATCACCTACCACTAAGAGATCAAGGCGACTATCAGGATTTTGAGTAAATACTCCGGCAGCAAGCACCAGTTTTAATTTACCGTGCGGACGAAGCTGCTTAGCAAGATCGTCAGCATGAACTGATTCTGCGTCAGTGAGAAGCGTTGAGAGAGCATTCAAGTACTGAAATGAAAGATTGAGACACCAACCTTGGGTGCGCTTTTTCTTAATGACCGTTTTTTTGCCTCGCTTGATGACAGAAGTTTTTATAAATGAGCGACGCTTGATGAAACTAGCAGCAGCAAGAAGAGAGAGCTCACGACGAACCGTTCCGCTTGAAACCTTGCTCCGTCCAGAAATATCAGTGCTCTCAAAGCATTGTTCCCTATTCTGAAGAAACAAACGCATAAGTTTTACGCGAGCTGGTGAATTGAAAATTTTTCCAAGGATTTCCATACGTTCGAGGCTTCGATTATAGCATCATTCTAGTGTGCGTAAAATCCACGACCAAGACTGTCTGGTAGCCAATATAATGTACGCTGATAGTGCTCAAAGAGAGCCACTGTTTTGGGATCATTTACTGATCCAGAAGTTGCAACCACTGCAGAAACCCCCGCTTTCAAAAGCACCTCGGGAGCATCAGGAAATGGGAAGAAGCTATCGCTATAGGCTACCGCACCTTCGAGAGGTCGTGCTGCATTTACATCGCCAATAGCTTCACGAGAAAAGCGTGCGCGATTTTCAGCAAGCCACGCGGCAGTGATGCGATCCTGCTGGCCAACACCATTTCCAATCAGTGCCCCATTTTTAGTTACCGTTACTGTATTTGAGTTTGAAGTTGAACCGATTGCCCACGCAAGAACCATGTCGCGAAGCATTTCAGGTGTCGCCTCCTTCCCTTTCTTTTCAACTTCAGGCTGCGCAAAATCTAACACAAAAGTGTAATTTGGTTGGCGAAGACGACCTCCGCGAACATAACGTGAACGTTCGTAGATATCAAGAGAATTTTTTGAAAGTTGTGCGAGTGCGGGAAGTTCAAGTAATCGGCATTTGTCTCCCTTTCGTTTCAAAAGTGCACGGGCACTCTCTTCAATTTTTGGTGCCACGATAGTATCGAGCAAGCGGCGGCCACTCTCCATTCGGTAACTAAGTAGTGTTTCTGCGAGAGTTTCATCAATTATTGCATTCGTAAGAACCACGCCGCCGAAAATCGCGCGCACATCTCCTTCAATCATTCTTTGAAGTGTATCTTGCGCATTTTCTCCAACAGCTGCTCCACAAGAGTTTCCGTGTTTTACGGAAACTGCAATAAACGGCACTTTGCCAAAATTTACGTCAAAACCAGCCGCAATATGTGTTGCTGTTTGAAGCAAGCGATCAATGTCGGCGTAGTTGTTATATGACGGAAGCGTTCCTTCAACCAATTGAAGTGCTGGAAGACCGAGCATATCATTTGTGTGAGCACTATCTAAAGCTGCCGGTTTTTGCCAAGCATTTTCTCCATACTTACACTCTGCAATTTGCTCAAAGAGTTCACCGGTGTACATTCCATGGCTGTGATACTTCGCTGAATGAAGCACATAATCAGCAACGATAAATTCTGCTTTGGCAGCAAGTGAGTCCAAGAATGTTTCTCGATCTTTCTCTCCTTCTTTCATCCATGAAATCACTCGTGCGCGATCAGCCGTATCACATACGACAACGCGACGAGCTTTTGCTGCTGCGCGTACCATTGTTGGCCCACCAATATCAGTTCGCTCAATTACTTTTTCTTTTGTCACACCCGCTTCGGCAATTGCATCTTTGAGCGGGTAAAAGTCTACACACACTAAATCAATCCAAGGAATACCGTACTGCGTTAATTCATCACGATGTTCTTTAGTGTCTTCGGCTAAAATACCACCGAAAATTTTTGGGTGAAGTGTTACCACACGATGTGAAAGAATTGCTGGCATACCAGTAACTTCCGCAACATCAGTAACCGTGAGTCCTGCATCTTTAAGCGCTTTCGCCGTACCTCCTGAAGAGAGAATGTCATAGCCGAGCCCGATAAGCTCTTTTGCAAATTCAATAATTCCCTCCTTGTTGTATACGGAGATAAGCGCGGTTTTTTTCATGCGCCAAGAGTAGCATATTCCTACCCCACTTTTCCACCAGCCGTCGTCGCAGTGCTCCTCCTTTAAGAACCCACGGTTCTTAACGCTCGCAAAGCTCACTGCTCTCCTTCACGGGAAACTCCCGTTTCCCGACCCCATCCCAAGCAGGCGGAAAAGTAACGCAACAAAAAAACACCCATATGGGTGTTTTTTTGTTGCGTTGGTTGAACTTATTTAAGTTCAACTTTTCCGCCTGCTTCTTCGATCTTCTTTTTAAGATCGTTAGCTTCGTCTTTCTTCACACCTTCCTTTACGGTAGCTGGTGCGCCGTCAACCATGTCCTTTGCCTCTTTGAGACCAAGGCCAAGAGCTTCCTTGAGAACTTTCATAACGGTGATTTTGTTGTCACCAGCAGCTGCGAGAACAACAGTAAAGCTGTCCTTTTCTTCAGCAGCTGGAGCTGCACCACCTGCGGCTCCTCCAGCCATTGCCATAGCAGCAGCTGAAACACCGAACTTGCCTTCGAGTACTTTTACGAGCTCGTTGAGTTCGAGTACTGAGAGACCTTCAATCTTTGATACGAGGTCAGCAAACTTTGCTGGAACCTCAACTGTCTTGTTTTCGTCCATAGTAGTAATTGGGATAAATAATAATTATGGTTAGGCTGTTGCTCCTTTCTTTTCGGCAATCTGTGCGAGTACCGCAACAAATGAGCGAACTGGTGCCTGTACCATGCCAACGAATTGGCCATAAAGTACTGGGAGTGGTGGGATAGTTGCAATTGCAAGCATCGCACTAGCATCCATATACTTTTCTTCAAAGACACCACCAACGATGGCGACTTTGTCTTTGTTGGTCTGTGCAAAAGTGTACACGCCACGAGCCGGAGCAATAGCATCCGTACCGTACGCAACCGCAACTTCACCATCGAGGTTTGGTTGGTCTCCCTGGATACCGCGATCAGCGAGAACACGCTTCATAAGCGTTTTCTTGATAACCGTGTAGCCAACACCTTCTGCGCGGAGTGCGCGGCGAAGCGCCTGCGTTTCCTTTACAGTGAGTTTTTTGAAACCAACGAATACGAGTGACTGTGCGTCTTTCGTCTTGTCAGAGAAATCTTTTGCAAGTTCAACTTTTTTCTGTTTGGTAATAGCCATACAAATTTTGTAGGAAAAATAAAAAGCGGCACAAATGCCGCATACGTAGTACATCCCGCAAAAAACGGGACTTCGACCTCGGCAGGAAATTAAGTTTCATGAGCGAAACACCTGCTGTCTACGGCAGAAGAAATGTAACACGAAACTAGTTCGTAGGCAAGTTTGATGAGTAGCTTGAGAGGGCACCTGCCTGGGTAGTAGCCGCCCCTTTTTTATCGTACTCATTAATGAGAAACAAAGACACAATACCAATAACCCCTGTAATTACGAGGCCGAGAAGCATTTTAAGTAAGTGCTTCGAGATCATAGGCACAGTATAGCATATAGGAGAAACCGCCCTTTCGGGCGGTTTAGCTTATGCAGCCTGTTTCATTTCCTTTCGAGATTTCGTTGGAGCTTTGCGAGAGAGAACGTTTCGCTTCTTTCCTTCAACAACACCTTCACGAACTAAGAAGTTATGCATTGTGTCAGTAACCTGCGCACCATTCTTAATCCAAGTCTTAATCTCTTCTTTCTTCAAAACAAGGTTCTTTTGCTTTGGGTTGTAGGTGCCAAGCACTTCGAGGAATTTACCGCTCTTCGTTGAGTTCTTAGAGTCAGTAAGCACCACGCGGAATGCGGGGTCGTTCTTGCGGCCAATGCGCTGTAAGCGGATCTTTAACATACTGGGCGATATACTAACAGAATGAGTAAAAAAGTCAATAAAATGCTAGACTCTTTTCATGCAATCAAAACGGAGCCGACAGAAAGACTGGAAACGTGAGCGGCAGGAAAAGAAACAGAAACATTTTGGAAAGAAACATCAGGATGCTCATACGGGACCAAAAAAAGTTCTCCAAACGGGAACCCTCTTTATTACGATGCGCAAAGATGGCATCGTTCGTATTCCAGGTTCGAAAGAACCACTTTTCGTTGATCACGATGATCTTGGGACAGGCACTCATGGTGACACTGTCGTTACCTCTCCCCTCTCTAAAGTTCGCGGGCGCGATCGTCGAGCAAAAATTATCGAAGTTGTTACCCGAGCAAAAGCCGGGTTTGCCGGAACACTAAAAGAAGAGCGCGGAACATTCACGATAACTCCGGATGACCCAAAGATGTACAGTGGTATCGAAATTCCTAGAGGCAGTTTACACGGCGCAAAATCTGGAGAAAAAGTTTTTGCAGAAATTCTTGAGTGGGTAAGTATGCGCGAAATGCCAATTGGGAAAATTGTTCGCATACTTGGCAAACCCGGAGAACATGAAGCTGAAATGCAGGGTCTTGCGCTCGAACGCGGATTCTCAAGCGACTTTCCTCGCGAAGTTGAAAATGAGTCAAAAGCTTTATATCGCGAAGGTGTCACTGATTGTTCAAAACACCGTCGTGATATGCGCGACACTATTACTTTCACTATCGATCCTGAAGACGCGAAAGATTTTGACGACGCGCTTTCAATAAAGGTTCTCGGCGATGGGCTTTATGAAATTGGCGTCCATATTGCTGATGTTTCGCACTATGTTCGTCCAGGAACAGCTCTCGACAGTGAAGCCTTTCGCCGTGGCACCTCGGTATATTTAGTTGATCGGACAATCCCAATGCTTCCCGAAGCGCTCTCCAACGACTTATGTAGTTTAAAACCAAACGTTGATCGTTTAACGATGAGTTCTGTTTTTATCGTTGATGAAAAAGCTCACATTAAAGAAAGCTGGTTTGGAAAAACAATTATTCATTCTGATAAGCGCTTCACCTACGAAGAGGCTCAAGGCATTCTTGATTTAGGGGCTGGTGAATTTTTTAATGAGCTCACCATTTTGAATAATTTGGCAAAAATACTGATGCACCGTCGACATACTGAAGGATCAGTATCATTTGAAACTGACGAAGTAAAATTCAAACTCGACGAAAACGGTGTTCCTCTCTCTGCGTATCGCAAAGTTCGCGGTGATACACATAAATTGATTGAAGAATGGATGCTCGTAGCTAATAAAAAAGTGGCCGAGGTATTTCGTAAAGAAGAAAAGAAAGGCGGTCTTGGAATGTATCGCATTCACGGATTACCTGATTCTGAAAAAATGGAAAATGTTGGTTACCTCGCTCGCCGTCTTGGTTATGATTTTCCCCATGGTCATGTTACTGGCAAAACACTTAATGTATTTTTGAAAGAGCTTGAAGATAAACCAGAACGTGACATGCTCTCGGCTTTACTTATTCGCTCAATGGCCAAAGCAATTTATTCAACTAAAAATATTGGTCACTTTGGTTTGGCATTTAAAGATTACACCCACTTTACTTCCCCAATCCGACGCTACCCGGACCTCGTGGTTCATCGCTTTCTTCAAAAAATTCTCGAACACAAACCAGTGAGCGGAAAGTCACAAAAAGAATTTGAGCGTATTGCTATGTTTGCTTCAGAACGTGAACGGGCTGCCGCTGAAGCTGAACGTGCCAGTGTTCGCTATAAACAAATTGAATACATGGCAACGCGAATTGGCCAAGAATTTGAAGGTTTAATTACGGGTATCACTGAACGTGGTATGTTCGTTGAAGAAGTACAAACAAAAAGCGAGGGCTTCGTACCGCTCAATTCATTTCCATCTGATAGTTGGGATTTCAATGAACGCGAACTTACCCTCACTAGTAAAAAAACAAAAAAACGTTTCCGCTTGGGCGACAGCGTTTCTATCAAAGTCCTTCGCGCTGATCCTGAACAGCGCGAAATTGATTACACAATTGTGAAATAAAAAAGGGCCGACTCATTGCTGAATCGGTCCTTATGGCGTTCCCGCCGAACAAACTGATGTTGGTTAGCAATTAAATGCAGATGTGCCACCAGCCCAGTAACAGGCCGAGAATCACAACTACGGTAATGAGGTTAAGTAGTAAGCTAATGATTAGCACCTGGCAGCATGTTGGTCTGCGCAAATACCATTTGCATCCTCTTACTACTTGTTCAACAATCCATGAAACCACTCTCCATATCCCACGCAGCAACCACCAGATAAAGCGGAACAGTAAGATGAAAGGAATCAGCAGGAACCCAACAGAGCAACCTTTCGGCTCATCTTGTTGAGGAATATACGGACGTTCAACCTCCACATATTCAACCACTTCTTCCTTTTTCTCTTCTGGCTTTCTCTCACGGGTGAGTAGCCATAATAAACCAAGTGACAACAAACCTAACCAAATAGGTAATGCTATAGGTGATTCATATGGCGTAACTACTAATCGTTGAACCGGAATAGTTACATTCGCACGAACGTAGCGCATACTAGGCAACATCGCTGCTGCTGTAGATGAATCAGGCATATCTGTTTCCGAAAACTGAAGCTCTTCCGAAGAAGTATCAGTAATTGAAACCTGCTGAACGCCTAAGTCGTGTATATCACCTACAAGCAAACCAGTGGTCCGTTGTAAACGTGCTTGTGCGAGTAACGCATTTTCCGGTTCTAAAACACCGGGTTGAATGCTTTGCCAAAAACCGTATTTCACGGCTTCAGGCGAAGCTGTACCGTGGAGGGAAAGTGACACGCTGGGTTTTTCAACCGAAAGCGTGTTGGGTTGTGCTGCTCTACGAACAGCACTTCCCTGTCCATCGTAATCCCAACTCGAATCGAGCGATATCTTTTTCAAGGTATCAGCAATCTCTTGTGCGATTGCTTGAGCTACGTAAGCTTCAGCAGTATCGCTTTCAGGCGCTACTACATCAAAGTGTGGTGCTACCGGATATATCACGGTCTTCCCAAACTGGATAGTATCCGTAATAACATTCTGTCCTTCACCCTGGATAGGCGACAAAAGTGCCCACCAGTTGAATGAGTGGTTACCGTTTTCGTCCACTTTCATAAAGCGGGGGTACACGGCAATGTGATCGCCTTTTGAAGCGCGCACAGCAGTTTGAATTGTGAAGTAAACTATGCTTGCAATTAGCAACGCGATGGTCGAGAAAAGAATTACTTTTTTCATGGCAATTGGTTTTTTTTATTTTGTTTTTGGTTAGTAAAAGCGGAATTCGCGAACTTTTCGCGCGCTCTGCTTTTACTAACCTTTTATCAAGGAATTATCCGCATATATTACCATATTTTGCTTGATTTGTCAAGCTAAAAACCCTTATTTTGTAAGGGTTTTTAGCTATAGACACTCAAAATTTTTAACCTAAATTTCTAATTATTTTTATGTTTGACTTAATTAAGAATTTATGATATAATGAAGTAAGTTCTTTGAAAGTGGGCGTATTCCCTTCTCTCTCTTCACAAATCATTGCGGAAAGGGTGAAGGGGTTACCTCTTTATAACGAAAATTATAACAATGAAAAAAGTATTTTTTACTGTAGCACACTGGTTCTATATCCAGCTTTATGTAACGTTCACAGTTTTGTTTTCTTCGAAAGCACGACTGGAACAAATCGCCATCAATGGTGGCGACCATCCTTTAGTTGTGTTTGGCGTTGCACGCTGGGCACGAGTATGGTGGCTTTCAATACTGGGTATAGCATTCTGGTTTTTCTGGTTTGGACCATTTTTTAAACTTATGTTTTACGGTGACCCGAAAACATGGTACGCGGTGATGACTTATCAGGATACTGTAATATTTTTTGGTAAATACACTATCAAGCTTGGATACTACTGGCTTGGTGGCATATTTGCAGGAAAAATCTTACAGTTACTGGAAATCTATTCCGCGAATAAAATGGAACACTTCAGGACATTCCTGGGCGCTGGTGTTTCAAGACGCTCAAGCGGTTCACACCGCAAGATTCCATACCAACAACTCAATTAAGAAATACCTGCCATGGTATTTGGTTAACCTGCCCACTTTAGCATTAGCGAGTGGGTAGTTTTTTATTTACTCTACCTCGCTTTGGATTTATATTTTTCAAAAATCCCACTTAAGGTCCGTCTATCTATCCCCAACCGGGCCAAAGCTTCAAGAAATTGTGTGACCCCCTCCAGTTGAAAAGTATAACTACTATTTTTTTGAGTAAATTTCTCAAACTCGGAAAGCAATATTGGTTGAATTTTTTGAAGCAGCTTTTCTTTGGATAAACCAAGTAAGGTCAGTGCATTCAAATGAGTCGCAACACCTTCGATTTGAAAATCGTAGGAACTATTTTTTTGAACAAACGACACAAAGTTTGCGGTTACCACTGGTTCGACATGAGCAAGAAGTTCTTCTTTTTTATATCCCAGTCGGATAAGCTCTCCCATATGTTGTTGCACAGACTCAATTTGAAATTCGTATGAACTGTTTTTTTCTGTATGACTTCTGAAGTTAAGAAAAATATGTTGTTTGACAGCATTAAGGAGCTTTTCTTTACTTACTCCCTGTTTCATCAGATCTTCCAGTTTTTCACGAATTCCAGCAATTTGAAATTCGTATGAACTGTTTTGCTTCGCGTAGTTAACAAAATTATTAATTTCTTCTTGTTCATTAAAAACTTTTTGTTCCTGCTTCCTAGAGTAATTAAAATTTGAATAGTCTCTTCCTTGATTAGAGAAATCGGATTCAGTTTTCTTTTCCTTTGAAAAGTCTCTTTTTCCAAAAGGATTTTTGCCATTTTTTATATTTTCCCAAACTTCTTCCCAGGTACTACCTCCAAAATTTTCTTGAGAATTATCCTCAAAATCCCAAGGCTTTTTCTTATTCCCTGGTTCACTTGATGTAGTTTTTTCAGAAGTGTTCTGTTTATTAAATCCTCCTGTATTTGTTGTGTGGGTAGTTTCTGTACGAGAATAGGTAGAAGCTGTTCCATTCTCAACAGCTTCATAAGCTTCTGAGATTAGCTTATATACTTCTTCATAATTTTTAGAAAGATTCTCATTCTTTAATTGGGAAACTCTGTCTGGATGGTATTTTAAAGTAAGTTTGCGGTATGCCTTTTTTGCTTCCTCTTTTGATGCTTCTGGTGATATACCAAGCCGCTCATAGTGACTTTTTCTCTGCCACGAAGAAAGATTTTCAAGTGGTGGCTCGCCTCCTCCAAATTTTTCTCCAGGATTCATAAACTTATTTCTCTAAAGCAGCTACAATTCTTGCATAGGCAGGAGTTGTAGCCATTCGACGCTTAGCAATTTCTAAAGCAGTTAAGTTGTCATTGTTTTTTAAATTCATTTCTATTTCTTTTTTCTTTAGGAAGGCAATAATGTTTTCTGCCTTTTCAAAGTCCTGAAAGGCCATCATTACAACTAAATGAAGAGGTGTTTCCCCTTGTGTATCTTGTGACTCTAACTGTTCGTAATCAAATTGTTCTAATGCAGGTAAATCTAAAGAATATGCTGCCATATGCTGAGGATCTCCAACATATACAGACTTCTTTTCCTCTTTCACTGAGGTAGCAGACTCTTCTTTGGTTGCCTGTGGTTGGTATCGAATTTGGCTGGTAACAATACGTTCGATCTCATCTCGATTCATTTTTTGCCAAATATCTTTTGGATATCCCAAGTCAGCTATTCCTTGTAAAAGCTGCTGAGGAATCTGTGGACTAAAGAATGAATCAGGAGTTTTCATAAAGGTATTATTTCGCAATTTTGACTGCTTCGTCAAATTTGATCGAGAGAAGCTTCGATCCCCCATCGGCACCAATAGTGATACCGTAGAGCACGCCGGCGCGGGACATCGTTTCGCGATTGTGAGTTACCACAATAAGTTTTGACCGGCCAGAGAGATTTTCAAGCATATCACCATAGCGGCGTGAGTTTGCTTCATCAAGCGCTGCATCGGTTTCGTCGAGTACTAAGAATGGTGGTGGGTTAACTTGTGACATTGCAAAAAGAAGTGCAATTGAAGTAAGTGAGCGCTCACCACCTGAGAGCATCTGCAAATCCTTTACTTTCTTATGCGGCATAGAAACGTTGATTTCAATACCACGCTCGAAGGTTAGTTCGCCTTCTCCCTCATCTAAAGTTTCTTCTTCATCTTCATCGTCCCCCTTGGATGCACGCTTATGTTCTACAACAATAGAAAGAAAGGCGCTGCCGCCACCGAACATCAGCGAGAAGAATTTTGAAAATTCTTTGTTAATGAGTTCAACACCTTCTTTAAATTTAGTATCAATTGTTTCGCGAAGTTCTCGAATAAGCGCTCGCAAGTCGGCAACCGACTGTTCAAGGTCAATAAGTTCACGACCCAAAAATTCATCTCGTTCTTTGGTGGTTTCGTATTCTTTCAAAACTTCAGCACCCGAAACTGCACCGGCTTCTTCAAGTTTTATCTTCGCACGCTCAATTTTATGTCGGCGAGTATCCTGGGTGGCTTTATCGTATAGAGCTTCACTTTTTTGGAAACGAATAGCATCTAATCCAACCAAAACACCAGCTTCGCGAAGATCCGCATCAAAGCGCTCTTTGGCTACGCGAAGAGTCTCTTCTTCAAGTGCTACCATGCGGCGGCGTGATTCGAGCTCAGTTTTCTCACTCTTGGCTTCGTAGTACGCACGATCGCGTTCGCGAGCATCGCGATCCATTTCTTTTTCGTGAGTAGCTAAATCATTTAATTTTTCACGGAATGTTTCAGCTGTTTTTTCTACTTCGTCAATCTCTTCTTGAATCGCACGATACGAGGCACGGAGTGATTCGATTTCAGCTATCAGAGCTTCTTTGTCTACTTCGACTACTTGTTGCGCTCCACCACTAGCTAACTTTTCAAGAGCTTCAGCACGCGCAAGCAACGTTGAAACCAAACCAGAAAGTTTTTCTGGCACAGAAAGAAATTCTTGAAGTGAACGAACTTCGGTAATAAGAGCGCTCACGAGATCACGCGGTACTGGCAAAGCGCCAGTTGGTGATTTTGGTGCAGGTGCATTTAAACGAGCTTCAAGGGCTGAAATAGTTCCTTCAATACGGCCAAGCTTCCGAGAAAGTTCATCGCGGGTAGCGTTGGCTTCCGAAAGTTTTGCTTGTACTTCTTCACGTTCCTTTTTGAGTGGACTTTCTACATCAACCTCCGAAAGAACGCGTGCACCGGAAATTTTCTGATCAATCTCAGCAAGTTTTTCATCAAGTTCTTTTGCAACCCCTGCTAAGCGGCTTCCCTCTTCGGCTACATATACGGATTCAAGCGCAAAGTACTCTTTGTACAGTTGGGCTAAGTCATTTCGAAGCTCAGCAGTCTTTTCAACTTTTTCTACCTGACCCTTCAAAAATTTAAGGTGTGGAGCAACCTCACGACGCTGTGCATTTACCTCACGAATATTTTCTTCGGTACGTTCAAGTTTGCGTTCTGCTTCGCGTAAACGAAATTGATACACACGGAGACCGAGTGCATCTTCCACCATAGCGCGGCGATCTTTTGGATTCGCGGAAAGCAAGCGGTCAGCTTCACCTTGCGAAATAATATGATGACCACTTGAACCAATATTTACAGATGCAAGCAGTTCAACAATATCTTTTAAACGCACTTCCGTACCATTTAAGCGGTACACATTTTTACCATCAGAAAAAACTTCACGAGAAATAGTGATTTCATCAAAATCTACTCGGAGAGTATCCTCTCCTGCTCGAGCAACCTGAAACATGCGGGTGCTGTTATCAAAAACAACTGAAACAGACGCACGTGAAAGTGCCGAGAGATTTTTTGAACCTTTAAAAATGAGGTCAACGCCGCCCTTACCACGGAGCGATTTCATTGATTGCTCACCAAGCACGAAACGAATCGATTCAACAATATTGGATTTTCCTGAACCGTTTGGACCAACGATGGCCGTAATCGGAACACCAAAGTCCAGCGTCGTTCGTTTAGCGAACGACTTGAAACCGGAAAGCTCGATCTGTTTGAGCATAACTAGTAGCTATTCTACTAGAACCAGCCCTTCTGGTGAAGAGCAGCCTCCGCAGCCTTAGTTTCGGCTTCTTGTTTACTCTTACCGCGGCCTTCAGCGACCACCTCAGAACCAAAACAAATACCTACAATAAATCGCTTATCGTGATCAGGGCCACTCTCGCCTAACACCTTATACGCTGGTGTTACATGAAGAATTTCTTGGGCCTTTTCCTGAACTAAGCTCTTTGGATCACGCCAGAGTTTCTTTTCAACGATTTCTTTAAGTTTTGGAAACAGTTTACTATCGACAAATTTCGTAGCGGCGTCATACCCTTGATCGAGATAGAGTGCACCAATAAACGCTTCGAAGGTGTTTGCCAAAATGTGCATACGTGCTTTACCTACATCTTTTGCTTCACCGCGAGAAAGAAGGAGGTAGTCATTCATCCCAAGTGAAAGCGCAGCATCAGAAATAGTAACGGTGTTCACAAGCGCACTGCGAAACGCTGTAAGCTCACCTTCTGGTGCCCCAGGATATGCACGATACAGATGATTAGTAACGATAAGTTCAAGTACTGCATCACCCAAAAATTCAAGACGCTCGTTGTGTGCGAGTTTTGTTCCTGGATTTTCGTTAATGAATGAACGGTGAGTAAATGCCTGCTTCAAGAGACCAACATCTTTAAAGGTGATGCCGAGAGAAGCGGGAAAAGCGGAGATATCTTTCATGCAATTGTGAGTAGTGAGTAGGGAGCAGTCACTTTGGTAACTACTTTCTACTAACTACTAAATTACTTTTTGCTAGTAATGATCGGGATTGCTTTCGCGATCAGTGCGGTCACACTATCATACATGCGAAGCTTTGTCACATTAGAAAGCGTAAACCAAGCGGCTTCATCTAAACCACCTGAAGATTCAAGTTTGAGTGGCTGATATTTTGATTCTGCAAGAAAGAAAGTAACATGTTTGCGAATTTTTCCTTTCTCTGGATGCGAAGCAATATACTCATCTTCACCGAGTTTTTCTTTAACGGCTACATCGATACCAATTTCTTCTTTTACTTCACGCTTAGCGGCATCTTCAGATGATTTATCACTTTCTTCTACGCCACCTTTTGAAAGGGTCCAGTAGCCAAACACATCGTGCACCAACGCAAGGTACACTTCCCCATCATGCTCTGCGTACACCACAGCACCTGCTTTCTGTTCAACCGGAAGTGTTGAAACATCAACCGGTTCGTCTTTCATTTGGCGCTTTGATTTTTGCTCTTTGCCTGGCTCACCAATTTCTTTATACACAGCACCAAGCACGCCATTAATAAAGCGTGAGGAACTATCCCCGCCGAAGGTTTTCGCCAATTCAATAGCCTCGTTAATAGAAACTTTTGGTGGTACAGCAGCGTGGTCACCAAAAAGGAGCTCGGCAAGTCCAATGCGAAGGATGTTACGGTCAACTGCATTAATCTTTTCGAGCGGCCATTCTGGAGCGGCTTTTTCGATAACCTGGTCGATGATGAGGCGGTTTTTAACCACGCTCTCAGTCATCGCCTTCATAAATTCATAGTCGTCGAGGCCTGGTGCAAATTCTTCAGCGTTCCGCTCGAGCATGTCAAAAACACCTTCGAGAGGTTGTCCCTTAAAATCCCACTCAAAGAGGGTTTGAAGGATGATTGAACGTGAAAGGTGTCTATTGGCCATACGAACTAGTGATAGATTCTAGCTTGCTCGGTTTTAGTTTTAATAAAGAACGGAAAGAACGAAAGGACTTAATACCTTTTATTTTTTCTTCGCTTGTCTTTTTTCGACTTTCTTCATAACGTCGATGACTTTTTTACCGCGATAGGTGCCTGTGGTGAGGTCAACACGGTGGCGAAGGTGAACAGCACCAGTCTTAGAGTCGGTGGTGACTGCTTGATTCTTAACTTTGTGGTGCGAGCGGCGATTGCCGGTGTGTGCTCGCGTGTGTCGCATGCGTACTACCATATGTGAGGACTATACCAAATTTTTCTAAAAAAACAAGTTCGGGACTATTCAAATATAAACGTGCCCCCGAAGGAATATATCGCGACGGGGGTACGAGTCAAAATTAAAATAAAGAATGGTTACCGACCAATCAGCTCCTGCTGATAATTAGTCGCTGATGTAACTCGCAAATGTTCATCCTTCTTTAATGAAGGTTTACTTTTTTGCGTGTGGGTTTCTATACCCTTTTCAATAGTCAGGGGGATACCTGTGTTTAGACAGGTATGTAGGTCAGTACCTCCTGTACCTGACTTGCCGTTGGTGTTGGATGCTCCATCCATAGTGCAACTTTTTGGTTTAAGTGAAAAAATTAAAAAATTTTCAAGCGGTTCAATATTTTTCCATACTAGCTGACGCATGGAACTTTCGTCAATTACAAATTCACACTTAGATGAATGAGAGCCGGTGAAGTGGCGACGGACCGAGTTTTTTCAGTGCTCGATAATGTTCACTCGTACCATATCCTTTATGCACTTCGAAACCGTACCCGGGATATTGATCACTCATTTTTTCCATCAAGCGGTCACGGTGCACCTTAGCCACAATTGAGGCAAGAGCAATAACTGGTTCGCGTTCATCACCGCGAATTATTGTTTCTTGGTGATAGTACTCTTCAGGGGCATAGAGACTACCGTCCAAAAGAATATGGACTTGAGCAGGATCAACTTCGAGCCGGCGAATTGCGTTGCTTACTGCTCGATGTGTTGAAGGACTAATACCAACTTTATCAATTGTTTCGGCACAGATAAAAGAAACGGCAAATGACACTCTTCCCTCTTTTTCCCAGATACGAACCTGCTCAAACCATTCTTCGCGTTTTTGCGGCGAGAGCTGTTTTGAATCTTTTATATGTGGAGGCGGATCAAATTCTCGATCCTTCCAGAGGAGAGCGCACACTGCTACCGGGCCGGCAATAGGACCGCGCCCAACTTCATCAACACCAATCAAAAACTTCGGAGTTTGTTTGATTAACACTGTAATTATTTTACCACACAGTGAACGGAAATAAACGGAAATATTTTGTGTGTATAACTTAGGGGAATTGCTTCCCACTATATAGGACGATCAACAGATAAAAATATGACGTTTTCCCAAAATTTTAACGCTTTGCCACAACCTTTCTGTGCGAGTATACTCGGTACGCATGGCATTTACGCACCTCCACACTCATAGTCACTATTCCCTTCTCGATGGTCTGACCAAACTTGAAGATATGGTTCGCATTGCCAAAGAAAGTGGTATGACCGCCATTGGTTTAACTGACCACGGCAATATGCACGGGGCTATTGAGCTTTATAAGCTGTGTAAAAAAGCAGGCGTTAAGCCAATCATTGGGGTTGAAGCGTACCTTGCTCCCGGATCTCGCACTGATCGCGAAAGTACAGGAAATGGCAAGCGCTATTATCACCTAACGCTGCTCGCCAAAAATCTGACTGGTTACAAAAATTTAATGCGTTTGGTTTCAATTGCAAACCTGGAAGGCTACTACTATAAACCGCGCATGGATAAAGAACTCTTGCGAGAATTCCACGAAGGAATTATCTGTCTTTCAGGCTGTATGGGTGGCGAACTTTCACAAACTATTCTTGCTGGAAATGATGCCGGTGCTGAAAAACTAGTTGCGGAGTACCAAAATATTTTTGGCAAAGAAAATTACTTTCTTGAAATTCAATCGCATGAAACGGTTCCGCGAGACAAAGAGCTTCGCGATAAATTAGTTGCTCTTGGAAAAAAACTTTCTGTTCCAGTTGTTGCAACGCAGGACTCGCACTATCCATGCAAAGACGACCACGACGCACACCACACCCTGCTCGCGATTAACACCCAAGGCGACGGAAAAGAAGGTTTGGAATTTTCAAAAGATGATTTCTCGTTGATTAACGAAAAAACCGCCCTCGAATATTTTAAAGATGTTCCTGAAGCTGTCGGCAACACACAGCTCGTAGTTGATCTATGCGAACCCTACGAGATTGAACTTGGCAAAGCATACTTCCCTGAATACAAAATTGAGAGTGGTAAAAGCGCTGACGAAGAACTTCGTACACTCGCCTATAACGGTTTCAAATTTAGAAATCTCGAGCAAACAAAAGAATACCTTGACCGCCTCGAATACGAACTCAGTGTGATTAAACAAAAAGGTTACCCAACCTACTTCTTAGTTGTGGGCGATCTTCTCCGTTTCGCTCGTGAAAATGGCATTCTCACAAATATTCGAGGATCGGTTGCAGGCTCACTCACCACGTACCTTTTGGGTATCACCAACGTTGATCCGCTTGTCTATAAACTTCCTTTTGAACGTTTCTTAAACCCAGAACGTCCATCACTTCCTGATATTGATATGGACTACGCCGATAATCGACGTGAAGAAATGATTGCTTATGCCAAGCAAAAGTATGGCGAAGATCATGTGGCTCAAATCGGTACATTTGGAACCATGATGGCACGTGGTTCTGTTCGCGACGTTGCTCGAGCTCTTGGTTTTCCGTATGCCATTGGCGATCGACTTTCAAAAATGATTCCGATGGGTAGTCAGGGCTTCCCAATGACTATTGACCGCGCTATGGAAATGGTGCCGGAGCTTAAAAAAGCGTACGAGACTGAGAAAGATACAAAACAAATTATCGACTTGGCTAAAAAAATGGAAGGTTGCGTACGCCACGTTTCAGTACATGCTGCCGGTGTCGTTATTGCTCCCCGCCCACTCACTGATTTCACGCCAATTCAGCGCGATCCAAAAGGCGAAGCAATTATTACCCAGTACGACATGCACGCCGTTGAAGATGTGGGACTGCCGAAGTTCGACTTTCTTGGAATCAGAAACTTAGCCATTTTGGCTGACGCGGTTCGCTTAGTGCGCGAATTACACGGCATCGAAGTTGATCTCCTAAAAATTCCACTCGATGATCCAAAAACATTTGAGATGTTAGCTCGCGGCGAAACTGAAGGCTTATTCCAATTAAACGGTTCAGGTATGACGGCATACTTGAAACAGCTCAAACCAACGTCGATTCACGATATTAACGCAATGGTTGCCCTCTACCGCCCAGGCCCGATGGAATCAATTCCTGACTATATCAAGCGCAAACATAATCCTCGCTCGGTTCGGTTCCTTGATCCACGCATGAAGGACATTTTGGATCAGTCATATGGGGTGATCGTTTACCAAGACGACGTTATGATGATCGCTATCAAACTTGGCGGCTACTCATGGCTTGAAGCCGATATGCTGCGAAAAGCGATGGGAAAGAAAATCCCAGAAGAAATGGCTGCGCAAAAAGAAAAATTACTGAAGGGTTTGGCTGCAAACGGTATGACCGATAAAAAAGTGGAAGAACTCTGGGCACTCATCGAACCATTTGCGGCGTATGGATTTAACAAAGCTCATGCGGCAAGTTACGGCATGGTGGCGTACCAAACGGCATACATGAAAGCGAACTTCCCTGTTGAGTACATGAGTGCCATTCTCACCGCTGAAAGTGGCGACACGGAAAAAATTGCTGAAATCATCCATGAGTGTGGCAAGATGAAAATTGAAGTGTTGCCGCCGTCAGTGAACGAAAGTTTTGGCGGATTCACCGTAATCGAAAACAAACCAAGTGAGCAACGAAATGGCGTTATCCGTTTCGGTCTCTACACAGTTAAAAATTTGGGAACCGATATTTCTGATGCCATCATTTTTGAACGAAAAACAAATGGCTTGTTTTCTTCGATTAGTAATTTTCTTGAACGCATCAAGCATAAAAATCTAAACAAGAAATCGCTCGAAGCTCTCATTAAATGTGGCGCGATGGATATGTTTGGCGATCGCGGAGCGCTACTAGCAAATATGGAGGACATGCTTACCTTCAATAAAGAAAGCGGTGCAGAACAAAACCAAACATCACTTTTTGGCGATCTTCCTGAAATCTTTAGTGCAAGCTTCAGTCTTCGCGAAGCGCCGGCTGCTTCAAAACAAGAAATGCTTGCTTGGGAAAAAGAACTTCTCGGTTTATATATTTCCGGCCACCCGCTCGACCGTTTACGCGACAAAATTGAAGCCAACGGCATGAACATCACTAAACTAAAAGCTGAATGCGAAAAAGGCGCACCGGTTACGTTTGCCGGCATCATCGAAGAAGTGAAACCAATCATCACGAAAAATAACGAACGAATGGCGTTTCTTCGAGTGGCAGACTTTACCAGTACGATTGAATGCGTAATCTTTCCGAAAGCTTTTACTAAATTTGGTGAGAGCATTACCGTTGATCGGATCATCGCCATTAAAGGCTCCGTTTCTGATCGAAACGACGAAAAGAGCGTACTCATTGAAGCAGTAAAAGTGCTTTAACAATAAGGCTTCCTGTGCTAAAGTAGCCAAATATGGCTTCAGAAAACCTCGCCGAAAAACGGCATACTCTTGCCCACCTTTTGGGCGCTTCAATACTCGGACTCTACCCTGGATCGAAACTTACGCTCGGTCCAGCAGTTGATAACGGCTTTTACTATGACGTTGATGTCTCCGGTAAAATCACCGATGCAGATTTACCGAAGATCGAAGCTAAGATGCGCGAACTTCTACCCTCTTGGAATTCATTTTCTCGAAAAGAAGTAACGGCAGATGAAGCACTCGCAGCATATAAAGGTAACGAGTACAAAACTGAAATCATCGAGCAATATAAAAATGATGGGCTCACCTTTTACACCTCAGGAAATTTCACTGATCTCTGTCGTGGTGGCCACGTTGAAAATCCCGCGAAAGACATCGCTTCAGACTCATTTAAACTTGAACGCGTAGCTGGAGCATACTGGCGTGGCGATGAAAAAAACAAAATGCTCACCCGTATTTACGGTTTAGCATTCAACACTAAGGCTGATCTTGATGCATATATCACCCAGCAAGAAGAAGCAAAGAAGCGCGATCACCGTAAGCTTGGCAAAGAACTCGGCTTGTTCGTATTCTCTGACCTTGTTGGTCCAGGTCTTCCATTGTGGACACCAAAAGGAACTTTGATTCGCGAACTCTTAAACGACTATGTCTGGGAACTTCGCAAAGCTCGCGGATACCAGAAAGTAACCATCCCGCACATCACTAAAAAAGAGCTCTACGAAACTTCTGGCCATTGGGCAAAGTATGCCGACGATCTTTTTAAGATTCACACGCGCGAAGATCATCTTTTTGCAATGAAGCCGATGAACTGTCCGCATCACACCCAAATTTTTGATTCTGAACTTCGTAGCTACCGAGATATGCCACAGCGTTACGCTGAAACCACAATGGTGTATCGCGATGAACAGTCAGGTGAGCTTTCTGGTCTTTCTCGCGTTATCTCTATCACCCAAGACGATGCGCACGTTTTCTGTCGTGAGAATCAAATTGAAGAAGAAGCCCTCAAAATTTGGGACATCATCGAAACCTTTTATAGTACTTTCGGTTTCAAACTCCAGATTCGTTTTTCTCGCCACGACCCAGCAACTCCTGATAAGTATTTAGGTGGCGATGAAGTCTGGGCAAAGGCTGAAGGAGCTCTCAAAAAGTTGATGGAAACCAAAGGCGTTACCTGGATTGACGGCGTTGGCGAAGCAGCATTTTATGGCCCAAAGATCGACTTCATGACAAAGGATTCTATCGGCCGCGAATGGCAGGTGGCAACAATCCAGATTGACTTCAACCAGCCAAAAAACTTTGGCTTGGTATGCGTAAACGAAAAAGGTGAACGCGAGCAAATCGTGATGATTCACGCCGCAATCATGGGTTCTATTGAGCGCTTTATGTCTAACTTGATCGAGCACTTGGCTGCTAACTTCCCTGTTTGGCTCTCACCTACGCAAGTGGCAATTGTTCCAGTGTCAGAAAAACAACTTGAATACGCAGAAAAAGTGTACGCAGCGCTGAAAGAAAAAGATGTTCGCGTCGTGCTTGATGCTGGTAGCGACAGCTTGGGCAAGCGCATCCGTGAGGCAAAAACAAAAAAGACTCCGTACGTTATCGTTATCGGTGACAAAGAAAAAGACTCTGGTCTTCTTACCATAGAAGCCCGTACTGAAAAAATTGAAGGTATCACGCTCGATACGTTCACTGACCGTCTCTTGAAAGAAATCAAAGAAAAGACGCTCAACTAACTATGCAGAAAAAACTTCTTATCTGGGACTTTGACGGTGTTATCGTCGATTCTTTTGAAGTTGGTTTTAAAGTAAACCTAGGAGAACCGGCTCCTGCACGAACTCATGAAGAATACCGTTCCTTATTTATGGGTAATGTATATGATCACCCAACCGTTAAAGAATCTATTTTAAAAACGAACGGAAGCGACGAGGCATTCATGGATCGGTACCTAGCGGAGATGAAAAACCTTGAACCTTTACCTAACATGAAAGAACTCCTTTCATCACTTTCTAAAAGCGGTATTATCCAGGCAATCGTTTCTTCAACACGAACAAGTAATATTGAGCACTTTCTTACGACTCATGGCATGCGAGATTTTTTTGACGATATTCTTGGTTCTGATGTTGAACGATCAAAGATCAAGAAATTCAAAATGCTCTCCGAAAAATATGAGGTGTCCTTACCTCTTGCACTTTTTGTAACCGATACCTTGGGAGACTTAAAAGAAGCTGAGCATGTAGAGATGCCGGCCATCGCGGTTTCGTGGGGCTTTCATTTAAACGAGCACTTGGAGCAAGGAAAATCTATTGCCCTCGTGCATACGGTAGACGAACTTAGGAGTGCGATCGAGCAGAAACTTTTTGAAGTAAATCCTTAAGTGCTAACCCACGATGAGAGAACTTATTTTTCTCTTCCGGTGAAAAATCAATCATCGGACGATCGGTACCGTCAATTTGAACAAAGAGATCAAATTCGGTTCCCCTATCGTCTTTGGTTTTTGGGAGGATTACGTTCCCAGAAATAATCCCGGTTCCCAAAACAAAGTCATCCGGTGCAAAACAAAGACCCAGCCGGCAGGCAACCTCTATGCGAGTACCGGCGAACTTTTCTCCCATTTCCCAGGGTTTCATGTGAGCGAGAAAGTCACGGATGTATGGCCCGGGGAATCCATTAAGCGCGTCAAAGTGAACCGAAGTATCATCGGCAAGCACCGGTTCTTGAAACTCTTTGTACGCTGCTTCGAGCTTATGCTTTAAAATCTCCTCCGGTGTTCCCTGAATTTCATAGTAATCAGAAAGTTTCTTTTGCTCACATTCAAAAAAG
Organism: uncultured Candidatus Saccharibacteria bacterium; assembly: GCA_964646765.1. Lineage (GTDB taxonomy): Bacteria > Patescibacteriota > Minisyncoccia > Phycocordibacterales > UBA9973 > CAZYIA01. The sequence continues at coordinate 181,732 of CAZYIA010000003.1, read as the reverse complement.
TCATTGAGGGCAATTGAAAGTTCACGGAATTTAAGCGGATTGCCAGTTACGATAGCGAGTTTTGGTTTCATCTATTTATTTCAAAAACAAATCCTTAAATTCCTGATATTTCTTTGGGTTATATTTTGCTTCAAGAAAATCTCGAGAGGATTCTGTTCCCCTGAAGTTAGGTTGTTGTGAAATTTCTAAAATTTCATCGAAAGAAGCTTCGAAGGTTTCTATCTTTTCTCCGACATCTGGGTTTTGCTCTTTTACTTTTTTGCAGTCTTTGGCAATGAAAAGATATACAAACCATTCTATTTTTGCCGTAGGCTGAAATGCGCGCCAGAAAACCATATTCTCCGATGCATACCCAGTTTCTTCCAAGAGTTCACGTTTAGCAGCTTCTAAAACATCTTCACCTTCATCTACTCGGCCACTTGGTACATCTATAAAATCTTCTCGGCTTGGCTGCGATTGCTTAGTTAAAAGAATATTGCCGTTTGGAAGCACCGGCCAGACAACAACGGTATCAGGCCGTTTTAACTTCTCAAACGTAGCTTTAGTACCATCGTAGAGTTCTTGCTCCCATTGATAGACATCAAAGATCTTTCCTTTGAAAACACATTGTGCGTTCTCAGGTATTGGCTGAAGATCTTTTGGCTTTTTAATTTCCATAGCGTCTTTTTAAAGACTAGACATCAATCTCGGCCATTTTGGCGTGAGTTTGAATGAATGATTTGCGAGGAGCAACGTCGCTTCCCATGAGCATGTCGAAGATTTTATCCGCCATAGCAGCATCTTCAATAGTAACGCGCTTAATCACGCGGCGAGCAGGATCCATAGTAGTTTCCCAGAGTTCTTCAGCATTCATTTCACCCAAACCTTTGTAACGCTGAATATGGATTTTCGCTACTTTTGCTTTTACTTCTTCGCTAGCTTCTTCCCCTTCTTGGGCACTTTCGTCTGTTTCTTCAATCATGTCTGGCGCCTCGTTACCGGTTATGCCAAATTTTTCTTCGTCAGTATAAGCGTAGAAAATTTCTTTACCTTTCTTAATTTTATAGAGTGGTGGCTGAGCAATGTAGATAAATCCTCCATCAATGAGTGGGCGGAAATAACGATATAAGAGTGTCAGAATAAGTGTGCGAATGTGAGCACCGTCAACGTCGGCATCTGTAGCAATAATAATTTTATGGTAGCGAAGTTTCGAAATATCAAACACATCGCCGATTGCCGTACCAAGAGCAATAACCAAGTTTTTGATCTGCTCTGAAGCAAGCATACGATCGAGACGAGCACGCTCAATGTTCAAAATTTTTCCTCGAAGCGGCAAAATTGCTTGGGTGCGGCGATCGCGGCCAGTTTTAGCTGTACCACCTGCAGAATCTCCCTCCACAATGAAGAGTTCACCTTCTTCGGCACTTTTTGTTTGGCAGTCGGCTAGTTTTCCAGGGAGCGTCATACCTTCAAGCGCTCCTTTACGAAGAATTGAATCTTTGGCAGCCTTCGCAGCTTTGCGGGCGCGGACTGCAAGAATAGCTTTGTTTACGATTGCTTTAGCGTCTTCTGGATTTTCTTCAAGGAAGTTTGCGAAAGCGTCACCGAACACAGTTGCAGTTGCACCTTGAGCTTCCATCGAACCAAGTTTCGCTTTAGTTTGACCTTCGAACTGAATTTCAGGAAGTTTTACGGAAATTACCGCAGTGAGACCTTCAAGCACATCATCTCCAGTAAATCCGCCATCAGATTCTTTGATGTAGTTATTTTTCTTGCCGTAGTTATTAAGCAAACGTGTAAGCGCAGTTTTAAAACCAGTTACGTGTGTACCGCCTTCAGGGTTATAGATGTTGTTCGCAAACGGCACTATTTTTGTGTCGATATCATCAACATACTGAAGAGCAATTTCAACCATCACGCCATCCTGCTCTTTCTCAACGTAGAAAATAGAATCTTGAACCGGTTTTTGAGAACGGTTATAAAAACGAATGAGAGAAGCAAGTCCTCCTTCAAAATAAAATGAGTACGATGGAACTTCAAGGCCAAGATCGGCGAACCAGTACGTATCATCGAGAGAGAATTTTTTGTTGAAGAGCGTGTCAGCGTCGATTTCGCGCGCATCAATCATGGTGATCCGAAGTCCTTTCACGAGGTAGGCCTGCTGGCGCAAATGATTTACCACCGTGTTCCAAGAAAACTTAGTCCCCTCTTTAAAAATTTCTGGATCAGGTTCAAATGTAGTGATAGTACCGTGCTCTTTCGAAGAACCAATTTTCTTTACGTTCGCTTTTTTCTTTCCTTGTGAGTATTCCTGAACGAACTTTCCACCATCGCGGTGCACAATTGCTTGTGTGTAAATAGAAAGTGCGTTTACCACTGACGCACCCACACCGTGAAGACCTCCGGAAACTTTATAGCCAGAATCATCACCGCCGAATTTACCACCGGCGTGAAGCGTGGTCATAACCATCTCGAGAGCAGAAATTTTTGTTTTTGGATGAATGTCAGTTGGAATACCGCGACCATTATCTACAACACGAATGCGGCTACCTGGAAGCAGTGTTACTTCGATGCGGTTAGCATGGCCAGCCATCGCTTCATCGCGAGAGTTATCGAAGATTTCCCAAATGAGGTGGTGCAAACCATCTGGCCCCGTTGAGCCGATGTACATACCGGGGCGCTTGCGAACTGGTTCAAGCCCTTCAAGAACTTGAATTTGCTCCGCACCATACTTTCCCTTTTTTTCGTCGTTTTTGGCTGCCATGTTGATAGATTCTATAAAAATAAAGGCTTAAGGAATAAGCCTTAAACTTCCAAAAGTTTAGCATATTTTTTGTTAGTTTCCTAGTGCTTAAAAACGCCCTTAAGGGCGTTTTTAAGCTTATAAAATAAGGTTTTTTATTCAGTTCCCGTAGAACTATCTGCTGTTTCTCCTTGGGTGGTACTATCCTCACTTGTTGACCCATTTGAGGAACTATTTGAAGCATCTACAACAGTAGTTGTACTGTCTAAAGAAGTATCTGAAGAGGTCGTAGCGTCATCAGCAGGTGTACTTCCTGATACGCCTTGATCATCTATGCTAGTATCACTATTTGTCGAATTAGAAGTAGATCCTGAAGAAGAAACTCCTGATCCACATTCTCCGGCAACACTTTTTGGCTGCCCATCCGCGACAGAAAGACAGTATGGTTCTCCAGTTACTTCATCGTAAAGAGTAATACCCGTTCGATACTCTGATGACCCAACAACTAAACCACGAATGTGAAGAATAGCGGAAGTAAACTGATCAATAAGTGAGGATGGTTCACTTGAAAGCGGCTGAATATTTTCTACCTTCATATTAAGTTCTTGAATTGCCTTCACAATAACCGCAGTAAGCTGTCCGTATGCCAAACCTTTCTTACCATCAGCAACCTCACCGACAAGTTCGGGAACGATTGGTTCAACATCCTGTGCAATAAAACCAATTTGGCGTTTATTATTTGCAGTCAGTGTATACGAAACTGGGTTAAGATTCATGATAGTTGAGAGACCATACTGAAGTGATTCAACATCTGTTTTGAGCGTACGATCTGATGGAACAAGTGTTGGATCCTGCCAAAAGAGATTTCCCGAACCATCAGTTGCAAGAAGATAGTTCATAGTGCCGTCCGCTGAAGGAAATGTGTAGCTATTAGCGCCAAAGTAAAATCTAATCTTTTGGTTTTTATCGTCAACCGATAGCACGGTGCCATGTCCTGCATTATAGCGATCTCCAAGGAACGCATACACTCCATTTAAACCAGCAGGATCATATCCTCCTTCAAATAAACCACCAATGAGGACTAATTTATCTGTAGGAGCTGAGAGATTGTTTCCGATAACAATTGAACCGTCTCCCGTTGCGGTGGCATTTTTACCAATGAGAATATTGTCGCTACCTGTGGTTACACCAACACCTGCATCAGTACCTAAAGCAACGTTATCACTTCCAGTGGTAAGCGCAGACAAAGCTGAATACCCCATACCAATATTGCGAGCACTTGAACTATCAATTCCCCCACTTCCTGCAGCATACCCAATAAGAATATTGGTAATACCACCAGCTTTCACACTCTGACCAATAGAAACAGTATTTTGTGCACCATCAAAAAGTTCAGTATCAGTACCAATCTGAACGTTATAGTCTGCATTAGTTGTAGAAAAAGCAGACTGATATCCAACAAGTACGTTACTAGTTCCGGTAGTTATGTTACTTCCGGCAAATGCGCCAACAAATGTATTTCGAGAATACGGCGCGCTGTTATTTACCGTCATAGAACTACCAGCACCTGCGCCTATCCAAGTATTTGAATACCCAACTCCGACATCTGCTGTATTTACACCTAATGCCGTATTGAGCAGAGCAGGGATTGCGGAAGTATACCCTTGGATCGTTGCAGAAGTTGATACCCATGAAATTTGACCAGAGCCATCAGTTGCAAGTACTTGACCGCTAGTCCCATCAGTAACTGGAAAAGAATAAAATAATCCTGGGGTACTTGCCCCGTTATCAAAATCGAGGGTAAGACCATTCGAACCAAATCTTGCGAGGTAGCGTTTAGCAACATCTCTGAATTCAAGATATGCATACTGAGTACCCAACCCTGTACCTAAATCCACACCGAGTTGAACAACATCATTATTACCGCCATTCTGATTATCTACACGTAACGCGGCACTATCATCTTGTATATTAAAAGATCCTTGCTCACCAGTAGCATTTGCCACTCCTCCACCAATTGAGTGAGGAAGGGTAAACAATTGAGCCTGCGAGTTTACTATTGAGTCCTGAGTATGTACATAAAAAGTATACGCGCTACCTCCAAGTGAAGTTGTATCAAATAAACCAGCAACTGCTGAACCATTACTATCCTGACGAATAAAACTAACAGCAGGTAAGCCTCCAAAAAGTGTCTGAGACATTCCAACTCCAGCCGTTATGCCTGATTGATCTTGGCTTATGAGCGTCTCACCTGTTGAAGCGTCCCGAACAAAATTTGAATCACTAACTAAGTTACCACTGCCATCCATATAGAGAACCTCGTTATCGTGCCCTGTGGTAACAGCACCACCATATGACAAAAAAGGTCCAACGGTGTAACCACCAGGAAGACCAGCGGGATCAAGCACGGTACCAGGAGCAACATAGGTAGTTGCAAAAGCGCATAACGCCCCCGTATAGAGGGAAAGAAAAATAGCGATTCCGGTAACTACTCGGTACTTTTTAAACATACGTTAGCAAAGTATAACATGATTGTTCGTGAATTTTCCAACCGTATTTTGCAGGTTTTGCTTGTAGGAATGAGCTACAGCTGTTCTAAATTTTAGTTTGTCCTTAGAGGTACTTCCTTGATTAGGACTGTACCAGGGTGCCCAATACTTGGTTGCGCAACTGTAGAAGGTCACGCACATCCTGCTCATTTAGACACTGACCATCAACACACAGTTCATGCGTCTCAACTTTGTCTGCAAAAATACGAGCAATTCCATTTGCCGTATCTCCCAACCATTCTCGCATGTGAGCAGTAAATGACGTATTGGTAGTTATAAGAGTATCAAGCGAATCAAGCTGCAACTTCACTTCTTTCAATGCTTCAACAAGAAGTGGGGTGAACCCTGGATAATTTACACCTAGGTATCCATTTGGGTCAGTACTAACGAGTTCTGGATACGCATCGCGAACATTTTGTGCCAAAAAACCAATATGCTTTGTTGTCATATCAGCACCACTGTTCCAGGTGTAGGTAACGGTGCGAAGGCCAGCAAGAGTATTGAGAGTAGTCGAAGGAAGATCAGTAATATTAGTTTTGAGACGTTCATCAGAAGTACAGGTGCCGCCGTTCGGATCAACAGTACATGTGTGGGAATTATTATCATTAACTACCAACCCATTTGCTGCATTAATAGTAACAAGCGAAGTGCTGTCGTTGACGGTAAGTTTCGTACCATTTGCAACAGCATTAGCATCACCTGCTGCAAAATAAAATCCCGATGAGAAATCAACATCGATAGCACGTTGTCCTGAAAAATTCTGTACTCCAAAATCTCCATTTGTTTGAACAAATACTTGTCTAGCAAAATCATTCAAACTAAACTTCGTGCTATTACCATCGTTGTTTCTGTCACCAATTTCAATTAAACCGCTAGAACCAATTCCAGTTGAGTGAGCAACAAGATGTATCTGTGCAGCAGAGTCTAAGAGCTCGATAGAGGTAGTATTTGCATTATGCCCTACATCACCAAGGTAGAGATTAAACGTGTTAGTATTTCCATCAATAAGTCTTGGGCCATTTGTTTGTTGAACGTAGAATTGACCGTTTACACTATTTGAAATTTCATTGGTACCACCATCAAGTATCTGAATGAGTGTTTTATTTCCGCCGTTAGTACCCATATAGTACTGCCCACTTGAAGGATTACTTAAGAAATGAGTACTACCCGCAAAAGAAACATCAAAATAACCAGTTGTATCAACAAATATTAAATTATTACTTTCTCGAAGATTGTTTGAAGCATCTTCAAACAAAATACGGTCGCCAGTGCCTCCGGTAATTGGATTACCTATTGTTACTCCACCGCCACCACCAGCAGAAACCCAACCGAGTTGATGAGAGCCTGTGTATCCTAAAACTGTACCTATAGTAGGTTCTGTATCTGGAAAGTAGTAATTATTTGAACCACCAAAATTAAAACTAATATTACCTCCTGTTGGGTTTGCCTGTACTCCAACACGGGCCTCCTTTCCTGTGCTATTTTTCGTGGAAACTCCAATAGTAGACGTGTCAGAACCAGCATCATACGTTGGTGTAATAGTAGCTGAAGTTCCTCCACTAAACGCTTGGTAACCAATAAGCATTGCGTTAGCTTCCCCACCTACAGCAGTAAAGTCCCCGGCTACTATACCCGTAAAACTAGATACATAATTATTATCGGAATACAAAAACGCTGTTCCTTTTATTCCTATACCTAATACCGAACTACTTTGCTGAATACGGGCAGATACTCCTGTGCCAATATCTGAGATGACATTAAAATCCGTACCGAGAGGGTTGCGAGTAAAGTTTGGATCAGCACCAAAAGCACCGGCATCGTTATATTGAATAGAGGAAGAAGAACCGGCTGGACCAGTTTGCACCGAATACGCTCCAGGAAGACCAACTGGATCAAGTACGGTATGAGGCGCTACGAGCGTCATAGCATAGGAAACGCCAGCACCGTAAAAGAAAAGTGTAACGAGAGAAGTTATCAGTAGCCTATAGCGGCGTTGAAAAACCATTGTGCCTTAATTGTAACAGAAAAACCTAACCTCTAATCTTCTCTTTTCCCCAGTTATAGGCGGACTATCGCACCTCCCAACCTTTCTCGTTAAGTTTGGCGGTAATTTTTTCTATAAAAGGATGTACTTCAACGTCAGAAAGTGTTTTATCGTGGGCTTGAAAAACCATACGGAAGGCGTACGAAGTGCGGCCATCTTTTGTAAACTGGTCAAAAAGCTCAGGTCCTCGGACACAAAGCTCATTTAGTTCGCCTTTCATAACCGCAGCCACATCTTCACTCGTAGTCCCTTCTGGAACCCACAGAGCAATGTCTCGAACAATGAATGGGAACAATGACCAGGGCACAAAACGAACGCCGGAAGTTTGCGAGGAAAGTAATTCAGCATAGGTATTCCCTACTGAGATACTATTTTTTTCGCAATACTCGTTAAGAGTTACTTCGGTAACGCCTTTTTTATCTGCCCAAGCTACATGAATTTCTTCCCCAGTTTTTGGCCACACAGCTCCAATTTCAAAAATTTTTACATCTCCAAGTCCAAGAAGTGGCGCATTCAGACGATTGAGCTCGTAGCTTTCTTTAAGGCCATCAGCAAGATTTATGCGCAATGCTCCTTTATCACCTACCCCACGAGCAACTTCATACACACCTTTTTTTCGGAACGCGTAGGTAATTGTTTCTCGATATCCTTCGCTGATTAATTTTTGGCGCACTGCTACTTTTTTATAGAATTCTGCATTTATTTCTGGTTTCTCTTTAAACGAAAGTGGTACGGCTTTAATATTCTCCAAACCATAGAGACGTGCTACTTCTTCAGCAACATCGTGTGTACCGGTAAGATCAAGGCGAAGATATGGAACGGTAAGCGTTCGAATATCCCCTGCTCCCGAAATTTTATAGCCATAGGTGGCCAAGATGGTTACCATTTCATCTTCAGAGAGATTTATACCGAGGTACGAATTTATTTTTGAAAGTGAAAAAGAAATCGTTCGTGGTTGCTCTGGATTAGGATACACATCAACAATTTCCTCAAACGAAGCCTCGGGGCACATTTCTAAAATAGTTGCTGAAAGTTCCATCATGGCAAATGAGGCGTGCTCTGGCGACAAATCATTTTCAAAACGCTTTGCTGAATCAGAAAGCAAATTTAAACGACGAGCAGTTTTGCGCACAGAAACTGGCTCAAAGTTAGCTACTTCGAGCACGATATCAGTGGTAGCGTCAGTTACGCCAGAATTTAGGCCGCCCTTTACACCAGCAATTGCCAAAGAGCTTCCATCCTTGTCGGCAATAACCATATCCGTAGCTTTTAATTTTGCCACTACCTGGTCACGACCGAGCACAGGAAATTCTTCCCCATCTTTCGCTACCCCAATTTTTATTTTTTCGTCCGGAATGAGTTTAATATCGAATGCGTGGCAAGGCTGGCCGCAATCAAACATCACTAAATTAGTTGCATCAACAATATTATTTATTGAACGCTGACCAACAGATTCGAGGTGCTTTACTACCCATTCTGGTGATGGCCCAACCTTTACATTACGGACAACACGGCCCATATAGCGGCGACATGCTGGAGTTTCTATCTCGATTCTAAGCTTGGTTGGTTTCGATTCAGGAATTTTATAGAGCGGAGTTGGGTCCTTAAAGGTATATCCCAACATGCCTGCAACTTCGCGAGCTACACCGTGGTGTGAAAGAAGATCATGAGCACGGTTTGGTAAAATATTTAAATCAAAAATAGTATCGCCATCTTCACGCTTTTCCATTCCTTCGACTTCGCAAAGCTTGAACGTAAAAATATCTGCCAGTTTTTCTGGGGCGGGCAATTCACCGTTTACATACCATTTGAGCCAATTGTAGGAAATTTTCATAAATTGAAGAATTTAATTGTTTTTTAAAAAAGAAGCAACTTCCTCAGTTTTGAGTTGTTTAAACGATGCGACCCTTTCTAAGTCTCGTAACTTTGTCTCTATGGCAATAATTTTTGTCACCTGAATTATCCCCCAAAATACTAATGCTAGAATTATTAAAGATAGTATGCTGGAAATATTAAAAAATCTCTTTAAATTGTCTATAAGATATTCTTTGTCATAAAAATCTTGAGGGAACCTATACAATTTCGCCACTAAATACGAACCAAACAAAAACAGAGTGGTAGTCATCCAGATGCCATACTTATCGGGAAGCAAAAAACTCAGGACAAGTATAAATGTTAAAATCTGGATTAAATTTGGTATTTCCGGAAATAGAAAATCCAGGAAATATATTGAAACCAATCTAAAAAAATTCTTCATACTAAAATTGGTTTACGCGAAGATCACCTTGATAAAGCAAGCGAACATCTGGAATGTCGTGCTTTACCATTAAAATACGATCAACTCCTCCACCGAAAGCAAAGCCCTGGTATTTTTCAGGATCGATTCCAAGATTACGGAGTACATTTGGATGAATCATGCCGCCACCCATCATTTCGAGCCATCGGTTGCGGAACTTCACCCACACTTCAATTGAAGGTTCAGTGAACGGAAAAAAGCTTGGGCGAAGCTGTATTTCAGTATCTTCACCAAGTAAACCTTTATAGAGAGTAAGAAGTGTAGATTTTAAATTACCGAGATTAATATTTTCTCCAATAGCACAACCATCAACTTGGAAGAATTGCATTTCGTGCGTAGCATCTGTTGCTTCGTTCCGAAATACTTTGCCGACTGAAATCGAGGCGCGTGGAAATGTTCCCTCTTTACCGACACGCTCTAAAAATCGAGCAGTAGTAGAAGTAACGTGGGTGCGAAGTACTTTACCTTGCTCCCCTTTAATCCAAAAGGTGTCTTGCATGTCTCGTGCCGGATGATCTTTTGCCACATTTAACGCATCGAAGTTATACCATTCATCTTCAAGTTCAGGGCCAGTGGCAACTTCAAACCCAAGGTTGTCGAAAATGCGAACAATGTCGTCCGTAATCAAAGAGATCGGATGGAGAGTACCGCGAGTTTCCATAATTAAAAATGGTCTTCTTTTAGATGAAAATTGCCACCTCCATCGTGTACAATTTTATATTTTTCTCCTTTATACCTGAAATACCCGTAATGATGGGCTTCTGCTTCAGAAAACAGTCCCTTCGTTCCGCTATCATGCTTCAGGTGGTCCTTTACTCTTTCCAGTCCTGAATCATAGGAAAGCGAATACTTATCAAAAAAATTACTGCTAGACATGCTTACTATTTAAAACTAATAACTTCTTGGCTCAATGGTGTAGTAACCGTCCATATGGTGAATGAGGGTAAAATTCTTTCCGTGGCGATCCTCAAACTGGGCAGTTCCCCGCTCTTTAGCCTGATGGAAAAAGACATCGGCTTCTTCACGAGAACTGTGAATTTCTAAAAACCGCACTGCCTCTTCGGCCCCCAAATCATGCTCTTCATAGCGCACGTTGTGACCGTGGATTTGCCTATTTACCATAGGCGGAGTATAGCATACGACCTACTCTAAAGCTGTGGTAAAATCGGCCTATGAAAAAGGCGATTGTATGGCTGATCTTGCTTGGCACTATCACCTTTGGGGTAGGTATTTTTCTGGGATGGCTTGATAACGGCCGAAACCCATATCAAAGCTTTCTGCACACTACGCGCTAGTAATTAGTAATACAGGGCTTTGGCTTTAGCACAGTATTCGCAACCTTCTGCTTTGCCATATATCTCCGCATTACATGGGCGCTCTACCCACTCTCCACTCGAAACTAACATATCGTAGTCTCTGATGTCTTTTTTCAGGAGGCCTATTTCTTGCTCGCTAATATTTTTAGTATAGATTGCATCAGCGTCACCAACAGATGCCTCGAGGAACAAGAGTTTCGAAGCGCCAACTTTTGTTCCTCGTTCTGCTCCGGTAATCAAAAATGTATACATAGCGAGCTGACGAAGTAGTGAACTCATACGACCTTCGTCATCAAGTTTTTCAATTGTTCGCGCCGGTTTTGGACCACCAGTTTTAAAGTCAGTAACATGAACTGTGCCGTTCTCTTCGCGTTCAGTGAGGTCAATTTTGCCATAGCACGTTAGGTGGGCTACTTTTGGATCACGATACGTTAACGATCGTTCTGAAAGAGCATGCGGCACTATATGAGGAAGGTATGTCGTGGTAAATGTTCCGAGAATTTTCTTTGCATCTCGCATGACACGCTCCATCATTGTCTCACCACATACATACTCTTTTTCCATACAAACCATCATGGCTTCTTCAAGATCTTTTTCAGATGTTTGCCCGCGATGTTTTAATAGATATTCAATCCCAGTATGAACTACTGAACCAACAATTAAACTCTCAGTCTTCATCTCAGGCATCTGGAGTAAATTTCGAAAATACCATTTCCATGGGCATTCAAAAAAATTATTGAGGAGGGTTACAGAAACACTCGTTCGTGGATATTCCTCAGAAACTATTTTTGTAAGCTCTTTGAGAGTTGCTTTTGGAAACTCTGACGTACCGGTGACATACATTTTTGGATTTTTTGCGAGAATTTTTGACTCAACCTCGGTAGCGGTTTTTCGCTCAACCAAGTCTTCCGGCAAATCAGCTAGAATGTGGGCTGGTGAAAGTTCGGCTCCTTGATACGAATGACGAGAATACGAGATGGCGCAAAATTCTTTTGCTCGCGTGATGGCCACATAGAGCTCTCGACGAGCAACCATCTCATCTTTTACGGAAAGCTTAGCTTCTATACTCTCAGGTAAGGTAAAACCTGAGCGCTTACCTCTCATCAACGAAGCCTCGTCGAGATGGGCAATATATACAGCTTTAAACTCGAGACCTTTTGACCCATGGAAGGTAAGCACTCGAACACCCGTTTCTCCGGCAAATACCGCAAGTGGAATTGGGTGACCATATTCTTCAAGTCGGTCGAGGTATGCCAAAAACTCTGAGAGAGTGAGATGTGCGTTTCGCTCGCGCTCACCTTCGAGAAGGTGGATAAAAGTTCGAATAATTTCAACTTGGCGAATGATCGCTTCATGCTCTTTAGGGTTAGTAAAAAATACGTCCTCCCCTATTTTTTGGATCAAACCATGGAGTCCTAAGGTTTGAGAGCAGGTCAAAAAATCAGACAGCAACACCCCAAGTCGAGCGATAGGATCGGTCGGCAATACTGACGCTCCTTGTTTTAGTACATCCTCAAGAGAGAGTTTTCGAGTGTTCACGTTGCGCAAAAACCGATGCGCTTCAAGTGGTGGAATCGTCAATACCGGATCAAGCAATAGTGCACCAAGCGCCGCACCATTATAAGGATCAGCAAGCACAGAGAGAATTGTCCTAATAGTTTTTGTTTCAGGAACGGCAAAAAAAGAAAGTGCTCCAGAGGAAGCTACGGGTAAACCTAGGCTACGAAGAATTTCAACCGCACTTCGTACCTGATGATTTTTGGGAACCAAAATAGCGCATTCTTCAGGAGAAATACCAGAAGCAATTTTTTCTTTAATATCGAGAGCGGCGACAATAATTTCATCCCGCGGATAATCACACTCAACAAGCTGAACCTTCTCGCCATCGTTCGTATTTATACTTTGCAGTTTGCCATCGGCAATTGTGCTCGTGAGTAGTGCTTCAGCAGTGTCGAGAATAGTTTGGGTTGAACGATAATTTTCGGTAAGAGTAATTTCCTTCGCTTTACCAAATGCGTCACGAAATCGGGTAAAGTGTGCGAGAGAAGCCCCACCGAATCCATAAATAAGCTGACGATCATCCCCTACAACAAAAATATTTGGCTGCTCGGTTCCACCCCACACAGCTTCAATAAAAGCATTTTGAATACCGCTTGAGTCTTGGTGCTCATCAACAAGTATATAGAGGTAATTCTCTCGAAGCGCCGCTCTAACATCTTCAGACTCTTCGGCAAGAGTAACTGCATAGGAAAGCACATCGTCGTAGTCCATGAGCGCCCGATCACGTTTGACACTTTCGTACACCTCATAAAAACGAACTACTTCGCGTGTTCGCTCAAGACTTTCAATTTTCTTCTCTACTTCTTTTTTTAGTTCCCCTTTACGCGCACCGCGAGAAGAGAGACTCTCAGGTGAAGTACGAAGCGCTTCAATATCAATTTCAATTTCTTGCAGAAAACCTGATGGAGAAATTTTTTCGCGTTTTAAAAGCGAAACAAGCGACTTCAAGTCGCTAAAATATTTTGCTGCATTTCCTCGTGGACGAATGTACCTCCATTCTCCGGTTTCCAAAATCTCGTCAACAAGAGCGATTGCCTCAGTGTCTCCTAAGAGCACAGGGGTGGTGTCGAAATCAAGAAACTCGTAGTATTTTTCGATAAGCGAAATAGCAAAGCGATGAAATGTTGCAACGTACACTTCACTACCACGCGCACCAATAAGCCGAAGTAAGCGTTCGCGCATCGCTCGAACACCTGCATTAGTAAATGTTAAACACAAAATCCCGGAAGGTGGCGTATCAGTTTCAGTAAGAATATGAGCAATGCGAAGTGAGAGTACTTGGGTTTTTCCTGTTCCTGGGCCAGCAACTACCATTACTGGTCCTTCGAGAGCCTCGACAGCCTTCTTCTGAGCCGTATTTAAGCCTTTATATGCTGCAATAAACTGAGAGTTTTCTGGCATGCGTTCTATTGTACCTTCTCCCTACTTAAACGCGAACGCTATCGGCCAAGAAGCTTGTCGCCTACAAGATTTGCTTCACCTGCGCCCATGGTGACAATAACGTCTTTAGGACCAAGCTTCATTGCTCGTAAGGCTGATTCAGCTTCTTCAAATGAAGAGAATACATGCACATTTTCGTTATGGGCGCTCATTGCATCTCCTAACCGTTCTGAAGTAGTCGCGCCATCTGCCGATTCGCGAGCGGCATAAATTGGTAAGAGGCATACAATATCAACACCTTGAAAAGCTTTTATAAAACCTTCCCATAACGTACGGGTACGAGAATACAGATGCGGCTGGAAAAGAATAACGATGCGTGACGTAACGAGTGGAAATCGTTCTCGTAGCGCAGCAATTGTTGCTTTAATTTCAGTTGGATGATGAGCATAGTCATCAATTACGAGTGCTCCATTTGGAAGAACGCCGCGCTCTTCCATTCGTCGTGCAGTACCAGGAAACGTTTCAATAATTGGATCACTTTCTTCAGGTGGAATACCGAGCTCTTCCAAAACAGCGCATGCTGCCGCGGCATCCATTTGATAATGATGTCCTGGCTGACGAAGCTGGCGAGGTTTTAAAAATGTGCGATAGTCAACAACTTTTTGCGGAATTCCAGTAACTACTTCATGCACATATTGGTTCCCAGGATCACAAATAACGACACCAGATTTTGGCATTTTAGCAATAAGCTCTCGATAGGCACTCTTAATATCCGAGATATCACGATAGTAATCGAGATGATCAAGATCAATATTGGTAATAACTAAAATCTGCGGTGTGAGATTTAAAAAAGCACGACGATACTCATCGGCTTCAACGATAAAATAATCACTCTTCCCTCCTCGAAAGTTACTGCCAGTTTCCTTCATAATCGAACCGACAATAACGGTTGGATCAAGTTTTGCTTCAATAAGAAGATGCGCAACCATGGCTGTAGTTGTTGTTTTTCCATGTGAACCAGAAACCGCAATCGTGCGCATTTTTCCTGAAATTACTTGCAGCATTTCTGGATATGAAAGTACGGGAACGCCAAGTGTTTTGGCGTAGGATAAAAGTTCTGGGCCAAGCGTAGTCCAAGCAACGCTATACATAATAAGATCAGTACCTTCTGGAATAACTTTCGCATCACTTCCCACTTCAATATGTACTCCTTTCTTGCGAAGGTAGGTTACCATTGGAAATGCATCCAAATCATTTCCCGTCACCTTTTTCCCTCGCGAAAGCAAAAACTGGGCTAACGCCGAAATACCAATACCCCCAATACCGATAATATGAACTTGTTTTATGTCAGCAAGATTAATTTCCATAGATACGATAATTACCGAGAGCTGGGATTACGGTACGCACACCTCCACGAGGATCAATAACATCTCCGCGATATCGTGGGATAAGATGCATGTGGACATGGGGCACCGTTTGGCCGGCAACTTCCCCATTATTTACTCCAATAGTGTAGCCTTCTGGTTTTCGTTTTAAAAATGGTGAAGCGAGCATAGATTCAATATACTGAGTGGCTTTTTCTCGTTCTGGATATGCTTCTTTCATGCGAAGGTAGAGTTCTTCAAAGCCGACTGCCTCAATTGTCTGTTTTGCTTTAGTAATACTATCGTGTAGGTATGGATAAGCTTCGGCTGGAATATCGAAAAACGAAAGGGTGTGATCTTTCGGGAAAATAAGCACGTGACCAGGAGTTACCGGATGGGCATCAAAGCGAGCAGCAAAAAACTGGTTCTCCGCAAAAAGCTCGCCGGGACTTGCTACAGCATTACACAAAAAACAATCCATAAAGTGAGTCTACCATGATAGCGTTGGCAGTAAAAAATTATTGATCAGGCCGTCCGGGAACGTAGTGAACTCTCGGTGGATATCCTCCTTCACTATCATCATTCTCTTCGTCGTTTTCTTCATTCATAGAAAGACCAAGAATTTTTTGGCGAGCACGCAATCGACGAGTACGTCGGATAATAAACCACAAGAGAAAGATCAAAATAATGAGCGCCCCAATGATATACACCAAGAATGGCAAAATATAGCACGAGAAGAACGTGCCTCCATGAGGCATAACATCAACGTGATACATAACACTCGTGATCACCTCGATAAGTTTTGCATCTCTCATGGCAAGTGGTGCATCTTTATACGCCGTTACCGTTTCCTGGCTAAGTAATTGTGGAACATACTCAGCAAAAGCTGCTGAAACAATGGCGTGCTTATTAGGTACTCCGGCAACCCACTTTGGATTTTCAAGACTCATCCGAAAGGTATTGCTATCAGCAACTATATGCAGTTGATAATTAACCGGGATGATACGCAATCGATATGCCGGCATTAGGTAATAGAGATCAATGCGATTATCAACAATGCTTACCTGACGAAGCCGTTCATCGTGCGAAACTGCACCTTCAAGCACCTGGCGTAACTGGTCTTTTGTCGTTATAGAAACATTTGGATCCAGTTGCCAAGCTTCAATGACTGGTGTGTTCACGGTACAGGTTGTTCCCACGCCAGCGACATCAAGCAGAAGTGGTTCTACTAGTTTTCGTTTTTCGACTTCCGGAGCCTTAACTTCTGAAATAACGCCTTCCTTAATAACACCATTATTCAGCGTAGTAGAGTTATCGTAAAAAACTGATGTCGGATGCACACCAGTATTTGGATCAGTAAGAACTGCCGCAGAAACCTGAAGCGGCAGAATGATACTGAAAATAATAGCGACAAAACGAATCATACTTACGATGTTTTTGTTTCCTCAGGCAAGGAAACTGCTCTATGGACAGAAAGTTCACGATACAGAAGAATTGAAGCCAAGAAAGAAACTGGATACGTCACCAATAAACCAATACCAAATAAGAGGGCCCCAATGCAGTTAATAATGCCGGTAACAATAATAAATCGTAACATTTGTAGTCGTATTCCTTTCGTTAGACGAGCACTTTCGCGAAAAGCAACAACTGGTTTCTTTCCTGTATCAATCACAATAAGTGTAGCAAGGCACCAAGCAGAAAGCGCCATAAATCCTGGAATAATGAGCAATATAAAACCACCAACGACAGCTGCGCCAAAAAGTATTGTGGTTACCAAAAAATACCAAAAGCTCGGACTCGCCGTAAATAACTCTGAGAATTCTGGCTTACTTCCTCCAAGTGATCGCATGAGAATTGAGTAATAGCCCATCATCACGAGGGTTTCAATAAAAAATGTCGCCAAAGAGAAAAAGAAGGCAACCAACGGACTCATTTCCTTTACTCGGTCAGCGGCATCTTGAAATACTGTCGAGAGAATAATAGTAAAGAGTGTAATGCCGATAAAAAACCATGGTCGGGTTTTAAAGTGTTCCCAAGCACTACCAAAAAGAGTTCGAATACTGAGACGATATGTTGTTTGTTCCATTAGAGAAAAGTATAGCAAACGGGGCTAGGATTTCTAGCGTGGGAGAGGAAAAATGAGAAGTTCCTTAGGAGAAACTGTAAGCGGCACCGGGCCATTCTTAGTAATCGCACAGGTATCCTCTATCCGCATACCAAGTTTGTTTTTAATGTAGATTCCAGGTTCAACAGTAAGAGCCATGTTTTCGTATACATACGGCCTTGTGCGTTTCGTGAAAATCCGAGGGGCTTCATGAATTCGACTTCCTACCCCATGACCAAGCGTATGAATAAAATACTTCGAGTAGCGACCGAGAACATGCCGAGCGTACAGATCAGCTAAAAAACATTTAGCCCCTGGCACCAAAAGTGCCATGCTTTGGGTTTGTGACTTTAAAAGCAAATTATAAAGGGCCTTCTCTTTTGGTGACGGTCTACCAAGATAGACAGTGCGTGTCATGTCCGACATTTGGCTTTTATATATAACTCCAAAGTCTAAAATCAAAAAGCCTTGTAGTTTAGCGTCAGTTACTTTTGGATGAATTTCATTGCCCGCATGTGGACCAGAAACCACAATTGGATTAAAACTTGGTTTCAAATTTCGTGCAGAAATTTCTTGTTTAATAAAATTGTATAGCTCTCGTTCTGTCCTCCACTTCCCTATCTTTAGTCCTGAAACGATGCGCGAAAAAATAGCGTCAGTAATTTGGCAAGCTTTGGCAATAGCCGCGAGCTCTTGTTTTGTTTTACGCGTTGCCATTTTTTTCGCTAGAGAGATACGCAAGTAGTACCTGATATTCTTTTGCAGACATACCAATTATGGAACCATCAGATGCTTTACCTACGGAAAGCTCGGGAAGTGTAAAGAGTTGGGCGTCAGAAACCTCATTCCGATCAAGTTTGAGATCAGAAAGAGCTACTGAAACCTCGGCAATAAAAACATTGATATGCTCGTTTTCAATAAAGGTATTATTTTTATATGAGTGACTTTTACTATAACGAATTGTTCGCTTGAGAATATTCTTTGTTAGTGTAAGTCCAATCTCTTCCTTCACTTCGCGAATAATCGCTGCTTCTGGTGTTTCACCTGCCGCAATATGGCCGCCATGATTATCCCATTCCCCTCCACCAGCATTTTTCTTTCCGGAACGCTTCTGCATCAAAATCTTTTTCTCTGGCGTCACAATCCAAATGTGCACCGTCTCATGCCAAAGACCTTTGGCATGCACCTCGGAGAAATTGGCAATACTGCCAGTGGGTTTTCCTTCGCTGGTGAAGATAGCAATCTGTTCTTCTTTTTCTTCTCCCCATCGCCAGCCTGGTGTCTCACCATGTCGATAACATACATAGATAAGTGTGCCAACCAAAACTACCGTGCGAACAAGAAACCAAAAAAGTTCACTATTTGTTGGTTCAGTACCTCTGCCAGTGAAAAAAACTACGTTTAAACCGTACACTGCGACAAAAAGTAGAAGAATAATCCAACCTTGCCAAGTAACTGGATACCAGCCCCAACCATATCGTTTTGCTCTAAACCATAATTGTTTCTCTTGCATACTCCTTTAGCATAGCATAACGAAAAACTCCCGGCCGAAGCCGGGAGTTTTTTACTTTTCTTTAGAAGAAGAAATGTGGGTAGATGAGAACCCAGATAATACCTGTTACCAAGAATGTAATGAGGTAGTAGCCACTAGAGATGAGAAACATTTTTCCCTTCATCTTTTTTGACTTACCACTCCAGAGCACAGTACTTGCAGACATCGGTACTGCAAATCCAAGCCAAAGTACGGCACTAAAAACAAGCACACCCAAGAAATTGAGTTGACCGATAAATACTGCCATAAAAGCAAAAACAAAGAACATAACAAAGGATGCAAGTGCTGCAAGAGCAAATGTTGCCCCCATTCCCTTTTTTGCTTCAGCCATTTTGGCTGGATCCTGCATCACCGACATATCCATGCCGTTAAATTCCATCCATGTCTTGCCAAAAAACTTTTGTGAGTACCACACCATGCCAAGGAGAAGTGAGACAACAGTTCCCCCAAGTGCGGTAAGAGCGTTTACTATAAGAATAGTGTTCATAGAATACAACTAATCAGTAATTACTAAATGTGTGACCTCGGGAAAGTATACCATGCTACCCATAAAAATATAGGGTTATTCAGTGATTTCCTGAATGGTAAATGCATCGGCTTCATGGTGGATCTCTTTCCTTTCACCCCGTAAGTACCACACACTTAACCCACCAAGCGCAGCCAGCGCTAAGGCAAAAATAGTCCAAAGTACATTGTGCTCATTTTTGGGCTTTTGAAGAGATTTTACTGGATCAGGGCTAGATACTATTTCTGTTGTCGCTGGCATTCTATACGAAACAGCCGCGGTTTGTATTTTAGGGGCCATTTCATTTTCAGCTTTAGGCAATACAGCTTCTTCAAAACGAGCAACCTCTCTGCCACTCGGATCAAAAAGGGTGATCACTTGTCCCTTATCCAAACCAAGCCCAGTAATTGTTGGTGCAAGAGTAATGCTTTTCCCTGCCCGAATAACTATACGTGGCAGGGTTACTAGATGATACGGTGAACTAACGCGAAGAATAAATCCTGAAAGATCGACGTCTTGTTTTGATGTATTTTCCAAGGTAATACCATCAGGAGGCATTAGTGAAATCGCAATGGTCGGATCGTATGCAGTGATTGTTTTTGTAAAGGTTACCTCAGGCGTTGTAACGTACCGACTCAAAGCATACGAAATGGTCAGCAGGTAATCACCCGCGTAGCGATAGGTATATGTTGGCGGTGTCGGATTTTCACTCTCGTAGATTTCACCATTACCAAAGTTATATTTAAAGTACCCACTTGTTCGAATAGAACCAGAAGCGTCATATACTTTTGTATCGAAGACAATTGGAGTTCCGCGCAGTACACGATCACCAACTGAAAGTTCAATTTTCGGAGTAGGAATTTTTGGCGGTTCTACCGGCTTGGCATTTTGATCAATACTTACCGTAAAAGAAGCTTGGGTATCGGAAGTAGTGGGCGGCTCCTCACCACTGGCTACACTTCCCGGTGTCGGTGTTCGTGGAACAAAAGTGCCACCAACCCATTGTAAACTCAGACCGTCGCCTACAGCCCCCATACTGTTTGAGTATTCCGCACTAGCCACCACAGCTCCCTGATCGTCAATGAGTGAAAGTGTATCTTCAGTATTATTTAAATTCATCACGGTATCGAGCACAGTACCAGAAAAACCAATATGCTCGGAAAGAAAAGTTGTTGCATTAGCGGCAAGTATAAGACAGCTATGTGAATTAAGCTCTATACTTCCTACTGAGCCATTTGTTCCTGGTTCATTAATACCGTGGTTAGAACCATCATTAAATTTCCAGCCTGAAAGTGAAACGCTATCACCTTCGTTACAAACTTCTATCCATTCTCGATTTGTATCCGTTCCCTCAAGGTCATACATTATTTCGGTTATTGTTGGCGCAGCAAAGGCTTTTAATGGCAGCATAGCACCTACTAAAAGCAACATCAGCACAAAAATAAATTCCCTCTTCATGAAAATACTCTCCCATACCATAGATACAGAAAAGATAACTTTTTTCTCACCAAAAACTAAAAACACCCTTTCGGGTGTTTTTAGTTTATTACTCAAGAAAGCTTACTCTTGAATAATAATGGTTGCAGCATTGAGTTGTTTACCACAATCAACGTAGATAGTTTTCGCGGTCTTATAGGTATCTGGCAACGTTACAATTTTGAAGCCCCATGCCTTAATCGTATATGGCGTGGTACCGAAAGTAAATGTACGCGACTGATTTGAACGGTTATCAAGCATGATACCCGTATTGTCTTTATACGTCACAATGTTTGGACGTGCGATACAGTCTGGACCAAATTGGATTCGTCTATCCATATACTTAGCAACTGCATTTTCATACGTAAGAGAAGCAGTATTTGAAGCATTAACACTTCCTGCACTCTGGTCCTCAGTTGACTGAGGCTCCTGTGTTACCGAGCTCTGATCTCCCTGAGTTCCTGAAGTATCGGTAGGCTGTTGACCTTTACCTTTTAGAACAAGTCCAATGATAACGACAACAATAATGAGACCGACAAGGATCCAAATAACTTTTGAATTATTATTCATACCACTTTAACACCTTAATCGTACTAATCGACAAATTAAGTATACCGAATATAACGATCCCCTTATACAAGCTGTGACGGTTAATTTCTTAGGAGATTCTTAAACTATGACGTGTGCGAGAGACGATCAATCTGCATCTGGTACGATTGCGCAGCGAGCGGATTTACTTGTTTGGCTGATTGCCACAAATAAATTGCTCCATTAATGTCCCCTGCTTCTTCAAGAAAGATTGCGTAGGGTGTAATGAGCTCAATATTATTATGCGTCGCCACCAAAGCTTGGTTATAGAGTGAACTGATTGCCGCTTTGTATGCTGGATCACTTGGACTCTTCCCGGCAAAGGTAGCCTTCGTGAGATTAATTTCATAGCGCCAGGTTAAGTAGTTAGTTGGATCAACAGCAACTGCATGGTGCGCAAGTTCTACTGCTTTCGCATGATTACCGAGTTTGTCCATCACTGTAGAGTACAGAATATTGAGTGAGCCACTGTTTGGATATTCAGCAAGCGCACCTTCAACAACCACTTGAGCTTTAGCATAATCAGCGCTATCTACTACTGCAACTGAGGCATCAACTGCCTTTTGAAGGGTTGCATATTTTTTAGGTGTAGTTGAAACAGAAGATGTTTGAGTATCTGTTTCGGTTTCTTGTATATTCTGTGAAGCATCATCCCCTATATGTGTTGGCGCTTGCGCAGTACCTCGATACATCACAAACCCAATAAGAGCAACAATAATAAGTGCTCCACCAATAATCCATAGCTGTTTCTTTTGCATAGTTTTTCCATTGTACACATTTCAAGACAAAACAAAAACACCCCTTTCGGGGTGTTTTTGAGTAGGTTACGACCTACTAACGATTCAACAATTATTGCTTGTTGATTGTACCAACTGTTGGCTTACCGTCAGTGTAGAGACCACTGATAGTGTCACCAAGGTCACCGTCCTGGTTACCATCGTAACCGAGGTTGGTTTCGTCAGCCGAGTACTTAACGTCGCCAAGAGCAGCAACTGAGAATGCCCAGTTATCACCTGAAGCAGCACCAGTAGCGTCATTGAGAACAACTGTGAAGTAACGGAATGAGTTACCGTTGATGGTTGTTGTCAAACCAGTCCAGTTTGAAACAGCACCAGCTGGGTCTACGTTTCCGAGAGCGTTAGCAAGATAGCTGCTACCGTTTTCGTTTGAAGCGTAGAGAGCGTACGTGTCTCCACCAGCAACTGTGAGGCTGTTTGAGCCACTGTCAGTTACTTTGAAGTCAGTAAGCGTAACCTGCGCGTTACCAAGGTTTGAAACCTTGAAGCGAGCGAGAGTTGAACCAGCAGCAACCGTTGTGGTTGTTGATGAACCTTCTGTAGGGTATGAACCTGAAGTTACAACTGAGAATGGAACGATGAATGACTTAGCGGTTGCAGAGTCATTGAAGTTACCAGATTCTGAAGTTGCAGCCTGGCTCAAAGCACCCTTAGCAACAACGTCTGCACCGTTTTGTACACGGAAGTAGAAGTCATCACCGAGGTTTGCAACACCTTCACCTTCGATGTCAGCCTTAACGAAGAGAGTAACTGGAGTACCCGGGTTAATCGTCATCGGAAGAACATTGTCATTGTTGGTGAGAGTGTATGAACAAACGTTTCCAGCACAGGTGAACTGTGAAATGGTTGCAAACGGCATAGTTGCAGCCGAGAGAGAACCACTACCGTTCTGAGCGTAGAGACGGATGTTCTTGATGTTGTTTGAGTTCAAGTTAGAACCAGCAGCCTCAAGAGTGAGAGAGGTAATCTTCTGACCTTCGTACTGTGCTGTAAAGCGACCAGCGAGGTAAACACCGTCCATCTGACCTACAGAAACGAGCTGTGAAGTAGAAGGAGTAGCGTTTGCGCCAGTAACAGTTGAAAGTGTGAGAGTACCACCACTGTTGATAACCATAGCCTGACCAGAACCAACATAGCTCGGAGAGCCAATTGAGTTACCGGTTGTAGCACCAGTTGCAGTAACTGAGCTTACCTTGAAGGTGTGAGCGTAGTTAGCACCTGAGCCAGCTGTTGCGCCAGAGATAACACTACCGTAGAGGTAAGCAGTAACCGGAGTGGTTGCGTTTACCATAATCGGATTTGTGAAATCAAACGTAACAGTGTTAGCGTTGGTTGTCGTTGAAGAGGTGGTTGTAAGAACCTGACCAGAAGCATCCTTCATGACAAGGTTGTATACATCAGTGTATACAGCGTTTGTACCCTTGGTGTCAGTGACAACAAGTGAAGAAACCTGAACTGGTTCACCAGAAGAACTTGCGTTGAACTGGACACTTGCGAGAGGAGCATCAACAGCACCAGGAACGATGGTTGTTGCAACCGGAGTCGTAAGAGTAGTTACAGTGAGAGAAGCAGCCTGAACAGCACGGTTGAAACCATCCTGTCCACTTACCAATGGATCATAGATATCATTAGTAATGAGGCGCTTAACTGAAGTGATGTCAAAGCCCTTTACCTGGTAAGCGTCAGTAGCGTCAGCTGAAGAACTGAGCGTTGCGCTAATTTCGATAGCGTTATCAACACCAGCAGTTAATATTGGGTAAGAAGAAAGTGAACGAGCAGCAGCAGTACCGTTGTTAGCAAAGCCAGAAGCAGCACCACTGAAGACGATAGCACCGTTTACCTTTACGTATACAGTACCAGTAAGGTTTACGGCAGAACCAGCACTCTGGTCAATACCGAATGACATACCGCGTACTTCCATGTTTTCACCAACTGGGCGAGCGATGTACTTAGCAAGCACAATGTTACTTGCACCAGGAACTACTGAAGTAGCTGGTGAGTCACTTGCGCGAGAAAGAACAAGACTTCCAGAACCGATCGTAACCTTGTTGTAGGTTGATGACTGGTCACCAACTGGGAATCCGACAGTTGTGTCGTAACCAATTGGGTGAGTTGGGAGAACAGAAGCCATGGTAGTTGCACCGCGAACATCAAGATCGTAGTCATTGTAGACTACAAATTGAACTGTGCGAGATGCACCGTTAACGAACTTAGCCTTTACGGTGAAGTCCTTAGACTGGCCCTGAGCGATGAGGTAAGGAGCAGCCGAGAGATCAAACGTTGCCATCTTGTTACTCATCTGAGTAGTTGCAAGAAGGTTATTTGTCTGGTCAAAGAGCTGAACGTCCTTGAGGTCGGTATCAGCAGCATTACCGTTGTTCCAAAGAGTAAGCTTGAAGAGCTTAGCATCTTCAGTACCAGCACCTGTGTTTGTAACACGGAACTTAGTAATAGTCTGAACTGAAGTACCATCAGCGTTAACCTGTACGCCAGTTGGGTTAACTGGTTGTACGTCAACAGTAACTGAAGCGATGTTTGTTCCACCGTTAACAACACTGAAGAGGTTACCCATAACAGCTGAACCAGAAGCAGCACCAGCAGAGAGCATGATATCCGTTGCAGGATTCATGACGCCGAAGCTGATAGTTCCAGTGTTTGAACCAGAAAGGTTGATACGGAAGGTAACAGTTGTTGAAGATCCAGCTGGAACAACGATTGGATCAGAGCTAAATGTAAGCAATGCTGAACCGTCGAAACCGAGACTAGAGATAACGTTACCGTGGCGAACGCCAGCAGCATCGTAAGCAGCAACACCAGTCACGTCAGTGTTGGTGTAGAAACCAGACTTCGTGAGTTTAATGCCAGTTACGTTAACTGAAGCTGAACTACCGTTAGCAATTGAAACCTTGAGAACTGGGTTGTTTGCAGTACCAGTTGCGAGGTATCCAGAAGCTGGGTTGTCAGTAGCAAGAGAAGCAGATACAGCACCAGCAACAACTGGACCACCGTTACTACCACCAGAACAAGGCTGGTTAGTGTAAGGGTTGAAGAGCCATCCTGGCTGACAGTTACTACTGCCACCCTGGTTACCTGAACCTGAACCAACGTTGTTGAGAGCGAGCTGGGTGCGAGGGCCAATCCAACCGTAACCAGCAACACCTGGTCCTACGATGTTGTTTCCAACCTGGAAAGCTTTAACTGCTGCTTCGGTAGCTGCACCGAAGTAGAGAGTTTCGTGACCAGTTGAACCAACACCAGAAGCTGCCACTTTGTATTGGGTTGAGTTAAGGATCTGCTGAGCAGCCTTAACATCAGCACCACTCATACCTTTTTTCAAGGTGCGAGTGAAGGTATATGCCTGTGCAGATGCAGCTGAAGCTACGAATGCAAGAGCAACTACCAACCCGAGGGCAACTTTGAGAGCCTTTGAGTTAATGAATGTAGTCATAATAAAATTCGTGAATAGAAACGAGTGAGCAGTGTGTAATTGAGATCTGACTCAAACATTCTATCCATTATGAAGATGCACTTACTTGTGTGTTCGACAACACATACCGTGCATTCCCTACTTTTGAATGGAGTAGAGATAACCACATAGAAAATGTTCTTGCGAACATTTTTGAGAAACTCGAGAACACTGTTCGTGCTCTTGAGTAATCTGCCTTGTCGACAGGGCCGATTACTTGCACACATTTTATTGTGTGAAGTGATGAATGTTCACGCTGCAAGACGGAGACATTCAGAACAGATCGACCATACTTTTATTTTTGTAAAAAATTTTTCACAAAAATAAAACAGAAAACTGAATTGTTTCTGCGAGATACCGCAGAATAAACAATGTGCAATTTTCAATGATCGATCCGGAACATACCTTGAAGGCCGAGTAGATCCTATCAGTCTACTTCGGCTAAAAATATGCTCTGTTGTACGGGACACTAGAGAAGCGCGCTCCGTACAATATATAGTATAGCCTTCACAAGGTCGTAAAACCAAATAAAGGTATATGTGGAAAACAGCAGTCAATAAAGAGCCAGGCTGTTAGACCGAGCTTTTTAGAGAGTTGTTTCCCACACGGCCATAATCGCACAGTTTTGAGCGAAAAGCAATTTTAACGCTTAGACACACACCACCATGAGATTACCTATATAGAGACGCAATCAGGCTTTAAAAATTACAAAATAAAGATCCTCCCCCGCACTTTGGACATGTCTTTTATAAAGACACTAAAGGACGATCTATCGGATAGAATATCGACTCCAGCGCTTCTCTCCACTTTTCTTTAAAACACCCTCAGCAACAAGAGCCAAGAGTTCACGTTGGATAGTTTTTTCACTGCAGTTAGCAAATAAGCTGCAAACGTCTTTTACACTAACCTCTTTTTTCTGTCGGACAATTGAGATGATTTCATCACGACGATTTGTCCGAGATGGAGCTGCTTCAAGAACTTTTTCGGTTGTCTTTTTTTGTCCTTTAGAGTCGTTGTGGTGCGTAACCTGTTTGTCCTTTATAGAAAAATTTTTAGTGTGCTGATGAGGTGCTGGTAATTCTTTTTCAGGATCATCACGGAGCATATCTTCGGTGATCATAAATGTGCCACTGGCACGATCAACATCCGGAAGTCCGAAGCTGTTAGCTCCACCTTTTTCAAAGGCTTCCCGCAAGCGGTCAATTGCCCCCAAAAGTACGGAAGCGTTCATTTCAGAAATAAGAGAAACTGATCCAGCGATGGAGAGCAAGACACTCATTTCGGAAAGTACTAATGCCGCCTCAGCGAGACTAATACCACGATCAAAAGATGATGATTTTTCAGCAAAAGAAACTTGAGAAACAAGATCAACCCCGAGGGCTCGAAGACGACCCTTCATAGATTCACGGTCATCAATACAATTAGTAACAAGGTAAAGGGCAGTTACTACCTTACCTGTCCTTTTAGAAAGGCTTGAAAGAGAAAGGTTGTTGTAGGGATTGAGTGAGTTGTCTTTATCCATAAAGTATAGGTGTCCTTTACCTTGTCCAATAGGTTTTTTCTCCAAAAAGACAGAAAATCTATCGGTCAGTAAAAGGACTATACAGGACAAAATTTTTAAGAGCAAGTGGCTACAATTAACTCTTGATACAAAAAATCCTTCTTTGAAGTTCTACGAACTCTATGTGCTAAAATAGAGCTCGTATTTGAGAAAAACGTATCCATAATCTGATTGGCAATGGCAAAAAAAGAGGAAGAAAAGGGTGGAGAAAAAAAAGAAAAGCGACGAAGAGATTCCTCAAAAGAGGATCGTTTTCTCTCGTCTGAAGCACGACATGGCATTTATGGTGTTATCTGGTTTGTCGCCGCTCTCATTCTCATTTTGGCAGCCTTTCAAGGTGCGGGTGCAGGTGGTGCATTTTTGTATAAAATTTTTTCCGCTCTCTTTGGTATTGGTTACTTTTTACTACCAGTACTTGCCCTCATTTTAGGTGCTTCGTTTATTCAAGCTGAGCGACCAAAAATTGCGCTCTCTCACGCAATCGGGTCAGTTCTCTTTTTGGGTTCTGGATTAGCATTAGTACAACTTGCAACCGGTACTCAAGGTGGACTCATTGGTCGCGGTGTCGCGTACCCATTCATTTCACTTTTTGGTCCATTCGCTTCAGTTCTTATTTTAGGTGGCATTCTACTGATCGGCATCATGGTACTTATGAATACCGTGCCTGATTGGAGTTTGATCGGTACACCATTCATACACTTGTTCGAGAAATTTACCTCATGGAAAAATGACCGTGAAGAAAAAGCAAAAGAAGCTCGTGAGGCAGAACATATTGAGAACGCAGAAGCAGCACTCGAAACCAAAACTCCTCTACCAGAAACTACTAAAGAAGAACCTGAAACAGAACCCATTGAGGAAGAGGATGAACTCGAAGAAACTCCGGCTCCCAAAAAAGCAAAACGTCGCCACACTGACTACATCGCTCCCCCACTTTCACTTTTAGCTGGTGACCGCGGCAAGCCAAACACCGGTGACATCAAAGCAAACGCTAATATCATTAAGCGCACACTTCAGACCTTCGGCATTGAAGTTGAGATGGATGAAATTACCGTTGGCCCAACAGTTACCCGCTATGCTTTAAAACCGGCTGAGGGTGTGAAGCTCTCACGTATCGTTGGTCTTCAAAATGACTTGGCCCTCGCACTTGCTGCTCACCCAATTCGTATCGAAGCGCCAATTCCTGGTAAATCACTCGTTGGTATTGAAATCCCTAACAAAGCAAAATCTATTGTTGGTCTTGCTACTCTCTTAGGCGATCCAACATTCTCTGGCAGTGAGAAGCGTTTGATGGTTGCTCTTGGCCGTAACATTTCTGGCGGCGCTATCATTTCAAACGTTGCCAAGATGCCACATGCTCTTATTGCTGGTGCCACAGGCTCTGGAAAGTCGGTGACCATTCACTCAGTTATTACGTCCCTTCTCTATAGAAACGGCCCTGATGACCTTCGCTTCATTTTTATTGACCCAAAGCGCGTAGAACTTACTCTCTATAATGGTATCCCCCACCTCTTAACGCCAGTTATTACTGATCCGAAGAAAGCTATTCTCGCTCTGAAGTGGGCGGCAAAAGAAATGGATCGCCGCTACGACATGCTCGAAAAAGCACGAGCACGCGATATTGAAAGCTACAACGGAATCTTTGAAGGTAAATCAAAGAATGAGAGTGAGGAAGGAGCGGAAGAAGCTGGCCCACTTGCCTACATCGTTATCGTGATCGACGAACTTGCCGATATTATGCAGAGCTATCCACGTGAGCTTGAGAGCGCTATTGTCCGCCTTGCCCAAATGTCTCGCGCCGTTGGTATTCACCTTATTCTTTCTACCCAGCGCCCATCCGTAAACGTTATTACTGGTTTGATTAAGGCAAACATTCCTGCTCGTGTAGCGCTTCAGGTTGCTTCACAAATTGACTCTCGCACTATATTAGATGCTGGTGGAGCCGAAAAACTCCTTGGCGCTGGTGACATGCTCTGGAGTGCTGGTGATATGGCTACCCCTGAACGTCTCCAGAGTGCCTTTATTTCTGAAAATGAAGTGAAATCAGTAGTGAAGTTTATTATTGATCACTCAGATGATGCTGGTGGCGAACTTTCCCTCTCTGGCAACAATATCGGTGCTGATAAATCAATCTTTGAAGCTTCTATTGGTAGCGATAGTGATGAAGCCGATGATGAACTTTACGAAGAAGCCCGCCAGACAGTGATTGAAGCTCAGAAAGCCTCTACCTCATTCCTCCAGCGAAAGCTTGGTATTGGCTATGCTCGAGCAGCCCGATTAATAGACATATTAGAAGAACGAGGAGTAGTTGGCCCTGGTTCTGGAGCTAAACCTCGCGAAGTCATCGAAAAGAGCGTCTCGGAGGATCGCACTGGATTCCAATAGTTCTCCACAGATTCTTCTTTGTTTATCGCTAGTCCTTTATTTGATATAATGTCCATTAGTTAAGCCTGTATGCCACTTGTTGTTCGTCGTATTGGAAGCATCTTTGGAGTCATGTTACTCCTGGTTGTTGTCGTATACGCTCTTTTTCGGACAAAAGACTTAGTATTTGGTGCAGGTCTCTCTCTAAAAGGAATCTCTAACGGACAATCCAGTGGTGTCCTTACTCTTACTGGTGTAGCAAAACGTGCTAAAGAACTTTCAGTAAACGGTCGCATGATCCCTACTGAACTTTCTGGAGCATTCTCTGACACACTCATTCTTGTTCCTGGTTACAATGTTGTTTCAGTACGCTCAAAAGATCTCTTTGGGCACGTTGTTGAGAAAACATTCGCAACGTACTACACTCCTAGTACGGCAACCGCTGTCGCGCAGGCACCGGCAGACGTTTCCGGATTATAACGGCACTCTCCCACTGAGAGTTCTACAACTTTATAAGTATTTTTAAGTGACTATGCAGAAAAAAAAGAAAGAAAAAGAACCAAAAGCAAGCGGTATTAGAACTGAATCAACTGGTAGTATTGAAGATATCCGCGATACCATTCGTTCTATCCAAACCAAATTCGGCGAAGGTGCCATCATGAAATTAGGTGATGCGCCGAAAGTGGACATTAATGTCATTCCAACAGGAAGCTTGGGACTTGATATGGCACTTGGTGTTGGTGGCGTTCCCCGTGGCCGTATTATTGAAATTTTTGGCCCGGAATCTTCAGGTAAAACGACGCTGGCTCTTCACATCGTGGCAGAAGCTCAAAAGAAGAATGGTATTTGTGCGTATATTGATGCTGAACATGCGATGGATCCAGACTATGCTGGGAAGCTCGGTGTAAACATCAATAACCTCCTCATTTCCCAACCGGACACTGGTGAACAGGCCCTCGATATTGCTGAATCACTCATTCGCTCAGGAAAAATTGATGTCGTTGTTATCGACTCAGTCGCAGCACTCACCCCAAAAGCAGAAATCGAAGGCGACATGGACCAGCAGCATGTTGGTCGCCAAGCTCGCCTCATGTCTCAGGCACTTCGAAAAATTACCGCCCTCGTTGCTCGCTCAAAGACGGTAGTAATCTTCATTAACCAAATTCGCATGCAAATTGGTGTAATGTTTGGTAATCCAGAAACAACTCCGGGTGGAAAAGCACTCAAGTTTTATGCTTCCGTACGTCTCGATATTCGTCGCATCGCTCAAATTAAAAAGGGTGAAGACGTTGTTGGTAGTCGCACGCGCGTAAAAGTAGTGAAGAACAAAGTGGCTGCTCCATTTAAACAAACCGAATTCGACATTATTTATGGTGAAGGTATTTCGCTTGAAGGTGAACTCCTCGCCCTTGGTGAAAAACTTGGCATCGTAGAAAAAAGCGGTTCTTCATACAGCTATAAAGGTAAAGATGGTGAAAAATTGCCACTCGGTCGTGGCTATGACGCTTCACGCATTTTTGTCCGTGAAAATAAAAAGCTTCGTGATGAGTTAACTAAAGAAGTTCGAAAGCGCTTTGGTGAACTACAGCCATCAAGCAGCTCTGGAGAATAAGTTTGATTTTGAAAAAGGGCTTGAAAAAAGCCCTTTTTCTGTTAGAATCTCCCCCATTAGTCTAAGTAGATACATACCCTATGGCACAGCTTGATTACAGTGAAATCCGCGAAAAGAAAATCATCATTCATGAAGGTGAACCTTGTGAAGTGGTAGAAGCCCACGTTGCCCGTACCCAGCAGCGCAAGCCACAGAACCAAACAAAGCTTAAAAGTTTGATCACCGGCAAAACATTTGCTGCAACATTCCATGCTGCTGATTCAGCAGATGAAGCTGATCTCACAAAAAAAGAGGTTAAGTTCCTCTACCATAATCGTGGTGAATACTGGTTCTGTGATCCAAACAATCCAAAGGATCGCTTTAAACTTGATGTAGAACTTATCGGTGACAGTTCTCGTTTCCTTAAAGAAAACGAACTCGTCACAGCTCTTGTGTGGGACGACAATGGCGAAGAAAAAACCATCAGTGTAAAATTGCCAATTAAAATGACCTTCACCGTTAAAGAAGCTCCGCCTTCAATTAAAGGTGATACTCGTACTGGTGGTAACAAAGTTGTTACGCTTGATAATGGCGCAACTGTAAACGCTCCCCTGTTCGTTGAAGCTGGCGATAAAATCGTAGTAAATACCGAAAGTGGTGACTACGTCGAACGGGCATAAAACCCTTATATTGCTTGATAAAAAAGGCCTTCTAGGCCTTTTTTATTTTTTGTTGACTTCAGGCTAATCTCGAGTAATGTAGAGTATGAGGCTTTAATAGCTTCTCTAAGTGGCCCGCTCCTGCGTATGAACTTCCAAGAACATGCGCGGGAGCGGGCTTCCTAGTGTGAGGCTCAATTTGAAAATAAAAAATTGTTAAACGAAAACCAAATACTATGAGCTTCGGATATTTTTTCCAAAATGTAATTCATTCAGAACACAGCAATGGTTCCTGGAGTGAATCCAAACTTACTGAGCAAAAAGATCTTGCTCAACAACCTTCCTTGTTCGTTAACCATTACGGTCAGGGAATCTTTGAGGGCATAAAAGCAACCAAGATAAAAGTTGGTGGCGGTCTTCATAACTCTACGCGGGAAGTAATTCTCGTCTTTGCTCTACTGCTACACTTTCCACGTTTTAACCGGGGAATGTTCCGACTGGGCATGGCAGAAGTACCTGAAAAAATGTTTATCGAGGGTATAGAAAACTTCATACAAGCTGTGTGGGATTACATACCTACTGGTAGCAACAACTACTTATATCTCCGACCCCTGGGTCGAGGTATCGGTAACATGATTCCCGAGGAACGTAGCCCTGGGGTATTCGGAAATGAAAATTTCGACTTTACCGTTATGGGTTCTACCTTACATACACAACCTTTGGTGAGATTAAAAATACACCTGGAGTTACAATATAGTCGCGTCAGCAAAGGTGGTACCGGATTGGTAAAAGCTATCGGAAATTATGCTGCGGCTTTAGGTCCAGAAAAATTGGCACAAGCTTTGGGTTGCGACCAAATACTGTGGCTTAACGAAGATAGAACAATTCAGGAATTTACTACAGCCACGTTCTTTATGGTAAAGGGTAATAAACTAGTTACCCCAAACTTAGATTGCGGCACCATTTTAGATGGCATTACTCGTCACCATATACTCCTTCTTGCCCGTCAAAGACCTGACTTAATTGTTGAGGAGCGGCCCATCCCTCTTAGTGAACTTATTCAGGGTTTGGAAGATGGGTCAGTAACCGAGATATTTACGTCAGGGTCTGCTGTTACTACGATGGGATGCGAGAGTATCCGAATTGGAGAAAAAACCTATCAGCTTCCAGATAAAGGACCTGACTCGTGGGCACATTATTTCTTTACAACAATGGGTAAAGCATACAGAGGTGAACTCAACGCACAGTGGGTACACCAAATAGAACGCTCTGCTATTGCTCTACACTAATTATTTTACTTTGATACGAAACAGAAAAGCGCTAAAGATCTTTACAGACCCTTAGCGCTTTTTCTATTCCTTAGCTTTATTTCGCTACGAACGGGAGAAGTCCCATAAATCGTGCGCGCTTTACAGCTTCGGTGAGTTTGCGTTGGTTCTTAGCATTTACTCCAGTGCGGCGGCGTGAGAGCATGCGGCCGTTTGGATTCAAGAACTTACGCAAGATATCAACATCTTTATAGTCGATATACTTGATGTTATTTGATGAAAAGTAGTCTTGCTTCATGCGAAACAGAAATTACTGATAATGATTAGAACGGAATGTCTTCGGCATTTACTTCCTCTGTTGGGTATTCGATCGTATCGAGTCCTCCCATTTCTTCGGCTTCAGCAGTTCCGGCGCCTTTCTTATTGTCTTCCTTGCGCCATACTTTTGTCTGTGAATCACCAGTTTGTGGGCGGTTTCCAAATTGGAATGCTTCAATAATTACTTCGGTACGGTATTTTTTCTCACCAGTTGCCTTATCGTCCCAGCTTCGAGTTTGAAGACGGCCTTCTACGTAGAGTTGGCTCCCCTTCTTTGAATACTGCGCGATAAGTTCAGCAATTTTGCCAAAGGCTACCACATTGTGATACTCAGATGCTTCTTGCTTTTGACCAGCTTGGTCTTTCCAAACACGGTTTGTTGCAAGCGTCATTGAGAGCACCTTAATGCCTGACGGAAGCGCTCGGAGATCCGGATCGCGAGTCAGGTTACCAAGAATCATTGCTTTGTTGATGTACATATTAGTGTCTTTAGCTATTAGTGTTCGCCAGGGGCGAAACTTTCTCTAGTATACCTTATTCGGTTACGAGAGCGTCAATCTGCTTGTCGATTTCTTCAGGGTTAACCGGAGCAGCTACTTCCCCTTCTGCGCTTGTAGTTTCGCGCATGCGAGGAGGGCGGCTCATAGTGCGCTTCTGAGCGATAGTGTTTTCGCGAACGGTTTTGAGAACCATGTAGCGAATAACTTCTTCATCGCGCTTGAGAACTTCTTCGATAGCTTCGAGACTTGCTGGTTCGAGGTCAAATTTAACCCAACCGAAGTAAGCGCTAGCAAACCAAGTCTTTTTGTTTGCGATTGTACGGCTCATCTCGTACGCGAGCTCCATCATCTTTGGCATTTCTTCCGCGATAAATGTTGCACCGTTTTTTTCGAGGAGAGCTTTCAAATCGCCGAATTTGCCAGTGATACTTTCTTCCGTAATTGTCGGAACAAAGAGGTAGGCAAGTTCGTATACACGTGTGTCTTTCTCCATGTGATTTTCTAATTTAGGTAAATAAAAAATGCGGGTTGGCCCGCACAGCAAAAAATGCTTTTTACGTTCTCGCTATGGACCAAGGCATCCTACGCGCAAAGGCAAGGATGAACGGGAACAGAAAGACTATAGCAGAAATAGGCCTTATTGTCAAAGCCTTTGTTCCTTTTTATCCGCTAAAAAGGAACCGAAAAAAGCTCTTACCCAAGCTGTTCTGAATACTCACGAAGCTCAAACTCACTCAAACGAAAAACTCGCTTTGCTCAAACAGTTTCGTTTGAAAGCGTTCGTTTTCGCTGGTTCGTATATTCAAAACAGCTTCAGGTAAAGTTATAAAATAATTTCATTTTTTACTTTAGTTTTTTAAAGCTTCTATCAGCTCTTCGTGAACTACTCCATTTGAGAGAATAGCGCCTTTGAATGGTTTACTGTAGTCGAGCTTATTACCAAGAACATCCGTAACCTTCCCTCCTGCCTCTTCGATAATTACATGCACCGCTGCGATATCATGAGGACTTATCCTTGGATTGGGAAAACCAGTAATTTTTCCGCGCGCAATTAAACATCCTTTATACACTGCGCCGCTAAATGTTGCGAATGTTGCCCCTTTTTCCGCCAATGAAACTAAATACCCTGGCCTCGTTAGTATTCCTTTTACGCTACTTATTACACCAAGGACTCCTTCAGTAAGATTTTTTGTAGAAACATGTATCTGTTTTCCATTACAGTATGCTCCATTTCCGAGAACTGCTTCATAAAGTTTGTCGAGAAATGGATCGTACGCAACACCAATGGTAGGTACTCCGTCAACTACTAATGCAAGCGAAAACATCGCGGTAGGTGTACCCCATACAAAAGCTTTTGTGCCATCGATAGGATCACAAAGCCAGCGGCGACCCATGCCATATCCGCCAGTACTTTCTTCTTCACCAATCAATACATCGTCAAAGTGTTTTGAAAGTTCACTGATTACCAGTTGGTTAACTTTCTTGTCAGCGATGGTAACAAATGAATTATCTTCCTTCAGTTCCAAACCTTGCTCACCGTCGAAGTATTCAAGCATTATGTTCCCTGCTTGTTTAGCAATATTCTTAGCAACGTCGAGTTCTTTTTGATAAGTGTTCATGTTACAAAAGTTTAAAAAACGTAAGGGCGTTTTCTGTTGTTGCTTTGGCAAAATCTTCATACGACATTCCACGAATTTGCGCCATGCGTTCAGCTCCGTATTTCACATACGAAGGTTCATTGCGGCGGCCGCGGAAAGGCGTTGGCGTAATATACGGTGCGTCGGTTTCGGTGAGAATGCGATCAAGGGGTGCATTTTTAATTACTTCATCGTAATCGTGAGTAAACGTTACAACACCAGTAAATGAGAGCGTACAACCAATATCTAAAAATGTTTTGGCGATTTCCCAATTACCAGCAAAGAAATGTACATTGGCCTGTACTTTTGCATATTCTTTTACAATTGCGAGAGCATCAGGATACGCTTCGCGCACGTGAAGCATAAGTGGTTTGTTAACACTGTTGGCTAATTCAATTTGAGCAACAAATGCTTCACGCTGTACTTTGGCCGTTTCAGTATCTAAACGATAGTAGTCGAGACCACACTCCCCTATAGCAATTGTTTTTGGATGCTCTGCAAGCGAGCGATATGCTTCAACACGAAATGACTCACCGCGAGACGTAAACTCAGCACCACCTTCACCTAACTCTTTCAAATCATGATACGACTTTGAGGTATGGATTGGATGAAGACCAATAATGGCATACACTCCTTTCTCATATTCTTCGGCCATCTCAATTGCACGTTTTGATGTATCCTGCTGTGTGCCAACGTTTGCGAGCCATACACCTTCAGAAACAGCACGATCACACACTTCTTTCCAATCATCTTTGAAAAGATTGAAATTTACGTGCGTATGAACGTCGAAGAGTTTTGGTGACATTAGTCTTTTCGCATGAAGAGCGGAGTTTCTGGTTTTTTGTTTGCTTTAATGAGAGCTTTCAATTTTACATTTGTTTCCGGCATGATTGGATTCAACATGCGAGCAATCGTGTAGAGCTTGAGCACTAAATCAGTAATAAGTGCTTTTCCCTTCTCTTCATCTACTTTCACCACCTTGAATGGTTCGGTTGTTTGAATGGTTTTATCAAGCGCCTGAACTTCATTCCAGACAAACTCGGCGGCTTTAGAAATTTCAAAACTATTTAGAAGATCAAAAAATTCTTTTGGAATAGAGCTCTCAGGAATTGACGGGCATCCAGGTAAATATTTTTCTGAAAGCGTGAGAATGCGCGATGAGAGATTCCCAAGACCATTCGCTAAATGTGCATTGTACGCCGCTTTAAATCGCTCTTTTGTAAATGGGCTGTCTTCAAACGAACCAATTTCTTTAGCTAAGAAAAAGCGCAATGCTTCAGTGCCATACTCTTCGGCGATTTCCTTAGGATCAACGACATTACCCAGCGTTTTACTCATCTTTACCCCTCCTTCGGCTGTTATAAAGCCGTTAATAATGATTTGGTATGAGTTTGGTACCCCGGCCGCCATAAGCATGGCTTGCCACATTGCTGACTGAAAACGGAGGTTATCCTTGCCGCAGTATTGCGTTGGAGTTCCATGCTTCCAATACTTTTCGAAATTTCCACCTTCATCAGGCCAGCCAAGTGTCGCAATATAGTTTACGAGAGCATCAAACCACACATACATCACGTGGCGATCATCACCCGGTACCGGAATCCCCCATGGCATTTTTTCTTTCAATCGCGAGATTGAAAAGTCTTCGAGGCCTCGTTCAACGAAAGCTTTAATCTCGTTAAAGCGGAAATCTGGCACGACAAAATCTGGACGTGTCGCGTAGAACGTCAAAAGTTTTTCACCAAAGGCACTGTACTTAAAAAAGTAGTTTTCTTCTTCGATGGTTTCGAGCGCACGGCCAGGATGAATTGGGCACTCACCGTTTACCAGTTCAGAATCGGTTTTAGTTTCTTCGCACCCAACACAGTACTTGGCTTTGTAATTCTTTTTATAGATATATCCGTTCTTGTCACAACGTTTCCAAAATTCTTGCGCGGCGGCAATATGGTGCGGATCAGTGGTACGAATAAAATGTGTGCTTTCAAGAAGACCAAAAATCTTTGTTGAGTCCTTAAATCGAGCAAAACTTTCATCAACAAAAGCCTGAGGCTCTATTCCCTTTTCTTTTGCTTTTTCGTAAATTTTTAAGCCGTGCTCATCAGTGCCAGTATTAAAGTACACATCGTAGCCTTGAAGCAATTTTGCCCGAGCAATAATATCAGCACGCACAAACTCAAGAGCATGCCCCATGTGTAGGTCGGCATTAACGTACGGCAGCGTCGTAGTGAGATAGAAGGGTTTACTCTCCATACTTATTCGGTCGCGAGAGTCTCTGCTCTGCCACGTTCAACATCAGAAATGTACTCGAGAATACACACCATTACTGGCACCGCCAAAACTACCCCCCAGAATCCAGCCAATTTTGCTCCAGCAAGCACTGAAAGAATAACCATGAGTGGCGAGACACCTGTAACTTTTTTAACAATGAGTGGAGCAATAAAGTAGCTTTCAAACTGCTGCACAATAAGGTACAAGAAGAAAACTTTAGCCGCTCCGGTTACTCCCCCATCAATATAGGCAAATGCCAAGGCACATAGACCAGCGAGAATAATACCGAACGGAATAATTTCAAGAACAGCAGCAACGAGGGCAAGCAGTAATGCATACTTAATATTCAAAAGTGCAAGTCCGAGGTATACCAGAAAACCCACGAGAAGCCCCAGTAAAATTTGCCCCTGAAGCCAGAGACCAATTTTTCGTTCGGCACGCTTCCATAGATTACTAATATATGACTCATGTTTTGCTGGCGTGATAAGTCGAAGCACGTATTCAACACCGCGTGGCTCAATTGAGAGATAGAATGTTATTACTGCAACGAGGATAAGATTGGTAACGCCACCGAAGAAATAGTTTGCTGTATCAAAGAGGCCGCCAGAAACTCCGGAAACCAAATCTTGGATCCCATAGAAAAATTCTGAGGCTGAAAAACCACCAGATAAACTTGAGAGAAAATCACGAGTTGAAGAAATTGTGTTTTTATCAATACCACTTAAAATACCCGCGTTTCCGGTGGCACTCGCTGAATTGAGAAGTGTAGAAAGTTCATCAACAAAAACTGGAACAAATAAGTAGAAGAGCCCCACAACAACCCCGAGCGATACAAGGTATACAATAATTACTACAAGTGATCGAGGAATTTTATACTGTGAAAAACGAGCAACGATTGATTCAATAAACGAGGCGAGAACAATCGAAGTAAGGAGAATAAGAATAAGGTCAGAGAGGGCAAAAATAGCAAAAACCAGTAAAGCGAAGAGCACCACCTGAATCAAGGTTTTCGTTTCAATGGCAACTACCTGCCTTTTTTCATGCTCTCCCATACGGCTAGTATACCCGTACAACGCCCTAGGACAAAATGGGGTGTGGGTTACCTAACACAAGACGGCTTACTACCAAAAATCTTGCGGTTAGTTAAATTTAAGGGCGTCCAAAAATTGCTTTTCGCTCTTAAATGGCCCAATGAGCGCGCCATTGAGGTTCTGATTCTGAAAGATACGCTGGGCCATAGTTTGAACCTCTTCGGCAGTAACCTTCCGGATTTCCCGCTCTATTTCTTCTACGGATTGCATATCGCGGTCGAGCACCGCCTGACCACCATAGTAACTTGCCCAGGCATCTGATGATTCAAGTTCAAGCTTCATTGTTCCTGAAAGATATTCTTTTACTTTTGAGAGTTCTTTAGCACTCACGGGTTCATCTCTCAATTTTGCACATTCAGCTAAAATTCCTTCCATGACTTCGGTTACTCTTCCGTTAGTTACTCCAGCGGAAATAGTAAATACGCCGTGATCAGTGTAGGCGTCGTTATCTGAACGAACATAGTAAGCAGCACCCATCTCTTCACGTAATTTAATAAAGAGACGTGAAGACATTCCCCCACCCAAGAGGGCGGCGAGCACCGTTAGAACCGGATTTTGCTTATCATAAATATCAAAAGTTCGTACCCCCAGTACTATATGTGTTTGATCTGTTTGCTTAAATTCCAACAATAATTGCGGAGTAGTCTGCTGTTCAATAACTTTCTCTTTCTTCCCTTTTGAACCACGCTTTTTATGACCGAAGACTCGTTCTACTTCTGTGAGCACGGCCTCTTCAACGACTTGGCCAGCAACAATAACCACTGTGGCTTCAGGTACATAGTGTGAGTCATGATAGCGGACAAAATTTTCGCGAGTGAATGCTCGAACATTTTCACGTGTTCCGGCAATGTTCCAACCGGCTGGCTGATCGCCATAGAGCAGACTCATAAATAAATCATGTACATGACGATGCGGAAGATCCTCGTACATATTTATTTCTTCAACAATTACCCCTTTCTCTTTTTCAATTTCTTTTTCAGGGAATGTTGAATGAAGATACACATCAGAAACAACATCAAAAATTTGAGCAAAGTGGCGAGCTTCACTTTTCGCGTAGTATCCAGTGTATTCTTGGCTCGTGAAAGCATTGTACTGAGAACCTAGAGCATCGAGCTCAGCAGAAATGTCATGCGCTGTTGGACGCTTTTCAGTTCCTTTAAAACACATGTGTTCCAAGAAGTGAGAAATACCGTTTTCCTTCTTAGTTTCGTATTTACTTCCGGTAGCCACGAGCACAAGCACGGTAACCGTCGGGTTATCCTTCATGGGTACCGTAATTACCCGTAGACCGTTATCAAGTTTTGTCAGGTTATACTGCATCGCGAGAGTATAACATAACCAAAATTCAGCTGTAAAAACCGAAAAATAAAGGGTTTTTAGTCAAAAATAAGATAGTTGGTCACCTCGTCTAAATCACGAGTTCCCATTTTTTTTACCTGTCCATTTACTTCTTTTGAGCTTTGTCCCCACGTTCCACCACCATCGAGCATATAAATATGTGTGGTGGATGACTTTCCTGCCCTATCTAATCCCAGAATTTCCTTCCTGGCATCATCGTAAGTAAGTAAACTATCAAAGAGAACAACCCCGATCTGTGCTCCCTTAGGAGTGTCTCGTCGAATTAATACTTTATCCAATGTCTTCTGTGATGCAATAAAAGCGCCGTTACGAAACACGCTTGGAAGAAAGAAGAGGGATTCTTTTTTATTTATAGCGTCTTGATAGATCAAATCAAAGTCATTAGAATGCTCGTTCGCATGCGTAAATGTAATTCCGTCTTTCCCTGCAATAACAATGCCGTAATTATATACTTTGCCATCACCACAAGGCCGCCCTTCCGATAGTGATTTCCCTTGCATAATACGTGCACCCATAGGACCTGTGGTCATTCCATCAGGTGCAGTACCCATCGCAACAAAGGTTTTATGCATATCCTTAAGATCCTGAGTAAAGAGCTCTGGATTAATTTGTTTTGTTACGAGTTTAATAGTGCTTATTGGCCAAAATTCTCCCAACCGTTGTTGTAATTCATTCTGAAGTTCATACACAGATTTTCCATTTGCAAATTTCTCGGTTGTTTCGTGTAAATACGTTTTTGGAATTTTTTCTTGCTGATTGGATTGAGAAAAAAGTTCGGTTGCGGGAGTTGTGGCGGCTACAGCTGCAAATACGCCGAGTTTCTTTAGAAAATCACCTCGACTTATTTTGTCGCCACCACTCTGTCCTGGCATTTGTGGCCCTTCCATCCCCATACAAACTATTTTAGATTATTTTTCAGATAGTTTACTAGCTCACTTACAGCTACTCGTTCTTGTTCTCCGGTATCACGATCACGGATAGTGACATCATCTTTTTCGAGCGAGTCGAAATCAACCACAATACACCATGGCGTACCAATTTCATCTTGGCGACGATAGCGTTTACCAATGTTGCCATTATCATCAAACATCACGCGACCAAATTCGAGTTTCAAAATTTCGTACACATCGCGTGCCATTTTGACGAGTTCTGGTTTGTTTTTGAGAAGCGGAGATACTGCGCAGATAACTGGAGCGATTGCGGGCTTTAATTCAAGGAACACTCGTGTCTCTCCAACGCCAGCTGGCACCTCGCGATATGCCGAAGTCAGTACTGCAAGAATAGTGCGATCAAGACCAAAAGTCGGCTCAATAACATGAGGGAGGTATTTTCTCTCGTCGCCTTCTTTTGCTTCCTCATCAAGATATTCAAGATTTACTTTTGAATGCGTCTGATGCTGGGTAAGATCAAAATTACCACGATAGGCTAAACCGTAGAGCTCGCTATTTCCAAATGGAAAATCAAAATGGAAATCAACCGTGCGTGAAGAGTAGTGAGCACGATCTTCTTTAGCTACTTCAATTTCGTGCACCATCGTCGCATCAATACCTACCTCTTCAATCCAAGACCGCATCTGGTAGTGCCAGTATTCGAAATACTTTTCCCATTCCATTGGTTTTACGAAGTATTCAAACTCCATGAGGTTAAATTCACGAGTACGGAACGTAAAATCACGTGGAGTAATTTCGTTACGGAACGCCTTACCAATTTGAGCGATACCGAACGGTAATTTAGGGTGAAGCGAATCAATAATATTTTTATAGTTCACAAACATCCCCTGTGCATTTTCTGGACGAAGATACACAGTGGCAGAAGAATCTTCGACGGCACCAATTTTGGTAGCGAACATCATATTAAACTGACGTTCTTCACCAAGAGCACCGCCACATTCAGGACACTTCCCTTTTTCTGGAACTTGATCGGCGCGGAATCGTTTTTTACATTTTGTACATTCAACCAGCGGGTCCGAAAATCCTGCCACATGACCAGAAGCTTCCCATACTTTTGGATTCATTAAAATTGCTGAATCCAATCCATATACATCCTCTCGAGCTTCAACAAATTTATTCCACCAGAGACGTTCAATATTCTTTTTAAGAGCTACTCCAAGCGGCCCATAATCCCAAGTACCGGCAAGGCCACCATAAAGTTCTGATCCTTGGAAGATGAAACCGCGGCGTTTGCACAACGATTCAATCTTCTCCATAAGTTCGGGGTTTTTAGCTTCCATTCCTCCTACTTTACCGAAATTTCCTTAATTAGCAATTTATTGCACTACCTGGTCGGTACCTTGCTG
Source organism: uncultured Candidatus Saccharibacteria bacterium (assembly GCA_964646765.1). Taxonomy (GTDB): domain Bacteria; phylum Patescibacteriota; class Minisyncoccia; order Phycocordibacterales; family UBA9973; genus CAZYIA01. The sequence continues at coordinate 139,107 of CAZYIA010000003.1, read as the reverse complement.
ATATCCAGCATCATTAAACACCCGGGTGTTAATTTCACGCCAGGTTGATGTAAGTGGGAATCCGGTAAAGGTATCTACCCCAGTTGCTTTTGATTCAAGAACCAGTGTTGGAGTATCACCAATTTGCGAAAGAGATGGAGTAAGTTCAACTTGGAAGTACACCGCTCGCGGATCACTATCAGCAGTAAGACCAGCACCACGAACTACTGTACCCGCGTTCCAAACAACCTCACCTGTAATTGGGTCAAGTGAAAGATCTTCGTCATCTGGCGAAACATTACCCAAGAAATGAACATACGGAGGAAGTGCCCCTCGAACCACAACATTTTTTACACTGTTTGCCGAACTAGTAAGCGCCCAACGAACAGTGTATGTGGTTTTTTGATCAACTTTTGGAGGAAGTGGTCCACTGTTTACAAACGGTCCGCTGTGGTAGTACGCTTGACCAGAGAAAGCAAAATCAGTGGTGAGCTTGGCTGTTGTTTTTGCAAAACTATTCACCGCCTGGAGGAAATTACCTTCTTGTGGTTGTTTACCAGAAATTGAAACATCAACCGAAACTGTAGGATTCGTAGCTAGTTGATTGTCGTGGTAGAGACTATACGTAGAGAACGTAAAGCCTACGCTGCCATGCTCGCCTGGTTCGAGCGTACCAAACGTTTCGTCTGTGTCCCGATTCCAGATAATGCTATTTTCTGACGAGTTAAAGAAACCTCCACGAGGCTGGACCGTTGTACGATCAATGAGGTTACCAGAAATAGTCGCTTTGATTTCAGCATCAAGTACCGATGATGGCAGATTGTTTGCCCATGGAATTTCAACAGTAATAGTTGAGCGAGGACTGATAGTAACTTCAGGACCACGTTGGCCATTAACCACAAGTGTTGCTTCAATAAACGGACGAACTAGATCAACAGTGTGGAGAGTTGATTGATACACTACACCAATTTCATTTTTGTCTGACGGGTTAGCTTCACCGGTATATACTCTAAACGAACGCTCTTCACCATCTTCTCCAGAAAGCGTGCCTTTGATTTGAATATCAATTGGTTTACCAGGTTCTACCGTGCCAATATTCCATACGTTTGAAAGATAGGTCGGCTGCGGCGTTGCACTCTGGAATTTAAACCCAGTTGGATAATCAACGCGCACAAGCATATTTGGAATAGAGCGTGTTGTGTTTGCTGCCACGGTAACAGTTGCAGTGTAATCCTGTTCAGCCGTAGTTGAGTTTGGCGCGGTCACCGTAAGACTAATTGGCGCTGAACTAATATTTACCGCAAATAATTTTTCGCGTTGAAATACCGCGTTTGATCCTGGCACATGAAATTCAAGAGTAAATTTAATTTGTTTAACGCTTCCCTCTTTTCCGTACAGTGTTAGATCTACCTTATGCTCGATAATTTTTCCAGCCTCAACAGTACCAATTGACTGACGTTCGCGAGCAATATCTGATGGGTTATCGGTAAGACTTGTCCCACTTTTAGGGTACTCAATAATAAGATCAGTAAGCTCGAGTGGGATAGCGTTTTTATTACTAATTTCAAGCGTCAGAGGAAGATTTTCACCACCAGAGGTAAAAGCATTTCCTAAAATATTAATTCCTACATTCTCTGAAGAAACTGACCCGCCGCCAAAGAAAAAGAGGTAGCCTCCGATTGCCAAAGCGACCAAAAAGAAAATACTCGAGGCAACAAAAAATTTCTTAAAGAAGGGGGTATGGGTGGCATGATCAGAGAGCGTAGCAATAGTTTCTTTAACTTGCTCTTTCTTTTCAGAATTCCAGGTAGTAGCTACAGCTTTTTTAAAACTATGTAAAATACCCACTCGCCGTGCGGGTAAAACTTTCTCATCTCGGCTATAGAGTTTTTTTGTTACATCCTCTAAACCATGCGGCTTTTCATTCTCATTTGAAATCATATGATATAGGCAAGTATAGCAAGCGAGATTCGACTCGTCAGCCCTTTCTATGACGCTTAGAGCTTAATGCGCTTACAATTGGCTTTCCGCAAGCGCCAGTCGGATAATTTCAATAACCTCTTTTTTAGGAAACGTTGCTTCTTGTATCCTTTCTGGCTGAAATGGAGCTCCGAGGTACTCTTCAAACACCTTCGTTGGGGAAACGTACCCAAGGGTATACAAAATACGGAGAAACAGGGTTAATTCTACTGGAGCATGGATAATTTGACTCTCTTGTTTATTAAAAAAACGAAGAACATCGAGCACGTCTGAAAGAATTGTTGGATGAGCCACCTCTCCACGAACAAGACGTCGCATGAGCTTTTCAAGATTCTTGAGAAATCGCATACCTCGCTCACTTTGATAAACTCGAGCAAATGTTTCGATCGGCGTAGCCGATGTTATTCGCCACACATCTTTACCACGCACTAAATCGATACGAGCATATGAAAAATCTTGGAGTGAGTAGCGCAACTTTGATTTCTCGAGCCGCACTCCTTGAGAAACGGCAGAAAATACTCCCATGTCACTGGTTAACAAAAGATACGATCTATTCGCCTCGCCTTTTGGTTGCGAACCTACAATAAATGCATTGGTATGATAAATGGGATGCATACTCACTCACCAAGTATTTTTAGAATCTCAGTGAACGCTTCTGGTAATTTATACCAACCAGCTCCTCCTGAAAGATGGAAACCCTCCGGTATCGAAATGAGCTCGCAGTTTAAGTGCTTAGCGAGTTTCTCTGCATGAGAAAATGGCACGACGTTGTCGTTGGCACCATGGATAACAGCAAATTTCTTACATGATGCTTTAATTTTTTCAAACTCAAACGGCTGTTCAAAAAAACTTTGCATGTTTTTACTATTCTCAACACCGGGGAGATTTTCTAATGGACCAGAAACAAGTACTGCTCCCGCGATAGAAATTTGAGGGGGTAGTGTTTCAAGGTAACGTAAAACGGCTGTTGCCCCGAGACTATGACCAACAAGAACAACTGAATCTTCCTTTGGGAATGAGACACGATTAATTTCAGCTACCCATTCTGAAACCTTGGGTTCGTATGGCGTCGGCATAGGAAGCGCGCAACCATAGATTTTTTTTTCTCGAGCAAGCTCTCCTAATAACCAAGGCCGCCACCCTCCATTGGGTAGTCCTTCAAATCCATGAATAAGGAAAACTTTTTTCATACTACTTTTTGAGGTCAGCCTCATATTTTAAAATATCGTAACCAACATGTACTTCATCATCACGTGAAATACCTAAAGAGAGTAACGTACCCCAAAGCTCTTTTTGTATTTCTTCTCCTGAAGTTTTGTCTTCTTCAGGTAATAACTTTTCAATTTCAATAAAAGTTCCAAGTCCAGCAACCTCATCTAAGCAGACCTCGTACTCTCCAAGATGGGCCTTCTGTCGGGTTTTGTCCATAGTTAGAATTGGGATAAGGCCAATAGCTTCGAAGAGTTGCTTTGCCGTCGTTGCGTCAGAAACGACGACTTCATATTCAACTTTGTCGAGATGTACTCCCCCGCCTCTTTTTTTATATGTCACCGTTACCTCACCGTTTGATTTTTCTCGCACACGAGTAAGGCCAACAGCTGGTGGTATTCCTTTTCCATACTCTTCATAAAAATCCGGTGTAACAGAAAACAGCGTATCAACTTCTTTTTGAGATGAGGAAAGTTCGATCCCTTTACCAGCAAAGGCAGCGAGAAGTTTTTCTCGATCCGGCACCCTAGCTTTTACTTCAATTTCTCGCATAGATTAGTTATAGATCGAAAGAAGAATAAGACCAAGAACCATTACACATACTGCCAAACCCTTACGCAAGAGTGATTTTCGATCAAGAGCTTCACTCCCCCATGATGGGAACCAGCGGGTAAGCACCATACCAAAAAGCACGATAAACACTGGCTGGAAACCATTCACAAATTGCACTAAGGTTGCTGGCACAAAAAGGGTCACATAACCATTTACGATACGAGCGAGAACATTACTTACTTCAATAACAGCATTTACTGTAATAACTTGTGCTCCATGTTCGCGAATGGCACTAAAAAGGTCGCGACGGTACACCGGCACGCAGAGAAAGAGTGCGAGGCCTGCGAGAGCTACCCCTACAAGATCGTACCGTACGGCATCCCAAAAGATGCTGTTGATCGCTGTTGATTTAAAAATAACCACATTCGCCGCAATCATAAGCGCCGTGAGACTCATCAGAAGGAATGTTCGTAGTTTAAACGTAAGAGCTTCAATTCGTGTTGAAAGAATAAGTGCTCCCAGGATAATAAGTAGGCCGGAAAAAACTTGAAGAACTGAAAGCGTCTCTCCTAATACAAAGAAGGCTAAAACAAAGACAAGCGGTGTAATAAGCTGAAAAAGTGGCGCAACATTCGAAGCTTCATCCTTTGCGAGAGCATACATGTATGGCACATACGAAAGTGCGAGTAAAAAGCCCGCGAGGATCATAATCCCTGCTTGGAATGCTGTTGCTTCACTTCCTTGGACAAAAAGCGAAAGGACTAGAAGCATCACCAGTCCCGACGCGCCAGTAGTAATAATGAGCGCACCAGGATTTCTCCCAACCATGAAGCGATCAACTGCATACTTATCACCATGATTGATTGCCGCCCAAATAATAGGAGGAACGAGTGCAATAAAAACCCAATGTGTCATATCTTAACTTACCTTTTGAACTTCAATCGTAAATGTGAGTGTTTCGATAGTAACAGGTTCGCCAGAGACTTCTTTATACGAGATTGTAACCGCACCAACTTCCTGCACAATTGCTTCTTCGTATTTTACAACAAAGCCTTTGCTTGAATCAGTTACCCCAAGCACGAGAGTAATACGATCATTAGGATGAAGTCCTGCACTTTTACGAGCATCTTGTACTGCGCGAATAAATTCTCGAAGTGTTCCCTCTTCTTTAAGTTCTGGTGTCACCAATGTGTCGAGCCAAACCTCTTCAGTAAGAGTTTTATCGTGAACTACTGCTTTGATATTAAGCTCGTCGGTAACCAGTTCAGCATATTCTCCGGTAAGTTCATGATTTTTCACTCGAAGTTCTCGAAGCGGTTGGCGAACTTTAATATTGGCTTTTTGGCGAGCCTCAAGACCAAGCGTCACAAGTTCTCGAACCTCGGCCATGTGATCTCTAAGAACGTGACTTTGAAGAAGGGCATCTGGGGTAGCAACTTCTGGCCAATTTGAGAGATGCACACTTTCAGGGTCTGTTTCAGTACGAAGCGCTCGGAAGGTTTCTTCAGCGGCAAACGGAGCGAACGGGGCAAGAAGTTTCGCAAATGTTGTAAGCACAAAGTAGAGAGTTTTCTTTGCTGCTTCTTCACCATCCTTTATACGGTCGCGCGAACGGCGCAAGTACCAAGTCGAAAGATCATCTACAAATGGAGCAAGCGGCCGAAGAGCTTCGTCGAGTTCATATTTTTCCATCCCTTCAGTAACTTCTGAAACAACTTGACGGAGACGTGCGAGAATCCAAGCGTCCAACACATTCTTACTTTCTGGTTCATCTTCACCGAGCTTTTTTTCAAGTTCACGATCACGATAGAGTTCATAGAATTCGCGGACGTTATCAAAGCGCATAATAACTTTGCGATAAATATCAGCCACTTCGCGTTCAGAAAAATTGAGATCTTCCCCGCGCATAATCGGATTCCCTAAAAGATAGATACGCAGCGCGTCTACGCCATATTTATTGAAGATAAGCCATGGATCAGGAAAGTTCTTTTTTGACTTGGACATTTTCTGACCGTCTTCAGCAAGTACCGTACCTGTAGTTACCACATTGTGAAAAGGTGCATGATCAAAAAGCACGGTTGAAAGTAAGTGAGTGTAGTAGAACCATGTACGTGTTTGAGCAATGTATTCAGCTACGAATCCAGCGGGAAAATTTTCATTTTTCCAATTTGGTCGTTCAAATGGAAAATGGTCTTGGGCAAATGGCATTGAACCAGATTCAAACCAGCAGTCAATTACTTCCGGAATTCGGGTGTACTCGGTTCCATCCTCATCAACAAGCGTGACGGTATCAATATACGGGCGATGAAAATCAAGTTCATAGTTTGCATTATGTGGTAACGGCACGAACGCATGTGACTGCACTTCTGCATTTTTAGGCAAATATAACGGGCCGCTTTTTTCAAGGTCTGAGAATCGCTTCCCTTCTGCCACAAATGAGAATGCACGACACGAACCAGCATGTGCCACAATAAGAATGTTTTTACCGGTATACTTTTGGTCAATTTCGTAGAGAAATTCACCGACTCGCTTTACCATATCAGCAAAATTTTCTCCATCTTGAAATGCTCGCTTGGTTGAGTATGCGTAATTTACGTCAAAGTACTGCTTGAATTCCGGCATAGGTTTGCCTTCGTATTCGGAAGGAATATCCCACTCCTTCAAACGATCATCGTAGATGATCTGATCTTCTTTGATCTGTAATTCTTCACAGAAAATTTTTGCCGTTTCGCGAGTACGTTCAAATGGCGAACAAAAAACGTAGTCAACTTTGGTAGTGAACTTTTTGGCACTTTCTCGAACCTGTTTCTTTCCTTCTTCCGTCAACTGGGCTTTGAGAAAATTCTCTTTAGTAAAAAATTCTGCGGTATTATTTGCCGCTTGACCATGACGGACCGTGAAGTAAGTATTTCCAGATTTCTTTGCTTGACCCTTAAGTTCATCTAAGGAACTAACGAAAATAGTCTTCCCCTCTTTTGATTTCCAAATTGGTAGCGGGCTTGCCCAGTAACGGTTTCGAGAAATATTCCAATCTGGTGCGCCTTCCATGCTTTTGGCAAAACGTCCGTGTTTTAAGTGGTCGGGCACCCAATTCATTTCCTCGTTTTTCGCAAGAAGTGTTTCCTTAATTTCAGACACTCGAATAAACCATGCTGGGATAGCAAAGTAATATAGTGGGGTTTCACAACGGAAACAATGAGGATAGGAGTGAACTATTTTTTCTTTGGCAAACAATGTCCCACGTGGGGCTAAATACTTAATAACCTCAATATCGGAAACCTGATGACCGTCTTTCTCTTCCCCTTTTGGCTTCGCAGACTTTCCAACAAAATCAGTAACTTCGGAAGTAAATTTGCCATCGTGGCCAACATGACGCACAAAAGGAATGTGGTGTATAAGAGCAAGATCCATATCTTCCTCACCATAGGCGGGGGCCAAGTGCACAATGCCGGTACCGGCATCTGTGGTTACATACGAAGCCCCATATACTCGCCAGCCATTTTCTATATTTGGGATGTTGGCATTCGTAAAATATGGAAACGGTGGAGTATAGCGCTTACCAATGAGATTAGTACCTGGAAACTCAGCAATAATTTCCGGATTTTTAAATTTGTCTTTTACTGCGGGGAATCGATCTTTCGCAAGAATTGCAAACTCGCGTTCACCTTCTCCGTGCTCTACTTTAATGTACGTAAGCTCAGGATTAACTGCCGCTGCAGTATTCCCAGGAAGCGTCCACGGTGTTGTTGTCCAAGCAATAAGAGAAGTTTTTTCCTCGCTGGCCAGTGGGAGTTTTACATACACTGAAATATCAGTGATGTCTTTGTAGCTGTTATCCATCGCAATTTCTGAGTTTGCGATCGGTGTTTCGCAGCGCGGACAATATGGTAAAACGCGAACACCTTCGTACACGAGCTTGCGGCGATTGAGTTCACCAAGTGCCCACCAAACACTCTCAATGAACGTATTGTCCATTGTTTTGTATGAACCATCAAAATCAACCCATCGAGCCATACGTTCGACAGTTTTTTTCCATTCCCCTACATAGGTAAGCACCTTGCTACGAGCATACTCATTAAATTTTTCTACGCCGAGAGCTTCGATTTCTTTTTTGCCGGAAATACCTAAATCCTTTTCAACAATATTTTCAATTGGCAAACCATGACAGTCCCAACCCCATCGACGTGGCACTCGAAAACCACGCATCGTTTGATAGCGAGGAATAGCATCTTTAATTGCTGAAGCAAGAATATGACCATAGTGTGGTGTACCAGTAGCAAATGGTGGCCCATCATAAAACACGTAGTTTCCACGTGGTGATTCTTTTTCGAGCGCCTTTTCAAACGTTTTATTTTCACGCCAAAATTCGAGGATTTTTTCCTCGCGCTCTGCTACTTTTGATTTTTCGTTTTTTTGTTCTTCCATAAATAAAACCCGTCCTTAGGCAATAATAACTTACTGCATAAGGACGGGCTTCCCCGCGGTACCACCTTACTTCCCTTTCGGGCCGCTTCATTTAGCTATAACGGGCCTCCCCGCCGGAGTCTAGCGCCTAAGAACCTTCTTTGGCCTTCTTTCCGGAGCACAGGAGTGATAGCTCCTGTATCGCTTTCTTAAAGTATAGGGAGTAAGAGTAAAAAAGCAAGAAACAGGCTATGCTCACAAGGCATAACCTGTTTACGAACAACGTTGTTCTGCTACATATAACGAGTCTATCTCACGCCTTGTTACATTGCTGTTGGCACCCGAATACCAAGGAGTTTGAGACCATTTTCCATCGTAATGGCAAAAGCGTTGGTTAAAGCAACCTTATACGGTGAATGCGCATCTTCCACATTAATGATTTGGTGATTAGCATAAAAAGCATTGAACAAACTTGAAAGTTCAATTAAGTACGTAGCAATATGATGGGGTTCTAAGTCTGTAAGTGCCCGCTCAACAACTTCAGGAAAACGATAGAGGTATCGCTCGAGAGAAGTAACTTGCCAATCGAGAGGTTTAGCGAGCGGAGTAATGCCAGCAACTTTTGCTTTTTCTAAAATTGATTTTGCTCGAACAGTTGCATACTGAAGATACGGGCCAGAATCACCTTCAAACGAAAACGATTTCTCCATATCGTAAATAATATCGCCGCCAATTGCCTGACGAAGAATAGAATATTTAATTGCACCAATACCAACAGCCTCAGCAATATGTTTCTGAGTTTCTTCACTAAACTCACGATCTTTAATTTTCTCAAAAATAATTTCGCAGGAGTCATGAATAAGAGATTCACCGGTAACCACATTCCCTTTTCGTGAACTCATCTTCCCGTGCGCCCAGCGCATCATGCCGTGCGTAATATGCTGCATGCGCGGCGCAATATCAGGATAGAGTAGTGAAATTGCTTTAGTAACAACTTTCATGTACTCACCCTGCTCAACCGCAGTAATAACGATTGATTTCTCGAGATCAGGCTCCTTCTCAAATTTTGTTTTCGTTAGACCAATTTCTTTAGTTTCATACGTTGGCAAGCCAGCTGCATTGATAAAAACGCGAGTATGTAACTTTGGATCATACTTTTCTCCCTTAAAAACAATAGCGCCATCGCTTTCTTCAAATACTTTCGGAACATTCGCTTGAACAATAGCTGTACCGCTCTTCGCCATGTCACTCTCAAAAAAGTAGTGATTAAACTTGGTACCTAGGAGAACATAGAGGTCTTCGAACGCTTCGAGAGTTACTTTTCTTCCCCAGTCATACATCTTGTTTATTTCCGGATCACTCTTTTCGTACACTGCTTTGTTAATACGATCAATTTCTTTTTTTGCTTCTGGATCGTTCTCGTATGCCTCGCTCCCCTTCACATAGCAAGTACCAATATATTCTGATTGTTTTGCAACGGTTGTGATATCTTCTGGCATTGGATTTTTTTGGAGTCCATAGATTGCTTTTGCCACATGCTGGCCAACATCACCTTGGTAGTTTGCTCGCACCGTCGTTGCACCAGAAAATTCGACAATACGCGCAAGAGATTCGCCAATAGCGTTCGTCATCAAATGACCAATATGAAATGGTTTAAACGGATTAGGATCCGTGTACTCAACCATAATTTTCTTACCTGAAAGTTTTTTGTTATGACCCCACGTAACACCGTCATCAACAATAGTTTTAGTTGCGTTAGTGAAAAATTCTGGAGTAAGTGTGATGTTGATGAATCCAGGACCGGCAACTGAGACGTCTTTAATTTCCGGATACTGTTTTTCTATAAGCGTCTCAGTAATTTTTTGGGCAAGTTCACGTGGATTTTTCCCAACCTTTTTTGCGGTCGCTAGTGCCACATTGGTTGAGTAGTCACCGTGAGCCATATCAGCTGGATGCTCAATAACAAAGTCACCTGCAGAAATGGCAAGCGTTGTAAGGGTTTCTTCAAGATATTTTCGGAGTTGTTCCTGCACGCGATTATAGTAACAGGATGATGCTTCCCTGTCGAACTATGAACTTACTTCACCTCCATCAAGAGACGCTCCTCCTGTATCGCCAGTAGTACCTGTATCAGAAGAAATTCCAGTATCTCCAGAAGAGCTTGTATCGTTGGATGTTACGTCAGTATCATTTCCTGTAGTTCCTCCAGTATCAGTTGGAGTGACTTGTCCGCCATCTCCATTAGTAGTTCCCGTGGTATTACCACTATCAGTGTTTGTTCCTTCCTCTCCTCCCGAGTTCGTTGTAGTTACCGTTGTTCCTCCACGTGCTTGTAGAAGAAGAGCATGAATATCGTCTTTCGTAAGACATTCTCCATCAACACAAATTGATTCTTTAAACATCCCGCGGCTCGCAAAGAAATCACCGATACCATTCTCCGCTGTTGCAAAGAACGTACGCAGTAGATCAGCAAAAGAATTTTCTTGAGATAGAAGATCTTCGAGAGGTTTAATCTTCATATTGATTTCTTTAATTGCTTCAACAATGTACGGCGTCATCCCAACGGTAGAGAGCGTGAGATATCCTGTATCTTTATCTGTCCCAACAAGTTCTGGAAATACTTGTTGTACTTCTTGAGCAATAAAACCTGCATGAGGAGCTACTGAAGAATCTTCTTGATTCCAGTGGTATGTTACTGGGTTGAGTAAAAGAATCTTACCGAGCGTTGTCGTATCTAAGGATGTTATATCTTTCTTTAGTCGTTGGTCTGATGAACAGTTAATAATTCCGTTTGCGCCAGAAAGCGTACAGGCAACTGAGCCAGTTGAACCTTGGAATCGAGCAACATCATCTCCAGAGTTTGCTTTTACATCAAGACGATATGACGGATTATTTAAACCAATACCAACATTTCCGGTTGAGATGGTTGTACCGGTACCATCAACATTGGTACCAAAAATGAGATTACCAATTGAAAGTTGGCCATCAGTAGTTGCAGAAGGAGCGTTAATATCATGTCCGATAATAATATTACTACTACCGGTGGTAACGTTTGCACCAGCCTGATATCCTACGTAAATATTCGTCTTTCCAGTAGTATTGGCGGCACCTGCATATGTTCCGACTGCAGTATTTTCCCAGCCAGAAGTAGTGTGATTCCCCGCCTGTGATCCAAGGTAGGTATTAAAGAATCCACTATTGTTGTCATTTCCAGCCCCATTTCCAACAAACACGTTATTACTTCCCGAGGTGTTTGCATAACCCGATGAAGGCCCTATAAATGTATTTTGCCCACCGTTACTATTATTCGATCCGGATTGATACCCTAAAAAAACGTTTTCATAACCTATATCATTTACACTACCAGCATTATATCCAGCAAATAGATTGTAATTACCTGTAGAGTTTGCATATCCAGAATGGTATCCCACTGCAATATTATAAGCTCCTGTATTATTCGCGAGAGTTCCGGATCCAAATAATGCTTCTCGTCCGATAGCAATATTATTTGAAGCGGTCTGTTGATTGTAACCAGCATGAAAACCAACAAGAGTATTATTACTTCCAGATGTAATTGAATACCCTGCTTGATGTCCAATAGCTGTGTTGCTCGAACCAGTTGTATTGGTGGTCAATGCTGATCGACCTACCGCAACGTTATAGTCCGCAAGGTTTGAATAGAGAGAATATGCACCAACTGCAGTATTTTCATCACCATCGGTATTTGAGAATAAAGAAAAAGCTCCGATTGCTGAATTAAATAAACCATTCTGATTGTTTTGTAATGCCGAAATTCCAAACGCCGCATTTTGAGCTCCCGAAACAATACTCGTGAGGGTTGAATAACCAAAACCAGTATTAGAAGTACCCTGCCACTCGATCATTCCAGATGGTTGATTATTTACTCGAAACTGCAAATTTTCAGAATCAATTGTTCCTAAAAAATTTGTTCCATAAGTTGTTCCGGTATTACCCGAAAGAGACCAACCGCTACTTGCTGGGATTCCCCAACTTAACTGTCCATTCCCGTCAGTCATTAATACCTCGCCAGAATTTCCATCACCAACTGGGAATGTATACCAATCGTGAGTACCTGTACCGTAACTAAATGTAATTGCTCGACTGAAGTCATCGAGAGTAAGCATAGTTTTATTTACTGCCTCATCGAGATCTCCAACTGCAAAATGAAAGTTGGAAACATTAGCCTCAAGCACATGCTGGTCGAGTACTGAATCTTTCACTTTAAAACTGCCTGATGAGTTGATCATGGCCTGATATAGGGCAATACCAGTATTAACCCCCATATAGGACTTGCTTGCCTCAGCTTGTACTAATGAATAGGTAGAACCTCCATCGTTTGAAAAAACAAAATTTGAATGGGTACTATTTAAATCAATAACGGCAATTGTGGAACCATTCTGAGCACTCCCAGAAGCATCTGCTTCACCGAGTCCAGGATCATAGGTTGTATTCCAACTAGCAATATTCCCCGTTGCAGTATTCCGACTAGTCATTGCGGCTGTTCCTGGTGTACCGCCCAGCGCTGTAGTATCAGCTACCCCAATTGCCCCTTCAATATTTGCTGCTGTATCGTCCCATAAAAGAAATGTTCCTGGAACAGCAAATGCGCTCCCATTTTGCGACTGAATAATTTTTGTGGTTACACCATCAGTAGTATCTGGATCCCAGGTAAGTGTCGTAGCATTTGCGTTCATGTCAAAAGTATTAAGCATGTTCCCCCCGTCTTCATAGGATGCCTCAAGACCAATAGATCCGCCGCCACCTGCACTATACTGGGCTCGTTCGCCAGTTACGGTATTTTGATACATTAAACTAGCCTGTTGCTTGTTGCTATTTAAATTAAGTGCGGCCATTTCATTCGTTGCAAAACTTCCAGCAACACCAAAATCACCAGTACTTGAGTAGCGATAGAACAGCGGATCGCTTGCCACGTTTCCTGACCCATCAATGTAGAGAGCTTCATTATTGTGACCCGAAGTTGCGGTAAAGCCGTAAGAGAGAAGCGGGCCAACAGTATAGTTCCCAGGAGTTCCAGCAGGATCAGTGGTTGCTCCGGGTGCAACATACGTCATTGCAGCAAGAGCGACACTTCCGGAATACAGAAAAACCACACTCAAAGTAACAACGAGTGTTTTATACCTAACGAGGACGCCCCACAGACTGGACATACCTAAATTGTACCAGACTTTTTATTTTTTCCCTGTGGAACCAAAGCTTCCCTCACCACGAGATGATTCTGTGAGCTCACTCACCTCTTCAATGTTGGCCTGTGCAACTGGGAAAATAACTAATTGAGCAACTTTATCACCTGCTTCAAATGTGTACGCTTCTTTTCCAAGGTTTACTAAGTGTGTATTGTATTCACCTCTGTAGCCAGCATCAAATACACCGCCCATGGTTTTAAGCCCTGCTTTTGAAATGCTCGATTTATCCATCACACACGCGGCGAAACCTTCTGGAAATTCAAGCGCGAAACCGTGCCAAAAACGATAGTGCTCGCCTGGAGCAATCGTTACTGTTTCCATGGCAAACAAATCCAAACCAACATCGCCAGGATGCGCATAGCGAGGAAGTTTAGCTTCCGGTTTCAGTTTTTTAATTTTGAGATTCATGACTAAAAAGAGTAGTTATAATTTTCTGAAATAAATCAAAATAAGCTTCGGTAAAATATCGCGGAATAAATTTCTTTCTATCTTCTTCTGATAGAGATTTCAATTCTTCGAGGGAATATTTTATAAAACCTTGACCATTACCCTCTTCAACTTTTAAATCATGTAATGCTCCCGTATAAATCGCCCCGAATACGGCACGAAAAGCGTGGTTCTTGGTTTGAGTATTTGGATCATAACTTTCTGAATAACGCTTTATGATAAGAGTAATCGGTAGTTTCGTCCCTGTCTCCTCATACAGTTCTCGTTTCGCACACTCTTCGTATGATTCAGTTTTAGTATCAACATGTCCCCCAACGGTAACGTCTAAATATCCGGGCCAGGTATCTTGATGAGGACCTCGTTTTTGGAAGATAAATTCTTTTTGAGGAGTAACGAGCCATACGTGAATCTCCCGATGTCGTAAACCATCACGGTGAATGACTGCGCGCTCCTCCTCTCCAATTATTTCATCTTGTTCATTAACGATGGGAATCCGCATAGAGAAAATCTTTATAGTACAAAACAAATGTTGGCACAAATAATTCAGGATGCTCGGTTACTGCTTGGTCAATTTCAGATGGGGTGAACCATTTAACTTCTGCCACTTCATCTTCCTTTAATTTAAATGGGTAATCGTGCGGGATAGTCACCGCGTAGTGCGAAGCAAACCGACGAAGCCCCTTCACTGGAGTGTCGCGTAATTCTTTATTTAAGAACGTTGGGGTGTAACCTGTAAGGCCAATTTCTTCTCCCATTTCTTTCACGATATTACTGTCATATGTTTCCCCTTCTTCAACAGTCCCGGCAACGCCAAGGGCCCATAAACCTGGATGGAGCGCTTTAGTTTCCGCTCGACGAGCTAGTAAAATAGTACCTTCGGTATCATAAATCCAAAGACCAGTGACTCGAAAAATATCGCCAGGTTGCAATTCTCGGCGAATACGGTAGCCAATTACTTCATCTTGTTCATTAACGACTGGAATGCGTGCGTTCATATAATTTTTGAGACTTCTTCAAAAACTTTTTCGTGAATAACTGGTGGTGGTAAAAGGTTACCTTCAGGAGCACAGTCAATTTTTTTGAAATTGTTGAGCTCTTTCACTAACTTGAGTGCACTCTCGCGAGCATTCGCTAAGTGCGCCATGTCTTTTTCGTGTACGTCCTTCCCCTTGCCAAGATAGGCACGGACTTCTTTTTTATTGCGCTCTTTAATCAGAGAGCGCATGGTAGTAAGTGGTAGTGACAAGTATAGTACCAGGTTTGGTCGTGGAATTTTAAATACGTTGTATTCCATCTCATCGAGCCACTTCAAAAAGTCTCGGCGCTTCTTAGTGCTCGTTATTTTTCCACCTTGGTGAATTTGGTTTGCTGACACATAGCGATCAGCAATCACGATGTAACCTTTGTTAAGCCAACCTTCAATTTTTTCTTTTGACTCCCAACGGTCTGCTGCATACAAAACTGAAGCAATTTTAGGGTGGACCTTCACGAAGTTATAGTACTGACGCGACAGACAACGTCCAAGAAATTCACCAAAAAAATTATCGCCATATTGCGGAAAATCAATGGTTGCTACTTTATAGCCTGCTTTCTTTAAATGCGCAGCCAAAAGCGCAGCTTGAGTTGCTTTACCCGAGCCGTCAGTTCCATCAATAACAATTAATTTTCCTTTTTTCTTCGTAGCCGACATAGAGCTACACAAACTTCTCCGGAATCGGGAATTTTTCAGCAAGTGCCAAAACTTTTGCCCGAATTTCTTTTTTCTTTTCTGCGTCGTCTTTATTTTTGAGTGTTTCAATCAAGAGTTCGGCAACTTCGGCACATTCTTTTTCTTTAAAGCCACGAGTAGTGATAGCTGGAGTGCCAAAACGAATACCTGATGGATCGAGCGGCTTGCGCGTGTCACCAGCAATTGAGTTCATGTTGAGTGTAATTCCAACTTCGTCGAGTACTGTTTGCGCTTCTTTTCCAGTAACACCAAGTGAGCCAAATACGTCGGCGAGGATAAGGTGGTTATCGGTTCCCCCACCAATCATCCGAACACCTTTCTCTTTGAGCACAGCTTCCATTGCCTTGGCATTTTTCAAAATCTGCTGTACGTAGGTTTGATACGCAGGCGTTAATGCTTCGCCGAAGGCAACGGCCTTCGCAGCGATAGTGTGCATGTGTGGACCACCTTGAATTCCAGGGAAAATAGATTTGTCGATTTTCTTGGCGATCTCTTCATTTTCTCGAGTGAGAATGATCCCCCCGCGTGGACCACGAAGAGTTTTATGAGTAGTTGACGTGATGATATCAAAACCATCATCAAATGGATTGCGGAGCGCCTTACCAGCAATCAAACCTGCGATGTGTGCCATGTCAGCCATCGTAATTGCCCCAACTTCTTTAGCAATCTCAACAAATTTTTTGTAGTCGAGAGTGCGAGGGTATGCAGAAAAACCAGCCAAAATAATTTTTGGTTTGTGTTCAAGTGTCATTTGACGGAGATGATCGTAATCAATTTCACCTGTGTCAGGATCTTTCATCTTGTAGGTGACGAATTTGTAGATCTTAGCAGGCAGCGTCATTGGGTGACCGTGCGTTAAGTGACCGCCATGTGAGAGATCCATACCAAGCACAGTGTCGCCTGGTTCAAGGAGTGCGGCATACACAGCTAAGTTTGCTGGTGCACCTGAGTGCGGCTGAACGTTGGCAAATTTACAGTTAAAGAGTTTACAAATGCGCTCAATTGCTAAACGCTCAACAACATCAGTAAATTCTTGTCCACCATAGTAACGGCGACCTGGATATCCTTCTGAGTATTTGTTGGTGAAAATAGAACCGTTCGCTTCAAGCACGGCTTTGGAAACGTAGTTTTCCGAAGGAATAAGTTCGAGGCCTTCTTTTTGGCGCTTTTCTTCACCTTTTAAAGCGGCGAAAATTTCAGGGTCTTGTTCGAGATAGTGCATAGCAAAATAAGCTTAAGAAATAATAGGAAAAGCGTTGTGGAATCGTTATACCATAAGCCTGAACGAGGTTACGTGCCCCCATCATACACTGAAAAAGATAAAAAGAAAAAGTGCAGATAAACCGTAAAGTTTAGCTGCACCTTCTCATTTTGTAACCGGCTGAATTGGTTAATCGTGGATATGCTCTTCATACTTGTCGCTGGTTTGCGAAAAGGCGCTGTTAAACGCTTTGAGCTTAGCCACAAAATCCTGCAACTTTTTGAAATTATCCTCCACGGTCAGGTCGAGGTCGGCAGTTAGGAACTTTAGTTCCTGCTCCATGTCAGGGGCGGGTACGCTCCGAAGGATATTGATGATGATAGGTAATACCCATGATGCGTGCGGAATATTGCCGCCTAAGGTCTTATCTTTCGGGGGCTCGCTATGGTCCTTATGTTTTTCGCGCTCGGGAGCATCGAATAAGTAAAGAACATTGCTAAGTAAAATAGCTATTTGGCGAATATAGCTAACCAAAGTAACGCCATTGCTGTTTTGTGGCTTCATAAAAATTGATTGAGGTTAAAAAAAATATTTAATGTTTTTATAGGTTATCCGAACTGTACTAAAAATACCGATAAAGTCAAAAAGCCGCCTTTAGGCGGCTTTTTGACTTTAGTCCTAATGAACGAAGGTTAACGCTTTTCCAGTCTTCCCTGCGCGGCCAGTTCGGCCAATGCGGTGTACGTAGGTATCGTACGTTTGCGGCACATCGTAGTTAATAACATGTGTCACATCTGGGATATCAAGTCCGCGAGCAGCAACGTCGGTAGCAATCAAAATACCGATGCGGCCAGTTTTGAAATCTTCAAGAGTGCGTACACGTTCACGGTTACGCTTGTCGCCGTGAATAGCCCCAACGCGGAAACCGCGAGCGACTAATTCACGTGCAAGGCGATCAACATCACGCTTAGTTTCACTAAAGATAAGAATCTTGCTGTCCTGCTCACCGATAAGAATATCGTGGAGCTGATCAATTTTCTTGTCACGAGAAAGAACTCGGACAACATCCTGATCAATATTCTTTGAAGTTTCGCGAACAACAACTGAAATAAACTCAGGATCCTTGAGATACTTTTCAGAAAGTTTACGAATGTCTGGCGAGATTGTTGCTGAGAAAAAGAGCGTTTGGCGATCTTCCCCCATTTTATTCATCACAAACTCCATGTCATCACGGAATCCCATATCAAGCATGCGATCAGCTTCATCGAGCACGATTGATTTGAAAGTTCCCAGATTAAGTGCTTTGCGATCAATCAGATCTTTTACACGGCCTGGGGTTCCAATAACAAAGGAAACTCCGCGCTTAAGTTTCGTAATCTGACGGAAAATTGGCATACCACCAACAGCTGACACAGAAAACAAGCTGGTGCCGTAGGTAAACTCAATAAATTCTTTTTCAATTTGGAGAGCAAGTTCACGTGTTGGCGCAAGAATAAGAACTTGTTCTTTGCGACTGTTTAATACTTTTTGAATGAGCGGCAAGAGAAAGGCTGCTGTTTTACCTGTTCCTGTATTAGCCAAACCAAAAATGTCACGGCCAAGCAAACTAAATGGAATCGCTTGATCTTGAATTGGCGTTGGTTTTTCGTATCCTTTCTTTTCTATATTTTTTGCAAGACGAGCGTCAAAAGGAAAATCAACAAATGAATGCTGGGCTACGTATGGTTTTACTTCTACGAGTTCTGCCTTACGAATAAAACGACTGTAATCAATGCGTTCGCCGCGACTGCGACCACCGCCTCGATTACCACCACGACTTCCACCTCCACGAAAACCGCCCTGCGAGCGGCCACGAAAGCCTCCGGTTCGCGGAGCACGAAAAGTACTGCTTCCGTGGCTACGGAAGCCTTGCGGCTTTGATTGACGGCTTTCGCTGCCCTGCCCAAGACTTTCGCCAGGCACGTGAATACGACGACCAAATGATGGTCGTGGGCCTTCGGCCCGAAACGCTCCTCCATGGTGCTGGACGTCTCTATTAAAATGTCCTCCGCTAGAGCGGGGTTTTCGCCCTCCCTGCGAAGTTCCGGTACGCGTCGGATTTTTACCGCGCGCACCACTTCGGTGCATATTCTGCATATTGTTGTGTATGGCTAATCAGAACTAACACAACAACTGCGTACGCTGATTTCCATAATCGTCATTCCCGATTATGTATAAGTGAGAATGGTAGTTAAAAATTAACACAACCATATGTATTTGTCAACCCTCATCCAGGTAAGAAAAGCACCTGACGGGAAGCCAGGGCTAATCTTTTAAAACATGTTGGGTAAAAATTATTCCTTCAAAATTCGTTTTGTGTACTTTTCATCTCTCGAAAGTACTTGCACCAGATAGTACCCTTGCGGTACTTCAGTAAAATCAAAGCCGGTGCGACCAGCAGAGACTAATTTGTCATTCGCAGCAGGCAGCGGTTCTCCCAATAGGTTAAAGATAGTTACTTTAGATGCAGTATCTACAACTACATATAACGTACCGGCAGCAGGATTGGGGTAAATCTTTACTTCGCTTGATGCGTTTAAAACGTTTTGCTGTGCGTGACAGAGCTGGCATAACAGCAGAGCTACAGTCACAATGAGTAATTTAGCTTTCATGTGCTTAAGTTTTGGTTTTTAAAAGGGTTATAACAAATATTCAGTTTGGGGACGGTACAGGACCGGACTTATTTTCATTGTACTCCTCCTATATTTTTTGCAAATGGAAAAAGAGTGCACTTTGCCCTATAATCGGCCTATGGAATATCACGTTGACCGAGAGTACCTCCCTCTCCTCGAAAAGCTTATAAACGAGGGCACGGATAAAAGTGACCGCACCGGTACCGGCACAAAAAGCATCTTTGGATACCAGATGCGATTTGATCTTTCTAAAGGCTTCCCCCTACTCACTACAAAAAAAGTACCGCTGAAATCAATTATTCACGAACTCATTTGGTTTGTTCGTGGTGACACTAATTTAAAATACTTGGCCGACAACAATGTCCCTATCTGGAACGAGTGGCCATTTAAGGCATATCTTCAAAGAAACAATCTCCCGATTCCTGAAGTGAATGGTGAAGACTGGAACAGCCAAATGAAAGGGTTCGTAGAGAAAATAAAAACCGATCCGGCATTTGCCAAAGAATATGGCAACCTTGGCCCAATTTATGGATACCAGTGGCGAAGTTGGCCAGCACCGAACGGTAAACACATCGACCAACTTGGAAAAGTTATTGAGGACATCAAAAATAATCCGAACTCTCGCCGATTAATTGTTTCAGCATGGAATGTTGCCGACATCGATGAGATGGCAAAAGCAGGACTGCCGCCATGTCACTGTTTCTTTCAGTTCTATGTAGCGAACGGAAAACTTTCATGCCAGCTCTATCAGCGAAGTTGCGATACCTTCTTGGGTGTTCCATTTAATATCGCCTCGTATGCCCTTTTAGTTATGATGGTTGCACAAGTAACCGGCCTCGAACCAGGAGATTTTGTGTGGACCGGTGGTGATGTTCACTTGTATTCAAATCATATCGAACAGGCTAAACTGCAACTTTCACGAAAAGATTCTCTCTACCCAATGCCAACAATGAAATTAAATCCAAATGTAAAAAATATCGCCGACTTTACTATCGATGACTTCACGCTCGAAAACTACACGTCGCATGAAGGGATTCGTGCACCGATTGCAGTATAAATATGAAAGCTGGCGTTGATTATATTGGCCTTGGTGTTGGTGTTTTCATCTTCAATGAAAAAGATGAGCTTTTACTCATGAAGCGCGGGGTAAAATCAAAAAATGAGGTTGGTGCATGGAGCGTGCCTGGCGGTACAGTTGATTTTAGCGAAACACTCAAACAAACCGCTATTCGCGAAGTGAAAGAAGAGCTTGATGTAGCTATTGAAATTCTAGAACAACTTCCAGCTTATGAGGTTCTTTTACCTGAAGAAAGCCAACATTGGGTAACTAATATTTTTAAGGCGAAAATTATTAGAGGTGTTCCAAAAATTCAGGAGCCAGAAAAATGTGAGGCGCTGGAGTGGTTTTCACTTAATGCGCTTCCCTCACCTATCGCTAAAGCATCATTTCCAGCAGTTGCGTATTTTCAAAATCGACGTAAATAAAAAAACAGATCGCGTGTGGGATATACAAGCAATCTGCTATTTACACTGCTTTGATGAAGTCGCTGAGAAAACAGCGAGTGAGGATTCTTTTTCCATAAGGAAGAGAAGGTAACCTAAAATTTTCTATATAGAAGTAAAGAACGGGAAATACCTTGTTGCTTTCCTGACCATCTATTAGAAAACCTTGAAACCAGAAACGATTAACTGACAAAAGAATATCTCCGGGAATGCAGAATTCTGTCCATGATAGAGGGTCATCTTCTGGTAAATCAACTTTATGGCACTCAACTTTGAGTGGTCGTCTAATAATGGCTTCACGGTCTTCTAAAAAGAAGAGGAAATTTATTTGAACACCCTCAGAGTATTCTTTTACATCTTTGTAAATGTTTCTTTGAAGGCTGGGATTATTGGTAACTCCCCTAATCCTCTCTTTTAGCTTATCTTGTACATCATTATTTTTATTGCTCATATAAAAGGGTTGTTTCTTCATTGCACCACAAGCACAAATGGAGTCAATGCTAGCTTAGCAGCGCGAAACCCGGCAGGTACCGGGTTTTGTTCTATTCGCGAAGTAAAGTTAGTTTCTTAACTAAACGTAGTCCTCGTTCTTCTGTGACTGAAATAAAGATTCCTGACACAGGGCTAGCAACCCTACGGCCAAGTAGGTCATAGAGAAACGTCTGTTTCCCTTCCGTATAAGGAACTTCAGAAATACTTGTTACCGTACAACTATTTGGCAATCCAGGAGTGGGAGTTTGTCGAGTAATTATTAAATCGCAATAACCAACCGACTCGCCGATAGCAACATTATCAAAGGTAATGCCGTACGCGAGTGTTGAGTCTGGCCGAAAGAGTTGTAGTAACCCAAACGACCGCGAAATGGTAAACGGAAGCGAAAATACTCGATAATAATTTGGTAAGACTGTGTATCCGAGAGGAAACGGAACAAAGAAAGTACTATCCGGTTTTGGAGAAAGAAACCACCCTTCCAGAACTACAGCGGTATCAGGGTTGCAATTATACAGTTCAACCCAAGTTTCGCCGCTGTAGCCTTCAGGAAGGATTTCATTCATTACAATTGGGCAGCAGGTGTCAGAAAAAATTGGATTGTGCAGGCAAGGTCCAACTTGTGCACGTGCTGTGGGGAGGATTACTGCTATGAGTAATAACGTAAGGAAATATAGATTTTTCATTGGGAACGGTTTTTAAAACTATAGAAAATCGCTGCTAATGAAACTCTAAACAGAGGATTAACTTTTTATGATCCGTGGTACACTCTCTCTATGATTCTCTCTCTGATTGCAGCCATTGGTATAAATAATGAACTCGGGAAAGATAATAAGCTTCTGTGGGATTTGCCAGCAGATATGCGACATTTTCGGGAGACTACTAGTGGCCACCCGGTAATTATGGGCCGTAAAACGTTCGAATCTATTGGCCGACCACTTCCTAACCGCCGCAACATTGTCCTCTCTCGAAGTACTGAAAATTATCAAGCTCCGGGATGTGAAAATGTGAGCAGTGTTGAAGAAGCGTTGAATCTTTTTAAGGATTCTGATGAAGAAATTTTTGTCATTGGAGGAGCACAAATTTATAAACTCTTTCTCCCCTATGCTAACCGGCTATATATTACCCGTGTTAATAGTTCTTTTGACGCAGATGCTTTCTTTCCTGAAATTGACCAAGAATGGAAAGAGGCCTTCCGAGACGATTACGCTCCAGATGAAGCTCATGCCTATCCCTATTCATTTGTAATCTACGAGAAGCACCTTTAGATACTCTCGAGTGTTTGGTATCGGGGGAATACAACACCCTCGTGCTCAAGATCAAGTAAAAACTGAGGAATGGTGAGATACTGGGTTGCAATTATTCCTGAAACTCGAGCTGCGGCAACATTTCGTACGTTATCATCAGTAAAAAATATTCTGTCCGCCGGCAGCGCACAAGCTTTAATGTACTGTTCGTAAATTTCCGCGTGCGGCTTGATAATGCCAATATCACCTGAAATGGTCACCGTATTAAAAAGCTCCAATTTTTCCTTAAGTGCTGTCTCAATGATACTTCGTGGAGCGTTAGTTAAAAGACCAACACGATAGTAATGCTTAAGGTCGGCAATAATCTCAAAGAGTGATTCATTCAGTTTTGCGTATTCATAGGAACGATTCTTTAATTCTGGCGCAGGAACACCGCACTCTTTAGAAAGAAGCTCAATAAAAGCATCTTCAGTGACTGTTCCGATATCAACTTCAAACTCAACAAGGTCCATCCATTTTCTCCACGCGACCTGATCACCAGGAAATAAATCGCGTAATAATCCCCCGTACATTGGGGCACAAAGCACTCCGAAAAAATCGAAAGTAATTATTTCAATAGGATCATGGATCTTCATCGGTTTTTACGCGAATGAAAACGTCTTTACCATCGGGGGATTTTTCCTTACGGTATTTTCGTTTTTTATTTATCTCAATTTTTCGAACCAATTCAGCCTCCAAATCGTACCCAAGGGTTTCACACATTCCCAAGAGAAAAATGGCGACATCGGCAAATTCCTCTGCCACGCCTGCTTCAGCTTTATTATATTTAGAAAATGCCTCGGATAGTTCCTCGTGTGCACGACAAAATTCAAGAGCCATATCTTGAGTATTAAAACCCTTCTCTATTTTGTTGCGCATTACTTCTTTTTGAAGTTGTTTGAGATCAACTGACATATATTATTGATTTGGATATGCTTCTATTTCTCCTAAAAGGTCAAACTGGATACCAGCTTCTTTAAAGACCTCCTTCGTACGATTCCCGACATGATAATCTTTTTCGGCAACAACGCGCGCAATACCAGCAGTAATAATAAGTTTGGCGCAGGTATAGCATGGAGTCATTTTACAATAGAGTGTTGCTCCTTTAAGGGTGACTCCATTTCGAGCAGCTTGAACAATAGCATTCTGTTCGGCATGGGTTGAGCGGATACAGTGTTTGGATTCATTCCCTGCGTCATCAATAACCGTCGACATTTCATGACCAACATCATCACAATGCGCAATGCCTGGCGGCGCACCAACATAGCCGGTAGTTAAAATGTGATGACCCATTACAGTTACAGCACCAGAGCGGCCACGATCACAAGTAGCTCGAGTAGCCACCATCTTGGCAATACCCATAAAGTATTCATCCCAAGAAGGGCGTTTATGTACGTCAGACATCATAGCTCCTAGCATAGCAAAAGAGCGAACGAGGGGCTACAGTGGTATACTTTGCCATATGTCACCAAAAGTATTTGCTTTGGGGATTCTCGGTTTTGGCCTTATAGCCATAATTGCTTTGGGAATCTTTTTCGAGTCACAGCCAAAAATAGCAACGCCTCCTGAAACTGAGTTTACTCCACCACCCACTCTAGTTAGTGACTCCCCTATAACAACCACTGAATCTGTTTCTACAAAAGTAGAAAACGACTACCCGCTCACAACCCAAGATGATCAACAGGTTGGTACGTTACACGCAAACATTTCATACGAAGGGTCAGTAACTTCAACAGTAACCTGTGGAACACAAAGCTGCTTTGAGGAAAATTTCAAAACATGTTCCCCGGCGACTGTCACCACGACCGTTTCAGGCCTCGGCGGCGAAAAATTAACCATTGTGAAAAAAGTATCAGGTGGCTGCCAAGTTACTTTTCGCTACACAGAAGTTGCTAACCCTGCTTGGGTAAACCAAGATCTCACGTGCACTTACGACAACACTCTCTCATTCCAGAACGCTTTTCAAAAAGTATTTGAAACAGCAGTTGCCGCAAAAAACCCAACTTGTTCTGGTCCGCTCTATACCATTTTCAAAAACATGAATAGTCGCTAGGCGCCTTTCTCCATTGCTTTCAGTACTTTGAGATACATCGCTTCAACAATTTTTTGTTGCTTCTTACCTGTTTCAAAATAGTGGTCAAGTCCTGGAGCTCCGTTTACTTCAATAACCCAGTACTTTTGTTGTGAGAGCGAAACTTTTGCATTTTCCGAAAGCATCAAATCAACACCGCAAATTCGGAGACCCATATCTTTGGTGAGTTTGATGGCTAGTTTTTTGATTGAAGGATGAAGCTCGGAAGTTACATCAATTGCTTTGCCTCCGGTTGAAAGATTCGCGTTATCAAGAAGTTGTACGCGCTCCCCTTTCTTTGGAACTGATGCAAAAGTTTTTTTGCTCCGAAGAAGTACCTCGCGCATTCGCGGGTCGTCCATTTTTATCACTGTATCACGATCATTAGCCACAAACTCTTGCTGTAATCTTTTTAGCAGCGCTCGGATACTGCTTTTACCATCACCAATTACTGCAAGTGGCATGCGCTCGTAGGCAGAAATAACATTATTGTCGAGCACTACAATGCGATAATCGCGACCGATGAGCACTTCTTCAACAAGCATGACGCGATCGGCTTTAAAAATTTCTCGCGCAGCACGGAAAAACGATTGCTTGGTGGAAACTTTAGCGACACCAAATCCCATACTTAAACTATTGGGTTTAACGATAACCGGTACGCCTCGTTTTTTAGCATAGCGCCAAGCAGCTTCAATACTCTCTCGGGAACCAATCGCTTTGGCAAAATTTGGTCGAAAAAATACTTTCCCTTCTGCTACCGGATATCCCATTCGCTCCATAAAAAATTTGGCGTAACCTTTGTCTTTAGCAATGTCGACAGAGCCAACCGTATTAATATCAAGAGTAGAAACCCGAAAATATTTCTTTTTGCCGTTTTTAAAAATAATCTGACCTACATAACCGTACTTTGGTTCAACAACTACTGTAGCTCCGATTTTTTTAGCAATGCGAGGTAAAATTTTTGAAAGTAGTGGAACTGCCATACTTATTTCAATTTCTTAAATAAAGGAGCATAGAGATCCTTCTTAGGATCAATGCGAAGCTCTTTTTTGTTTACTTGGTTAGTAAAGGTAACTGGAGCCTCTATTATAAGAGCTAACGGTTTTTGTTCTGCACCCTCACCCATCGTAAGCACTGCGGCCGTAGCTAAACTATCAGCAATATCCGTTTGTTCAAATTTAAATTTCCGACCAAAAATATCTTTTTTGCCAACATAATTTTTTAATCCCTGAAATCCTGCGTACCCAAGCGCCACACCAACCACTCCAGCTCTGAGCGGCATAAGACGAGAATCGGTAATTAAGATGCCAAGCTTTTTAACCTTGTAATGCTTTTTAAGTGCTATTCGCAGTTTTTCTGCAGCCTGGAAACTATCTTGTGGCAAAAGAATAATTTTCCCCTGAGCATTTGACTCGTCTACCCCAGCATTCGCCATAACTGTGCCATCCTTAATAGTGAGCCACACCAATGGTGTTTTGATGGCAAAAGTACTTTCTTTCTTGATGAGAACTTCTTTTTCTTTTTGATTTTTAAAAACAGCCGTTCGCCCTTCAGCCAAGGCGACAATTTTTGAGGTCACCACAATAACTGAACCTTCAGAAACACGAGGAAGATACTTGAGAATAAAATCGTTAAGATTTTCTTTTTCCTGAAAAACTTTTGTTGTAATTGCTTTAACGTACATAGTGAAGAAGTAGAGTCCCTTTTTTATTTAACTTTCGAACATTTTTGAGTTTGAGTCTACTATTTTTTGTTCCATTACTAAACATTGTTTGGCCACGGCCAAATACTAAAGGTTCGATAGTAACAAACAGCTCATCAAGCATGTTATGCTCAAGCATTGTTTGATATACTCGTGCACCACCGACAATAACAACGGTTGTATATTCTTGAAACAGCTGACTTAGGTTTGTATGTTTCGGATTTAGAAACATGACGTTACCTTTTTTGCTTAACTTCGTCACTGTACTTGTAAAAACAAACGTATTTCTTTTGTCTAACCTCTTTTGTGCGGCTAGATAGGTATTTCGGCCAGCAATAACTGCATCTGCTTTTGAAAGACCTTTTTGAAAAAATTTCCAGTCTTCTTTACTTGTCCAATCAGGCACAGTTTTTTCGTCGAGTGAAATGCGGCCATCTATACTTGCTGCCACATAGGCAACAAAGTGAGTCTTTAATTTAGGCTTGCTTGGTTTCATCTCTCTTTAATAAGGCGAGTCCTAGGTATGAAAGCGGAGTGAAAGCTACACCCATGAGTACTTTATATATCCACCACGGAATAATCATCATAAAAAGTGTTGGCCAAGAATACACCCCAGCAAAAGCCACAGTCATGAAGATCACCGTGTCAAGAAATTGGCTCCAGATATTAGAAAGATTTGAACGCAGCCAAAAATATTTGTCTCCTTGTTTTGCCTTAAAAAAGAAAAAAGTAAAAACATCTTGGTATTCGCCGATGACGAACGCGAGCACTGAAGCAACAGAGATTCGCATTGAAACGCTGTAGAGCGTATTGTACGCAGTATGCGCCCATGCCCCAGCCCCCGACCACGGTGTAATAACTGAGAGAATATTAAACAAGAGAAAGGCAAGCACCGAAATAAAACCAGCGAGCACAAAGCGGCGAGCCCACTCTTTACCATACACTTCCCCGATAATGTCAGTCATCAAAAATACGATTGGAAAGTAAAATACCGAAACTGAAAGATGGGTTCCAAAAAGAAATGGCATGACCTTAATGCCTAAAGTATTTGAAGCAATAAGAGCCGTAATATAGAGCGTGAGACAAATAAAAAGCTTTGTATAATCGCGCTGGGTGAGATTTTGCATGTGGGCACTATAACACAAAACCCCCTTTCTGGGGGTTTTGTTTGAAAACAAGAGACTTAGTCAACGATCGTGATACCTGCCTGACGAGCGGAGCCAGCGATGATTTTCATTGCGGCTTCGATGTCATTAGCATTAAGATCAGGCATTTTCTTTTCGGCGATTTCCTTAAGCTGAGCTCTCGTAATCTTGCCTACTTTCGATGTGTTTGGCTTACCTGAACCTTTTTCAATTCCAGCGGCTTTCGTAAGGTAATTAATTACCGGTGGAGTCTTAATGACGAAATCATAGGTTCGATCTTCGTAGACAGAGATAACAACACCGACAGTTTCTCCAACAAATTGCTGAGAAGCGGCGTTAAACTTCTGTACGAAGTCACCGATGTTTACACCCGCCTGACCAAGAGCTGGACCAAGTGGTGGCGCTGGGGTAGCTTTGCCCCCTATAACGCGAACTTTTACTTTTTTTGTTACTTTCTTTGCGGCCATAAATTTAGAATTTAGATACTAGAAATTAGAACGTAGAAGCTGTCTAATTTCTTAATTGGAAAGCGTAACGGGCATTACTTTAGCACGGTTTAAAAACCTTGTAAACTAAATCTTTTTTACCTGTAAGAAATCAAGTTCTACCGGGGTTTCGCGACCGAACATTGAAACAAGTACTCGAACCTTGCCACGCTCTTGGTCTACTGCGTCTACTTTGCCTTCGAGATCCTTAAACGGACCGTCTGCAATGCGAACAATTTCACCGGTAACGAGATCAATGTTGTGACGAGCTGTCTGAGTATCATCCATTGATTTAAAGAGCATCGCCATTTCGTCCTTATTAAGCGGCACTGGATTTACACCGGCACCAACGAAACCGGTTACGCGTGGGGTGTTACGCACAACATACCAGGAGTCATCAGTTACCACCATATCAACGAGTACGTAACCTGGGTAGACTTTTTCTTCAACTTCTACGCGCTTCCCTGCTTTGATTTTGATTTTCTTTTCGGTTGGCACGACGACATTAAAAATTTTGTCTTGCATGCCGAGCGATTCGATACGCTGCTTTAAGTTACGCTGCACTGCATTTTCGTATCCAGCATAGGTATGCACTGCATACCAGTTTCGCTCACCTTGGAGTTCTTGTTTTGCCATAAATTCTAGAGTTAGTTAGTAACGTAGACGGTCGTTAGCGGAGCTGTAGGAGTTTGCCAAGACCGAGTGAGAAGAGGAAATCAAAGAAGCCAAGAAAATACGCGACTGCAAGTGAAATAACAATAACAGCAACAGTAAAGAGAACTGCCTGGTTCCAAGTTGGCCACGTTACTTGAGAGAGTTCAGCACGTGTTTCTTTAAGATATGAGGTAATAGACATATAGATAAACGTATTTTGGCTAATTTAAAACGCCCGCGAGGGACGTCTGTCGTAAGATTACCACGCTTCCAGAAACCCTGCAAGTAAGAAACAAGCGCCAAACTTTTAGGTTTGGCGCTTGTTCTAACAAGAAAATTTAACGAATTTCGTAGGTAATAGTAACGTTGGACGTGTACTTATTTTCTCCTTTTGGAAGTGATGGAGCAGATGAGCCGCCACTGTCAGCGGAAGCAAACTCCATTTTGGCGTACATTGGCATTGGGTAACCACCACCATTTTCACTAAAGTTTACAATGCGAACGATGTGAACACCGAGTGATTTAGCTAAAGCTTCTGCCTTAGTTTTTGCGTCAGCAATTGCTTTATCACGAGCCTGCGCTTGGATTGCAGTATCGTCATCAACAGTGTAGTCAGGACCAGAGACTTGATTAATACCAGCCTTTGCAATGCCGTCAACGATATCACCTGCCTTATCAGTGTCACGAACTTTAATCGTAATTGTTTCGCTCACCGTGTATCCGGTTAAGACATTTTTTCCTGGTCGTGGTGGACAAGCTGTGTTTAGGGCACAGGTAACCACGCCACCTTCCTGCCATTCATACTTTGGATATGAACTGTAGTTGGTTGTCTTAATATCCTTATCAGCAATCCCCGCACTCTTAAGGTACGAGAGCAATGCTTTTTCTTGTGCACTTACGGTAGTCTGCGCATCTTTTGCAGATTTTCCATCCTTCTCAATAGTTGCCGTAATTTGGGCAATATCTGGTACAGCAAACGCCTCACCTTCTCCAGAAACGGCGATGGTGTTCGTTGCCGTGGTACCACTGGCAATAAACGGAAGTTGCTTAATAACAGTTATCGTTTTAAAAACGAAAAAAACAGCGAGGACCGCTAAGAGGGTCGCTGACATTTTTGCCACACGTGGCGTATAGTCTCCAAACATAGTTTGCATACTTAACTTTTAACACTACTAATGACGAACGACGGTACTTTTTCTTACGAAAGCTTATTAGGAAAGTTGATTTCTCCCTGTTTCCCCTCTTGAAAGAGCTGCTCCCGCTTTGCTTTTTCTTCAAGGGCCTTTTTTATTTTTTGGGCTTGTTCTTCCTGGCTTTCTTTGGTGAGATTCATCCCTTTCAAGATATGTTTCAAGAGTGGATTATCGTGATCGTTCGACTCCCCAAAATTATACAGTTCGTGCTGCGCCATATCTCAATAGTATCGTTCTCCCCTTCCAAGTCAAGGAATAGTTACTGTGACTCAAGAATGTCTCTGATAAGCCCAGGTCCTTGATAAATAAAACCAGAGTATAGTTGTACAAGACTTGCCCCTGCGGCAAATTTTGCTTTGGCATCGAGAGCAGAAAAAATGCCACCGACACCAATAATGAAAATCTTTCCTCCACTTTTTTCAGAAATATAGCGAACGACGTCTGTTGCTCGATTAAAGAGTGGTTTCCCTGAAAGTCCACCAGCACCGATACCTTCAATCTCCTGTGTTTCGGTTATTAAGTCAGCTCGTGAAATAGTGGTGTTGGTTGCCACGATACCATCAATTTTAGTTTCAAGTACTAAGTCAATAACGTCGTCGAGCTCTGGTTGTGAAAGATCAGGAGCAATTTTTAAGAGTACCGGCTTTTGTATTTTTCCTGCCTGGACCTCTTTCACTCGAAGAGAGAGTATGTGCTCCAAAAGTTTTCGAAGCGGTTCTTTATCTTGTAATGCCCGAAGACCCGGAGTATTAGGGGAACTTACATTAATCACAAAATAGTCAGCACCATCGTACAATGTTGTGAAGCACATTTCGTAATCGTGGAGAGCTTCTTCATTAGGAGTAACTTTATTTTTCCCAATATTAACACCGACAATAATTCCTGCTGGTTTTTTTTGTAAACGTTTTGCCATTTCGTCTGCGCCGGCATTATTAAATCCCATTCGATTAATAATCGCCTGATCTTTTGGCAACCGAAACAATCGTGGCTTCGGATTTCCTGACTGTGCGAGTGGTGTTACCGTCCCCACTTCAATAAACCCAAAACCTAGTTCAGCAAATTCAGGAATAAAGCGAGCGTCTTTGTCGAAACCAGCGGCAAGACCAACCTGGTTTTTAAATGTCAGACCAAGCGCTTGGATTGGTTTTGTAATATTCGAAACACCAATCATCCGCTTTACGAGCGCTCCTAGTACTGGAACACGGCGCACACTACGAAATATATACAACGTCACATAGTGCACATCTTCTGGGTTAAACCAGAACAGAATCGTGCGTAGACCTCGATACAACATACTAGCGATTTACAATATCGTTAATAATTGAGCCGTCCGCCATTACGAATGTACGGTGAGCGAGAGCAGCATACTCAGGTTCATGCGTCACCATAACAATGGTTTGTCCTTCCCTATTTAAATCAAGAAAAGCGTTGATAACTTGATCAGATGTTTCTGAGTCGAGGTTTGCTGTCGGCTCGTCGGCAAAAATAATTTTTGGTTCGTGAGCAATTGCTCGCGCGATTGCAACTCGTTGTTGCTGACCACCAGAAAGCTGACTCGGTAAGTTATGCATGCGATCAGTAAGTCCTACTCGCCCAAGAGCTACTTTTGCCTTTTTCTCTGCAGTGCTTGTTGCATATCCCTGCATTAAAAGCGGAACGAGTGTATTTTCAAGAGCAGTAAGTGATGGAATAATGGCATAGTCTTGGAATATATAACCTAACTCATTTAGCCGAATCATCGTACGTTCCTTTTCAGGAATATTGATAACCTCCTCTCCATCAATAAAAACTTCACCTGAAGTGGGAGTATCAAGAAGACCAAGCTGGTACAAAAGAGTTGATTTACCGGATCCTGACTTTCCCGTTACAGTTAAAAACTGTCCTTTGGGAATATCAAATGAAAGACTATTCACGGCAACAATTTTTGTGTCGCCACTTTGAAATTCTTTTCGTAATGCTTCGGCTTTAATCATATTCCTATCGGCCAAGGATGGCACTTAACGTATTTTGCTTAATAACAATACGGGCAGGAATATAGCCGGCAATCAGTGTTGCAAGCATGAGGACTCCTGCACGAATAAAGGTACCAGAGAGCGTTGCTACGAGAATACCATCAGAGAATGGAAAATTAATTGGGTGTGCTGCAAAATACGGCTTAATCAAAAAGAATACTAAAACAAGACCAATCGCCGTTCCTAGAAACGCATAGATGAGCGCTTGCATAATATACGAATATAAAATGGCCTTTTGATGGATACCGATTCCCTTCAAAATACCAATGAAGCGACGACGGGTAATAGCATTGACGAAAATCACAATAAAAATAGTGATGGAAGCAACCACTAAACCAATACTTGAAATCGCCACACCTAAAATATTAAACGTGGCTTTAATATCCTTCAAAAACTTTGGAAAAGCTTCCTCCGCGGTTTGTATTCGCGCTAAACGATCGACACCATTGGCAATCAGAAATTGCTGGGCTGACTCAGGCGTTGTATCTGGTAAAAGCTGAATCGCAATAGTGCCAGCATCTAAATCACTTCGTCCGGTCATTTTACGAACTTCAGATGAGAGAGCAATAACAGAAGTATCAAAGGTATCAACCTTACTTGAGATAATCCCCTTAAGGACGTATTCCTTTGAAACATCCCCGACAGTTATTTTTATTCGTGAGCCGATTGCAACATTTTTGAGAGTTTGAAAGCCTGGAGCTTCAATTGGCGTAAATTCATACAGCAAATTTTTCCCAATCAAAATACTATCTTGATCTTCAGGCGATAAGTACGATCCTCGGATAACAAATTTTGAAAGTCCGGAAAATTTTTCTTCTTGAATAGGATCGATGCCTAAAAACGCAGCCCCTGCTCCATCACGAATTTCATCTGGAGCAATAGTAGTGCGATAATTTGATTCAACTCGAGCACTTCCTGTATAGCGGACGGTGTGATTCTTATATCCTGGAATTGTTTTAACAATATTAACGACATCTGGTGTTTCATCAATGGCAACTTTGTTGAGAAAAGGCGAAATAACTAAATCACCAATGGCATATTTTTTTTCAGCATCTTCTGAACCTTGAATAAGACCGACAAGAATTCCTGAGACTACTACAAGGTTAAGGAAAGTAAGCGTCATCACCAAGGTAATAAGGAGTGTTGTCCAAATATTCGCTCGTTTAATATCTCGAGACGCCAAAAACCATCCCACTTTTATGTTTTGAGAGAATGAATTTTCAACGCGAGAACGGGCGTTCATAGAGTACTGATATCGGAGACAATTACCCGATCATTTTCTGTTAGCCCAGTTGTAATTTCAACTTGATTACCGTCACCCACAAAACCAGTTGTTACAGCGCGCCGTTCATACTTATTTCCTTTTTGATCAGTGACAACATACACAAATGACCCTACCCCATCAGTATGGATAGCGGCTTTGGGTATATAGAGAACAGTATCTTTTTCGCCCGTCACAATAGTCATATTTGCGGTCATACCTGGCAAGACTCCAGTACTGTCAGCTAAGGTCGCTTTAACTTTATAGTTAACCACTCCTGAAACCGTCGTTGAAGAAGGATCAATACTTGAGACTGTTGCATCGTAAACTTTTTCTGGACCAAACGCATCAAAGGTCACATTTACTTTTTGTCCTACAACAACGCGAGGAATATCAGACTCATTAATATTTGCCTCAATATAAATATTTGATACATCTTCGAGTGTAATAACTGGTTTCTGTGCCGTTACCTGCTCGCCAAGTTTTACATCAACAGCGGTAATAGTGCCGGACGCTGGAGCCCGAAGGAGTGTATTGTCGTATGCAACCTGAGCAGCTTCAAGCTTGCCGCGGGCAGAAAGGATATCAGCTTCAGCAGCTGCAATTTCAGCTGGGCGAGCATCTGCCTGCTTTAGAGCGAGGTCAGCTTGTCGTGCATTTACAACTGCTTGAGCAGAAACGAGGGCACTTTCACGCATTTGTATTGCGGCTTGATACGCATTGTAGTTAGCAGCATAAACGGAAGCTTGGGTATTTGGAATTTGAACAGTCCAAGAAGTACCAGAAACTGCAGTAAAGTTCGATGGAAACTCTATAAAAAGTCCTCGAGTACCAAGTGCAACTGGAGCGGTTGTCGAAACCAATCCTCCACCGGTCTCGAGCCCAGAAATTGAGAATTGGCCTCCGCCTCCAGTACTCGAGATATCGATCGTATATGTACCTTCTTGGCTACTTGTATATGTTCCAGAAATTGTTGGAGCTGGTATGGTTGTCTTGGTATCGACAGGAATTGCTGCAAGCCCCCCACTTAAGAGAGCCCGGTGAGCATTTTCAACAAGCTGATTCTGTTCTTTAGTTGTCTGAGTAAGTTCAGCTTGAGCATTATCAACTGCTGTTTGAGCAACTTTAATTTCTTCGTTTGAAGCTCCCTCAATAAGTTTTTGCTTAGCAGCTTCTGCAGAAGCCACGGCTCCTTGCGCAGAAGTAAGAGCGGCTCGCTCGTCACGATTATCAAGAGTTGCGAGTATGGTACCTGATTTTACTTTATCGCCAACAACCACAGAGAGTTTCCGAAGAATATCTGAAGCTGGAAATGAGAGTGCGAGGTCGGTAACCGACGTAACCGTTCCTGTTGCAAGCACGGTTGCTTTCAAGTTTCCCTCTTTCACTGATTCAAAGACAATCGGTGTTTTTGGTTTTTTTGGTGAAAGAACACTAAAAAGAATGACGGCAATAAGAATAAGAACTCCGACACTTTTCCATTTATGAGCCCATATCCATCCTCCGAGGTGGGCAAAAAAATCTCCTGTACGACGCATATATGCTATTTAGCGGACACCAAGAAGTTCGACAGTAAAAATAAGCGTCTCATTCGGGCCAATTGCTCCACCTGCCCCGTATGGGCCATAGGCTAAATTGGATGGAATATAGAGTTTCCATTTAGAACCAACTGGCATAAGCTGAAGTGCTTCTGTCCAACCCGCAATTACCTGGGTGACACCGAATTCGATCGGTTCACCTCGCTTGTATGAACTATCAAAAACAGTGCCGTCAATTAATGTTCCTTCGTAATCAACTTTAACTGTTTGATTTTTGGTTGGCTTTGGTCCAGTTCCTTCACGAAGAATTTCATACTGAAGTCCACTAGTGGTTGTATGCACTTCCGAACGCTTGCCATTTTCTGCCAAAAAAGCCTGACCATCTTGTAAATTCTTCTCTGCGGTACTCATAGATTGATTGTTATTAGCTGATAAATCTCCACTAGTTGATGAAGATTGTGTCGTTCCCTTATCACGAGAGGCAGCATAATAGATGCCACCAAACACGAGTGCACATACAATAATCAAAACAATGGGAAATACAAGGTCAGATTTTTGCATACGAGGTACAACTTATGATTAGGCTTGTATTGTACATGAAGAACGGCCGTGTTCCAATCACTCTAGGGCGGTATGTTATACTCACTCGGATGTTAAACCGCATGTATCTTTTTTCGATCATCCTCTTCTTAGTTATTATTGCTGCCTGTTCGTTTGTAACCCTTACAACGGTTACAACCTTTGCTTCAGGGAAGCTACTTGCCCTCGTTGTAGCACTTAAGATGACGATGCTCTTTGGACCACTCTTCATTGTAGCAACAATGATTTTTGGCCGATTCCGTTACCACGGGGCATTAGCACTTGTATATAGTATCGTCATTTTTTGGATACCAATTCTAATTTATCTCTTCTTTGCATCAGCACTACTTACTATTCTGTATATCGTTACTATAACGATTGGAATTCATCTTCCGCTCGTTACTACGCTAGTAATAACCCTTCTCGGAATTGCGGCTTTACTTATCTATGGTATTTATAATGCCCTCACCCCAAATGCGGTTCACTACAGAATTACCGCACCAACTCTTTCACCGCTGTGGAGTGGCAAAAAAATTGCAGTAATTTCTGATGTTCACCTCGGCATGGTACGCCGCGAACGGTTCATGAAGAAAGTGGTTGATCTCACGAATGCTGAAAAACCGGATATTATTTTCATTGCTGGCGATCTCATCGATGGTCCAGTAATTCCCTACGAAGAAGCACTGGCACCACTCTCGGAACTTAAAAGTACTTTTGGTGCCTTCTATACAGCCGGCAATCACGATGAATACAACCGTGATCAGGAAGCGTACTATCAGGCCTTAGGTAAGCATGTAACGGTACTCAATGATCAAACAGTTACGATAAACGATACAACTATTGTTGGCCTCATTTATGCTCACGAAAAATTTACAGCAACACGCGAACGACTAAGTCGTGCCGGCTTCACTAAAAACGATAAGCCTTCAATTGCCATTCTCCATGATCCTAAAAACGCTGAGGCTCTGGCAGAGGCAGGTATTTCACTTATCATCTCAGGCCACACTCATAGCGGCCAATTTTTCCCTCTTACGTTGTTTGTGAAGGCAATTTATAAAAAGAAAACAAAGGGTCACTACACCTTGGGTGAAACCGCTGGTTTCACTTCCGTTGGAGTCGGCACTGCAGGTCCGCTTCTCCGTATCGGAACAGACCCTGAAGTCGCAATACTTACCATTGTCTAACTACCACGTAATCCCAACAAGGTAGCTCCCGAAAAGTAAATAGAAAACAATGTGTGGCACGATAATAAATGCCATATCCCGTTTTGACTGCACAAACCAGTGCGGTGTGAGATACGCCACAATATATGAAGCAATAACCACCACCCCAGCATGAGCAAGTGGAGCAACAGCGATTAAAGGCAGATGAATTGCTGCAAAAGAAAATGCTAATACTAAACGTTCTTTAGTTTTTTCGAGTACCGGAAACAGAGACACAAGAACACCAGCAATCACCAAATCTTGAAATAAGATTTCTAAAAGCTTAATTGCCCGAGTCATAGGATCACCGGCAAAAAAGGCAAGAATGACTGCTGTTATACTCACACAAATAATAAGAAGGCTTCCAATTTTTGAAAGATGAATTGACTCTAGAGTATCTCGAGCAAAAAACCTTGCGAGACCAAGCCCAAATACTAACCAAGCAAAATTAATAAAGGATGCTTTGCTATAAGTAAGTCCTGTTGGCGCAAACCAAAAAGTACTCACTCCAAGAATCAGAGAGAAAATGATCGAGAGAGCGAGAACGGTTATTAAGTTCTCGCGAGAAACGTGTCGCATGACTTAAATGTGAATAAGGCCAAAAAGAAGCGCGAAAATAAAGAGTGCTCCTAAAGTACCGAGTACCGGGTGAATTCGCCACAGAACGGCATCAATAAGGAGAAGAATGAGAAACAAGACAACACCAATATTATTAATGGCGAGCGCGATACCGTTCCAAATTTGCGTAAGTGTCATACACCTATGGTAGCACTCGACTGGTAAGAGCAAAATCTCTTTTCCACATCAATAGCTTAGCGAAAATCAAAAAGCTCATCTTTTTGGAACCGTACTTTTTTACGAAATTCTGGCTGATTCTCGTCAGTTGGATCGCGATAACCAATAGCCATAAGTGCTTCTGGATACATATAGTCTGGAAGCTCGAGCACTCGTTTGAATTCGTCTTTTTTGAATCCTTCCATCGGGCCAGAATCAACGCCAAGTTCTGCTGCCGCTGCTAACCCAAAACCTAACGCAAGGTAGGTTTGCTTCCCTGCCCATACCCGAAGCTCGTCAGGAGTTTTTACAGTAACACCTTTTAAAAGACTCTCTCGATAGAGTAGGACATCTTCATCAGTTTGATTTCGAGTCTTTTTTACTTCGGCAATAAAATCTTCGACACGTTTTGGAAAATCTACTCGGGAAGAAAACACAAATAAATGTGAGCAATTCAAAATTTTTGGATTACCTTTGGCGTGTTCAAACAACTTTTCGCGGAGTGCCTGATCACGAACCACGGTAATATGGTACGGCTGGAGCCCTGAAGCCGATGGAGCCATACGAATAGCCTCAATAATCTTTGTAAGAGCATCCTCTGAAACAACTTGGGTATTGAATTTTTTGACAGCGTAGCGCCAATTCAGTTTGTCTAAAAACCCCATACGTTCACTATAGCATGGGCGTCAAATGAAATTAGAAAAAGAGCGATACTATATATACCGCTCAGTTTCACTTTGTTTGTGGTACGGGAATAATAAAAGTTGCATCCTGTGATTTAAATTCTTTTTTGGTAATGGGCTCAAACGACCATCCTTTTACTTCTTCTGCCCCAATACTATCTTGGGGAGATATCTGGGTAAGAATATCGAGAATATCTGCGATACCCAGGCTTTCAAGGGTTCGGTGTGTTTCTGCATAGAATTCAAATTCAAACGGAGCGTACTTTCTTTGATGAAATTCCCCTTCAATCCGGTAATAGAATTTCGTTTTCCTAGCCATAGAAAGTAGGTTTTGTGTATGAAATTTTCAGTGATCAAACTTTAAAAAGTGATCTGTTATGTACAGTGTAAACCCTTTTTATAGAGAAGCAACTATTTGCTCCAACGGGCAAAAATACCACACGGCAACAGCCGGCCTAGGTTACCAGACGTTTTGTTTGATTCTTCGATAGCTAATTCCCCTGTTTCGACTATGCCACCGAACTTTTCAGTAAGCGGCAAAAGATTGTTTTGGTACGCAATCGGTGAATAGCCGGAAGCATAACCGTTGATCAAAAAGAACAGCGGTTTATCCGAGAGAACTTGGAAACATAAGCTCATTAGTTCTTGGAAATTCTCTTCAATTTTCCACACTTCCCCTTTCGCTCCATGCCCAAAAGCTGGTGGATCCATCACGATACCGTCGTATTTGTTTCCACGCTTTACTTCACGTTTTAGAAACTGCACAGCGTCATCAAGAATCCAGCGAATTGGTTTTTCAGAAAGACCTGAGAGTTCTTGATTTTTGCGCGCCCAAGCAATGGCCATTTTTGAGCCATCAACATGAGTCACTTCTCCACCTGCCTTGGCACACGCGAGAGTTGCTCCGCCGGTATAGCCAAAAAGATTCAATACCTTTACTGGGGTTGTTCTTTGCTCTATCTTCCAGGCCATCCATTGCCAACTC
Organism: uncultured Candidatus Saccharibacteria bacterium; assembly: GCA_964646765.1. GTDB lineage: Bacteria > Patescibacteriota > Minisyncoccia > Phycocordibacterales > UBA9973 > CAZYIA01. Next base: position 100,147 of record CAZYIA010000003.1, on the reverse strand, counting down.
GAAAGATGCTCAGGAAATAAGCCGGTATGCTTAAATGAAGATGGTCTGATTTCAAACGTGAGTCCACCAAACTGTATCGGCCAAGCAGCCGGAAAAGTTTTTTTCTTTTTCCACTCAACATGTTTCCCTTTCCGAATAAACGTTGCATCGGCAGTTTGCCACTCGCCTTTCAAAAGCGGCTGCCACAATGCCTGCGGATCAGGACGAGAAAGAACGAACGAGCCGTAACGTTCGAGTTTTAAGCCGCTACCACTATCGAGTAGTTCGTAGTCTTTTTCTGGTTTAGTAGTGAGAATCATTATTCCTTTATTTTATCTTTCCGGCGAATCGAGCGAGCCAGAACAATGGTAATGATAACCGCGCATAGAGTAACTAAAACCGAATAGAGAATTTTTTCACCAAGCGACTCACTAGCGCCGAAGATGGCATGGAAAATTCCACGAAGGGTATCGTCCCAAGCAAGCGCAGTAGTTAAACCAAGTGAAGCAATCACCAATGTGGCTACTCGATTTGAAAATTGGTTCGCTAACCGGTCAACCCGAAGTTCATCTAAAAGCTCTCGAGTTTCTTTATAAGACACGTGGGCAGTTGCTTGCTCATGCTGCACATTAGGGTTTTCCATGAAAAAACTATAGCAAAGTAAGCCCTTTTTGTCTTTATATACATTTCTCACCCCTGACGTGGAGTGTATATATACATTTTTAACTTACTTCTTGTTGGTAACAAGGTTCACAGTAGAGTTTTGAGATTTTGCCCGGATTCCATGGAGTTTCAAAATTCTTACCACAAACATCACCGTGGTTATGAGTTTTTACTTCGCACATACAACTTCCCTGGTTAAGACACATCGGTGCGCGTATTGCTAGTCGCTCATAATGACGACAGTTTGGGCATTTTTTAGGAAATGGTAATTTCAGACGTTGCAGCAGTAGCAGTTCATCCGACGTAATGCGGAAAGCTGTTGTACATTGAGTTTCAGAACTTCCTTGATTTACACACCCCACAACTTCCTTTGTAACAGCCTCATCCATTTCACTTGGGGTAGCAGCAAACGATCCCATAGGAATAGTTATTTTATAGTCTCGCTCTTCTTTCCCTTTCCATAGATATCCAAAACTGTCAGCTCCTACCTCTGTTATCGGGAAATAATCATGGGCGACAGTTTCGTTATATGCAAACGGGGAAAATTCAAATGGGAAAAACTCTCCATACTTGTACTCATGTCCTTTTCTATCGATATATGGCATCACATTCATATGCTCAATGAGTTTCGGTACAAGAATTTCATATTCTTCTTGGGAATATTGCTTGTTCAAAATTGAATATGATTTTTTCTTTAAACCAATGCAACCAAAACAATTCGAAAGGCCTTTTGAAAGAACACAATAGGTAATATCACTCGTTGTATTATCACACAAAAAAGAGCACTTACTGTTTTGCATACCGAACGATGTCGCCATGGATTCGTAGGCAAGTTCAGTTTCAGAAATTCCATAGACATCGAAAAGATCTGACCCTGATAAAACACGGGCACCATAACGGACGTACTCGGCATTGTAAACACCAAACGACCGAAAGACACTGCGAGCGTTTTGGATCTGTTCTCCGGTTGCGTCCGGACTCTGCAAAATATTAGCAAAACGATGAATACTTGACTGTATGAGTGCACGAAATTCCTCTCTTAGGGAATTAATAACTTCCTGATCCTCAGTATCAATGTTTGCCATTCTTTTTTGGTATTCTTCTCGCGAAAGCTGTTCACCGCGGAAAACATATCGATTATTGCGAAGATTAGCGGACATAAAACAATCCTGGCAATTGGCACAGTCATAGATAAACCACGAATCTATTGAATCACGACATTGGAAGGTATATCGACAACGAGAATTCTTACTACTCTCAATGTTCTCATAACAGAGTTCTCCGCCTTTCATATACAAACAATCCAGGCATTCTTTTGAATCGTCAATGTTTTCAGAATATGCAACATCTTCGCATCGAACAACAGAGTACGACAAATAACAATTTTTGTTATCTATAGAATAATTTGTATATTCAGAATTTTGCATTGCGCCCCCAGGTTTCCAAAGCGCATATCGTGGCACTTTTTGATAAAGCTCGTGCCACTGGGCTAAGAACGGCCGAGACCAGTCAATATCTTGGGCGTATTCTGACCCATCCCATCCATCACTGAGCCAGCACTCATTACAAAAAACCGGAGCCGGATCATCAGTATGATACATCGTAATAATTGCTCTTGCGCACAAACCACATACTCGACGATATAAACTTCGAAGATTCCGGAAACTCATTCTTCGAGCCATCCGACAATCAGGGCAAAAAGTTGGTTTTGGAACTGAAATTCGCTCGTAAAACAGAACGTCTTCCGGATAAATAGTAAAAGTAGCCTTACAGTTCTGGCAGTTTCGGCTTTCGGTCATAGAGCGATTCTAGCACGCTAAAACCCGCCGTACAGGCGGGTTTGTCGCAGAGAGATTATTTCTTTTCTCCGTCCTTTTTTGAGTGGCCGTGGGCGTCCACTTCGTAGGCGGTGTTCTGGGCTTCGAAGAAATTCACCAATTCGTAGACGTCGGTTGCAGTACTCATCCACTTTGCTGGGTTCGTTGCACCGTAGTGTTTTGGCATGCCGAGCTCTTCGAGACGACGATCAGCAACGTACTTCACATACTGGTTTACGTATTCAGCATTCAAACCAAGAATACCTGTTGGGAAGAGATCTTTGTTGTAGGCTACTTCAAGATCAACTCCTTCAATCACAATATTGCGAAGTTCTTCAGCAAATTCTTGGGTAAGAAGTTCTGGATTTTCTTCAAGAATGTTCATGATAAGACTCATACCGAATTTAAGGTGGAGCGATTCATCACGAATTACCCAGTTCACCATCGAAGCAAAGTTTCGCAATTTGTTGCGCTGGCGGAATGAAAGCACCACCATGAATCCTGAGTAGAACCAGATACCTTCCATCACAATGTTGGTAGCAACAAGGTTTCGGATAAAGTCCTTCTTCCCTTCTGGTGTATCAATATCAAGAAGATCTTCGGTCATGCGCTTCAAGTATTTCGTGATGAAGGCCTCTTTCTTTACCATCGATTCAGTTTCGGTGTGAATTTTATAGATGGTATCGCGATCCATCGGAAATGTTTCAAGTACGTATTCAAAAGCCACGCAGTGGTTTGCTTCTTCCCACATTTGCTTCGCGAGATAGAGGTGACACTCTGGCGATTTGATGTATGGGTATACGCCAAGTGCGAGTGAACGATTCACGATAAGTTCGGCTGGGTTAAAAAATGACATCAAGAACTTCACCGCATGGCGTTCATCTTGGGTCATTTCGTTCCAGTCTTTGAGATCTTCACCGAGTGGAATTTCGTGTGGGAACCAGGTGTTGCGCACTGCTTGGTTATAGAGATCATAGGCCCACTTATAGTGCATTGGGTGAAGACTTGTGTCTTCAGGGGTAGCTTTTCCGACGAGCATAAATAATTGAGGGTTAGAAGTACTGCGCCAGGCGACAATCCTGACGGGCTAATAGTGACTAACGGGAGACTATCCTACTGACAGCCTTCACACAAGAGGGCATCATTTGGGTCCACAGGACCATGAATGACTACTTTTGGTTTTCGATCCACTGCTTTGGCAACGTTCGCGAGTTCTGAAAGTGGAGCAAAGGCGGCTTTTCGTTTCTCAAGCTGAGGTTTTTGCTGCACTGCTTCCTCTTTTACCTGGATAGGTTCTATAACAGGAGCAGCAGCAACCGCGACAGTTGCCTCGATAATGACTGGTGATGGAGTTGATTCAGTCGTTTCTACTTTCACGACTTCTTCAACAACTACAGCTGTAGCTTGAGTATCAGATTTTGGAGCAGTATTAAAGAGTGAGGAGAAACCTTTCTTACCCATAGCTGCTGCTTTATTAACGGCAACAGTTGATTGCTCAACGGTATGCTTTGGCTTCATGTGGAGATAGTACGTAGTTTTCAAACCCTTCTCCCATGCCGAACTGTAAATATTCATCACTTCGTCGATATCACGCACATCAAGATACATGTTGCGAGAAATTGCTTGGTCTACCCATTTCTGAGCACGAGCGGCTATTTCAATGAACGCGTATGGTGAAGTAGAAAATGAAGTTTTATAAATTCGCTTAAGAGATTCTGGGATACCAGCAATGTTTTGGATATCTCCATGGTTTTCCAGAATTTCACTTTGATATTTTTCCCAAAGACCTTCTTCTTTCAAGTCATTTACCAAGTTTGAGTTCACTTCGAGATACTTACCAGAAATCTTGTTGCGGGAGAACATCTGAGCAAAACGAGGATCAATACCAGGAGAAGTTCCAGCAACCAAACCAATGTTTGCGTTTGGAGCAATTGCCATCACAGTTGCATTACGTACACCTTTGCGCACCTTCTTGCGAAGTGCTTCCCAATCAAGTTCTGGAATTCCACCGACTGGGCCAGTTGGAATAGCGAGCTCAATACCACGATCAGCTGCCAGTTTAGAAAGTGTATCCATTGGAACCATTCCCTTACTCCACCCTGAACCATCAAAATTTTTGTACGCTCCGCGTTCTTCAGCGAGTTTAGCACTCTCGTCGATTGCCATATAACTCATGAACTCAAAAACTTTATCGACGAAGTCGTGAGCGGCCGTATCTTCATATGAATATCCAAGTTGTTCAATCGTGTCAGAGAGACCCATGAGACCAAGACCAACAGCGCGATTCTCACTGTCAGCACGCTTTGCTTCAGGGATTGGCGGTTGGTTAATATCGATCAAGTTATCGAGCTGGCGAATTGAAAGACGAACTGATTCTTCGAGACGCATCCAGTCCATCTGCTTCCCTACTAAGTGTTTCGGCAGGTTTACAGAAATCAGGTTACAGACGGCCACATTATCTTTGTTCTGAGGAAGTGTTACTTCGGTACAAAGGTTTGAACAGTGAATAGTGCCGGTGTTGTTATTTAGTGCGCGAACATTAATAGTATCCTTCCAGGTAAGCCATGGGTGAGAAGTAGTCTGCAGAGAAACTAAGATATTTTTATATTGTTGACGAGCTGGAAGCTTCTTCCAGAGAGTAATTTCTCCTTTTTCGGCAAGGTCGCAGTACTCTTGGTAACGCTTCGAGAAAGCCTTACCGTAAAGCTCAACGAGGTCAGGGGTTTCTTTTGGATCAAAGAGGTACCAGTCTTTATCGTCACGGACACGAGCCATAAATTCATCAGAAAGGTAGACGGCGATATTGGCAGTGCGGGTTCGACGGTAGTCATCACCAGCATTTTGCTTCAAATCGAGGAAGTCCTGGAAATCAAGGTGCCAGTTTTCCATATAGAAACAGAGGGCACCAAGTTTTTTTCCACCACGCTGCACTGCTCTGATTGCTGAGTCGATAATGTGCAGGAACGGAATTGGACCAGAGGAAACAGTATTTGATGAACGAAGGAGAGATCCCGATGCACGAAGTTTGGTGACTGCCAAACCAATACCACCGGTTGCTTTTGAGAGCATGAGCACATCGCGTACCGTCTTCCCAATATGATCCATGTCATCTTCAACCTGCATCAAGTAACAATTTGAGAATGATGGTGAGTTTGTTCCCGCGTTTACGTTTGTACTTCCTGCTGAAAGATACTCGAGACGAGACATTTTGTCGTAAAACTTTTTTGCCCATTCGGTTGGATTCTTTTCAGGAAGCGCCATCGTCATCGCTACACGCATCCAAAAATACTGCGGCGCTTCAAGGGGGTGACGCTTCTCATCTTTAATGAGATAACGATCGAGCATTGTCGACACACCAGAATATTTGTAGAGCTCATCACGATCAAGTTTTAAGTGCTTGCCGAGTTCATCAAGATCAAACTTGCTCTGTAGTTTTTTATCGAGCAATCCAAGTTCAATACCAAGACGAATATAGTGTTTGAAGTGACCTTTGTGCATCGTTACAAGCTCTTCTTTGGTTTCATAGTCACCAAGTACACGCTTGTAAATAGTTTTGAGGAGGAGGCGGGTAGCAATTTTATCGTAGTCGAGGTCGTACTGAGCATTTTGAAGAGCAGCATTGATGGTAGCCTGATCCATTTCTTCAGTGGTAATACCTTCGTAGAGGGTAAGCTGAGTTTCAGAAGCAATCTGTGTCACCTTTTCGATCGGATTTTGAATTCCGTAACAAGCACGTTCAATTGAACGGTTGATACGGTCGGCATTGAACTCTTCTTTTGTGCCGTCACGCTTGGTGATACTGGTTGTCATAAAATATTTCTCGCTTACTTTATAAAGGAGAGGTGTTCTCTGTACTCACGTGTGGCTACCATGCCAATGAGAAGATGTACCTTTCCGTGGAGAGGAAAGAACGCGCTTTTTTGGGAGCTGCGTATCCTCGTTTTTCCCAGCCTACCTCGGTTGGAGTCAGATTTTAGCACGTGGCGAGGTCGGGTTTAATAGTGGAAAAGTACTTTTTTGGGGCTTTGGACATGGTCTCTCGCAGGGGTCAATATGCACGCCAAACGACGCTTTAAAAAGAGCTCCGGAGAGCTCTTTTTAAAAGAAAAATACTATGATGGAAAAAATTTTTTACCTGTTTAGAGAGCATTCCCCTCTTCTCGCTTCAAAAAGTGGGAGAGGCTCTCCATGATCTCATCAAGAGAGTCAGAAATAACAAAAAGGTGCTCATCTTTTGGATCGATATAACGTCTGCCGCGAAGTTCATCTTCAACAAGGGAGAGGAGTGGATTCCAATATTCGCTACCAAAAAGGAAAATTGGCATTGGCGGAACCTTTTCTGTTTGAACTAAAGTCAAAAATTCAAAAAGTTCATTGAGTGTCCCAAAACCACCAGGGAAAAAGATATATGCTTTAGCGGCATAACTCATAATCACTTTACGGGTAAAGAAAAAGTGAAATGTTAGTGAATCAGTAACGTAGGGATTGGTTGCTTGTTCATGTGGAAGCGCAATAGCAATACCGAGAGACTTACCGTTTGCCTCTTTTGCTCCACGATTTGCTGCTTCCATAATGCCGGGACCACCACCAGTAGCAACCGCAACACCAAAATCTTCAACAAGGCGGCGACCGCATTCTCGAGCAGCTTCGTAGTACATATCCCCTTCTGGTGTTCGAGCTGAACCCAAAATAGTAACGATACGTGGATACTGTTTTAGAAACTCAAATCCCTGCTTCGTTTCTTCTTCAATCACACAGAGAAGTTGCTTCTCGCGATCTTTTGGGGCAAGACCACGACAAATTTTTTTTATTTCTTCTGGAACTAAACCAGTGGTTGGTGTTTTACGAAAATCTTGGAGTGGAACATGAGTTGGAAGATCTGTTCCTTCAACTATTTTTTTTGCGACAGTGTCGTTGGCCATAGAATTAACATTAGTTACTTACAAGCATTAGTATATCACATGCGCACATTTCACTTTATGACAATTCGTGATTACGTGGCAAGGGAGCAACTACTTTTTCAAACCAAACTGATATAAATCGTGTTGCGCGTTCATAAAGAGGAAAGAGAAGTAACGCAACGATAGCACATGTTGCATTAAAGATGAGATGCGCATTAGCAACATACTGCTCAGGAGTACCGCCAATAAAATAAATAAGTTTTGAAAATGGATTCAAAATAAACATGAACACAACAGAACCAACAACGTTAAAAATGGCGTGCGCAACAGCAACCTCTCGTGCACGGGCAGATAGCGGCAACGACGCAATAATCGCAGTTGAAGTTGTACCAACATTAGCACCAAGAATAATCGGCAACGCTTGAGAAAATGGGATACCGCCTGAACCAACTAAAAGAATAGCAATCGTGGTTACGAGCGTGCTTGATTGAAAAATTAAGGCAGCAAAGGCTCCAACCAACGCAGCTAAGATAGGAGCGCTTGAGAGGGTAAGAAAACGAACCATAAAAGGGGTCTGCGCGAGAGTAGCAAGCTTATCTTGCATGAGAAACAACGTGAAGAAAAGTAACCCAAAATAAAAAATGGGCTTGCCATATCGTCTAAAAGAGCTTGGCGTATAGTGAAGCACGAGGCCTAAAATAACAAAATACGGAGCAATCGCCGTAAGCTTGAAAGCTACGAGTTGCGACGTAATCGTGGTGCCAACATTGGCTCCAATAATAACCCCGAGGCTCCCGCTAAAAGAGAGCATTCCTGCTTCAGCTAAAGAGACAGCCAATACTGAGGTTACACTACTCGATTGAGAAACTGCGGAGGTTACAAATCCGGCCAATGCTCCCGTAATGGGTGTTCCGGTAACATGATGAATGAACGAGCGAAATTTTGGACCAGCATTACGTTCAATTTGATGAGAAAATTTTGTTATCGCAAAGAGAAAAACGGCAACTAAGGCCGTAATAGTAGCAATAAGCGTTCCAGTAGACATATATCGTAGAGTATACCGAGAGTATGTAGTAGAGACAAATGCTTAAAACAGAGCAACTACCGCACACGTACCTGAGATAACCATCATAATAATGATGAACCAACCAAGAAGCGACGTTCCCTTGCGATTTACCCAGACTCCCATAACTTTTTTATTTGAAGCTAGATAGACAATGGCAACAAGAATAAGCGGCGCAACTAATCCATTAAGTACAGCGGCATACAAAAGCATTCTAATTGGATCAAGGCCAACAAAGTTTAAGAGAATCCCGAGCACCATGCCAATAATAATCACCCCGTAGAATGCGTAGGCATCTTTTAATTTTCGATAGAGTCCTTCTTTAAAACGAAAAGTTTCAGAGACTGCATACGATGATGCTCCAGCAAGCACTGGGGTTGCAAGCATGCCAGTACCGATAATACCTAAAGCGAAAAGTGTAAAAGCAAAATTTCCGGCGAACGGCTTTAAAGCTAGAGCCGCGTCCCCTGCTGTCTGTATCGTTGTTATACCTGCCTGATGAAGTGTTGCTCCACATGCAGCAATAATAAAGAACATCACTACATTTGAAACCAACATGCCACTCCAGACATCAAGACGCATATCTCGAATCATGGTTGGTTCAACTGCTTCTTTGCGAAGAGTAACAGTAGTTTTTCCGTGAAGCACCTCCTCCTCTACTTCTTGTGAACTTTGCCAGAAGAAAAGGTATGGTGAGATTGTAGTTCCCAACACAGCACAAACAATAAGTAGCTCGTCTTTGGTAAACGAAATAGTTGGAACAACTAAGTGAATAAAAAGATCATGCCAATTGATATGGATAAAAAAAACAACTGCAACGTACGAAAAAAGGATGAACGTAAGATATTTTAGGTATCGGGCGTACGTTTGATACGTAGTAAAAATCTGAAGCAGTAACGATGCTAAGGCAAAAAATACCACGAGGAGTGTAAATGAGGCTCCTGCAAATACAAGCTTCGTTGCTTCTGCCATAGCTCCTAGGTCAGCAGCAATATTAAAAGTGTTTGCTACGACAAGAAAAAAAGTGGAACCATACAGAAACCATTTTGGGAAATGCATACGGACATTTGCGGCTAATCCCCTGCCAGTAGAGAGTCCGATACGTGCACACATTTCTTGTACCACCGCCATCAAGGGAAACGTAAAAAGCGAAAGCCAAATAAATTGAAAACCGAACTGAGCCCCTGTTTGTGAGTAGGTAGCAATACCAGAAGGATCATCATCAGCTGCTCCGGTAATAAGCCCAGGACCCAGCGCATTCAAGTAACCTGAAATTTTCGCTACTGTCTTCTTTGAGGCGACAGTATGCTCAGCTTGTTCTGCCACTTCTATCCCCTTTTCGAGTAGTTCAGCTGGCTCACTAACTATTTTTTTAAGAAAATCATTCGACATGCGATGGTATAGAGGAAGCGGGAGCTCCGGACCCAAAATGAAAATTAGAAGCACTGGCTCGACGCAATAATTCATCCTGAAGATTAGTAGCAACATTTCGATCAATCATCTGGAATATTCCTGAGGACTCTTCTCCTTTGTCCTCGTGACCAGCGGTGAGCACCAACAACTCAACGACTCCCATCATCCGACCAGAAAAAGTTTCATTCATGTTCACGTTCTGAATTTCTCCGTAAGGAATCGTAATTTCATGGCGGGAAAATATACCGCTTCTGATTCGTAAAGCATACTGATCGAGCATAAACTCACGACTTTGATAATCAAGCCACGCTGAAAAAACAAGAATGACAAAAATAATCCCGAGAGCAATCATTCCGTAAAAGGTAATGTTTTTTAAGATTGAATCAAAGAGCGTAAGAAATGTTCCCTGGTGAGCGATCGAAAGAAGAGCGACTTTCCCTCGGGCAAAAAAAAGTACCATGAATGCAAGAACCGCAAAGATGAGAAAAGAGAATGATCGAGAAAGAGCAAGAGTAAGTGTTTTCTTGCCAAAACGGTAATACACGCCTTCTTGAAACATATCACTATAGTACCACGAAGAGGGCTAGAGGAGCTTTGTCCCATTAGGTACTGGTTTTTCTGGTCGAGCAAGAACGATATCTCCTTGGTCATCAGCAAACCCCGTGGTGAGACACTCTGACATGAATGGACCAACTTGTTTGGCCGGGAAATTAATAACGGCAAGCACCTGAGTTCCCACGAGATTCTCTTTGGTATAGTGCTTGGTAATCTGAGCACTAGAACGCTTTATACCAAATTGACCAAAATCAATAGTCAATTTCCAAGCTGGTTTACGAGCTTCCGGGAAATCATCAACAGCAAGTACCGTACCAACTCGAAGTTCTACTTTTTCAAAATCGTTCCACGAAATCTGATCCATACTTAACTTCTCCAGTACGGCTTAAACTCCTCAATCTGCTGGACCAACTCACCAGCACTCTGGCCGTGATAACAAATAGAGTTATCATCAATATATACGTAGGCAATTGGTTTACCAGGATTTTCACCTTCTCGGTCAGGTCGGCGATTTATGTAATCGTGTGGAATACCAAACTTCTCGCAATATGATTTTAGGAACGCCTCGCCGCGAGTTGAGTGCACGAGGATTTTATAACCATCTTTTTGAAGTGTTCTCATTGCTTCTACAACCTGTTCATTAGGCTCACGCACATGATCTTTTGCCACAAATCCCGCGTAGTGCGCAATCACTCCATCAAAGTCAAAAGCAATAACTCTTCCCTTGGACCCTTCTTTCATACGAGGACTATATCAGATTTTATTTGTTTCAAAAATGCACTGTCACAGCACTTTTTAAGAAATCGTTAGCTTTAGGAGGGGGTACAACCCTTAAAAGATGCGTACCAGGTTATTAGAGCTTAGTTATATATGAGTTACGCTATGCTTAAATGGAGTTTAATTTTCTTAGTTGTTGCTATTGTTGCTGCAATTTTTGGTTTTACAACGATCGCTGGTGCTTCAATTGCAATCGCTAAAGTTCTCTTTTATGTCTTCTTAGTACTCTTCCTTGTTACACTCATTGCCGGAGGAGCCTTTGTCGGCGGAGCTAAGAACGCATTGAAGTAACTACAACAAAAATCCCCTTTTGGGGATTTTTGCGTGATTTAAAAAACAAATTTTTTCTGTGGTACACTTTTAGTATGCAAAGCACCGAAGAGCGCTTGGCCGCGTTAGAGCAAAAGATTGATCAAATCTACCAATCGGTTGAAAAAACCAGAAAATATTTTCTCTGGTCGGCAATTATCACTGTGGCACTTTTTATTCTTCCGCTTATTGGTCTTGCTCTCGCTATTCCAAGTTTCCTTTCAAACTACAGTCAGATCAATGCGATCACCAATGATTCTGGTCTAGGATTCTAGAATCGCGGTTATAATTCGGCGCTCACGAGCAGTCCGATCAACTTCTCGCCACTCACCTTCGCAGGTAACCAATTTTAGATACGCGGCACCAGTTTCCAAAAATAATTGTCGTGTTGGCACATCTTCATAGTTATAAAACTCACTCCGAATAACTTTAAATCGGAGTTTTGTACCATCCTTTCGTGTTATAAAAATTTCGTCACCTATCGCAAGATCTTTAATGTGATAAAAAACTGCAGGGAGAAAAGCTGCATTTCGACGGTGACCAGCAATAACGGCGCTTCCCATTTCACCAGGCCGCGGTCCATACTTATACCAACCAACATCCGTATAATTTGTCGGCGTAGCCATATTGCCGCTCGTGGTTACTCCAACTTGTTGTATAGAAGTTTCTACGCCAATAGTAGGAATAGATAGCTGTGTGGGAAGTGTCGTATCAGTTGTATCTTGCGGAAGTACCGAAGTATTTTGTGGGAGTGGCTGGGTCACATCACTAGGACTAGAAACCACCATAAGTGGTGCCTGGATAGCTTCTTCCTGGTCTGATGAAGTGCGAATGTACCACACACTTCCAATAAAGATAATGAGCAGGAAACATATAAAAATGAGAAAATTTTTTTTCATACTATCGACACAAAAACGGATACCCGTTTTCGGTATCCGTTTTTGTTAAGAACTACGCAAGTACACGTTTCATACTATACGCAATACCGAAGAGAGAAAGTCCTGCGAGAATAAGTGCTACAAGACGAATTGGGTCACCATCAGTATTTGGGACTCCCGGTACCGTACCTGTATTAATATTCGCCGCGGCAATATAACATGATTGGCCTGTTACAACACTGTATCCACTCGCTGCATTAGCACAACCTGGAAGAATGGCGTAACCATTAACCGATCCAGGAGAGCTTGCTACGGTGCCACAGGAAAGTCCTGAGACTGAACTATAGCCTGTTGCAGAAGTACAACCAGCGACATAGTAGGTAACACCAGGGGAACCAACGTTTGGCCCAGTTGCTCCATTACATGGTGCACCGGTATAGACACTATACGTGTATCCAGCTGAACAACCATATATTGTTGGTGAGCCGCCATTTGCACCAAGCGCCATTCCGTTACATGGAACACCACTTATCGAACTATATCCAGATGAAGAGATACATCCTGCTGGATAACTTGTTGTGCCATTACATGCTACACCTGTTGTCGTACTATAACCGCTAGACGAAGAACAACCAGACGGAAAAGTCTGCGCCTTTGCCTGTGCTCCTGAGAGAACAACAGCAGCAATAATAAATGCAGCGCCAACCATAAATGTTAGAATTTTTTTCATAGCGTAAGAATATCTAGTAGATTTACTAAATCGACCTCAAGAAATAACGGGAGTGTTCTCTATCCCGTGACGCGTAAAATATTGATTTTTGTAACAGGTGTGCTGGAATATAATTATGTTTTTCCCAGAAGATAAACAGAAACACCTCCTCGCTGGTTTTAGTATTACGCTTTTCTCTTGGATCCTGTCTTTTTTTCTATTCGGACACTCCCCAATCGAGAGTATAACGATAGCGCTTCTCCTTGGGATTTTCTCAGCTATAAGCAAAGAAGCCTACGACTCCGTGACAGGAGGAAATGTAGAGCTCCTTGATATTTTAGCAACGCTAACAGGTTCTCTGTTTAGTATTGTATGTATTTTTCTTCTCACACTTTTACGATTCTGAAAGCCAACTTACAATTTTGGCAAAATCGTTAGGAAGATAAAACACTGGTTTCCCGCTATCTGTAGCAATTGAAATTTCTTTTTTTGTACCAACCGAATCTTCAAATCCTGGAAGAACTGCGAGAGCATCTGAGCGGCGAAGCATTTCAGCATTTAAATTCCAAGCAAATTGACCAAGATCCCCTATCATTTCGATACTTTCCTGATCCACATTTAAATGTGGTGAATAAAATGGGATCCCCTGGGTAATACACTCGCGTATAAGTACGCGAGCACTCTCAATATTTTTTCGCTTTGATTCAAGCGAGCCGTCCCCACGAACTGGGCCGGCAATGAAGATGATTTTCATGAACTATAGTGTAGCAAAAGTATCATCGCCCATCGAGAATCGTCCGCGACTCTTGGCTCGCCAGTCACTTGGGCACTAGCCTTGGGGTCACAAGTCAAAACTGCTCCGTCGAGCAATTTTGCTCGCGACCCCGCCTCGCCGGTTTCGCGTGCTCGCGAAACATGGCTCCGGCTCACCCAAGTACGAAAAAACGGCAAGTAGTTGCCGTTTGTTTCGTCTTGGGTGCCCATCGAGAATCGAACTCGAATTAAAGGTTCCACAAACCTCTGTGTTAACCGTTACACCATGGGCACCATGCTACTGCGTCACGCAAGGTGAAGCGTGCTCGTTATACCAAAAATAGCGAGGAAAATCTAGTTTTTGCTTTCCTCACTATCTTTGTATCTATTTTATATCTACACCATGAACGAAACATTTCATAAACTTTTTATCGAAAAACTACATATTCTGTACTACATTGAGGAAGAACTCATTAAGCGAGTTCCCAGACGAATTGAACATGCTCGGGACTCAGAACTAAAAGATGCTCTTGAGTCTCATCTCGAAGAAACCAAAAAACAATTGGAGCGAGTTGGTGAACTTCTTGAATCATTTGGGGAAGAACCGAACGGCATTCCCTTTCCCCCGCTCGATGTCCTACTAGAGGAAAGTGAGCCATCACTTGAGATAGAAGATCTTTCGTTGCGCGATGCAATCATTATTGCTTCGGTGCAAGCTATTGAACATTTAGAAATAGCCCTCTACGGCACCGCTTCAAGTTGGGCAAAAGCAATGGATCACGCCCGTGCACACGAACTTCTTAGTGAAACATTGGAAGAAGAAAAAAGTGGCGACGAACGCCTTTCAGAACTTGCCGAGGACAGTATTAATGAGAAAGCCGCCGGAACCGAAAAGAGCGAATAAAACTTTTACTCCATTCCTGGAAACTGTTTTTTAGAAACCAGATACTCAGCAATCTGGCTTCCAGTAACTGCAAATAGGAAAAGAACAATATACAATAAAAACAAAGGAAGAAACGGGAATGTAACCCCACGAAGGGCTCCAAGAATGAAGACAAAATACCAAGTAGTGATAGAAATTGCTCCGCAGGCAAATGCTAATTTGCGCATACGGCGAAGTTCTGGACTATTTTCGTCGGCAAAAGAAATCTGTACGAGTTTAGGCGCGATAATGCCATTTAAGACAAATCCGTTGATAATCAAAACGCCAATCCCTATCATTTTAGTGATAAATTTTCCAGAATCGAGCAAACGTTCAGATGAAGGAATAAAGAGAGAGATACCGGAAAGGATCAAGATAACCAGAGCTGCCCAAATAACCTGAGAGAGTACCTGCATGACGCTACTTTCCTCTAAAGAGATGCGGTAATCATGCAAAAATCGAAAGAATAAGACGTCGGTAACTGTTGCCGACCCAACACCGATGGCAACCCCAGCCAAATGTAAAATAGTAAACAAACGGGTATGCTCTCCAAGCAATACTGCAATTGGTATGGGTGTCGCAAAAATAGTGAGCAGGAATATGGAGAGCGAGAGGCCAGCAGAAGTTAAACACCACGCGCACCACTGCTTAAGAATAAAAGCCTGTACTGCGGTGAGGTACATGGAAAAAAGAAAAGCAATAGTAGAGAAGGCAAGTGCCGCGAGAATAACAGAGGAACCTAGTATTTCCGGAAAAAGAATATGAGCAAGATGGTATACAACGACGGTGCCATAATACACCATGCCAAGAATCTCAACTGGGATACCAAAAAATTTGGAATAGTCAGAGTTAATGACGAGATTGCAATTTGATCGAAGTGGACAAACGAGGGTCTTACCGCTTCGCTTTTTACCATAAATATGCTGAGCAATACCGAAGCCCATGAGGCCAAGTACAAGTGATGCGGAATCAAGAAGAATATACATAGAAACTACAATTAGGCGAGCGCTTCAGTTATCGTATCAATCTTGCTAGCTACAATAAAATCGTTTTCAGTAAGTCCCCCTTGTGAATGCGTGGTAAGAGTGAGGCGTACTCGATTGTACCATATGGCAATATCCGGATGATGCCCTTCTCCTTCAGCAACATCCCCTACCTGGTTTACAAATGAAAGGGCGTGGACAAAATCTGAGAAGTGATACTCCTTACTGATACTTTTTCCATCACCATCTACGCTCCAGCCAGTAAGTTCATTAAGCAGGTTGGTTTGCGCATCTTGAGAGAGTAAATAACTTTTGTTTGGGTCCTCACACGGAACACATTTTTTGTTTGAGAGGCTCATTGGGTGAGATTTTTTATAGTTCCTGTTTCGTTTAACGCATGTTCATTTTCTGTCTGATGATACGCAATATCTGCAGCCAGAATAGTTACCTGTTGCGAAAGAAAAATTCCAAAAACTACAAGAGCGATTCCGCAAAGAATCATTAAGCGAAGGGTGACTGTTTCTTGGAGCGAACCAATTACTGGCATACCGTCTTTGTTGGAACAGAAGACACCGTACCATTAGTTCCAGAACTATCAACACAGGCAATCTTCGTAGTATCACTTGGAAGCGGCGTTGCAATCGCATACGCACGCGCAGTAGCGACACAAGTTGGGTCAGTGCCGGTAATAGTTTTAATTTCGGCAAAAGTTCCAACAAGTTCCGTTGATCCCTTACATAAGTTGTAGTAAGAGCGACGCTTACCATAAAACATTTCAGCTTCTACTCGTGACTGAGACATAAGTGATTGAACACTAGCATCTTTCTGCTTTGTAACAGCACTATCTATGACATCTCTGACTGAAGTAGTAGATGCTGGCGTAGCTTCAACTGGGAATGCATCGCCGTAACCAGACAGTGTCAGCATAGTATTGATACTATCGAACGGGAGTCCTGAACCCGCTTTAGAGGTTATGGTTAAAGAAAGACGATGTGGCAAAAAAGTAAATGGGGCGAGCCAGAGTTCTCCATTTGAGAATGTGAGATTCTCGAGCATCTGATCTACACTTGCGGTTTGCTCTGCCGTTGCCGCTGTTCCTTGTCCTTGTTTAATTACTTCAAGTGATAGAGCACGGAGAGCTTCTTTACTTACCGTGACTTGGTAACGGAGATATGAAGAACCGTCATCAGTTCCTCGTGGTAGTGAAGTTGTTGGGACAAGAATTGGATATTTAGCAAGGAGATTTGAAACACTTGCCAGAGTATTAGCTCCTGGAGTAATAAGTGGAGCGAGAGCACGGAGAGCTACAAATCCTGGATTGATTGCTTCTTCTATATCAGCTCCAGTTGCCTTATACCAAGTTTCTGCTTGAGTATCATTTGGTAAATTGAAACGCTCAATAAAGTAGCCGAGATTAGGAAATTGGAAAAGGACACCTCCATCCCCTGTTTTTGCTTGTACAGAAACAGTTACTGGAACTGAGGGAGTTACAAGTGACCCAGTAAGTGTATATTTGGGTGTACCACTAGGAGCAACTGTCCCCGAAAGAGAAAGTTTCGACGACGTATCAACGGCAACTTCCTGGTTAGCTGTTTCAGTTGGAGTTGCTTCGGCTGGCAAAAACGAGAAGAGTGCTGGTGAAAGATTTGGTGATGTGGCGTCAAATGAAAAACGGAATGTTGATTGTTTTGCAAATGCTGAAGCTCCTCGAGCAAAGGCCACATTTGGTGATGGACTTACATAGTTCGTATAGGCGTAGGCACCAGCTCCTCCCAGAAGAATAACTACCAAAATAACGGCAAATATTCCTGCGCGACTTTTTCGCGGCTTAGCTTTTTCAAGCATCACCTTAGTTTCCATTCCCGAAAATGCTGGTACTGCTCCTGCTTTTGTAGGTGCATATGGCGATGACATCATTGGTTTTGGCTCATTCATTGACGGTACGAGTGGAGCCGCTATAGTTGCTGCTGATCCAATAGTCGTTGAAATGGGAGTTACCGGCTGTGATGGTACAAGCTCGGCTGGCTTTTGAGCAACACTACTAACTGGTTGAGAAATAGGCGCAGTGGTTGTGGTGCTTGTAGCTGGTGCCACCGAAGAAACAGTGGACGTTTGAACGGATGCTGGTTGAAGAGGAGTTGTCGGAGCAACCGCAAAACGAAACACTTCATCAATATCAGCTTCATTCCAGCCGCCTTCACGCATGAGTACTTCTTTAATTGAAGCGTTTGGCACGCCACGCTTTTGCTGTTCTTTTACGTAAAAGAGAAGTTCCTGATGGATCATAGTGGTTTTATTCTACCACGATCCTAAAGTAGGAAGCTATGTTTTTTGAAGTGGAAACTGATCGGTGAGCAATAGCACACCAAGCGCTAACGGCAGAAGAGCTAGAAACTGGATCGGTTCAGGCTTAATTTGAAGAAACCACCATGCAACAAAGAGGGTGATGAACGGCGCCAAACTGGAAATGGCAATCACCCGAGTGACAGTAAGTCTATGGATCGCCTCAATAAAAAACAGTTTTGAAATTCCGAAAATAAGTACGGCATTAGCAAAAAGAGCAATGATAACCGTGCTCGTAAGAGGGCCTGAGAGAGTTGTTTGTTTAAAAAGAAACGCGAGAACTAGAAAGACGAGAGTCGCAAAAGTATTTCGCAGAAACATAATTGTTTCGCCAGAAGCAATGGCGCGAGCTTTTTGCTGAAATCGGTTACCAAACGGAGCAATCATCGTTGAAACCAGAATAAGGAGCGAACCTGCACTCACTCCGCCGCCAGATTTCGGCAAAAGCACAACAAGCGCACCGAGGATCATACAGAAAGCTCCGATCATGTGAACCTTTGAGAATGCTTCCTTATGAAAAAGATTGAAAAATAAAAATGAGGTAAAGACTTCAAATAGTCCAATTATGCCGGCATTTCCGGGCGACGTATAGGTAAGCCCCCAGTAATAAAATCCGTAGCCGCCAATTGCAATAAAAAGAGTGATGAAAAAAATATAGTAGAAAAGTTTTGGTGTGCGCAGTTCATGCATCTTGTTACGAGTAAGCATGACGAGCAGAAAAAACACGGCAGCAATTCCGGTTGTAACGGCAAGCGCAAGCAATGAAGGAAATGCCCGGTAAGTTACGAGTGTCAGTACTGGAAAAAATGCCCAGAGGATATTTGAAAGTACTGCGTACACTATTCCCTGCTTTGCACGAGCGTCGTTCATACTAGAACGGAGTCAGTCATCTCTCGCTTTTTCGAAAATCCTTTCGCTTGAATGTCCCAGAGCTTCTTATACTGACTGGTGCGCTTGCGAAGTAAACTATCATGAGTTCCCTCTTCAAGTATGCGACCGTTTTCGAGCACAATGATACGATCCATTTCTCGAATAGTAGAAAGTCGATGAGCAATGACAATCGTTGTTTTTCCTTGAATAAGCGTATGAAGCGCATCCTGAATAAGTACTTCTGAATGCGAATCGAGCGAACTGGTTGCTTCGTCGAGCACCAAGATCGGAGCATTTTTTAAAATAGCCCGAGCAATGGCAATACGCTGACGTTCTCCACCTGAAAGTTTGATACCACGCTCACCTACGTATGTATCATAGCCAAGTGGTAACCTATCAATAAATTCATCACAGTGAGCAAGCGTCGCAGCTCGGCGAACTTCTTCGTCAGTTGCATCGCGACGACCGTAGCGAATATTTTCGGTCAGTGTTCGATGGAAGAGCACTGGATCTTGCGGCACAAAAGCTATTTGTTCACGGAGACTTTCTTGGGTAACGGTGCGAATATCAATACCATCTATCGTAATACTGCCACGGGTTACATCAAAAAGGCGCATAATAAGACGAACGAAAGTTGACTTCCCTGCTCCTGAAGTTCCAACAAGGGCAATTTTTTGACCTTGAGGAATAGTAATTGAGAGATGATCAATAACTGGCCGAGTATTGCTATCGTAAATATAGGTAACGTCATTAAAGGCAACCGTGCCTGAAACCGTTTTTAATTTTTTCGCTGCGTGTTCATCATCCACACTGTATGGTTTTTCAAAAATCTGTACCATTTCTTGGGCATCAGCAAAGGAGTCATAAAATGCTCGCACAAGACTTGAGAAGTTCCAGAGATTTTCACCCAGTCGGATAAAATAGTTTTGAAGAAGTACGAATACTGCAACAGTTGTTATCCCATTCTCCCAATCACCAATAGCAATCCACATTAATATAAATTCTGTGGCGACAATATAACTTGCTTGGATAGCATTCAATCCATCCCACAAATACCAGTTAAAGACAGTTGCTTGGCGCTGCTCTTCAATTACCTCTCCGACGCGAGTACGCTCATAAGTATGCCCTGTGAATAGTTGAATAGATGCGTGGTTAGTAATGGAATCAGCAAGTGCTCCAGTGGTATGCGTATCGCTTTCTGCGGCAATAACATCGTATTTTAATTTAAACCGAGTATAAATAAATCCGGTTAGAATAAAAATGGAGGTGAAAATCGTAATAATGAAGGCATACGTGTGACTTAAGGTGTAGATAGCAATAACTGTACCAACGCTTTTTACTAACAGCGGAAGTCCTTCCGTGACAAACTTGTCCATCAGTTTTTCAAATGCTCGCGCGTATTTATTTACTTTTTGGACTAAGCTGCCGCCAAATGATGAAGCAAAAAACGCGTGCGAATGCCCGATCATATATCCAAAGGCTTGCTTTCGAAGCCCTGCCATAACTCCTGCTTGAAAGTAATCATTCGCGAAAGTAACGTACCGACGAAAAAGGTGTCGAACAATATTCCAAGCCAAAATATAGAAAATAATATTACGAGCAGCGTGAGCTCCACCGGAAGTTACTCCCGAAAGAATGTTCCAAAGCTTTAAATACTGAAATGGAATATAGACATCCAAAACACCGACAATGATGGTGCAAAAAACGACAGAATAAAAGGTTCGCGGAAACTGACGAATTACCTTCCAAAAATAGGAGAGCACCAACCCGCGATTTAAGTGGACATAATCTTTCGACATAGAGAGAAAAGCCTTTGTAGTATAACATGTTGGAGCCTCAAGCTTTTGCACGCTATACTTCAAGATATATGAAAAGAGAAAAAACATGGCACGAGAAGCATCGAGAAACGCTCACCATCGGCCAAAAAATTGCCGATGCTGTTGCTAACGGTATGGGATCGTGGGGTTTCATTATCAGCCAAACCCTTTTTGTCATACTCTGGATGGGGCTCAACCTCTATGGCTATACCCACCACTGGGACCCGTATCCATTTATTCTTCTCAACCTTCTCTTTTCAACACAAGCTGCCTACGCGGCGCCAATTATTATGATGGCGCAGAACCGCCAGAATGAGCGTGACCGGGCTCAGGCACTTGAAGATTTTCAAACAAACCTTGAAGCAAAGAAGGAAATCGAGGCGCTTCAGGTTCGGTTAAATAGTATTGAAGTTGAAAAACTAGATAAGATTCTTGAAATTCTTAAAAAGAAAGACTAATAAAAAAACTGGAGCCTTGGCTCCAGTTTTTTTATTTTCATTTAGTGAGAATGTGTGTTTACGTACGCTCTCGTCTTTGGTCCAAAACCACCAGTTGCCGGTGTAATACCGATACTCTTTTGGAAGAGCATTAACGCCTTTGCCGTAGCAGGACCAAAGCGAGAAGTTTCATGTCCTGGAGATCCTGGGCCGGTTTTCGCAACCATAAATGATGTGCCATTAAGATACTCTTGGAGACGCTTCACATCAGGGTCAGTCATGCCTTTATACAAATTCTTTGGGAATAACTCTTTTGAAGTATTCTGTTCACCTGCTCTACCTGTAGTGGTTTGTGGCTGAGTCAAATTTCCTAAAAGGTTAGCTGATATGACTGGCAAAGTAGGAATAAGAAATACTGATCCCCCACCAGTGTGTATCGTATAGGTAAACGATCCAGTCGTTTCATTACCAGCATCATCACAAGCAATCGCGTTTATAGTTTCGGATGAAGAAACAGTGATCGGCCCAGAGTATAGTGTACCTGATGAGCACGAAGGAGAAGTGCCATCAGTCGTATAGTACACAGTCGTAGCTCCTGAGGAACTGAGCGTTACGCTCTGAGATGACGAAAATGTCCCAGCGCTCGGTGTCGCTGCGATAGTTCCTGGAGCATCAGTATCAAGTGTATAAACCTGTGTTCCAGAAATATCTGAAGGAGCAAGTGTAACTCGTACTTTCAGCGTGTTTGTTCCACTAGCCAATGTCACTCCAGTCCAAACAACCGACGTTCCAGAAGCCATGCTGCTGATATTAGTATAGGTTGCTCCTCCATCAACAGAACCTTCAACTGTTTCTCCAGAAATATAGGGGAAACTCATCGTTACATTCACTGTTTGTCCTGCAGTTTTGGTAATAAAATCAGACGAAGAAACGCCGGTATCATTTGAAATACTGTCGATAGTAATGGTTGCCGTCAGACCAGTGACATTAACCGTTCCGGTTCCAGAAAAGAAGGTGTCGTTAATATTTGCAGCCCCTGATCCAGTCGCACCCCAAGAGCCAACATCTTGGCTAGCATTATTCATATACAGAACCTGAGTGGTTGTTGTTCCCGTCAAATCAACGACATTTCCCACATTGATAACTAGAGCAAAATCAACAGTAATACCAGAAGGAATAGTTTTCACTCCCCCATTTTTCACCGCAAGGAGGCTGTACTCGATCGCCCGAATTGTTTGATCACCCGCTTTAGTGTATTTCACAAAGTTACCAGGAATAGAGGCAACAAGTGTAGTAATAGTAAGATCTCCACCAATTTCTAAGATTGCACTACTAGCATTAGTGAGGGTGCCGGCGCCTGATAGGCTGGAAGATGCTGTGAGGGCATGAGTATTGTGGTTAGTAATAGTTCCACTAATAACTAAATTAGGAATATCTATTCCACTTCCTCCACTAATTGTTTTACCAGTCCCAGTAAACGTATGGTTACCAGTATCAGCAGTAAACGTTCCTTCATTTTCGAGATTCCCAGCAAAAGTAACCGCCATACCTGGTCCTTCACTCCATGTAGCACCACTCGAAATTGTGGTATCTCCTAAAACATCAAGTGTTCCACCATCAAGATAAAGATCTCCAGAGGTAACAGATAAGTCCCCGCCAATAACAGTGGCTCCTGAATCAATGGTTACAGTACCACCAGTATTCGAGATGATAACGTTATTAAAAGTAGCATATGGAGAAACCTCCTGGGCCCCAGTTCCATTAAAATTTATCGTTCCAGTTCCTGAGGTTGTTAACACTCCATTGGTTAAGTCTCCTCCAACATTGATAGTACTCGTTCCAGTTGAAACTAGACTTGCATTTAGGCCACCTGACATCAGAATACTTCCTCCAACAGTAAGAGTGCCATTGTTAACAGTTACGGTTGCTGTACCAAGAATCCCTCCATCTATACGAAGATTTCCCCCGAGAATAAGAGTACCGTCGCCAACGTTTATGAATTGTGACCCTGAACCACTTGATCCAGAAAGGGTAGCGTAATCGGTAACCGTAAGAACTCCTGAGGGGGTAAACGTATAGCCACGTGAAGCATTTACAGAATCATAAACATATAATGATCGGGCTACAGCATTAGAGACGTCAACAGTAACTATTGAATCAGTAGAAATACTTACAATATCGGTTGCGTCTGGAAGACCACCAACACCATGACAGTTGCTCCAGATGGCAGGGTCGCTCCAATTACCCGTAGCAATGGCATGACACTGTGGTGCAGCAAAAGCAACTTTAGCCGACAGGCCACCAGCTACAGCAAAACTAAGAAAAATAAAAGCGACCGGAAACAGGATTTTCTTTACCATATGCAAAAAAACGTTATTACTAGTATTTGAAGTATATCACGGTTTCAGGTAACGGTTAGTAAAACTAAAAAAACCAGAACGAGGATTTGTTCTGGTTTTTTTTAGTAAAGTTCTATTATTTATTTGAGTATATCGAGATGAGCATTAACATAGGCTCTCGTTTTTGGTCCAAAGAAACCAGTTGCTGGAATACCATGAGCTTTCTGAAATTTCTTTAAAGCTATCACTGTTTTTGACCCAAAAGTCGTAGTTTCATGGTTAAGCGAGCCTGGGCCAGTAAGTGCTACTGGGAAACCAGCGAGATCAAGGTAGTGTTGAAGTTTAGAGACGTCGGGATCAACCATTCCCTTTTTGAGGTCCTTGAGGAAGATAGCTGTGGGCTGTTGCTCCTGGATACAGGATTGCCCCGTATTTGGCGAAACAAGAAATCCTGGTTGGCAGTCGGATGCGTTCGTACCTGAAGATGAAACAAAGTGTCCAATACTACCAGGGCCTGAAGGAATAAGAGTAACGTTGTGCGAAGTGACTGTCGGTTCAGCAATAACAATATTTGAAATTGAAGCCGTAGCAGCAGGATTTCCTGCAGCATCTTGGTACGAAAGCGTAATGGTATAGGTTCCAGCAGGAATATTGTTTACCGTATCCTGCATCACGTGAGCAAGTACTACTTCTTCTGCACCAGCTAGATTATTGAGAGGTAAATCAAAGATATTTTCTTGTTCTGCATTTGCATCCTTCATATTGAGAACAATATCGGAGGCATCTGTGTCAGTTCGCGTAAATGTGATAGACAAAGTATCGGCAGACATTAACTCTGGAAGTGTGAAATTAAAATGCATCGTTTCATTGGTTTTATAAGAACTACCTGACTGTGGAGCGGTAATTTCCATGATTGGAGTTTCCGTAACTGTATCTTCAGTAGTAAATGAGAACGAATATGGTGAAGCCATTAATACGCCTTCAACACTTTGGCCACGTACAATAACGGTATACTCAGTATTTGGGGCGAGTGGATTTGGATCATTAATCAAGAACCCAAGTACGGTATCACCATTGTCCCAACCAAGAACCGCGGTTGGACATGTAGAAGCACATGGAGCAAATGAAAGTTCGCTTAGGTTCGGATTCATCGCCTCCGAGAAAGTAATCGTGCCGCTCATTTCATGATTAGTTTGTACTCCAGTTGCGCCGTCTTCCGGACTTGTAGCAGTGACGGTTGGCACGCCGCTCACATGATCAACAGCGAGACCGGCGAGATCCGCAACCTCTCCGGCGCCGAGGGCATAATCGTATACGCGGACTTCATCAATTTTACCAGTGAAGTAATCGCCATTAGAATCTCCTGACTTTCCGATATTGAATCCGCCGAGGCCATTAGCACCTGGTGTGCCAGCCCAAATCTCTGAGCCTTTATCAACTCCGTTTACGTACAAATGAACTGTGGTCTCATTTGCAATTGAATTATATGACCACGTCATCACTAAATGGTTCCATTGATTGGTAGCAATTGAACTTAAATCTTCTACTACTACTCCACTCGCACCATCAATATCCGGCTGAAAATTTGCGCGCCAATGACTTCCATCGCCTTCATCCAAAAGCACATAACCATTACCTGGACCTGTGAGCTTCCAACCTGCAGGACTTATGCCAGCACCTGTTGTCGTTGGGTATGCCCAGAGCGATATTGTGCCGCTTTGAGAAAATGGAAGTGAGGTACTTGCATAGTTTGATCCGTTAAACGACAGGGCATGCTGGAAGTTGCCCGTAACACGAGATGGGAGTGTAGCACCGTGCAGTGTTGCATCACGAAACCCTGTAAGATCTGGAGTAGTTTGAGTAAACGAACCGCTGATATCATCGAGCGGATAGTATGCCATCGAAGCGGTAACTGGTGTCCGCAAATATGGCAGCTTCCCTGTGCTGGTTATCCATACGTTATTGAAGTCCCATTCAGGAAACGGAGGATTCTCACTATTGTTAATGAAATAATTCGGATTACTTCCCTCGCCATTCACAAAAGTACATGCGTTACTTGCATCTCCAGCACAAACAGCACCGAGACCATTTATGTCTGCGTCAAAGTAATCATCAGCCAATGTTGCTGCCGCTCTTTCTCCAATAATACTTCCAGTATTCGGTCCGCCGTCCACATGGCCGGCTTGGAAACTTTGAGTGATTGATCCTGCCTGCGTATCACCCTTACCAACGAGGCCACCTGTATCTGTCCCGCCATGAACCGCGCCTGAAGCATACGAACGATCAATACTTCCGCTATAAAAGAGTGAACCTACTAAACCGCCGGTTGCGTATCCATCTGCTGTAATTTCTCCAGTGCTAAACGAATTTGAAATTAACGAGTGCTGTGTCAGCAATCCAACAAGGCCGCCAGTCAGGTTTGAACCAGTATGTGTAGACACGCTTACATCACTGCCTACATATTGGATGATTGTTCCATTATCTGCTGTACCAGCGAGCGCGCCTTCAAGACCACCTCCCATGATTTGACCACTAAGATGCAGATTTTTGACGTGTGCACCGTAGAGTATTTCAAACAAACCGATGCCGTCATCTGTCGTGTCTATATAAAGTGTGATGGTGTGACCATTACCATTGAACGTTCCGGAGAATTGGCCTCGGACAATAATGTCATTTTGCGCTGAAGTACAATCGATATCACTGTTAAGCACATATGAGGCTGAAAGATGGTTGTCGATATCTTCAATACCCGCACAAGTAGTGATTTGATATGGATTTTCTGGTGTGCCAACTCCGCCTGCGTATGTCGGAACTGGGTAAAGTGCTTCAAACACTTTGAGTCGTGGGTAGTCATTGGTAGCAATCTCCCATGTGTCGGTGAAATTCCAAGTACCGCCTGCAAATGGTGCGGTGCTTGTTACGTCATCTTTAAAATAACCTGAATTACCAACAATAGCCGTACAACCTGTGAGTGATCCACCGACGTCTTCATGATCGCAGGCAGTGGCTCCAGAAATAGTGGCATCGTAGTAACTATCACTGACGCTGAGCGTATCATCTCTATAACCGATCAAACCGCCGCCGTTGGTGTCCATCGAGCTCGCGTTGAAAGAGTAAATAATATAGACAGCACTGTTGAATGTATGACCCACTAACCCACCAGCCCAATTATGAAAATAGTCTGTGTGAATTTCTCCCGCAGCATATGAAGTAGTAATTTCTGCATTTGCCGCCGAACCAACCAGTCCCCCAATATTAATGTTTGCCGTGACTGAACCAACGAAGTAGGAATCAGCCAGAAGAGAATTTCCGGTCATTTCGCCAATGAGACCACCGACGTTGTAATAATTAGAAGTAATGGTTGCATCGCTAACTACTTCTGAAACAGTGGAGTTACTTTTTGTTTCTCCAACTACCGCACCAGTACCATGTTGGTTGGTAACGGCGATTGTGCCAGAAACCCACAAATTTTCTACACGAGTACCCGGATCTGAAATTGCTCGGAAGAGACCGACATAATCACTACCTGTAACATTAATGTTTACGGTAATTTTATGACCTTGGCCATCAAATGTACCAGTGAACGGACTACCGTCAGTGCCTACCATGATCGCGTTACCTTCGTCGGTACAATCAATGTTAGTGGTTAGAACATAATCACCATCAAGACTGTTATTGATATTTTCAAAATCTGCACACGAAGTAACATCGGTTGCCGCGGCATGAACGATGGTTGGAAATGAAACTCCCGATACTAGTACAATAGCAATCGCAAAGAAAACGACTGAAAAAAGACGTCGTGATATAAACATATGCTCTAAGTATATAGTAAAGGGAGCCAAGACTTGGCTCCCTTTACTATATGTGTGGATAAATTTGTAGTACTGAGACCTAATTCCAGTGCTCATTCACCCACTTTCGGGTCTTTGGTCCAAAGTAACCAGTTGTTGGGGTAATGCCGTGTGCTTTCTGAAATTTCTTAAGAGCGCTTCTCGTGAGAGAACCAAATCGGGTAGTTTCTTTTCCTGGAGATCCAGGACCAGATTTAGCAATTTGAGCATTGTGGCTGTTAAGGTACTCTTGGAGACGCTTCACATCAGGATCAGTCATACCAAAGCCGAGATCGTGCGTGAAAATTTCAGTGTTTGAGATTCCACCATTTAATCCAGGAGTGCCCGTAGAAGAATTAAGTGGCGGAACTCCTCCATATCCTGGGATAGGAGTGGTGATAAGAACAGGACCTGAGCCATTCCCAACAGTAAATGGTCCGACGGTGAGCTCATTTGAAACATTACCTGCGTTATCGCGACAACTAAATGTAATAGTGTATGTTTCCCCTGTTTGAACTGGTTGTAGTGTTCCATGAACATTAGTACCAACCTGAACTTCTTCAAAGAGAAGCTCAGCCTCATATGCTGGAGATGCAACTATTGGTTCGGCAATCACCTCACAAGCTTCATTTGTTTGAAATGCCCAAATGACATTTGAAGTAGTTGTATTTCGTGGAGGTTGTGAAGTCAAAATGATAACTGGGGCTGTTGTGTCTGTTTCTTCAAACTGCCACTTAAAGTATGGGTAGCCATCATTGTGCACATCACGGCGAGCCCACACTTCTTCAAAATCCCAACCAGCAGTAATAAATGTTCCATTAGAATTCATTTGCGCTGTTGTCTTCCCTGTCCCCCAAGTTCCAGGATCGTTAGACATAATAGTTGCGTCAAAAAAAGTATCGGTATTAGAGATGGTAATTTCTTGGCCAGCTAATTTACCAAATAATCCACCAACATTTCCTGTAGTTCCGGTTACATGGCCTCGAGCATATACTTTTGCATAGGTACCATCCATTCCGTTTCCAACAAGACCACCAACTAAGTCAGATCCGTGTACATCACCACTCGCATACGCATTTTGAACTGTCGATTGAACTGCATGACCAATCAATCCTCCTATGCCTTTATTTGTCCCAGTCACACTACCAGTTGCATACACTTCATTAAATATTGATCCAGGTCCTTCACAACCATCAAATCCGGTAAATCCACCAATATCTGTTTCGCCGCTCACAGTTGCTGTAGAAAAATCACGTGAGAATTCTGATCCGCAAGCTGTCTCCCCAGCAAAACCACCAGCAAGACTAGCAGAACTGGTGACAGTTCCTTCCGAATTTGAGTCTTCAACTGTTGATTCTGTAATAATTCCGGCAAGCGCACCTATATTACTTTCACCACTCACGGTTGCACTAATAGATACATCATTGAGAGTCGTATCGCGGATAAAACCTGCCAGTGCTCCAACATACGTAAGACCAGTAATTGTTGCGGTGGTTAAAGATATATTTTTTATAAGCGCACCATCTGTATATCCAAACAAACCAACATCAACTTGAGCAGGACGGTTAATCGTCAAACCGCTAATAGTATGACCGTCACCGTTGAGTTCTCCCTGGAATCTATCCGTCTGATCTCCTACTGGTGAAAAGCCAAGACCGCTGTTCCAAGCTGAAGTTTCAGAACAATTAATATCACTTAAAAGAATAAAGTGTGAGTCGAGGTGTTCGTTCATTGCCTGAAGCTGACCACAACTACCGATTTGATATGGATCGTTTGTGGTACCTGTTCCAGCAAACACTGTTGGGGCGTGCTCACCTTCTGCATAAAGTTCAGGCCAATTTGAACCACTGGTAGCAACATTCCAAACAGTAGTGGTATCCCACACTGCAATTGGACTGTTAATTACCTGCTTCCAATATGTTGCGGGATCAATTGGATTGATTTGCACACAGTTTAATTCACTATCAGGACCACTTGCATAACATGCGTTGCTGTCATTTTGACTTCCGTCATAAAAGTTATTGGAAAGTGCAAAGCCATCACCAGTATCCAGACTAAATGATCCATACAATCCATACACGAAACTTGCACCAATACCAGAGTTATGGACCGCACTAAATGAGTCGGTAATTGATCCTCTAAAGAATGCTCCTCCAACTAAGCCAGCGGTAGTGGCATTAGTACTATTTGTCGAAACAGTTCCTGCTGCATAGGTTCGAAGCAACATGCCATGACTCATACCACCGATAAGACCACCAACCTGAGAAACGGCAATGCCTCCAAGACTTATATTTGATTGAGAGTATGAATCGGCAATACCTCCAGTTGAAACATACCCGATCAAGCCACCAATGTTTCCATTATCACCGCTCACGGTTGTAGCTGCCGCGGATGACTGTGTCACATAAAACACTCCATATGTTGATGAAGCTTCCAACCCAATCAAACCACCAACAGCTGAGGATCCACTCACGGTGGTTCCATTTAGCACTGAGGAATGCGTAACATTTGTTCCACCATTGATTGCTCCGATCAGTCCACCAACTTGTCCGTGGCCACTAACTGTTGCAGTTGCAGTCACATTTGTTATCTGACTGTTAACAGCGTTACCAACGAGAGAACCTACATAATCATGACCTGAGATATTTATGTTGGTGTTTAAAACAAGATCTGTGATGGCAACTCCTTGAATTGCGCCGAACAAACCAACACCCGTGTCACGAAGTGGTCGGTTAATATTGAGATTTGAAATAGTGTGATGATCTCCATCAAATCCACCAGTAAACGGAGTATCAATCGTACCAACTGGCTTGAAGTTGGTAATTCCTGAACAATCTACATCTCCGGTCAAAATATAATGTGCGGTAAGATCATGAGACATGTACTGCAACTGATCGCACGAACTTATCTGAAACGGACTACCTTCCGAGCCATCGCCTCCACCATAGGTTGCTGTTACCGGCTCTGTCCATCGCAGTGTTGGATAACTTTCTACATTAAGCACCCAGACATCTTCAAAATCCCAAGTGGCATCAGTGAATGTTGATTCAGTTTGCATCTCACCGGTTGTCTTAGCTGTTCCAACCCCATTATCACTTCCGTATAGATCATGATCATAAAACGAATTTGAAACTGTATTGTTTGAACTTCCTGCAATTGGTCCGGCGAAGTCACCAGCAGTAAGGTTGGTGCCAGCAAAATAAAGATTAGAAACTAAACTGTATACTCCATCATTAAGCCAACCAATAACACCACCGGCGCTTGTGCCTCCGTTTATGGTTGCGTCTTGTGAGTAGGAATCATGAATATTGTTCGCTTCTCCCGCATACCCAATGAGTCCTCCAGCGGATCCTGCGCCATTTGAAGCAGTTACCGTTGCAGTTATTACACTGTTATATTCAAATGTAACGCCAGCCATGCTCCCAACAAGAGAACCAACGCTCGTTCCACCAATAACGGTGGCGCCACTCAGTTGAACGCCTCGGATAACAGCTCCACCATAGGCATTACCAAATAAACCAGCATACGCAGAAGCTGCATCATTAATATAGAGATTTGAAATTATGTGACCATTACCCAAGAATGTCCCCATGAATGGATGACCTCCATCACCAAGTGGTGTAAATCCTTTACCACCATTCCACGACGATGTTTCTGAACAATCAACATCGGTCGTAAGTTTATAGTGAGCTGTAGCAGTAAGATCGTGCGATATTCCTTGTAGTTGTAAACATGTACTGATTAAAAATGGTGATCCATCAGATCCATCACCACCATCAAAAATTGGCGTAGGATCACCAATAGTAAATGTTGTTGTATACGGCACAGCATCAATAGTGTTTCGTCCACTGTCCCCTGTCCCAACCGAGTCAATAGTGTAGTACCCTGCTGAACTTGGATTAACAATATTTGAAATGGTAACTACAACGTTTGAGCCTGCGGGTACTGTATCAGTTAACCGAATATATACATTGCCACTTCCTCCTCCATTCCAAAATTCTCCAACTGTTATAGGAGTGCCGCCAACAGTAACAGCAGCTGTACTTGATGAGAGATCAAACGAAGATCCAAAATCTCCTTTGAAAATCATTTCACTAGCGTTAGTAACCTCAGTTGCTGTTGTAAAAGTAAATGTGTAGTCAGCTGTCGCACTCGTTGTTGTTGCTGTTGTTGCGTACGTATAATTTGCCAACGTTGGAGGAGCGGCAAATACCGGTACTGCCGTTAATGAGAAAAGTACGACCAGAGAAAACACTGTGGCTCGGAATGATCGAGCAATCGCAATTGGTAACATGAGACAAGTATATCGTATGTATACTAAAAAACCTCCAGAAACTGGGAATAGTTTCTTGGGTTACAAGTTAACAAGCATAACAAGAAGATTTGCCCGCAACTAAAGGCTCATCGTCACTCGCCTTTGTCTGGGCACCGCCTCGCGATTCGGCTTGCTAGCCGAATATCGCTCCGGCGTTCAAATCTCCACGTGAGCAACGCAGGCTGCTCACTTCCCGCGCATAGTAAAAGACGAGCCTTCGCTCGTCTTTTACTTGTGGTCACGGATATTGTATTCGCCGTCGCTCATACAATTCCGCGACCCCGGCTCGTGGTTTTGCGTGCTCGCAAAACATCACTCCGCCTCGCCCATGTAAACAAAAAAGGCGAGCAGTCGCCTTTTTTGTATCATGTGCGCGGGAGAAGATTTGAACTTCCACAGCCTTGCGGCCGCTACCACCTCAAGGTAGTGCGTCTACCAATTTCGCCACCCGCGCATATATAGTAGTGCGTGCCCCACTATACCCAAACTTATCTTATTTTTCAAGTATTTTCTGACCAACGAAAAATCCCGCCAAGCGGGATTTTTCTAGTTATTCAGTTGCAGTTGCTTCTGCTTCGTCAGTAGTTGTAACTGTAACGCTCTTCATCTTGCGACGAATATCGCGAACAGCTTTTTCTCGAACGTAGTAGAGCTTCGAACGACGAGCGCGAGCCTGGCGGACTACTTCAATCTTATCGATCATTGGTGAGTAGAGCGGGAAAATACGTTCAACACCAACACCATTTGATATTTTGCGAACAGTAAAAGTTGCCCCAGCAGTTGCCCCATGTTTACGAGCAAGAACAATACCTTCAAAAGCTTGGAGACGGAACTTATCCTTATCCTTCACTTTTGACCATACGCGGAGCGTGTCACCAGAAGAAAAAGCGAGCTTCTTGCGCTCGTCAGTCTCAGCTGGAGAGAGTTTGATACCCAATTTCATAACGGGGCTTACTCTATCACACGTTTTCGCATCCCGCAACTTTTCGAGCTTCTATAAAATCAGCCGGAAATGGAGCTGTAAAAGTCTGCTCTGTACCATTTGGAAGCGTTAAGGTAAGCGAACGAGCGTGAAGCGCTAATCGTGAAAAACCAAGTCCTCCCTCTCGGCCTGGGGCATAGAGGGCGTCGCAAATAATTGGATGGTTAATCGAGCGCATATGCACTCGGATTTGGTGGGTTCGGCCAGTCTTTGGTCGCGCTTCTATATATGAGTAGGTTCCTGGTTCTGTGCTACCTCTCTCTTTCCCTTCTGGAAGTCCGAGGCGAGCAAGAACAGTATATTCAGTAACTGCTTCTCGAAGCTCACCACGAGCACCGCGAGCTACAGCCCATTTGCGAATATCGCCTGACGAACGACCGATTGGCGTATCAATTACTCCTTCGGAATTTTTTATCGCGCCGTAGGTAAACGCATGGTATACCTTCTGAACTTCGCGATCGGCGAATGCAGACTTAAGCAATGAAAAAGCTTCGTGGGTTTTCGCTAGAATCATTACGCCAGAAGTTTCTTTATCGAGTCGGTGCACAATTCCTGGTCGTGGGATAGTTATTTCGCCAATAACCAGAGGTTCCCCTACTCCGAGCATTTCCGGCCGATTCATTGCTACGAGATCAGCGAGAGTTTCAAAATCTGCCTTGCCGTCGCCGTGCACAACAATCCCCGCTGGTTTATTGATAACGAGCACATCGTTATCTTCATATAAAATACTATCGTTAAAATGCATGATTATTTTTTAGGAGAAACACGGTCCATAATGGCAAGCAGCTCTTCATGTAAAATTCCATTTGATGTCAGCTGACCTTCGACGTCACGATCATAACGGCTCGAACCACCAAAAAGGTTAGTAACTTTTCCCCCAGCCTCTTCAACAAGAATTTTTGCTGCCGCAGTATCATGCGGAGCTGTACTGCTAAAAAAAGTAGCAGCAAATTCTCCAGCAGCAACAAGCGCGCTCATGTAATGTATGGAAAGCCCGGTTACTAATCTAACTCCATGATTACGAAGTTCTTCGGCGACTGGAAACAAATTGCGTACACCATCCCATTTTCCTAAACCAATAACCGTTCTTTTAAGTAGAGGGCTTTCCGAAACATGAATTGGTGAACCATTTAAGTAGGCTCCCTTCCCTTGTTCAGCATAAAACATTCGATCAAGAAAAGGATCATAGATCACGCCTAGTATCGGCGTTCCCTGGTGGGTTAGCGCGAGAGCAAATGTTGATGTAGGAACTCCATGAGAGAAATTGTGCGTACCATCAAGCGGATCACATACCCAAACATATTCGCTTTCGTGTGAAAAATCATCTCCTTCTTCTGAGAGAATACTATGATCAGGATATTTTTCTTTGAGCTTCTTAAGGACAAGCTCGTTAATGGCAAGATCAGTTTCGGTAACCGCAGTATGATCAGCTTTCCATTCTTTCTGCATATTAAGCGTAAAGTTTTTACGCATAATCTCACCTGCCTCCTTGGCAAGCGAGATAGCAGTGGCGAGATAGGCACTTTTTTGCATACGGGCACTATAGCAGCAATACCCATTGAAAAAAAGGATAAATTGTGTAGACTGTGTTCTACCTGCGCGGTTAGCTCAGTTGGTAGAGCAATCCGTTTACACCGGAAAGGTCGGGGGTTCAAGTCCCTCACCGCGCACAAAAAGACGCCCCTCAAGGGCGTCTTTGCGCGGGAGCGAGCAAACTGCTTTGCTCGCGTGAGGAACTTGAAAGACTTTTCTATATTTGAGAAGCAAATGAGAAAAGTACCTGCCGATGTAGTCGGCGAGTCCCGAACTGTTTTTTGAAGTACAATAGATATGCCCACTTGCCCCTGTAGTTAAATGGATATAACTGCGGACTTCTAAGCCGCTATTCGAGGTTCGATTCCTCGCGGGGGCACAAAATTAGAAACTATAATTTTGATATACTCAAATTGTTGCCTATTAAACTCATATTCGCCTTCATCTCTGTCGCTGTTGGTACAACGGCGTTTCTCCCCTATATAAGAGACATCTTCTTAAAAAAGACTCAACCGCACGCTTATACCTGGTTCATATGGATTCTGACGCAAGGAACTGCACTCGCCGGATTGTTATATGGTGGAGGCGGAATTGGTGGACTTGAGTTAATTATAGGGACAGTAATGATGTGCCTTATCTTTCTCTTGTCTTTCAAATATGGCACAAGAAATATCACTCTCGGCGATACAGTCATACTTATAGCTGTTCTTTCTGCAATAATAATTTGGTGGCAACTTAAAAATCCTTTCCTTTCAATTCTTCTGATCTGTATTATTGATGTCTTGGGGTATATACCAAGCTACCGAAAAGCATTTCAAGAACCATGGAGTGAGACGGTCTTAACATTCATCTTATTTGTTGTTGGAAACTGTTTTGCGATTGCTGCCTTAAAAGAATATAACTTTCTAACACTGAGTTACCTTATTGCAATTTCAGCTGCGAATACGGTGCTAATAGTTATCTGCCTGATACGAAGGCGGGTACTTACAAAAATAAACACTGTTCAGATTTCCTCCACCTAGTGGTGAAAAACCGTGAGCCGGGGCCGAGAAAATTTTGAGCGACGGCGAGAAATTATTCGTGGCCAAGCGAATACTATATACTCGGATCTTTAATCACCGGTTTCTCTTCTGAGTATTGTTTAAACTTTTCTGTCTTATCTTTATAGTGGGAAAGCACTGTTTCTAATTTACTGTGTTGAATAAGTTCACCCGAAGATCCTTGTACGTCTGAATCAAACACCGCATCGGTTGTAAGAGTCCGGAAGAAAAACCAAGATGCAATCACAGCTCCAATCGAGAGTAGTGTTGTTGCAATGAGAAAAATTTTCCAAATGCGTACCGGAGAATGCTCAAACGGCTTCGAAAACTTCGGTGTTCGTTTATGATGCGCAAAAATGTGTTTGAGTTTATCCATAGCTACTCTTGTGACGTTGGGGTAAATGTAAGAAGTTTAATCGTAAATGTTGCATCCCATAAGTAAAGAATACTTGCCGGGTTAATACGCTCAATGTTAGCCATCTTAGGCAGTACCTCTTCAATCTTAGCGGTTGGAGAGATGTTCTTACTCAAATCAAGATGGTGTAGGGTTACTTTCTCAAACTCAAATTCGTATGGTGCGTTTTCTAACAGAAGCAAAAGCTGATAAATATCTTCAAATCGGCCCAACGCATGAACAGTAAATACTAATGATGGGTGCTCATCGTTACTTGGCTTCACCGTAGTTGTTGGCTGATTCGTATCAGTAGCATCTCCTTGAGGTTGAGACGTAGCTGTTGTCTGGGTTGTAGGGTTAATAATATCTACTGTTTGAATTTCAAAAGCCGTCCCCGCTGTTTTTCCGTAAGATTCAAGGGTTTCAAGAAACGCCACGGCTTTATCTCCGGAAACAAAGTAGGACTGAAGCGTTTGACGATCAGCATCGGTAGTGATGATGGTTCGCTCAAGCTCTAAACGTTCTTTTGCCTGATGTTCTTTTTCTAAAAGATCCTGGTGCATCATGAGAATAGCAGCGTTTCTATCTCGAAGGTCAAGAAAAATAAAAGTATAGATACCCGAAAGAGCCAAGAATCCGATGAGACTTGCGATAAAGAGCGTCGTGCTTTTTCGTAATTCTCGCATACTACTTATTGGTTTCACTAGTCTTGGTAAATTGCATTGAAAAGAGAATATCTGAACCTCGTACAAAGTTAGAAATCGGAACATCTACCCCAGTAAATGTTGGTGTTGCACGTAGTGCTCGTTCAAACATAAGAAGAGCTTCACGATTTTTTGCCACCCCACCAACTGAAATAGTATAGAGCCCCTCCGGTGTTCGATCGGTAGAAAAAGAATTTACTAAAAGCGTGCTCTTTGTTTGTGCAAGCACCGGGAGCAACATATCGGATGAAACCACCATTATTTCATTAGGCTTTTTGAAAATTTTTAGTCGGTCATTAATATCAGTAATGATGCTATTGAGTGAACCAACCTTAGAATCAATTTCTCGTGTGTCCAACATTTTTAAACGATCCGCAACTGTTTGACGGCGGATACTCGTAAGAATATATGCTGGAAGTAAGAGAGCAACGGCAACAAGCATCACCAGCGACGCCATCATTGTCCCAAGAGCCGCGATCCGAAATTGGTATGCTCGGCGTAACCTGCTCTGCTCTTGTTGTGGCAGCATGTTAATCATATGATTCGTCGCCTAAGGCAAGACCAAGAGCCGTGGCATAGGAAAGCGCGTCAGTACTTTCAATAGAAGGAATTCGCACATGAGGATCGGTGATGTTAATCCAAGGATTAGCAATCGTTACTTTTGTCTTAAGAGAAGCTGCAAGATATTCTTGTAGACCAGGCATGTTCGCATTACCGCCTACTAGCGTAATACTCGCAATTTTCTGGTGTTCCCCGCCAAGCTCATCTTTGTGCGTATGCCAATAGAGATAGTGTTTATTTACTTCGTCACGGAGTACGGCAATGCTTTGGAGTAATGTTGAAAAAAGTTCTTCGTGCTCAGGCTTGCGTGAAAGACCGATGGTGCGCTTCATCCGCTCAGCATCAGCAAAATTACACTGGCACATTTTTTCAATTGTTTTGGTAATAGCGTAACCTCCAATTTCAAGCGTCGTCGTAAACCGCACCAAGCCATTTTCAACAATCGAAATGCCAGTTCGTGTTTCACCAAAATCGATAACCAATACGGTTACTTTCTCCCCTCGTTGCGTTACCGCTCGAGCCACCGCTTGAGCTTCAAGCTCTAATGAAATTGGATCAAGTCCTGCATCACGAAAGACCGAAACATAACTTTCTGCTACGCCAACAGGAAGTGCGGCTACCTGAAGATCAAAATTTGTTTCTGTTTCTCGAATCAGCGAATAATCAAATACTGCTTCGGAAGCTTTAATTGGAATATGTTCCTCAAGTGACAACTCAATAGTTCCTGGAATTTCTTTCGGCTCAACTTTCGGGATACTAATTTCAAAAAGATATACTTGCTCTTCAGGAAGCGACACGCGTACACGACTAACGCGCTCTTTTTTTTGAAATGTTTGCAAAATATCGGTAAAGCGAACGGTGTCTTGGATCTTGCCAGAGATAATGACCCCTTGGGGGATAGAAATTGCACCGTGGCGGATGACGTCGAGTCCGTAAGAACGCTCAGCAAGTTCCACAAACTTGATTGATTGATCAGAAACATCAAAACCAACTGAACGCGGCGTAATGATCGATGGTATTGGGAAAAATGTTTTAAGGGAGGACACGGACATACTCCCCCATTATACGCGAACTTGCTCCAAGAAACAGCCTAGTGATGTTTATTTTTCCAAACCCGAAATAGCTGAACTCCAACCGGAATGAGAGAAACGACAATGATGCCAAGTGTTAGGTATGAAAGAAGATGCTCGCTATTCGGTAATATCTTGCCAAGAAAGAATCCGCTAAAAATGAATACTGCGGTCCAAACAATACCACCTAATACATTCCAAAAGAAAAAGGTTCGATACGGCATCTGCCCTACTCCTGCCATAGTAGGAGCAACCGTACGGACAAAAGGAATAAAATGCGCAACAAAAATTGTCCACGCTCCGTAGCGATCAAAAAATGCTTGGGTTTTTTCTACATGGCTTTTTTTAAAGAACAAAGATTCCTCGCGAACAAAAATCTTTGGACCGGCTTTTTTCCCAAGCCAGTAGCCTGTGCTGTCGCCAATAATTGCTGCGAGCGTCGTACCGATATAGAGCACCCAGATAGAAAAGTATCCATGCCAAGCAAAAAGTCCTGCCACAAACAGAAGTGAATCACCCGGCAGAAATAATCCAAGGAGCATTCCTGTTTCAGCAAACACAATTGCAAAAACTCCGGCTAGGCCAAATGTTTGGAGTAAGAATGTTGGGTTAAGCCAATTCATTAGCGAACTTTGGTACCAGGAGCCACTGGCACGTCGGGCGTAAGAAATACTGGTTTGCCATCAATACCATCAACGGCCATAAGCATGCCATGTGACTCTACGCCGCGGATCGTTCGCGGCTCAAGGTTAATGATGTAGAGCACCTGCTTCCCTACCAGCTGTTCAAACTCTGGAAAATACTCCCGGATACCAGAAACGATTTGGCGAAGCTTGCGGGTACCATCTTCATTTTTTTCGCCGAAATCGATAAGACAACGAAGTAGTTTATCAGCACCTTCAACCGGCGTAATTTCCTGAATCGTGCCAACGCGCATGTCCATCTTTTTAAATTCATCATACGAAACATATACGGGCGCTGCCGGAGCTGGCACAGTTTCTGTTACCTCCGAAATTTTTTGTTCTTCACTCATAGTCGGTATTTTACACTATTTATTCAAAAACACTCCGACAGATTGTCGGAGTGTTTTTGAAGTACCTTTATATTTACTTTGCGCCCATTCCTGGCTGCCCCATCGGAGCTTCCATGTGCTTACCGTGCATAAAAATTTTACACAAGGTAGACAGACCAACAATGAGGTAAATGATTGCCTCAAGCGTCGGCATGCTGCCGAAGATAAGGTTCACCACATTTAAGTTGGTGCCAATAAGCATACCGAGACCGACAAGACCCCAGTTAAGCCCGCCAATAATAACGAGGATCCAGCAAATTTTTGCTGTTGGACCTTTATGCATCATCATACAAATGTATATGTGAGTGCTAATAAAAGAGGACCTTTAGTAACTCCTCTATTATATCACTGTGGCCTGATAGCAAGAGACACAATACACAGTTTTGTCCGTATCAGCTGGAAACGCCGTTTTAATGGCTTTACCACAATGTGCACAGCTTGAGTCTCGAAGTATTGGCATATTCATCTTTTTAAAGCGACTCGCTTCACGGCACTTTGGGCAACTCGTCGGAATCGGCATTAAGAGCTTTTGGAGAATAGAAAGCTCAAGTTGAGCAATACGATATTTTCGATCACAGGTAGCGCACTGAATAGTTTCTTTCATAATCGCCTCGCTCACTTCGGCAATTGTTTCTGGCAATGCATCAGCAGTTATTGTTGCTACGATATTTTGCGGTTCCTCGTCGTACCAAAATGAACCCATGAGAGCGACTTCTTCTTTTGTTTTCCAAAAATATTTAGAAGCGTTCGAAGTGTTATATGCAAACTTTGAAAACTCCGGCGGGAAAAATTCACCGTAGAAAAATTGTTTGCCAGTTACATCTACATATGGACGCTTTTTCATATCTTCGATAATTTCGGCACGAAGTTTTTCATAAGTTTCTTTATCATAAACCTTGTTCAAGATCGCATACTGTTTTCTTTTAAGATTTACGCAACCAAAATTATATTTTCCAGCAATCGCCCACATTGAGTATTCAGTCTGCAGCACATCTGGAAAACAATAGACCGAAAATCGAACATTGTTCACGTTGTCACCAATGTTTGCTGATTCATAAATAAGTTCAGCACCATTTCCCCACCCCGAGTAATCTGTACAGTCGCGCGCTGGTGCTACCGTAATAAATTGGCTGTGCGCACAATCTTCGGCGCCAGTCGAAATGTACATGTCGGTAGAATTTTTTGACTGGTAGGTATATTCTCCGGTAACGTTTACGTTCAAGGTATTTCCTGAGTACTCGCGATACGGATGAGATTTCCAAAACGCCTCCGCTTTTTCTTTAAAAGCGAGAATTCCCGCTCGAGTATGTAATTTAAACTCTTTCAATTTTTCCGCGTATTCTTCTTTCGTATATTTCTCATTAAAAATACAGTACGAAGCACCACGCATATTTACACAGCCAATACAGTTACTCGAACTATAGAGATTGCGGGAGAACCATACATCAGTACAACCATCACACTCTTCTGAATAAAAAACGTGATACCCTTTTGTTTGGCCAATTGATTCATAGCAGAGTTCCGATTCCTGCATGCGAAGACAGTCTGAAATATCTTTACTGCCATTTAAGTATGAAGAAAAACAGACATTTTCGCAGTAGTCGAGCCAAGTCGCGAGCATGCAGTTTTTACCGTAAGCAATTGCATTACAATACTCGCAGTCTTTGAGCGTTAGGTATGTAGTCTCGAGCGCGCAAAATGGTGTCTTCTCTGAAAGTTCTTTCACCTGCTCTAAGAATGGCCTCGACGGATCATAGTCTTGCGCATACTCGGTTCCATCCCAACTATCTCCCCACCAACACGGTTGGCAGTACACCGTAATTTTTTGATCCGGTGGATACATCGAAAGCGTGCGCTTTGAACACTTGTCGCAGTTTCGCCAAAAAAGTGACCACCCGTTCACAAACGCCGTGCGGCGAATAAAACGACAGAGTGGGCACCATGACGGTGCTGGAACACCAATTTTCTCGTAATAGTTAAAATCACGAGATTCAATTGTGAAATTCTTTTTACAATTTTGGCAGTTTCGATTTTCCATAGCTAAGACTTTTTCTGTTTATCTAAATACCGCTGAAGAATGAGTGCGGCGGCAGAAGCATCTAAATTTTCTGGCGCGTTAAATTTTGTTTGGCGAGCATGGAGAGACTCTTTCCCTTTTCCGCCATGCGCGTGTGCTGAGGTAAAAAATTCTTTTTCAAAATATACCGGCACCTCAAAACGACGCTCGAGTGCTACGGCAAAATTTTTTGCTTGGGCTTGTACTGGATTTTCACTACCGTCTGCTGCGATAGATTCTCCCATCACAATACCTTCAATCTTTTCACTTCGAATTAAATCTTCAATTGCTGCTGTTACACCCATTGCATTGGGCAAAACACTGTGCGGAAATGCTAAAGTGCCGCTCTCGTCCGAGAGGGCGAGGCCGATACGTTTGGTGCCATAATCGATACCGAGATACTTCACTCTATGCATAGTAGCATGGGGATTACTAAATATCCAATTTAACCCTTATTTTTCAATGTATTTTAAAGATATATAAAAACCTGCTTTTGCTTGCAATACTAACGAAAGATGCTATCATCGTACCCAATGTGTCGTAATGCCGAGGCGAAGAGCTCCGCAGATTGTATCGAGGAAGTCCCCGTTGTGGGGGCTATTTTTTTGTCCCAAATATATGTTTAGTATCGAAGGAAACGCTGTACTGAATACAGGGGTCAAACGCTGCCGAATTGAAATCGATACGGCAACCGGCCTTATTACTTCTATTAGTGAGCCAACTGGAAGCGCCGACATTACCCTCGCAAGCGAACTGATCTTCCCGGGCTTCATCGATCTCCACGTCCACGCTCGTGAAGACATGAGCCACACCCAAGAATATAAAGAGGATTTTAAAACTGCCGGCCTCGCTGCAGTAAATGGCGGTGTAGTTGCCTACGCTGAAATGCCAAACAACCCAATTCCCCCATCTGATGATGCAACCTACGCGGCAAAAGAACTGCTCACTAAAAAATCAATTGCCGAAGTACTGTTATACGCAGCGATCGGTGTCCACACCAAACCACTTTCAAAAAAAGTTCCCTACAAAGTGTTCATGGGAAAATCAATCGGCGACATGTTCTTTACTTCACGTGAAGATTTAGAAAAGGCGCTCGAAAATTATCGCGGCGAGTTTGTCAGTTTCCACTGCGAAGACCCAAAAATTATGGACGAACACAAAAACGCTCGCACGCATGAAGCTAAGCGGCCACCCGAAGCCGAAGCATCTGCCGTCGACACCGCCATCGCTCTCATTGAAAAATACGAACTTCACGGAAAAATCTGCCACGCTTCAACTATAGAAGCAGTGGAAAAAATAAACGAAGCAAAAAAGCGCGGCGTTGATGTCACTGTTGAAGTAACACCGCATCATCTCTACTTTGATGCATCAATGTTCGACACTGAACTCCACCGCAAACTCCAAGTTAATCCGCCAATTCGCCAAACCAAAGAAAATCGCCTAGCCCTCATCGCCGCTCTCAAAGATGGCCGCATCGATTATCTCGCTACCGATCACGCACCACACACCCTCGAAGAAAAACAAACTGGGATTTCTGGAATGCCACATCTCGACACCTACGCTCCGTTCACCAACTGGCTCATGCGCGAACATAGTTTTACTCCCGAAGATATTGCTCGCGTCTGCGCCGAAAATCCCGGAAACTTTTTGAATAATTTCCTCCCTACAAAGTACGGAAAAATCGAGGAAGGCTATGTTGGTTCTCTAACGATTCGT
Source organism: uncultured Candidatus Saccharibacteria bacterium (assembly GCA_964646765.1). GTDB lineage: Bacteria > Patescibacteriota > Minisyncoccia > Phycocordibacterales > UBA9973 > CAZYIA01. The sequence goes on along the minus strand of CAZYIA010000003.1, from coordinate 57,346 downwards.
GATATTACCGGAGAAAAAGTTATTGAGAGGTCACATTTAAAAACCAAATGCGGTTGGTCGCCGTTTGAGGGCCTGGAGTTTCCTGGTCGTCAGGTTATGACAGTAATTAAAGGAAGAGTGTATGGCAACTAAAAAAGGAACGCTGGTCTTAAAAGACGGCACAACATTAGAAGGAATGAGTTTCGGCGCCGATGTTTCGATGGCGGGCGAAGTGGTATTTGCTACCGGTATGGTGGGCTACCCCGAAGCGTTAACCGATCCATCATTCCGCGGGCAAATTTTGGTTATGACATTTCCACTTGTTGGAAACTATGGCGTACCGAAACCAGAAAGTTGGGAATCTTCAAAAATCCAAGTTGCCGGTCTCATCGTTTCTTCCTATGTGGGCACACCATCGCATCATGCTTCCCTCCGCACTCTCTCTGATTGGTTCAAAGCTGAAGGTATTCCAGCGCTTGAAATAAAAGACACTCGCGGCCTTACTCAAAAACTCCGCACTAAAGGTGTGATGCTTGGCAAAATTCAGGCAGGCGGAAAAAACATTCCGTTTGAAGATCCAAACGTTCGTAACCTTTCTGCTGAAGTTTCAACCAAAGAAATTGTCTCGCAAGGTAACGGCGCAAAAACAATTGTGGTTATCGACTGTGGCGAAAAGCGCAACATGGTTCGCCGTTTACTCGCTCGCGGATTAAAAGTGGTTGTCGTTCCTTGGGATACCGACGTCACCGCACTCCCATTCCCTGTTGATGCAGTACTCATTTCAAACGGTCCTGGTGATCCAACGAAAGTAAAAGCAACAATTGCGAACGTAAAAAAGATTGTGGCTAAGAAAATTCCAACCCTCGGTATTTGTCTTGGTAACCAAATTTTAGCACTCGCGTCTGGCGGCTCTACCTACAAACTAAAATTCGGCCACCGCAGCCAAAACCAACCAGCGGTACTCTCCGGAACCAAGCAAGCCTACCTCACCACCCAAAACCACGGCTTTGCAGTAAAGAAAATTCCGAAAGGATTTAAAGAATGGTTCTATAACGGAAACGACGGCACGAACGAAGGAATCATTCACGAAAAACTTCCATTTATGAGTGTACAGTTCCACCCTGAAAGCTCCCCTGGCCCACTCGATACTGACTGGATCTTTGATTACTTCTTAGAAAAAGCTGGCCTCGTCGCTCCGGCTAAAAAGTCCGCAAAGAAATAAGATGAAAAAATTCAAAAAAATTCTAGTGCTTGGAAGTGGCGCGCTTAAAATTGGTGAAGCCGGCGAATTCGATTATTCGGGCTCACAAGCAATCAAGGCGCTCAAAGAAGAAGGAATCAAAAGTATTCTCATCAACCCAAACATTGCGACATTTCAAACGTCGAAAGAACTTGCTGACGAAGTGTACTTTTTACCAGTGAACACCTATTTCGTTGAAAAAGTAATTGCTAAAGAAAAGCCGGACGGCATCATGCTCTCATTCGGCGGCCAAACAGCACTTAACTGTGGTTTAGCTCTTCGAGAAAAAGGCATTCTCAAAAAATATGGGGTCGCAGTACTCGGGACACCGGTTGACTCCATTGAACTTACCGAAGACCGCCAGCTCTTTGCTGACCACCTCCGTGCTATCGGTATTCCAACTGCTCCTTCTGGGGCAGCTACAACTTTAGTAGAGGCACAAAAACTGGCTACTCAAATCGGTTTGCCGGTTATGGTACGCGCAGCATTTACTCTCGGCGGCCAAAAGTCAGGTGTGGCTCACACAGAAGCAGAACTCAAAGAAATTGTAGAAGGTGCGCTCGCAGTTTCGCCACAAGTACTTATTGAAAAGTATCTTCACCACTTTAAAGAACTTGAGTACGAAGTGGTACGTGATTCATTCAACAATACGGTGACGGTATGTAACATGGAAAACTTTGATCCGCTCGGTATTCACACTGGCGACTCAATTGTTATCGCTCCATCGCAGACCCTTTCAAACGACGAATATCATGGCCTTCGCCTCGCTTCTATTAAGATAGTGCAGTCGCTCGGCATTGTTGGCGAATGTAACGTGCAGTACGCCGTAAATCCAAACCCAAAAAATGGCGAACTCGACTACTATGTTATCGAAGTAAACGCTCGTCTCTCCCGCTCTTCAGCGCTTGCATCAAAAGCTACGGGCTACCCTCTCGCCTACGTTGCCGCAAAACTCGCTCTTGGCTACAGCCTCCTCGATATCAAAAACAAAATCACTCAAGTTACTCAAAGCTTCTTCGAGCCAGCCCTCGACTATGTGGTGGTTAAATTCCCACGCTGGGACTTGGAAAAATTTGTTGGCGCTGATGAGAAAATTGGTAGCGCAATGAAATCGGTTGGTGAAGTAATGGCTATTGGCCGAAACTTTGAAGAAGCACTACAAAAGGCGGTGCGCATGCAAAGCGGTGCGATTGAAAGCGTAACCGATAACGGCTTTGGCGATGAAACGCTGAAAAAGTTTTTGGAAACACCAACTCCGAAGCGACTCTTTGCTATCGCCGAAAGTTTGAAACGCGGAAAGTCAGTCGAAGAGCTCTATAAAATCACTGGTGTTGATCCATGGTTCCTCTACCGCGTGCAGGCAATTGTTGAAGCAGAAAAAGATCTGCTCGTTACTAAAAAACTCGATAAAGAAAATCTCACAAACTTAAAACAGCTTGGTTTCTCTGATAAAAAAATCGGCGCTCTCCTCCACAAAACTGAATTCGAAGTCCGAAAGCTCCGTAAGAAACTTGGCATCATGCCGAACGTTTTCCAAATCGATACCCTCGCCGGCGAAGTGCCAGCAAAAACCAACTACCTCTACCTCACCTATCACGGCAATCACCATGATGTGAAGCCGCTTGGTAAAAGCGCCATCACCGTGCTTGGTTCTGGCCCATACCACATTGGTTCTTCAGTTGAATTCGACTGGTCATGTGTGAATGCAGCCCTCGCTCTTAAGCGCCACAAAAAACTTTCAGTCATCGTAAACTGTAATCCAGAAACTGTTTCAACCGACTACGATATCTCTGATCGCCTCTACTTCGAAAACCTCTCATTTGAAACCGTTGCTGACATTTTTGAGTTCGAACATTCTGGCGGCCTGATTATTTCAGTGGGTGGCCAGCGTCCAAACAACCTCGCTAAGAAACTTTCAAAAGAAGGCTTCCCTATTCTTGGTACAACTGCCGCCAACATCGACCGCGCTGAAGATCGTAACGCTTTCTCGGCCATGCTCGATAAGCTCGAAATTCTTCAGCCAAAGTGGCAGAGTTTCAGCACGGTAGAAGAAGCCAAAAAATTTACTGACGCTGTTGGCTACCCTGTACTCGTTCGTCCATCATACGTGCTCTCTGGTGCGGCCATGAGTGTCTGTTATAACCAAGAACAGCTTGAAGCCTTTATTGGCAAAGCAGCAGTGCTTGGCCCAGAGCATCCAGTAACGATTTCGAAATTCGTCGAGAACGCTAAGGAACTTGAGTTTGATGCGGTAGCCCAGAACGGCGAACTGATGGTGTACGGAATTTCTGAACACGTTGAAAACGCTGGTGTGCACTCTGGTGACGCCACGATCGTCTTCCCTACGCAACGTGTGTACGCTTCAACTGAATTTCAGATTCGCGATATCTCGAAAAAAATTGCTAAAGAACTTTCGATCACTGGCCCGTTCAATATTCAGTTCTTGGTGAAAGATAACAAGCCATCAGTTATCGAAGTGAACCTTCGCGCATCTCGAACCTTCCCCATGCTTTCAAAAGCTATGGACGTAAACTTTCCAGGCATGGCTGTCGACAGTTTCTTTGGCAAAGCTAAAAAGCACGACTACGAATATCCACGAAGCGTGATCGTAAAATCACCGCAGTTTTCCTTCTCTCGCCTCTTGGGTGCCGACCCAATTCTCCGCGTCGAAATGTCATCAACCGGCGAAGTGGCTTGTTTCGGCAAGGACTACGACGAAGCACTTTTGAAATCGATTATGAGTGCGCACACTTTCGACTATCGTAAAAAAGATGTTCTCCTTTCTCTGGGCGGTGAAATCAACAAAGCCAAATTTATCGAAGCAGCCCGCCAGCTCGTTACCCTTGGCTATAACATTTCAGCAACCGAAGGCACGGCAAACTTCTTAAAAGGCCAAGGCGTGGCTTGTAATATGGTTCGCAAGGCTTCTGAGCCATCACCAAACTTCCTCGATCTTGTAAACGGCAAGAATGTTGGCTTTGTGGTAAATTTAAGTGAGACCGGACGCATAAAAGCAGGTAAGAAAACAACCGATGGTTTCCAGATTCGCCGCGCGGCTGTCGACAACCAAATTCCCCTCTTCACCGATCTTCACCTCGCCCGTGCCTTCGTAAAAGCTCTCTCCAACTACTCTATCGATGATCTCGAAATTAAGTCATACAAAGAATACGTAAGCTAACATGCATATTCTCTCCACCAGCCAGTTTTCAAAAAGCGACGTCGAGAACATTCTCGCTCGAGCAAAAGCGCTTGAAGTTGAACACGCAAACGGCACGCTGCCTGAACTTTTGAAAGGCAAAATTGTCGCTTCAGTTTTCTTTGAGCCTTCAACCCGCACTCGTCTCTCATTTGAAACGGCTGTGCTTCGCTTAGGCGGCCAAATCATCACCGTTGAAAATGCTGCCGAGAGTTCTTCTGCATTTAAAGGCGAAACCATCGAAGACACTGCGCGCATGCTCTCGTCATATGCTGACGCCATCGTCATGCGCCATCCAAAAATTGGTTCTGCCGAAGCAGCAGCAAAAGTGGCAACCAAACCAGTATTAAACGCTGGTGATGGCGCCAACCAACATCCTTCACAAGGTTTTCTTGATCTGTACACCATTCAAAAAGAACAAGGCCGGCTCGAAAACTTAACGGTCGTGTTTGTTGGCGACCTAAAAAATAGCCGCACACTTCATTCCCTTGTTCCTCTTCTTATTGAATATTCAAACAACTCATTTATCTTTGTTTCGCCAAAAGAACTTCGCGTACCAGAAGAATTAACGAGCGAACTTTATGAAAAAGGAGTTTCATTTACCGAAACCGAAAATCTCGACGAAGCGCTCAAAGCCGCTGATGTTGTATATATGACGCGCGTTCAAAAAGAACGTTTTGAAAACAAAGAAGATTACGAGCGAGTGAAAGATATGTTCCTCCTTAAAGCTCCTCATTTAGACTTGATGAAACCAACCGCAATCATCATGCACCCCCTACCGCGAGTAAACGAAATCGACACCGCAATCGATGCCGACAAGCGCGCCGCCTACTTCCGCCAGCCACAAAATGGCTTGTATATCCGCATGGCGCTGTTGTGCGAAGCACTGGGAGTATAAATTACCTGTTTGACACAAAAGCTCTAATTAGTAAGGATATACAGTATGAAGATAGAAAACGGTTTTCCGGCACCAGAAGCTCCTAAATCTCCGAAGTATAAGATAGGCGCTGAGCATGAGTCATATCCTCTTGAAAGAGAGTTTGTTTCTTTCCAAGAAGCATTAAAAAATATCCCGTTTGACTACGAAGGAGAAACTGAAAAAGATGGATTTGTACGACCTGAAAAACTGTATGCTGAATATAAAAAATATTTTGGTGATGCAGGGATAGCACGATCAACCTTGCTGTACAGACTTGAGGGAATGGGCTCTGAAGATTTTCCGGGTGACTTTCTTGCTCTTGATGACACTCCTTCGGGAAAAAAGGAATTTGTCATCAATCCAAAAAATACGGAGCTTCTAAAGAAGCTTTTCATGCCTCCTGTTGATAAAGAACTAGAAGAAATACGCCAGCAAACCGAAACACACGAGGAAGATTTTCACACCATGAACGAACTTGAAGATCTTGGCGAGCCTGTTAATGGACGAAATAGAAATTCTCGTATTAGTGACGAACGTGGTGAAATCAAAAAACTACGAAAAGAAATTGAAGAGATGTAAAAAAATAGCTGGGTTTGCCCAGCTATTTTTTTACTTAAACAAGCGAACTAGTTTTAAGTTCGTTTAATTTTTTCCATTGGCCTCCCTTTTGCCAACTCATCAATCAGTTTATCTAGATAGCGAATCTCTCGCATAATTGGATCTTTAATTTCTTCAATTCGTACGCCACATACTACGCCGATAATAAGTGATCGCAGAGGATTCATTTTTGCTTTAGTATAAAAAGTTTCAAAGTCGGTTTGCTTTTTTAAGTGCGCCTCAAACTGCTTCTGGGTATATCCAGTTAGCCAACGAATAATTTCGTCTACTTCAGCTTTAGTTCGGCCTTTTTTCTCCGCTTTGGCAACGTAATAGGGATAGACCTTTGCGAAAGGAGTTTTGTAAAGATTGTGTTTAAGCATACTGACTATTTTGAATTAAATTCAATCATCCACTCAATACCGTACTTATCTCGAAATGCACCGAAGTACGTTCCCCAGGGACTATCACCCATTGGAGCCTCTATTTCCCCACCTACTGAAAGGCCGCTGAAGATTCTGTTGGCTTCTTCTTTAGAATCTACGCTTACTGAAATTTTACTTCGATTTTCACGCTCATTTACTTTACCCAAAAATTCCGGCACATCATTAGCCATCAGCATATTGTTACCTATTGGCAAGGTAATGAGCATAATTTTATTCGCATCTTTTTCCTCTACCTGAAATTCAGGAGTTGCCAGATCTTTGAGGCGTACGATTTTTCCAAACTCTCCGCCAAAGACTGACTTATAGAAAGTGAACGCTTCTTCGGCATTACCATTAAAATTGATCCAAGGATTTATATTTGTCATGGTTAGTATCTACTCTTTATCTTCTAAAATATAGACAGGAGATCCATCTAGCGTAACAATTCTCTTTCCTTCAGTCCCGGCTCGCTCAATAGCCCCAGAATTTTTGATAAATGAATATCCTTTCTCAGAAAGAGACTGGATTAGTTTTTCAGCGTTTTCACTAATACCGTAGTCAGTTTCGAGTGAAAGTTTATGACTTCTCGCATAGTTAATAGCTTCGATAAGTAAGTTGCTACCTATTCCCTGTTTAGTAAAATCTTTTTCAACAACAATTGTCCGAGCAATGAGTGCTGCGCGCGGCAAATCTTTTTCACATTGCAAGGATGCGAGTATTTTTTCTTGTTGTCGAGCAGTGAAAGATATGTCATTACCCTGTTCTAAGACTTCGATGTTTGGCTTTCCAATTTTAGGAGGTTTTCCTTCCATGCAATTAAAATAATATCAGAATTATCTATTTCTGCGGAGACGGCCGATTCGCCCGCGACTAAAACTTAAGAACGGGAGATTCGGTCACGAATCACTAAGTATTTTTGCTCGTCTCACTCCCAAAACTACCAAGTGTTCGCGACCCCGCCTCGCCGTCGCCAAGGCGACACGCTGCGGCTTTCGAATCTCACCCGCACGTAAAGCAGTCTGCGTGCTCGCCTGCGTCAAACAAAAAAGGCCCTTTCGGGCTCTTTTTTGTACTTGCGGAGGCGGTGAGATTCGAACTCACGGTGCCTTTCGACACGACGGTTTTCAAGACCGTTGGTTTAAACCACTCACCCACGCCTCCGCGGCATACACTACAGTATTTTCAAGCTTTTTTCAATGTTTATTAAAAATTTGGGCATTTCTGTAACTAGAGACTATAATGGTGACTTCATTTCTGTATGCAAACTCTTACTATTCCAAAAATTCTTGAAAACGGCCGCCAATTTCTTAAGAAAACGTTCCACTCACTTGAAGTTCGCAATTTCCGGCTCTACTTCATCGGCCAAGCAATTTCTCTTTCTGGAACTTGGATGCAAACGATTGCACAAGATTGGCTGGTACTTACCCTCTCCCACTCTGGCACGCAGCTCGGTATCGTTTCGGCGCTTCAGTACGGCCCAGTGCTTTTCTTTGCTCCCTTTGGAGGTTTGATTGCTGATCGTTTTGAGAAACGCCGTGTTCTATATATTACTCAAGGTCTCTCTGGAGTATTAGCTCTTCTTCTTGGATTGTTAGTGGTAACAGGAACGATCCAATTGTGGATGGTGTACATTTTTGCAACATGTCTCGGAATAGTAAACGCTCTCGATAATCCGGCACGGCAAAGTTTTGTTTCTGAAATGGTTGGAAGAGATCGCATCACTAATGCCATTAGTCTCTTTGCAACTGAAGTAAGTGTTACTCGCGCCCTCGGCCCAGCTATTGGTGGCGCTGTTATTGCGGCTGTTGGGCTCGGTGTTTGTTTTCTGTTAAACGCCGCGTCATTCATCGCCGTTATTATCGTGCTCGCCCTCATGCGATCTTCAGAGCTTCATCGCGAACCAAAACGAGACGCAAAACTTACCATTCTCGATGGGCTCCGCTACGTTCGCTCTTCCCCAATTCTTTCGAACACGCTGTTAATGATGGCAATTATCGGCACGCTCTCATACGAATTTTCAGTAAGTTTACCACTCTTAGCTCAGAATACTTTTCATGGAACAGCTGCGACGTATGCAGCGTTAGTTACTGCTTTGGGACTTGGATCAATTATTGGTGGCCTTGCCGGTGCAGCCTTTGTTAAAAAAACTTCACAAAAACTGCTCATCGCCGCAGCCTTTTTATTTGGGATTACATTTACGGTAATTTCAGTGCTTCCTGATATCAATGCTGCCGTTGTAGGAATGTTCTTCGTTGGTATCTTTTCCATTAGTTTCATTTCTTGGGGCAATAGCACCATGCAATCAAATAGCGATAGTCACATGCGCGGCCAAGTAATGGCACTGTGGGCCATGGCCTTTTTGGGTTCCACACTTATCGGCGCTCCAATCATCGGTTACATTGGAGAACACTTTGGCCCGCGGTACAGCCTAACAGTTGGCGGCATCGCAGCCATTATCGCTGCGGGAATTGGAATGTTTCGATACTCCGCATATTTAAACCGGGGTACAGCTTAACCCGTTACCCGAGTCTGCCCAAAAATCAGAATGGGCTCAAGAGAATGTTACTTTTCCTGAGAGAGTAACTGGTTGACGAGCTTCATTGTGACCGGACCAAAATATCCTGATGATGGCTTGATACCATTTGCTTTTTGGTAGAGAGCGAGAGCCTTAAGCGTTTTCTTTCCAAAAGAAGTTGTTTCGTGTCCAGGGGCACCATCTCCACTTGCTGAAACTTGTGCACCGTGCGCATTGAGGAATGCTTGCAACTTTTTAACCTGGCTGTCAGTCATCCCGAGCTTGAGATATTTTGTAAACACAAATGCATCGGTGGTAGAAGGTATTGGATTGGCAGGTACCGCGCTCGTTGACTGAGAAGCCGTCTGAGCTGCACGTAGTTGGTCACTCATAGATTGCAAAATCCAGACGGGAACGACACCACTGCTGCCACCTGAAGAAACTGTAGGACAACTGCCATCTACTCCCCCGTCAGTGATCGCCCAACTATACGTCGTTGTGAGTATGCGACGAGCAGCTTCGACAGAAGAACAATACAAACTGTTACCCGCGGTAAAGGATACTCCGGACTCTGGCGATTCTACCGACCACGAGGTAAGGAGCGCATCATAGTGAGCAGTGGAGAGCGTTACGTTTGTAAACATGCCGAGCATGTTTGTTACATGCGAAATATTCCATGAACTTATATCTTGATCAAACGAACTAGCATCACCAAACATAGTGTCCATATTGGTCACGTGCGATACGTTCCAGTTACCAAGATTTTGATTGAAGGCACTTGCGTTTGCAAACATGTATGCCATGTTGGTAGCGCTTGAAACATTCCAACTGTTGAGCGGTTGATTGAATGAGGTTGCAAAGTAAAACATACCGCTCAGATCCGTCACATGTGAGACATCCCAAGAACTGAGGTCTTGGTTGAAAGCGTTAGCGGCATAGAACATTAAATTCATATCGTTGGCATGCGAAACATCCCAGCCGCTAATATCCTGATTGAATGCATGGTCGGCGTTAAACATACTTGCAAATGTAGTCACGTGCGAAACATCCCAAGAACTAATGTCTTGATTGAACTGCGACAAATTAAACATTCCATTCATATACTGTGCACTCGCCGTATTCCAGGTAAGTGCCACTCCGCCGTTATCAAACGCATACGCTGCATAAAACATGGCTCCCATATTTACTACGTGCGAAACATCCCAATTGCTGAGATCCTGATTGAAGTTACTTGCTTGGTTAAACATGGAATCCATTTCAGTGACATTTGAAGTATTCCAGGAACTGAGATCTTGATTGAAGTGAGTGGCATTTTCAAACATATAGCCCATGTTCACAACGTTTGAAACATTCCAACTGTTGAGTGGTTGATTGAATGAGGTTGCACTTTGAAATGTTCCATACATACTTTGCACATGAGAAACGTCCCAAGTGTGGATGTCGGTATTTAGAGAAGTGGCATTGAGGAACATATATCCCATATCGGTCACGTTTGAGAGATCGGGTGTATCAGTTGCGTTCAAAATAAGGTTAATACAACCAGCAAAGGAATTACCAAAAGAAGTCCATGGATTATTTCCCCATTGCTCGATCGAAAGAATTTTTTGTGCGTCAGTATACCCGCCATCATCAAAATAAATGCGCGGGAACGTTCCAGAAATTTTTACTGTGTACGTTCCAGCTGTCGCATAAGTATGCGTTATATTCCCGGTTACTCCAGTGTCTGTCTCTCCATCGCCCCAATCAACGTTGTAGTTATATGTTGCCCCAGAAAAGGTTGGGATAGTAATTTGGTTATTCGCTGATACACCTGGGTTATTAGTTTTCCAGGTAGTAATAAATGATGTTGAATCTGAAGAAAACAGGGTTAATTCGGGAAGACTATTTCCGGGCGAGAACGTCCAGGTAGAAGTGTTCCATGCTGAAAGTGGCGCATTAGTATTGTCGGTAAAATAGTTCGGGCTACTGCTTCCACTATTTACACCAGTACAACCGGAAATGATATCGCCTTGCTGATTACATGTTGTTTGTGTGGTACGAGTAATGTCCCAATAATCTCCCGAAAATACTCCCCCGCCAACCATGCTCTGATACCAACCAACTAAACCACCGAGGGTTGTCCCACTCATTGTTGGTGACGCAAAACTGTTAGTAATGGTTCCGCTATCTAAGTAACCAACCAGCCCACCGACATTATTAACCCCTTCAACGGTTCCAGCGGCATAGGAATTAGTAATTGTTCCCGCGTTCATTCGGCCAACTAAACCACCAACAGTATCGCCGTTAGTAACAATACTTCCGCTAAAGTAGGAATCTTCAATAGTTCCGCCCTGCATATAGGACGCAAAACCACCAACCAAGCCGGTTCCTGTGCCACCAACAATCGTAACCGTATTTTTTACATTCGAAATGGTTCCACTATCCATACTATAGATAAGGCCACTCAATACATCAGAACCATAGGTGTCGGTAACGGTGCCATCAACCCACAAATTTTCAATAATCCCTGAGAAATCCTCAATGAGCGCCCATGATGATGACGGACCGGTTGTAGTAAGTGCGTAGGTTAATTTGTGACCATTACCATTAATGTGCCCTCCAAAAATAGTGGCGAAGCCAACCGCATTTCCATCCGCAGTACAGTCGATATCGTTTTCAAAAATAAACGACGCCATTGGACTAGAGAGCATACTTTCAAAATCAGCACACGTCGTCATTTGATACGGATCACCATCGGTACCCGACCCACCTGAGAAAGCATACGCTTGCTGAGTAGTGAAACTGAACGCTACTAAAATAATAAAGGCGACTACGAGCGATCGAAGGTGGGATATTTTCATACGTGTTATATGTAGGAAGTATATCAGGTAACCCTAGGGATTCTAAGCAAAGAAAACGTTTTTCCTCTTGTTTGCGACCCTATAGAACTACGGTAGTATACAGACTATGAAAGTTATACTTTTCGGCGGTGCAGAAACAGGCGAAGGAATAAAAGAAATGAAAATGATTGAGCGAGTTATCAAACGGGAAAAACCGAAGCAAGTTCTTCATATCCCATCAGCTCGAGTAACAACCAAAGAACCGGAGTGGCAAGGAGATTGGTATCATAAAAACATCAAACATCCAGGGATCATTTACCTAAACTCAGAAAACAAAGTGGATATGGCGAAGGTAAAAAATCCACTCATTTTCATCAGTGGCGGAAGTAGCATCATGAACTTACATGCGGTTCTTAAGAAAAACCCAAAATTAGTTCGACTTATTAAAAATGCTTCGTGCATTATCGGCGAGTCCGCAGGAGCGAAAATGCTTGGCGCTTATTTTCGTGTTTCAGGAAGCGATCCTAAAAGCAAAATGGCGAAAGGATTAAACTTGATCAAAGATACTGCCATTGAGGCCCACTACACCCAAAGAAAGCGAGAAAAAATTCTCGAACTCGACATGGAAGAAGCGCCGGTACGTTTTGGTGTTGGAATTGATACAATAACAGCACTGGAATTTGATACTGAAACATTCCCTACTAAGATCAAGAAAATTGGTAAAGGAAAAGTTGTGATCCGCGAGCAAGTACGCTAAGCTCACCCTATGCAAAAATCATACAATTATTTAACCGCGATCAGCGTTTTCTTTGTCGCGGTACTACTTATTTCAAACGTCGCTTCAACTAAAATTGTCGACTTCGGCTGGTTTACCTTTGATGCGGGAACTCTCCTCTTCCCACTCTCATACATCTTTGGTGACATTCTCACTGAAGTGTATGGCTATAAGCGCTCCCGCCAAACTATCTGGCTTGGATTTTTCTGTGCACTTTTAATGTCAGTCATCTTTATCGTTGTTGGTAAACTGCCAGCGGCGGCTGATTGGAATAACCAAGCAGCATACGATGCTATTTTGGGCCTCACTCCTCGCTTAGTTATCGCAAGCCTCATTGCCTACTTTGCCGGCGAATTTTCGAACTCCTACATTTTGGCCAAAATGAAAATCTGGACGAAAGGAAATGCTCTTTGGACCCGCACAATCGGTTCAACAGTTGTTGGTGAACTCATCGATAGCGCACTTTTTATTGTTATCGCTTTTTTCGGCATCTTGCCAAACTCACTTTTGATAACACTCATCATCTCAAATTACCTCTTTAAAACGGGAGTAGAAATTATCTTCACTCCAATTACCTACGCCGTCGTTGGTTTCCTGAAGAAAAACGAACAAGAGGACTACTACGATACGGAAACAAACTTCAATCCGTTTGTGGCAAAATAATAATTCCCGAAGGGCAACCTCCGGGAATTACAAATTTCTGCGCCTAAAATAACTATGCTTCTACTGAAGCGGAATGTTCTTTGTTTTGAGTGGAACGTGGGTCCCAGTCTCTGCCAACAGGCACGGGAGCAATAAGAGTTTGCTGCTCTGCTTCTTCTTTAGAAACCTTTGATATGCCAAAGTATATTTGGAATACCACCCAGGCGTTACCGAGGGTAAACGCTGCATAGGATACTGCATATGCGTTAGGAAGACTGGCTTTTATACTGGCGAAAATGCCAAAAAGCGAGAATACACTAAGGGATATGCAAAAACCTAAGGTAAATTGCCCATTAAGTTGATGGTTCGCGATACGCGAATTGCCAATCAAGCAAACGAGGGTCAACAAAAAAATTAGCGGGGCAACGTGTGCCGTAATGGTAAGTAATGTCATCATAACTGTCTTGGGGTTTAAATCTGAATTTTTAAATTTTGAAATAATGAAAATAGATACGAACAAAAGAAAGAGCGCTTTCCCGGCGCAGTATTGGGAAACTCTTAAATTGTTCGTGTTGCGAGTGTAGCATAAATCACCTTATTTTTCAAGCTTTTTCTGGATTATGAGAACTAAGTGGAAAGGTAATAGTAACTTCAGTCCCTTTCCCTGGCTGGCTAGTTGCGCTAATTGTCCCCTCGTGTCGCAGGACTATCTTTTTACAAATAGCGAGCCCGAGCCCGGTACTTTCTAAGTTGGGCGACGATCGAGCTGTGACATAACGAGTAAAAATATTAGGCAGTATATCTTTTTGAATACCTAAGCCATTATCACGAACACTAAGAATAATATCTGTTTGATTTTTTGTGAGGGAAATTTCAACATGACTTGCCACGTCAGTACGTCGATACTTGAGAGAGTTGGCGACCAAATTGGTGAGGAGTTCCTCGAGTAATCGTTTATCACCAATACTGTATACGTTGGGAGTAAGAGTTGTTTTGATCTCTACTCCTTGTTCGTTTGCCATAACCTCAAAGTACTCAGCTTGGTCACGCACAAGTGTTGTAAGATTAACGGGTTCTTTTCGCACAGCAAACGCGGAGTTATCAAGCTTGGCCAAATGTAAGAGCTGGCGAATAAATTGTGATACCCGGTCGAGCGATTTTTTAACCGTGCGCACTTTGTCAGCATCCATAGCTGACTCTGTAACAAGCTCGAGTTCACCGCGAATAATTGCCAGTGGAGTTTGAAGATTATGAGAAATATCAATCATAGTTTGCTTCTGGTCTTCCTGAAGTTTTCTAATTTCTTGAGTACGATTTTCAACAAGCTGCTCAAGTGTTCCTGAATATTCTTCTACTTTTTCATATAATTTTGCTTTCTCAAGAGCCACCGCCGCTTGAAAGACGAAGGTTTCTAGAAGTTTATGATCCTCTGCACTATACCGTTCTCCTGAACGTTTTTCGCCAAGTTCAAGTTGGCCAATTTCTTTTTGTTCAAAGAGGATAGGAACTATGAGTGCTACCTGCTTAGGTGGAAAGGGACATGTGGTGCTCTCAGCAATAAGTCGGAATGCTACATATTCAGTTTTAAAAAGTGTTCGAAGTAGTGCTGAGGTATCTCGCATAATATCCCCTTGCCGAACACTGGTATATAAAATCTTTGAAAGCTGATGCAATGCTTCTGCATAGTTATAGTGATCTTTAAAAAAGATTGGGTCAGTGATTTTTCGAAAGTATTGTTCGAGCAGCGGCACCGTAAAAATACCGAACAACGTGGTAATTGCACCTCCAAGAAGAGTACTGGTACCTGTCGCACTATTAAACAAAAAACCAATAAGAGAAACGGAAGCAAGATAGAATGCAACCGTGAGCCCTAGAAGAATCGCATAAATGAGTGAGCGTTGGATGATAATACGAATATCCATAAGTTGGTGTCGCACAATCGCATAAGCGGTCATCCCGGTAAGAACGATAGATGAGATGGGTCCTAAGAAATTAAGTTTAAAAACACCAAGAATTGGTAAGAGCATGTCAAAAATGAGTGTCGAAAGCAGGAGTACCCCAAGACCGAACAGTAAATAATAGATTTGGATACGAGCAACACCAACAGAAGTTCGATACGTGCGTCTGAAAAAATAAAAGCCAAGCAAAAAATAAAAAAGCGATAGCGCCACAAAAAACGGAAAGAGTGGACCATTTACTGGTGCTGGATGATTGCTTATGTCATAGGTTGCACTTTTTATAATCCAACCAAATAAGGCCGCGAGTGGAACACCGGCAAGCGGAAGAAAAATAAGATAAAATTTTTTTGGAATAAAAGTAGTGTTGGGAAACGTCCGAGCAAACGTAACAAAGCCAAAAATAAAGAGTGAGAAACCGTAAAACATTACGGTGTTATATGAAAAATCATGTGTTTCAGTGAGTAGTGTGAGCCCAAAGCCCCATAGCGCAATACCGAGAGTTATCGCACAGAGCATTCGATTTACGATACGTTCTGGCCGATACCAAAACACAAAGATCCCAATACATAGGTTAAAAGAGCTTACGATCACGAGTACCGTTTCTTGAGTAATAAATGGCATTGGAGAATATTGTAACATTGTAAAAACTCTGAAGATAAAGAGAGGCCCGTACTATCAGATAGACGGGCCCCAGAAAGGTTAAGGAAGCTCAACATGAATTCGTTGCTTAAGGCAAATATCGCGAACGAGGATGCGGAGAAGTAGAACATCATCAGGTAAGACGCTGAAGCATAAGAGAGGTGGATTTTGGCTAAAAAAATAAATTGTTTCATTAGCCTGAACGTACTGGGAGTTAATGGTTGCCCCAGACACAATTCGCCAATCAAAACCAAGCGATTGTTTACAGTAAGCAACCATGTCTTTTTTAGTAATAGCAACGCCATGTACTATGCCGCAAGAAAGTGCGTATTCAGTTGCAGCAAGCCAGAGTGGTGGACCAATATTGGGGCGGGACGAATTCCATCGAGAGTAGTAAATTGTTTTTTCGCGCTGATACTGTACAGGAAGCATCTCTTGAGTAAACAGGTAAAGCTCTTCAAACGGTAACGGGGTATCTTTGGTGCCAAATTCTATACCAACAGCACCAACAACTTCCGCGCCATCGAGGGCGATAAAAAGATGCGGAGGGGTAGTTTCTTTAGGTGGATGACCACCGTGCTTCTTGTACATATGAGAAGAAACGTATTCAATTGCGCGGTCACGTTCTTCAGTAGTGTGGGGTATGCGGATTATGTATTCTTGTTCCATTGTCAGAGGGATTTTTGGTTGAAAGAATTACCACCATTGCGTTGTGATACGTTTGGTTTCCATAAATGCTGCATCAAACATGATATACCCGGGCATTTCAGGGGGCAGAATAAAGGTTCGCTTTATTGAAGACTTTTGATGTAGTAATTGAAATAGCGTGTGATTAGCCGCAAAACCTGAAGCCATAGGCGGATTTGTTGCAATAACAATGGCTTCACCTTGGTTAATTCGAGTATCCCAATTAGAAGCGGTGCTCCAAAACTCAGGGGTAGCGGAGTACTCCGGAACTTCCGGCAGAAATATTTTCATCACTTTATTTTTCACTAAAGCAATTTCATCTTTCCCCGCCTTCTGCTTGTGGATCCGTTTCTGTAATACCCAAGCATCGCTTGTTGTGATATGCATACACTCAGAAAGTGACTTGCCGGCACGGGAAAAGTACCAAAGATTGGTACGATGACCAACAGTATTGCAATTAATGATAGGAATGTTGTGCTCTCGGGCAACGTCATGAAGCATAAGCCGTGAACCAAGTGCCCAAAATTCAATCTCATCAAGAATAATATCGCAACGTGTAATAAAGGGTTGTAGCGAAGCATAATTTGATTCACTTAAACCAACGTCGGCAATAATCAAAGTAGTATCATCAGTAATAGCACGCACCATGCGAGCGGTTTCGAAAGCTTTTGACTTCCCTACCGTTTGCTTTGTTGCACCAAATTGACGGTTAATATTTGAAACATCAAACGTTTCCGGTTCAAAAAGAATAACGGTACCAATACCTAAACGGACAAGAATAGCAACGATGGTGCCACCCATACCTCCAGCACCGAATATACCAACAGTAGAATTGCGGAGCATTTCTTGCTCTTCAAGAGTTATCCAATCGATATTACGTCGCGTTCGTTCTCGGTAAAACTCTTCCGAGAAATTGTTGGGTTTAAGAATGTAAATACCATGGGGTTCCGGATTCTCCGGAAGCGTGTGTAGATCATACACGGGGAGTTGCTGAGCCATAAAAATGTTTTTGGTTTTAAAAATTGTTTTAATTGTATGTAACTTGATGTAAAGAAATTCTAAACAAAAAATGAACGCTTCTATGCGTTCATTTTCTACCCCCGTTTAAGCGATAGCAAACTTATACCCTCGCTTGGGAACAGTATGGATAAAGGTGTGACGTTTGTCTTCCAACTTTTTACGAAGTAATCGAATATGAGTATCAACAGTATTAGTAAACGGATCAGCATTCATATCCCACACGTGATCCAAAATCATTTCTCGTGAGAGAACGATATCAGGATGCTGCATAAAGTACTCAAGAAGAGCAAACTCTTTATTGCGAAGCTGAATTGGTTTGCCTTCAAGAGAAACTGAGTGCTTTGCCAAATCCATAGTGAGGCCACCAGCTTCTAATCTATCTCCATGAAGCACTTCCCCACGTCGAGTAAGAGCACGAAGCCGAACGGCAAGCTCACGAAGAGAAAACGGTTTCGTAAGATAGTCATCACAAATGGAAAGCATATCCAATTTAATATCCATATTGCGTTCGACAGAGAGCACAAGAATCGGAATAGAGGGCTTTACTTTACGAATCCGAGCAGACGCTTCGTCTCCACGCATATCAGGTAAATGAAAATCTAAAACAATAGCATCATATGTATATGAGTGTGCGAGTGAAATACCTCGTTCGCCTGTCGCAGCGAGTTCTACAAGACAGGTTTCTGCCTCGAGCCCTTTCTTAATAAAAGCGGCGATATCTGGCTCATCTTCAATTACAAGAATTTTCATACGTATAGCGTACCAAGAAATTTCTAAACTTCTTCTAAACTTTTTTACCTGCTTTAAACATTATTTTGTTTCCCTTCCTATTTTAGCCTTTCTTTACTTTAGAGAAAAATATTGTAGAGTGACGATACTAAATCCTTTAACAATGACAAACAAAAAATGGAAAGACCTGCTTGCAAAAGCTCTTCAATTAGATGAATCTGACCCTTTAAAAAATTATGTGCAAGAATTTTCCCGCCCTAGTGGGATAGCAGATCTTAGAGGAAACTCTTTGGGTTTTATGCCCAAACGGTTCCCTCTTATTTTTGCCAACGAAGCACATAAATGGGGAAACCTTGGCCATGATGGACACTTAGAAGGTAAAGAACCTTGGTGGATATATGGCGAGCAATACGAAAAACCGCTTGCCGAGTTACTTGGCTGTAATGGTGATGTGCCAGAAGCCGTTATCGGTAACTCATTGAGTATCAACAACTTCCTTCTTATCCTGTTTGCGCTTTGGAAAAAGAAACAGGAAGGAAGAACAAAAGTAGTAACAATAGCAACTATCTTCCCTTCTGATTTGGAGTCGATCAAATCGGCTCTACGAATCATCCACGGGAAAATGGATATTGATGAATTCCTGGTTATTGCTAACCCTCGCGGTGGAGAAACGTACGATTTTGCCCGACTCTGCGGCATTATTGGAGAAACTAAAAACCTCGCTCTTGGGTTTTTTGAAATGGTAAATTACAAATCCGGAGAACGTTTCCCCGTACAAGATTTAGCAAAACAGGTACATGCAAACGGAGGCTTCATTGGTCTTGACCTCGCTCACGGTATCGGAAATATGCAGCTTCATATGACCGACTGGAATATAGATTTCAGCACCTTCTGCTCTTACAAATACTTAAATGGAGGACCTGGCGGAGTAGCCGGATTTTACATTAAGGAAGCACTGATTGCAGAACTGGCGTTACTGCTTGGTTGGTGGGGAATCGACAAAGATACCCGATTTGGACCGACAGAAAACTATAAACCAGCGAAAGGTGCGCGGAGATTTTTAGCCAGCAACGACCCTATTTTTAATTCTTTAGGGTTAAAGGCTAATTTGGAAATCGTTACACAATATTCTTTTGCGGCAATTGAAGAGAAGCACAAAACAATTTCTACCTACTTGTATGATTTACTTTCATGCATTCCTCAGGTGGGAATTATTACACCAACAGCATGGGAGCACCGTGGCTGCCAGATTTCATTCACAACCCCTCAGCATGCTGCGAGTGGAGTGTTAGAAACTTTGGCTAAAAAACACCATTGCTTCGGTGAAATTCGTGGCGATATTTTACGTGCTGCTCCAGTTGCATATAATACTTATACTGAAGCAGCAACATTTGCTCAGGCTTTAGCCAAAACATTAAATTAACTACCACCCAACTTTTTTCTAGCCGGTTACACTTTCGTTTTTCGCGAGTGTAACCGGCTTTTCTTTTGCGCGTTAGTATAAAAATGATGAATAAAATTACCCACAACTGGAATGTTTCACCCAAAGAAGCTGTCGCAATTCAAAAAGATTTGCGAGAAAAAGTGCGCCTCGTACCGTTTAACAAAAAAGTCCGCTTTATTGCCGGATGTGATGTTTCGATGAATTTGTATTCGACAACTATTTTCGCTGGTTTTGTTGTTCTCACCTACCCTGAACTTATTCTTGTTGACCACGCGGTAGTACGCGAAGAAACATCGTTCCCGTATGTTCCTGGCTTACTCTCATTTCGTGAAGTGCCGGCGCTACTTCACGCTTGGAAAAAACTGAAACAGATTCCTGATCTTATTTTTGTTGATGGTGTTGGCATTGCCCATCCACGCCGTATTGGTATTGCTTCACACTTAGGCGTTCTATTAGATATTCCAACCATCGGTTGTGCTAAAAAAGTTCTCACTGGAATATATGAGGAGCCAGAATTTGAACGGGGTTCTTTTTCTTACTTACGTGATAGGTTTGTTTCGAAAGAAAACATCGGAGCCGCAGTACGAACAAAGCGAAAAGTGAAACCAATGTTTATTTCTCCTGGTCACCGCATTACCGTCCAAGAATCTATTGGGTGGGTGTTACGAGTAATCCGAGACCATCGAATGCCTGAACCAACCCGTTTGGCGCATAATGTTATGAATGTGTACCGGGTTAAAAACCAGGGTTCATAATTTTTATAACCCCAAATGGGCTCTTGATTTTTCTAAATAAAACGTGAAAAAAGGACTTGCTATTCAAAAAGTATGGGGTACCCTTTATAGGAACCTGCTAACCCAGCAGGCATTAGCAAACTAGCTAACACGTGTAGCCGAAGCTTTGTCACGAAAAGCTAAGACTGTGCGTTACCATGTATGGGATTGAATGAAAAAATAGCCCTGAAAGAATTAATCGAGCGGTACCGGGATGGCGACCAAGAAGCGTTTGAGGCCATTTACCTTAGTTACTATACCCCCTTGTACCGATTTATCTTCTTCCGGGTGCGGAGCAAAAGCGAGGCCGAAGATCTGACCCAGACCTTATTCCTCAAACTGTATCGCAGTTTAAGCGCCTACAGTGGAGGAGTCCCGCCAGAAAAGTATCTCTACACTGCTGCCCGCAACTTGGTTATCGACTTTTTTCGCTCACAGCCTCACCGGGCTATCCCGAGCGATGACCTTATTAAAGAGTTAGACGAGAGTACACCAGGCACACAAAACCTAACCGAAGAACGTGAGACCTCAGAGTTGGTACGTGAAGCACTTGCCACTTTGCACGGTGATGAGCGCGATATTATCACGATGCGTTTCATCGATGAACTTACAAACCAAGAAATTGCTCAAAAAACGGGCAAGACTGAAGTAAATATTAGACAAATACAGAGCCGCGCGCTTCGCAAGTTGCGAGACCGGTTCCGTAGTAACGATCTCTTATGAAGGAGACCACAACTACAACTGAATATCGAGGTAAAGAAGATGTAACCGAAGCTGAAGAAGCTCATATTGCAGCTCTCTTTGCCAGCGCAAAAAATGAAGCACTCCCCTCTCGGGAAAAACTTGCTCAAGCACTTGAGGAAACAAAAGCAAAAGACTGCTACTCATTGCGCTCATGCTTATCGTCATTCCGCTTTTGGATCTCTAAAAACTTTTACCAAGACGAAGCTCATTCCTAAGTTTTCACTCTTTTGATACAATAGTGACATGCAAGAATCTCCCGACGCACTCTCGTGGAGCATCCCCGAATATACTCCCCGCAACCACTCAAACGACTGGTATTGGGGTATCGGGCTTGTTACCCTCATTGCCATTATTGCTTCTATTGTTCTTGGAAATTTCCTCCTCGGCGTCCTTTTGTTAATTGGCGTTGGTAGTTTACTTTACTTTACTGCTCGCCCACCGCGCCTACTTACCGTAACTCTTGGCGCCCGTGGACTTCGACTTAACGAAACCCTCTTTTTATATTCAACGATTTCCGCATTTTGGATTGAGGAAGCAGATATCGTACCCCCTGGCCATGACCGACATCTACTTATCATGACCAACCGTAAAGTTATGCCTCTCGTCGCTATTCCTATCGGTGAAGTCCCACCAGCTTTAATTAAGGACAAACTTACTCCTTTTATTAAAGAACAAGAACTGGTTGAACAGAAAACGCATCAGTTCCTCGAACTTCTTGGATTCTAAATCAAAAAAACCGGCTATACCGGTTTTTTTGATTGCTACTTTTTTTCTTTAAGATCTAAGCACACGGAGTTCATACAGTAACGCTTACCAGTTTTGGTTGGACCATCATCAAATACATGACCCAGATGTGATTTGCATTTTGCACAAACAACTTCGGTACGCGCCATGCCATGACTACCATCTTCAATAAATTCCACGGCTCCTGGAATAGCCTCATCGAATGATGGCCAACCAGTACCAGAATCAAACTTTGTGTCTGAAGAAAAAAGTGGGTTGCCACACGCTTTGCAGGTGTAGCTTCCTTCTCGTTTTTCGTGCAGATATTTTCCTGAGCCCGGCATCTCAGTTCCCTTTCCACGCAATACTGCATATTCTTCAGCGGTTAACTTCTCCTGCCACTCGCGTTCAGTTTTTTCTACTTTTTCGTTTGTATCCATACAATTATAGTGTGGTTAATAATTGAACAATCCAAATAATAATTTTTACGACAGCATAGGTCAGAAAGATGGTTACGAAAAATCCCGCCCATTCCCAGGCATTCATTTTAGCGAAAAAGTCGATGAACTCGTCGAAAAACTCCATACATATATGGTAGCACACCTGTCAAAGAGGCTTGTTTGCTATTTTACTTGTGGAGCCGTACTCGTCCCATTTGAAGATGCTGGACGAATTTGAACAGATTGAGCGGTAATTGAGCCATCAGAATTTGGCGCTCCCATAACCATAACCGAAGTTCCTAAGGTTAAATCATTGTCTGTCCCAGGAGTAAATTTTGAAACTTGGGTACTTTCTCCGATAAGCACAATTTTTGAACTGCCATCAGGAAGACTGATAGTTATAGTTTGGGCATCTTTACTTAAAATAGTTCCGGCAATGAAGCCGCCCATACTGCTACGAAAACGATTTCCTTGTTGACCACCAGAAAACCCACCTTGGCGATTTCCCATCATTTGGCCGCTACGAAATGACGAGCTTACTTTGTATTTTGCGTACACCTCTCCCCCATAAAATGAAATGACAGCGAGAATGACCGCACCAACTACAATATATGCACTATATTTTTTTTCCATATCTATACTAATTAACTGAATAATACGTTACTCATAGCGAAGCGCCTCAATCGGATTTAGCTTCGCAGCACGACGGGCTGGATAGTACCCGAATAGAATGCCGATAACCGTCGAAACTCCAAAGGCAAGGAGAATCGAACTAATTGAGACTTTCGTCTGAATAACGCCAAGATGTGTGAATGCAAAGGTAATCAGCCATCCGAGAATAATCCCGATAGTGCCGCCGATACAGGTGAGCATGACTGCCTCCACAAGAAACTGTTTATTGATATCTTTCTCTTTTGCGCCGATTGCCTTACGTAACCCGATTTCGCGAGTTCGCTCAGTTACGGTGGTGAGCATCATATTCATGATACCGATACCCCCAACCAGTAGTGAAATGCCGGCAACGGCGGCAAGTAATTTCGTAAAAGTACCCGTTACCGTAGAAGCAGTCGCGATAATGTCTGCTTGGTTGATGGTCGAAAAGTCAGCGAGTGTGGGATCAGAAATTTTATGGCGATCCAAAAGTACCGTGGTTACCTCTTCTTGAGCGCTAGTTGTCGAGTTGGCGTCAGTTGCCGCAACACTAATTGAAGAAACGTATTGATCACCGGAAAAATATCGTTGAGCAGAAGTTATCGGAATATAAACCTGATCATCGGGATTATTAAAACCAGTTCCCCCTTTTGAGCGCATGATCCCAATTACTTTAAATTGTATCTGTTTAATGCGAATGGTTGCCCCAAGAGCGTTAACTCCTTCACCAAATAAGTCATCGCGAACCGTAGGCCCAATAACCGCAACCTTACTCGCGCTCGTAATGTTTTGATCACTAATAAATACTCCTTCGTCAATGTCAGCATTGTGTACAATAAGATAATCTGGAGTTACCCCAGAAACCGACGTATTAGTATTCGCCCCCTTTGTCGCAATTTGATAGCGTCCCGAAACTTCTGGCGCAACCGCTTTCACCGAATCCAAACCACTCTCTAATGCAGTAGCATCAGCCAAAGTAAGAGATTTTGCCGAACCACGGCCAGCAGAAATTTGTACGCCAGTTCCACGCTGGGCCCCAGGAACAATAGTAATAAGGTTTGCCCCGATTGATTGAATATTCGCTTCAATCGTACTCTGCGCCCCGTTACCGATAGCAGTCATAGCAATTACTGAACTGATACCGATGACAATGCCGAGCATGGTAAGGCCTGATCGAACTTTATTCGACGAGAGCGCAAGATATGTTTCGTTGAGTGTGTCGTTAAATGTCATGCGGTGTGGTGTACAGGCGTGTCGCTTTTTATTAATCCGTCTTTAATGAAAATAATTCTATCGGCATGCTCGGCTACATCTTGTTCGTGGGTAATCAAAATAATAGTGCGCCTTTCTTCGCGATTTAATTTTTGAAATGTAGAGAGCACAATTTCCCCAGTTCGGGAATCAAGATTTCCTGTTGGTTCGTCGGCAAGAATAAGCGAAGGATTATTAACCAACGCTCGAGCAATGGCCACACGTTGAATCTGGCCTCCAGAAAGTTGGTTGGAGAGATGGGTAAAATATTGTTCATCAAGTCCCGCCGAGAGAAGCGCTGTGCGAGCTTTTTCGTCGCGCGACTCAGATGGAATACCTTCATATACGAGGGGTAATGCCACATTTCGAAGAACAGTTGCCCGAGGGAGAAGATTAAATGCTTGAAAAACAAAACCGATTTTTTCTCGACGAATATCAGCAAGCGCATCGTCGGAGAGTGTTGAAACATCTTTGCCGTCAAGGAAATAACTACCGGAACTTGGATTATCGAGCGCTCCAAGAATGTGCATCAGTGTTGACTTGCCTGAACCCGACGGACCCATGATAGCTACAAATTCTCCGTCATGAATTGAGAACGAAACTCCCTTAAGTGCTTGAAATGACACATCACCTGATTGATACGTTTTAGTTATATCGGTAATGGTAATCATACTATCGGCCAAATGCTGCTCCGCCACTAAATGAACGGTTACCGCCGCCGCCTAAACGTGCCCCGCCTCCACCAAGAAGGCTCGGTGCTTGTGTAGCTGTTGTTGGTTTCGCGGCAGTAATAGTGCGAGAAATAATTTTTTCTCCTTCCGAGAGTCCTGAAACAATTTCAATTGAAGTATCGTCAGAAATACCTGTTTCGACGGGCACTTGCTCGGGAGTGGCTTTTGAAAGCACTCCCTGACCACTCGCAGAAGCAGTAAGAGCTACAGTAGAAGGGAATTTTTCTACATAACTTCCATTGGCTCCGTTCTTTACAGCTGAAACAGGAACTGTAAGAACATCTTGTTTTGTATCAATGATAATCGCAGCTGAAACACTCATTCCGGGTTTAACTTTTTCGCTGTCAGTATCAAAAGCAATTTTGACGTTATAGTTCACTACTCCTTGAGAAACAGTGCCCGTAACATCAATATCAGCAACTTCCCCAGTGAGTGAAAAATCATCGAGAGCATCAAAGGTAAGCGTTGCTTTTTGACCAAGTTTGATTTTTGAAATATCAACTTCGTTCAGCGATATCGTAGCCACTTTTTGATCGGTAATCAGTGTGCCAAGTATCCCCGAAGCAGTATCCCCTACTTTTGCCGTAACTGTTGCAATAGTTCCTGCAAATGGAGCAGTAACATAGCAATCCGCGAGAGCACTTTTAGCATCTTCGAGTGCGTCTTGTTTTTGTTTTACAGCAAGTTGCTTGGTGCGTAATTCAAGATCATCAGGGTGGTAGAGAGTATTGAGATCTTCTTTTGCCTGAGCAACAGAAAGATCGGCATCTCGGTCAACTTTTTCTTGATTAGCAAGAGCAGTTTGATATGCCACAAGATTACTTGCGTAAGCAGCTACCGTCTTATTGGGAATCTCAATCACCCACTTGGGTTGAATAGCTGTTGTGTTAGAAAATTTAATAAAGAGTCCGGAATCTCCAATAGGTTGAGAGGATGCTGAACTAACAATACCTGAACCTGTTACGAGTCCACTTGGATCACTTGAAGCGCTCCAATATGCACTATCTGCGGTTTGATATACAGAAATAGTAATAGTTACTTCTTCTCCTTTAGTATAAGTTCCAGTAATTGTGGGCGGTGTAACTGAATTAGCAATGGTATCAGCACTAGCATCAACTGATGAATTCAAAAGATTTTGGTAGGCTTTTGCAACATCAGTTGCCGCATCATGTTTTGTTTTCTCCGCATTGAGCATCGCATTTTGTAAACTCTGTACTGCAGTATTTTCTGGGGGAGCAGTAAATTTATCGAGGTCAAGTTGTGTGAGTTCAAGAGATGTCTCGGCATCGCGAACCAACTTTTCAGCATCGCGAGTATCGGTTACAAAAAGCGTTTGTCCTCGATGTACTGTTTGGCCAGCGTGTGCATTAATTCGAGTTATTTCTCCAGAAGAACGTGACTTCAGGTCGATTTGATCGGAAGATTCAACCTGACCACTACCAGTTATTGAAGCAATAATGGTTCCCTTCTCAACTGGGGAAATAAGATAACTTGTTTCAGCTTTGCTTGAACTAGTACGAAAAATAAAATAGCCTCCGATCGCGAGAATACAGAGCACACCAATAACTATTTTTTTATGGCCCATAACAAACACTTTACCGCGTTCAAATACCAATGGAATCTGCATCTGTGCAGTATAACCAAGGAGAGATGAAGAATTGATGAAGACTAAACCAGGCGAACTTCGGCCTTACCATCAGGCGGCGTGCGGCCTTTTTCGTAAGTATTTACCCAAATTTTTGTTGGTACCACTCGATACATTCGGCGAAGCGATGGGGCCATAAATACATTAGTTGGCGCAGGTTCTTTTCCTTTTTTCGCGTAGAAAATTGCAATTACATGCTCAAGATCTTCACCGGTAAGCTCTTCTGCAATGCCATCCATGTAGACGCCAAACCCTTGTCCTTCAAGGACAGTTGATCGTAGACAACAATAGATACTTTTCCGTTCGCTGCAATATTTTTTGAGTGCACAGATTCTACGGAAGAATTCCAGAAAAAGGCATACTTCTCATCGTGTACAGCATATACTGGTGAGTTGTGCGGATCCCCTTTTTCTGAAACTGTAGTAAGCGTGATGTATGGGATTTTTTCAAGCAAGGCTTTAGCCTTAACAGCGAGACCCTCCATACTCACTAGCGATTATGCGCGAGAGCGTGGAGAATTCGACATGGCTCAACAATACGAGGGTCAATGATATTGTAGTACGCATTTAAGCCTTTGCGATGTACCGTTACAAGATGTGCGTGACGTAAAAGTGCGAGATGCTGCGAGACATTTGCTTTAGCTACGCCAAGAATCTTAACCAACTCTTCAACTGACATTTCCTGTTCACGGAGTAAATTTAAAATTTCGAGACGCTTTGAATTAGCCAAAATCTTGTAAGTTTCGGCGTTTCGTCGGTAGGCTGTACGCGGAAGGGGCTGTTTTATTTTGCGCTCTTTTGTTGCCATACTAGTTTCGAAAGTATGCAACAAGTTTTTCTAAAAAGCAACCCTAGAGAGTATGGCGGATACGAGTGACTGGAAAAATCTCTTAAATGAGAAACTACGCGAGGCGTCACTTGCTAGTACTGTAGCTGAAAGTTTTACAGATTCTTTTTCTTGTGGGGTCGTACTTTTAGTTTCCTTGGGAGTCTTTGAAGATACTGACACTGTTTGTGTTGAATATTTTTGGTTGGTATGTTTCTTTTGAGCAGTATCAGCAGGAGGTTGGGAAATTATTTTTGGTACATCGATCGTTATTTCAGCTGGTCTTTGAGCGGGAACAAGAATCGTAATCCATGATTTTTGAAGGGTGGCAGGCAATGCATAACTTGTTGCCCATATTCGCTGATGCATGCTTTCTCCAGTTTGGAGTAGGCCTCCGTCATCTGACTGAAGTGAGCCAAAATATGCCAGGCTATTCGTCAAAGAACTATCTTCGTTAGGAACTATCTGTTTTGATTGGAGTGCCCAGGCGGTAGAAAAAACTGAATCATCGAAACTTCCATTCTCTTTTTGAAAACTATCAATATAGGCAACTCCATGCTGAATTGCCACTGCCACCTCAGGTACTGTCTCAAGAGGATACAGAGCTTGGACCGCAGCGGAAGTGAGGTCAACACTTTCTTCCCACGAGCCATCTGCTTTTTGGTGGTTAAGAATAAATGTAGTATCTGCTTGAATGTTGGCATCTTTAAGAGTGTAGCCAGAAGCCAGAAGTGGAATGAGCGCAAAAATATCATCATTGACGAGAGAGTTATCGCCAAATTGCGAACCATCAAAGTTCTGCAAAATTGCTTGAATATAGTTTTCTCCGCAAAAAGTATATGGGTCACCCCCAAGCGAAAGGATCGCCATGGCATGCCGTTCAGTATCAGTGAGTAGTGGACTTACTGCTTTAGTGCGACACAGATAGTCACGCAATTGTTGTTTCAATTCTGGGGATAGGTCAGTAGCCGATAAACCAATAATGGCCCAGTCACCGTAGAGTTCTCCGTCTGCTGTCTCAGTATTGTCAAAATTTTGTATAAGAAATTGGGCTGCCTTTTGGGGATCAAATTTTTTATCAATTATCTCTAGCGGGACTCCTCCCCCAGAAATAATCACTGGCGCAGGTGCTGTGTTTTGAGGTGATATAACCGTAAGTGGATATGACGGGAAATAATAATCTTCAAGGATACCAACGTCGTATGTCCCTGGATCTGCAACAATAAATGAAGCGTGTCCTTCAGTATCAGTTATCCCACCACTAACAACAGTAGGAGTATACGGGTCACTAGCATTAGGTGTTGTTGCACTCACTGTTACTCCAGAGAGTGGGCTCCAGGTATTATCCTCGTAGTTATAGTTCTCTGCAGTCACGGTAATCGTGTCACCTGCATGATACGTACTTCCTGGAAAAATAAGCTGGTGTGGCGAGCCAAAATAAAATCCAACTGTTTCTCCGTCAGAGAGCATCGTTTTATCTATACCAACGGTGGGTGTTGACCCGTTTACGACAAACTGCCAGTTGTCACATAATGACTGATTGGTACTAGAAGTAATACATTTCAGATATAAAGAACCAAAAGAAGCGTAGTACTCAAGATCAGAAATAGAAAAAGTATCACTTACTGCATCGACAGCTTCAAGTAATCCAAGAGCGCTTGTCGTTGGTACAAAATGTAATGTTCCCGTAGCATCAAGTGCTTCGATAGTTCCTTCTTCTGGAATAGCAACTACCCCATTAAAAAGCACATTGTCCCCTGCTCGAACAATTACTGTTTCAGAAAAGCTTAGAGGATTGGACGGTGCCGGAGGAGTATCTGGGGTTATATCATTGGTGGTTGTATCATCAGTTACAGTTTGAGACGTTCCTGAATCGGATGTATCTTGAATTACATCACTATCAGCTGCCTTAGTAATAGAAGGAACTGAGAAAAAAAGTAAGATACTAAAAAATAGTGATAGATAAAAATTGTTTTTCATAGTGACTACTTTAGTTGCCATGTTATGAGATCTCCGTTATGTGGGACATATGAAGAAATACCAACCGTGGCAGGAATACCGTTCTTATAATAGAAGAGGTGCCGACCATGTTCTTCATGTAATGAGCCAATAGCAGTAATAAAGAAGCCTAAGCCTGGATACATTCGCCCGGAAAATTGGAGCATCCCTGCCTTTTGCGCGATACGTAAGGTTTCATAGAGCGTAGCCTTAGAGGGTAAAGGGATTACAATATTTGTATTCCCTGCAATGAGAGTAATAGAGGCTAATTTCTTTGAAAGAGTCTGTTGCTGTAAAACTATTGGCACAGCGATAGTCGTTTTTTCTGAAGCAGTCGCTGAAACATTTTGGATGCCGACCAAATACAGTAAGCCAATAATCACAATACTGGTGACACCGAAGAACCATACTGATGTACGAAAAAGTGATCTCATGTAGGTAATTAAGTATGGTAGTGAGGAGGGTCTTCACTTATGCCTCCAGTATAGTTACCAAAGCGAGCTAACGCGTAGAGGACACTCGAGAGTCGGTTCATAAATTGAAGTGTTTCTGGCGATACTTCACAGTATTTCCCAAGAGATACTGTCACAAGAAGTCGCTCAGCTCTTCGCGCAATGGTCCGGCAAATATCAAGATAGCTTGCGGCTAGGGTTCCCCCGGGAACTACAAATGATTGAACTGGTGGAAGGAGTGTCTCGATTTGAAAAATAATATTTTCAACGTACTCTATCGTATGCACTGTTGGATGCATATCTGACCCAGCGATCTCCGCCTGGATAGTGAAGAGTGTATTTTGAAGTTCAGTAAGCACTTTCTCATACGGCATACGCTGTAATCCAATGAGTACCGTGAGCTGTTCATTTCGACAAAGCGCCTTAGCATATCCAAGCGAAGCATTGAGTTCATCTACAGTGCCAAGCGCCTCAAAGATTTTTGAATCCTTCCCTATCCGCACACCCTGCGGCGTGGTAAAAAGTTTTGTCGTACCACCATCTCCTTTTCGTGTGTAGAGCATATACTTAGGCGATTTCGCACACGCCACCGGCGCAGGCAAGCTCGCGTTTAACTTCGGTTTCATCTTCGGCCTCGTACGTTACAATTTTTGAAAAATCGATATGTCGCACTTTTTCAAGCAGTTCTTCGTAACGCTCTTTGGTAATCGCTTCATACGGTGCTAATTGATAGACGTGGTTTGAGCGCGGTAAAAATGAAAGGCCACCAACAAGATCCCAGTTTTCATACACCCAATTACCTACTTTAATCCATTCATCTTCCCCCACTGAAATAGTGACCGATGGATTATGTTCGGTGTAGTGTTCCTTCACCACCTTCCAATGCTCGAGCTGAGTAATAGCAGAAATATCATCTTTACAGAGTGCTCCTTTGGGTGCTTGCACTGGAAATTCTAAAACATAGGTACTCGCTGTCCCGAGTGCTTGGCCAACTTCAGGATGGTACGGTACCCCCTGATCTTTCAGCATCTTAAATAGAGCGTCAGTTGCCGAAATACGAATGCGACGAATATAGTACGGGGCATGTCGCGGATGCATACCTGAAGCACAATCTACAGTTTGCGAAACAGTGCCTGATGGTTTTACACAGGTAATGCAGGTTGATTGATTAACACCAAATCGCTTAGCGTATTTTTTGTTTGTTTCAATTGCTACTGCTTTCAATTTTTCGAGCATTTTCGGATCACGGGCAAGAGCACAGTCCCACTGGCCAGTAATTGAGACTCCGAGTAATCGTTCTTTTTCACAATTCTTTTTCCATTCACGAGAAAGGTAAGGAAAGTACGTGAGCACTGATTGATAGGTGCCGAGCATGGTGGCTACTCGCACTTTTCGAATAAGTGTTTCTTCGGTATCTTCGGCTCGAGCAATAACTTCGGTTAAATTACAGAACTGTTTTGACTGTAAAATAATTTCTCCACACGGATTGGTGCCAAATGAAGGTAGCGCGTCACTCCACTGTGAAAGCCTGCGCTTCGGCAACGTTTTTGGTAAACTTCCTCGATTAAAAATACCGCGCTCACCACTACCCGATTTTACGAGGGCTGTCCATTCATCCAAAAATTCAGCCGCGCTTGGTTTTGTGTTGTACACTGCCGAGTTATTCGCGAGCATGCGCTGTGCTTCATTTATATAGAACTGACCTTTCTTTGAGTCACGAATTGCTTCATCATCGAGATCAGAGAGAGAAATCATTGCGCTACGACGCACCCCACCAGCCACCACGCACTCACCGATTTTGCAGATAATGTCGTGGGCATCGAGGTTTGATAATCGTCGTCCTTGTCGTCGCAAAATACGCTCACGAGCAAAGGTTAAAAGTGAGCGAAGCGGTTCCGGGCCAGAACTCTTTCCCCCCATCGTTTTTAGACGAGAGCCGGCTGGCCGAATAAACGAGTAATCAAACTCGACGTCAGAACCAGAAAACCAAGTTTCTAAACCAAAGGCCAATGCATCTGCCCAGCCTTCTTTGGTGTCGGGAACAATGTAGCGCGGCAACAGTGTTCCGGTTTGCTTCTGAATTTGGGGTAGCGCTTGAATATTTTCGCTTTCAACTGAAAATCCAACACCGGTGCCACACATTGAGATGTACATAATCTCAGCAAAATCCTGAAATGTTTTGGGGGCAATAAATGAACAGTTGTAAGCACAGACATTCGTGCGGCGAGCAGCACGTCCAGCAAACTGAAGAAGCCGCATTGAAGGCATCGCTTCTTGTTTTAAAATTGTTTGACGTATTTCTGCGTACTCTCCATCAGTAAATCCAACGCCGATATTTTCTTTCATGAAATTGATATAGCGATCAACTGTTTCAATCCAGGTTTCCCGACGAGCTTCTTCGGGAATCCAGCGTGCGTAAGTGCGATAATATACAAACTCTGCAAGAGGGTTACGAAAATACTTCTTACTCTCAAGAGTCAGTTCTCGTACGCGCTCTGGCACGTCACCACGTTCTTTTCGAACACGCGCACGCTCGTTGCGATACAAAATATACGCCTTGGCTGTTTGAATAAATCCAAGAGCAATCAGTTCATTTTCAACAACATCTTGGATAGTTTCAACATGCGGCACTGAATGTTTTTCACGACGCTCATTTTTTAATTTGATAAGTGAAGCAAGTACCTCACTGGTAACTTTTTTTGCTTCTTCTTCACCGCCCTCACCAGTAGCTTCCATCGCTCGAATAATGGCTCGAGTGATTCTGGCTAGATCAAATGGCACCAATGTACCATTTCGTTTTTGAGTTTTTAAGATTTCGGTATTTTTTTGAGTTGTCCTCATACGCTTGGTTTAAAAGCAAATAATCGTCCACTCTCGAACCGTTCGTTCGTTATTACGTAGGTATAAAGAAGTGGTGAAAGGACAGCTGCAAAAAGAATATTGCCTAAGAGGTGCATGCCGGTAAACGGTATTTGGCCGATAAGTGCCTCCATGAAAGGCTGGTGAAAAAAGAGTGGTCCAACCGATAGACCCGTAACCGCATCGTAGATAATCGTGGCAATAACGGCAAAGCCAACATACTGGAGTGGCTTATTACTCCGATACTGAAAATACTTCCCTGCCCAGAGCCCTAATAGGCCGTAGGCGATTGCGGTAATAAATGTCCAGATGCCAACCTTTCCGCTGATAAGATCAAAGAGCACAATCGAAAGGAAGGCGAAAGTAAACCCAGCAAAGCCGCCATACGCTTTTGAAAACGGCATTTGAGTTGCCAGGAGCGGCTCAATATTTGGCGGTCGGAACGGGATAAGACGAATAAGAAGACAGACCACGAATCCAAGAATGAACTTGAACCAATTTGTACGATACGTTTCCATAGTGGCAACTCTTTGCTTATCCCTTTCCCGACTAAGGAAAGGCTGCTATACTATTTGCATAGTTTCGAAACTTCGAAACTAGTTGGGTTAAGAGTATACGCCCGGCAATAAGCTGAGGCAACAGTGGATAACTCTAACTATAGTTTTGGAAATCCTTACCTCATAGTGTCAATTTATTAGGTATACTAACCTTAGAACTACTATGTATATAGAATTTGATGATGCGCCGATCGCAAAGTTTTTATTTGGTAACACAAAAGTTGCCTGGGTATGGTTTTTGGCTCGCCTGTATGTCGGATACGAGTGGATTATGGCGGGGTGGAATAAAATTTCAAACCCTGCATGGGTGGGAAGTGACGCCGGAAAAGCTCTTTCGGGGTTTGTTCAAGGTGCTCTTGAAAAAACCCAGGGTGCCCATCCTGATGTACAAGGTTGGTATGCAACTTTTTTAAAAACGGTTGTCCTATCTCACCCCGCTCTCTGGTCACATCTTGTAGCCTATGGAGAAGTTCTTATTGGAATCGCCCTTATTCTAGGAATCTTCACTGGCATCGCCGCTGGCTTTGGTCTTTTTATGAATTTAAATTTTCTGCTTGCTGGAGCGGTTTCACTTAACCCCGTCATGTTTGTTATTGAAATTTTTCTTGTCCTAGCTTGGAAAACTGCCGGCTACATTGGCTTTGATCGTATTGTCCTCAAGCATCTCGGAACTTTTTGGCAACCAGGTACCTTATTCATAAGTTCATAGTTATATGCTTACCTATCTTCTCCTTGAATTATTCTCGGCTGTAGTTGGAGCTATTGCCATTATATTTATTCTCATTCAGCTTGAGCGCCATACGCACTTTTTGCGATTCTTTACCTATCGAGCAGTCCTTATTCCCCTCATACTTTTTGTCATCGCGTTTTTCGCCGGTTGGTTCTCACACGAAACCTATCCCCCAGATTTTGCTATGCCGGCTTTTATGCACTCTCATGCACCTGGTGGCGTTCCTCCTTCTATCCCCTTCTCTAAAATTCTCGATTTCTTTTTATACGAACATAAGTTTGAACGTGTAGCTGACATTGGCGCTGATCCAAATGCTGTTCCACCGCTTGCTACCCCCGACAAAGATGGTGTTGTGCATATAGAACTAACCGTTAAGGAAGTTATTGCTGAAGTTGCTCCTGGTATTTACTACAACTACTGGACCTTCGATAAACAGGTGCCGGGGCCAATGCTCCATGTTCGTGAAGGTGACACTATTGAGCTTACACTCACCAACGCTCCAGAAAATCTTCACCATCATAACATTGATCTTCATGCTGTTACCGGCCAAGGTGGTGGCGCGTCCCTTACCGAAGTTATGCCTGGCGAAACAAAAACCTTCCGCTGGAAAGCACTCAACCCAGGACTCTATGTCTACCACTGCGCGATGCCAAACGTTTCAACCCATAACTCACACGGACAGTACGGCATGATTTTGGTTGAACCAGAAAATGGACTACCAAAAGTAGATAAGGAATTTTATGTCATGCAGGGTGAACTCTACACCAAAGGTCAGCTGGGTAAAAAAGGGTTGGTAGCCTTTGATTCGCAAGCCCTTCTTGATGGTCATCCAAACTATGTAACCTTTAACGGTAAAATCGAAAGTGCTCCACGCATGCACGCCAAAGTAGGCGATAAAATCCGCATGTATGTTGGTAACGGCGGAGTGAATCTCATTTCTTCATTCCACATTATTGGCGAAATTTTTGACACGGTGTATCCGGAAGCAAATATTGGTGGTGCCGTAGAACACAATGTGCAAACGACAGCTGTGCTCCCTGGTGGCGCAAGTATCGTTGAGTTTACCGTAAACGTTCCCGGCAAATATCTTTTGGTTGATCACGCCCTCGCCCGCATGAATAAAGGTGCCTGGGCTGTGCTTGAAGTAACTGGTGATCCGCAACCCGACATTTTTAGTGCAGTTACACCGACTTCCCCTACTGAAAACATGCCGAGTATGCACTAAGTAACTAAACGAAAACCACCCAGTACAGAGCTGGGTGGTTTTATAGTTCCTTATTTCTTTTTTGAAGCAGGCTTTTTCTTTACTACTATCGTTTTAGTTTTTTCTGCTTTCTTAGCTGACTTTTTTGTTTCGGATTGAATAGAAACCTTTGCAGTACTTTCTTTCAACATTTCCATGACGCGATCGAGTTTTATATTCATCGCAGTAATTTCGCGCTTCAAGTCATCGATGCGAGTGTCGCGATGTTCACTTTGAGGTTTTGAAAATGAGTTCTCACGATTACCACGATCTCCGCGATCGTTAAAACCTCGCTTTTCAAAGTTTGGCTTTGAATCACCGCGTACATTTCCAAAACAGTCATTACAGTACACTGGCTTTTCCCCGTTTGGACGAAATGGCACTTGGCACTGTTTATTACAGTTAGCACATGTTGCCTGGTGCATATCTGGTCGGCGAGAATCTCCGCCACGATCATTGCGTCCACCAAAACTTGGGCGGCCTCCAAAATCACGCTTCGGGAAACGATTTCCCCCACGGTCTCTATTACCAAATCCGTTCGATTTCTTAAAATCTTTCATGAAAACTCTTATTGCTAGGGCTAGTAGATACTTGACACAATAACATTTATTTGTTGAAAAGTAAAATTTCAGCTTACCCAACAAGGGCGATTAACCGAATAGGCGCCTCAGTTCCCTCTTTAATTTTTATCGGCAACACGCAAATTTTTGAGCCAGTTGGTGGAAGCTCACTTGCATTAGCAATGTTTTCAACCAGATACTTCCCTGCGCCCAAAATTGATCGGTGTACCGGAAAACCATTTTTGCCTGTGTCAGCTGAGAGCGTATCAATACCGAGTCCTGCAATATTTCGTTTAAGTAATACTTTTGCTGTTTCTTCAGAAACCGAAGGAAACTGTAGATTATTGCGATACTTTTCTTTATCATCCCAATAATTACTCCAGCCGGTATAAAAAATCACGAAGGCACGCTCGGGGATTTTTCCATATTCTTTTTCAAAGCTTTCTATTACCTCCGGCGTAACCAAAAAATTTTCGTCAGCTTCATTCGAAACGTCAATAACCACGCAATCGGTTATCAAATCAGAAAGTTCGAGTGCTTCGATTGTTTTTCCACCAGAGATACAGTGTGCTGGAGCATCCATATGCGTACCCATTCCTGCTCGGGTTTCTATTTTTTGGACTCGAAACAGATCTGGTGACACGCAATCTTGGTAATCAACCTGATTAGTGAGAGTAAATCCGCAATCGCCATCCCAGGAAACAGTATCGCTTGAGAGAGTATGCGTAAGATCAATAAACTTCATAAACTATACAGACAGTGTAACAACACATACTTAAAAAACAATCGGATTTAAAAAACCCGCGAAAAGCGGTTTTTTTAAATCTTCTACTATGGATGCTGATTGAAGTAAGCTCTTGTTCTTGGCCCAAATCTTCCGGTCGCTGGAAGAATACCGTGAGCCTTTTGGAACTTAATCAGGGCTGCTTTTGTCTTTGGTCCTAATTTACTTGATTCATGACCAGGTGATCCCGTATCAGTTAGTGTGGCTACAAATAATTTCTCGCCAGTCGCTCGAAATTTTCGCAGCCCGCCCCTCGCGGTTTCGCGTGCTCGCGAAACATAGCTGTAGTCATCACACACAGTAAAAAGACTGCCGCAGGGCAGTCTTTTTGTCTCTGGTGATCCCGGCAGGAATCGAACCTGCATTGCAAGATCCGCAATCTTGCGTCCTATCCATTGAACGACGGGACCATAGCCTTTTAAGCTAAAAGCGTTGCTACTATACGGTATTTTTGCCATTTCGTCCAGTTTTTACAGGCTAAAATCAAAAAGCACCCGATAGTGCTTTTTGATTTTTTGCGAGATTTCGATTAACGATATCCTAAGCGATGACTTTTATGTCCAACGCTATGTGGAGTTTTTTCAGAGAAGAGTGCCTGAACAAGAATAAGTGCTCCGACAACAACGTGCGGTGTCCA
Source organism: uncultured Candidatus Saccharibacteria bacterium (assembly GCA_964646765.1). Lineage (GTDB taxonomy): Bacteria > Patescibacteriota > Minisyncoccia > Phycocordibacterales > UBA9973 > CAZYIA01. The sequence goes on along the minus strand of CAZYIA010000003.1, from coordinate 20,159 downwards.
TACAGATCCTGACAAGTTTGAGAAATTAAAGAGCCAAGGAGAAACAATGAGGAGAATGCTACCGAGGTAATCAAACCAGAGATGTAAGCTCATTGGAATAAGCTTAATCAAACCAGGTTCAAAGTTTGTCAGAAGAGTAACAATCAAAATTGCCACACCGAGGACCTGAGGAATTGTAACGGCTGCGCCACCATACTCAGAAAATCCAAAAATTGAAGGGGCAAAAAATAAAATAATGCCGACAATGTAATCAATAATTCCGTGTGTTTTAGTCGATATAAATCTCATAAGTAAAAATTTGGGTTAGTAATAGCCGACCTTTATAGGCTAACGTCCTAGAAACTTTTCCGTTACACCCCTTGTTTTTACTGGGTCCGATGTTAAATTACAAAGATGCTTATTATTAGTATCGCCTTCCTCGCAGGCATCATGACCTACTTGGGCGGTTCTCTCGCTCTTCGGTTTAAAGACCAACTCCACCTTATCTTGGGATTTTCTGCTGGCGCAGTTATTGGAGTAGCTTTTTTTGATCTGCTTCCGGAATCGCTCGAATTAGGAAGCGCTTATCATCCTCTCTCAACGGGTCTTTTGGTAACAGCAATTGGTTTTTTACTCTATCTGGTTGTTGATCGCTTTTTTATCCCCCATACTCACGAGAGTCACGACCACGATCATCGACGTTCTGATTTGCGCGCAGGAAGTCTTTCATTTCACAGTCTCTTAGATGGCCTCGGTGTTGGTTTATCCTTCCAAGTTTCAGCGAGCTTAGGAATTATCGTTGCCATTGCTGTGCTCGCTCACGATTTCTCTGACGGTATCAATACTATTAGTGTTGTATTGAAAAATGGCGGGAACCAAAAAAAAGCCATGCATTGGCTTTTAGCTGATTCCATTGCTCCAATTATTGGCGTGTTCATTGCATATCTCTTCCCTATTTCAGAATCCACCCTTTCATTGCTACTTTCTCTCTTCGCTGGATTCTTCTTGTACATTGGTGCAAGTGACTTAATTCCTGAAAGTTTTCACGGACATCCAACAAAATGGACCACCGCGATGACCATCCTTGGCGCCCTCGTCATTTATATCGCTATCTCTATTGCTGGGTAATTACTCAGCTGCCCACGCTTTAAGTTCATCGTAGCTTGCTTCGCCGCAGATAAACTTATTGCTTTTGGTATTCACAAAAAATGGGACACCGCCGCATTCTCCTTTTGGATCAAATCCCTCCAGTTTTTTTAAGTTATCTTCGTTATGCCAGACTTCGAGACGATCAACTTTTGCTCCAGTTTCAGTCTCTAACTTTTCCACTAATGTGTGCATTTTGAGGCAATGTGGACACTCTTCGCCGTAAAAATTTATGAGGTGTGACATGGGGCCAGTATATAGTATTTACCAGGAAGTAAAAAGGCTAAGACAAAAGTGTCCGACGAACTGCAAAATATACGGCTGTGCCAATAAGGAGAATCATGACATCTCTATAGACGCGCATCCCCACCAACCATTACAAAAGCCTCCGCTTGGGAGGCTTTTGTACTAGCTATTTAGCTGGTTTCGTAATGCGAGAGAGACGAGACTTCTTACGAGAAGCGTTGTTCTTTTCGATCACTTTGTGCTTGGCTGCTTTATCGATAGCACTGTAAGCTTCTGAGAGAAGCTTCTTAGCATCGGCGAACTTACCTTCTTTAACCAAACGCTCAATCTTCTTGATTTCTTCCTTAACAACCTTTTTATACTGGTCATTAACGGCTTTCTTGCGAAGAGAAACGCGGTGAGCCTTTTTTGCGGAACGGGTAATTGGCATAAATGCGAATATCTAGGTTCTAATTTCTAATATCTAACGTACTATCTTCTAGTACGAGACACTGTACTGAAGTGGAATGACTATACCAGAAATCCTTTAAAAATCAAATCGGCACACATGCTATACTTCCCTTATGATTAGTCATCTTCGGGGAGGAATTTTAACCGTCACTGAGAAGTATGTGCTCATTGACGTGTCAGGTGTTGGCTACCGGGTGTTTTGCACAAATGATCTTTTAGCCGAACTTTCGGGAAAAACCGAAACAGCACTTCATACGTACCTCGCGGTACGAGAAGATGCACTCGATTTGTACGGATTTTCGAATGAAGACGATCTTGGCTTCTTCGAGCTCCTAATTTCTGTTTCTGGTATTGGCCCAAAATCAGCACTCGGTATTTTGGGTATCGCTTCTACTGATGCGCTCCGTCGCGCGATTGCGACCGGCGATACTTCATACCTCACTAAAGTTTCTGGTATCGGCAGAAAGACGGCAGAAAAAATTGTCCTTGAACTTCGCGACAAGTTAGCCGCTCACGCTTCTTCTGAAGGCAAGCATTCACTTCGTGCCGAAAGCGACACTATATTGGCACTTCAAGCGCTCGGATATTCAGCGGGAGATGCCCGTGACGCATTAAAACATGTACCATCTGAAATTACTGATACCAATGCTCGCATCAAGGAGGCACTCAAAATTTTAGGCCAGAAATAACATGCCAGAGCTTCCTGAAGTACAAACCACAGTCTCCTCTCTTCAAAAAGTTCTACCGAAACTAAAAATTACTGACGTGTGGACTGACTTGCCACTAAAAATTGTTGGCGGTATTCGAGCTGAAACACTTAAGAGTCATTTATTTTTTAAATCATTCCGCGGCCGGGTTGTTGGCGCAAAAGTTACTTCTGTTTCCAGACGGGCTAAAAATATTCTCATTCATCTCTCAAATAAAGAAACTATTTTGGTGCACATGAAAATGACAGGGCATTTGCTCTATGGAGTATACGAAAAAGTACTCGAGGAAAAGAAAGAACTGTGGCGACCAGCTAAAAAAGAAAAGAATGACGCTCTGCGAGATCCGTTCAACAAATTCATTCACGTGGTTTTTTCATTTTCTAACGGTAAGCATCTGGCCCTTTCGGATATGCGAAAGTTTGCAAAAGTAACGGTGGTGCCCACCAAAGATATTTTGGATTCCAAACATCTCTCACATTTAGGACCCGAGCCCCTCGATAAAAAATTTACTGAAGAAATTTTTCGTGAACGACTCAATCTTTGGCCGAATGGAAAAATCAAAACAGCGCTTATGGATCAGACGCTCATTTCCGGCATTGGCAATATTTACTCTGACGAAGCACTTTGGCTTGCAGGTCTTCATCCGGAGGAACGCGTAAAAAATATTCCAAAAAGTAAACTGAAAATACTCTATCAGTCGGTGCAGAAAGTACTTGCTCAGGGAATTAATTTTGGTGGTGACTCAACCAGCGATTATCGCAACATTGATGGTAAGCCAGGAAAATTTCAGCATCATCATAATGTGTATCGAAGAAAAGGTGAACCATGTAGAAAACGTGGTTGTAGAGGTGTTATACTGCGCAAAGTAGTTGGTGGCCGGAGCGCACACTTTTGTTCGGTTCATCAGAAATTACTAGCTAATTCGTAATATATAGTTATGAGTCACGGAGAAGGAGGGAGCACATTCGGACCGCTATGGTGGCTTGTTGGCCTCATCATTGTGCTCTGGGTAATTTGGTACGTTACTGGCGGTGCACTGCGCACTGACAAAGACAAACCATTCATGAACGCTCCAAGTCCTATTGGTAACGGTGAAGTCTACGGCCCAGGCGGCGACGAGGTTACCCCAGTAAACGAAGGGGCGCAGCCATTAGAGCAAACAACGCCTGCTTCTAACGGTTAAGCATCCGAAATAGTGCAATACCACCAGCAACGGAAACATTGAGTGATTCTTTCTTTCCTGCCATCGGAATTTCAGCAACCAGATCTACCTTAGAAAGAACATTTTTGGAAATACCTTCCACCTCGTTGCCAAGAATAAATGCCACAGGAAACTGTGGTTTTATTTTTTTGTAGTCTACAGAACTTTCTGACTGTTCAACAGCAACAAGTTGTACTCCCTGCCCTTTTAATTTTTTGAGCAGTGGACTAACTGTTTTTACATGCTCCCATGCAACGGTTTTTTCAGCCCCCAAAGATGCTTTCGCAACATCAGCACGCGGACGATTAAAACGATCAACTGGGTCAGGAGTGTAGCCAACGAGATAGATTTTAGAAATACCAGCGGCATCTGCCGTGCGAAAAAGAGACCCGACGTTTTGGGCGGAGCGGATATTTAGGAGAACAAGAAAGGATACTTGTTTGTTCATTACTGAGCTACACATCGAGGAACAATGGAATATACGTCAGGAGCGAGAGTAAAGGTTCCGTAAATAATACTTTGGCCGAGAGCAAACGCGTCATCGTTTTCATATGATTGCCAGCCGTACGTTATAAGGTAGTCCTTGTTTGTAACGATCGCAGAACCTCCATACGCTGGGTCAGACATTAAACTTCCAGTGTACATAAAACCCGAGAGTGCATTATGTAAACCAATGTGTTCAGAAACCGGAAGACAACGACTTGGGGTATCGAGACCATCAACCAGAGCATCTTTTGCGGAATCAAAACTAATCATTCCAACTTTACTGTTTATGGTTCCAAAATCTTTCTTTTTAATTGTCGAGAAGCCAAGGCTATATTTTTCTACCATAGCTTTTTGGTCTGGTAAGTAACCAGCGACACGTACACCGGGGTCAATTGAAACTCCCGTACCATCTTTATCTTCAGTAACCTTCCAAGTACTTGGATATTTGAAACTCCAGCCATACATTTTGTTGGTGTAAGTGGAGAGTTCGTAATGACCATTCGTCGTTACATGAGACGTAGCTGGAGTTGTTACCGTAAGCGGCATAGTTACCTCTTTCGTTTTTTCGTACTCAGTTCCTATATAAAAAGTAAGAGCAGGTAAAGCACCAATAAAGAAAACGATGGCGGCTAACTTTGAGTACCACGTCACTTCGTTGAATTTAATCATGGAGATAATAGTAGCTTAGTTAGGATATTTATAAAATAGGCTCTTTTTTACTTCAGGGAGAAGCGTGCTTAAAAAATTGATTTCGGCTCTATTCTGTGGTACTTTCTACCTGTTTTCCGCTCATAGCTCAGTTGGTAGAGCAGCTCCCTTTTAAGGAGACGGTCGCAGGTTCGATCCCTGCTGAGCGGACAAAAATCACGAAGCGGATTTTTATCCGCTCAAGCATGTGAACTGCTTCACATGCGAGCAGGGATCGAAGGCCGCAGCCATGTCGCGCTAGTGACAGGCGAGGCGGGGTCGCAAACACTTTGTTTTAACACGCGTTGCGTGGTAAAAACTTAGTGATTTGTGACCGATCCCTATAGCCTCATTTTTTGCTATACTTTCTATCTATGGATACATCAAAAAAAGTTACAATCGCAGTTGTCATTATTCTTATCGCCGGAGCTATTGCCTTTGCCATTTACTCATCAAATAAAAAAGGGGTGTACGATGGTTTTGCTCAGTGTTTGAAAGACCAAGGTGCAAAGTTTTACGGAGCATTCTGGTGCCCACACTGCCAAGCCCAGGAACGTGAGTTTGGTATGTCACGCCAAAAACTTGAAGCTATCGATCTATACACTGAATGTTCTAACCCAGATGGAGCATCACAAACGCAAGTATGTACTGATAATAAAATCGAGGGATACCCAACATGGACCTTTACAAAACCAATCGTGCTTCACACAAAAACTAATCCGATTGTTTCAAAACCAGGAGAAGGGGGTAACGAATCAAAACTATTTACGCAGTGGGTATTTACACTCAATAGCGGAGAAGCTGTTCGCGTAATGACAACAAGTACACCAACTACCACTGGAGAAGGAGATGAAAAAACATACACCTTCGATCCAGCAACTTCTCGCCTTTCAGGAGAAACCAGTCTCGCTCTTTTGTCTGAAGAAACTGGCTGTCAGTTACCAGCTGAAAAATAAGTATGCAAACATTCACCAACACACTTAACTTCATTGCTGCTATTGGCACGCTCTCAATCGGAGCTGTGGGTTTGGTGGCGCTTATCGCCCACGCATTTAACCGAAAAGTTGCTCATCCTATTCTTGACCCTGTATCAAAACATTTAGAGTGGATCGGTTTTGGTATCGCACTTTCTGGAGCAATTGTAAGTCTCTTATATTCAGGCTACATTGGTTACCCGCCATGCCAATTGTGCTGGTGGCAGCGTCTTGCAATTTATCCGCAAGTACTTCTCTACGCAGTTGCACTTATCACTCGCGACAGAAGTGTTTTCCGTTACACCTTAGTACTCTCACTTGTTGGCTTAGTTATTTCTCTCTACCACAATTATATCGACTGGGGTGGCGGGGCACTCTTTGTGTGTGATGCTGCGGTATCATGTACACAACGTTTCGTGGCTGAATTCGGTTTTGTTACTATCCCGCTCATGTCACTTCTTGGCCTCCTCGGACTCACCGTCACCGCCTGGATTGGCCTTGAACGACAAGGAAAATAGTGGTTTTTCCACATACCCCGTAAAGAACTTTCTAAAGAGCGTTATACTTAATAGCGAAATGGCACGCTCCTTTTGCACCTGTAAGTTTCTCGCTTAGAGATATTTACGTCGCAGGTAACGTAAGAGAAGATGAAGAACACGCACGATTATTAATGTGCACAGTTCTGCCCATTCTTTGTATAGAGGACCTTGTGGGTCTCTCTCGTTCTTTCCTCAAAAGGTTAAGAGCCTTGGATCGGTTATCGGAGAATAAAATCTCGGATAACGAATCCAAGGCTCTTTTTTTATTTCTTTGAATTTTAAACACGAGTCAAAATAAATTGCTCAAGAGAAATTTCCGGATCAAGAGAGCGAGTGCGTGATTCATGTACAAGCGCTACGAGGTCACCAGTAATTTTTTGAAGTTCATCCTCTCGCCATTTTGTAAGTGCACGTTTTGCTTTTCCAAACACGAACGGATGAAGTCCTGCATCAGTGGCTGTATTTTCTTTTGCCGCTAAGAGAAGTGCTTTTAATCCCCAAAACAAAAGCCCTGCAATTTCTTCCTCCCCTGCTCCGTTGTCGATTGCTTCACGATACAACTGCCACGCAAGTTTTCGGTCACGCGCAAAGAGGGCGTCTGAAAGCGCAAATGGATTCCGCTTCTCGACCGCTTTTTCTTTTGGTAAGTCATACACGCTCACACTCTCTGCATACTTTTCATATTTCGAAAGAATATCTTTCGTGAGTTTTCCTTCAACAACGAGTACGGTGACATCACTGCGATCACCTACTTCTTTCAAAAGCGGGATAAAAAAACTTCCAGCCTCTTCATGCTCGGAGAGTGAAGTAAGCACAACAAGGCGATGTGCCCCAAAAAGATTTGTTGCTTGAGTAAGATTTTCAAGGTGTTCACGTGATGCATCAAGCGCATTTTGAAAAGTTACTTCAAGATCAGGAAATTTTTTTTGAAGTAACGTAATCGTAGCATCACGAGCAGATGCGCGTTTTACTGCATCAGTACCATATATTAGGGTAAGCATATAACCTTAGATGCGAACTTGGGATTTGTAATCCCGGTAGGCGTCACCATATTTTTCTTCGAGAAGCTGTTCTTCTTTGCGAATAAATACATAGCGGGTGAGCAAAAATGCGATGATGGTTGTAACTACCACTGAAACTGATGAAAGGATAAAACCAAGACCAATGATCATTAGGAAAAGTCCAAAATTTGTTGGACTTCGAGTAAAGGCATATGGACCTTTACGAAAATCATCAGGGCAAATACCATGCACATCACAAATACGCTTAACCGCGAGTTTTACAGACGAATGCTGCGCCCAGTACACAATTGCTGGTCCAACAACTATGAGCACCCAACCCACTATTCCTGTAAGAAGAGTTTGTTCCAGGTGGTACTGCCAACCAATATCGATAGCTAGACCAATCAAAATAGAGGCAAAATACACAAGGTATGAATGTCCTAAAACAATATGAATGAGGTTTGTTTTATCGATTTTCCACATAGAAACTGACGGAGCGCAATACTTCTGCCATTCTACACCTCTTAAGAATGGACGCAATGCGCTTTAGGAAACCTCTTTTTGATAGCAGGGTTCGCAGTAAATCTGTTCGCTTCGCTCCGGGGCATAGGTTGTTTCAAATTCATTTGGACACTTACCGGCATGATCATGCCCATTTTGTTCGCACATACAGGAACGGTGCCAAAGCTTCATGCTATTACGCTTTTTCATTCGATCTTGATGTCGACACTCAAAGTCTTTATGTGGTACTGGAATACCCATACGACGATAGAAGGAAAGCTCCATCTCAGTGAGACGAAAATTCTTTCCGCATTCAGTACAAGCTAAAATTTCTGAAAGAACTGAATCGGGAGTAGTTTCAATACTTGTAGGAATATTTTCCTCGGTAATTGTTTCTTTACCGAAAGTGCCGGTATGGTGTTCTTGCCAACGATACCCTCTTTGTAATGCTTCTTCGCGAGAAAGTGGGTAAAAGTCCTGGATCAAAGACTCGTTGTAGGCAAAAGGAGCAACGTTGGGAGGGAAAAACTGGCCTAGTAAATTATCTTCCTTGAGTTGGTTCTCAATTTTTTTCTTGATATCAAGATACTCTTCTTTTGAATAACTTTTATTTAAAATCATGTAATCCCCTTTCCGTATCGAGATGCAACCAATGCCATTTGAAAGATGATGACAATTATCACAGTACTCAACGTCGTTACAGTAAAAGACGAAGGCAGAATTTTTCATCATGCTTCCTTCGAGAGCTCCCATGACGTTATAACCGAGTTGCGGATTATAGTAATAGTTATTGCAGTCCATGCTATCAAGAGGCTTTTCGGTATCTTTCATATATGAGCAGTTCTTTGCATCGTAGGTATCAAAGAGCTCCACACCATCGTAACAATTGTGAATGTAGTCACCGGTCACATTGTGGCATTTTGTCTGCATCGTAAATTTGCGCAGCGTCTTTTTCTTTAGTGCTTCAAACTCTTTTTTTGCTTCTTCAATGCTTTCATAGTCTTTTAAAATTTCTGCTTTTTTCTTCTCGAATTCTTCTTTAGAATATTGGACGTTGAATATTGCGTTTGAAAGATTCCTGCCATTAGTACAAAAAATACAATTATTTGAATTTCTCAGGTTGTAGCAAAACAGTAGATCTGTTGAAGACTGACATTGCTCAGAGAACATGCACTTAAAACATTCTCGGCAGTCAATACATTCGTAACAAAGTTCCGATTCGTGCAAAAAAGCGCAGTCTACACACTGCTTATCTCTTTGAAGCAAGCGTCCGTATAAGCACTCTTCATTATAATCTGCGGCAAAAACAAGATAGCAATCTTTATTCTCTGCTGAGCCATTAGTGTAATCACTTCGTACATTTTGAATTGCAACTAATCCGAGTCGCGGAACTTTACTTTGAAGTTCACGATATTGGTCAAAAAATTTCTTACTCGGATCGTACTCCATTCCAAAATCTTTTGGATTCCATTCGTCACTCCACCAACACTTACTGCAGTAGACTACATATGGTGATTCAGGAGAATAGAGTGTGACCATATCTTTCTTACACAGATCACATGGTCGCTTATAGAGAACTCTTTCATTTCGGAACTGTAATCGCTGCGCCATGCGACATTCTGGGCAAAATAAAGGCGAAACCGTCTTTACCTGCTCGTAGAAGATTTTATCTTCCATGCGTATTTCAAATTCCTTTGAGCATGTCTTGCATGTTTGCATCGAACCTGTCTGAGTATCTTTCATGGATATAAAAGTCAGTATACGTTATTTGCTACTAACTTTATAGGATAGATAAATACAATTTCTCTACCCTAAAAATTAGTGTTCATACTAGTGCAAATCAAATTTATTCTTATGACAATCTGGTGAAGGGCTCACAGAAACAATCACGACCACTAGCAACACAATAAAAAGTATTACCATATGTCTATAACCAGTTACCTACTAAACGACCATAGAATTTCACAGAAAGCATAGCAGTTTGATTTTAATTTGTCAATACCAAGCGTCAATATATTCTTATTTAAAGCCTTATTTTAAAGTTAATTTAAATAAATATATAATTTTGTGGAATATTATTGACACAATTAGCCTCCATATGATAAGGTTAGAAATATGAAAAATCAGTCAGATAAGTATTTAAAGGTTCGCACTTCCCTCTCATCTATTGGCTTTTCCGAGAAAGAAGTTGCTGTGTATTTAGCCCTCCTTGAATTAGGAAAAGGAACGGTTTCTCAGATAGCTCGAAAAGCGGGTATTAATCGAACTACTGGCTACGATATTTTGGATTCCCTCACCCAAAAAGGTCTGGCGAGTGTTTCCGGAAAAGAACCAAAACAAGAATACGCGGCTGAATCTCCCGAGGCTATTGAGATATTTATTTCAGAAGAAATTAAAAATCGCCACGAGGCATTAAAACTTGCGCAAGAAACTCTCGTGCCAGAACTAAAATCGCTTCACAATGTTGCTGGTCGGCCACGTGTGCGTTTTTACGAAGGGACCGAAGGAATGCAACAAGTATACGAGGATACACTGACTGCCCACGAACCAATTCGAGCATACGCTACTGTGGATGACATGCATGCTGCACTTCCAAACTATTTCCCAAAGTACTACAAGCGCCGCGCGGGTGCTGGCATCGCTATTCGGGCTATTATTCCCTACACTGATATTGGCTTTGAGCGAGGACGACACGACAAGGAAGAATCTCGAGAGAGCGCCTTTGTACCAAAAGACAAATTTTATTTTTCTCCCGAAATAAATATTTACGACAATAAAGTTATGATTGCTTCTTGGCGAGAAAAACTTGGTATTATTATTGAAAGTGCCGAAATTGCAGACGCTATGAAAAAAATTTACGAACTGTCTTGGGCAGAAGCAAAACGCCTCGACTCCGAAATTCGCCCAAAATAAACTATACACATTCTCCACCCCTGACGCGGAGTGTATATAAAAAGAATCTAGTTATTTTAGATCTTCCCAATTAGAAGCTTGCCCTTTACCAACAGCAAGTGGTACTGGCTTTTTACCTTTCAAAAATTCTGGTGGAATAGCATTTTGCATTGCTTCCTCAACAATGCTTTCCACTTTTTGAACAACACTGTCTTCAACTTCGTAAATGAGTTCGTCATGCACCTGAAGAAGCAGGTGGGCTTTGTCAGAAAGTTTCTGGGCGGCAAGTTCACGCTCGGCGCGCTGCATGGCAATTTTAAGCACATCAGCAGCAGTTCCTTGAATTGGAGCATTGATAGCCGTACGCTCTGCTGCGGCCTTAATAAAGGGAATTTTAGATTTAAGAGCAGCAAAGTAACGACGGCGACCAAAAAGGGTTTCGGTAAAACCTTTCGCCTCAGCAAATTCGAGTACTCCATCAAGGTAACCACGAATCGTTGGAAATTCAGCAAAATAATTATCGTAAAAAGCTTGAGCTTCTTTTCTATCAGTACCTAAATTTTGTTGAAGGGCTGTTACTCCCATGCCATAGAGAATTCCGAAGTTAATAACCTTTGCGCGACGGCGCATTTCGCGAGTAACATCTGTTTCTTTAACACCAAACACTCGAGAAGCAACCGCGGCATGTACATCCCGGCCTTCTTCAAATACCTTCAAAAGATATTCATCCTGTGAAAGAAGGGCTGCGATACGAAGTTCAATCTGTGAATAGTCGAATGAAAGCAGTGTGTGTCCTTTTGCCGCGACGAATCCGCGACGAACGCGACGCCCCAGATCGTTCTTAATGGGAATATTCTGGAGGTTAGGATCAGTTGAAGAAAAGCGACCAGTTGTCGTACCGGCTTGATGAAACTTTGCATGGAGACGTCCGTCGCTTCCCACTAAATCAGGGATAGTATCAATATAGGTTGAGAGAAGTTTTTGAATTTCGCGGAAACGAAGAATAGCGTCGATAATTGGATGTGCCTCACGAAGTTTTTCGAGCTCACTCTCGCGTGTTGAACGTGCACCACCAGCAGTTTTTTTGAGTCGTACACCTTTCGTCTCCCCTAGCTTAAGTTCATCATAGAGAACTTCACCGAGCTGTTTTGGTGAGTTGATGTTAAATTCTCGCCCGGCATGACGATAAATTTCTTTCTCAATAGCCGAGAGATTTTTATGGTACTCCTTACCTAGCTCTTTAAGAAATTGAACATCAACTGCAATTCCACGTTCTTCCATCTTGGAAATTATTGGAATAAGAGGAAGTTCAATTGTTTTGTAGACATAGCTAAGCCCGGCTTTCTCAATATCAGCCAAAATAAGCTCAGCGGCTTTTTCTCCTGTAGCTGCATTTTTATACCTTAAGACATCCTCTGGGGTTGGTAACCCTTCCTCACTATTTAAAAGCCAAACTGCAATGGTAAGTTCTTTGAGCTGCTTTGGATCAAAAGATGAAATGTTAGCCTCTTCGAACATGGTTGTTTGTACTGCCGCTTGTTCAGCAAACACTTTGCGCAACCGATCCACCAGCGAGCGAAACTCGAGTTCTCGAAAAAGTGCTTCAATGTTGGCGAGAATAATGGACTGACGAAATGTTTTTTCTGGTACCGTGAACGCAATTGGGGCATCGCGACGAATCGTTGCAAGCGTTTTTGAGAATAGCGCTTCTTCTTCACCTTCAACCAAAAGATTCACCACTCGATCAGTAAGCCCTAATTCTTTAATTTCCTTTTTCCCTTTTTCAGTTTTTAATTTTTTATAGAGGTTCTCAATAGTTCCAATTTTAGAAATTAAAATCTGCGCGGTTTTCTCGCCAATACCTTTGATCCCAATAATGTTATCAGATGGATCTCCACGAAGACCTTTATAGTCAGGTAAGAGTTTTGGCTTAAAACCGAAACGCTCAAGCACGCTCTCTTCGTCGTAGAGCACGGTGTCATTAATTCCCTTTCGTAACGTAAAAACAGATACACGCGTACCCTCAACAAGCTGGAGTGTGTCCATGTCTCCGGAAGCAATGATAATATCAAGATCTTTTTCGCTTCGACTTATTTCAACAATTGTCCCAAGCACGTCATCGGCCTCAAACCCAACGGCATCATAAATAGGCACACCAAAGGCTTCGAAAACGCGACGTGATTCAATGATCTGAGAGATAAGAGCTTCATCGGCTTTTGCTCTCCCTGCCTTATAGGCATCATATGCTTCATGACGAAATGTTTTCTGGGGAAGATCGTAACAAGCAATAATATAATCGGGTTTTAAGTCAGTAACGATACGCAAAAGCATCGTGGAGAGCCCGTAAAGCGCCCCCGTTGGCTCTCCTTTCGACGACGAAAAATCTGGTAAGGCATGATATGCCCGGTGAATAATCGCGTGGGAGTCAAGTAAAACCAGCTTTTTTCGTGCCTCTTTAGCCATACGAAGAGTATACCCTACTCTCCCTATTCTGCTTGGGTCATTTCTTCTTTACGACGAAGAAGGCCTGGAATCCAGGTTTTTTCATATTCTTCGTTTTCGCTTTTGAGGGAAATGAGAAGATCTCCTAAGAAAAACTGACGAATCACCCGCATAACAGAGAGGAGAAGAAAAATACCGATAATAATAAGAATGATATTGCGCACTGCCCCTAAGTCACTAACGACTGCTTCAAATCGGTCGCGGAAATAATCACCCAAAGCAAGGAGAATTGGAACATAGAGAAAAAGTGCAGCAAATTCGTAGGTTAAAAAAGTACGGAGTGACGTTTTTTCTTTCCCGGCCAAAAATGGCCCAAGGAACCGCAGCTGCACAAGAAATCGTGAGAAGAAAATAAATTTTTCTACATGTTTTTTTACAAAGTCCGGATCTTTAGAAAGGGTGCGCGCAAAAAATTTATTATAGATGAATGACAACGGTTTATTCCCTCCGCGAGCAAGAACAAAGATTACCAGATCACTAACCAAAAGCCCCGCAATAACAATAGCTGTGGTAATAAATGGATCAATCTTCCCCATGCCGATAACGTAGCCAATAGCCAATAGGGAGATTTCTTCAGGCACTGGGATAACAACATTCGCAAGTAATGAAAGCCCAAAAATACCTAGGTAAGAAAGAGCACTAACTTGTCGGATGATTTCTGCAGATTGAGTCATAAGTTCTTACTCTACCACGAAATCCGCCGAGCTTCCCCTTTGTGATCGAGTGAAATAGAGATGGCATCTTTAGGAATAAGACCAGGAACTTTTTCTGGCCACTCAAGAAAAATAAGATTTTTTTGATCGTGCACTAATTCATGCCAACCTAATTTAGAAAGTTCTTGTTCGTGCATCAAACGGTAGGCGTCGATATGAATTAGGTTGGAAAACCGAACCCCTAAGGATGCTGTTTTAGGAATTAGATACCGTTTTAAAATAACAAAGGTTGGACTATGCACTGTTTCCTTAATCTGTAATTTTTTAGCGATTGCTTGAATAAGCGAGGTCTTCCCAGCGCCTAAATCTCCAGTAACGGTCACAACCAATGCACCCTCACGTTTTTCCTTACCAACATGAGCGAGTATCATTTTCGCGATATCGGGGAGTTCTGAAATGGTAAAAGTTTTTTTCATAGTAGAGGCTTTTTGCCTATCCCTTATTTTATCACGCAAAATCCGCCCTTTTGGAGCGGATTCTACATTGTCTCTATAGGGTGTTAGTGACCCGGGCGATACGTTGGGACATCCATATCCTCGTAGTGAGGAGCTGGGCGAGCTACTGGTCGACGGTCGCGGTAAAAGCGACTCGCAAGGTAGACCACCATAAGAACCAAGAGAAGAAGAATTAACCAACCAATAAGGCTTGTTGGCCAGAATCCTGAGAAGAGCGCAAGGCCGAGAAGACCATTCTTCGCACATTGGGTGGTAGAAACCAAACCGTAAGCGATAGCATTCTCACGAGCAAGCGTGGTTGGATTTTCAACGGTAATAGTTGCGGTTGCAACAAGAAGGTCGCGATCAACAGCACTGCGGAGCACAGTTACCGTGATGAAGAAAGTTCCGTCTTGGTTTTTGATGAGCGTACCAATTGGAAGTGTAATGGTGCTATCAGAAGCGTTATAAATACCAGCAGTTGTTCCTTCAAAGGTAACATCCTTTGGTAACTCAACGTGTAAGATTGCATCATTTAATGTGCGACCAGAAATATTTTTGTAGTACACACGGTAGGTAACGTGGTCAGCCACACAGACATTAGCGATAATTGGATTTTCTGTCGGTGCAGTTGTTACGCCTGCAGTGGTGATACCAACAACGTTTGAGTTGTTCGGAACGATTTCAAGCTGAATAAGATTTGAACCTGAACCAGTTCCCGAAACAATTGTTGTTGTGTTAACAACGGTCGGTGGAGTAATTACTGTTGCTGGTGGAGTTACAAATGATTCAATATCTCCATAAAATGTTCCGAGTGCGTTTGTTGCTACTGCACGGAAGTAGTACGTAGTATTTGGCGAGAGACCAAAGATTGTCGTGTAGAAATTAGTTCCAACACTACCGAGAGAAATTGCTGAAGTTGCTGTACCAAGAGCACTCGTTGTTCCCCACTGGAAGTAGCCGTTCGTTGCATAACCACCAGAGTTAACCAAGAGACCATTCAAGCGAGCAGACGACTGGGTAATACTTGAAGCATCCACCGTAACTACTGAAGCAGTTGCCTGATTGTATTCATCATTGTCGTAAACTGAAGTACAACCTGGATCATTCATGTCGATTTTTCCATCGCCATCGTTGTCATATCCATCGTTACACTGATAGGTTTGCTGCTGATTTGCGTACACTGTTACTGTCTGCTGTTGTGTTCCACCGTTCTGACAGTTTGCAGTAAAGGTATAGGTTTGAGTGTTGTAAATTGCTCCGGTTGAAACTGAACCTGAGTATGACTGATTGTAGTAGTTGTTATAGTTCAAACCAGAAATGTACACGGTGTTTACACCAGTTGAATTCCAGTAGAGGGTTGTTGAACCACCGTAGGAAACTTGGTTTTGAAGAGCGTAGGCAGAAATTGAACAACTCTGTTGCTGTTGTTGATTTACAGTTACATACGTAGTACGCGAGTCAGAACCTCCCGACCCATAGGCGGTAATGGTATACGTTGCAGAATTGTAGAGAGCATTGGTTCCAATTGAACCGTTCGGACCCTGGTTGGTACTTGAGATACCAGGTCCAGAAATACTGGCGCTAGTACAACCTGTTGAGTTCCAGTAGAGCGTAGTTGCTGAACCGTACGAAACGTTTGATGGTGAGGCGTAGAAGTTATTGATGTAACACTGCGACTGCTGTTGTCCTTGACCTGCACGGAAATGAATAACAAGAGCCCCCTGGTGACAGCCACCATCTCCAGGACAGTCTGGGGCAAGGGAGCCGATATTTAAACCACCATTAAAGAGTGCTGAACCATCAATATATGAAACAGTTGCATCACTAGTACCGTTAGTGCCGCCAAGATCCTTCCAAAGGGCAACTGCAGTTGCTCCTTGTGAGTCGATCCCAGTGAATGTCAGTGTCGTCGGGGTATTTAAAGAAACACTAGTACTGCCATTTGCTTGCGCAAAGTTGTCAGCAGTAAGTGTCGCCGTAAATGTCTGCTGTGATACTGAACCAGTCGACTGCGGAGTAAGAGTGATGCGAACGTTATTCGCGGTTTGCTGCGATGGATTATAGAGAAACACCGTAAGGGCAACCGTGTCCCCTCCATTCACTCCAGAGGTCGATGTGCTCCAACCGAGCGAGTTATTATAATTTGAACCCTCATTAAGCTTTGAGCGAAGCAATGGAGTCATCGTTGAAAACTGCTCTTGAGCAAAAGCAGTTCCAACAGAAAAGAAGAGTGCGCCGAGCACCCCGAGAACGAAAAGATTTTTAAATGCTTTTTTCATACGTATTCTACCTACCTGTCAATAGGCGAACCTTAGAACGACTTCTAATAATTGTCAATGCCTTATAATTTCTTCCCTTTTTAGGAAAGTCCTACCATCAAGCGCTCAACCGGATCCCCGTTATGTAACTAGGGAAGATTCAGAGCTTGAAAGTAGGGGGAAAGGAACTTTTTAAGGAACCCTTCCCACCCGTATTTAGAAAAACCAAGTTTCAATTTTTGCGCATTATTATTGCGCTACAGAAAACATTAGCGATGGCCCATCATAGCCATTCTTTGTCCACCACCACCTCTGTTAGAGGAGGAGGCAGAACGCATCTGTTGCATATTGCCTCTTCCTTGGTTAGATGGAGTAAACGAACGCTGAGGTGCATTCATTTGCTGCTTCGGTTGATTAAACCGTTGCTGTGATGCCTGCTGCTTCGGCTGAAAATTCTGTTTTTGGAAATTATTACCAGTTGAAGCAGGTTGATACTGCTTCGGTTGGAACTGATTCGTTTTTGCTTGCGCAAAATTCCTGTTATCAGTTACTGGTTTTACAGAAGTGTAGTTGTTGCCGCCGCGAGAAGCAGGGCCGGTAACTACTTTGCCGTTATTGTCATAGTGCCAGTCGTGGCTTGCAGGTTGATAGCTACCCTTTGATACTTGTGCATCATTGGGTTTGTTGTAATTGTTTGCCGGAGTGCTGTTGTTAGCGCTCCAAAACTTATCATCAGTTTGCTTTGTGGGCTGTACTGAAGAATTACTACTACCGTTGTACTTCTGATTTGCCGAATTAAAATTCGGATTTTTTTCAGGAGTATTGTTGTAATAATTTAGTTTATTTTCAGCAGGCTGCTTATTTTGGGAAACCGTAAACGGTTTGTCGTCCAAACTTGCAACTTCCTGCTTCACAGCAGGTTGTTGCTTCCCTAAAGAAGCATTACTTGCTGTTATGGCATTTAGCTGTTGGTTACCTTTTTGTTCAAAAGGCTTTGTGTCGTTACTAACTACTGACAATTGCGGTTGTTTTGCAACAAGCGCGTTGTTAGTAACCTGAAGTTGTTTGTTACCCAACCCACCGGTTTCATCCGTTTT
The DNA here is from genome assembly GCA_964646765.1 of uncultured Candidatus Saccharibacteria bacterium. GTDB lineage: Bacteria > Patescibacteriota > Minisyncoccia > Phycocordibacterales > UBA9973 > CAZYIA01. The sequence continues at coordinate 2,343 of CAZYIA010000003.1, read as the reverse complement.
ACCGGATATACCTGAAGACGGGTCGTTAGTTCCGCTTCCTCCATTTGTGTTGGAATTCGGGTCGTAATAACCCAAACCGCCATTTTGGTCAGAGGTTGGGTCATGATAACCGGATCCATCATTATTACCGTTTGTTCCTGAACCGGGATCATTAGTCCCGCTACCTCCGTTTGTATCGGAGCCAGGATCGTTCACGTGGACAACGTCCGGATTAACATGAACTACGGGCGGATTTTGCGGTTGTTGGTCAGGGTTAACAACAACGGGTTGAGTCTCAACATGGTGGTCATCTACATGCACAGAGTGGTCATCAATAACGGTTGTGGTCGTAGTCTGCTGTACTGTAGTTTGTTGATTGTTGTAGTAGCTGTGGTCACTGTAATCGTAGTAGTTATTTACGGTAGGGCTTTGAGAGTAATACGGTTGTCTGTAACCGCAAGATGAGCAGCCAGAGTAACCGTAGCCCCAGCCCCAGCTAAAACTAAAACCTCCACCACATTCATAGCAACCAGAATTGTAGCCATAGCCATAACTCGAATAGTACGGCTGCTGGCAGCAGTACGTTTGTTGATACACCGGATAGTACTCAGCATACGGGCGGTCCACATATGTGGTTTCCACCTTAGTAACTTCGTACGGAACATACTGGTACGCAATCGAGTCTTTATACTCGATTACCTTTTGTACCTGCCCTTGGTAAAACCGCGGGCGAGGTAACCAGTTGCCACAGTATTGCTTCTGCACACCAATGTACTGACCTATCAATTTGGAATCAAAACCTAATAACTGCTGGTCTGCGTTAGTTAAATAAAAACAAAGGACTAACGCTGTATCCACATTTTTAAGGTGGTCCTCAACAATTTTCCCACCGCGAGCAACCGTGGTTAGGTCGCTGGTATCAAATACATCCTGCAGGTAGCAGGTGCTCGATTCGTGGTACTTTTGTATTACCCAATTATTGGTAACGGTTGTAACCTGCAGAGCAGCGTTGATGGTCTTGATGCCGTAGGCATCGTAATCAGCCACCGGAACATTCATATGAATCGAACCATTGTGTAGGCCCGTTTCATATTCAGCCGGTGTTTCATTTTGCCTTGTAATGGCAGGTCTAAGCGGAAGGTCTCCCGCATTTGCTAATGTTTTTTCTGTTAGCGCTGTAAAAAGCGCAAAAATGACAAAGAATATTTTTTTCATAACACTTGGTTTTTTAAAAATTAAATTAATGTATTCAATTCACAATAGTCTTGGACGACTTCCCTGCCCAGAAATCAACAAAAAACTAATTCCGAGCACGGAAGCCGCCCAAACTACTGTAAAAAACCAAGGTCTATGATTCGTGTGTATTTTATCACATTAAAGGTACTTTGTCAATTCACCTTATAATAGGCAAATTGTCAAAATACCCTGCGCATATAAGCCTATTTTCTAAGCAAAGTATGCGCATCGATGCTATACTTAAGGAACTTTTGGAGTAGTAACGATGATTAGCTTCGATGATGACAAGCAAGCAAAGCAACTCGCCGATATCCGTCGCGGCGAGGAAGAGGATGTTGTTGAGATTTTAGCTACCAGTAAGTACGGTATCCCCTACGCAAACCTCACAACCACCCTCGTTGAAAACGAGGCGCTACGCTATATTCCCGAAACGAAAGCTCGAGCCCTCGAAGTTGCTCCATTTAAAATTCTGGGAAAGACTCTCGACGTTGGCGTGCGCGCTCCAGAAAAACCAGAATTGGCACAACTTGTAGAAGAATTGAAAGAGCGCGATATTACCGTAAAATTTTATATGGTCTCGCGCGCTTCTCTCGAAAAAGTATGGGAGCGTTACCGTGAACTGTCATTTAGTTCTACCTCACGCGTTGGTGGTATTGATATTTCTGGTGACACCATTTTAGAAGTGGGAAAAAGTCTTCATAATATTTCTGACATTCAAAGCGAAATCGAAAAAGTAATGAGCGAGAAAGGCGCGCATGTTATTTCTCGACTACTTGAAATTATTCTTGCCGGAGCAATTTCCTTGAATGTGTCCGATGTGCATATTGAGCCAGAAGAAAACTTTGTTCGAGTCAGGTTGCGTCTCGATGGTGTGCTTCAGGATGTCTACCATTTAAAGAGTGAGACTTTTAAGCAAGTAAATTCTCGTTTGAAGTTGGTTTCAGGGATGAAACTAACTTCGAGCGCTATTGCGCAAGATGGCCGCTTTTCTATTTTCATCGGTGACGATGAAATCTCAATGCGTGTTTCGGTCGTTCCAGGCGCGTACGGTGAAGGTATCGTTATGCGTATCTTGAACCCAAAATCCATTCGAGTTGAACTTGAAAAAATGGGTATCGACCCAAAGGT
>CAZYIA010000002.1:0-281233 GCA_964646765.1 uncultured Candidatus Saccharibacteria bacterium | reverse complement strand
TATCTAATCCCATTCGCTACCCACGCTTTCGTGATTCAGTGTCAGGTACAGGCCAGTGCATTGCCTTCGCTTTTGGTGTTCCCCAAGATATCAACGGATTTCACCCCTACACCTTGAGTTCCATGCACCCCTCCTGCCCTCTTAGCATTGCCGTTTCGAATGCGATTTCCAAGTTAAGCTCGGAGATTTAACATTCGACTAACAACGCAACCTACTCACCCTTTACGCCCAGTAATTCCGGATAACGCTCGAGGCCTCTGTATTACCGCTCCTGCTGGCACAGAGTTAGGAGCCTCTTATTCATGAGGTACCGTCAATAAACTTCGTCCCTCATAAAAGACCTTTACGACCCAGAGGGTCTTCATCAGTCACGCGGCGTCGCTCCATCAGACTTTCGTCCATTGTGGAAGATTCTCGACTGCAGCCACCCGTAGGTGTATGGGCCGTGTCTCAGTCCCATCGGTGGGGGTCAGCCTCTCAGCTCCCCTAAGCGTCATAGCCTTGGTGGTCTATTACACCGCCAACTAGCTGATACTTCACAGGCCGTTCCTAAAGCGAAAAACTTTACCCCGGAGGGACTATCGTGTATTAGCCCACCTTTCGGTGGGTTGTTCACGACTTTAGGGTACGTACCTATGTATTACTACCTCGTCTGCCACTAACCATAAACGACCTTTGACATTGATATAATCTCAATCGCAGAAAGTAAATGATTCGTTCGACTTGCATGCCTTATCCACGCCGCCAGCGTTCATCCTGAGCTAGGATCAAACTCTACTTAACAATCAGTCCTGCCGAAGCAGCTGATTTTTGAACAGATCGGAACAAAACAAAATGCATCAATAAATGCATACGATTCGGTCTTTATTTATCAAGCTTTTTTCACTTACCCCGAGAAGGTTACCCCAAGGTAAACGAAAGCGCCTCTTTTAAAGACGCTCGGACTATTATAGTCATATCCAAAACAATGTCAAGCACTAAAAAGCCCTTATTTTACAAAGCTAAAACCCGCCTGGGGAGACGGGTTTTTAGAAGGTTCGAAAGAGTCAAAATATTATAGGAGTGGATGCTTGAATAGAAAATCAATGGCATAACCGAGAAGTATCGGTGATTCTTCGCATGGATATTTGTAGTCACAAAATTCTCGCATCTGATGTTCACCAAAACCGAGATTTTTGATAAGCATTCTTTTTTCCTCAAGTTCATGGGGACAAAGCACAAATAACGGAACTTCTTTTTTATCAGAAAAATCTTCTGCTACTTGGTAAATAATTTTTTCCGAGCCGGACGAATACTTACCAGTAAAAATAATGAGTTGTTCAAGGGAATACTTTTGTTTGAGAATTCTGAGCCAGCCAGGGTTGTCGTGAGTAACATAGTCTGGTGATTTTTTTCCGTCATGCGTAAAAAGTTTTGGTTCAATTAAAACTTGCTGACCAAAAATAAAATGAGTTCCAGGTTGATATGAATACAGAGCGTTATAGGTTGCAATGCCAAGACGTACCATAGTAAATAACGGGGGTTAAGTTTTAAATCGTGGGTTCAAAAAAAGTATGCCGCGTTGTTTTAAATTTTTTCTAAACTAAAAAACTCCGCTACAGCGGAGTTTTTTAGAAGCATATTCTTTTAGTACATTCCGCCCATTCCTGGCATTGCTCCAGCGATACCACCGTCTTTCTTTTCTTCCGGTTCATCCGCAATAGCCACTTCAGTAGTAAGCAAAATTGCAGCAGCAGAACTTGCATTTTCAACACCACTACGAGTTACTTTTACTGGATCGATAATACCGGAGAGAAGCATGTCAGCCACTATTTCTTCACGGCTGGCATCGTAGCCCATGTTTCCCTTTCCATTTTTCACTTTGTCGACGATCACTGCGCCATCATCTTTACCAGCATTAACAGCAATCTGCATGAGCGGAGCTTCAAGTGCTTTTAAGACAATTTCGTAACCAACATCTGTTTCTCGATTCTTGCCACCTTTATAACTTTCACGAACAGAATTAGCCACTTTTACGAGTGCCACACCACCACCAGGAACAATTCCCTCTTCGATAGCAGCCTTGGTCGCGTTTACTGCATCCTCAATTTTAAGTTTGAGGTATTTCATTTCAGTTTCGGTTGCAGCACCAACCCGAATGATTGCTACACCACCAGCCATTTTCGCAATGCGCTCTTCAAGCTTTTCCTTGTCGTACTTTGAAGTGGTATTTTCAAGTGTTGCTTTGAGTTCAGATACTCGGCTTTCAATGGCAGCTTTCTTTCCTTTGCCACCTACGATGACTGTTTTATCTTTCTTGGCAATTATTTTTGTAGCTTTACCGAGCACGTTAAGCTCTGCTTTTTCAAGCGTGAGACCAAGTTCTTCGGTAACAACCGTGCCGCCAGTAACGGTTGCAATATCAGCGAGCATTTCTTTCTTGCGGTCACCATAGCCTGGAGCTTTGATAGCCAAAACGGAAAAGGTGCCACGAAGTTTATTGAGCACGAGTGTGGTAAGTGCTTCGCCATCGACATCTTCAGCAATAATTACCAGTTCCTTCTTGCCTGTCGCTGCTACTTTTTCGAGAAGCGGCAAAATATCTTTGATGGTTGAAATCTTTTTGTCAGTGACAAGTATTGAAGCATCTTTCATTTCAGCTTCCATACGCTCTGCGTTGGTGATCATGTAGGCCGAAACGAAACCTTTATCAAATTCCATTCCTTCTACCACTTCGCTTTCAATACCGAACGACTGGGATTCTTCTACCGTTACTACTCCATCCTTCCCCACTTTCTTAATTGTGTCGGCAATAATAGCCCCGAGTTCAATTGATTCAGCTGAGATTGTTGCCACTTGGCGAATTTCGCTGTCATTTTTTACAGGCTTAGCCATTTTTTTAAGCGCCGCCACGACGTCATCTTTTGCGAGTTCAATACCGCGGCGAACAAGCTGACCGTTTGCGCCCATGGCCGTTTGTTTTAGTCCTTCGCGAATCATGGCTTGAGCAAGTACCACTGAGGTAGTGGTACCGTCACCAGCAACATCATTTGTTTTTGATGCAACTTCTTTCACAATTTCAACGCCCATGTTTTCGAATTTATCGGCGAGTGAAATTTCTTTCGCAATAGAAACACCGTCATTAGTAATAGTGGGCGCACCAAAGCCGCGATCGAACACAACATTGCGACCACGAGGGCCAATAGTAATTTTTACTGCGTCAGCAACGGTATCAACACCTTTCATGAGAGCGACACGAGCACTGTCGCCGAAGAGAATTTTCTTTGCCATAGACTTTTATTTTTTGATAACTGCTAAGATTGAATCTTCACGGAGAACATAATATTCCTCTCCATCGATTTTTACTTCGTCTGGTCCGTATTTTGAAAAGAGTACGGTGTCTCCTACTTTTACTGACATTTTCATCCGAGCGTCACCATCTTCGTTCCAGCGACCTTCACCTACCGCAATAACAGTACCCTGTTCAGGACGTTCTTTAGAAGCGGTATCAGGGATAAGAATACCTGATTTTGTTTTCTTCTCGGCCTCCGTAAATGGCTTCACGATTACACGATCGGATAGTGGGATGATTTTTTTCATAGGTGCGAGTAAAAAACTACTTATAATGTATGGCTATTTTAGCTAAAGGGATAATAGTGTCAACCATAGGAGGGTTGCCTTTCTGGTCAGTTTTTGATAAGGTAGCCCTATGGCTTTTTTCCTGAAGATCCTTCCTTGGATCCAGATCACACTCTCTGTTCTTCTTGTAACAGCAGTTCTCCTCCAGCAATCAGCTGCCGGTATTGGCGGTGCGCTTGGCGGGTCTGATGTGAGTGCGACGTTCCACACGCGACGTGGCTTTGAACGCTTTCTTTTTGTCTCCACCTTTGTCCTTGGCGTTCTCTTTGTCCTCGCTGCCCTTGCGGCAATCTTCTTGTAGGAAAAAGCCGGCGTAACTTTTGCGTACGCTGCTTTAGTCCTTATATATAGTGCATAGCTAATGTCTACATTTACTCAGCGTCTTTCCGACGCATTACCGAAAAAAAACACGATTATCAAAGTAATCGGTTCTTTTTCCCGTACATTTTGGATTATCTTTCTTGCTGCCGTCGCTATTTTTTGTATAACGACACTTATTATTCTCCATCAATTTTCTAAAGACTTTACCTCAAAGGTACCCGTATATGGCGGCAGTGTAAGCGAAGGGGTTATTGGCACACCTCGCTTCGTGAATCCAGTACTCGCTCTCTCTGATGCAGATAAAGATGTAACCGCGCTAGTATATTCTGGTCTTTTACACCGAAACAGTAATGGTGAGTTAGTTCCAGATCTTGCCTCTTCTTATACTATTTCAAATGATGGCCTTGTGTACACATTTACCCTTCGCAAAGGAGTTACCTTTACCGATGGTAAGCCAGTCACCAGTCGTGACGTTGCCTACACCATTGCTTCGATTCAAGATCCTCTCAAAAAGAGTCCGGCTCACGTTGAGTGGGAAGGTGTTACTGTTGCAACACCAAATGATGAAACTGTAACCTTCACTTTAAAACAGCGTTACGCAGGATTTTTGGAATCTACAACAGTAGGTATTTTGCCTGCCCATCTTTGGGAGGCTTTGACACCGGAGCAATTCAGTCTTTCTGACCTTAATACGAACGGTATTGGTTCTGGTCCGTTTACAATTCAGAATATTCATCGCACCAACAATGGTATTCCGGATAGCTACGAACTCAATCGAAACACGAAGTATGCACTCGGTAAACCATACCTCCGAAAAATTACTCTTCACTTCTTTTCAAACGAAGAGGAACTTGCTCGAGGTCTTCGCAGTGGCCGTGTTGATCGCATTCATGCCATCAGCCCAGAGACAGCATTGGCACTTAAAAATGAAGGTTTCGCAGTAACAACAGCAGTACTTCCTCGCGTATTTGGTCTCTATTTTAATCAAAATGAAAATCCGATTTTTGCTGATAAATCTGTACGCCAGGCAATTGATGTAGCTATCGATCGAGACAAAATTATTTCTGAGGTTCTTGGTGGGTATGGCCTACCAGCAACAGGACCGGTACCACCAGGACTTGTTGGGAGCGAAATGATGGAGAGTGAAAGTGGGACAGGTGCCCCTGTTGATCCGGCACAAGCCCAAACCATTCTTGAAAAAGCTGGTTGGAAGAAAAATACTGATGGTATTTACGAAAAGAAAGATAAGAAGAAAACAACGACTCTCGCCTTCTCTATTTCCACCAGTGATGCCCCAGAGTTGGTAAAATCAGCAAATATTATTGCGGAAAACTTACATGCGATTGGTATGAATGTTGAGGTAAAAGTATTTGAAACTGGCACACTCAACCAAAGCGTGATCCGTGCTCGTAAATATGATGTACTTTTCTTTGGCCAGGTAGTAAATCAAATGACCGATCTCTTTGCATACTGGCACTCTTCACAACGAAGTGACCCAGGTCTCAATATTGCCCTCTACGCAAACCCAAAAACTGACAAACTCCTTGAAGATGCCCAAAAAACCCTTGATGATGCAAAACGTGCTACACTATATCAATCATTCCTTTCTGAATTAGAGAAGGACACCTCTGCAGTCTTCCTCTACCACCCCCTCTTTATTGAAGCGTCTCGCGGTACGCTCTACCGCCCTTTTATCCGTATTCTCGAAACACCTTCTGACCGTTTTGCTGATGTCTATCAGTGGTACACTCGAACCGAACGCGTTTGGAATATCTTCGCGAAAATTAATCAAGACTAACCATGCCTCGACGACCAGGAAAATCTAAATCACCACTTGGCGCGATTCTCCAATCGCTTACTCGTGACAACATTACTCGCCCCGCTGAACAAAGCGGCAATAAAATACAGCACCCGCATCCGCGTGGTACTGCTCCCCACCGAAGTGGTGGTATGCACCCACGCGCTGGAAGTGGTATGCGTCACCCTACTGGAAAACCACACGGCCATACTGGTCCAAAAGGAAAAAATTCCCGCGGTGGCAGCACCTTCCAGTATTCAAAATTCGCCGCTCGCAGAAACAGTGGCCAGAAAGGCGCTTTCCGCACCACCGGAAGTGGAACTCAACCAGAACGCTTAAACATTCCAAATCCAGAGCCAGGAGTTATTCGCATTATCCCAATTGGTGGTGTAGAAGAAATTGGTAAGAACATGACGGTAATTGAAATCGGCAATGACATTATTGTTGTTGACGCCGGTTTCCAATTCAAAACTGAAGATACACCAGGTATCGACTACATCGTGCCAAACACGAAATATCTTGAGGAGCGTAAAGATAGAATCCGCGGTATCCTCATCACTCACGGCCACATGGATCACATTGGTGGTATTCCCTACCTCATTGAAAAATTAGGTTACCCACCAATTTACACTCGCCGGCTCACTTCTATTATGATCCAGCGACGCCAGGAAGAATTTCCTCACTTGCAACCACTCGATATTCGCTTGGTTGAAAAGGAAGATCGCATCAAGCTTGGCGAAACATATGTGCGCTTCTTCGCCGTATCACACTCAATTCCCGACTCAATGGGTGTCATTATCGAAACTCCGTACGGAAACATTTTAGGTACTGGCGACCTCCGTGTTGATAACAAAGGTGGTATTCCAACTCCCGCTGAAGAAGCATCGTTCTCTGCCCTTGGGAAAGAAAACAATCTCTTCTTAATGATGGACTCAACGAACGCCACCAACCCAGGTTTTTCTCTTGCTGAATCAACTGTTATCGAGAATATCGATACGATCATTCGCGATGTTCCGGGCCGTCTCATCATTGGAACATTTGCCTCACAGCTCCAGCGCATCATGGATATCTTGAATATCGTAGAGAAGTACGGCAAAAAAGTGGTTATCGAGGGCCGCAGTATGAAGACTGGTGTTGATATCGTGCTTCAAATGGGTCTCTTGAAACTAAAGCCGCACACCATTATTCCAGTGGAAGATGTTGGCAACTATCCTGACTCAAAAGTGGTAGTTGTGGCGACAGGATCACAGGGTGAGGAGTTCGCCGCCATTATGCGCATCTCAAATAAAACCCATAAGCACATTAAAATGAAGAAGGGCGACACGGTACTCCTCTCTTCTTCGGTGATTCCAGGTAACGAACTTGGTGTGCAGAAAGTAAAAGACAATCTTTCTCGCCAAGGTGCTCGAATCATTCACTATAAGATTTCTGAAATTCACGCTTCTGGCCACGCAAACGCCGACGAGCTGTTGTGGATGCACAAAAAAATTAAAGCTAAGTTCTTTATGCCGATTCACGGCTACCACTATATGCTCTCTGTGCACTCTGACATCGCCCGCGCAGCCGGTACCGCTGAAGAAAATATCGTTATCCCCGACAACGGTTCAATCGTTGAAATTTACGATGAAGGCCGAAAAGTGCGCGTACTCAAAGAGAAAGCTCCAGCAACGATTGTGATGGTAGACGGCTTCTCAATTGGCGATATGCAAGACGTTGTTATTCGTGACCGTCAAATGCTCGCCCAAGATGGTATGTTCGTCATTGTGGCAACTGTTGACGCGACTACCGGCAAACTTCGAAAGTCCCCTGACATTATTTCTCGTGGCTTCGTTTACCTTAAAGAATCACAGGACCTCCTCCATGAGTCGCGCCAAATCATCAAGAAAACAGTGGAAGATAGCTCAAGCCACATGCATCCAATTAACATTGAATATGTGAAGAACCTGGTTGGTGAAAACCTCTCAAAGTTCCTCTTCCAAAAAACAGCTAAACGACCTTTGGTGATTCCAGTACTACTCTCAATGTAATCTAGTAAAAAGTACCCTACTCGGGTACTTTTTACTTTACTCTTTTCACTTTCTGCATATACTTCTTGTATGCTTCGTCGCATCTACCTTTCAAGTTTCATTTTTACGATCGCACTTGCCCTAACTGCCTATATCGGCTCAACTTTCATTGCCGTTCGTCTTGGCGAGGTTTTTGTGGGGCTCACGTATACCATTGCAGCCTTGGTGACTCTTACCTTGCTTGAGATTCTACCGACACTTATTACTCGATTTGGTAACCGAAATATAATCTTAGGGCTTCTGGGTGTAAACGCACTTTCTTTAATTTTTCTCATTGGCAGCGTAAGCCACGGAAAGATTATTGCGGCTTTTATCACCTACCAAATAACCACCACTCTCATCTGGTACTGCTTTGATATTTTCATTGAGCACTTTTCTAAAAATGAACATGTGGGAACCATCCGAGGCACGTACTTATCTCTTACTAACTTTGCCTGGATGCTCACCCCTCTCCTGGGCGGATTTTTGCTAACCCGCAGTGGATTTGGCTTACTATTTTGCGTAGCACTTATCGCAACAATCACGGTTAGTGTTTTGGTTGCTCTTTTATTTGAAAGTTATCACGATACTCACTATAAACACTTAAGTGGCTTTGGAGCGTTCCGATACCTCCATAAACGACCTGACTTAGCCAGTGCTGTTTGTCTTAATTTTGTTCTTCAATTCTTTTATGCCTGGATGGTTATCTACACTCCTCTCTATCTTGAGAAGCAGGGTTTTTCATTCGAAACTATTGGCTTTATCTTCACTCTCATGCTCTCAGCCTTTGTGATTCTTCAATACCCTCTTGGTCACCGGTCGGATACTGTTGGTGAAAAAAAGATGTTATCGTTTGGCCTCCTCATTATGGGTGGCGCAACTATTCTTTTTGCTCTCACTCATTCACCGCTTCCTTTACTCTTTGGCGGCATTCTATTTTTGACTCGTGTCGGTGCAGCAACCGTTGAAGTGATGTCTGAAACGTACTTTTTTAAGCGAGTTACTGATTCCGACACAGAAATTATTAGCCTTTTCCGTACTGCCCGCCCACTTGCCTACGTTATTGCTCCGGTATTGGGAAGTCTCATTTTAATTGGAGAAAACTATACTGCCTTGTTTCTGGTTCTAGGTATTGGTATTCTCTGTTCACTCCTCTTAACTAGAAAACTCAATGCAAAATAACAAACAACAAAATCCCTCAGAGAAAAAAGAAGGTACACGCATTAATGTGTACTTACGCGAGGAACAAATCGCTTCTCGCCGTGGCGCTGACGAACTGGTAATGGCTGGTCGCGTATTTGTAAACGGAACAGTCGCTAAGCCAGGTACCATTGTTTATGAAGGCGATATGGTGCAAATAAAGGGCGAAGAAAAGAAGTACCACTACTATGCCTACAACAAACCCAAAGGAATTGTTACAACCAACGCTCAAAAGGGAGAAAAAGATATTTTACGCTCGACAAAATTCCCGGTAAAGAAAGTATTCCCTGTTGGCCGTCTTGATAAAGACTCTCGTGGACTTTTAATCATTACCGATGATGGGCGTATTACAAAACCGCTTCTAGAGCCTGAATTTGATCACGAAAAAGAATACGAGGTTATAACTGAAAAACCATTTAATGACGGATTCTTAAAGAAGATGGCTGCTGGCGTAGATATAGGCGATTACAAAACAAAGCCTTGCAAAATGAAGCGTCTTGGTGATAAAAAGTTCTCTATCATTCTTACCGAAGGCAAGAATCGCCAGATTCGCCGCATGTGCGAAGCGCTCGGTCACCGAGTACACGATCTTAACCGCGTGCGTATTATGAACGTCCTCTTAGGCTCACTCGAAGAAGGCCGTTTCCGCGAACTTACTGGAGATGCAAAAACGAATCTCTTAAAGTCTCTTAAAATTAGAGCGTAGAAGAAAGACTTTCTTTTAAGGCACGATAAAAGTGCTCATTCTCTTGTCGTATTTCATCAAACCAAATTTTTTTATAGAAATCACGCTCAATACGGGAAAGTACCCACTCTCGAAAATCAGAATACTTAGGAACACCGCCTTTATTACCCCAATGCTGCCAGGCAAAATATATATAAAAATCAGTGGAGAGATGTGCAAGAGCATCTGCTGTCGCTAGAATTTTTCCTTCAAATACTGTGGGCATCAATTCGCGACATGAGTGCGGAGCAATAACCTCTACCACAATTTGTTCAATTTCTTCGGAAGAAAATCCACTTTCTTTAAGAATCACTCGGGCTAGCTCCTCGGAACGAGCATGGTGCGCTGGGTTATCCCGAGTAAGTTCAGCATCGGCAATATCATGTAAAAGTGCACCAACACATGAGTATTCAACGTTGCCACCAAAACGCTCAGCAAGTTTTTGTGCTTCTTTTTCTACGATACATACATGATTCGGATATGCCCATGAAAGCCATTCTTGCCATGACTTATCAGCATGCTGTTTTGTATAGAGCTCTTTAACTTTTTCTTGTACCTGAAAAAGACGAGGCACCCTAAAACTCTTTCTCATCCCCTTCTAACATTGGCACAAATTCAATACCATTCTTTTCGAGTGCCATCTTTGGTACAAAATGAAATGGGCCAATGATTTTTAACATGCCGTCGTGTATTGGAAACACCACACGAGGCTTAATAGCGCGAGCAAATGTTACAGCTTCGCTCATATGCATCCACGGACCGCACACTGGGAGGGCTAGAACATCTACTTTTTTATTTGGTAACGCAAAAGCATCCCCTGGGATATACAGACTCTCACCAAGAAGATAGCTCGTGTTCTCTACTGGTATAATTTCGGGAATAATTGGCGCGTGTTCATGGCCAAATCCTTCAATCAAAAGATTAAAGAAAGTGTTTGATTCTCCCTCGCTTAACTTTGTAAATGTAATTCCTTCTTTTTCCAGAATTACACCAACAGACGCGTTAGTAACTATCTGCGCTTCCGGATTATTAGCAAGTACTTTCTTTAAGGATTCAACATGAAGATGGTCACTATGTTCATGCGTTATCAAAATAATCTGAATACCAGTTTCTTCTGTTTGAAGCGTAGACCATGCTCCGGGATCGGTAAGCACGGTAACACCATTTATTTCAATTCGGAGACAGCAATGGCCAAGCTTTTTAATCTTCATGGCTAGCTAATTCGGTACTTTCGGCGGTTACAAGCAATAATTTGATCAACGTCACTTGGGCAATACGATTCAGCGAGTTCGGAAACAGAAGTTAGGCCGCTGTAGAGGCGGTCGGCTTCATGTTCTATATGTGAGGGTACTCCCCACTCGCTTTGATCCGTTCCTCGTTCGTCCATCAGTGCTTAAAATTATATCATGAATTATTCTCTCAAATACACCCTAGCCCCTCGAGCTATCAACATTCCTTCTTGTACGAGAGAAGCAAGCGCACTTTTTGTTCGTTCACTACCTAAATCCTTAAAAATTTTAGGTATTTCCCTTAACGGAAGACTACCCTTTTCTGTTACATATCGTAAAATTTTACCTCGAGCTTCCCGGAGTGAGCCTTTAAATGCTGCCTGCTTCACATGGGAATGGCTACGACGACTTGGATTTGGCACTGTTTTCTTAAGATAGGCACCGTAATCCATAAGCGCGGCATACCACTCTTTTGGGTTAGTGCGATCGAGAGTTTTTTCGATAAGAGGTAAAAGTTCATCATCAGAAACCTTTTTTCTTTTCGGGAAAAAGTGATGAATATAAACTGTCCGGATATTAGTTTCAATAAAGACGTCAGGAATATTCCAGACAAAGGCTCGAATAGCGGAAGCAGTGTATGGACCAATAGCAGGCAAGGCAACTAATGCTTCGACGGTAGTAGGTACTTTCCCTTTATAGTTAGAAACAATCTCCTCAGCGGCACGTTTTAAATTACGTGCGCGACGGTTATACCCTAACCCTTGCCACATAAGCAAAACTTCACGCAGCGATGCTTGAGCCAATTTTTGTACCGTTGGAAACTTTTTTATAAATGCTACAAATTTTGACGTAACCCTCTCTGCTTGAGTTTGTTGTAACATCACTTCAGAAACCAAAATATGGTATGGTGTTGCGCTTCGTGCTCGCCACGGCAACATATGCCGGGCATTTTTCTTATAGTAACCGTATACGATTGCCTGAAATTTCTTTGGACTCACGCCACTATCCTACCACGTGGTCCAAAAGGTAAAAGAGCGCTAGTTTGTAGGAGCCTTCAAGGTTTGTACTTGTGCCAGTAGTTCAGAAAAACTAACTGGATCTGAAATAAAAATTGAGTACTCGAGTGTGCAAGGACATTCAGGAACGTATGGTTCATTTGGTCCTGACGCAGCGCCTTTAGCTGTATAGTGAAGTGATACAACTGCAAATTGATAATCGGTATCAACTTTTCGGATCAGTCCTATTTCTTCCCCCATTACCCCACCAGCACTTAAGGCAAAAACGCGATTTCCTTCTATTGAGAGAGGAAAATTTTCATCAAACGAAGCACTATGAAGAACATCGAGAACCGATTGTTCAAACTGCTGCCAAAGTGCATTCTTTTTCTCAATAGTTAATCCTGAAAGAGAACCGGTGGCACTATTCCCAGGAAGACTAATTATTCCTACTTTATTTTCGACAGTCAGCGCTTCGACGCTTTTTGAAGTAAATGGTTTGATCGGAGTATCAGTAACGGCTAAAGCAATTTTAGAAAGAAGCTCGTCAGTTGCAATGGATAATTGCTCTGGATGTTTATCTAAACTCGTAGTTTCATTTTCTTCCTGAGAAACGACAATTGGTTGGGTATCTGTAACGACTTCTTTTTCCCATGCATTATCAGTTGCAACAACGTATCCAAAAATGCCAATAATGCAAACAATGGCAAGTAAAATTCCAAGAGTTCTTGTCATACGTATTACTGTGTTTCAGTTGGAGTAATTTTCGCGAACGAAGCGAAGAACGGTACACCGGAAGGGCTGCGGAGAGCAACATTTTCTCCGTCAGAAGTGGTCACAAAGAAAAGTTTGTCTGGCATAGAATCAAGTACAAAGAAACCTGCAGAAACGCTACCATCACTACGGTACAATTCTGGACAGCCAGAGCCTTTCATTCGGACAAAGGTTACTCCTGGAATTGGTAAGTAGACGAAATCGTCGTCATCTTCGGCATAAACCCGCTTTACGGTACATGTTGGAGTATTGTTTTCACCGTTTAAGAACTGGGTGCGAACTGCTCGTTCAGGAGTGTCGGTAGCTATTTTATCAAATACTTCCAGAGATCCCCGAGGAAAAACAAGACGGCCAGCAACATCAACTGACGGATCTTGGATTGGTGTAGAAAGATCAGGCCCAAAGTATTCCTCTGTTTCTTGGTAGACGAAAGGAGAATAGCTAAATGAGAGACCTTTTGCTGTCCATGTGAATTTTTTAATATTTGGCCCATCAGAAGCAATTGAAAATGCCGGCGTATCAGTTGTAGGTGTTTCCCCTACCGGCTCTTGATTAGTCGTTTGGTTTGTTGGAGCAATAACTACAGCATCACTCCTGAATTGATCTCTAAGAATAATGTATCCAACGAGAAGAACAATAACGCCAAGAAGGATACCAATAATGACATCTTTACGGATAGTGACCGTGTTATTTTGCATAATAGTAATGACGAAGCTGATTAAAAGCTCTTACATCAATAAGTATCTCATACTGAATCACTTAAGCAAATGCAAGAAGGAGTAGACCAACGCTAAATGAAATGAGGGCAAGAATTTTTCGCTCTGAAAGTGATTCCTTAAGAGCAAAAATGCCGTAGAGCGATGCAACAACATATCCGCCGGCTCGGATAGCTAGAACATAGGAAGTTGGTCCATACTGAAAAGCGATCATTCCAGCAGTAAATGCAATTGCTTGAAAAATACCGAGCACAAAAAGATACCCGGCGCGACTCCGCATTTTTCCAAATTCATGCGCTTCTTTATAAAAGTGCATCAGGATCATAAACATAATTGCTGCACCGAGCGTATTCATGAAACTATAAAAAACAGGGGTTGAAACACTGATTGAAACTTTATCGAGAGTTGATCCGATAGCTACTGAAACCAGAAAGCCAATCATGAAAAGTTCTGGCTTCGCAAAATGTATTTTTGCTTTGTCTTTTAGAAGAATGAGATAAACACCGAAAATAATCATGGCAATACCTACCAGTCCAACAATCGACGGTTTCTCGCCAATGATTAAAAATGAGGTGACGACATTAAAAGCGGGCAAAAGTGCTGAGAGCGGTGTAATAGAAGAAAACTCTCCTTCTCGAAGTGCTCGGTAATAAAGGTAGGTTTGCACTGGATACAGTACCAACCAAATAATGAGAAGTGGCCACCAAAATCGCCACGGCAGAGTAAAAAGTGACGACGGTAATTTGAAAAATGGAAATAAGGCGAGTGTTGGTAAAAGCGAAAACGCTTGGACAATAAAACCCATTGAAAAATTACCAAAATGTGCCGTAAGAGTTTTTTCGTAGATACGTTTAGTACCTAAAATTGCCGAACTAAGAAGCGCTATGGGAAGCCACATATTCTATTTCAAAAATCTCTCTATCACCTTTCCATCTCGTTTTATCCAGGCGGCATTTGAGTAAATATGCTCGAGCACTTGCTGTACCGTGCGTTCTCCGGCTGGCGCTTTGTTTTTCTTGAAGAACTTTTTAATTTCATCACCTCGGCTTTTTTCTGTAAAACTACCAAGGGGTTTTACTAACCGCGCTAACAAGTGACCACCTTCGCCGTATTCAGCGATCAGTTTTTTCCAATTTTTCTGGATAAATTGCCAAGCAAATGCACGGCCATACGGATTTCCTAAAACTCCGGCGAAAACGGTATTACGGTCCTGAAGACGCACTTCATTTGAAAGACCTAGGGCAAGTGTCTTTTTAATCAGTTTTGAGTTTTCAAATTGGCCAAGAGCATAGAGAATACGGACTTTCTCCTCGTGCACGGTTGCGGTGTGGTACATCGAAAGTAGTTCATTATATTCCCGCTCACCACCGTTCGCAGCTACAAGTCCGTAAACAACACTGCGCATATCAGCAGGAATTGGCTGTTCCTTTCTTCGTTCAAAACGTTTCTTTGCTTCAATAATTACTCGAGCATCACCATAGAGTCCTGTGTGAGTTAGGAGAGTTGGTCGCAATAGAGATGATGTATAACTTTCGTTCGTTTGTGGTTCCCAACCAATTTGTTCGGCAGCTTTCGAAAGAATAGAGAGAGCGAAACGTTTATATTTTTGTTCATTCGCAGTCCCAGCAAGCAAATTCCACACACGTGCAAGACCAGAAAGAAGTTCTACCCACACCGTGTAATCAGTTTCTTCTTTGTAGTTTAAAGCAAACGAAAGCGCTTCATCAGTTTTTATATGACCTGATTCTGAAAGAGCAAAAAGATCACGAATGATGCCGAGTCGATCAATTGCTGGAAGTCGCCCCTCGCGAACTGGAGTAGCTAAGAGTTCGAGAGTTTCTTTTGGATAACGAACTCGGTAAAAACCGGTTTCTCCCCTGTTCCACTTTTTCCAAAGATCGTATGAGCTAGAAACCGTATCAGATTTTTTTGCGAGCAAATGTGAGCGTGTAGTGCCTCGATCGCCAAAATAGTTTAGCGGTACATTCCATACTGTAGTATCGCGCACACTCTTAGCAGAAAGTGGACTTGAGAGAAAACGAGATTGTCGAACCTTGAAACCATTTTCCTTTTCTTCTACTTCGATGAGGGGGTACCCTGCTTTGCGAGTCCATTCTTGCATAAGCTTTTTAACCGGTTTTTTTGAAACTTGTTCAAAGGCTTCCCAAAGATACACGGTGTGAGCATTGGCGTAGCTGTGCTTGGTAAGATACAGGTGAAGCCCTTCACGGAAATCGTGCTCACCTAAATAACCCGCAAGCATTCGAATAACCGAAGCGCCTTTTGAGTACGATACTTCATCAAAAATTTCACCAATCTCGTTGGGATTTTTTACGTCTACCTCAATTGGATGAGTATTTTTGAGCGCATCAAGACGAAGTGCTACACCTAAGTCGGCGTAGGCAAACTGAGTCCAAATGTCCCACTCAGGAAAAAGTTCGTTCACTGCTAGGTATTCAATATATGAAGCAAAACCTTCGTTAAGCCACAGGTGTGTCCACCACTCCATGGTTACTAAGTTTCCAAACCACTGGTGCGCAAGTTCATGAGCGATAACCAGCGCAACCCATTGGCGATTTTTAGTTGAGGAATGCTCCGGGTCAACAAGAAGTGCCGTTTCCCGATAGGTTACTGCTCCCCAGTTCTCCATTGCGCCTGAAGCAAAATCAGGAATAGCAATCATGTCGAGGGTGTTGAGCGGATATTTAATCCCGAAATACTCTTCATAAAAATCGAGTACACGCACCGCTGTTTCAAGGGCAAATGTACTCTGGTGCTTTTTTCCCGGGGTAGCGTAAATGCGCACAATAACACCGCTCTTTGATTTTGCTTCCACGTGTTCAAAATCACCAACGATAAAAGCAAGAAGGTACGTCGACATTTTTGGTGTGGGGGCAAACGAAACAATTTTGTACCCTGCTTCGTGCTCCACAATTTCTGTTGGCAAGGTGTTTGAAATTGCGGTTTTTGAAACCGGGACAACAAGCTTCACATTAAACACTGCTTTGTGTACCGGTTCATCAAAACATGGAATAGCTCGGCGAGCATCGGTTGCTTCAAACTGCGTTGTAGCAAGCGTATGTGTTTTACCATCGAGCATGTACTGACTCTTGTAAAAACCGCGCATGTTACCAGCCAAAATACCACGAAACATGATGTGAATTTTATGCTCCCCTTTTGTAATTGGCTTTGCAAATGTAAACGTGGCAGTTTCTGCTTCATCGTTATACGCAACAGCAGCTTGAAGCGGTACTCCACCATCTTTTGAAACTAGAAGTTCAGCAAGCTCTATATCAAGATCTTTCGAATGAAGAGTGATTGTTTTAGTCGGCTTCGAGAGTGTAAGTTCGATAGTTTCCTCTCCTTCAAAGGTAAATGCTTCAAGATCAGGCTTAAGCGTTACATGATATACCGTAGGACTAATATGGGACGGTAAACGAACGCTTGGAGATTTTTTTACCTTCTTGGATGTCTTCTTTTTCATAGAAAAAGTATAGCATAGGCCACCATTTGTCTTTTTTAATTTCCGTTGTATAGTGAAAAAGATATTCAAAATTAAACAATAAATTCTTAGAAGTATGAAAAAGCTATTTCTTTTGGTAGCCCTTTTGGGAGCCTCTTGCCTTCCCGGCTTTGCTAATAAACACGGAATGTTCGCTGACCCTGGGGTCCAGCATAAGGTATCTTTCCTATTTGCCGTAATTTCTGTACCCGCAGGTATGGTTATATGGCAGTTACTAAAAATCCTGGGTGGAAAGCTCAGTACCTTATACACCAACCGCAAGGCTAAATTCTCAGCCAAAAAATTGTTGGTTTTCGCAACTGCTGTACTTTTCTGCTCAACAACCTGTTTTGCGCTTACTGACGGAGGAAGCTTGCACTACTACGAGGACACTCCGCCAATACAAAGTTTTGCTGAACTTGTTGCCGTTCTTTTCGGTATCTCCCCGGTAATGATTTTGCTTGCCTTGATACTGTGGGCCATTGAATACCGAGATAGAATATATTGGGTTAAAGCAGTGTTCACTGTTTGTGATGCTACTAAGCAGCATAACCTGCAATTACTGCGGATAGAGCACAAGAAGAAAAGATTTCGTATCTTTAGCGAACCGGTAGTTCCCGATGACTACATCGGACCTAAACTTGCTGAAAGATTTTTCTTTAAAAGCAATAAAGATAAAATCAAACTTCCGGCACTGATAATAACCTAAGAAGAAAAAGAACTAATGATATGGCCCTGCAATATATGTTGCAGGGCTATATTTTTTCCAGGATAGCTCGCACGTTGGCGACATCCTTCTCCATTTGAAGCACCATCAGTTCGGGACTCGAAAAATTTTGCACTGGGCGAATGAATTTTTTAACCGAAACTTGCACCTCCTCTCCTGGATTTACCGAGATGTAACCAGAATCAACAAGATACACTTCGAGTGATTTTTCACTCTCCCCAAAAACGGGAATTGAGCCGTAAAACAAGGCTCCGCCATATATTTCATTATTTACAGTAACTTGTGCAGCGTAAATACCTTCGGGAAGCGATAGCGGAACATCCCCTGGGATTTGCATATTAATGGTCGGAAATCCTAGCCCTTTACCACGGCCCTTCCCTGTTATGGCAATGGTTGTAAACGTAAGCATAGTTATTCGCTGCGAAGTCCCGCAATGCGGTACATAGCGTAGAGAAGAACGACACCTGCCACATACTGTAACGGCGCAAGCACTGTATGATAGAGAAAGACATCAATCAATACCGCAACAAATGGGAACGTGAGCTCTAAAATAGTTGAAATGCGAACCGGAGTTACTTTAAGTCCACGATAGTACAAAAGAAGAGCCACCATTCCGGTTGAGAGAGCAATGATAACGTAACGAATGGTTTCACTTCCCGTCGGCCAAGCAACGGTATGGAAGGCACCTGAAATAACGATAACTGCAAAAGCCATTAATGTTGTAAGCCAAAAACGAAGTGCGGTAATAAGTGTTGAGTTATGGTCCTTGAGGGCCATTTTAGAAAATGTTGTTGAAGAGCCCCATGCCACTGCGGCACCAAATGCAAGCAACGCAGCAACAATAGTTCCAGTACCAGTAGCAAAATTGATAATGCCATTTGGGAACGTAACAAAGTACGCAGCAATAAGTGCCAGCAATGCCCAGCCAATATATTTTTTACTAATTGGTTCACGCAAGAAAAGGTGTGCGGTGCCAATAGCAAAAATTGGTTGTAATTTTTGAAGTAAAAAGACAACTGAGAATGAAATGAACATTGTCTTTAAGAGTGCGGCAGTAAAGAAGAGAGTTCCGAGAAGACCCGAAAGCAATGAAACAAGAGCAATCACTCCCCACTCTTTTTTAGTTATTTTTGTTTGTCCCCAAAAGGCAAATCCGGCTGGCAAGAGAATGAGCGATCCAACGAGATGTTCAAAGAAGATAATGTGAAGTGGCGGCACACCCTGAAGTGATCGACGCAAGATGCCATCAAGTCCCCACAGAAGAGCAGCAATAACAATATACGTAGGACCAGAAAACAGCGGACGAATAGTCTCCTGCTGCTTGGTTTCTTGGGTATTTTCCATATCGCACTACTATACACCATAGGGCTGATTTGGGAACATTTTTCGGTGTAAAAATGCTACACTACCGCCTATGCATATAACCAGTATGATTTTAACTGTCTTAGGTCTTGCCGTATTTGAAATTATCTCAAGTATCGACAATGCGGTTGTTAACGCTGAAGTCTTAGGCACAATGAGCGATAAAGGCCGCAAGTGGTTTCTCTTCTGGGGACTTCTTTTTGCCGTTGTTGTTGTCCGCGGTATTCTTCCATGGCTTATTGTCTGGCTGGCCACTCCTGGATTAGGCCCAGTCCAAGCTCTCACTGCAACATTTTCGAACGATCCGCGAGTTCTTACCGCAGTAGAAAGCTCTTCCCCAATGCTACTTGCTGGCGGTGGTACTTTCTTGGTATTTCTTTTCTTTCACTGGTTGTTTCAGGAGCCAAAAGAATTTGGTCTGCCTCATGAGAAATTTTTTGCTCGCCAAGCAATTTGGTTTTACGCGGTTGTCTCAGTTATTCTTGCGGCTCTAGTATGGACTGGTGGTAAAATAAATTTCCTTATTGCATTTGGCACCGTGGTTGGCTCAACTGCTTTCTTTATCACCCACGGCTTCAAGCAAAATGCTGAAGCACAAGAAAAAACTCTTTTAGCGGGAAACAGCCTTTCTGACCTTTCAAAAATCCTTTACTTAGAAGTTATCGATACAACGTTCTCCATCGACGGTGTGCTTGGCGCATTTGCCTTTACCCTTTCAGTACCTCTTATCTTAATTGGTAACGGTATCGGTGCTCTTGTACTTCGCCAACTCACTGTTGGAAACATCGAGCGAATTAAAAAATATATCTACCTAAAAAACGGAGCGATGTACTCAATACTGGTACTCGGCATCATCATGCTTCTTGATGCTTTTGGTGCACATATTCCTGAGTGGCTCTCGCCAGTTGCTACGTTTATTGTTATCGGATTTTTCTTTTGGAAGTCGCAGCGCGCACTTACAAAAGCGTAATATCTGATCGAATTGGCTGAACTAGTTTTTCGTAGTCTTTGAACGCGAGAGCAATTGATGCTCGACGATCACCACAGTTAAATATAATTTCTTCGTTCTCTGAAAGTTTTGGATCCATATATACCGGAATACCAAATAGATTTCCAAATGGCGGTACACCTCCAAATTCAACTCCACCGGTTATTGCATCGGCTTCTTCTTTGGTAGCAAAAGTAATACTCTTTGCGGAAACTAATGCTTTCACTTTTTCGCTATCCAGTCGAGCATCTCCTGGAATAACACACATAATAAACTTCCGCTCGGCATTCGGAATTTTACATTTAATGATCAATGCTTTTGCCCCTTGCGCGAGCTTATACTCAGGTCGGAGTGCATGTGCTTCTTCGCTAGTACGTACAGCCTCATGCTCAAAAAATCTATATGTGATATTTCTCTCTTCGAGGATTGATCTGATTTTTGTAACAACTGGGTGATACATACT
Organism: uncultured Candidatus Saccharibacteria bacterium; assembly: GCA_964646765.1. GTDB lineage: Bacteria > Patescibacteriota > Minisyncoccia > Phycocordibacterales > UBA9973 > CAZYIA01. The sequence continues at coordinate 260,771 of CAZYIA010000002.1, read as the reverse complement.
ACTTTTGCAGAATTATCCAGAAATGTTTACAGGGATACTGTTTGCCAAAAAAAGTAGCAACTTTATCAATACGTTCGAAAGCTACTATATGAAATGTCGAGAAAAGTTCACGGAGTTCTTTCTCGGTAAACGTTTTTTCGAACTTGCCAGTGTGATGATAAAAAGCATTCTCTTCATGAGCAGGTGACTGTTCGATCATTTCCTTATGAAAAGCGTCGTCTGGTGAAAGAGCGTATACAAGAACATGTCCCCCTGGCCTTATTACACGATACATCTCTAACACTGCAGCCTCTCTACCTTCCTTGCTTTCAATATCAGTTGAAGCAAAGCAATCAATACCGAAATCAAAACTCGCACTTGGGTATGGCCACATGAATGTGGCGTCGGCAGTATAGAAAGAAACTTTTTCTAAAACTCCAGCTTCTTTTGCTCGAAGCTGTGCTTCGCGGATAGCATTTTTCGAAAAATCGAAACCAGCCATAGAGCGTACCCCTGGCTGTTTGGCTAGCCAAATAACGTTGCGTCCTTTACCACAGCCCATTTCTATTCCTGTTTTTTCACCTGGAATATCTTTGAGAAAATTCCAAAACTTCTCTACCCCACCTGAAGCTTCCTTAGAATCCATTTGAAGAAGTACGGTTGGTGTTCCGTGTTCTTCATCCCAAAACCTCTGCTGTTCGTCGTGAGTAATTTTTTTCATAGCTTAACCAAGATGTTGTTTTTCCCAGAGTTCATAAAAACGGCCTTTCTTCGCATGAAGTGCTTCAAAACTTCCCTCTTCAACAATGCGGCCACCTTCCACAACAATGATACGATCCATTTCGCGAATTGTTGTTAAACGATGGGCAATAACAACCGCTGTTACACTTTGAAAAAACTCGTGAAGTGACTGTTTAATTTTTTCTTCACTTTCAAGATCAAGATGCGAAGTGGCTTCGTCTAAGAATAAAATCGATGGTTTACGCACGACAGCTCGAGCAATACCAAGCCGCTGTTTTTCTCCACCAGAAAGTTTAATTCCTTTTTCGCCTATAACAGTATCAAGTCCTTGTGGAAGCTTAGCAATAAAATCACGAACATGAGCAACGGTAAGTGCTTTGTTTAAATCTTCTTCGGTGGCAGTTGTATTACCCAGAAGAATATTCTGGCGAAGAGTTAAATTAAATACTTCGGTTTCTTGAAGAACTACTGACACATGGTTACGGTATTCATCTGTTTTAATATTTTCGAGTGGAACCGCACCTAGAGTAATCTTCCCTTTCCAATTCATTCGTTCCTTAAGAAGTAGCTTAAAGAGGGTTGATTTACCGGCTCCTGAAAGACCAACGACGCCGACTTTTTCTCCGCGTTTAATGGTAAACGATACATTAGAGAGCGCTTCATGGTCCCCGTACGAAAACGAAATATTTTCGAGACTAATTTCTTTCCACGTTTCCGGAAATGGAATACTCCCTCGATTTACCCCAGCGTCATCAGGTACGCGGCCAATCAGATCATGCATTCGACCAATCATCTGAGTAGCAATAATTAAATCTTGGGAGACATCAGAGAGTTCACGTACTGATTCCCAAATGTTGAAGAAGTATGAGGAGAATGTAACTAAGAAACCAATAGCATAGCGACCTTGAATAACCTCAAAGGCAAGATACGCAACACTGACCACTCGAAACATATCGCCATACCAAGCCGAAAAAGAACCACGAAATTGAAAAGCTTTAATACGGGCACGATAACTCGCGAGTAGCTTCGTAACAGCCTGACGAATTTGAACGAGAATTCCCCCTGAAAGATCGAGTACTTGTACTGAACGCACATTTGAGAGTGCCTCAAACGCGACACCATGAACACCTTCTTCGTCGATACTAACCTGATACGCTGCCTTAAGCGCCGGCTTTGCTAAAAAGTATGAAACACAGAAGTAGGTCACCATGAAGAAAATCATGATGAGTGCTGCGGTATGATCAAAGGTGGCCAAAATAAATGGAATGGAAATAAACCGAACTACAATTTCAATGAGGTTGTTAATCCAAGTTCTAATAATGAGATTGTAACTATCAGCTCCATTTGAAACCCGTTTTAGCTTTGAGCCGCTCGATTCTTTTTCATGCCAGGCGCTGTCGCGAGCAAAGAGTACCTCGAGCATGGAAACGTGGACATCCAAAAATACTTTTGTTGCCATATATAACCCGATACGCTTTGCCAGGTAAATAGTGAGGTAGCGAAAAGAAATAGCGATTCCCCAGGTAATAACAACAAAAAGTGATTCGTGAATAAGTACCGCCTTAGTAAACCCAGTCTGCGAAAGAATAGTTACCATTCGGCCAATGGCATATGGTGGGTACAGAGCTGCAATATCGCTTACAATCCGCAACAAGGTGGCCAAAAAGAATGACCCTTTATGGGGACGAATATACCGCCACAGGTCACGAAAGAGATCTTTGAGAGGATATGGAGGACCCTCGATCCCTTGGTTTTTGGCGGCAAATTTCATACGTAGAGATTACTCTATCACACGAGAGGTTTTATTTCCCACCCTTTTTCTTTTTTGGTTTATAGTACGTTCTACCTTTTAGTTTCTCAGGCAATAAATCTTCTTTGGTGTATTTTTCATAGCCTTCCCCATACCCGAGATCTTTCATTAATTTGGTTGGTGCATTTCTGATCTTCATAGGAATTGGCAAGTTGCCGTATTTTTTCGCATCGTCGAGCGCTTCCATGTACGCGTAGTAAGAATTTTTTTCTTTCGGCGCAACTGAAAGATACACTACGCCGTGAGCTAAGTTGATGCCACATTCTGGTAATCCTATGGTTTCGCACGCCTTAAACACTTCGTTTGCAACTACGAGTGCCGTAGGCTGAGACATGCCAATATCTTCAGAGGCAAAAATCACCATTCGCCGAGCAATAAATTTTGGATCCTCCCCTGCTTCAATCATACGAGCCAAGTAATAGAGCGCCGCATCCGGCTGTGAAGCTCGCATACTTTTAATGAATGCCGAAATGGTATTGTAGTGCTCTTCACCCTTTTTATCGTAGCGTAAAAATTTTGACTGCAGGGTGTTTTGTAAATTGGTACGTGTAATATCTGTATACAAACTTGCTGTATTTTCAATCATGGCAATTGCCTGACGCGCATCTCCGTTTGCCATAGCAATGAGCCAATCTACCGCATCCTTTTTCATTTTATACCCGGTGCGCTTAAGAATTTTTCGCATGTCATCTTCTTTCAATTCTTCCAAGACAAAAACACGGCAACGCGAAAGTAGTGCTGGAATAACTTCAAATGACGGATTTTCTGTTGTTGCACCAATGAGTGTAAGCTTTCCACTCTCAACATACGGCAGCAAAAAATCTTGTTGGGCTTTATTGAAACGATGGATTTCATCAAGAAAGAGAATCTTTGGCCCAAAGAGCTCTCCGCCGCGTTCTACAATAGTTCGGATATCATCTTTGCCCGCTGAGACGGCCGACAGTTCATGGTAATCGGCATTCAAAGCTTTGGCATACATTCGGGCTAGTGTTGTTTTACCAACCCCCGGCGGGCCCCAGAGAATAAAGGAGAATATATGCTTTTTCTCCATTGCCTCTCGGAGAGGCTTCCCCGGCCCAACCAAATGCTCTTGGCCAACAAAGTCGGTAAGGGTTTTCGGGCGTATTTGGGATGCTAGTGGTTCGGGAGCCATACTCTTACTGTAACACAGCTCCTGATAGGCTTTTACAGCTCTTCTCGCTTAATTTTATTGATCACTGGTTCATGCTCAAGACGAAAAACAAATTTATCTGAGAGCTTAATTTCATGAATTGGGTGATGCGGGGTTGGATCGGCAATCACATCTAAACCGCGCGAGACTAATACCTTAAGCGCGGCATCATAATTGCCATCTTTTGGAAAAAACTCAATATGTGTGAATCCAGATATTGTCCCGCTTCCTTGTTTTTTATCCTGGAGTTCTATATAGGCAATAGTCCCGAATGATGTTTCAAGTGGCTGTTGTAGTTTTAAAACCGCAATTAGCCGACCAGAAATCCACGATTCGTATAAATAAACACTTTCTTTTTCCAGCATCGTTCGAATAGAGAGAAACTCATCGTGTGAAGCACATTTATAACAGAGATGGTCAGGAGTAAGTGAAGAGATAGCATTGTTCGTGAGGAAAGTTTCTACTTCTTCTAGAGCTCTCTGTGCGTCTACACAAAATGATTCGTAGTTCATGGGAGGCTTAGTATAGCAAAAACAAAAAGCGCCTTCCGGCGCTTTTTGTGGAAATATTTTATTTAGCGAGCAGCATTTGCGCTAGCATCTGTTTCGTTTTGCGCATCAAGATTACCACTCTCATAGGTGCCACTTGCCGAAGCGTTTACGTCAGCATTAGCTTTAGCATTTGGGTTCTTGATATTCTGATAACTTTCATGAAGTGCCTCACGAATATCGTTGATGAGATGTGCTTGAGTCGAAGCTGAGAATTCTGCAGAAGTATCTTTTGCACCGTTTGCGAGGAGGACCGCGTTAACCTTAGCCTCAATCTTTGACTGTAAATCTGAATCTTGAAGTGCTACTAAGAAGCGGTACCAAGGGTAATGTACTTTAACGTTACCATTGGCATCAGCCTTAACATTGGTACTCAATGAAATCGGGAGAAAACCAAAGAGTTTAGCTGGTTCCTTATAACGAAGAGAAACTTCATCATTACTTGAACTTGCTGATTGGAAGTTTTCATCATTCTGAGCTGAAGCCGTAATAAATGATTCGAGGTCAGAACGATTTGAAACGGTACTTGGATCCTTCATAGGCATTGCAGTTTCTTTCATCGCCTTACTGCGAACGACCATTACCGAACCAACAGCAACTGAAGCATCTGATTCTTCCTGTGTTGAAGAAGTTACCGTAGTATTTGAATCATCACTACTAGAAGTATTTTCAGACTGGTCATCTTTAGAACCTGAAATAGATACATCAAGGTTGCCCTGGCCTTCTACTCGGGTACCATTTCGGTCTCCTCCTGCCTGCGTATTTCCTGATGACTGAGCCCCAACAGAAACGCCGAGAGCAGCTTGGGCAGAAGTACTAAAAGCAAAGAGGGCAATTACAATAGCGGAAAAGATAATTTGTACTATTTTTTTCATATGTTTGTATTAACTACTAACTAAAAAGGGTCTATGCCCTTCCTATTATTAGACGATCGAAAAAGAAAGTCATGACTTGACGAAAACCCTTTTTAATTCTCTGACGTAACATGAAAACTGGTGCGATAAATAGAAACTAAGGCATAGAGCAGGCTTACCGTTAAAGGACCAATAAGAACCCCAACTGGTCCCATAAGCGATATACCACCCAATACCGAGAAAAGAACGAGGAGTGCAGGAACATCAGTACTGTGACCAACAATAAGTGGACGAATTAAATTATCTATTAATCCAACAATAACGACTGCCCAAATAACAAAGCCAACCGCAGCCCCAATTGAACCAGTGTTAATAAGGTAGAGCGCTGCTGGAATTGCAATGAGTCCAGTACCAATAGTAGGGATAAACGAAGCAAAGGCTGTCAGCACTCCCCAAAGAGCTGGATGAGGAACTCCAAAAATTGCTAAACCTATCCCCATTAAAATTCCTTGTGAGAGAGCAATAAAGAGATAGCCTTTGAGCACACCATTTATGGCAAGGGCTAATTTGTTGAGAATTTTTTCATCATCAGTATCTGCAAGAGGTGAAACAATAATGAGCGAGCGACGCCAATGATCACCATCTTTCAAAAAGTAGAACATCGAAAGAACAACGAGGAAAAACGACACCACTGTTCCGACAGTAGCCGTAAATATTCCTGCAATATTACGCGAGAGAAGAGCGAGGAAGTTATTAGCAACTTCTTCAGAATCAACTTGGAAGCTACGAGGAAGGTAGTGATTAACTGATTCTCCAATTTTATTCAAAAATGGACTCGTTGTGCCGGTATCAATAAACGAGAAGTACGCGTCCTGTGATTGACGTACAACGAGTGCTCCAATCCCCACAAGAGGCCCACATACGAGCACTAAAAACACAATAAGGGAAAGGAGTGCGGCTGCCCAAGAAACCTGTTTTGTCACCTTTTTAAGGAAAAAAGAATATACCGGATGAAGTACTACGGCAAGAGAGGCACCAACAATAATTACCCCAAGGAATGGACGAAAAATAATGAGTGTAAAAATAGTTACGATGAGTAAAAAACCGATAAAAAAGTATTTTTCAATTGTCTTTGTTTGCATCTTCTAAGTGTAACACAAAGTCATAAACGTGTTCGTAAACTAAACAAAAGCTCCCATAGTGGGAGCTTTTGTGGAGAGAAGAAGGTCTTTTAGTTTTTTAGGCGGAAAGAAAATCCGGGGGCTCGGCCACGCGGCATTTTTCTTCCCATAAGAGGCATGTCACCTTTTTTGTTTTTTAAAGTTTCAATGCGCTTGTTTGCTTGGTCTTGCGTTAGGACGCCCTTAGAAACGAGAGTTTCAATATCTTTCGTTTCCTGTGCAAGGCGAGCATCACGGAGTGAGGTCATAACGGTCTCTTTGTTTAAACCTTTTTCCGTAATAATATCTTGAACCCCTTTACCAGCATTTTGGTATGATTCAAGTTCTGAAACGGTAATTCCTAGAGCAGTTGCAAGCGTCGTTTTCTCATCGGTTGCGTGCTTTGCGCGATTTGTAAGTATCTCGTCAGCTTGGGCTTGAGTAAGCTTACCTGACGAAACAAGAGAAGCGAGCTGTTCTTTCATGCGAGCATCTGCTTCTTTTTTGATGTTAGCTTGAAGAGTTGCTTGAGAAATTCCTTTCTCTTTCGCAAGAGCCTGCAGGCCCTTCCCTTCTGCCCAGGCATTTTTAACTTCGTCGACACTCACTCCCAAAAGAGTTGCCTCATTTTGGAAGAATGTTGTCGGATCACCTTTCGGTCCGAAGCCATGAGCCTGAAATCCTTGCGCTGAAGCAATAGTTACACCTCCGAGAACTACACCGATGCCGAGAAGAGGCACGAGGGCGTAGAGCGCTTTTGTATCATGCATGAGTTGCTATAACATTACCTGATAACACTTCCCTTCGACTCGGGAAGGTAGTATTAGTGTAGAGCGTGGAAGTGAAGAAAAAATGAAGAAGAAACTATTTTTCCACAAGCGGTAACACAATAGTTGCCACCGTGCCCTCGCCTTCTGAACTGGTAATAGTAATACGTCCTTGGTGAAGCAGGATAGCTTCTTTGGTAATCGCAAGACCTAACCCACTGTGTCCGATATCGGTTCTTGATTTTGAGCCACGATAGAAGCGATCAAAAATATGCGGAAGATCTTTCTTTGAGATGCCCGGACCGGTATCTGAAACAGTAATACGATATAGGTGTTTCTCTCGAATACCGGTAATCGTGACGCTTCCTTTTTCTATATATGTTACGGCATTATCAATAATGTTCGTGATAGCTCTAACCAACAAACTCTCACGGCCAAGCATAATGCCGTCTTCGAGAGTATGAGTAAGCGTAATTTGTTTTTCTCTGGCTTTCTTTTCGGTACTTGCGATAGCTTTAGTAATAACTTCTTGCACATGAAACGAACTCATAGGAAGAGCAGCGTGATCGTTTAGCTTTGCAACCAAGAGAAGGTCATTTACTAACATCGACATCTGCTGTACTTCTTCAAGATTACTTTTGAGTAATTTTTCTATTTCTTTGTTTGGCTTAGCACGAAGGGCTACTTCAATTTCTGATTGCAATGTTGCAAGTGGTGTTCGAAGATCATGTGAGGCATCAGCTACAAATCGCTTTTCGCGCTCAAATGCTTTTTGTACTGGCTCAAGACTCTTCCCTGCTAAGAGATAACCTACCCCTGCAATGAGCACCAGGAGGCATAGATCAAGGAGCATAATGCTACGTCGAATATCTTCGAGTATCTCATTCTTGACTTCTTCTTGAATTTCCCAAGGAATTCGAGGTTGGGTTATCAACCCGAATGCAGGGATTGGCCGGGCAGCTAAACGTACCCGAACATTTTTGGAAATTGCATTGTATAGAGCGCCACTAAAGAGAGCTAGGATAATAACCATCGTTCCCACGTAGAGCGCCGTAAGTTTTAGTCGAGTTTTTTCAAAGACGTTAGGCTTTAAATTTGTAGCCCACTCCGTGTACTGCTTCAAGAATGTTTTCATTTCCTTTTTGTAATTTCTTACGCAAATTTTTTATATGCACATCGACCACATTACTCCATGAATCAAATGCTTGATCCCATACATGATTCACAATTTGTTCACGAGAAAGTACTTGATTTGGATGCCGCATGAGAAATTCTAGAATAGCGTACTCTTTCTGAGTAAGTGAAACCAGTTTACCCTTTTTTGTAACCGTATGAGCTCGCGGATCAAGCACAATTCCAGAAAGTGAAAGTTCGTGCGTAAGTGTCACCTTGGGTCGGCGCAAAAGCGCCCGAACCCGAGCTACAAGTTCTTCGAATGCAAACGGTTTCGCTACATAATCATCAGCTCCCATATCAAGGCCCCCGACTTTACTCTCAACACTATCCAGGGCTGTCAGCATAAGTATTGGCAAAGTAATATGTTCTTTGCGAAGTTCTTGGCAAATCTGAAATCCGGTCTTACCAGGTAGCATGACATCGAGAATCAAGAGATCATATAAACCTGCATTTGAAAGCAACTGTGAAAGTGCGTGAGCGCCGTCATGAAGAACGTCTACCGCAAAGCTCTCCAGTTCTAAGCCCTTTTTTATGGAAAGTGCCAATTTTTCCTGGTCTTCCACCACTAAGATCCGCATACTGGAAAGTATACAGAAAAAAATGAAGAAATAGTGAACACTATTTTAGAGACCGAAAAGTTCTTTTTTCTATCCCTGAGGAAAGAGATTAGCACTGTCAGCGAAACGAATACTCTGTATAATCGCTCGAAGTTGAGCAAGGACAGATTCTTGATCACTCACAGTGAATTCTTTAATTGATCCAGCTGGGTAGTTGGCAAATTGAGATTGTCCGACTCGGGTTTCAAACTCGTAACAAGTACCTGTTCCCCGAATAAAAAGACGATACAGTGAACCTGAAGAAGTATGACCTGCGGCACCTTGACCAACCGAGGCAAAAATACTGCTTACATAGGTATCCGTAGAAATAGTGTTGTTCGGTTCTGTCGTCGCTGCAAAACCTTCGGGTGGTGTTGTTACACAAAGCCGTTCGTTGGTAAGATCGGTTCGCTTTTTTACACGAATACCAGCGCTTTCAAAATTAGTCCCTTGATATTGAGTACCAATATAATACACACAGTAATTAAAACCTTCATCACATGGAGGAATATACGAATGTACAAGAACTTGCGAAGCATTCACGGCGAGACCGAATGTTTGTGCAGGATACGCAATGGTAATTGTGCCATCTGAAACACTTTGATTAAACGATGAAGGCATTGTAGAGCCGGTGCCAGATCCTGTTGATGTGCCAGTAGAAGTACCACTCGGTACCACTATTACCGAAGACGAAGGGCGAAACTGGAAAATAAGCACAATTGCGAGAATGAGGATTAAAATCAATATAGCTATTGTTGTCGTTCGGTTATCCATAACAAATCAAATAACGAAGGAACATTTCGACTGTGACGCTTTTAATTCGTCTCTTTTTTGGTAGTTTTTTGCACCATCGTTGCTTTTATATGCTTTAAATGGGCAACGACGATAAAACAAATAATAACTAAAAGAAACCACGACGTAATTTTTTGAAAACCTACCACGTGCCACTCATGAATTTGCCCAGGATACTTCCAGGCCCCCAAGTAGGTAGCAATATTTTCAGCCACCCAAACAAAAAATCCGGTAAGAAAAAAGCCGAGAGTAAGCGGCATCCAGTATTCTTTTTCTCGTGGCGTAAAATAAATAGTTGTTCGGTAATAAAGGACAATAATCGCAATAAAAAGTAGCCAACGGAGATCAGGAATAAAGTGATTGGTAAAAAAATTGAGATAGATAAAGAAACAAAGAATAATACTTAAGGCGTAGGAGGGAGGATTAACGAGTCGCAGCTTGAGCGTTTTCCATGCTCCAGCAATATAGCTACCAACAGAAGCGTACATAAAACCACTGTAGAGCGGCACATTAGCAATTTTTAAGAGCCCGGGTTCTGGGTATGACCATGAGCCGACGCTTGAACTAGTTTTAAACAACTCAAGGGCTAAACCAATGAGATGAAAAAGAAAAATTGTTTTTGCTTCGTCTTTTGTTTCAAGTTTAAAAAAAACAAGCAGAAATTGGATTAGTAGAGCAGCAAGAAAGAGGAAATCATACCGATACAAACCTGGAATATGAACATAATTTGAAATAAAAAGAACCCCAACGAAGAGAATGGCAAAGAGAAGGGCGCGGAGCTCTTTAATGATAAAGAAAATGAGATCGAGGAGGAGAGATTTAAAGGAAAGGTTTTTCATAAATAGTGGGATAGAATTGAGCGACTAGGACCGCGGGTACGCTTCTCTCGTCCACCGCTATAGAAATTCAGAGTCATCTCCCCTACTGCCAGTTTTCCGTTCAAAGCTGGCGTCCTTGAGCCAGAACCGTGGTCGGTCAAGCCCTGCAAGGACATTTTGAGTATCTTTATTTTATCATTCCGACGGTCTTTGAGCACCTATAAAATTACCTGATTTCCGTCTTTATCTAAAATTGCTCCTTTTGGTAGTTTATACCTATCTGGATTTTGTTTTCTATCCTGATCTAATAACCACTGAAATACTGCCACCACTCTATCGGTTTCTTCTTTAGTCCAATTTTTAGGATTTCTTTTATCTTCTTGATTCATAAAAAGTGACAAAAGTGACACGGGTTTGAGTATAAAAGTTACAGATTACTGTAACTTTTTAACTTCAAAAGAGCCTGTATTATTACGATCTCTACCTGAGTAATATTCTGTTTGAAGTGCTCCTTCATCTTCTAACTTTGCAGATGCTGATCCTTCATGTATATGCATACTTTCAGGTGCATTATCTTTTGGTTTGTTTCTGTATTGATAATGTATCCGAGCCGTCCCGAACTCATCAACATTCATTGACGCTTCAAAACTGAAAGATTCTGATGTCTCTGTTTCTAGATAGATAAGTAAATGAGTCCATGTTTGTTTAATACAAAATTTCTTTATCTGTATTGGACCGTTGGCATGATTTGAATGAGATGTTATGGTTCCAGACCAATTTCCGTCTATGATAGGAGTTTTTATACTAGCAATTTTACGAATAAAATTATTTCTCCACAGCTTAGTTTCGAACCACTTATGTAAAATTCCATAAAATCCAATTACCGAAGGAGCTTCTATCCACCATGGTAAGAAAAAGATATTTTTTGAAAACAAATATAGTCCCCATGCAAGCAATATTGATATTATTGCAAGGTAGAGAGATACATACTTGTGTTCTTCCGAATTTATCGAATATGGGTGTATATTTTGCATAATTATTGATTCCAATTATCCCAAAGCTCTACAAAAGCACTGATAGTTTTTACTGCATCATCTTGATTCCATTGCTCCTCACTTTCACCGAATAACTCATGAAAATGGTTTTGACACATACATTGACCAAGAGGTAATGCAGACCAGAGGTGTTTTAATACTGCGTGTACGGTTGTCGAATGATCACCGGTAAAATGTTCATCAGGGACATTGTAAATTAATGACTGTAAGAAATATGACGGTGCTATACCATCGGCAAGTTTGCCTGTATCAACAAGATGGTTTCTCATATTCTTGAAAATTCGTACTGTTGGCTTAAAGCGCCCGCCTGTACGAATATCTGAATTTTTATTAACTCCGTTTTGATAGTGGTGCTCTGGATAATTTATGATTCCACGATTTGTTGTGCGATGATAAAATTTCACACCCTCTTCTGCATTATGACTATTGGTACCATAGAAATAATCATATTTACGATAATTTATAACAGGAACAATGTCAGCCTTTAGTCTTCCTGAAGAGGGTTTGAGTTTAATTGATTTATTACCACTTGTATCAACAGATAGTAAACCATAATATTTAGTCAGAGCAGAAATGACATCTCTGCGTAGATCTTGCCAATCATAAACAGCACTACCATATGCCTGATCATGAGCATTTTTCTGATCATAAGGAAGTTCGTGTGCATTATGACCAAATGTAGTTGTTAATTCGACAACTACATCCACATCACTATCTGCTCGAATATTTGTATCGTTTTTATACGATCCTTGGAGATAGATTTTTACCGAACCATTACTGATACGATCTTTAAGTGGCGACTGGTCATGTGTCAGTGCTGTTCGAATAGATTCATGAGTTGCTTTTGCTGAAACAGTAGCACCTTGGTTTGACCATGTAGTCAGTTGAGAAAGTGGAATAGCCATAGTCTTTTAGCCTCTAGGAGGAAACGGATCATTCCCATAACTATTACGCTCCTGGATTTTTCCGTCCTTGCCGTGAATAAAATGTTCGACCTTTGCTTTTTCAGCAATATTTTCTGCTCTATCAAGAGCATTATCTTTTGTGTGATGAGAAGAAAGTGGTTTATCAGAACCCTCTTTTTTGTTTTCCCACATTCCACGATCTGAGTTATAAACAGTATGAATATTTTTTGCCATAAAAATTTAATATAGATCACCTGGAAGTACCGCAACAACTACCCCTTGGATGATACAGTTATCTGTTAATATAATCGGCTTATGGTTTTTATTCGTTGACTTCGGTTGAAGTACAACAGCACCATCCGCTTTCTTGAATACTTTGACGGTTGCTTCGTCATTTATAAGAGCAACAACTTTATCATTATCTTCTGCTGTGTCTTGCTGTCGAATCAAAAGCAGATCACCACTATTAATTCCTGCAAGATTCATTGAGTCTCCAATTGCACGCAAAAGAAAATATTTTGAACCCTTTTTAGCTAGACCTGTTGATACAGGGATCAAGGCTTGAATATTTTCTTCGGCAAGAACAGGGGTACCGCATGTCACAGCACCTACCAAAGGAACATCAACAGTGCTTATTGAAGCTGTTGTTTGTGATCCAGTAAGGATAAGCTGTCGTCCAATCTTTTTTATTAGTCCTGCGTCAATTAGTCGATTAATTACAAGGCTTGCAGATCGTGGAGAAGCTCCACCTGTAACCTTATTAATCTCACTAAGTGTAGGGCTTTTGCCATAATGAACAATCTTGTTACGGATAAGGGCAAACGCTTTTTTATCTTTGTCACTAAGGTTATTTGTCATGGTATAAATAGTATAAATTACTCTATACAAAAAAGCAAGTATTTGCTATGATGTCTTTATGGAAAATGACCAGAAAAAACCAATGACCGTCGGTGAACTGGTAGCAAAGATACACCCTCCTGCTTTGAGTGAGGGGCAGATTTCTCAATTCCAAGAGATTGGTAAAAGACATGCAGAAATGATTGAAAATGTGAGAAAAATTGCTCAGCCGATCATTGAACAAATGAATCGCGTTCGAGAACAAGTAAAACTTTTTGAACCAGTAGAATACCCTGAAATCGTATACCGTCGTCCTGTTGAATACGACATTCTAGAAGAACTCCAGGAGTTAAATAAAAACCACAAGCGACTTTTATCTTCGAGCCAAGACAGCAATGTAATTATTTATGACACAAGAAATGGATCACTCGATAGACATTTGGGAGGTAAACTTTTCTCATACGATCTCACTGAAAATGGAAAAAGAAAACAATTACTTGAAATACTTCTTGATCGTGGCACATATGTAAAAACAAAAGAACTTGGATCCATGCTTTCATCGTCAGCCGTAGCAAAAATAGTTCAGACTTTTAATGACTATGTGATCAACACCCTAAGACTTCCAAAGAAAACAAAACTTATTCAAGGAAAGAAAGGTTCTGGGTATCGTATCAATCCTAAAATACATATAGAGAAAGAATAAATTCCTAAGTTGACACCAAGTTGAGTGGATAACTTTGAAAAATCGCCTTTAAATAGGCGTTTTTTCTTTATGCTACTCAATTTTATGCCAATTACATGCCTATGTACCTTTTTGATTTCATGGAGTTAGTAGATTAGTCATCTACAAATTTATAAGTAATTAAATAAAAACTCTATGAATAAAAAACCTTTATGGAAAACAGGAGTTCGAGAGGTCAAAGACTTACTCCCTTGGAAAGAAAATCCAAGAAAAATCTCAAGGGTCGCTATGGAGAAATTAAAGGAGAAAATCATTCAAAGTGGTTTTCACAGTGTGATTGTCATTGATACAGATAACACTATTATTTCAGGCAATCAAAGAAAAACCGCTTTGATACAACTTGGTATCAAGCAAGTAAACGTGTTGATACCTGATCGTAAATTATCTGACGAAGAACGTCGCAAGATTGCTATTGAAAGTAATATAAATGATGGAGAATGGGATTTTGAAAAGCTTAAGTCTTTTGACCTAGAGCTTTTGCAATTTGCTGGATTTAACGAAAAAGAATTGGTTAAGTTTTGGGACGAAGAAAAGGATACCAAAGATGACAAATTCGATGTCGATAAAGAGTTAAAGAAAATAAAAACACCACAGACTAAACCAGGTGATCTTATAATCATGGGTAGTCATAAGTTGTTGTGTGCTAGTTCAACTGATGTTAATGCTGTTACTAAACTGTTCGGAAACGATAAAGCCACTGCTATCTACAATGACCCACCCTTTAATATAGGGCTCTCATACGATAAAGGTGTGGGAAATAAATCCAACTACGGAGGTACGTTTGACGACAATCAATCACCCGAAGAATATAAAGAATTTATTCGCAAGGTTCTAAAATCTTCACTAACCATATCTACTAAAGATGTACATGTCGCTTTCTGGTGTGATGAAGCCTGGGTGTGGGTTTTTCAAACACTCTATATGGAAAACGGAGTTAAGAACCGAAGACTTAATGTTTGGGTTAAAAATAACTCATCGCCGACACCTACCGTGGCGTTCAACAAGTGTCTTGAGTATTGCGTGTACGGCACAAAAGGATCTCCATATATTTCTGATCTCGTAAGAAATCTAAACGAAGTTCAAAACAAAGATTATGGAACTGGTAATCAGCTTCTAGAAGATGTTTCAAACATTTGGGCTACAAAACGACTACCTTCAAATCAAATGGAACATGCAACGAGTAAAAATCCTGAATTACACCATAAGTTTATTATGCGTTGCACTAAGCCAGGAGACATCATTTTTGATGCCTTTTCTGGATCTGCTAGCACTATGATCTGTGCGGAACAATTGGGTCGAAAGGTCTATTCCCTAGAAATAGAACCTGTGTTTTGCGATTTGGCGATTCGTCGCTATGAAAAATTAACTGGTCACAAAGCACAGGTAATCAAGAACTTCTATGAAAAAGAATAAATTTCAAGACCAGTTCCTTGATGAACTGCGAAAAGTGCCAATCGTTCAGGTAGCGTGTGAGAAAACAGGATTGTCTCGCAACAGTGTATATCGATGGAGAAAAGATGATAAAGAATTTCTCAAGAAAATGGATGGTGCACTTTCTGAAGGTGTTACTTTGGTAAATGACATGAGCGAAAGCCAACTACTTACTCTTATTAAAGAGAAAAACTATCCTGCAATTAGTTTTTGGCTTCGTCATCGAAATGATAATTACAAAAACAAACTTGAGATTACTACTAAAGATGATAACGAGGAACTAACACCGTCACAAGCGAAAATTGTAAAGCAGGCACTTAAACTCGCAAAAATTACCAAGTCGAAATCCATTAAAAACATTAATCGTAAAAAATAATTATGACTAAAATAATTCCAAAAGCACTGGTGAATACTATGATTAAAGATAGATCAGTGCGAACATCAATTACAAAAGATAGCTTCCTATACTTTTTCCACTTCTACTATGCACACTATGTGAAGTACGAAACGGCAGACTTTCAAAAAGAGATTATCCATAATCTCGAAAAAAGCACTACTGAAAACCTATATGTGGTGGCATTTCGTGGATCTGGAAAATCTACTATGGTAACGACTGCATATCCTATTTGGGCAATCCTCGGAAAACAACAAAAGAAATTTTGTATTATTTTCTGTCAGACTAGAGCACAGGCAAAGCAACATATGATGAATATTCGTACTGAACTTGAGGGTAACGATGTTCTTAAAAAAGATCTTGGACCATTTCAAGAAGAAAGCGACGAGTGGGGTTCGTTCTCTCTCGTTTTTAAGAAGCACGGAGCTAGAATTACCGTAGCTTCTACTGAACAAAGTATTCGTGGTATTCGCCATAACGAACATCGACCAGACTTAATCATTTGTGATGATGTGGAAGACGTGCAGTCTGCTAAAACTCGTGAAGGGAGAGATAAGACGTATCATTGGCTCCGTGGTGAGATTGTACCTGCTGGAGATAGAAATACTCGACTAATCATTGTCGGAAACTTGCTCCACGAGGATTCACTCTTAATGCGTATCAAGGACGAAATTTCAAAAGGCAAAGCAAAAGGTATTTTTAAAGAATACCCACTCTTAGATAAAAATGATCTATGCTTGTGGCCTGGAAAATACAAAGATACAAAAGATATTGAAGAAGAAAAACTAAAAGTTGCTAGTGAAATATCATGGCAACGGGAATATTTACTTCGTATTATTCCGAGTGATGATCAAGTTATTTATAGAGAATGGATTCAATATTATGATGATCTGCCTGGAACCAGGCATATGGGATACCGAGGTACTTATGCAGGAGTAGACCTTGCCATTTCAGCAAAAGATTCAGCGGATTTTACAACTATTGTTTCTGCTCATGTGTATAGCAGAAGAGAAAAAATGCGTATATACATCCTCCCAAACCCAATTCAGCAAAAACTAAATTTCCCGGCACAAGTGGATTTAATGAAAAACTTTAAAGCAACTAATATGCCAAGATCTAGCGACACTCTTTTTGTTGAGAGTGTTGCATATCAAGAAGCACTACCTCAAATGCTTGAGCTTCATGGAATTACCGCAGAAGCAATTAAGCCGAAAGGAGATAAAAGAACTAGACTTTCTCTTACTTCAACTGCTATAAAATCAGGGATTATAAAGTTCCCCAGACAAGGGTGTGAAGATTTAATTGAACAACTGGTTGGATTTGGGGCTGAAAAACACGATGATCTTGCAGACGCATTTTCACTACTCATAAATGCAACTCTCGATAAGCATTCAAATGAAGGTACCATAATAATGTTTTGGCTAGGTGGTGATGACGACAGCACAATTTATTATTCTGATTATGTTGATGTTGAGTCAGTGAAGTAGTCGCGAGTATGCAATATTTCGCTAGTTCTGCATAGACTTAGCAAAACGCTCAAATTGCGTCATCAATATAATATGGAGACGCAATATATAAGCAATTTAGGAGTAAGGACAGAGGTACCAAAAACCAAGATTCGGTATGTCCTATATGCTCGAAAATCAACCGAATCAGACGAAAAACAAGCCCTGTCTATCGAATCACAGGTTAAGGAAATGCTTGCTATAGCCGACCGTGATAGTTTAACGGTTGTTGATATTAGACGTGAATCTCACTCGGCTAAAGAATCTGGTCAACGACCAGTATTTAGAGAGGTATTAGAGGACATAAGGCGTGGTAGGTATAACGGTATACTCACCTGGGCACCAGATCGTCTATCAAGAAATGCCGGTGACCTTGGATCTGTTGTTGATCTTATGGATGAAACAAAACTTCTTGAAATCAGAACATATGGGCAACACTTCAAAAATTCTCCAAATGAGAAGTTTCTTTTGATGATTCTATGTTCTCAAGCAAAACTCGAGAACGATAATAAAAGTATCAATGTAAAACGAGGTTTACGAACAAGATGTGAGATGGGGCTTCGCCCGGGTCCTGCTGTTGTTGGGTATCTCAATGAAAAACGAATGGATAAAAAGTGTGAAGTCGTTATAGACCCAGAACGAGCACCGATAGTTAAACAAATGTTTGAAAAAGTGGCATACGAAAAATGGTCAGGAAGAAAACTTTATCACTGGCTTAAGTTCGATCTTAATTTCAAAACTCGTAGTGGCAACAAAGGTCTTACCCTTAGCAATATTTATCTCATACTTCAAAATCCATTCTATTATGGAGTTTTTGAGTATCCACGGAAAAGTGGAAATTTCTATACTGGAAAACACGAGCCGATAATCAATAAAGAACTTTTTGATCTAGTCCAAGAACAAACAAAAAGCCAAGTGTTGCGAACCCAAGAGCCAAAAGAATTTGCTTTTACAAAAATGATGACATGTGGGCTTTGTGGTTCTGGAATATGTGCAGATGAAAAGTTTAAAAAACTTAAAGACGGATCAGTAAATAGGCATATCTATTATGGGTGTACGAGATCTAAGGATAAGAACTGTAAGTGTGGGTATATAAATGAAGTAGATCTAATACAGCAATTTGAAAAGTTGATTGATCAGGTAAATATTAACGAGATAGGAATGAAAGAAAAGATTAAATACGAAGTTGAAAGAATCAAACGCTTTAATCAATTTGTGTTAAACACAAAGCAACAAATACAAATAAAAGACATAGACATTAGAGACTACGCCAAATTTATTTTGAAAGATGGTTTAATTGAGGAGAAACGAGAATTACTAACTTGTTTTAAGAGTAAGATTATCTTGAAAAATAAAATAATATCTTTTAATTAAGCATTCCGCACGATTTCTTTTTCTTCGTTGTTTAATTTATACACATCCATTATTAATTCTTCTAATTTTGATTCCAAATCAGATACATTTGCAGATTTACCATCCATAATTTGATCAACCAAATCTAATATAGTTATCTCTGAACTACTATCAGCAATTGCGATTGGGATTTTTTTAATTTCATTATTACTGATTCTAAGATATCCGCCTGCAAGTGAAAGTGATTTGAAGTAAATCTGATACCAATAAGAAATTAATTTTGAATTCAAAATAGCAAGCAAATAACGAATGTCCATTTTTTGATTATCAAGAATAATTGTAGTGGATTTTCCAGCAATGTATTCTCCTTTATCAAGAAAAACCTCAAGTCTTTTAGACATCCCAGCAATAATTAATTTGCTAGAATCGGCTTGAGTGAATCTTTTTGGCAGAAGTTTTAGTAAGACATCATTATTAACTACAGGTTTATTATAAGATGATTTAATATATTGTGTCTTTTTTACACCCCACAAGGAAGTATAAGGATCAATTGTTCCTGAATTTATTAGTTTCTTGAAATTATTCCCCTCGATGTCTTCTATCTCATGCACAAGCTCCTTGAGTTGATATGCTTCATTAACCGTCGCTGATCCTAGAATCTGATTATTAATCTCTACTAATTTTTTATTATTTGTAATTTTTACTATTAATTCTAAAAATTTGGGTTCTATAAAATATCGATCCCAATATACATCATCATAAAACAAGGAATGTGGGACTTTGTTTATCAACTCCGCGTCTTCAATATCCTTCATCTTTGTTAAAATAACCTCAGATTTATCTTGAGTGTAATTAGAAACCTGAAACACAACAGGATAAACACTTGCTTCTTTAAATACTTTTACACTTGAATAGTCTCTTATATATCGAATATTTTTTGACATCATTAGAGATCGTATTGACTCTGAATATTTTGCCCCGATCAATTTATTTGGAACTATAAACGATAAACTACCTTTATCGTTTAAAAGATTGATTCCTTGTTCAATAAAAATAACGAAAAGATCCCAGTTACCACTTGCAGTTTTATATAAAGATGAATAAAACTCACGCATTGCCGGATCATCTTTTACCATTGTTTCTGAATCAACGTATGGAGGATTACCTATAACAATGCTGAATTTTTCTTGTAATCCAAACATCCATTCTGGATCAAACCAGGAATTTGAGTGGTTACTAAATGGATTCCATGTTGTAAGTTTTAAAGTAAGCTCGCCAGTATTTTTACCAAAGGCTGATACGGTTTTTTCAAGAATTTCTTTTTGTGCATTAGTGAACTTAATTCTAAGTTCATTTTTTCTTTGACTATTACAAGAGAAATATTCTGACATTATTTTTGATAGCTCAGTAATACCTGAATGATCATCAAAAAGATTTGTTGCAGTTGATTTAGGTAGAGGGATAAGTGTATTTGCACATACGAATTTAAAGTCCAAGTTTGGAAGTGGTTCAATACCTCGATTTGGTTTATTATCGTCAATTTCAGATTCAACAACTAACGTCAAAAAACATCGCAAGCGAGATACATCTACAGCGATTGGTTGAATATCTACCCCGAAAATTGAGTTCTTTATGACATCAAGTTTTCTGGTGTAATCAAACGGATTTTGTTTTACCTCATTAATTATCTTTTGTTTGTACAAATCTGGTACACCCTGGAGCTTCTTATCGAGCCACATTGTACAATCAGGATCTACTTGTTGCAGAATGTATACAATTTTCTGAAGTGCACCGATTGGATATGCACCTGACCCACAAGCAGGATCAAGAATTTTTAATGATTCAATAGCATCGATTATCTGTTTTTTCTCTTCTTGGTTTAATGGATACTCTGTATCATCAGTAAGATCGTAACTGACTACCGCATTTAGTTTTTTATCTTCAATACTTGTCTTTGTCTTAAAATACTCAACTAGAGACTTGTCCACCATATACTCAACAATCTGTCTTGGAGTATAAAAACTTCCTGTTCGTTTTCGTTCACTACTTCCTGTTTCAGGGTTAATTTCAGCCAAAAGATTTTCAAAAATACGACCAAGCATTTCAGGATCAACGGAAAGTTCTTGATCAAATACGGTGTTTTCATCAATGGTGAAATTATATGTTTCTAGAAGTTCAAAGAATTCCTTAAACCACTTGTCGCTTATCTTGAGAGTATTGATGTATTTTGAAGCAAAAGTACCACGATCAAGTTCGTAGTAGTCGTCTGTTTGAGGATTAAACAACCCTCCGTTTAAATATGGCACTTTATCAAAGAGTTCAGTTCGTATATCACGGGCATCAATACTTGTGTTCAGAACTCCAAAGAAAAGAGGCTCAAGAGTATTGTGATAGTAATTATCAGATACAACTTTTGAAGATAAGATTTCGTCAGGAACAAGTTGTCCATTATCTGATTTTTTCTGCTTCAAAAACCAGCAAAACATCGCGCGACCAATAAGTCGAACAGCAAAGCTTTTTCGGGTGTTTATATCTGTTTCGGATACTCCAGGAAGAATTAGGTTTTGATCTTCTATTGAAACCAATTCATCAAAGAATTTTGCAACTTCTAGGTAGAATTGCTTATTTACGACTTCAACAGAAAACCGATTAAGCAGATCATCTACATCCTTAATTTTCCCTTTTTTAATAAGTTGTTGTTCTGGAGTTTTAACTTTTGCGTTAGTTCCTAAATAAAAAGAATAACGTCGTGCGTTTGAGTACTTTTTAACAACTTTATTCTTATCATTAAGATCGAGAGATATTGTAAGGTATGAAAAACGATAGTTATCAGAATCGTTGTTTTTAAATATAACTAAAGCTCTGTGGATCCAGTGATCAGCAAGAATTTTGAAAGCATCAGTAGCGATTGCCACTCGTGGATCTTTATCGTGGGTATGATCCATTTCCAAAACATGTAAATCTAGCGATTCACAAAAACCCAAAATCTTTGCTCTGGTTATCTCTTTATATCTATCTTTGTTAATTACAATATCCTCTTCTTTGAGATTAAAATCTTCAGGAAGAAAATCTTGAATAAAATTAACAAAAGATTCTGGATTGTATTTTTCGTTTAATTTCATAGTGCGATTAATTCTTCAGAGAGAACAATGAGCTTTCCATCATCATTTGCTCTATCAGCTGTTTCAAAGATACTTTCAAGATATTTACTTGGGATAAGTTCTTTGAGTTCTAAGTATGCATTTTCTGGATTAGCTTTATCAATACGAAGTTCTACAATCTCTTTAAGTACTCCATTTGGAAGAGCATCAAGATCCTTGATTGCTCTAATGATATCTAAGCAAAGGTCTTTTGCTTGAGGATACAATTCACCAAGCAATTTAACCCTGTTGAGTGCATCTTGCTTTCGACCACCATCGACAGAAGCTTTTGTATTGTCTTTAAAGATATGCTCTTTAGCCATTTTATAAATTGGATCGAAGTTTACTGTTGTTTGCAGTGACTCCTCTGAATCTACAACTTGATTAAACAAAGGAAGTGCAACTTGTGGAGATACAATTTGAACTGTTTCAGGAGTATTTCCAAATGCAAATACATAGTTTCCGCTCTTCTTTGCAAATGCAACTACACCGTTAATATCTTTGGTATTTCGAGCAATTCTTGAACGATGCGGTATTCGTGATATTTGTTCCATGATCTTTTTATCATCCTTGATCTTGAGCCATGTATTTCGGTATGGAGCGTCCCAAGATAAACTTTCATTTTTACTATTTTCTTCTTTGTATTGCTTTGCAAAGTAGTTCTTTAAGTCTTCTTCTGATGTAAGAGTTTTTGTGTCCTCGCCCAAAAGTGTATGGATCAAATCCATTTTAAGAGTTGAGATTGCTTTTGTTCGAGTTTCAAGCTCTCCGGTAAGTGTTGGGAAGAAGTTATAAATATACAATTCATCAAAAACTTTTCTGTTGATACGGTTGATACGACCAACACGTTGAATAACACGAGTTGGGTTATATGGAATATCGTAGTTTATGATTGCTCCTGCTCTATGCAAGTTGAACCCTTCGGAAATTGCATCAGTGGCAATAATGATATCGAAGTCATTAGACTGTTTTGCTTCTTCAAGTCCAGCATCAAAGTTTGATCTGATTATTTTCTTATTTTCATCAGAAGCATCTTCTGAACTGTATTTAAATACACGATTAAATCCGTCTTTTTGTAATTTTTGGAATACATAGTTTGCGGTGTCGGAGAACTCTGTAAATACAACAATTTTTCTGTTTGGATTTTCTGTTAAAGATTGAGTAATTTTTTGTTTAAAGAATTCAAACTTTGGATCACTAGTTTTATCAGACCAATCTGAATCAATCTCTTTTAGAAGAGCAATATCGTGTCTTAAATGATCTCCAAACTGAGGTTGTAATTCACTTAATGGAATTCTAATAAGACCCTTGTCTTCAAGTCTGTTTAGGGTTTCTTCTAATTCTTTTTCATCAAGTTCACTGAGATATTCCGCGTCTGGCAACACACCTTTTTTAAATATAGGAACTTCCTGGCGATTCTCATACCAATCAAGCATTGCTTCAGAAGAAGTAATCATATTTTTCAATGACAACTTGAATGCTCCAACAGAACTTTCAAAGCGTCGAACAAGGAGTCTTCGCATGAATCGAGCAAGGTTGCTTTGTCCTTGTTGAATACGCTGTAGTTTTTCTTCCGCAGACATTCCATCTTCGTCATCTTGCTCAATCAATTTTTCAAGGAATTTTGAACCCTGATTAATGTAAGAAGCAGGCTTGTATCGCGCACCAATAAAACTAGTGCTTCTATCTTCTGGAGCAATTTTTTCGAGTGTACTTACATAGAGGTCAAACATATCACCAAGATCGTACTCCAATAGTTGTGGATCCTTCACTTTTGCAAAAGCAACACCTTGAGCTTTCAAGTCTTCTTTGTATTCTTCGATCTCTTCCAAATCAAGTCGTGATCTTCGAATAATCAACGGCTCAATCATTTTTCTTAATTCATCTGCAATTGAATGTAGTTCGACTTTAATTTCAGAGTTATCTGATTCATCTTTTGTACTCTTTCGTAGATCCCGACGAACAGCTTTATATCGTTTAAAGAGCATGTGGAAAGACATACTTAGGTTTTCCACTGTTCTAATGGTTGATTGTCCTGGGGTACTAAAGAGCTTAATCAAGGCGTAAATATCTTTTGGATCGTTATTGAAAGGAGTTGCAGATAGAGCCATTACATAGTTACCTGCACAGAGTCTGTGCAGAACTTTGTAATTGTCAGTATCCTCATTTCGATGCTTGTGGGCTTCGTCTAATATAACCAAAAGCTTACCTTCGTCATCGCCGTGTCGTTGTAATGCTTCTTCTATTTTCCCAGTTGAATATACAAAACCTTTAAAATCAAATTCAGACATGTAATCTTTCCACTGATTCTCGAGGTGAGGTGGTGCAATAATGATTGTTTTATAACCAAGGTTGTGAGCAATCGCAGAAGCAATAATACTTTTTCCTAGACCTACCACATCGGCAATGATTACACCTCCGAACTTCTTAATACGATCAATACCTAGATTGATGGCATCTTTTTGATATTTAAGATCAGAAAATTTACCCCCAGTAATGTGTTTCGGGGTCTTCATGTTTTCTATTTCAGTAACAGCAAAGTATTCATTTAGTACTTTGTAATACATCAAAAGCGGATTTGGCAAAGCATAAAGCCAAATCTTTTCCTTTACTTCTTTTATAAAAGTTTCTGCTGAATCAAGATCAGTGATAACTATGTTGTCAGGGTCATTCCATACTGATTCAAACCGCTTAACATCATCCTCGTAGTAATGTTTTTCCATTAAAATACGATTGTGTTCTCCTTGACCCTTCAATCCTGAAAAAGTTAGGTTGCTTGAACCTTCAATTACAATTCCTGGAGTAATTCCATTAGTTGAAAACTCGGGCTTGTTGTGAAGAATATAGAACTTTGAATGGTTTGCTTGTGCAGTCTTCTTGATTTGCAAACTACCGTCTTTAATTTTATCTAAAAATATTTCAAAAGCTTTCTGTGATTCGTCGTTATCAAAGAAATCTGTATCATTAAAAATTCTTGAAAAGTTCTCAATGTAATCATCTTTTGCAATAGAGCGAGAAGATGTTTTTGTGTCTGTTGTATATGAGTCTAGGTTTAGATCTTTTAGAGTTGAAACTTTATCAATAATTTTCTTATCAATATCCATTCCAACCAAAATTCTTATTTGCTTATCTTTTAGTTCATTATGCAAATCTCGAAAGCCAGAAAAGTAAAAATATCCAACCAAAGCGTCTACCTTGTCGCAATTAGGCAAAATGCTCTTTAAGTTTGACGAAAGCGTATTATCACCGGTGTTTGTTATTGATGACGACATATTATTTTAAAAGTTCGTTAGTTGAAACACCTAACGCCTTGGCTAAGCTAGTAATGGTTGAAAGAGTTGGATTATTTTTTCCATTCTCGATATTGCTTACAAAAGATCGATCAACACTCAACATACGAGCGAGTTCTATTTGGCTAATATCTTTTTTGATCCTAAGTTTTTTGAGATTTTCTCCCAACTTTTTGGCATCATCTTTCATACAAAGATTATAGCATATCTTGTTGTAATATAAAACAACAAAAACACCTCTCAAATTTGAGAGGTGTTTTTGTTTATAAACTAGCTATCTTTGAGCTAGCTCAAGTTGGCTGCGGGACTAGGACTCGAACCTAGATAACATGATTCAGAGTCATGTGTCCTACCATTAGACGATCCCGCAATAGCAATACCGAGCTACTTTAGCCTAAAATAAGGCTTTTTTCAACTCATATTGTTAGCTCTACTCCACATGAACCACCACGTCAGTTTTTTCATTATCCACCTTGAGAAGCAGAGTGAGGAAGGCTCCAACAAACACCAAAAGGGCCGCAATAAAGAATACGTGGCCGTACGCAGACACCTGAGCCTTAAGAGCAATAAGTGCTCGATACTCCCCCAATACTTGAGGTGAAGAAGTATGAATAGTACTTAGACTAGTAATGTGGAGAATATTATTTTTAATCGTGCTATTTAAAATTGTGCCGAATACTGCGATACCAAAAGCGCCGGCAACATTTCGCACAAGAGCAAGAATTGATGAGGCAATACCAATTTCATTTTTATCAACGACTGAAGCAATAATATTGGTTCGCTGTGCCATACCAAACCCCATACCGAAGGCCATAATCGCAAGCGGTATCATAAGTGAGAGCGCAGTTGACTTTGGGTCGATGAACGAATAAAGGTAGATTCCAATCGACGCAACGAGCGTGCTCGCAAAAATAACATAGCGCGATTCTACTTTTCCAGTTAGTGCTCCACCAATGGGTGCAGCAAGCATTAAAGCTCCGGCCATTGGAATAAAGAGATATCCTGCTTGCGTAGCGTTATAGCCTAAAAATGTTTGAGCAAAAATTGGCAAAAGGAAAATACTTCCCATCATCCCAACGAAAATAAGGAAGTTATTGCCGAGAGCATTCACAAATGCCGGAATTTTGAAGAACTTAAGATCAACGATCGGCTCTGGAACCCGCTGTTCAATTTTGACGAAAATCCACAGAAAGACCAGCATGGTCATATAGCACAAGAGGCTACCAACTGAGAACCATCCCCAGTCAGTCGCTTTATCAAGCACAAGAACTAAAGCTGAGAGAGAAATTCCCAGGGTAATTGCTCCCCACCAATCAAAGAACTTAGTTCCGCGATCAGCAACTGACTCACGAATAAATTGGAGCGCCATAAAAATACCAAGGATCCCAAGTGGAAGATTTATGAGAAACACGGAACGCCAACCGAAGTGGTCAATAAGTGGTCCGCCTAAGAGTGGCCCGAACACAGCAGCCGCGGCAAAAGAAGAACTCCAAATACCAAGGGCTTGCGCTCGTTCCTTTCCCTCTTTAAAGGTTACCGCAAGAATAGCCATAGCTGTTGGATAGTCAGCTGAACCGGCAATTGCCTGGATAACTCGAAAGATAATCATTGAAGTTAAATTCCAAGCAAGACCAGCGAGCACTGATCCAACGATAAAAATTGCGAAGCCTAAAATATAGACTTTCTTACGGCCAATAGTATCTCCCAGCTTGCCCCAGATAGGAACGAAGATAGCGTTCGCTAAAATATAGGCAGTGGCAATCCAGCCCGCGGCAGAAACACTAATACCAAAATCGTTAATAATGTCAGGAAGTGCCAGGTTAACAATGGTTTGATCGAGTCGGCCTAAAAATGTTCCGACAATAACCGTAAGCAGTATCCACCATTTAAGACTCCCTTTATCCTCCATAGGTTACTTGATGTGAACAGTAATTTTTGCTGACATCCCATTTTTAAGTTCTGGGTACTCTGCACTATTAAATTGTACTTTCACATTAAAGCGTTGAATTGGGCGTTTATCAGAAATAGTAAACACGGCACTCGTATCATTCGCAGAAGCGGCAATTTCCGAAACCGTACCTTCATATTTCTTACCTGGAAATGCATCCACCGTGAACGTGGCCCGCTGACCAATACTCAGATCTTTAAGTCCTTTTGTTTCTTCAATTGCACCAACAACTTTCATTTCTGAAACAGCAACAACTGTTGCGACTGTCTGACCAGGAGCAAAATATGATCCAAGATTTTCT
The DNA here is from genome assembly GCA_964646765.1 of uncultured Candidatus Saccharibacteria bacterium. GTDB lineage: Bacteria > Patescibacteriota > Minisyncoccia > Phycocordibacterales > UBA9973 > CAZYIA01. The sequence continues at coordinate 233,458 of CAZYIA010000002.1, read as the reverse complement.
GAAACACTTGCGACAATGCCCGCTTCTTTCGTAGCTAAAATACTTGTACCAACACTGGCAATTTGTGCATTTGCAGGAACAGTGTCGCCCGGATGTACATATACCGCATTTAAAATTCCTGGTGCTATCGGTGACAGTGCAATAACTGGGGCTTCGAGAAAGGCATCCTTAATAGCCACTGTATTCATGTGACTCTGCCAATAGAGAAAACCGAAGAGTGCGCCACCGATGACAAAAATACCGAGAAGGCTAACGATCCAGGGCTTTTCTTTCGTGATACTTTGTTTTGGTTGGTTTTGTTCCATACTATTTTTATTAGTGAACGACTACTTCGTCGTTAGCTTGTAATCCAGAAATAATTTCAACATTGTGATCATCTTCAACACCGATTATTACTTCTTGTTCGATAACCGTATCTCCATTTTTCTTTTCAACAAAATACTTTCCGTTTTTTGGAATAAGTGCGGATGTTGGAATAAGTATCGCAACTTCTTTTGTTGTGCTTTTTGCCAAAAATTCGATCGCTGGAGAATTGGCTGCGGTGATTTGTCCTGGAGTAATAGAAACGGCAGTAACAGTTCCGTCAGCTGGAGCAGTGATAATGGTATTTTGGTAAGCCGCCTGAGCAATTTGGAGCGCCCCCTTAGCATTTTCTACTTGCGCTTGTGCAGCTGCAACATCTTCCGGGCGAGCAGCTGAAGCCACAGCGGCGAGTGATGCCTGTGCTTGTGAGAGAGTAGCTTGTGCCGCTGCAATTGCTTGGCTTTTGGTCTGGAGAGCAGCTTGGTACGCGTTGTAGTTAGTTACATAGTTAGACGCTTTAGTGTTTGGAATATCAATGGTCCAAACTGTACCTCCATAGTCGGTGCTTTCTGGAAACGAGATAGAAAGACCCGTGTCAGCAATTGGTTGTGGAATCGTACTCACTAAACCACTCCCCTGTGCGAGCCCGGCAATTGAAAAATATGAACCATTCGAAGCTAAATACACCGAAAGAGTTAGTGATCCTTCCTGATTTTTATGATATGAACCAGAAAGCGTTGGCGGCTTTACATCCGAGTTCGTAGTAGAACGCGCTTCAAGCGTTGAGTTAAGAAGATTTCGGTGCGCATTATCTACTAAGATATTTTGCTGCTTAGTCGTTTCATCAAGATTAACTAGAGCGGTGTTAACTGCGGCTTTTGCAACATCAATGGCAGTTCCTGTTGCACCATTAATTACTTTGTCATAATTTGCTTGCGCACTTACATAGGCTGCCTGCGCTTGAGTCACGGCACCGAGAGCATTTCCAGCGTCGAGAGTGGCGAGTGTTTGCCCACTCTTTACTGAGTCACCAACTTTTACTAGCACAGACTTAATTCGCCCACCGGATACAAAACCGAGAGTTAAATTTTTAGGCGCACCAGTTGGGTCACCAGCAATAGTACCGGAATGTGCAGAAACAAATTGGTATGTTGGAGCTTTGTGAATTTTTAAATAACCAATAACACCTATAACCAAAGCAATCACCAAAGTAATAGTGAGTACATGATGTGGTCTATTAAAAAATGCGATAACTTTTTGCTTCATACGCTAATCTTTAATTAAAACGGTAATAATGCGTTCAAGTGACTGTTTATCCTTCGACGAGAGTTTCGAGAGCATGCCGTGGAGAATTTTCTGTTTCTGTCTCGATATCATAGAAAGAAGTTTGAGGGCCTTTGGAGTTGCTCTGATACAGCTACTACGACGATCATGAATATTCTCTTCCCTTTCTATGAATCCCTTCTTTTCCATTTCAGCAATCATTGCAGATGCTGATGGTGGAGTAATTTTTAAATATTCTGCTACCTGCTTCACTGTTTTCTCCTCTCCATCAAGGAACCGGAGTATCTCACTCTGAGAAAGAGTAAGTTCATGGTAGAAACTTTCCCGCTTACACACTTCCATAATTTTTCGCCGGAAAGCAAGCAAGAGGTCTTCGAGAATGATATGAGGAGATGGAGGTGCCATATAGTTAGCTTACCTAATAGTTAGGTAAGCTAACTATATCATAGTTCCCTCTCAAGGGCAATTGAGTGCGTGCGCCCAAGGACTCTTCGGCGAATAAGAGTAAATAGAGTAAAAGAGACGTTCGCGATTACCAAATAGAGAGGATCAAGAGCGGTCACGAGAGTAACTGTTTTTAGAGCAAAAAGTGCGACACAAAATTTGATAGCGGAAAGATAGTAGACAGAAAGTGTTTCATCAAATGGGGTACTCCAAGTTTTTCGAAATGTTGATGCAAATGCAAAGCCATCGGTCAGGACAACGAAAATAATCGCAAGTAGTGGATTTTCTACTACGAGCCATAAAATAAGAGAGATGGTGGCACCTCCAAAATAAACCCAGTCGATTGGTTTAATCGTAGTATCACGATACCTAAGCGCATACAGAGCAACACCTCCTGCGAGGAGGGCTGAAGCCGCTGATGCCCAAGCTCCTGGACCTGCTCCATTTTGTAATTGAATACCAGCAACAATCGCTCCAAGAACTGCCCAAATAACCCAAGAAAATACATGGGGCTTAGTACGTCCCGCAAACATATTCCGAAAATACGGAATGTAACTTACAAATCCGATAGTGACAGCAAGGGCTCCTAAAGCTGCGTGGAGCGTCATACAAAACTATTTTTTCTTTTGCTCAATTGTCGCTTTAATAAAAGCTGAGAACAGAGGATGTGGACGAAGCGGACGAGCAAGAAATTCTGGGTGGAATTGAGTCCCAACGAAGAATGGGTGTTCTTTCTTTGGAAGTTCTGCAATTTCCATTAGTACCGAATCTGGTGAGCGACCAGAGAATACGAGACCTTTCGCTTCAATATCTTTAATGAAATTTGGATTCACTTCGTAGCGGTGACGGTGACGCTCCATGACTTCTTTTGCTCCATAGGCTTTACGAGCGATGGTTCCCTCTTTAAGAATTGCTTTGTATTCACCAAGACGCATCGTATTTCCATAACGGCTATGTGCGATGTTTTCTTTCTGGCTTTCAATGATATCGATAACTGGGTATGGTGTCTTTGCGTCAACTTCGGTTGTGTGAGCACCTTTAAGACCTACAACATTGCGAGAGAACTCGATAACCGCAAGCTGCATACCGTAGCACAAGCCAAAGTATGGAATTTTGTTTTCGCGAGCAAAACGAATAACATTGATTTTTCCTTCTACCCCACGTGAACCGAATCCTCCAGGAACAATGATGCCATCATACTTTTTCAGATCTTTTACTTTCTTTGGATCCTTTTCGAAATCGAGTGCATTCAGCCAATCAAGCACTGGTTTTTTACTCTGAGAGTATGCACTGTATTTAATTGCTTCGATAACGGAAAGGTATGCATCAGAAAGAAGGTATTCCCCTGTTTCGAAGTACTTACCAATAACCGCAATATGTACTTCATCGGTTGCACTTCCAACTTTTTTAGTAAAAGCACGCCATGCTTTTGCTGTTGGAAGTTCAGTACTGGAACAGGTTGTGCCCATAATGTCACACAATAAAGTATCGAGACCTTCACGAGCAAAGTTACCCGGCACATCGTAAATACTTGAAACGTCAGGAGCAGAAATCACTCGATCACCCGAGATGTTACACATAAAAGCGAGTTTTTCTTTACGCTTTTCATCCATTGGCTGCTTACCGCGAGCAATAATGATATCTGGCTGAATACCTGAAGCATTCATTGCACGCACCGCCATTTGGGTCGGCTTAGTTTTCATTTCGCCGATGGTACCTGGCACGGGAAGATACGAAACCATGACGAAGAAAACACTCTTGGGATTTTTGATCTTCATCATGCGAGCAGCTTCAAGGAAGAGCATATTTTGGTATTCACCAATGGTGCCCCCAATTTCGATAACTACCACGTCAGCATTTGCTTCTTTTTGGGCACCTTCAATGCGGCTAATTACTTCCATTGGGATATGCGGTACCACCTCTACACATTTTCCTTTATAGGCAAGAGCACGTTCGCGTTCAATGACAGAGAGATATACACGACCGGTGGTCATGTAATTGGTGCGAGTAAGATTTATGTTTAAGAAACGTTCGTAGTTTCCCATGTCCTGGTCAGTTTCGTCGCCATCATTCAAAACGAAAACCTCACCGTGTTCGGTGGGGTTCATAGTACCCGCATCTACGTTGATGTACGGGTCGATTTTGATTGCCGTAACCGTGAGATCACGGTCTTGAAGCAGTTTCGCAATTGAAGAGGAGGCCACTCCTTTACCAACGCCAGAGATGACGCCGCCAACGACAAAAATGTATTTAGGATCGGTTGGTTGTTTGGCCATACTTAAAATTATTTTCGAAGATACTTACGGATTGCAATACCCGCTGAGATCGCTCCAAGAAGTGCCCCCGAGACAAGAGCTATAGTACCAATTTGGAGAATATTGTCGAGGTAGTAATTCCAGAGGTTTACCCCCAGGAATTCAGTCATGTTCTTGCCAATATAGTACGTAGTTGGGAAATAAATAATAAGACTGATGAGCGTACCAATTAAGCCATAGATAATACCCTCTACCATAAATGGTCCTCGAATGTAACGATTTTCTGCTCCCACTAAACGCATAACCCCAATTTCTTCTCGGGCAAAGTGCATCGTGAGACGAACGGTATTAAAGGTAATGGCAATCGTAATAAGAATAAGCACCAAGGTAATCGCAAAACCGAGTGTTTTTGCTCCACTAGCAATACGATTAAGAGAATCAATTACTTCTTTGTTCTGATAGTAGTTAATTTTATCTATAGCGCTCGTTGCATCGCCAAGTGAGGCGTTACTTTCAAGAAGTTTAACAATGCTTTCGTACTGTGATGGCTCCTTAGCTTTCACTTCTAAGCGAGCACCAAGCGGATTTGCCCCGAGCTCGTCGAGAGCTTGAATGGTAAGGTAGTCATTTTTATACTTTTCGCGGAAGTTAGCGAGAGCTTCATCAGCAGTGACGTACGTAATACGCGAAACTTCAGGTAGTTTTTCAAGTGCACCTTTAATAGTGAAAATTTTATCCTCAGTGGCATTGGTTGTGAAGTACACCACCACATCCACCTTATTCTGAATAGTAACAATAGAAGCGTGAAGGACTGCGGAGAGAAGAATAAGACCTGTAATAACTGAAAGCGTAATAGTCATCACAAGCGACGAAGCAATAGAAACAATCCCGTTTCGGCGGAAGTTTGTAGTACCCGAGCGAATGATGCGTTTTAAATCAAGTATGGTCATAGTTATGAAATCATGTACTTACCTTCCTTATCATCGCGCACGATCTTGCCCTTGTCGAGGGTAATCACACGGCGACCCACAGATTCAATAACTCCTCGATTATGCGTCGTAAGTACAACTGTTGTACCGAGATCATTAATTTTCTTCAAAATCTGAACGACTTCATAAGTATTGATCGGATCGAGGTTCCCAGTTGGCTCGTCAGCAAGAATAACTTCTGGCTGGTTAATGATCGCGCGAGCAATAGCTAAGCGCTGTTTTTCACCGCCAGAGAGTTGATTAGGGAAATGCATCATGCGAGAACCAAGATCAACGAGGTCGAGTACATGCGGCACATCGGCTCGAATTTCCTCATCAGTTTTCCCAGCTGCCTCCATAGCAAAAGCAATATTTTCGTAAGCTGTTTTTTGTGGCAGGAGACGAAAATCTTGAAACACTACTCCAATTTTACGGCGTAGTTTAGTTAGTTCATTCAGAGAGAGCTTATGAATATCCTGAGATTCATAAAAAACGGTACCTTCAGTGGGATACTCTTCAGCTAAGAGTAGTTTTACAAGGGAGGTTTTACCAGCGCCAGAATGCCCAACGATTGAAACAAACTCCCCTCGGTTAATAGTCAGGTTTATGGTATCAAGCGACACTGAGTTGCCTGGATACACTTTGGAAACATTAGTAAAATAAATCATGCGTAATGGTCACTGCAAAAAGCACTACAGTAAACACGGGCTATTATACCTTCTTATTCCCCTCAATAAAAGCCTCGAGATTTCCGCTTAAAATATCGTCTGGATTTGAGCTTTCAACACCTGAGCGAAGATCTTTCACTAGTTTATAAGGGTGAAGGACATAGTTTCTAATTTGATTTCCCCATTCAATTTCTGTGCGGCCAGCAATTTGCATGCTCTCTGAGAGTTCTTTGCGTTCCGCTTCAGCCTTCGCGTAGAGTTTACCGCGCAAAATTTCCATCGCCCGTTCACGATTCTGTTCTTGAGATCGTTCTTCACGAACTGAAACCGTAATACCTGTTGGTTTATGCGTGAGTCGCACCGCTGTCTCGCGTTTATTCACATTCTGTCCTCCTGGGCCGCCGGCTTTCGAAGTTTCAAACTCCACATCCCCTTCTTTTAGTTCAGGCATATCGGTTTTATTGATCTTTGGAATGACTTCAACAAGCGCGAAACTGGTGTTACGTTTTGCTTTCGAATTAAACGGTGAAAGTCGCACCAAACGATGCACGCCAGATTCGTGTTTTAAATCACCGTACACGTTTTTGCCGCTGATTTCTATGGAAATGTTTCGATACCCACCGTGGTCATTTGAGTGTTCATGAATCAGAGAGTAATTCCATCCGCGCTTATCAGAGTATTTTGCATACATTTCATAAAGCATTCGAACAAAATCTTCGGCATCATCCCCTCCTGCACCTGCGAGTATAGTGAGAATTGCCGCTCCCTTATCGAAAATACCAGCGCCTTCCAGTTTGGCTTGAAGTTCCTGTCGCTCTTTAATCATTCCTTGGGCTTTTGCTTTGTCAGTCCAAAAATCAGCTCCGGCTTGGGCGACATCAATTTCGGCAATACGCTTTTCTATGGCTTCTTTTTCCATCTCGGGCGATTATAGCAAATCGTAGCCATTTATATTCTTGATGCTATACTTTCTGTATATTTATGCGCGACCGAGTTTCTATTATTATTCCGGCCTACAATGAGGAAAAATACTTACCAAAAACACTCAAGGCACTTGGTCTATTAAAGATTCAACCATTTGAAATTATTGTTGTTGATAATGGCAGCACTGATAAAACTGTGGCCATAGCGAAAAAGTTTAAAAATGTTACGGTCATTACTTATCTAGAGAAAAAAGGCCCCAACGCAGCCCGCCAAGCTGGTTTTCTAGCTTCAAAAGGAGATGTCATCGCCACTCTCGACGCTGACTGCACCCCTCCACCAGATTGGCTTTCAGTTGCTCTCGCTGTATTAAATGCAAACGAAGATACAGTGGCAGTAACCGGTTCATATGATTACACCCCAAAACCATTTTGGTGGGGTAAGCCAGTAAACGATCTCTATACGTACATACTTATTCCAACAGCTGCTGCGCTCCTTAAAATTGTTGACCGAGGTATTATGGTTGGCGGTAATGCCATTATTAAACGCAAAGCTCTCGAAGAAATTGGAGGATTCGATACTTCAATTCCTTTTCATGGCGATGATACTGATACGGCAAACCGACTTTCGAAAGTTGGGAACGTTCGTTACGCAGCAAAAATTACTGTACCTTCTTCAAGTAGACGACTGCTTAAGAATGGTATTGGTAAAACACTCAAGGCGTACGCAAAGCACGCCATATTCCCAAGAAAAGATAACGGGGATGTAAACCATCCGAGATAATTACCTGAGCCACCCCCCGGGATTGAACCGGGGACCTATCCCTTACGAAGGGACCGCTCTACCAACTGAGCTAGGGTGGCGAAACAAAATCTACAGGATCGGGATTGGCTACCAGTTACTAAGTCTGCTCGCTTCTAAAGCTGTGCGGACTAAGTACTGTCGGCCCCGCCTCGCTTGCCGCGTTGCGACATAGCTGCGGCTTTCAATCACCGAACGCACATGAAGCAGTTCATGTGCTTCATTGGCTCGGTCTCTTTGAGACCTTGAGCCAATGATCGGGATTGAACCGATGACCTCCCCCTTACCATGGGGGTGCTCTACCAACTGAGCTACATTGGCTTGTAATGACTAAAAAGCCTTAGGACAGCACCATACTATCTGATTTGCCTCTTTTTTTCAATCGCAGTATCCTTTTTGTGAGGTCTTCTACCGAGAGAAGCGGTATAAGATTCTCCTTTCCTTATCCATAACGACTTAGAATCATGAAATACGCCGTAAAAAAATTTGCTACTCTCGCGGTTTCAGGTGCGTTGCTTGCTGGAGCAAGTATTGCCCTCCCCGCAATTGTTTCTGCAGAAACCGGAACTAATACTAGTGTCACCGCAAGCGTAAAGTTGCCATGCATAGATGCAGCCATTGATGCTCGTGAAACTGCTCTTATTGCTGCTCTTGATCCATTTAACGCATCTCTTAAGACTGCGCTCACCGCTCGTCAGACTGCATTAAAAGATGCTTGGGCAAAACCAACCGCCAAAGAACGTCGTGCTGCTCGCCAGGCTGCATGGAAGGCATATCACGGAGCGGCTAAAAGCGCTCAAGATACTCTCCGCACTGCTAAAAAGAAAGCATGGGATACTTACAAGACAACCATGAAGTCATGCGGTCAGGCCGCCACCGCTAATGCTGAAGCGCAGGGAGAAATTACCACAAGCGAAACAAGTCTATAATGTACTCAACAAAAAACCGCCATTGTTGGCGGTTTTTTTGTTTAGAAAAAGACAATAGTATTTCTAAACAGAAAGATAACTAAAATTAGACCGAGAAGTATCAGAGAAGCTTTTGGTGCATATCCATCCACTCTATTTTTACGGCGAAGCATGAGCCATGGTAGTTCCTCAACAAAAAGAGCAAAACCTAACCCATACAAAGTTACGTGTTCAAGAATAGCACCGAGAATAATAATGACGATACCAAACATATACGGGTGAAGATCTCTTCCCTTTATTTTGGGTAGTTGGATTGGTTTATAAAAAAGAGCAACACGAACCACAACAAGAACGAAAAGAAAAACAGAAAAGAAAAAGTTTGCTTGTGCCATAAAAGTCACCTAACTGATTAATTGTACTCCGTTACAGTACCATAAAAATATTTTTCAATACATTTTTTCTTACAGGGATGAGCACAGAAATACTAACGATGAAAAGGGATATTTGTGAATACGGCATTTGGTGATTAGACGGGTAGATACTTTTCTACCTCGTAGAATAATGCGGGATTTGGTCACTCTCATGGATATTTTATTTCGTAAAGTCATGACTCCGATGGGATTTGGCTACTACGTAGCCAGGTACTTTTCCCCCTCGCTTCGCTCGTACGGAAAAGTCTTTCAAATCCCAACGCGAGACACGCAGGTGTCTCGCTTCGGCCGCAAAAAAAGCCCCCTAAAGGGCTTTTTTCCTATGCGCGGCCGATGGGATTTGAACCCACGACCTCCCACGTGACAGGCGGGCGCTCTAACCAACTGAGCTACGACCGCATATATATAACGTTGTGCATACTACCATATTTCTGTAATTCGCACAGCGTGTGCCGACGATAGGAGTTGCACCTATGACCTGGCGCTTATGAAACGCCCGCTCTAACTAACTGAGCTACGTCGGCAAGTAAGGATTCGGAAAATCAATCTTCGGCCCGAAAACACGTAGTTTGGCATGTCACGTGCCGAATTGTTGCGGGGCCCGGAATTGAACCGGGGTCTCAAGGTTATGAGCCTTGCGAGATACCTCTTCTCTACCCCGCGCAAAAAGCTCCTGCGAGCTTTGAATTGAGGCAGTAACTATAGCATATTTTGCCTTTTCGGCAAACTATATATACTCAAACTCTTGGAAGACTGCTTCGTAGAGTTGAATAGTTCGTCGTGCATCTCGCTCATTTAATTTAAACTCAATCCCCTCATGCGCAATGCGGTTACGAATTCCATGCGCTTCTCGCGCATAGGCAAGTGTCCGAAAGACACCAGGGTCACTATTTTTAAGCCGCTCACCAAGTGTTACTCCAGGGAAACCTGTCCGCTCAACTAATACGTCCAGGAGAGTGTCTGCTTCAATAATGGCGAGTTTCCAATCAGAGGGATTCTGTGACTGCATAAGTTTTTGAACCATGCGCCATTTGTAAGCCCCTTCTCGATCTGCCCTTGGTGTCTCAATTCTCGGCTTTGGAGTAGGTATTACTATCGCATCAGGGGGTGTTGTTTCAGGAAGCATTGCTGAAGGTTCAGAAGCAAGTTCAACTTGAGAACGTTCTCTCTTTGGAGTAATTTTGGGTTCTGCTGGTTCAGGATCAAAGAAATCAGCATCATCCGCCCCAAACATAATACGGTTAAATAAACCTTCAGTTGTTTCACCTAATATATTGGCAGCTGAACGAACCCCGCCACCAGTATCACGAACTAAATCTTTTCCTTCGCTCATTAAGTGTCCCAGCATCCCAGTTGGTCGCTCATCATCTTCGGCATGATGAAACACGTGATCGGCATGCTCATCTTCATACTCACGTATTCGAAGAAAGAGATAAAAATTAAGACCAATCAAAAAGGAACAAATAATAGCAACAACTATTTTAAGGGTAACCCCAACACGGTAATTAATAATTGAGAAAAGAATTGATTGAACCTTACTAAAGAAAAAATCAGGGTTAAGATATGTCGGCTCAAAAGGTTTTCGAGCACCAAATAAAAGAATAGCCACAAAAGCAATTACAAAGATGATTGGGAGTGTGATCCCCCATACATTTGGAGCTTTTTCTTCTCCTGCCGGTGCTGCTGGTGCTGCCATAGTACTCTCGTAAGTATACTATGCTTTTAACTAGTATTTTAATTTTTCTGTGATTTTCTGAGCTCTTCAAAATGACGCCCCATAGAAAAGAGCGCATCTTCTCGCCAGTGTGGTGCAGTAAGCTGAATTGAGAGAGGTAATCCGTCCCGAGTTGTGCCTGCAGGAAGAGCAATAGCCGGAGCACCAGAGAGATTGGCTGGTGCTGAGAAAATATCAGAGTAGTACATCGCCACGGGATCAGAGAGTTTTTCACCGAGCTTAAACGGTGGGGTTGGAGCAGTTGGTGTAGCAATAATATCTACTGTTTCAAATGTTTTCTTAATCTCTTTAGCAATACGATTACGTAGGGCTACAGCCTTAGTGTAATAAGCATCATAGTAACCATGCGAAAGAATATACGTACCAAGAAGAATACGGCGACGAACTTCTCTACCAAAACCTTGGCCACGGCTTTTTGCATACATATCAAAAAGGTCTTTCGCGCTCTTATCTCTGTAGCCGTAGCGCATACCATCAAAGCGAGCAAGGTTTGTTGAAGCTTCAGCAGGCATAATAATGTAGTACACCGGGAGTGAATATGAGAGGAGAGGAAAGGTTAATTCAACAATTTCGTATCCAGCACCGGCAAGCATGTCGATAGACTGCTTAAAGTTTGCGAGCACCTCAGGATCAAAACCTTCGCCTTGGAAACATTCAACTGGCACACCAATACGTTGCGGCTTTCCCTCTTTCCCCTTTCTGTGAGTCATAGGAACTGAAGTACTATCTTTTGGATCGTAGGAAAGAAGGGCATTATATAAGATTTCTACATCGCCAGTTGTTTTTGCCATCGGACCAATCTGATCGAGCGAGTTTCCCATCGCAATAAGGCCATAACGAGAAACAGCACCGTAGGTTGGCTTGAGACCCGTAAGTCCACAAAAAGCTGATGGTTGACGAATTGAACCACAGGTTTCACTTCCAAGTGCTGCAAGCGCTCCATGCATAGCAACCGCAGCCGCAGAACCACCAGAAGAACCACCAGGAACCCGAGTCTCATCATTTGGATTTCGAGTTACACCATATGCGGAGGTTTCAGTAGAACTCCCCATGGCGAATTCATCCATGTTAGTTCGGCCCAAGAAAATAGCATTCTCAGCTTTTAGTTTTGTAATCGCAGTAGCGTCATAACTTGCGTGATATCCCGAAAGAATTTTTGATGAAGCAGTTACTTCTTTTCCTCCAATCAAAATGTTGTCTTTGATAGCTAAAGGAATTCCTGTAAGCATTGAGGCAGTTCCAGCATCAAAGCGAGCCTGCGCTTTTTCTACTTGTGCATCAATATCATCAAAGATTTCAAGGTACGCATTTATACGCGGATTTTTCTCCTTGATAACTGCAAGGTAGGCATCAACAAGTTCTCGTACGGTGTACTCTTTTTTTGAAAGCGAAGCATGCGCACCTTCAATGGTAAGTGTTGCAAGATCAATCATATATTATAAAATTCGTGGCACCTTAAGATAATTACCATCGTGATCCGGCATATTTTTTATCAACGCATCAGTACAAGCTCCAGGATCATTTGGATCCGTATCTTCACGAAAGACATTTCGTGGCTCTGGAAGTTCAACCGAAACGCTCAGATCAACGGGAACGGACTGAATTTGATCAATGTAGCCGACAATCGCAGTTAAATCGCGAAGGACTGTTTCTTTCTCTTCCTGAGGAATATCTAATCGTCCTAAAACGGCGAGCTTGTCGATATCTTTTAGTTCCATGAGGCTATTTATAGCACGTATTTCTAAAATAGAAAAAGACGCTTACGCGAGGAGTTTTTGTAATTCTGCTTCAGAAATAATCGTTACGCCAAGGGTTTCCGCATCCGTTAATTTTGACCCGGCACTCCCCCCGGCGACTACATAATCAGTCTTTTTAGAAACTGAACCTGCAACATTACCACCAGCCTTTCGAATCATTTCTTTGGCTTCGTCGCGAGAAAGTGTTGGGAGTGTTCCGGTGAGAACAAACGTTTTTCCTGCCACCTTCATATTTTTAGCCTCATGCTTTACCCCTGTAATGGTGACGTGTTTTAAAAGTTCATCAAGATTTTTCTTATGATGAGCATCGTTAAACCAACTCACCACCGACTCTGCCACTACAGGACCAACACCCGGAATTGCCGAGAGTTCTCCTTCACTTGCGGCCCTAAATTTTTCAAAAGAACCAAAATGCTCTGCAAAATCAATCGCAGTTTCTTCACCAACATTAGGAATCGAGAGTGCCACAATGAAGCGAGGTAGTGCCACCGTACGAGCTTTCTCTATTGCGAGAAATAAGTTATCAGCTGATTTTTCTCCGAAACGTGGTAATGCTTCTAAATCACCTTTTTCTAAGGTAAAGATATCAGCTGGAATAGCAATTAGTCCTTCATCAAGAAGGAGGTCGAGATTTTTTGGTCCAAGGTGTTCAATATCAAAAGCCTGTTTCGATGTGAAATAGTAAAAAGTACGGCGATCTTTAGCTCCACATCGCTTATTAGTGCAGTAGTACGCAGCACTTGCTTCTTTACCCTTTGCACCAATGGTTTTCTTTTCGAGCAATGAATCACACTCAGGGCACCGTGAGGGCATCTTCCACACTTTTTCTTTACCTGTTCGAAGTTGCGTAAGGACTTTTACAATATCAGGAATAACGTCACCAGCTTTTTGCAAAATAACAGTATCACCTATGCGAAGACCGAGTCGTTTAATTTCATCTTCGTTATGAAGCGTCGCGCGAGAAACAGTGGAGCCAGCAACCAGCACTGGATGCAAATGAGCTACCGGTGTAATAACACCCGTGCGACCAACTTGAAGTCCAATGTCTTCAAGTATTGTGGTTACCTGTTCAGCGGGAAACTTAAACGCAATTCCCCACCGTGGCGCTTTGCCAGTATAGCCAAGCATTTCTTGGTAGGCCTTTTCATTTACTTTAATAACAATACCATCAATGAGGTAATCTTCTTTTTCTTTTGCTTTTTGCCATTTCTCCCAAAAAGTAATGACTTCGTCAATAGTCTTGGCAACGATACGGTGCGAATTAACCTTAAATCCTAATGTTCGAAGAAATTCTAATTCTTTATCTTGGGTATCAGTTGGATCAGGCAGGAGGCGAGCAATATCATATATGAATGTTGAAGGTTTACGCTCGCTCACAACTCTTGGATCAAGCTGGCGAATAGTACCGGCAGTAATATTACGTGGGTTAGCAAACTCTTCCTCCCCTTTTTTCTTTTGCTCGCGGTTGATACGTTTAAATTCTGAGATAGGCATATACACTTCGCCTTCAACAATAATATCGAGAGGTTTTTCTAATCGAAGTGGAATACTTTCAATCGTTTTAACGTTTTCGGTTACGTCTTCGCCTACTCGCCCGTCACCTCGAGTAGCTCCGGTTTTTAAGAGCCCCTTTTCGTATTCAAGAACAATCTTGAGTCCATCAATTTTAAGTTCAGCTACATAGGATGGTGTAAGGTCTTTACCTGAAGCTTGTTTTAAAAAACGACGAACACGGGCATCAAACTCGCGAAGGTCATCTGGTGAAAAAGCATCGTTGAACGACCACTGGGTTACTTTGTGGGGTACCTTTTTAAACTGAGGCAACGGTTTCCCCGCTACTCGCTGAGAGGGTGAATCGGGAGTTATGAGATCAGGAAAAGCCGTCTCAATTTCTACAAGCTCATGCTTAAGAGAATCGAGAGCTTCCTCAGAAATATCCAGTTTATTTAAGACGTGGTAATTGTAGCGATACTGATTAATGGCCTCACGCAATACCTTTAGGCGCAGAACCGCTTCTTTCTTGGTCATAGACCCCTATTGTAATCAGCGAAGGAGTTGAAGTACAGCTTGAGGAGTTTGATTTGCCTGTTGTAGTGCTTGAGTACTTTGTGCTTCTGCCGCATAGATAATATCTTTGGTTTTCTCATAAAAGGTTCCCCAAAGGACATCTCCATAGTCGCCAACAATCGTAGTATTACTTACGTCAGTGAAAAAACCGTTCTTTTCAATGTCATTGCGAACAACGAGTGCATCAGCATCAGAAATTCCGAGGCTGCTCGCAAGTTTCGATATTGAATCGAGAACAGAAACAGGAACAGGTGTTTTAAATGCAACGTACGCCGGTTGTGCCACATCAGCACTACTAAACATCGCGCTCGGGGCCGTAGCCTCCATCTTCTGTACTGGTTGTGGAGCTTGGCCAAAAATACTCAAAAAGAAGTTCAAAATCTGGCGCGTGATTGGAACTGGGATTGGAGCAGGGGTATTCTCAGCTTTTGAGACAGAGGCGAATTCGCTAACAACCTTTGCAAATAAATCATTGTTAACCTGACTAGCAACCGAAGTTCCATTCGCTGCATCATACTGTTTAAAGAGTTCCCCTACCGTACTTGGGTCAGCAGCAGCACCATCGAATGACATTTTTTGAGCAATTTCAATGAGTGATTTAGGATCTACCGTCTGGGAAATTGAAGCGTCTCCGGAGAGTGAAGAATATTGAGAAAGGATAGTATTAGCGATAGCAATATCTTTTTCAGTTCCATCCGGCATGGATTTTACTTTTAGAATAGCCTCTTGATAGCCTGAAATTGGTGTAGAAGCAACCTGAAGTACGCGACTGGCGGTTGCGGCTGATTCAGCCTGTAACGTAGTATATGTTTCTTTTACTTTTGCGTAGAAAGCATTCCAAAGAGTATCTCCATAGTTCGTATCAATAACGTCTTTACTCATTGAAGTAAGGAAACCGTTCTTCACAATATCATCTTGAGCAACTTGGGCATCAGAATCTTTTACCCCCATTGAAATCGCAATTGAGTATACTTTATCTCCAAAGCTCACCATATCTACTGGTGGAACAGCAGTCGCTGGTTTTGCTTCATAGGTAACCAAGACGGCTTGTTTCTGTCGTACCCCCAAAAGCTGGCTAAGGTAAGCACTCATGCGAGAGAGTAATGAGACTTTTACAGGAAGAACAGTAGAAGCTGCCGGTGTTGCTACGGCATTAGCTCTGAGATCATTTAAAACACCAGCAAGCGTTACGGTGTCGATAGTGCTTATAGCCTTGGTATCACCAGTAGCTTCAGCGTATTTATCAAGAAAGACTTTAGCAATATCTGGTGTCACCGGACCATCAGGAAGAATAGTATTGGCGAGCTTGGTAAATAACGGAACTTGAATAGGATTGGTAGGATCTTCCAACTTCATCAATGCTCGTGTCACACCATCTTCAGTAATAGAAACAGTTGTTGCCGTTGCCGGCATAATTCGTGAATCGAGACGAGCTTCATTGAGCGCCGTAGTCAACGCTTTTAGATCAACCGTAGCGACCATAGCTGGATCATTAACCGCAGCTGCATACTTTTTCACGATATCTGAAGTAATCTCTTCAGTAATAACTCCGTCAGTCGAATACTGCGAAAGTATTGATGAGAGAATTTCAGGATTAATAACTGAAACAGTGGTCCAATCTTTAGTGGCGTCACCATATGCCGCCAAAGCACTCTTTGCCGCGAGCATATCATCTTGTGTACTCGCCAACCGCGAAACTGCGGCTTGTTGTTGAGCCTGGCCAAAAAGATTTAGGAAGAAATCAACAACTCGGCGAAGTATCGGAACTGAGACAGAAGTTTGTACTGGTTGTGTTTCTGAAATTGAAGCAAACTCAGTAACAATTTTAGCAAGCAGTTCTGAGTTAATAGTACTAGCAACCGAAGTTCCATTCGCTGCATCATACTGTTTAAAGAGTTCTGCCACTTTACTTGGGTCAGCGGCAGCACCATCGAATGACATTTTTTGAGCAATTTCGACGAGCGATTTAGGATCTACTGTTTTTAGAATTGAGGTATCTCCAGAAAGGTCTGCGTAACGAGAGAGCACAGTATTTGCGATAGCAACACTCTTCTCTACGCCATCAGGAAGAGCTTTAATCTGTAACACCGAAGAATCATATACTGAAACAGGGGCTTGCCGAGCCTGTTGAGCGAGCTGCGCCTGCTTTAAGAGAACATCAGCCTCAGGATCAGCACCAAAAAAACGATTGAACCAATCAGTAGAAAGATCCTGCGTTTTTAGACTAGCTGCAGTATCAGCTGCAGTATTTACCCTAAGCCCAGTGCTAAGACGAGAAAGTGAATCGTCCGGAACATACAAATTGCCATTCGCATCCGTCGTAAGTGTTTTTTGATATGTTGTAGTACCGGTCGTTCCATAGACAGGGGCATAGTCTGGAGACTGAGTTCCGGTCATGCGAGCATCAGGAGCACTATTAGATTGAAAGTTTGTTGAACCATTATTCCCTACTGGGTTTTGAAGAAGATTTAGATTTGTTTGGTTGGCGGTCTGAAGTTGTCCTTGATAGTTTCCCGAATTAATCGTTCCACCCCCATTAGCACCGTTGGTGTTAATCCCAAACAGATTAGCGAAGAAGTTAGTAAGTGTAGTCCATAATGTGCCACCTTGGCTGTTACCGAGAACGCCTCCCCCGCTATTTTGAGTAGTGCTCGAAATAGTTCCAGTCAAAGCTCCAGGATCAAAACCTGAAATATTTAATACACCAGAACCTGAAATTGGGTTACCGGAATTTTGATTAGCATCAAGAGAGAAATTATATTCAATGGCACGCTGTACGAGTTTCGCCGGCAAATTCGTGCCAAAACCAAAGAAGGTTGTGCAATCAAAGTTATAACCAATTCCTTGTACCTTAATATAGTTTTGGTTATTTTCACTTACTTCAACTACCCGAGGAATACCACAACCTTTTGGTAATACAACTCCGGCGGGATTAAGTGTGTCCGCGTTTACATCAAAAATATAATCTGGGCTTGTTGGACTTCCCTGGTTTGTTGCACGAAGAGAAATTGGAGCACCATTTTCTTCTCCACAAGTAATGGTAACTGGATCAACCCAATCTCCGGTGATTGAATCAACAAACGGACTTCCTGTTGGCAATAAGAGGTAATGTAGAGCACATTCTGCGGCTGAGTCCGCGGCAAAAAGTGCGTAGTGAGAATCTCGTGCATCAATCGTGAATGTATCTTCTCGATAGGCAACATTCGCAATACCAAGGGCCATCGCTAAGATGATGCTACAGATAAGAACAGTGAAGAGAATAACGTATCCGCGTTCTGATCGATGCTTCGAGGAAAAAAAATTTCTCATATAAAAAATGATTACCAACTATAAAGATACTCTTCAAGAGTAATACTTTGTGTACTAAGACCTTGCTGCCAAGTTACCACTACGGTTGCCTGAGCTTCCTCACTGGTAGCTGTAGGCGTTATAGTAATTTTCCGATGAAAGATCGTTGGATTAAGCTGCAAACTGTTCAGTGTTTCGGGAACATACACATTAGAAGAAATCCCTGCTGCAATTTGACACGGATCATTTGGGGAAGTACCACACGCAAGAATAGAAGGGGTTGGGCCTGGCAACAAACTAAAGTTACAACCAACATTACTTTGACACGCACCAGTTTCTGCTATAAATTGTTGCCACCCGAGCGAAGCGTTCTGCTCGTTTAAAATATTACGATCACGACTATTGCGCACAAGTTCAATTCCCTCTTGCGCAAGATAGCTCGCAGTAATTTTATTACGGAGAACAGATACTTCAGAAATTCCACCAGAGGTAACCGTAAGCATCACCACGATAGACGAAGCAAAAATAAATATTGCAACAAGCGTCTCGACAAGCGTAAATCCTCTTTGTGTATTTGTGTAGTGTGTATTCATATAGTTATCGTGTACGTGGAGAAATACTCGTTTGAATATTAAAAGGAATAGTTGTTGACTGGTATTTTAGATTTCCATAAAGTCGAAGTGTAATTAGTGGATACCCGAGCGAATTGGCAACTGAAAATCCTGATCGAGTAAGATCAATATCTACGGTTGCTGGAGTCATTCTAATTCCTAACGGATACTCAGCGGTTTTCTTAACAATCCGACCAATCTGATCCTGCCCCTGCTCAATATCATATTCATACAAGTAGTTAGGATCGTTCGGGTAGAGAGTGTCTGTTCGAGGTGCTAAGTAGTTAGTAAAGACGAGTGAAAGACTACCAGAAACACCATCGGTGCTCACCAAAGGAAATTCTTGAGCCGTCGTTGAGTTTGGGTCAGTACGAAAGACTGTTCCTAAGCGAGCATTTCGAGTGATATCTTCCATCACAAAGTAGAGCGTATCAACGGCTTGGCGAATTTCAGCGGTTGCACGATGGGCACGAGCGACACTCAACACAGCACCAACACCAACAGTTACCACAACGACAAAAATCCCTGTTGCAAGAAGCATTTCGATGAGAGTAAATCCTCTCGTGTGCTTTTTTTGATTATGACAAGCTCGATACATACCTACTATATTCTCCTTATACTTTAACATTGAATACCCTGGCAGCCACCTCCCTGTGGCTGTTGATTAAAAAATGAAAAATCAATTCCACTCAACCCTAGAGTAGTTTGTGTGAGATGAATAGTGGAAGCATCCTGGGCAGTAAGAGTTCGAGTATAAATTTGGCCTAAGCGAGTTACCACAACACCACGAAGCCCTTGGGAATTTTTACCAAGAATAAGAATAGTCACTCGTTCTACTGGTTGGATTGAGCTGTCGTATGTGCCATCAGCGTGAGGTTCTACAATAATTTTAGCCGGTGGAAATGGGCGCTGAAATGAAATGGAAACATTATCGTGACAACTATTTTGCGCAGTAATATCGTCATTACAAATACCAACAATGTGTTCCCCACTCTTAATAGAAATAACATCGAGACATTCTTTATTCTGAGTGCCGCAGGTTTCGGTTCCGGCAAGAACACTACTTGGATCGTTGGAAAGTGGTGGATCACCACTCATAATGCCATCGCGTGAAAAACCTCCTGCGTTCTCACCATTCTGATCAAAAAAGTAGGCGAAGGTTGTTGGGTAGGCCGTAGCAAAATAGGTACCAAAGGCTGGTTTCCATCCTGGATAAATTGATTGCTGTGAATCAGCAAAATGAGGATAGCGACCAGAAATAGCTTCTGTTTGTGCTTGCTGAATACGAAGAGCCACTTGTTGGGTGGTGTTTTGAAGGTTCACTCCAGCAGAAAATGACCCGTAATTAAACATGGTGATACCAGAAAGAATACCGAAGATCGCGAGAACAACAATAAGCTCAAGTGAAGTTAATCCTTGATATACAGTACGAGAGACGCGGCGTGTAAATAATTTCATAGATTATGAAAAAAGTGTCATGAGGTCGACAATAGTTACCCCGGTTAAAAATACAATAAGAAATCCGATCATAAGAAACGGTCCAAATGGAATTTCACTCTTGAGAGAGTAACGTGTCTTTCGGAGAGCGAGCAAGAAGAGTGACACTACTGCCCCGACCCAGAAAGAAATCATCAGAGATGATAATCCGTAGGTAAGAGACGGAACTATGTACGCAAGAGCCAGTGTTAGTTTGGCGTCCCCTAGCCCCATGAGTTTACCGTCAGAAAAATACCAGAGGAGAGCAAATGGTAACGCTAAAATTACGCCAGAGAAAATGTCGAGCACTGCTGGTATATGCAACACAAGTCCGTCGCCAAGAAATACAAAAATACTTATGAATGAAAGTACCGCTAGAAGCCAGACAAGTCGCTCAGGAATAATCGTGTGTCGAATATCGTATACCGCAATGACAAGAGCAATTGACCACAGAATTGCTGCGTAAATAAAATGAATACCAAAGAGAAGGATGTTAGTTGGAAGAAGGTATGAAAAATGAATATAGAGAAGAACAAATAAAAAACCGGTTATAGCTTCGACAATTGGATACTGAGCTGAGATGCGACTTTTACAACCCAGACAACGACCACGTTGATTTAAGTATGAAGCAATCGGCACAAGCTCATGCCAGTGGAGTGTCTTCCCGCAGGAAAAACACATAGAACGCCCCCCCAATGTTTTGCCGGTATTGAACCGATACGCAACAACGTTTAAGAAACTGCCAATGATTGTGCCAAAGAAAAAAATGATTAGTCCGAGCAGAAGCTCCATGCAGAAAGTATACCAGAGCAATTCCCCTCCTACTAGAGTTCTTGGTGCAAAAACAAAAACCCCCAGAGGGGGTTTTTGTTAACCAGTGTTTTGGTTTAGCTGAATGTACAGCCAGATTCGGTACAAACTGCAACGTCAGCAGCAGAGTCAGCACCGTTCGTTGCCGTGTAGGTAACGCTGAAAGTGTCTGTAGTACCACAAGTGTTTGAAACACTTGTTCCTGCACCGTGAGTACTACCAGTCTGTGCAGCTGCAGTTGTAAGAGTAGCACCATCAGTATCACAAGCTGTGATAAGACTTGGGAGGATACTAGTTACTTCAGACTTGAAAGCAGCAGTCTTAGCCTTTGTACGTGCACTGTTGAGGGAAGTGAGCACAACTGCTGAGAGGATTCCGATAATTGCGATAACGACGAGGAGTTCGATGAGCGTAAAACCTTTGTTGTTCGACATATTTTCTAAAAACTATGTTTCTTCCAAGTTACTAATAATGGGAAGAAACACGACCTACTAATTGCTCCGTGCTCCAACACGGAGCGGAACATGGAGAAATTATACCCTTTTTCTGAAATTACCGTGTAAATACAGGGTGTGGAAAACGCGCGATGATTTCACCGCGCGTTTTCTATGTCGTCAATAGATACCTTTTTTACGCAATACCAGAGGCAATGTTGTAGATCGGAACCAAAATAGAAGCGAGGAGAATAGCGACACCAGCACCAAGCACCACGATCATCACTGGTTCAATCATACCAACAAGATTATCAACGGCATCATCTACTTCTCGCTTATAGAAACGAGCAACTGTTTTCAAAATAGTTGAGAGTCCACCAGTTTCTTCCCCCACTTTTACCATCTGTACCATAATTTGTGGAATTTCTTCGTGAGCGCCGAGAGCATCAGAGAGAGCACTACCGCTCTTCACTCGGTTTGCTGAGTCCTCAAGCAGCATTCCGTAGACGCGGCTACCGGTAACTGTACCTGTAATTTCGATTGCTCGAACGATAGGAATACCAGAAGAAATCATCGTATCAAGGTTATCAGCAATACGAGACAAGTAGAGTTTTGTGAATAGGTTACCAAACAATGGCATTCCTAATTTAACTCGATCGAGATACTCCTTCCCTTTCTCAGTCATTGAAAGCCACCACATGTAGGCAAGAAAGGCGATGAAAGCAATGAAGAGGAAAATACCATAATGAACCAAGAAACTTGAAATACCAATCACCACTTTAGTATAGACTGGAATATCCTGACCGCTTTCGGTAATGAGTTTTGAAAGCTGAGGAATAACCATGACGAACATGAGAATCATCACCACAAAGAACACCGTAATAACGAAAGCTGGGTAAATGAGGGCATTCTTTGTCTTGGTAGTAAGTTCATACTGACGTTCAAGGTAATCAGCGAGGTAGACGAAGGTTTGGTTTAATTTTCCTGATTCTTCACCAGCACGCACCATGTTTACATAGAATTCAGAGAATACTTTTGGGTGCTTACCGAGGGCGCCAGAAATCGAAAGACCTGCTTGAATGTCGTCCACAACAGCTGCAAGAGTTGAGCGGAGTTCCGGACTCTCAGCGTTTGATCCAAGCAGCGAGAAGGCCTTTACCGCAGACACTTGGGCTTCGAAGAGTGTCGCAATTTGTCGCGACATCAATACAACGTCTTTGAGTTTTACGCCAGAGAAAACAGTAACGGCAAACACTCCCCCTTTTTGAGCCTCTTCTGTAACTGAGGTAACAATAAATCCTCGACGTTGCAGTGCGGTAATAGCCAGATCCTTATTCTGAGCTTCGATGATACCTTCGCGGGCCTCACCGGTAGAAGTAACTGCTTTATATTTATACGTCATGATTCTTGTGTTTAATTACTACTAGAGAAGACGCTCGAGGGCCTTAGGATTGAGCGCATACAGGTACGCGTTGTCCATAGAAATTTCTCCCTGACGAACCAGCTCAACAAGACAACGGTTCATGTCCACCATTCCTTGTTCGTAACCAGTTTCAATAACGACATCAATTTCGTGTGTGCGCTTTTCTCGGATAAGATTAGATACTGCATTGTTATTGATTAAAAGTTCGTAGGCCGGAATAAGACCGCCGGTAATCCGAGGAATGAGACGCTGTGAAAAGATACCAATAAGAGAGTTGGAAAGTTGCACACGAATTTGATCTTGTTGGCCAGGAGGAAAAGCGTCAATGATACGATCGATGGTTTGCGAAGCATTGTTAGTATGGAGTGTTGAGAACACTAAGTGCCCAGTTTCCGCGGCTGTCACGGCGGTGGCAATTGTTGCTGGATCACGCATTTCTCCCACCATGATTACGTTTACATCTTCACGAAATACTGACTTAAGAGCCGTAGGGAAATCTTTTGTATCAATACCAACTTCTCGTTGATCGATAATAGAGTGCTTTGCTTCATACACATACTCGATCGGATCTTCGATAGTTACAATATGTTCTGATCGCTCTTCATTGATGAGCGATACCATTGAAGAAAGCGTTGTACTCTTTCCCTGCCCTACCGGACCTACTACTAAGAAAAAGCCTTGCTTCTTACGGGCAAATGTCTCAAGTACTTTTGGAAGTTTCAACTCGTCCATCGTCTTAACTTTCGGAATAAGACGAAGTGCAATAGCTAAGTTGCCGCGCTCGAAGTAGGCGTTACCACGCAAACGAACTCCGCCTTCAAAATCGTACGCAAAATCAAGTTCTTGATTTTCATTTAACTTTGCAACTTTTGTTTCATCAACAAATGTACGCAAAATACCAGCCATAACTTCCGCCGAGAGTGCATCGCGATGTACCAAAAAGACAAGAGAACCTGAGACACGAATAGCTGGATGACGACCGACCGCTAAGTGAAGATCTGAACCTCCTTCACGAATGAGCGTAGTGATTAAATCGTTGACGAGTTTGTTTGATTCCATAAGTTAATAAGCTAACGTGTATATTCAAGGACCTTAGTAATGACTTCGGATGGCGTACAACTTGCTTTCACAATGTAGCCCTTTGCACCAAGTTCACGCGCACGATCCACATCGGAAGATTCACCGCGGTTTGAGAGCACAATCTTGATAGTTTTTTCTACCAGATTTTCTTCTTTGAGCTTTTCGAGGAGCTCAAAACCATCCATAACAGGCATAACCAAATCAAGTAACATAATATCTGGGGCCGCACCATTTCTTGCCTTTTCAAGCGCCGAAACTGAACCGAGAGCTGTATCAACCTCAAAACCAGATTGCTTAAATTTCAGAGCATACATATCGAGCAAAAAACTATCATCGTCAATGATAAGAATTTTTTTTCCTTGTGCAGGTGTAGTTGATGCTGCCGGAGGATTTGCTGTCGTTGTCGCTTCAGCCATGGAACTAGTATACCTTATTAATGGGTAAGACCAAGGTTAATAGTGAGTATTTAGAGTGCGTACACATCCTGCATTGGCACTTCCCCCCGAAGTGCTTTTAAGAGAGCATCCTCACGCATGGTCAGCATGCCTCGTTTTCGAAGTTCGGTGTACAAACCTTCTTCTGTTGGCTTTTCAAGAATGAGGCGTTGAATTTCGCGATCAACTTTAAACATCTCAAATACGGCTACTCGGCCTCGGGTTCCGGAAGGACACTCAGGAGACGGTTCTATCTGGTACATGGTTTGACCAATGCCAAGTGATGCTCGTCGTTCTCCCGGCAAATCGGCAAATTGCTTTTCGAGCATTTGGCTCGTTGCCTCGTCCATAGGTACTTCTTTTCGGGAAGACTCACAGGCAATGCGCACCAAACGCTGCGCCATAGAAAGAATGAGTGTTGGAGCAATCAAGTATGGATCAATACCCATATCAATCAAACGAGGGATTGCACCAATAGCTGTATTGGTGTGCAGTGTTGAGAACACTAAGTGACCTGTAAGCGCCGCTTGAATAGCAAGTTGGGCAGTTTCTTTATCACGAATTTCACCAACGAAAATAATGTCTGGGTCCTGACGTAAAATACTGCGGAGACCTGAAGCAAATGTGTATCCGATTTCTGGCATCACTTGTGATTGCGAAACATCAGGCATACGATATTCGACTGGATCTTCGAGTGACACCACGTTGTATCGTTCACGATCAAGCTCATTCAACATAGAATAGAGAGTCGTTGTTTTACCGCTTCCTGTTGGACCAGTAATGAGCACTAAACCATACGGCCGTGTAAGTGCTTCACGAATCATCGCGAGATTTTCTGTAGAAAGATCGAGACCAGTAATCGGTTTTACTCCCCTGTCAGAATCAAGAATACGCATCACCACCTTTTCACCATAGTAGGCAGGAAATGTTGAAACACGAAAGTCAATTTTTCGGCCATCAATTTTTGTAGAGAAACCACCATCTTGAGGTTTGCGCTTCTCATCGAGGCGGAGTTTAGAAAGTATTTTAATACGAGCGACAATTCCAGCGTATACGTTCAGCGGTAACACAAGCGATGTATGGAGTGCTCCATCAACACGAAAACGAACTTTCACTTTTTCGCCAGTATTTTCAATATGCACATCGGAAGCGTTACCTTCAATAGCGTGACGCAGGATAACCGCTACAATTTTAATAATTGGAGCGTCCTCAACAATTTTTTCTTCTTCCCCTGGTTTCAGGTTTTCCTGAACTTTGGTGGCTTCAATAGTAACGTTAGTGGTATCAACGTTCGCGATCTCATCATCGATTTCCGATATAGCCTGATCAACTTCACCCGTAAGCCCGCGATAGTTTTCGGCAATCGTATTAAATTCTTTTCCTGAAATAAGAAAATATTTAAAAGGAACATTCAGCTTAGAAGCAATAAATTGCAGCGCATCATTGGCTGCAATATTTTCGGGGTCAACGATACCTACTTCAAGTACACCCTCAGTGAAACCAATCGGAATAAAACGGTAATGCTTTGCTGAATCCTCAGGGATATACTTTAAAACATCAAAGGTAATTGCTTTCGGATTAATCTGTTTGCGAGGAATATTAAAATAACGACTCTTCTCGGTAAGTAAAACGTCATCAGTGATACCAAAATCATTTAGGGCAAGATCAATATCTCCCCCATATTTCTCTTCAGCACGCTTCAAAACCTCGGCGATCTGTGTATCCTTGAGTAGACCACGACGAATGAGCGCTTCGAGAAATGTCATGCAGGCATTATCCCACGAAAAGTGAGAGAAATGAAGTGTACGTGACTAGTGAGCACCAATTGTTTGTGAAGCAGTTTGAAATGGAACCACGTCGCCAAAGAATTGTGTGCTCCCAATTCGAGCAGCAGCGCGAACATAGTACACCGTATTTGGAGTTAGCCCACTAAGCTGATAGACATAGGTACCTGATGTAAGGTTTTGCTGCACTTTTGGTGTTTGATTTTGGAGTGGCACCGTCTCGCTTGGTCCCCACTCAAACCAACGTTCAGCTGGTACAACACCAGCGGGCAAAATTGCTCCTAGGAGTGCTGTCGTTGCTGTAACCTGAGCTGGATTTGCAGTAGTTACACTGTAACCACTTTGGACATTACCCTGAGAATCTTGACCAATCGGAGCAAAAGGATTTGGACGGCCAGTAGCCACATCTTTTGAAAGTACCGTTGAGTAATCACGGAGAGAACGGAAACTCTGCATACTAAATAGTGTGTCGTCGAGTTTAATGCTCGACATGTTCAAGAGAAGATCAAGAAACTGATCGGAATCAACAGGATCATTAGATGAACGTACTGATCCAGCATTTGCTGTTACGCCAGTCGAAGAAGCAAGCGGCGCAGCATTATTTGATTTTGATCCAGCAAAAAAGTAAATTCCCGCACCAAAGAGAAGCGCGATAACAAGGAATCCTCCAATGACTTTAAGTGCTTTCATATAATTACTTCTTTAACCAGTAGGTTTGAATCTTAAACGTATAGCGGTAACTACCGAGAGGATCATTTGGCCCTGCTGCAGCAAAAGCAACAGCCTCAACGTCAATCAAACGAAGGCTCTGCTCAAGATCATGGAGAAATGCTAAGAATTTTGGATAAGTTCCAGTCACTGAAAACTCCAGGTTAAATGTTCCGTATGGATTATTGAGTTCGCGAGCTTCGGCCGGCGTTCGTGGTTGTGTTGTGCCATCTGTGTTTCGCTTCTGATCGGTAGCACTTGCATCAAATTTAATATCTGACGGAAGCATACCGTACTGCTTAGCAACTTTATCAATATTCAAAATAAGACGAATGTTGTCTACATTATCTGGCATGAGTTTTTCCAAACGATCACGATCCTCTCGTGAGAGCGCATTGTATTTACTTGCCAACTGATCACGCACAGCTAAGAGTTTGCGGGAATTCTGGAGTGCTTCACT
Source organism: uncultured Candidatus Saccharibacteria bacterium (assembly GCA_964646765.1). GTDB lineage: Bacteria > Patescibacteriota > Minisyncoccia > Phycocordibacterales > UBA9973 > CAZYIA01. Next base: position 206,408 of record CAZYIA010000002.1, on the reverse strand, counting down.
ATAAGCACTCTGCGTCTGACGAAGGGCACTCACCTCTTTATAGGTTCCGTCGGTATAGAAGATAAAAAGACCGATAGCGCCGAGAGTCATTAAAATTGGAAAAACAAATCGTGACATAGTTAGTTAGGAGAGTACGCTACTGGCTGCGACCCGGTTCCTCCTCCTGTTGATCCAGCATCAGGCTGGGCACTTTGGGAGTTTGATCCGTTGTTTGAAGTTGAGGCTGGAGCACTCTGTGATTGTTGCTGTTGAGGAATTCGAGCAAGCGCTTCACCATAGAGTACAAATTTTGGATCAACTGAGAATGAAAGATCAAAGAGCACATTTCCCTGCTGATCTAAGGTAAGGTTCGAGAAAATTGGGTTTCGGATATATTTGTTCGAAGTGAGTGCATCATTCTGAAGCGCAAGTGCGTTATAGCTCTGTGCTTTACCACTCATTTTCACCAAAATAGAAGCTGTTGGCCCAGAACCATCAACTGCGTACACAAACTTTGTAAACTGCACTGATTTTAGCGTTGAACTTTGGAGTGCTTGAAAAATTGGCGAAACCGCAACATGGTTTTCAAGAACTGACCGTGCGGCATTAATGCGGCTATCTACTTTTTGAAGTTCTTGGAGGAAAGTATCTTCGAAAGCTCCTCGTGCTTTCTGTAAATCTTGCTGCATACCGTTCACGGAAGCAGTGAGTGTATTTTTATAAAAATACATTGCTCCTGCTCCAACGATTGAAGCAAGGAACAAAATCGTAGCAAAAAAAGAAAAAATGCTTACGGTTTTCTGCCGTGGAGCGCGATCTTCAGCAAGCGGACGCTTCGGTATGAAAGAAGTTTGAGCCTGGGGATCCATTGATGTCAATTATTGTACTATAGAACACCCGCGCGAGGCTAGTGAATCAATACCCTGCCTGGTGAAAACTATGTGGATGCTACTGAAGCTCTCGAAGTGCTAGACCAATGGCAATTGAAAATTCTGGACCAATCGAAGCAAGTACGCCGTCGAGGAATGCCGGGGCTGTTACTTTCGCGAACGGGTCACCAAGAGCAACTTCAGCTGCAAAGTTGGTATGCGCGGCTTCCGCAAAACCTTTTAGTAATGATCCTCCACCTGAGAGAATAACTTTTGAAACACTCTTACCATACTTGCGCTCATAGGCAAGAATTGCTGCGTTTGATTCGGAAAGAATAAAATCAACAGTCAATCGTGTAATGTCTCCGACGTTGCGATCGAGAGAGCTACCTGATAAACCAAATTCACGCTTCATCTCTTCTGCTTTTGGAAATGGAACACCAAGAGATTTAGAAAGCGCGTTGGTAATATCTTGGCTTCCTCGGTTCACAACGTGAAAACTTTTGATAATACCGTACTCAACAATAGCGAGCTTTGTTCGAGACGCACCAAAATCTATTACCAACACTGGTGATAGTTCGTGAGAAAAAGTACTTCGAATCGCTGAAAATGTTTCAATCTCAAAAAAGTTTGCGTGGAGTTTTGCTCCAGAAACAATACTCTTATATTTAGAAATAGTGTCGTTATGAATTGCTGCCAGAAGCACTTCCGTTTTTTCTTTTGGTGCAGCTCCTTCAGCGTAATGCTCTTCTTTCTTAGGAATAACCCAGTAGTCGAGCATAACTTCGCTAATAGGAACCGGAATATATTTGCGCGCTTCAGTTGGAATAACCGAAGCAAGATCTTTTTCACCAATTACCGGTGGCAGATCAATAAGGAAAATAAGACTGGCAGTTGAAGGAATTGAAAAGCCTCCAGCAGAAACCGTTGCGCCACTTTCACGCACCACATCAGTAAGTGCTTGGGATAATTTTTCGGCAGGTAAATTAGTCACCGCCCCAACATCAAGTGTTGCATACGGACCAAGAGCAAGAGAGCCGTACGTTTCCAGTACTGCCTTACCATTTTTCTTTTTTAGTTCAACAATCTTAATTGAAGAGGTACCAACGTCAACGCCAATGACGCTCGATCCCGAAGCTCCCTTTTGAAAAAGTGACAATCCCTCGTTTAAGATTTTTGTAAATGGGTTCATGCAGAACGACAACATGCGCCGTGTACAACGGACGCTACTTTGGAGAGTATACCATAGGCACAAATCTATGAAACAGTAACATTACTTTTAAATTAGGATTTGATGATTATTTTATACTACGTTCTCTATAGTAAGAGAATGATGAAAGATCTATGGAAGCTTGGGAGACACCTGCGAAGCATTCTAGCTGACATTCTCTTTCCCGAATCCTGTGCTGGCTGTGGCACTCCTGATACTGCTCTCTGTAGTATCTGTAAACAACATATCCCTTTTATCAGAGAATCAATACCCGAACCGTGGATTTTCCCACTTTCCTCGTATCGAGACCACACTATTAAAGAGAGCATCAGTCGAGCAAAGTACCGTGGTCGACCAGAGGCTCTTATTGAACTGGGACCATTTCTCTATGACCGAATTCTTGAGGCGACAGTTGAAGAGACTCATCTAACGCAAACGTCCTGGACCTTAATTCCTATTCCTATCACTCACAAACGGAAAAAACGCCGTGGCTACAACCAGACAGAAATTCTTGGGAAAGCCATTATCAAACACGATACAGCCGATATGCTAACCATGAATACCACTCTCCTACTCCGTAAACAGGGAACCAAAAGCCAAGTTGAAATCGCTAGCCGCAGCGCTCGACTTAATAACCCGCGGGGCAGTTTTATTCTACGTAACCCCAAATATGTTCACGGTACTCGCTGTATCATCCTCGACGACGTTGTGACAACTGGCGCAACACTTCGTGAAGCAAAAAGGGTTCTTAAAGAAGCTGGGGCTAAAGAAGTACTTGCGGTGACGGTTGGATACACCGAACTCCACTAACAAGGTGTGTTTACTCAGGAGCATTTACCGTTTATCATGGTGCCATGTCCGAAACCAAAGCTCCCTCCTGCCCCGATTGTGGCAATGCGCCGGTAAACCACACACTCGAAAAAACTTCTATCTTCCTTTTTTGGTTCATGTCTCCGTTTTCTAAGCCGTTCGATAGCATCTGGCGTTTTTGTGAACCGTTGTTTGGCCCACCGCTTTGGAATCACTTTCTTCCGTGGCTCTATCCGATACTGGTAAAACTTCATCTAGGCACCATCGCCTACGAGCCAGATGAAAAAACTGGTGGCCGAGCAAAAGCGTTTTGGGAAGAAGCGAAACGTCGAGGCATCAATATGTGGGAGTTTCGTCTTTTTAACTTAGGCCGAGAACTTTTCGTCGCTGAATGGGAAAAGAAGACAAATGACAAAGGTGAACCACTCGCGCAAGGAGAGAAAGGAAAAGTATTAAAACGTGCCTTCGACGGATTACCCCGGCCTGGTAATAAAACATCTGACGGATTGTTATGGATGGACAACAAGGGCACCATGCGTGAACATTTTATTAATGCAGGAATTCCTGTTGCTTTCGGCGGCGTTGCTTTTACCTGGTGGGGTACCAAACGATTGTTTAAAAAACTTGAACCACCATGCATCATCAAACCAAACTTGGGTTCACGAAGCCGCCACACCACCATTCACATTCATAACCTCGAAGAATTACGAAAGGCATATAAAAAAGCCATACAACTTTCACCTTGGGTGATTATTGAGGAAGAACATATCGGACTCGTACATCGAGCAACGGTGATTGGCGGAAAACTAATTGGCGTACTTCGTCGTGAACCACCATGTGTTTGGGGTGATGGCATTCACAACATTGCTGAACTTATCGCTCTTGAAAACATGAATCCACTGCGCAAAGGACCAATCTTTCATGAAATAAATCCTGAGAATCCTGAAGTTCATCTAGAGCTTCGTCGGCAAACGCTTACGATGGAAAGCCGTCCGGGTCCTGGCATTTTGGTTACCCTTGGTGAAAAAGCTAGTCGTGGTTTAGGTGGCGGAGCGACTGACGTAACCGACGAAACACACCCAGACAATCGTGAACTCTTTGAATACGTTGCTCGCGTTCTTAATGATCCGCTCGTTGGCATCGACTTCATCATCAATGACATTACAAAGTCGTGGAAAGAACAGCGTCGTTGCGGTGTTATTGAATGCAACTCGCTCCCTTTCATCGAACTTCATCTCTATCCACTCAAAGGCGAGCCACGCAATACTACTGGTGCCCTGTGGGATCTTATTTTTCCTGAATCAAATCCTAGTCTCCGCCTTTCTTCCGAGTAACAAAGCCACCAAAAAAACCAAAAAACTCTTCGGTCCGATCAGAAAGACCAATTTCGTGTAAGTGATCCATCGGAAAGTCTTCGGGAGTTTTTTCATAGTGTCCGCGCACTTCCCCATCGCTATATACGCGTATATGGTATTGATACGTATGATTCTTCTCATCAAGCGCCCGCATACCGAGCACTTCATCAGGATCAATCCAAGCCATACGCTGGTAGATAAATTTGTGCGTTCGTAAATGTGCAATAAACAACGCCATATCAGTTCCCGGTTTCAAATAGCCTAAATGAAATCGCTGACGAAACGGATCAGGAGTTACAAATCCGAGCCAAGCACCAATATCACGCACCAGCGGGAAGCCGGGCTTAAGGAGCGTAAATAAAAATTGTTTCCAAGTTTTGATGTATCGCATATTTATATTCCTTGATCCAGAATCTCTTTAAAGAAACGATCAAGTTCTTCGTGTGTGAGAGCTTGTATTTCTTCTTTCAAAAACCATTTCCACTCAAGACTCTCTTCATCGATAACCGGCTCCCCTTTCGCAACGCCTACGTACGAAATACGCACCACATGGCGATCAGGAAATTTCGGAGTAAAAATATCTTGGGCACCAATTATTTTTGGCGTACCTGCAAGCTCAAGACCAGTTTCTTCTCTCACTTCACGCGCTAAATTTTCTAAGAGTGGTGAACCTGGATTAATTCTCCCACCAACGATATCCCACTTTGGCCCCACTTCCGGATATTTTTTCGGATTACGACGAATCAAGAGATATTTCCCTTCGTCGTTTTTGAGTAACACTTTAACGCCAACTTGGAGTTCCATGTGGCAATAGTAACACAAACTAAAAAAACACCCGGAAAGGTGTTTTTTTAGTTTGTTTCTTTTTTTGTTACATCAAGCTATCAACTGCAGCATCAAGGCTCGCAAAGAAGTTTGCTTGCTCTGCGCGACACTGCACAACTTGTGGATCAGTTGATCCGCCATACACACCACAGTTACCCCAATCAACTCGGAAGTCTACTCGTTCAGTACCACCTCCATGTGATGCAGCTGTTATATATGTATACACTCCAGCGTAGTGACCTGCGCCACCATCAGAGAATGAGTACACACAATATGTTCTGTGGTTAATAGTTTTCTGTGTTCCGGTAAGCGTCATCGGTGAATCAAATACATCTCTCGTTAGAGAGCCACACGAGTACGCGCTTGTACTGTGTTGCACTGTTGGAGGCCAAGTGCCATTTATTCCAATATACTGAGACGTTGGTAACTGAGAAGTCTGGTGTTGTGCCTGTTGTGGTTGAGGCTGCGCTCCCACACCAACATGAGCATTAACTGATACACCAACATCTTCTCCGGCAGTGCCATCTATAGCGGTTTGAGTTTCGTTATCAGAATTCGTATTGAGCGTTGGAGCCGCTGGCCACTCATTAGTTGTTGAAGAATGCGACTCAACTGCCGCTTTCTTACCTACAAAGTAGGCACCGCCGCCGATAGCGGCAATAATAACCAAACCAAGAATAACGAGAATCGGGGCAAAACCCTTATTTGTCATAAATATATCGAGACTCTACTTACTAATTAAGTATGGGTATTATCCCATAACACATTAGAGAAGACGAACGAACTCTATGCCTATTACAAAAGCCGGCTTATCCGGCTTTTGTAATTCTAAGACTTTTTAGAAATGCGCCGCTTATGACGATTCCCCCACGGTTTGCATGAGGCGAGCACATACCTGATACGGATCCATATTCGCTGCCGGTCGGCGATCTTCCAAGTAGCCACTTTTTGCATTTGCCGTTGCCATCGGAATACGAATCGAAGCACCGCGGTCAGAAACTCCGTAACGGAACTGATCGATGCTACAAGTTTCGTGTTTACCGGTTAAGCGTTTGTCGTTTCCAGCACCGTACACTGCAATATGTTCTTGGCGTTTTTTACCAAACGCTTTACACGCTGCTTCAATAGCTTTAATACCACCGGGTTTACGCATATCTTTTGTACTAAAGTTCACGTGGGCACCGGCTCCGTTCCAGTCACCTTCCTGTGGCTTAGGTTCGAGTGAAATATCGATGCCGTAGTTTTCACCGAGACGTTCCAGAAGCCAGCGAGCAATCCAAAGATGGTCAGATACTTCAAGCGGCCCGGCGGTTCCAACTTGAAACTCCCACTGACCTGGCATAACTTCCGCGTTAATACCTGAAATAGCGAGTCCAGCGTTTAGACACGCTTCAAGATGTTCTTCAACCAAATCACGACCGAGCGCTTTCGAAGCACCAACGCTACAGTAGTATGGGCCCTGTGGTTCAGGAAATCCTTCAGCCGGAAAACCAAATGGGCGTTTGTCCATAAACATCGTGTACTCTTGTTCAATACCAAACCAAGCATCCTGTGATTTATACTTTTTCACCACCTCTCGCAAGTGTGCGCGAGTGTTCGAAACATGCACAGAGCCATCAGCATTGGTTACTTCGCATAGCACAAGAATATGCGGTGCCCCACGAATCGGATCAGGAACAAAAAAAACGGGTGTGAGCCCGCAGTCGCTAAAATGTCCCTCTGCCTGTTCCGTACTTGAGCCATCGAATCCCCACTTTGGGAGTTCGGACACACTACGGACGGATTTTTCTAATATCTTCGTTTTCGATCGGAGTCCGGGCGTTGGTTTGTGCCCGTCGATCCAGATATACTCGGCTTTTATTTTTGCCATACTTTGTTCGGAACCTGTTGCAACATAACCGCATCGATTAGGTTGAAACAGGCTCCGAGCTTACTGCTAATAAATAGATAGTACCAACTCCGAAAACTCGCGCAAGTTGTGGAAATCTTAGTCGCGAAGTTTCTCAAACGTGCCAGTTTCTTTATTTTTACGAACGTTGTCGGCAGTAAAATAGCGACCATTCATCACTACATATACCCCCGGCGAAAGTGTCTGCACAAACGACATCGCACTACCTAAATTAAAGAGTCCGTCAGAGCTTCCGAACTTGTACGGAATCATGGCCCCGGTAAGCACTACTGTTTTGCCAGTTATTTTTTCACTAAGAAGTCGTGCCGTTTCGGGCATCGTATCGGTACCATGCGTAATAATGACGCGGTCTTCAGGAACTTCCATCACCCGCGTAGCAATTTTTTCACGATCGCTGTCCGTCATTTGTAAACTATCAACCATCATGAGCGTTTCAACCGAAACAGTAAGCTGCGAACGCCCGCGCTCGAGCATTTCTTCTACATGTGATTCACGAAAATACAGTTCCCCATTTAATTCGTTGTATTCCTTGTCGAAGGTTCCGCCGGTAACCAATATACGCATAGGGTGTGGAGTAGACATGTGTTTACTTTAACAAATTTGGAGTAAATATTTTATACTCAATTATTTTTTCGCAATTCTCTCAGTAAGTTTTTCTTTGATAAAAGCAAGAATGGTTCCTGGTGGAATGTGAAGAGCCTTTTCGAATTCAGCTTGCTCTTGTCCTGCTAAAATATTTTGAACCTCAAGAAGACTTTTGCCTTGATATCGGTCTTTCAATGATTCTGAAAATTCTCTATTGGCTTTTTTACTGCCTGATAACTCCATGCGCTTTTTATAATCTATAAAATCAGTACCATCCGTAACAGCATCAATAAAATGCATTACTTTTTCTTCTATAGTTCTTTCCTGTACATATTCTCCTTCAATGCTTTTTGGAATGTTTGCATGAGCAAGTTCAATAAGCTCAGAAGAAACGCCGAGGTTTTTTAAACTTTCCTTATCCTCTTCTACTGTTGTAGCGTACCCGAGCCCTCCACCAACTTTTTTCATTGACTCGATTTCTTTCCGTTTATACCAGTCATGAAGCAACGCAGCTGTAATTAACTTTTGGCGGTCTGCGCCAAGATGCTCAGCTAAAATGTCCGCTCCCACTGCTTCAACAAGACAGTGCTCAGAAATATTTCGCCATTCTTCGTTCCCCTTACCCAAAACTCCTCCTTTCTCAAGAATTTTCATTTCAGAAAAATGTGCTTTTGCAAAATCAGAGAAATATTTCGTTTTACGCAACACCTCTGGGTTAGGGGGCTCATTTCCAAATGATTCTTTCATAGATTGAATTTTATAGACTAGACATTGCGGAGCCGGCGGGATTCGAACCCGCGAGGGCTTTTACACCCTGCCTCTTTAGCAAAGAGGTACGTTCGACCACTCTGACACGGCTCCATTGAACGTTGCGGATAGAGACTACCATATTCGCTCCTCTACTTCCAACTTTGCTTTCGTGTATCTAACACGCTATATTGTCTCTGTTTGAACGAGGCGTTGGATGAGATGGGCGAGGATTAAACTGCTTTAATCCAAGCCGCGAGCAAAGCGAGAGACCGCTCATCCACGGCACCGCGTAAGCGGCCTCCGTTTGAGCGAAGCGAATATACGGAGGCGTGGATGAGCGGTTTAAATCAACGGTTTACTAAACCGTCGTTCCTTAATTGGAACCGTGAGTTCGAATCTCACCGCCTCCGCCAAATCGTGATAGCACGAGATGCTATCAGCATATACAAATAAAAGAGTGGATACCCACTCTTTTATTTGTATATATTAGAAATTTTGTTGTGTTCAAAAACACTATTTTAGTAATACTTTAAAATTGACAACTAGTACTTAATATGTTATTATGTCTCTAATGAGTTCTTTCTCCGTATTTGCAGTTTATTGAGTTGTCTTTGCATCTTTTTTGGGTTTAAAGATAACTCAATAAATCAAAATAAATATGGATACCAACAAAATACTCATCGGTAATTTACAGACAGCCATAGCTGACAAAGAAACTCTGCAGAAAGTGCATGATGATTTCGCAAAAACATTTCAGCGCTTAGGTTTTGTCGATATGTCGGGTCATGGCTTAGCAGCCAATGTTCTCCTTTGCATAAAGGATGCTCGTACGATCGAAGAAGCTGAGAGAGAAATAAAAAATCTCTTCATACGGCAAACACTTGGCGGCAAGAATGTTTTTGAAGCAATTCAAGCTGGCTTGCAAGAACGCTTTGAAATTATTTTCAACCAACTCCGTCCGCACCTGAAAGATGTCGGCAACGCCATCGACTACGGGTGTGGAAGCGGCACGCTGTCTCAAATGCTTTACGACAGGTGCGGGATTCATATTGAAGGTGTTGATGTACGGGATTTCCGTGCAGAAACAGTTTCAATACCCGTTCGTTTGTTCGATGGTTACAGTGTTCCGGTATCTGATAAGCACTACGAATGTGCCGTTCTCACCAATGTGATTCATCACGAAGCTGACAACGAAAAGATATTAATGGAACTGGACCGCATTGTTTCGAGAAAATTGGTCATCATCGAAACAGTACCTGAAGCAGATGACGAAGAAACAGCCAAAAAGGATTGGGGCAGGATGCTATTGAATGACACTCTCTGGAACCGTTTCTTCAATTATGCCAATATATCTGTGCCTGGAACCTATGAAATTCCAAGCAACTGGATTAAGCGATTTGAAAAGTACGGCTGGAAGTGCGTTCATTCCGAAGATCTTGGCTTTGACCAGCCAACGATTCAGGACAGACATCATTTGCTGGTATTCGAACGTTAAAAGTTACCTACAAAACAATTGAGACTCTCTGGAAACGGAGAGTCTTTTTATTTTTTTAGGGTAATTTTCTTATTAGCCAAACAAATCTTGCTCTTCAAACATCCAAGCAATTCTCTCTTTTCAATATCAGTTCCTTCTTTTAAAACGAACTTTGCATACCCTCGTATATCAATATTTGGTATATCAATTTTTTCTTTAGTTCCTAATAGAAATTTTTGTAGTTTTGAAAATCGTTCAACATCATATTTTATCTTTTCTTTAACTTCTATTTCATTTAAATTTATCTTTTCGATTAGTTCATTGAACTGCTTTAATAGTTCTCTTTCTTCGGTGTACCCGCATTTACAATCCACCCCGCGCGCCTTAGTGCAACCATAATAGACATATCGAGCAACACCGCCATTTTTGAGTTTCTTAAACTTTTCATCTGCCGATATACCAGATCCACACAATCCGCAGAGCATCATTTTAGTGAAAGCGAATTCTTTGTTTTCTACTCGTAGCACATTACTTTTTATCTGTGCTTGTACTAGATCGAACAATTCTTTGGTAACTATTGGTTCGTGCTTTCCTGTATACCAATTACCTGATTGTCTCGGGTATTCAAAGACTCCATAATAAAAAGTGTTATCTAGTATTTTATAAATATTTCCTAAACTGAGATGTTTCTTTCCTGCGGCGGTTCTAAGATTGAGATCAAATTTAAGCCAGTTATATATCTTTCGTCCACTCCAATGTTCGTACGCTACTTTCTCGAACATTTTTTTGATAATTGGTGCTCGTTCTGGATCAAGAAGTGTTTCGCATTTTCGATCCATGCGTTTTTCTTTCATATATCCAGTCGGTGCAGGTCCAGGCCATAATCCCATTTCTACTCGTGTTCGTAGCCCTCGCTTTACATTGATACTTTTATTATCATTTTCGAGTTTTGCTTGAGAACACAAAATCATTAATAGGAACTTTTCGTTTGGTGAGTTTTTAAATTGTTGTCCGTATGTTCGGATTTCCATAAGTAGCTGTTGATCCATTAAATCAACGATACTTCCAAGGTCACCTGCATTACGAGAAAGACGATCGGGTGCCCATGTGAGGATGCCGTTAAATCGTCCTCGTCGTACATCTTCTAAAATTTCTTTATACACAGGTCTCTGTCCTGATTCTTTCGCACTATGAGATTCTCTTCGTATTTCTACGACTTCTAATCCATCACGTTCGGCGAGTTCAAGCATTTCCTTTACTTGTGAATCAATCGACAAGACTTGCCGCTCTTCTGATTCGGTTGATTTACGAGCATACAGAACGTACCTAATTTTTTGTACTGGTGCTATAACCTCCTTACCAATTCTGGCTGTGGTATATGTTTCCATATTATATTAATGACAGAGAACACTAGTTTTGCTAAGTCTATGCAGAACTAAAAAAACGTAGCGTACTCGCGTACTATCCTTAGCAAAACTAGATCTTTGCGATAGGATCTAAATTGAATAATAGGGTCGAAAATGTTATTATTTGTTTACAGTTGAATAAGAAAAAGTAGCCTAAACCATTTGAGAAATCAGTGGCATGGCGAAAAGTCGATCAAGCGTAAAGAACCTATCATATAGGGTCGCTTGATCGCCATATCGGGAAACTGGTATGAGTACCGCAAGGTACTACCTATGTGGTAGGCTTTTTGCGTCTTACCCTAGGATTTATAAATAACACGCAAAAGAAAATTAATACCATGAGCGATCAAGCTGGTAAAAAATTGTGTCCTAAATGTAGAATGGAAGTAGATGCAAAAGCAACTATTTGTCCACATTGTAAAAGTGATTTAAGAAATTGGTTTCGACAACATCCGATTGGAACATTAATTTTAGCTTTAATCTTTGTTCCAATATTTGTAAGTCAAATAATTTCAGAGCCAACACCTGAACTTTCTCCTGCTGAACAAGCAATTCAAGATATTAAAGAATTAAAATTCCAAAGTGCGAGAATTCTTGCTAAATCTTACATAGATAAAGTTCCACTTATTTCACCATCAACAGCAAAATATAATCCACCGACAACAACAGTAGACCCACAAAACCCCAACCTTTTTGAAGTATCTTCATACATAGATAGTCAAAACGGATTTGGGGCTATGGTTCGTGCGTATTGGTCAATGAAACTTGAATTTATTGGCCAAGATAACCAAGCTTCAATTGAAACAGATGCTAACTGGAAGATCAAAGAATTTATCTTTGATGGAGAAAAGATTAAGTAGTTTCAAATTAGTTAGAATGGCATAAGAGGTAAATCAGATCCATCGGGTTTTTTGGTCATTTTAGGTGGCTCTTTTCCACTTTCCTCATACTCTTTTTTCCACTTCTCAAATATTTCTTGTGCTCGATATTCGTCTGGCTTACTTAAAACAGATCTCCACTTATCTAGAAACTCTGCGGCGCTTTTTTCTGCCTCTTCATGTTTCTTGATATCTCTCTCTGTAATAGCATTCTCTATATTTTCTTCAATCTCACGTTTTTTGACTCCCTCTATGGTAGATCTGAAATGATTAATTAGATCATCAGAATCAACTTTGAAGATGAACGGTCTTCTAAAGTCAGGATGCTTGTGACTCAGCCAATATTTTGTATACATAGCATCTTTTCTTTTGATTCCTTCAAGCACGTTACTTATTGCAACATCACTTACAAGACCAGTACCAAGTGACATAGCTTCATTGATACGAATAAGGAAATTCTTGTCTTCTTTCATCCAACGGTAGAAAGTATTTCGGGATATTCCAAATTTGTCGCAAGCAATCTGAATGACAGGTGTCTTCTCAACTTCTTCAGCTAGTTTATTAAGCAGTTTCTTCGTCTTTTTCATATACAGCTTTGCGACCAGTTAACTTCTCATATCTCCTTACAATTAGGTCACAAAATTGTGGCTCGAGTTCACATCCATATACTCTTCGACCAAGAGCTTCTCCTGCAATCAAAGTACTACCAGAACCAAGAAAGCTGTCTAAGATGATATCATTGGGCTTTGTACAGCGTTTAATGGCTTTCTCATGGAGCTGTGGAGGCTTAGAAGTGGCATGTTCATATTCTTTGGCTGATAGGCGTTTCGCCATCCAAATATCATTAATCTCATCAAGTAGATTATTTCCTGTTGATAGTTCCTTGTTAAGAACTTCATTGAGATTGTTTATATCTGCAAGAAATGGTTTTCCACGAACACCATACACGACTGGCTCATAAACCTTGTTGAATGCCACTGAGGGAACAGGATTCTGATTGTTCTTCAACCACAAACACACTCGCTTGTTATTGATTCCAAGCGATCTATATATTTCTTGAATGATGCCGATATATACTTGATCGCACCAATAGAAGACATGAGTGTCTTTCTCTGATACCGACAAGGCACATTCGATGCTGTCTTTCAGAAACTTTCTATACTCCTCAAAAGTGCGAGTATCGTTTACATTCCCTCCGTAATCTTTCTTTCCTCCTACACCGCCATCGTAATCAATTTGTATGTTGTATACAGGATCGCTGTATATCATCGAAGCTTTTTCTTTCCCAAGTAATTTGCTTAAGGTTTCTTGCTTTGTTGAATCGCCACATATAATGCGATGTTTACCAAGACTGATTACATCGCCTAGTTTTGTGGTAGGTTTTTTAATCTTCTTGATTTCTTTCTTTTCATCGAATTCATCATCGATCACCTCCTTCTCTTTATCCCATAATTCTCCCAGTTCAATTTTATCGAATCCTGCGAACTCAAGCGTATCAAGATCAAAAGATTTGAGCAGATTAAAATCCCAGTCACCACCAAGCTTGTTGGAAGCAATTAAATATTCTTTCGATTCTTTTTCTGTGAGCTTACGATTAGGAATACGAACATCAATCATTTCATCTCCACGACCGAGGATTTGAAGAGCTTTAATTCGTTGATGACCTGCAAGTATTTTCCCATTGAGATCAATAGCAGGAACTTCGACTAAATTAAACTTCTTGAGACTTCTAGTAAGATCCGACATTTGTTTGTCGGTAATTTTGCGAGGGTTAACCTCTTGGGGGACAAGGTCGTTAACACGGTAACGTTCTGTTCTCCATTCTAATTTTATCTTTTTCATATACAAATAAATAAAATATTATTTAATAATGTATACAAACAAAAACACCAACTAATTTATACAGTTGGTGTTTTTGCATTTACGACAGACGCAATAACAACAACCAATAAAGGTTGTAACTATTGCTTCCGTCAAATGGAATCGTACCGAACACTTTCGTGCTGATAATTAACGTTCCGTTACTTTTGACTTACATCGGTAGATACCGCGGACAGCCCCTCCGTGTGGGACCAGTAAAAAGCGAGTTTGGTTTATGAATGTACTCTTTAAGTATATCAAGGTAGTGTAAAAAATGTCAAATGAATATTGTTGCAAGTTAAAAAGTATGCTATAATGAGTATATGCACAGCAAACAAAAACAGCTTTTAGCTCTCATAGACACTGATCCGAATATCGGGTCATATAGCCTTAGAACAATAGCCGATAAAATTGGCGTGCCTGACAAACCGCAAATAGTGAAATACCACTTACAACAGCTTGAAAAGGCTGGAATGATTCAGATGAACCTTGAACAAGGAGTTATAAGGCCTGTAAAGCGAGGTCTTGTGAAATCAACTGTTAATACCGTGTTCTCACTACCTGTTGTTGGATCTGCAAACTGTGGTCCCGCAACTATATTTGCCGAGCAAAATATTCAGCAATATCTCAAAGTTTCATCTTCTATGTTGCCATACAACAAAAAAGATCTCTACTCTGTTATTGCAGATGGTTCGAGTATGAATCTCGCAAAAGTAGATGACAAGAATACTATTGAAAGTGGAGATTTCGTTTTGGTAGATAGTGGCTATAAAAACTACAAGAACGGAGATATTGTTGTCGCTGTCATAGACGGCATGGCAACTATCAAACGATACAAGTATGAGAAAGAAAATCAACGAATCGTTCTTGAAGCAGATTCAACTGAAAAATATCTACCAATATTTATTCATGAGGGTGACGATTTTCAATTAAGTGGAAAGGTTGTCGGAATTATTAAAAGTTAATTTATTAAAACATATGGCAAAATCAGTAGTAGTAACAAGTGAATCAGAGTCGGGAAGAAATCAAAATTTTCATGACAACAAGTCAGGAAAAGATATGACGAGGGCTGGGTTCGTAAAAGAAATTGAACAAGGTAATTACAACAGTTATCATGTGCGTGTGATCAACGGTGTTAAAACACCCGTGTCGAATCCAGACGGTAAAGAAGGAAATAACCTCGACTAACTTATGGATAAAATAGAAGAAATTTTTAAAGATTTCAAGACAAGATCGGATGCAAGATTCGAAGCCTTTTCTATTGATGAAAATGTGGGTGATCTAAGCAAAATTCAAGATGAGGCATACCTGGAAAACTCTACTTGGCTTGGTGGAGATGAAAAGTTTGTATGCTTGGCAATTGATCTTGATAAATCTTCGGCTCTTTCTGCAAAAAGACATGTGAAGACGATGGCAAAACTATATGAGTACTTCACGGAAAATATTGTCGACATGCTTAATCTTGAAGGGATCAGGGCTGACTACATTGATATTAAAGGCGATGGTGTATTTGGGATATATCAAGGTGAAGATGCTATTAAACGAGCTCTTGTAGCAGCTGTAACATTCCGTACTTTCTTTCAAAATGAAATAAAGCCAAAATTTAAATCAGCTTTTGATATTGATTTGAACTGTAAAGCAGCAATTTGCCAGGACAAAATCCTTGTTAAAAAAATTGGTACAAGAAAATATAATAATGAAGTTTGGGCAGGTAGGCTTGTAAACAACACTTATAAGCTTATGAAACTTTCTGAAAAAATAAGAGAGATGCATCCATTTGTTGCTCATCCTGTACTTATTGTGTCTGAAGAAATTTTTTCTATTCTTGAAACAAACCACTATGATCATGCCATCATGAGCTGTGGGTGTCATACAGAAGATGGAATGCCACAACACCTATGGAAGGAAATAGATACAACAGCCGAAGAAGAGATCTCGGGAGACAAGGCGCATTATATGCATCACATATGGTGTACAAATTGTGGCAATCAATATTTATCAGAAATACTGAACAGTTAAGATTATGGAAAACCTAAAATATACATTCGATCAAGTAAATGAGTGGATTAAAACTGCTGACCAAAAAGCAATGATCTTAGGTTCGTTTAATATCGCTGGTTTTATATATCAACTTGTGAATCTCGATAAATTGGTATGTGGAGGTATCTATACGATGATATTGTCCATATTATCAATTATAGCGACCCTTATTGCATTGTATTTTTGGCTTAAGATCATCTATCCGAAACTTGATAATAAGCACAAGAAGTCGAAGATTTACTTTCAACATATTGCAAATGCATATGAGAATGACATTGATTCAGGAATAGATGATTTAGAGAAAGTAGATAACGAAGAATATAAAAAAGATTTGGCTAGCCAGATTGTAATAAACTCAATTATTGCAAAGAAAAAGTATGCTTCTATTCAAAAATTTATTTGGGCATTTGGAGTTCAGTTAGTCACTCTACTTCTGCTGTTAATTAGCTTGATGTAAAAATGTCTGAATTTAAAGACAACCTCATAAGAGATACTAACTATTTTTTTGAAGGCGATTATGAAATCGTGCAAGGTAGGATGATCCCTAGCGTGAGCGAGGTAGCGTTCGGTAGATTTGGGAAAGAGGTTGAACTGGCGATGTTGTTCATTGATGTAAAAGAATCCACAAAAATAGTGGATGCTTTTCGATTGAAAACTGCGGCTCGCATGTATCAATCATTTTTAAGAGGGGTAACCTTGATTGCTCTTAAGAATAACGGAGAAGTAAGAAGCTTTAATGGTGACGGCGTACTAATTACTTTCCATGGTGATTCAAAATGTGATAACGCGGTTCGATCTGCATTACAAATGATGGATTTTGCTAATACAGTTTTGAAACCGAAGCTAAGAAGTTATTTTGCTAATAATAAACAAGCTCAGAATCTTATTTTTGATTGTGGTATTGGTATAGATGTCGGTAATGTATTTGTAGTGAGGGGTGGTGCTAAAGGTGATGATAATAACGATTTAGTATGGGTAGGTAACCCGACAAATTACGCAGTTAAACTTTCAGCACAATCAAAGGTACAGATCCCTGATAGCTCTGGCGTGACTTCTACTACAAGAGTTTACAATATCCATATTACGAATCGAGTATATTCAAATCTTAAACCTGAACTCAAAGCAATAAAAGGTAATGGTATCCTTCCGTTGAATATTTGGCATAGACAACCGTCAGTATTGGGGGGTCTTTTGCCTGGCTCGTTAGCTACCACAACAATTTATCGGACAAATAAAACTTTACCTTTTTAACATATGGGTTCTTTTCTTATTCCGCCAAGTAAAAAAGAATATGCTAGGGTTTATGATAATACCTTTTTATGGAAAGAAGAAAATATTTATGTAATGTCGAATCATCGGCTTGCACTTTGGTGTTGGCTTCAATGTGGTGATATTTTTGAAGGTAAACATACTCTTATTCACATTGATGAACATACCGATGCCCGTCGGTGGGAAGGTGCAGGTGAACCAGAATGTTTGGAAAAAGCACTTAGTATATTTAACAATTTGGCAAATTTTGAAACTTACGAGAATCTACAATGTCCCTATCGTGATCCTTGGAACGGCAGACAAACAAGACCGTGTATAACGTACGACAATTTTGTACATCTTGCAGCAAAAGCAAATCTTTTTCAGCATTATTATATTTATTCATCTGTGGGAGATTGGCATACTGGTTTACCCGAAACATCTTACGATTTTAAAAAGAACGTATTAGATGTTTATAATTTAGCTGAGAATATAAAAAACAGTAATGGGAAATGCATCATAGATATTGATTTAGATTTCTTTGATAACAGGGATGGATTCTCTAAAAAAGTATCTGAGGACGAATTACTTATAAAGGTTATACAGATAATAGCAGACCATCGAGATTTAGTATCAATGATCACAATTTCTTTAAACGAAACACCTGGAGACACTCTTTGGGAAAAACGCCAACATCAACTTTCTATCGTAAAGAAGATTTTTAGAATGGAAGTTCCTATTCCAATTATGGACGAAGATAACTAATATAGAGGACTGTCACTTTTGTCACTTTTAGTCCGCACGAGATGCGTCGATTTGGTATAATGGAATTCAACCAACCGACCTTACAGGGCTTGTCGGGGTTTAGTTCTAATACGACGCTCTCCGCGCGTTTGAAAAAGAGCCCTAACAAGGGCCTTTTTCATTGCGCGGAGGCGAGCACGCAAACTGCTTTGCGTGCGGGTGAGATTCGAAAGCCGCAGCGTGTCGCTTTGGCGACGGCGAGGCGGGGTCGCGAACACTTTGTAGTTTTGTGAGCTAGACGAGCAAAAATACTTAGTGATTCGTGACCGAATCTCTCTTTAAGAGCGATTCGCCCGCCTCCGCAAAAAACCTGCTATACTTTCCCTATCTATGGATGAACTCGAAGCGCTCCGTAAGGAGAATGAGGAGCTTAAGAAACAAAACGCCTTAAAGAGCGATTGGATTTCTATTTCGGCGCATCAACTCCGCACCTCCCTCTCGGCTATTAAATGGATTTTAAAAATGTTCCTCGATAAAGATTTTGGGGAACTTTCACAAGAACAGCAGAGCTTCATGCGCAAAGCCTTTGACTCTACCGAGCGCTTGGTTTCGCTCGTGAACGAAATGCTCTCGCTGAACCATGCTCAGGAGACACTCACCTATAATTTTAGTTCTACTGACATCGTAACTCTCATCGACGACGTCGTTTTTGATTTTCACGGTGAATCATTTAAAAAACACGTTGGTATTGTTTTTCTTAAACCACCGACTGAAGTACCGAATGTTTCGTGTGATACGGAAAAAATCCGCGTAGTTCTTCAAAATCTTGTTGAGAATGCAATTAAATATTCTGCCGAAAATGACAGCGTTATTATTTCTCTTGAACCAACCGAGAAAGATATAACGATCGCTGTAAAAGATACGGGCATCGGCATTCCGGAAAGTGAGCAACCAAAAATTTTCGAAAAATTCTATCGCGCTCACAATGCAAAAGAAAAAGATTCGATTGGCTCAGGACTTGGCCTTTTTACCACCAAATCAATTGTTGAAGCACATGGCGGTAAGATTTGGTTTGAGAGCGATGGTGCTACAGGAACCACTTTTTACGTCTCGCTACCCTATCAGAAGCAGAACCTCCCATTAAAATAAGCTCTTTATTTGGCTGTCGACAACCCAAAAATTCCGGCTGCAAAACGAGTTTCCTTCTTCATCGATGTAGTACATCGCTTCAGTCGTCATCCTCGTTTTTCGCTTTGAAATTTTTGGGTTTCGCCAAGCCATTATTTTAATGGGAGGTTCGAACTAGATTTAAGGTGAAAAACATAGTAGTATAGGCCTATGGCAAAGAAAATTCTCATTGTCGAAGACGACACATTCCTCCAGGGCCTTGCTGCCACCAAACTGACGAAAGAAGGCTACCAAGTAACAACCGCTTCAAACGGCGACGACGCAATTAGTAAGCTCGGTACTGAATCATTTGATTTTGTCCTTCTCGACCTCGTCCTCCCAGGCGTAGATGGCTTTGGTATTCTTGAGAACATCCGCAAGAACGAAAAAACCAAAGCGGTCCCAGTTATCATTTTCTCAAACCTTGCTGAAGACAAAGACATCAAGCGTGCTCAAGAACTTGGTGCAAACGAGTTTATGATTAAATCAAACTTTACGCTCGACGAACTGGCAGAAAAAATAGCCTCTATCATTGGTAAATAAACAAAAAAACCGGCAATCGCCGGTTTTTTGTTTAGTAGTTATTATTGTGCTACGAGCGGTACCGAAAGAGTATCAACGTTACCCATGCCGCTAACATCTTCTTCAGTGAACACGAGCGAGAGTGCTTCTCCTGAAATAAGAGCTCGAGTTGGTGTAATACTCGCTGTGTAGGGCACAGGACCAGAAGTCATCCAGTCATCAGATGTTGAGAGAACGCTCGTACCAATAGTGTTACCGGAGCTATCAATAAGGGCTACTGAACCAGCTTGGGCTTCAAAGACTGTCCAGGTGCACCCTTGCGGATTTGAATTATTAACAATTGCGGTAACTGCAACAGGAGCGGTCACTGCTGTATTTGATAATGGCGAGGACACAGTTAAGCCACAGCGTTTTGAAGTGGTTGTTATGGTACCAATACCTAACGTATCTGGGTTGGCTTGCTGTCGTGATGACACAAACCAAATAAGTCCAACTGCGATAAGAACAATAATAAGGCTAATTGAAATTGTTTTTGACATAATGATATACCTCTAATTGCGGTACATTGGTATAATAAACCCATATGACTGAGATTAAAAGCATGTCGAACACAAAACGCTCAACCATTATCTGGTTTCTTATCCTCCTTGCTATCGGTGGACTTATTCTCTACCCAAAAAAGAAACCGGTACCAGAAAATGTGCCGTTAAATGCACATGGTGACACTCAGCCCGCGACTGCTGTTATTCAAGGACCAACAACTCCTCCACCGCAGGTATTACCTGAGAATGTGCGCTAAAATAGCCGGATGACGCTCGCTGATTCGCTCGAACAGACATTCCGGTTAACGCCACTGCAAAAAACCGCCCTCAAGCGGTTAGGTTTGGAAACGGTGCACGATCTCCTGTATTACTTCCCCACCCGCTACTCAAATGTTTCGGAAATAAAGTTAGTACGCGATATCGTCGCTGGCGAAACAGTTACTCTCTACGGAAAAATTTCAAAACTGAAAACTAAAAAAGGATTCCGCTCAAAAATACCAATGGCCGAAGGTGAGCTCGAGGATAGTTCAGGAAAAATCCCTGTTATTTGGTTTAACCAAGCATACCTCGCCAAGATGGTGCACGATGGTGCCAATGTCGAGCTTTCTGGCCGAGTAGCTACCGGCAAAAAAGGTCTCTATCTTGCTAATCCTGAACTCAAGGCTAAAGAGAGTTTGCCAATAGATGCTCACGAGAGTTTATTTGGTGAAGGTAGCGAGTCATTTGGTTTTCCTATTTATCCAGAAACCCGCGGTATTACTTCACGTTTTCTCTACCATGCAATACAGAAAATTATTGGTAGCGGTATCTTAAAACATATTCCTGAATATATTCCGGAAGAAATTCTCAATCGATACAAATTACCAACCATTAGTTCGGCGTTGGTATTCATGCATATGCCCAAAAGTGAAAATGACGCAGCAGCTGCTCGCAAACGTTTTGCTTTTGAGGAAATTTTTACTATCCAACTAAAACGTCAGCAGGAACGGGCAGCCTTTGAAGAAAATCTTTCATATAAAGTTCATGTTAAAGAAGATTATCTGGCGGAATTTTTGGGAGAATTTCCTTTCAAACCTACAAATGCGCAGATGAGTGCCATCAATACGATTCTCAATGACATGGAGCGCTCACACCCTATGGCTCGCCTTCTTGAGGGTGACGTTGGTAGTGGAAAAACAGCAGTGGCTGCTGCCGCTTCGTACGCAGTTATTCGCAATCGTCCACGCGAACAAGATTTTGGCGCGCTTCAAGTAGCCTATATGGCGCCCACTGAAATTTTAGCCACGCAGCATTTTGAAAATTTCATTAAATACTTTAAGGGTACAGGAATTCAAATTGGGCTTATTACTGGAAGCGGTTGCCGTAAATTTCCTTCAAAAGTTGCCTCTAAAACCCATACCTGGACTGACATATCTCGTAGCCAACTTTTAAAATGGGTGGCCAACGGTGAAATTCCAATTCTTCTTGGCACGCATGCACTGATTCAGAAAAGTATTAAGTTTAAAGATTTAGCGCTTGTCGTCGTTGATGAGCAACATCGCTTTGGAGCACTGCAACGTGCCAAACTCGCCAAAAAAGAAGGCTTTGCACCACACTACCTTTCGATGACGGCTACTCCAATTCCCCGCACACTCGCTCTCACTCTCTATGGTGACCTCGACCTCACCCTTCTCGACATGATGCCCGAGGGACGCAAACGAGTGATTACCGAAATCGTGCACGGCGAAAAGCGCGACGAAGCCTATGCTCACATTCGAGAGCAAATGAAAGAAGGTCGTCAGCTGTATGTTATTTGTCCACGTATTAACGAACCTGATCCCACCAAAGAACTTGCAGTCAACGCACGATCAGTAACCGAAGAAGCAAAACGTCTCCAAACAATTTTTCCTGACTATGAAATTGGCATTCTTCACTCAAAAATGACCAAACAAAAAAAGGAAGAAGTAATGAAGGAATTCTCCGAAGGCCGAACACATATTTTAGTAGCTACTTCAGTAGTTGAAGTTGGCGTTAATGTACCAAATGCCACGCTCATTATTATCGAGGGTGGTGAACGGTTTGGCTTGGCGCAACTTCATCAGCTCCGCGGCCGAGTGGTGCGGAGTAATCACCAGGCATATTGTTTTGTATTCGCCGAATCAAAATCAGCAAAAACAAGCGATCGACTAAAAGCATTCAAAAATGCCAAAAACGGTTTTGAGCTTGCCGAACTCGACCTTGCTCTCCGTGGTGCTGGAGAACTTGCTGGCACCAAACAATGGGGCATTTCTGATCTCGGAATGGAAGCCATCAAAAATATAAAAATGGTAGAAGCTGCCCGCACTGAAGCAGTGGCACTCGTATCTAAAGATCCAAAACTACATGGGGCTCCCCTCCTCCGGACGGAACTAGAACGCCGCAAACTGGAGAACTTACATTTTGAATAGCACTAAAATTTGGTGTGCTTTCTTCGGCGAGCATGACTCTGAAGATCTACGACTTCGTCACTCTCATCAACAATTTCTCCAACAAGCTGTTCGAGTACATCTTCAAAGGTAACCACGCCAGCCGTACCGCCGAAGTCATCTTGCACAACCGCCATATGTTTACGAGACGACAGAAAGAGTGAGAGTAAATCATCAACACGTTTCTTTTCTGAGACAAAAAGCGGCGTTGTCATGAAGTGCGAAACCAATTCACCTTCTCCGTCACGTGAAAGAGCAATGAGCAAATCTTTCGTCTGCACGGTTCCCACAACACTATCAACGTTGCCTGAGAATACCGGGTATCGTGAGTATGGCTTATTAAGCAAAATAACCGAAACCTCGCGGAGCGTTCGTTCTGCTGGCAAACCTTCAATCACTGTTCGCGGCGTCATAATATCTTTAGCCGTTAAGTCATTGAGAGTAAAAATTCTTTGGATGAGTTCCTTCTCGGTATGCTCAATGGTCCCTTCCTCGCTTCCCATTTCTGAAAGCATTTTTAGTTCTTCTTCAGACACTGTGGTGGTTTCATCAGTTTTGAACGGCTTTGTACTTTTTTCAATAATCCAGATAGCCGGACTTAATACTTGTGTGAGAACAAGAAGAGGCTTAGCAGCAACAAGAGCAATAGGTGCTGAGTAATGTTCACCAAATACTTTCGGGAAAATCTCACCAAAGACAATAATAAGAAAAGTTACTAGAGCTAAAATAAGGCCTATAGATTTATCACCAAATGTTTCAGTTGCTAAATGGCCAATTAAGGTACTACCAACAATAGTGATGATATTGGTACCAATAACTAGCGTTGTTACCGGTCGACTCATATTCTCTTTAATAAAAACAAGGGCCCCCGCGCCAAATCTTCCCTGCTTTTTCAGGACCTGGGCCTTGGGAAGTGTTACTGAAAAAAGTGCCGCTTCAATAGAAGCAAAAAGTGCCGCCAGAAACACAACAAGGAGCATTGCGATAATCAGGGTTGTCATAGTAGGAAACTATAGCATTATCAAGAAAAATAAAAAGAAGGCACCGAAGCGCCTCCTTTTTATTTAGAACTGTTTTACTGTGGTAAGAAAATTGTTAATAGGTTTAACAATGGCTGCACTTTGTTGCAGCACTTCTTTTTTCTTACGTTTTGAATCATAAAGTGTTTGTAGTAATAGATGGCCATTGGGCTGTCTGCCTTTATGAGCATCCGCATATAATGATTTAGTCGGACCCGCAACATTTTCACAAATGCCACATACAGTGGGGGTAATGTGCTCAATTAAGGCACATCCCGCGGCCGCTTTATCAAGTTCGCCTTTCACAAAGATATTTCCAAATCCTTTTTGCAAATTTTGTATAGATTTTTGAAGCTCTACCAGTTTCGGGTATTTTTCGTAAATACCGTTCGACATGTAGATTTCTGTACCTAATTTGTTAGGAATTGAAAGCTTGTTCCGCAAAAATTCAGTTAGTAAAGCGTAATTGGGTCGTGTCGCACCATTACGAATCAGCATAGAGCGCACATGTTGCAAGGCTCTATAAAAACTTTCGTGTTGGTCCTTCAAGTCGGGGTTGTGTAAGTTTTCGTTTAAGGTTTTCTGAAAAGTTGGGAAGTGAAGTGTGCTTTGTAGTGAAAGTTGGTAAATGAGGAGTAACACTGCAGCCCGTACATTCGGATCTTTAGACTGAGCAAGCCCGTCTAAAGTCTCAAAATCTACTTTGGTAAGCGGGTTTCCCCTTAAATAATCATTAATCTGCTCTGTATTCATAATAAAAGGTTAAAAAACAATTAAAAAAATATTCAATTTTCAAGAACCAAACTATACTACTTATATAAAATAAGTCAAAATGCCCAGTACAGGCATTTTGACTTATTTTATATAAAAACCTCGAGAGTCTCTCTCAATACCCTACTTAAATGTACTCGCAAGATTCAGCAACCGTAGGATAAAAACAAAATGATTCCAAAGTCCATCCTCCTGGATTCGAACCAGGGACCCCAGAGGTATAAGCTCTGTGCTCTAACCAGCTGAGCTAAGGATGGACTTTGGAATCATTTGCTATCTTACAACACTACTCGAACGGACTCTTCAATTTCCCAGATACAGTATTTTACCGTGCCTCAACCGCTATCGGTGTTTCTGGTTTCTTTTTTGGATCAATACCGTTTAATTTGAGAATATCTTCATATTCTGGCTGTTCAAGAGTTTCTACTTCAATAAGTTTTTTAGCAATGGCGTCTAATGTTTTCTTGTGATCTTTCAATACCATACGTGCTTTAGCAAAACCTTCATTCATTACGCGAGAAACTTCGGCATCAATCTTTGCTGACATTTCTTCTGAGTATTCATGTCCTTCAACGCCGCGACCAAACATTGCCTGTCCCCCGTTTGATTCAAACGCAACTGGGCCAATCGAGTCACTCATGCCGAATCGCGTTACCATAGCGCGAGCAAGTGATGTTGCAACCTGAAGATCATTTGAAGGGCCAGTGGTGATGTCGCCAAAAATCATTTCTTCGGCAACGTAACCACCGAGTGACATAGCAATATCATCCAAAAATTCTTTCTTACTTTGAAGACGGCGATCCTCAAGTGGAATCTTGAGTGTGTATCCACCAGCACGACCACGAGCAATAATCGAAACCTTGTGCACTGGGTCAGCGTTTGGAAGAACGGAAGCTACGAGAGCGTGACCAGCTTCATGGTAAGCAGTAATTTCTTTTTCGCGTTTACTCATGAGATGACTTTTTCGTTCAGGGCCAAGCATTACCTTTTCAATTGAACGAATGAGGTCAAACTGAGCAACTTTTGTGCGATCTTCGCGAGCAGCTAAAATAGCAGCTTCGTTCATCAGCGAGTAGAGGTCAGCTCCAGAAAATCCTGGGGTACGTTCAGCCACAAGGGTAAGATTTACATCTTCAGCAAGCGGCTTTTGTTTCGCATGTACCTGAAGAATTTCTTCGCGATCTGCACGATCAGGTAAATCAAGGGTTACACGACGATCGAAACGACCCGGGCGAAGGAGCGCTGGATCGAGCACATCAGAGCGGTTCGTTGCTGCCATGACAATGACTTTTTCGTTTGGCTCGAAACCGTCCATCTCAACAAGAATTTGGTTCAAAGTTTGTTCGCGTTCGTCGTTACCGCCACCAACACCAGTTCCACGAATGCGGCCAACGGCATCAATTTCATCCACGAAAATAATTGCTGGCGCTGAGCGCTTAGCCATCTGGAATAAGTCACGCACACGACTTGCTCCAACACCAACGAACATTTCTACGAATTCAGATCCTGAAAGATGAAAGAATGGTACTCCAGCCTCCCCTGCTACTGCGCGAGCAAGGAGCGTTTTACCAGTTCCTGGCGCCCCTGTTAAGAGCACACCTTTGGGAATACGTGCACCAATATCTAAAAACTTTTTGGGATTTTTTAGAAAGTCGACGATTTCAGAGAGTTCCTGCTTTGCTTCTTTTGCACCAGCAACATCTTTGAAGGTTACACGATTATTTTTATCGTTTGGGTCGGTAATTTTTGCTTTCGACTGGCCGAAGGTAAACGCCTGCATACCAGCGCCCTTAATCTGGCGTGAAAGCATCCAAATAAAGAAACCAATTAAGATAATTGGCAGAACGATTGGTGCCACATTAAATATCCAATAGAGCACACCGGAATCATTCTTGATAGTAATATCGGTTGCTGCAAGCTTCTCTTCGGGCACGCCATAGTTATGGAGTGTTTCAGTAAGCGAGGCCTCTGCTTCTTTCTTAGCAATTTTTTCTGAGCCATCTTTGAGAATAATGTCGAGTTTTTCGCCAGAAACAGTAATCGTTTTTACCTGGCTGGTTTGAATGAAACCGGCAAGCTGAGAAAGTGAAATATCCTCAGTTGGATTTGAGCGATCAAAAATCACCGTATAGAGAGCTACGAGGAGCATGAGCACTACAATAGTACCCATGAACTGATTTGAAAATTTAGGGGTTTGAGGGCCATGAGGACCTTCATTTTTTGGCTGTTTTTGGTTTTTCTTTAAAGGGTTTTTCATATATTTTGGTGGTTCTCTAGTATACTCGTCTACCCCTCTTTTGTCTAAAAGAAACAAAACCCGCCGGGAGGGGCAGGTTTTGAGAAACGGTGTTGGTTTTAAAGTGTCAGTAAAATGTAGATGAGTGAAAAAATAAATGCACCACAGACATACTCTATATGGCGTTTGGGTTTAAGCATGTAAACATGAGCAAAGCAGAAAGTAAGTGAACAACACAGCAACAATAAACTTGCCGTAGCATCAAAAGAGTGACTACCAAATCTGTAGCGTGTAAGAGCAGTAGTAATAAGCACTGCAAAGAGCACAATAGAAGCTACTCCGGCAGCAATGATGCTTAGAGCACTTTCCTCGGGTAAAGATATTTTTTTAGGCTTTTCAAAATATTCTCTGTCGAAAAGAAATGTGTAGGTGTCATATATTTCATCCAGTGCCGTATTTATTCGAAGCGCTAACCGATGCCACTCACTTTGTTCCCTACTAACTATAAGTATCGTAATGGGAACAGCCCAGAGGAGCGCTGTAGTAAGTTGCAGTGAGTCAGTGCTACGAATTAACTTTCTTCCCTGAAAAGCATTGCCCTCAAAAATTATTGATGCTAAAGCAATACTTGCGAGAGAAATCGAGATGAAAATAAGCGTGACCCACATTCCTTTCCCAAGGAAAAAGTTCCTTGAGGGGAAAGTAGTAAACGAAACGAAGTTTCTGCACGAAGCTAAAAGCCCGAGAGAAAACATTCCTGTAAGCCACAAATGATATGTTTCAGGAATTGAACTGGTATATTTGAGCCAAACGCTCAGCGCCAGAATGAAGATGGTGAAAATTTTTGTTGGAGTTGCGATTAGTTTCAGCATGGGTAAAATTTCTTTGGTTTTTAAATTCCCGCCTACTCTACCCGAAGAAGCTAAAAAGGGCAAAAACTCTATGCTATAGTCATTGCATATGATGGAAAGACCAGGAACACCGAAACAAATAAATATAGAGCCGAATGAAAGATCAAATCTCGAACTTGAGTCTGCCGCACGAGAATTATATCTACGTTGCCAAGCAATGACTGAGCGACGTTCAACTCCTATAGAAATAGATGATAATGGTAATAAACTCTACACCATTAGAATGATTGGGGCTCAAGGTCCAAATCCAACTATCGAGCTTAAACTTGGGGAAGCACACAATGCAACGTTCCGAATAAATTCTTTTGGCAAAATCCGAAAGGTAGAGCAACCAAATAGCGGATCAAATGACTCTATCCATTCTGTTGTACTTCGAGCAGAAGAAATGCATGACATTCTTCGAGAACTTAATGAAATTCAACTTGGAGAAATTATGGAAGAAGGTGAAGCTCTAGTTAACCACGAACTACCACCGACGATTAGCGTATCTGAACCAACTGACGAAAAAGAGGAGAGAAAAAATTAGGGATAATTGGTCACAACTCTTTACTCGCTCCAGTTCCACAAAAATAAAAACACCCGATAAGGTGTTTTTATTTTTGTGGAACTGGGGAGAATTGAACTCCCGTGCAAAGAGGAAATGATGGCACATCTACGAGCGTAGGATGTTTCAAAGGTTTAAGCACTCGTCTTTAGAAACAAGCAAAATAAACGGGTGCCGGTTCTCAATTAATTTAAAACAAAACGCGAGACAACGTTTTATTCGGTTCTTTCAGTATACTGCCCAATCCTCTCTTGAAAGACAGAGAAAGGTGGACACTGCCTTCATTAAGCGAAAGCAGGAGCAAAGTCTAACTTACCGAAGTAAGGAGACTTTACCGAAGCAAGTGCGTTTGCATTTGCGATTGCACGAACATCACGAGATTCCGTGCCTACTCGGCGCGCATGACAACAAGACGACTCTTTGTCGAAGCCTGTCAGTCCCAAATATTATCTTTTCAAGGTTCGCGAAATTTCGCGATCAGTATCACGTTTTTTGATACTCTCACGCTTGTCGTAGTTCTTTTTTCCTTTAGCAATTGCGAGAGTTACCTTAATAACGCGTCCTTTAGTATACAACGAAATCGGTACTGCCGTCAAACCTTTTTCGTCGAGCGCTCGTGCAACGTCAGCAATTTGGCCTTTCGATAAGAGAATCTTTCGAGTTCGGTCGCTTTCATACTCCGGCCCAACATTTTTTTTCTGATACGGCGGAATATCCATGCCAACAATATAGGCTTCTCCGCCACGAATAATGGCACGAGCTCCCTCAAGCTTTCCCTGCCCTGCCCGAATCGATTTTACTTCAGTTCCAAGCAGCTCAATACCTGCCTCATATTTCTCGAGGATATCGTAATCGAACTTTGCCCGGCGGTGTTCTACTAAAGTGGCCATGCGGCTATCCTAACATATCTCTTTGACTAAAAAAGTTCACTCGCCTATTGTAGAGATATAAAACAATTCTGTATGAAAAAGTTAATAACAATCCTTGTACTGGGCACCCTCATTGGCTGCCAATCAACAAACATCGGCCAACATGAAATTAGGATGAATCAAAAGACCATCCGTAACCCTAAAAGAGTAGTCTACCTGCCTCCACCAGGTAGATTTCTTTTTATTTTTTCTTAGCGAGCGTCGCCGCCAAACCAATATAATTTTCAGGAGTAAATGCGTGAAGTTCTTTTTTGAGTTCGGCTGAAACGTCGAGGCTATCAATAAATTTTGCAAAATCATCCATGGTTATCGTTTTACCGCGTGTGAGTTCTTTCAATTTTTCGTACGGAGTTTCTACACCCTCGCGACGAAGTACAGTTTGAATTGCTTCGGCCAACACTTCAGGATGCGCTGCCAAATCTTCGGCCATACGCACACTATTTACTGAAATTTTTGAGAGACCTTTTTCAAGCGATTGGTAGGCAATAAGTGTATGCGCAAATGCAGTACCAAATGCACGCTCGACAGTTGAATCCGAAAGGTCGCGCTGAAGTCGTGACACCGGTAACTTCATTGCAAAATGAGTGAAGAGCGCATTAGCGATACCGAAATTTCCTTCAGCATTTTCAAAGTCGATGGGATTTACTTTATGCGGCATAGTTGAAGAACCAATCTCCCCTGCTTTGGTTTTCTGTCCAACATACCCATCTGAAATGTAACGCCACATGTCCTGCGAGAAATCGAGGAGGATCATATTAATACGGCGAAGCGTATCAAAAATAGCGATATAACTATCGTGACATTCAATTTGGGTTGTAAATAAATTAGCCTCGAGTTTCTGCGCACGATTAGTGTTAAACGTTTCAATAAATTTCTCTGAAAATGTTACCCAATCGGTCTTTGGAAACGCTGCAACAAGGGCATTGTAGTTTCCTGTCGCACCGTTTATTTTTGCTTGGATTTTTATGTTCTTTAATCCTTCGAGCCGCTTTTCTAATCGAGCAACAAAGACTTTCATTTCTTTACCAAATGTTGTTGGGCTAGCACTTTGACCATGCGTGCGAGCAAGCATTGGCACTTCGGCATACGTTTCAACAAGTGTGGTCAGTTCGGTAATAATTTTCTGCACCTCTGGAACCATTACTTTCTCTACCGAGTCAGAAAGCATCAAGGCGTAGGAGAGGTTATTAGTGTCTTCACTGGTTAAACCAAAATGCACCCATTCAACCAAATCCTTTAGTGAAGTTTGTGAAAGCTTTTCTTTAATAAAATATTCAACTGCCTTAACATCATGATTAGTTGTCGCTTCTTTTTCCTTTATCCAGGCAACTGAAGCTTCTGGAAAATCATAGAGTGTGCGAACTGCAGCAACTTCAGCTTCTGTTATCTTTCGTACTGAAACTGCCCCTGACTGTATGAGGTAAATTAAAAACTCCCCTTCAACAATAGTGCGATATTTCAAAAGAGCTGCCTCTGAAAAATACAGTGAGAGTGGCTCCGTTTTTGCAACATAGCGGCCATCAATTGGCGTAACGGCATATGCGGCACTTTTATTAAATGAGAATTGGTCTGCCATAGTATTTAAATCCCTAAGTTCTTTTTAATACGCTCTTCTGGTTTAACTGAAAAATCATACGTAAATGTTTCGCCGGTAATCATTTCGTAAATTTCTATGTAGCGGCGAGTAAGTTCAACAACAAGCTCTACAGGTGCTGGCGGTAGTTCTGGATCATTGTACGGATCGCAGTTTTCTCGGAACCACAAACGCAAAAATTCTTTATCAAAATATTCTGGCTCTTCACCTTTCTGAAATCGTTCTTCATATGAACCGGCTTTCCAATACCGAGAAGAATCAGGCGTATGAATTTCATCAATAAGATACAAGTTGCCAGCTTCGTCAGTACCAAACTCATATTTGGTATCAACTAGAATAAGTCCGCGAGCGGCTGCAATTTCCTGACCGCGGGCAAACAGTGCTTTAGCCGTTTTTTCTACGCGTTCGGTAAGTTCGGCCGAAAGAATTCCTTCAGCAACGATTTCTTTGGTTGTTATTGGCCGATCATGTTCGTCACTTTTGGTCGTTGGTGTAAAAAGTGGCTCGGAAAGTTTGGCATTCTTTTGTAAACCGTCAGGCAACGTGATACCACCAAACTCGCGCTCACCTTTTTGATACTTTGTCCAAATTGAAGTACCAGTAACACCAGTTACATAGCCGCGAACCACCGCTTCAATTGGAAGTGGCTTCAATTTCTTTGAAACAAGCACGTTGGGGTCAGGAACTGAAATAACATGGTTTGGGATAATGTCTTCAGTTTGTTTAAACCAAAAAGCCGAAATTTGGTTTAAGATTGCACCTTTACATGGAACGTGAGCAATGATGCGATCAAAAGAAGAGTGGCGATCAGTAGCAATTAACGTGAGTTTGTCTCCTCCGTCATATATGTCGCGCACCTTGCCAATACGTCGGCTACCTAGGCCTTCAAAATTGGTCTCTTTGAGGACGTCGCCCACGTGCTCTTTGAGTACTTCGAGTGAAATCACGTTTGTTAATATAACAAAAACGGCGCTTTTTACCGAATTTGCCACAATAAGATAGGTGTGGTATTTTCACAAAATAGCTTCTCTGAAAAATAGTGATTAAAAACTGCACTTCTCTCTCCGGAGGGTGGCGGAGTTTTTAATCACTAAAACCAATATAGTTTGAAACAGCATTACACTTGGATCATCACAGTACTGTTAGTACTTGGGTCCGCAAAAAACACGTACAGCCAAATTACTGCAAAGCAATTTGCCAACGCACAAGCAAAAGTGCTTACTCATGTTAAACAGAGAATAGATGAAACTCTCTACTTTGAAGTAACCGAGGAAGAACTTTCCTCGCTTGGTGACACTGGTAAAAGCATTTCTGATACCATCAAAAGCCTGCTCGAAACCTGGGGGATTCTCGCTTTCCAGAAAGATTCTTTAGAGAAAGATTTGCATGGCCGGTGGACGGACATGCCTTTCGATAAGAATGGCCCAATAGCGATTATTTGGGACACTATCGCTCGTAAGGATTCTTCTATGGCGGATATTACACAAGCTCTTTTAGAGAGTCGTAAACAATTTGCCGACTTGCTGTGGCGTAAACTCTTTAAGTTTCCTATTGAGATGAAAACATTTCTTGTTTCTACTGATGGAAACCAAAAGACCAAGAAAACTCAAGACATGGCGGCCTATCTTAGTTTTATTTGGACATTCGATTCTTATTGTGGGGAACGGTTACAACCACGGGATGGGCCACGAGGAATTACGGTGGCTGGTAATTCAGAAAAAGTAGTACTGGTATTTTAAAGCGAAATTAATTATGTAAGTTTGAGATAGGAAAACGGCGGGACATGATCGAAAGATTGTGATCCCGCCACTTTTGTATATTGTTGCGGAAATACAGTTTTATTGTAATGTGCAATTAATACTTTCTCTGAAAACAGTGATTGAAGCGCCGAGCATATGTTGTATGTTGGGCATTTCAATCACTAAACACTTTTTTATGAAACCAATAATAAGAACAGTAAATTTTCTGGTAGTTATTTGCCTACTATTCATTTTTAACAGTTGTAAAGAGGTTCCCGACCCAAAATACGCCCAAAGTTACAACAAAGGTGCTGCTGATATGGCAGCTAAAATTGATTCAATTCTTGTTAATAACTACAAGATTTACCAACCCTTTTTAGACGACTCATTGCCTATATGGGTTAATGGTAAACCTGATGGCGGCAGACAGCATTGTGAAGGTGGAATTGAAGCACTTAGAAATCTGCGCGAAGAACTCGCGAAGGACACTACCTATGCCCGAGCACAAAAATATATTTCACCACCAACAAAAACCCACTAAGTGTATGAAGATGAAAAAAACTCTCTTCGGAAACGGTATTGTCCTTGACCTGAAAAAAGAGGACCCTTCTGATAAGGAATTATTGGCTAAAACGCTGAAAGATATTCACAAGGTATTAGACGAGAAATCTGTTCAGTCAAAAATTAGTCTTCCCCACACAAAAACTGGATACATGTGGCTACTTCCTAACGATGAAACCTGCGTTGTTATATCGCAAGAAGAAGACGCCAGATTTGGAGTAAGGGAAATTAATATTATTACAGTAACCTCCGAAACAACTGAGCAAATTGAACAAGCTATTGAGCTTCACTACTACGTAATTTTTTGAGTAAAAACGAAAGCGAGCGGAATCTTTAAACAGATCTCCGCTCGTCTTCATATCTAGTGGTTATTCTCCTGGTGGCGGAAGAATTATGTTTTCTGGTTCAAAGATAACTTTGCGATCTCCTTCTTCAACTACACCAATGTCAGCGAGTTCATAGCCAACCTCACGCCCAATTTTCAAAATCTGTTCAACTTCACTGGCTGGCACAAAAAGGTAGTAGCCAACACCCCAGTTAAAAGTTTTTAAGCAGCTTTCGAGTGAAAGACCAATTTCTTCATGAAAGAATTTGAAAAGTGGCGGAACGGAAAGCCATGAGTGCACGCGATACGTAAAGTTACGCTTGTCGAAGGCGAGTTTACCAACGCCGTCCCCAGTCCCAGGAAGGAGTGCATTTATTTTTACTTTTGCATTTAAGAGAGCTTCAATGAGTGCAACGTATGAGCGAGTTGGGATAAGGGCTTCGTCACCAAGCGTATTTCCGTTTGGGAGTTTGGTAAGAAATTTCTCTGGAAGCTCAAGGCCTTTTTTAATAACCAAACTAATACCGTTTGAGTGAATACCAGAAGACGCCACACCAATAATGTGATCCCCTGCTCCGAGGTCGCGACCGGTAATCAAATTTTCTTTTGGCGCGATGATACCAGTAACACAACCCGAAAGTGACGGCGCTGCATCAACTGGCATTTCTGATTTCAATAAATATTTGAGTACTGGCGACTCACCTGCAGGAAGAGCCATGCCAACTTCTTCACAAATCTGCACAAAACCATTCGCTAAATCTTGCACTCGTTTATCATCTTCGAACCACTTACTGTCTCCAACAGCAACTTCATCGGTAAATACCACAGGCATTGCACCCTGAGCAATAACATCATTCACTGCCATGAGTGCAGTATCGATAGCAATCTTGTCGTAGTGAGTTCGGCCAGTGCCGTCGAATTTGTACATCCATTCCGCAATCCAGTTTTTGTTTCCCAAACCTTCTTGGGTGTTACACCACATATGACTCTCGGTGCCGCGGTATTCAAAAATCCCGCCGTGAGAATGCATAACGTCGCGATTGATAAATACATTTCGCTTGTTTGGAAAGTCAGTTGTCTTTTTCCCAGCGGCGATCATTTTCTGCTTGAATGGTTCAAGCGTTGTGTAATCAACTCCAGCCTTTGCGTATTCGCTTTGTGGTTTGTCTGACATATTAACCGAGATATTTTTTATAGCCGATCTTTTTTAATTTCGCGGCCTTGCCTTTTACTTCTTTGTTCATAGAAGATTTGAACGCGTTCAACTTTTTCAAAAGTTTATCGTCACTTGTAGCAAGGATTGAAACAGCAAGAAGCCCGGCATTTTTTGCGCCGTTTACGGCAACAGTTGCAACCGGCACGCCCGGCGGCATCTGCGCAATTGAAAGAAGCGAATCGAGGCCGTCGAGAGCTTTTGTGGTTACCGGAACACCTATTACTGGAAGCGCAGTCATCGAAGCAGTCATTCCTGGAAGGTGCGCTGCGCCACCAGCACCAGCGATAATTACTTTGAGTCCTTTCTTTTCTGCCTCCTTGGCGTATGAAACCAACACATCCGGTGTGCGGTGTGCTGAAACAATGGTGAGCTCGTATGAAACTCCAAAATCCTCAAGCACTCGGGCGGCCGCTTCCATAACTGGAAGATCAGAATCAGAGCCCATAATGATGCCAACGAGGGCCTTTTGGTTTGCCATGATGTAGAGTCTATCTCAAAAATAATCGTTAGTAAAATTTGAACTTCGCCCAATACCTGTCTCAGTTTTCTACTCCGCAAGGATATTCTGCTCAGTCATCGTAGCACAGCTACGACTCCTTCCATAAATCCTCGCTCGTTACGAAAATTGAGACAACTATTTGGTCGTTATTTTCGAGAAAGACTCAAAAAGATAGCATTTAAAAGCTATTTTTCAAAATGACTAAATAGAAATCTTTTTGCGGGCTTCGAGAGCTTTTTGAAGTGTTTCTTCGCGATCTTCACCTATAGCGGTGAGGTGCCCCATTTTGCGTTCAACCCGGGTTTCATGTTTACCGTACAAGTGAACCTTAGTATTGCCTAAAGCGTGAGCTTCTTCTATCCCCTGTGGCATAGCAACCCCCTCGCGCTCGCCTAAAATATTTACCATGACTGAAAACGGTGAGCGTGGTTCTGGTTCGACAAGTTCTAAGCCGGTAATTGCTCGAATGTGGGCCTCAAACTGCGACATGGTAAATCCTTCAATCGTATGATGGCCACTATTGTGAACTCGAGGTGCAATTTCGTTTATTAAAACATTGCCGTCCTTAGTAAGAAACATTTCAATACCGAATACACCAACACCTTTAAGGGTATCGAGGACTTTGGATGCAAGAGTTTTAGCTTTTTCAATAACTTCATCAGAAACCGGTGCCGGAGAAATGACAATATGGCAGATATTATTTTTGTGAATTGTTTCAACAACCGGGAATGTTATTACTTTGCCGTCTTGACTGCGGGCAGCTACAACTGCAAGTTCTTTTTCAAATGGCACAAACTTTTCGGCATACAGCGAACTTTTACCTCCTAATTTTTCATAGGCAAAATCAATACTGCTTTCATCGGCAACTACGGCGTTTCCCCTCCCATCGTAGGCATCGAAGCGAGTTTTGAGTAAAAATGGATAGCCAAATAATTCACCTTGTTCGGCGATATCGTCTTTGCTTTCGATGAGGGCAAAATCTGAAACCGGAATGCCTGCATTTCGGAGAAATACTTTTTGCTCGAATTTATCTTTAATTATTTTGAGTGTTTTTGGTTCAGGATATACTTTTTTTCCTTCGGCAACTAATGCATCGAGTGCTTCGGCGTTAGCAGATTCAATTTCAAAGGTGAGTACATCAACTTTACCCGCTAATTTTTTGATAGCGTCAGCGTCTTTAAAACTGCCGAGTATGTGCTCGTCGGCAACTTGCGCAGCTGGAGAATTTTCAGTTGGATCAAGCACAAGAACCTTAAAACCTAGATTGTGAGCCGCTTCAGTAAGCATTCTGCCAAGCTGACCACCACCAACAATTCCTATTGTTTTTACTTCTTGAGCGTTCGCCATTGCCCTACTCTACCTTTTTATACTCCTCCCTTCAACTTAAAAACTCTTATATACAATTCTCACCCCTGACGTGGATTGTATATAACGGTTTTCACCCAGATGACAAAGTGTTATATGAAAAACGAATCAGAGTAACATGCTAATAAAAAAGAAAACCGGACGTACCCATATTGAATGGACGTTTCCGGTTTTTCTCCTTTGTATGTGAGGACATAAAGAAGAATTACTTCATCTCAAGTTCCTCCCGCGGGTTACCATCAAGCTGATAGTCATGCAGGTGGTGAAAATCACCAGGGTGCATATCTTCCATGCTGACGATTTTTACGTACCCACCATTACTGGTTGGGCTGTCATTCTGTTCTACAACTGTAGAAGTGTGAGTGACATTTGTAGTACCAAAATCCATATTGCTATGGCATTTAAAGAAAGCCCTGCGACAGGCACAGAACTTCATTTAAAGACTAGCGTGCCCTAGGCGAAAGTCAAAAGTTTCTGGGGAAAGGGTTAGGCCTGTTCGGCGCCCTCACCATGCCAAAGTTCGGTAACAGAGTTACCGTTATGCATGTTATCGATAACGCGAGCAATGAGTTTTGAGACGTCGATGACCTTAAGGCTTGAAATTTTGCCAACGTAGTCGTTAATTGGGCAACTATTCGTAACCCAGAGAGAATCGAACTGGGCATTATTTAAATTCTCGATAGCGTTGCCAGAGAAAATACCGTGAGTAACAATGGCACTTACTTTGATTGCTCCGTGTTCTTTGAGCGCCTTAGTTACTGGAACAAGCGTGCTGCCAGTATCAATCATATCGTCAACAATAATGACGTGCTTCCCTTTCACGTGATGTTCACCGATAACATTCATTACTTCAGTTGAAACAAGCTCTTTCGTACTGCGACGCTTGTCGATCATCGCAAGTGGGAGATTACCAAGATTTTCTGCAAAGTTTCGAGCATCCTTAGCAGCACCAACATCAGGTGCAGCGATAGCACAATCAGATAAATCAACACCAGATTCTGACTTCAAATATTCAACTAGAAATTTTCGAGTGCCGATATTTTCCATTTCGATGAGTGGCCATGCGGTAGCTGACTTTGGACTATGGAGACGAAGCACTACTAAACGATCAGCGCCAGCGGCTTTCAACATATCAGGAACTAAACGGACGTTTACTGGTTCACGATGATTTGATGGTTCATCTTGGCGAGAAAACGGTAGGTATGGAAGCACAACCGTAATGCGGCTAGCTGAGCCTTGCTTTAAGGCTCGAATGAGAGAAACGAGTTTAAAGAGCTCCTCATACATTTCGGCAGAGTTTGGAGTAATTTGATAGACGATGAAGACATCACTATCGCGAACAGAACCAGTTTGGTGCGAAAGAATTTCGCCGTTCTTAAACTGCTTCTCTTTAGGATAGAGAAGTTCGGTTTGAAGATACCCTGCTACAGCTTTGGCAAGATCAGGATATTTAGGAGAAGTAAAAAGTTTGAGCGGATACGGGTTCTTGTGTTGGTCCGACATAGATGTGCCTAAGTTTGCCTTAATTAACGTCCCATCGCAAGGGCGGTTTTCCCGATATCTTTCCGATAGTACATACCGTCGAAATGGATCATTGCTGCCGCTCGATAAGCAGTCTCGAGGGCTTTTTCAAGGGTTTCACCAACAGCTGAAACACCGAGCACTCGGCCACCGTTCGTTACAAGCTCACCATTTTCGTTTTGTTTAGCGCCAGCATGAAAAACAACAACGCCCTCGATTTTTTCGGCCTCTTCGATACCAGAAATCTTTTTCCCTTTCTCGTAGTTTTCAGGATAACCGCCGGAAGCAATAACAATATTTGCGGAAGCTCCCGATTTCCAAGAAATGTTGAGGTTGGCCAGTGTGCCGTTTACACAAGCTAAAACAATATCTAGTAAATCAGTTTCGAGAAGTCTCATGTACACTTGCGTTTCTGGGTCACCAAAGCGAGCATTATACTCAAGAGTCTTTGGGCCATTCTCAGTAAGCATAAGTCCTGGATAGATCACCCCTTTAAATGGTTTACCGTCAGCATTCATGCCAGAAAGTGTGGGTGCAACAATTTCTTTTTCAATTCGCTCCATCAAGATTTCTGGAAGTCCGGGCACGGGAGCAACGGTTCCCATACCACCCGTATTTAAACCGGTGTTCCCTTCTCCAATGCGCTTGTGGTCTTGAGAAACAGGAAATAGCGCGTGAGTCTTACCATCAGAGAATGCATGCGTAGAAACTTCAATACCCTGTAAAAATTCTTCGACGACAATTTCGTTACCGGCTGCGCCAAATACATGCGACTCCATAATTTCAGCTACAGCTTCTTCCGCTTCTTCGCGGGTTTTGCAAATAAGCACACCCTTACCAAGCGCTAAACCGCTCGCTTTTACGACAAGCGGAAACTTCGCGCCGTAGAGATATTCTTTAGCATCGGCCGGATCAGTAAATACTTTATAGCTGGCAGTTGGAATTCCTTTAGCTGCCATAAAATTTTTCGAGAAGGCTTTTGACCACTCAAGCTCCGCTGCAGCTTTGGTTGGGCCAAAAATGCTAAGCCCTGCTTCAGTAAACGTATCAACAATTCCAGCCGCCAGTGGATCGTCAGGAATAGCGAGCGTGAGATCGATATTTTTCTCTTTGGCAAAAGCAAGAAGTGCTGAAATATCGGTTGCAGCAATTGGTACATTTTCACCGAGCAGCGCAGTACCCGAATTTCCTGGGGCAATATAGAGTTTTCCTAATTTTGGAGATTGGGCAAGTTTCCAAGCAATTGCGTGCTCGCGTCCGCCGGAGCCGATCAGGAGAATGGATAGTTTTTCCATGGCGAGAGTGTAACAAAAATTATCCGTTTGGGTAACGTCTAATAGCTTCTGCTTTCACTGCTTCTAAAATCGAAAGTTCGCTCGGTTTGATAAGTGGTAGAGGGCGAATAATCTCGTGAATGTTTCCATCGCGAAAATCAGCAATGGTTTTAATTTGCACATCATGTTCAACTGGAAGCATGCGGGCCTGTAAACTCTCTGGGGTATCTGTCTCTAAAATTGGAACGCGAGTTGCATTCACAACACTTCCTTCATCAAAGTGCTCCGTTACGCGATGGGCCGTAGCCTCACTCCAAAAATCGTGATCGGTTTCTTTCACAAAACCAAGTCGAGCTGCATGCACTCGCATACCAAACATTCCCTTACCGCCAAAGTCTGGTCGGCCGGCATCAAGTGGGCCAGGGTGCTGATTCACAATGCGGCCTTGATACGCTTCGATAACATTTGTTGGCGTGAGCATGAGCCATCCGTACTGGCCGATAAAATCAATGCTGCGTTTTTTACATTCAGTAAGAATGGCTTCGCCAAATGCTTCTGCGGTATCGAAGTTCTTTCGCTCAATGACAACAATATCTTTTTCGGGAATGCCGGCTTTTTTTGCGCGGTCTATTCCCCCACAGTCGGGGCGGCTAGCGATAACGAGCGCAGGAATAACTCCGCGCAAACGTGTGCCGTTGGCGGCGCGAATAATCGCTTCCATCGTTGTCCCGCCTCCAGAAATAAGAAAGGCTACGCGCATACTAATCTTTAGGAACTGAGTGGGTGATATCTTTTTCACGCTCGTAGAGTGGAATTGGATACTCACCAGTAAAACATGAGGTGCACAAATTCTCTTTCGGAAGTCCAATAGCAGTAACCAAGCCATCAAGTGAGAGGAAGTGAAGGGTGGTTGCGCCAATATACTCGCGTACTTGCTCAACAGTTTTATGTGACGAGATCAGATCTCGTTGCACTGGTGTGTCGATACCATAAAAATCTGGGAAACGAACTGGCGGCGAGACAACAAGGAAGTGCACCTCTTTTGCTCCTGCGTCAAAAAGCATTTTTACAATTTGTTTTGAGGTGGTGCCACGAACAATTGAGTCATCTATAACGGCAACGCGCTTACCTGAAATAACCGCATCAAGTGTGGAGAGTTTCATTCGCACCTTTTGTTCGCGATTTTCCTGATGTGGCTCAATAAACGTGCGGTGAATGTAGCGATTTTTATTAAGTGCAAGTTCAAGCGGAATGCCGTGAGCTTCAGCATAGCCGATAGCAGCTGGAATAGACGTCTCTGGAACTGGCACAACAATATCTGCTTCAACTGGATATTCTTTCGCTAATTCAAGGCCAGTATTTCGACGAGCTTGGTACACAGAACGGCCCATGATGGTTGAATCATGGCGAGCAAAATAAACGAATTCAAAAATATCAAACTTTGGTGTGGCTGGTGCAAGAATGGAGCTGGTAAGACCATTTTCGCCAATAACTAAAAGTTCCCCTGGTTCAACATCTCGAACAAAGGTTGCTCCCATGGTACGAAGTGCGCAAGTTTCCGAAGCAATAACATAACCGCCTGGGACTGTGCCAAGAGAGAGCGGCCGCATACCGAATGGATCGCGGAATGCAACAAGCGTTCCTTTATTATCGAGTGCTGTTATTGAGTAAGCACCAGTAAATAACGGAAATGCTGCTTTGACTGCTTCAGAGAGCGATTTCCCCTCTTTCATGTAAATGGCAATAGCGTCGGCCATCAATTCGGAGTCTGAACGATTTTCAGGATTGAGACCTTTCTCGCGAACAAAGTTTTCAAGGGCGGTAACTGATGGAAGATTGCCATTATGAGCAAGAGCGACAATATCGTGTGTTGTTACTGGCTGGCCGTGCGTTGCGTCAGTGCCACGCGATGTTGAGTAGCGATTGTGACCAACGGCAACATGACCAGTGAGGCTAGCAATTTTGTCTTCAGTGTATACTTGCGACACTAAACCAGAGCCAATGTACGAGTGAATGACCGAGCCATCCGAAGTAGCAATGCCAGATTGTTCTTGACCGCGATGCTGGAGGGCAAAGAGACCAAAGTACGCCGTACGGGCAGCTTCGATATCCTTACTCCAAATCCCAACAATGCCGCATTTTTCTGTTAAACGATCATCCATATACTAAGAGAAATATTGTACACCATTCTTGAAAAGCTTGAGGCCGGCTCCCTCTTTTGGTATTGGCAAACCTTCGCGGGTAAATACCTCTTTAAGTAACGGCCAATCAGGACGCTCTGTGAAGAATATTGCACGCTCAGGGTGTGGCATCATACCCAAGATACGTCCGTTGTGCGAGAGAACGCCTGCAATATTCCGAGTTGATCCGTTTGGATTAGCCGGAAGATCTTGATAACGAGCAATCGCTCCTTTTTC
The DNA here is from genome assembly GCA_964646765.1 of uncultured Candidatus Saccharibacteria bacterium. Classification (GTDB taxonomy): domain Bacteria; phylum Patescibacteriota; class Minisyncoccia; order Phycocordibacterales; family UBA9973; genus CAZYIA01. The sequence continues at coordinate 164,870 of CAZYIA010000002.1, read as the reverse complement.
GTAGACAAAAGCAATGTTGCCTTCTTTCTCCATAGCATCAAGAGACTTTTCATCAAGCATGTACTTCCCTTCACCATGAGCAATCGGCAACGAAATGGTTTCCATACCAGAAAGCCATGGACTCTTGCCGGTTACTTTGAGATCTACCCAGCGATCAACGTAGCGAGCGCCTTCATTGTGAGCGAGAGCACCTGGAACTAAGCCAACATTCGTAATAATTTGAAAACCGTTACAGATACCAATACCTAAAGTGTCGCGCTCAAAGAATTTTTCGATTTCATCTTGCAAGTGATTCTTGATACGACTAGCGTAGGCTTTACCACTACCAGTATCATCGCCGTACGAGAAACCTCCAGGGAACATGAGCACCTGGTACTTCGAAAGCATCTTTGGATTTTCGATGATGTCGTTGATGTGAACGATATCAGCCGCTCCACCGGCAAGTTCCCAAGCGTACTTTGCTTCTTCTTCACAGTTCAAACCGTAGCCCGAAAATACGAGTGCACGAGGAATTACTTTGTTTGATTTCTTACTCATACTTTTTAAATGGCGTACGGTACGCTTTAGTTAAGGCAGAAAGATTTGTTTTGAAAATTGTTTTCCCAGTTAGCGTTACGGTGATAGCCGGCTTTTCAGTAACGGTACCAATTTTTGCAAACGGAATGCCGGCAAGGGCTTTCTCAAAAGCTTTTGCATTCTTTAGGGAAACAGAAACTAAGATACGGCCGCTTGATTCAGAGAATAGAACTTCATCGGCATTTTTTGCAGTACCAGGAAGTTTTTTGATTGAAACTATAGCCCCAAACCCACCGGCAATAAGAGTTTTTGAAAGAGCTGTCGCAAAGCCACCATGGCCGACTGAAATAGCACTTGAAACTAATGAACGAGCTTTTTCATATGCTTTATACACTTTGAGATTTTTCTTCCGGTTTACATCCGGAAGTTCTCCGCCAACTGTCTTCGCAGCGCTCTTACCGGAAAGAAGAGCAAAATATTCTGACGCACCGAGCTCTTTATTTGTTTCCCCTAAAAGATAGAGAACATCCCCTGCCATTTTTACATCGATTGAAATGCTCTTTGCTATATCTTGCATCACACCAATAGCTGAAATCAAAAGCGTTGGTGGAGCAGCAATATGCACTTTCTCTCCCTTCTCATCGTAGCCACGGAAATCATTCCACATGCTGTCTTTTCCGGAAATAAGCGGCGTGCCGTAGGCAACGGCAAAGTCGTAACAGGCGCGAGCTGCTTCACGAAGTTCATACAAACGCTCAGGGTTTCCAGATGATGACCAGCAGAAGTTATCCAAAATGGCGAGATGATTTAACGGTGCTCCGGTGACAACCGCTTGGCGAACAGCTGCATCTAACGAAGCAGCAGCCATGGTATACGTATCAATGCGTGAGTACGAAGGAAAGAGAGCTGAAGTGAGCACCACTCCTTTTTTACTGGAAAGAACTGGACGGAAAATTTCGGCATCAGCGGAAACACGACCGCGACCCTGGGTTGGCTTCAATACTGAACCAGCTTGGACTTCATGATCGTACTGCTTAGACACAAACTCGGTGCTGCCGATATTTTCGCGAGCAAGAAGTTTTATAACAGTTTTTGTAAGATCTTTTTCTGCCTTACGTTTTGGTTCAATAAATGTACGAACCGGCTTTGTAAGTTCGAGTTCCTTCTTTGGTAAACCGTTGTGAAGAAATTCAAGTGAAATATCCATCACTGTTTTCCCACCAAAACGCACCGTCATGTTTCCAGAGTTAGTAAATTCACCAATCACCGTTGCTTCTACTCCTCGGCTATCGCATAGTTTTTTGAATGCTTCCCACTTACCTTTCGGCACAGAAAGAGTCATGCGTTCTTGTGATTCAGAAATCCAAATCTGCCATGGATCAAGTCCGGGATATTTGAGCGGCACTTTTTCTAAATCAACCACTGCACCGTTACACTCCTTTGCCATTTCAGCAACCGAACAGGAAATACCTCCCGCGCCGTTATCGGTGATGCTGTTATAGAGTCCCTCTTCTCGAGCTTCTTTGACGATCATGTCAGAAAGTTTTTTCTGAGTGATGGGGTCGCCGATTTGCACCGCTGTTGCCGGAGAATTTTGATCAAGCACGACTGAAGAGAATGTTGCGCCATGAATACCATCGGCGCCGACGCGGCCGCCGATAACTACCACATAGTCGCCTTTCTTTGCTTCTTTCTCGTGCGAAGGTTTCCCTTTCACTTTTCTCGGAATAAGACCAACAGTTCCTGCAAAAACGAGCGGCTTTCCGCGGAAGTCATCATCAAAATGAAGAAAGCCATGCACTGTTGGGATACCCGAGCAGTTGCCGCCAACATTCACTCCCTTCACCACGCCTTCCATAATACGTTCCGGTGAAAGCAGTTTTTCAGTTTTTTGTGCGTTGCGATAGAGCGGGCGCTTATCGGTTGGATAACCAAAACAGAAGCCGTAGACGTTTGCCACTGGCTTCGCTCCGAGGCCGAAACCGATCGTGTCGCGGTTAACACCAACGATGCCGGTGATGGCACCGCCGAATGGATCGAGGGCTGATGGTGAATTATGCGTTTCAACTTTGTGCGTCACCACATACTCATCATCGAAGACAATGCCGCCGGCGTTGTCAGAGAAAACCGAAACGCAAAAATCTTTTTTGCCTTTTGCGGCACGAATTTTTTCTGTGGCGCCTTTAATGTAGGTTTTGTAAATGCCGCGCTCTGCTCCTTCCATCGGATTGGCAAAAATAGTGTGTTTGCAGTGCTCGCTCCACGTCTGAGCCAACGATTCCAGTTCAATATCCGTAGGATTTCGGCCGAGCGCTTTAAAGTGCGCCTGAATTACTTTCATATAATCAAATTCAAGTGCGAGCGGGCCACGGTAGCTGCCGTCGGCATTTTTGATTCCCTTTTCACCGACTTCTTTGAGTTCAGCGTCACTCATTAAAAGCAGTGGCACAGTAGAAACATTGCCTGAACTTTCAAGCACCACGCGCGGAAGATAGGTAGGTAAACCACTTTTTTTTACTTCAGATTCTTTGGTAATTGCTGCATGCTCAATAAGCGGGTTATGGAGAGAGAGCGCAATTATTTTTGCATCGTTCTCGTTGAGAGGACCTGAAACAAAAAAGACCTTCGAGCTCGCAATTGTTTCAGAGTCTTTTACATTTCGGCGAGTTATATCTCCGACCATTTCGCGAACCGTAGTTGCTACGTTGTCGGTAACTCCCGGCTTAAAACCAATTTCGATGGCGAAGGAGAATTTCGGGAGCTTCGGCAGACTATCAATGGTGGAAATTTCTAGTCCTGGATTGGTGAGCGCCTCGGCAAGCTTCTTGTGTTCTAGGAGTGAGAGCGATACATCAAAGGTATAGGCATCAACCACAAATACCGAAGACACCTTTCCGGAAAGAGTAAGGCGATCGAAGGATTTTTGGGCGGAGTGCGCCCTCGGGTCAGAAACGACCGGGGCTATAAACACTCTCGAAATCATGACCGAACTATAGCCTAAAAATACTTCAATTTCAAGGAGAAATTTTCCGTTATTTTGAAAGATGCGCTAGAATTTCCCCTATGGCACAAACTGTAAAATTAGCTGTTTCTGGTTACCGCGCTATCTGGGGTGAAAGCCTCACTCCCGAACTTGTCCGAGACTTTTCTCGCGCTTTTGCACAATTCACTAAAAAACGTGGAGGTTCACGTATTTTAGTTGGCCGCGACGCACGACAAACTGGCGAAACCATAGAACCACTTGTTTCGGCCGCTCTATCGAGCGAAAACATGAATGTAACTATCGGTGGTCTTTTACCTACTCCATCAATTATGTTTTTGGTTCGTGAAATGGGTTTTGATGGCGCCATTATCATTACCGCTTCACACAATCCTGCCCAATATAATGGCCTCAAGTTTGTTACCGGCCGAGGCATAATGACCAACCAAGAAGAGGCTAACGAAATTATGGCTATCATGAGTGAACTTGGAGAGGAGCCAACTGGTCATGGTGAAGTTACCATTACCGAAGGGCTCGCTCAAAAACACGCACTTCACATACTTTCAAAACTGAGTGAAGAAACCAAAACTAACATTCGGAATATGCACTTTAAGGTTGTGCTCGACTCTATTAATAGCGTCGGCATCTTACCAGCAAAGCTCTTACTTTCTGAACTTGGTTGCGAAGTTACCTATTTAAACGATACACCAAATGGAGATTTTGCTCATACACCAGAACCATTGCCAGAACATTTAACAAAGCTTGCTGAAACAGTAACAAAAGTGGGTGCACAGGTTGGTTTTGCTCAAGATCCTGATGCCGATCGCATTGTTTTTTGTGACGAGAAAGGCCAAATTGTGTTTGAAGAATACACCATTGCTCTTGGCGTACTTTCCGTGCTTCGAAAAACTCCTGGTGACGTTGCAACCAATCTCACCTCATCAAAAGTAACGGAAATGATTGCAGCTTCTTACGGCAAAAAGACATACTACGCCAAAGTGGGTGAAGGAAACGTAGTTGAAGCAATTTTAGAAAACAACTGTATTATCGGCGGTGAAGGATCTGGCGGAATTATCTACCCAACTATGAATCCGTGTCGTGACAGTATTGCTGGTATGGCTCTTATCCTTTCTCTCCTCGCTGAAACGGGTAAGCCACTTTCTCAAATTGTGGACGAACTTCCAAAAACCTATATGAAAAAAATGAAATTCCCTCTTGTTGGCACTTTGGATGCCTTCTATCAAAAGATAGAAGCTGCCTTCCCGGGAGGCACAAAGAATACTCAGGATGGCATTCGACTTGATTTTTCTGACGGTTCCTGGCTTTCCCTCCGTCCTTCCAATACTGAGCCAATTGCCCGTGCAACAGTAGAAGCACTAACCGAAAAACGGACCTTGGAAATACTGGCGATTCTGAATACGCTCCTGTCGTAACCCCTTTTGACAGGTTAGTAATTCCGCGCTATAGTGGTGCCTACGGTATGTCTCCTTCCTACTCCACACCGGAGCGAAGTACGCCGTTTTGTATAACTTGCGAGAACGAATAAACAACTTTATCCGCGCAGCCGAACTTCGGGTTGTCGGCGAGAATGGCGAAAATCTTGGCGTTATGGCCACGAAAGATGCTCTCGCTCGAGCACAAAGTGTTGGACTTGACCTCATTGAGGTTGCCCCAAACGCTACTCCCCCGGTTGCTAAAATTGCTGACTACGGCAAGTATCAGTATGCGGAAGCCAAAAAGGCCAAGAAAATGCGCGCAGGCGCTAAGCCAACCGAAACTAAAGCCATTCAGGTAAAAGTAGGAACTGGCGAACACGACCTCGAGCTCAAAGCGAAGCAAGCTTCAAACTGGCTCGCTGAAGGCCATCGCATTAAAGTTGAACTGTTCCTTTCAGGTCGCACAAAGTACATGGAAGAGAGGTTTTTGAAAGAACGGCTTGATCGAGTATTAAAACTCATCACCGAAAACTGGAAAATTGCCGAAGAAGTTAAGCGCGGCCCGAAAGGACTCCAACTCACTATTGAGCGCGATAACGCAAAGAAGGCAAAGACCGAACCTAGTAAGTAATTTAGTAGTAAAACAACATGCCAAAAACAAACAAAGCAGTTGCAAAGCGCCTCAAGCTCACCAAGAATGGTAAGCTCATCGGTCGCAAACCGGGTGGCAACCACTTCAACGCCAAAGAGCGTCGAGTGAAACAGCTCGGTCGAAAGAAAGGTGTCGAATTTACCATGAAGAATAAAGACAAGAGCCGCCTCTTGCCATTCAGCTAGTCTATGTCACGCGTCAAACGAGGTGTTATAAAAATGAAGCGCCGCCGCAATGTCCTCTCTCAAACGAAAGGATATCGCTTCGGCCGAAAATCTAAGGAAGCAGCAGCTAAGGAAGCTATCAAGCACGCTGGTAAGTACGCTTTCCGCGATCGCCGAAAGAAAAAGACTGAAAACCGCGGTCTCTGGAACATCAAGCTTGGTTCATCTGCAAAAGCTTTTGGTCTCTCCTACTCAAAGATGATTGGTGCTCTCAAGAAAAAAGGCATCGCTCTCGATCGAAAGGTTCTCGCTCAAATTGCTGAACACCACCCTGAAACATTCGAGCGTCTCGCTAAGAGCCTCTCGTAATACTCTGGAATAAAAAAATCTCCGCTCGGCGGAGATTTTTTTTATTATGCTGCCACATTTACGTGAACATGTTTTACTCGTCTACCAACAGTAGTCCATGAGTAGAAGAAATGCTTCACAACTTCAACAACAAAAAGGTAAGCAAGAACAATGATGCCAATGGCTACAATAAGGGGCAACGGTAGTGGAGTAAATCCAAAGAGTGCGCCAAGTCCGGTTAGCGCAATAGCCCAGGCAACTAAGAGAGCCCCGAGAATAGCGATAATCACTACAGGCTTTGCTCGGTTGGCTTTAATAAATGACTTATGCGTTCGAATCACAAAGACCACAAGCACCTGAGTGGCAAATGATTCAATAAACCAGCCGGTTTGAAATGTTGCCCCTGAGAGCGCAAACACTTTATACAAAAGGAAAAAGGTTAGAAAATCGAACAGCGAACTAACCGTGCCAAACACCACCATGAATTTTTTGATAAAAGCGATATCCCACGGGTTTGGCTTATTTAAAATTTCATCCTCAACAGTATCAAAGCCAAGTGAGAACTGTGAACTTTCATAGAGTAAGTTATTGAGCAAAATTTGCACTGGAAGCATCGGGAGAAATGGCAAAATAAATGATGCTCCAGTCATTGAGAACATATTCCCAAAATTAGAGGAGACGGCCATCGTAATATATTTTGTTGTATTTGCAAAAGTACGGCGACCTTCAATTACTCCATCTTTCAACTGCTTCAAGCTTTTCTGAGTAAGAATAATATCTGCGGCCTCACGAGCAACATCTACTGCATTGTTTACAGAAATACCAACATCCGCAGTACGCAGTGCCGGAGCATCATTGATACCATCTCCCATATACCCAACAATATGGCCCTTTGCCTGAAGCGCTTGGATAATACGATTTTTTTGAACTGGCGTAACTCGAGCAAAAATAGTTGTATGCTCGGCACGTTCACGAAGTGCTTCATCAGAAAGTGCATCAATTTCTTCTGCAGTCACCAACGACTGTACTGATAGACCAACATCTTTAGCAACCCTCTCAGCAACTAAAGGATGATCTCCGGTAATAACTTTAATGCTAATGCCTCGCGCCTTGAGCATATCAAGTATTGGCTTTACTCCAGGTTTTGGTGGATCAATAAAAGCAATAAAGCCATCGAAAGTCATCTCTTTTTCATCTTCGCGAGTATAGTTATCTTTGGCTTCAATACCTTCTTTTCGGGCAACAGCAAGAACTCGATACCCATCCTTAGAAAGTGCGGTAAAAAGAGCATTCGCCTTTTCTTTTTCCGTGCTTGAAAGCGTTACCACCGGCAAAATATTTTCTGGTGCACCTTTCGCTATTAAGGTCCGTATACCATTTTCACCAACGACAATACTGTCTCGTCGGCGTTCAAAATCAAACGGTATTTCCTCAATTTTTTGATAAGGTGAAAGATCAAAATCGCGATAACTGATAATTGCTTCATTAAGCGGATTGCGAACCCCTGAATGGAATGCACTGGTTAAATAGGCATCTTTTAGAACGTCGAGTGATTCTACCCCATCACTATTGAGATACTTCACAACGGCAATTCGATCTTCTGTTAACGTCCCGGTTTTGTCAGTACAGAGAATATCAATGCTTCCAAAATTTTCGATTGCGGAGAGGCGCTTCACAATAACTCCCCCATCGGCCATTCGAATAGATGCTCGTGACACATTAAACGCAATGATCATTGGTAAAAGTTCAGGAGTCACACCAACAGCAATTGCCAAAGCAAAAATGAGAGACTCTAGAATATCACGATGCGCAAAAACATTTGCTCCAAATACAACAGCTGCCATCAGAACGGCAACTTTTGCTACCAGAAAACTAAAGTCGCGGATACCGGTTTCAAAGCTACTGGCGCGCTCACGAGAAGAAAGTAACGCAACAATGTCATAAAATTTTGTCTTTTTACCTGTTGCGGTTATCTCAATATAAGCATGCCCAGTAACCACACCGGAACCAAGATACACTGGCAAGCCTTTGCCTTTTTCAACGGGCAACGATTCTCCTGTTAAGGACGACTCGTTTAAAAATAAATCAGTACCATCAACGACCACACCGTCAGCAGGAACAAGTGAACCTGCTTCAAGCACAGCAATATCTCCGGGAACCACTGTTTCAATCGGAACTTCAAGTTCTCGTCCTTCCCGAATAACAGTTGCATGCTCGGCAATTTTTTCCGCGAGCGCCTGAGCGGCTCGTTCTGATTTGTGTGAAATCCAAAAATCAATAACCGAACTGACTAAAATAATGATGATAATAAGCGTCGCACTGGCGTACGATCCTGAAATAAAGGAGATAGAAGCGGCTCCAATGAGAAGCAAGACTAACGGACTTTTGAATTCAGCAAGAAACGTACGGAGTGCTGATTGATGTTCTTGCCCACCAACGCGGTTATAACCTTCCTTACTGAGACGCGCTACTGCTTCGGCGTGTGTTAAGCCCTGGATGGTCGACATATTAACGAAGATGGGCTTCTGTTACTTTTCGCTCATCGAGCATTTTCATAAGTTTCGTAATAAGTTCTTTTGGAGAAGCAGAGAAAATAACATTGTCAGCTGGATGCCCGCCACGAGTAATAATATCGCGAGCAATTTCGGCAATACTTCCAGGGCCTTCGAGTACTCCGATCGGTTTTTCGTCTTCGTACGCAACTGTAAATTCATGAATAGTGCCAGTACGGCCAGCACCAATAACGACAGCATCGCAACTACGGGTAAAAAGAAGATCGCGACCAGCAAGACCAAAACCGGTATAGACAATAAGGTCAGTGTAATCAAGCGGATACCGATACACATTTACATGTTCTTCTTCAGAAACTGCAGGAGAAATACCAATCACAATTCCCCGTTCTTCTTTCGCTCCCATGGAAGCCCACAGCGCAAAACCACTTTCTGCTCCTGTTAACAAAATTCCTCCTTGTTTAACAACTTCTTTCCCAACTTCTTTTGCGGTATCGAGTACGGTACCGCCCCACTGTACTGTTTCAGAAGCACCAGCAATTCCAATTTTACGTTTGAGGTGATTATGTTTATCACCGTTACCAATTGGACCGTTATAACAAAGAAGTGTAGTTGGATTGGTTGCCATACATTAACACTGAAGGGTTACACTGGTACCAGCATCTGGTGCTTCTGCTTGCACACCCAAGAAATCACGAAGTCGTTGAGTAAGAAAAAGGGATGAATGTGGTTCTCCCATCACCACAAAGACACGTTGCACCTGATCGCTCACTGCTCCTACAAAGTCCACCAGATGATCACGATCTTTATGACCTGAGTAGCCACTAATTTTTTCTATGTGAGCTTTTACAGGAACTTCATCTCCATGAATGCGCACTACTTTGGCTCCGTCTTCAATCGCTCGGCCAAGAGTTCCCATTGATTGATACCCAGTAAGTAATAAGGTGTTGTTTGGATTTGGTAAGTAATTGTGCTCGTGATGCGTAATACGGCCGCCGTTACTCATACCACTACCAGCAATAATAATTTTTGGGTCAGAGGTATGCACGATGGCTTTTGAGTCGTCAGTTTCCGGAGTGACTTTGAGCCCTGGAAATGAGAAAAGATCGTCATCATGTTTCAACCAGTTTTGAGCTTCTTCATTTAAGTAATTAGTAAACGAACGATAGACACTGGTAAGTTTAATACCAAGTGGTGAATCGAAGTATACTGGCATTTCTGGAATGCGTTTTTCTTCAACGAGCGTACCAATTTCATAGAGCAGTTCTTGGCTGCGTTCAAGAGAAAATGTTGGAATCACGAGTGTGCCACGACGCTTATAGTTATCCTCAATGACTCCCTCAAGACGACGCTTGCGTTCGTCACGCGCTTCATGGTTACGATCACCATACACACTTTCCATGACGAGATAATCAACGGTTCCTAACGGCTCAGTATCCTTCAAAATTGGTGATGGTGAGTTACCAAGATCACCAGTAAAGACAGTGGTTTTTTCACCAAAGCGAAGCGATGCCATAGCTGAACCTAAAATATGGCCAGCATCTAAGAAGCGACCACGCACTTCCCCAATTTGAAATTCCTGATGATATGGGATTCCTTCCCAAAGCTTTAAAGCCTGGTTAATAGTTTCGGAATTATAAATTTCGTTGAGCTTGAGCTCCTTTTCATGACCCAAAATCGCTGCGGTATCTTCAAGCATTGGTTTGACCAACTCCTTTGTTGGCACCGTTGAAAGAATTCGGCCACGAAAACCATCTTTAATAAGTTTAGGAATGCGGCCAATATGATCAATATGTGAGTGTGTAATAATCAGTGCTTCAATTTCGGAAGCGTTATAAGGCCACGGCTGCCAATTCACTGGGTCAGCAATACTGGTATTTTGAATAAGACCACAGTCAACGAGAAACTTTGTACTCGTGCCGTCCGGATTTTTTGCTTCGACTAAAAAATTAGCCCCGGTAACCGTACCGGCGCCAGAACAAAATGTAATAGAGAGACTCTTCTCTCCCGAAGCTTGCATTCCCCTAGTATACCGATTAGACGGCTGAAACGGGAGAGAGCGCTGTGTATATGTTTACTCTATAGGAGCAGGCTCCGCTTGAGGAGAAGGATTTTCCGTAGTAATTTCTTCTCCGCTTCCACCTTCTTCTTGCTCATCCGGAGTAACGGTTTCCTCTGTTTGAATATCATCGCCGTCTCCACTTCCAGAAGATCCTAAATTACTGTCTTCACCGCAAACACCCGGGGTTTTAACGAAATCTCCGCTAGTAAGTGTTACGCAATACGGTTCTTTAGTGACGGTATCATACATGGTAAATCCTGTTGGGTCTTCAGACGATCCAAAGACGATGCTTTTTACACGGAGAATCGTTTCTGTAAACTGACCGGCAATTGAAGTTGCCTCTCCGGTAAGCAATTCAAGGTTTTGTACCTTAAGGTCGAGCTCCTGAATCGCTTTTACAATCACCGCTGAGAGCTGGCCGTATTGAATTCCTTTTTTATCTCCCGAGATTACCCCGACCAATTCAGGCACAACTGTTTCAACCTCCTGGGCGATAAAACCAACCTGCGGACGTCCTGAGGCAATCAAGGTATAAGAAACGGGGCGAAGATTCTCTAGAGTTTCGAGTCCATAGGAAATCGGGTTTATGTTTGTTTTAAGAGAGATATCAGATGGAAGCAGGCTTGGATCTTCCCAAGTTATAACACCGGCACCGTCGGTTACGAGAACATCACCGCTCGAGCCGTCATTATATGGGAATGTGTAAAACGTTCCCGGAGATTGGGTATATGATCCGAAACTTACTTCTCCGTAATTGCCTGAAACGAAAATCCCACGACACAGCGTGCCGTTTGTACTGCCAGATGATGGAGTGCCGCAAGAACCGCCCGGAGCGACCCCGATGCGAATATCTCCTCCATCAGCATTTCCGCTTCCCGCTCCTGACATAAGAGTAATGTCTCCGCCTTTTAAATTATTACCATTAGCATCGGTGCCGTGAATTGTATAACCGAATGGTGCGTACATCCAATCGAGATGCTCTCCTCCACCAAAATATACATCTGTTATTGGAGCGTTTTGTGAACCTGCGACAAATGTATTTGAATTGCTAACTTTAGAATAAGAGCCAAGTGCTATAGATTCAGTGACTGTATTAATTGTGGCGTCCGCATAAGCGCCAATAAAGGTATTTTGATAATTAGAAGCAACAGATCCTGCATTATACCCAATAGCAACATTTAAATTTCCTGAAAGATTTGAGTAGCCCGCACCTGCACCTAAGAAAACATTATACTGAGCGGCATTTGCCTGATACCCAGCATTAGTCCCGATAAAAATATTATCGTCTCCCATCATGCTAGTAAAACCAGCATTTGAACCTAAAAACACATTGTTGTTGCCTGTCGTATTTGAGGATCCAGAATATGGTCCAATGAAAATATTACTTGAACCCTCGGTATTAATAGATCCTGCATGCCGACCAAAAAAAGTATTTGTTGTACCGCTAGTAAGTGAAGTACCAGCATTTATATTATCGGAAAAGATATTATAACTTGTTGCGTCAACAGTAATACCTCCACCATCTGGCACTGTCCAAGATAACCCACCCGAACCATCGTTTGTAAGAACATACCCGGAACCACCAGCTTGGGAACTAGGCCACGTATAATCAACTCCGTTTACAGCCAAGGAATTACCTCCAACGCTTAAATCACCAAACAAATCGGCATCCCCTAAATCATCAATGGAAAAAAGAAGGCTGCTGTCGTCAAAGTTACGAATCGTCAGCGCCCGGTAGCCTTCAAGAGCGTGAATTAATACGGTAGACGAACCGATGCTACCTCCTACCGAAATTCTGCCGTCGTTTGCCACCTTAAATACAGTGGCATCATCACTATTCGTGATCAAAAACGGATCATCTCCAGCGCTCGTAGTATCTGGAGTACCTGCGGTAACCGCCGCTGTCCAAATTGAACTAAAATCTTCACCTAACGGTGTATGACCGGTTCCTGATGCAAAAGTAATCGTAATGCCATTCTCAAGAGCCTGAGGAGCTCCTGGGGTGATTTCAGTCGGAGTGCCTGACCCCCCACTGCAAGAACCGCTTACATACCCCCAGATAAATTCATCATTGGTATGGCCATTTCCTGGGGCTGTCGTTGCGATGCCTGCAGCAATTGTACAATCGCTGTCTCCAGAGTAATCTCCGCCAAATGTCGCGTCATCAAGCTCTCCTGGACCAGTGGGAGTATAGGAAGTTGAACCGATAGTGCCGGGGGTTCCTGGAATAATATTTTGCGAAGCTAGCAGATGCAGACTCGCTTCCGGAGTATTTGTCTTTATTCCCAAACGATTAGTGCTGTTATCCCAGAAAAAATGAGACGAAGCTCCAAAAGAGCCTCCATTATTAAACTGCACTTCTCCATCACTCCCCGCAGGACTACCGGAACCAGAGACTGAATCCCAGCTTAGATTTCCTGAGCCATCGGTAGTGAGGTACTCTCCAGCATGGCCGGCTTGATTGGGAAATATTCGAACTGTGTAACTCCCAGGCAATCCTGAAGGATCAAGAACATCTCCCGGGTTTACATACGTAACCGCAAATGCGTATAAGGCGCCTGTATAGAGAGAAATAAATACAAAAGCTCCGATGAGAACCTTCTCGGAAAAAATACGGAGCTTTAGAAATAACCATACTTGGTCAAACATCCTTATAGTATATCAAAAATGCAACAGTATTCCTAATTTACTGTTGAATCTCTTTGAGGGAAAAGGAAGATTGCGATGACACTAAAAAAGCCTCCGGAAAGATCGTTAAACATATCAGAAATTCCATCAAGATATCCGTATCCTTGGGCTCCGGTACAAAGATCAACCACGAGTTCATATGCTTCCCAAAGAAAGCCGATAATACATACCGAAAGAATCAGTACAGAAATCCACCCCATGATAGTGGTCGGTAGAAATCGAGCGGGAATAAAAGAGGTGCTGATCCAGTACGCAAGCAATCCTATAAAAAATCCACCCAGGAAATGCATCAAAATATCAAACCACCAGATTGTAGAGTACCAATAGAAGAGGGTTGCCAGGAGATTAAGGACGCAAATGACCGCAATGACCGCCGCCGCTTGTCGAAAAGTGCGTTTCTGCGCTACTGAAGTAATCGGATACATATGCAAAGTATACCTAAAGCCTGAACAAACAAAAAACCCTCCAAACGGAGAGTTGCTTGTTAGGACTATCGGGCAGATATCACCTTAGCGTGAAGCCAAGTGGGTTCCAGAGATTCTGTGCCACGGCACAAAATAATCAAGGATCCCGGATACTTTATGTTCTAAGTGATACTCCTCAATAATCCTGTATTTATTGTATGCTTCGATACATAATCTGCAAGCGGAAAGAATAGATTTGCAATAAAAAATGCATGGTAGCAAATTAGACAAAACTAAAATCGCATGTCACTCCAGTTTAGTTTGTATTTCTCTTCAATGAGAAGGCGTTCTCCTTCAGAAATACTTTCGTGGTTTTCTAAATTAAGTAACAAAATTGCTTCTTGTACGTGTTCATACGAGTTTCCTTCAATTTCTAAGTAGCACGGCATGTCTGGATACTGATCAATATCAAAATTCCAAGCTTTATAGACAAACGAGAGCCGGTCTTTTTCCTGGTGAGCGTAGTTTTTAAACCCGAGAGCATCTAAAATACTTTTTGCTGTCTCAAAATCACTTACCGGAACGGTTATTTCCTCTGAATGACGCGTATTCCCTATTATTTTCGGCAAAGACTTCCAGGAAATCTCTGCTTTCTCTTCTCCAAAGCTTCGCACACGCAAATACCACGGATGAGTATCCCCCAAAATGTCTGCCGGCGAATACCAATCAACGATAAGACGCACGTTTTGGACTTCGTTTGCTCCGAGCGCTCGTAACTTTTGAGCAACCAAAACCCGATCGATCTCAAGAACTTTAGTTTCAATTTCCATATTAGATATTCCGTGCGCGTACACGCTCGCGATACGAGAAGATTGTTTCCGAAGAAATAGCGGCTGGATCTTGGGAAATCTTTTCGAACAGTTGTTTCTCAAGCATGCGAAGACATTCGGATTGTTTTTCTGCTTCTTCCTTCGTCTCAACAACTACTTTTTCACCATAACGCTTTTTAAGATCAAGCAGGCGTTCATCAAGTGAAACAATTCCATGCGGGCCGACGCGCATATCAGAATAATCGAGAACTTTGTATTCCCAATTAGCTCCCTCTAATACAAGACATGCGCTTTTAAATCCGGCGCTACCGAGAAGTGACGTTACCGTATCGGGCATCCCGAGTTCTCTGACGATATGGAGGGTTGCTTCGTATTCGTCACGACCATATTTGTGAAAAAATTCCAACTGCGCCCGCCTCCAGTACTCGCGCTCTTCGTCAGATATCGGGTAGAGATCAGAATCAAATTTGAACTTCGCCAGATTTCCCATGTCGTGAAGAAGCGCCGCGGTTACTACCCGGTCAGTATCAAGCGGCACTTCGATGTGTTCACCGATCCAAAGAGCGACTCCGGCAACTGTAAGCATGTGCTCCTCAAGCTTCGGTGGAATATTGTATTGTTTGTAGATTTCTAAAATAGGCCGCATGATAGTAATCAGCATACTGCTAGTTGGGTTATGTAACAACCTCTCAAAAAAAGAAACTGCTTACTAAGGAAACTCGACGGAGCACTGGGTGCGAGTCGGAGGAAATTTTTCCGCAGAAAAATATTCCGTTTTCCTTAGTAAGCAGTTTGTGACTTTTCTTTTTATTCGTCTACACCGAAACGCTTGTACGGGTGAATCGGGCTTTTGCCGAACCAGTATTCGATTTCATGTGCTGCTTCTTCAGCAGTTTCTGAAGCGTGAATGATGTTTGCAACTGCGCGCTTTTCTTTGTTTGCAAGCGCTGGAGAGTCAATTGAGTAATCTCCGCGGATCGTTCCCATTTCAGCGAGATACGGCATCGTTGGGCCTGCAATTTTTCGGACAACGTCTACAGCGTGGAGTCCCTGCACCACCATGCGAACCATCGGAGCGCTGGTCATGAAATCAAGGAGCCATTCGCGAACCATGCCACCAATCTCAAGAAGATCGGATGTACCGAGTTCGTTCAAGTCATAGCCGTACTTTTCATAAGTAGCAGCGGTTTTTTCACCGAGGCGACGAATCCACTTTTCATCCTGCGGATAATGGTTGTGAACCTGGTCGCGAGTCGGGGTAAACATCTCAAGAGCGACAATTTTAAGATCGCGCTGTTCGAAACGCTTGATGACCTCTCCAATAAGGCCTTTGCGAACGCCATCCGGTTTGATCATCACGTATGTGCGCTCCTCTTTCGGGTGTACTGCCATAAATAAAAAATGCGATTTCTCGCTCTATAGGACTACTAAAATACAGCCAGATACTAGCAAAAATTTGGTGGTTTTACAAATTCTTTTTTATCTGTTCACTGAAGGTAAAAATGGAATAATCATGGTCAGGATATCCGTATTTGGTAAGGATATTACCTGCCGAACAGCGAAGATGGCTATCGTAATCAAAGCCGAGATCAGAAGCCGCTTTTTCGACATTCTCCCAGCTGTTTCCTTCAATTTCCAAGTACGGCGGTATGAGAGGCCACGTGTCAATGTCAAAAGACAGGTCGTCTTTTTCAAAATGAATTCTTTTCCGTTCCTGGGAAAATTTCTCAATCATGCCAATAGCGTGAAGTAATTTGCGCATTGTCTCAAAATCAGAAACAGTGATTTCAATTTCGCGCATTCCTTCGTCACGCAGTGATGTATCGCTAGAAACTACACCAATTCGCTGCTTATAGGTAAGAGTTGTCTTTCCAAACTCTGTTCGAAGCCGTACCCACGCATGATCGCTTTTTAAGCGGTAGTCGGGAAAATCAAAATTAGTGATACGTGAAAGAGTCTCTCCCACCCGGGTAGCACCATAGGAAAGAAATTTTTCTTCAAGTGTTGGAATATCTACCTCCAAAAACTTTATTTCAATTTCTTCATGCATAGCTACAAGACTTTCTGCACTAATTCTTCAAAAAGATAGATCGGGATGCCGCGACGGCGATCGCCTGACGGAAGTGGTTGCCGTCCAAATTCAAGAGCAATTTCATTTGTGAATCCGCCAGCGGTTTTGAAAATCGTACCATCGGCAATAATTTTCTCTACTGCATTTTCAGGAATATGATTCCAATGCACGACACACTCATCAATACCTTCGGCGCGTTTTCCGGTTTTAGTGTTCACTACGACAAGGCCAGTATAAATGACTGCTGGCACACCGCTACTATATGAGTGGAACCATGTGCGCGCTTGCGTTTCATCGATAGGTTTTTCACGGAGCTCGCCATTGGCGATAACGACCACATCAGCCGTGAGTAGAATTGACGGTTCTTGGATCTGCGGGAGAAGAGCTTCAGCCTTTGCCTCAGCAATAAAAAGGGGTAATTTTCGCAAATCAGTATGCCGATTTTTTTTCTCGTCGATATCAGCAGTGCGCACAGTAAAATCGTACCCGGCATTTCGAAGTTCAAGCGCCCGAAACTCCGAAGAGGAACCGAGGATGAGAGGCAACGGTAAGATAGTCATTTCCCTAGTATACGGGTAAAGAATGAAGCGTAAAGCCTGCTAGGTTGTTAGAACTGCTGAACGTAGCGGGCCATGATTTCACTTTCCACTTCTTCCCGATCTCGCCCGAATTTGAGGTACGAAAGCTCTTTAATCTTTTCAGCAAGCTCTGGATTACCCTTCGGCGGAAACGGTGTTTTCGAGTTGAATGGTTTTACCGGCATGCCGTTCACCAGCATCTTTATGTAACAATTAAGGTTCTCGAGTTTAATGATATCTTCTGCAGTGAATGTCGGTTCAAGCTGTTTAGCGAACACCTCCGCATTCTCCACCGAAACACGGTGGATGGCCATCGATCCCACGTTTCCAAAGACGGCATTTTTGATCTTCTCATCAAGCTGTTCGATATATTGATGGGCGATATTCAAACACAGGCGGTATTTGCGGGCTTCGGAAAGGATTGTTGCGATGGAGTCGGTTGTGACGTTCTGAAATTCGTCGATGTAGAGGTAAAAATCGTGCACTTCTTGTTTGCCTAAAATATCGACACGAGAAAGCGCCGCCATCGTAAGCTTTCCAACCAAAATGAGACCAATAAGGTTTGAGTTAATATCACCCAAACGGCCTTTCGAAAGATTCACGAGAAGGATCTTGCGATTATCCATAATCTCACGGAAATTGAATACGGACTTTTCCTGAGCAATAACCGGACGCATGATGTCGTTTGAAACGAACACATCGAACTTGTTGGTAACGTATGGTACGAAGTTTGCCAATGATTGTTCGCCCGATGTTTTTTCAGCATTTTCCCAAAATTGTTTGATGATTGGGTTTTTACAACGAGAAAGTTTGAGATCGCGGAATTCTTTATCCGCGAGCACGCGACCGATTTCCAGGAGCGTTGAACCAGATGCTGGATCTTCCATAACCAAAAGCGACGAGTTACGGAAGTACTGTTCAAACGCTGGGCCACCGGCCGTTTTCATATCGAAGAGCTTATTAAAAATAGCCAAAAGCTCGTTCACCACGAAGGTTTTTTGTTCTGGGTATCGTGGATCGTATTCCAACATGTTTAGCCCCATTGGCCGAGCAATGTACGCCGGATCAAAGTAAATAACATCGTCGATACGCTCTTTTGGAATATTGGCAATAATGTCCTGGAGATCAGAACCATGCGGATCGATGAAACACACTCCGTCACCATTCTGAATATCTTGAATGATCATGTGCTTCAAAATGGTTGTCTTACCAGTACCGGTTTGACCAATAGCATAGAAGTGACGACGGCGATCTTCTTTGCCCATAAATACTTTCTTCGATCCACCACGATGCTCATTGGTACCTAAGAAAATACCGCCGGCGTCAGCCTTCATTTCCAGTGGCACTGGAGCAGTTGCAGCCTTAGCTTGCTTGAGTTCAGGTGAAGAAGAAATACCAATTGGGAAATGAAAAAGTGAGGCAAGTTCGCGAAGATTAAGCGACATGCGCTCTTCCTCATTGAACATACGATATGAAAATTCTTGGAAGAGTTCGCTTGCCCGACGCCCTTCAACACGTTCCCATTCAATATGGTTCGCAGTTGGATTTGAGAATTGATAGAATGCTGATTCAATTTCACGCAAAATGTCTTTCGCTCGTTCACGAGTAGCAGCTGAAGCAACTACTCGAACAGCAACATCAACAACAGTGCTTTTTAACTTATTAGTGATATTTTCAATATCTTTTTCATTTGCGCGGCCTTTTTGTTCAAGACGCTCTTTGGAAGTTGGTTTTACAAACTGTTTGGCCAGGTGAAATACTTCCCGGCCAATTGAGTTTGAAAGCTTAAGAGCTTCTCGAGCTCGAAGTTTTTCCTCTTTCACTCGCCAGAGGACATTAGAAAATTGCTTTACTAGTCGTTCCCCCGCAGGAACTACCATAAACTGAATAGCAGCACCTTCACCTTCATCCTTCAATTTTGAAAAGGCATTGATGATAGCCTTCATCGGGTCGTGCTCGAGTTCATCATGCATTTTCAGTGGAAATACTTCTACTTCCCCAAGCTTGGCATATGAACCAGCGGCTTCACCACCTTCAGTAAAAATATTGTAGTCGTCAGAAATTTCTTTTACTTTTGCATCTTCGTAGAAACCAAGAACCTGTTTTTCAAAGAGATCTACTTTTTCATTCGGCACCGCAGCATAGAACATGATTTGCGGTGACTTATTATTAACCGCGATTTCAAGGGTGTAGTATTTACGGTTTGGATTGTCAGTTCCGCCAGCGGAGAGCATGCCAGCGTAAAATTGCTCCATAGCGGCAATAAATTCTTTGTAGCCCTTTGCTTCATCTTTTCCTTGTTCAGGAAGGGTAATTTCAAAAAGCTTCATATTCACTCCTTTCCAAAGTGGATGCGATTCTTTTAGTCCTGGAATACCGTTGGTACTTACAAGGTACTGCACTAGAAAACGATGAAAATCATCGGTTAAGTGCGGGTTCTGCATAGCCTCAACTACATCAAGGGCGTTCTTAATACCATTCTCAAGAAGAATCCCGAGAAGCTCTTCCATCTGGCGATCGTGTGTTTCAGGTTTTAAATTAAGAACTAATTGTTCAACCTGATGCTCCGGCAATTTCGCAGCTTCATGAAGCACTTCTGCAGCGTCAGCACGCTTGTATGCTTCAAGTGTGGCTTCCGCTGCTTTTTCACTGCCACCGCCTGTGCCCATCTCAGCAGATTTTTGTTCGCGTTCAGCAATATGAGCACGCAAAAAAGCGAGCTCTTCTTCAGCCGTTTTAAATTTGGACGCTTGCGGGAAACTTTCCATCTCCCACTATTATAGCGCACCTTAGAAAATAGTCAGGATTTCAGCCTCTCCTTCAGTGATGAGAATCGTGTGTTCAAAGTGAGCAGCGCGAGAACCGTCGGCAGTACGAACGGTGTAGCCGTCAGCATCAACGATTGTCGGAGCACCACCTTGGGTAAGCATTGGCTCAAGAGCAACTACCATTCCTGGCTCTAATAGCGCTCCAGTTCCTCGTTTGCCATAGTTTGGAATAAATGGATCTTCGTGGATTGCACGCCCAACACCATGACCAGCAAGATCACGAACCACCCCATATTTAAATGGTTTTACAAATTCCGAAATAGCCGCGCCGATATCACCTGTGCGATTCCCTGCTACTGCTTCATAAATTCCCACAAGTAGTGCTTCGTTAGTGTTTTCCAAAAATTCTTGATCTTTCTTTGAGCCTTTGCCAACGATAACTGAAATAGCGTGATCGGTAAAAAGATTTTTGTGTTTTAAACCAAGATCGAGCGAAACAATATCACCTTCTTTTAAGATAACGCTCGCTCGTGGAATACCATGTACCACTTCACTATTTAGTGAGGTACAAAGCGACGCTGGATACGGAGCCATATGGTGAGCTGGGCGATAACCTTTGAATGCTGGTTCGTCTCCACCATCACGAATAAGCCCTTCCGCAATTTTGTCGAGTTCGAGTGTAGAAATACCTGGGCGGACATGAGTTGCCACCTCAGCTAAAATTTTTGCTAAGCGCTTGCCCCCCTCACGAAGATGCGCAATTTCTTCTTCGGTTTTAATAATGATAGCCATACTAAGAAATGACCGTACCAATAAACTGCTCGCCAGAAAGGTACGCTTTAAGATTATTCAAATTTTTGCCATTCATCACCACAACAGTAAGACCAATTTTTTCGGCCATCTGTGCGGCAACTGGATCAAATGGTGCATTCACACCAGGATTCCACTCTGTTGGTAGTAACTTTCGAAACTCTGCCCAACTAATTTTTTCGATTGGTGTGGCTTCAGGATTTTTGCGAGGGTCATCAGTGTAGACGTAGTCGATATTTGAAAGATTAATGAGTGTTCCCGCTTTAAGTGCTTCTGCAAGGCCAACAGCAGCACCATCACTTGAGTGACCTGGCTTCCAGCCGCCGCCAATGAGAATACGCTTAGTTTTAAAACTAGCTTGCGCTGGTTCAAGAAAAATTTCTGGTTCAGCAGTTTCACCAAATGCGAGGCGAACGAGCTCGGCATTCAATCGTGTGGCGTAAATCCCCTGCCAATCAAGGATATCGTTATCTGAAACTCCAAGAGCAGTAAGTGCGTCGCGGTAATCACGCGCCACTTTGCCACCACCAACCACAATCGAAAATTCTTTACCATTCTCTGCTTCTTTTTTTATAAGCGAAACAAACGTAGACAAAAATTCGGTATCGATACCGTTTGGTACTACGAGTGAACCGCCGAGAGAGATGATGGTGCGATTATTCATACTTACACATTGAGCGCTTTAACGAGATCAGCAAATACTTCTTCAATACTCTGAGCTCCATGAATCGTATGTACTGGGTATCCCTTTTCTTTCAAAAGATTTAATGCAGGAAGTACATTGTTTTCATACTCCGAAAAACGCTGAGCAATACCTTCATCGGTGTCATCAAAACGACCGCGTAGCTTCATGCGTTTAATCACTTCCTCTTTCGGCACTTCGATATAGACAAGTTCAACATTTGTACGCTTATACAAATCGAGCGTCGATTCAAAAGCAATTACCTGATCGAGTGATCGTGGGAAACCGTCAAAAATTACATGCATGTCAGGGCTGGTAAGTTTTTCAACTAGAACATTGCCAATAACCCACGAAACCAGGAACATCGGTACTAATTTCCCAGCGCTCAAAATATCTTTTACCAACGACGAGGTATAACCTGTTCCACCAATGAGTTTCCGAAACTCTCCGCCTGGATACGCGTATGCTGTATCTTGGCCAGTTTTTTCCTTAAGGTATTTCTGGAGGCGTTCAATCTGGGTTCCCTTTCCGGCACCAACATTACCGAAAAATACATAGGTTTTAGGATTCATACGAGCCATCCTAACACACAAAAACAGCCTGCGAAAGCAGGCTGTTTTTAATCCTTTCGAGAAGAATTTAGTACTCGCGCATCGCAAGCTGAGCGTCGATTCGTTTCAAGAAATCAAGCACAACAGACACTACGATGAGGAGCGCTGTGCCACCGACTGCAATTGCGGTGATGCCAGTTAACTTCTGCATGAGAAGTGGCAAGATCGCAATAACACCGAGGAAGAGCGCACCAATAAAGGTAATGCGAGAAACAATGTTGCCAACGTACTGCTCGGTATCGTTACCTGGGCGAATACCTGGAACGAACGCACCACCTTTCTGAAGATTTTCAGCGAGCTGATGTGGTTCGAAAGTAATCGCTGTATAGAAGTAGGTAAAGACAAACACGAGAACGAAGTAGGCAACAAGATAGCCCCAAGTATTCTGAGTGAATAGTGCGAGTGTATGACCAATTGCTTGGAGAGATGCATGCGCATTATTCGACAGAAGGGTTCCAAGAAGCTGCGGAATGAGGAGGAGTGAAAGCGCAAAGATGATTGGCATCACACCAGCCTGGTTCACGCGAATTGGAAGGTATGTTGAGACACCACCTGTTGCGCGTCCTGTTGCCGTAACTCGGCGAGCATACGTTACTGGAATTGGACGTTCCGCTTCAGTAACGATAACCACTCCAAGAATAAGGAGAGCAGCAACCAAAAGGAATACGATGTACTGCGGAATCTGCGAAGCATCGAAGGTAAAGAGAAGTTGTCCAACTTCACGAGGAAGACGAGCAACGATACCAGCAAAGATAATAAGCGAGACACCGTTTGCAATACCAAATTCAGTAGCAAGTTCTCCAATCCACATAAGGAGTAGTGAGCCCCCAATGATAACCGCGAGGGTTACAAACTTGTGAAAGAGATCTGGGCTAACCAGAATTCCCTGTCGTTCAAGAATGGTCATGAGGGAAAATCCTTGAACAGCAGCAAGCGGTACTGTAAGAAGACGTGAGTACTGGGCAAATTT
The DNA here is from genome assembly GCA_964646765.1 of uncultured Candidatus Saccharibacteria bacterium. Taxonomy (GTDB): domain Bacteria; phylum Patescibacteriota; class Minisyncoccia; order Phycocordibacterales; family UBA9973; genus CAZYIA01. The sequence continues at coordinate 141,790 of CAZYIA010000002.1, read as the reverse complement.
CTTGCGGCCAGCTTCACCTTCTTCTTGGTAGAGACGCTTAAGTGATGGCACCATAATCGTGAGGAGTTGAAGCACGATGGAAGCCGTAATGTACGGACCAACACCGAGCATGATCACCGAAAGGTTTGAAAGTCCACCACCTGAGAAGATGTTTAAGATACCGAGAAACTGGTTATTAGCGAGGAATGCTGCCAAACGATTTGCATCAATACCAGGAACTGGAATCGACGCAAGCAGTCGGAAGACAACGAGGGAAAGAAGTACCACGATAACACGACGACGAATCGAAGCATCCGTGAAAACTGTCTTTATCTTTTGAATAAGTGAGTTCATAGGGGGTTACTTAACAGTACCACCAGCTTTCGTAATTTTCTCCTTGGCAGTCTCAGAAAGCGTGCAGCCTGAAACGGTGAGTGCTTTGGTAATGTCACCAGTCGCAAGAATTTTAACCTGTGCGCCAGTGCTCTTGGTGTTCTTAATAACACCACGTTCACGAAGTGTTACCGGAGTAACCGTTTCTCCTGCCTTGAAAGCAGCTTCGAGAGCAATAAGATTTACGGTAAGAGGCTTGTCGTGGATTGAATTGAAACGGTAACCACGAAGTTTTGGTAAACGCTTAATGATGGTGCGGAGTTCAGGCCACTTCTTGCGACCTGCGCGAGCGTTCTGACCTTTTGTACCGCGGCCAGAAGTCTTTCCAAATCGGCCACCGCGACCAACGCGCTTTGCGTCCTTGTTTGGATGATTTCGTTTAAGTGAGTGAGTTTGCATAAAGTTTACTCTGCTGGAGCATCAGCAACGAACGCTTTCTGTTCAGTCATCGGGAAAGAAGTTTTCTTGTCCGCAATGCGAGAGAGCGCGAGCATAGTTGCGCGAGCAATGTTTAACTTGTTTTTCGAACCAGTGAGCACTTTTGAAGTAGTGTCTTTAATACCAGCGAGAGAGAGAAGATCACGAACTGCAGAACCAGCCACAAGACCTTTACCACGGTTAGGCATAATCATTACTTCAGCACTGCCATACTTAGCAGACACAACCTGAGGAATTGAAAAATTCTTAGTGGTCTTGATGCGAATGAGATTTTTCTTTGCATCACGAACTGCTTTGTTGATAGCGAGTGAAGTATCACCAGCTTTACCAGTACCGAGACCGATTGAACCTTTTTTGTCACCAATCGCGAGTGCGATAGCAAATGACATGCGGCGTCCACCAGCAACCACACGGGTTACGCGGCGAACAGCGAGCATTTTTTGTTCAAATTCTGGTCGAGGGCGCTCAAAGTTTGGGCGATTACCACCTCGATCACCACCACGGCGTGGACCACCTTGGCCACGAGGACCACCTGGACGGCGACGATCGTTTGCTGGTCGAGGCTTCTGTGCTCCGGTAGCCGAAGCAGCATTTGTTGTTGTAGGAGTATCCATAAATTTAGAAAACTAAACCGGCCTTGCGAGCGGCGTCAGCGAGAAGTTTAATGCGACCAATATACTTGAATCCGTTACGATCGAAGACAACTGCTTTGATACCTTTTGCACTTGCGGCAGCTGCAATATCAGTACCAACTTTTTCAGCACGTTCAATCTTTGTTCCCTTCGTTGTTGAAACATCAGAAGCAGAAACAAGAGTCTTGCCCATGTCGTCGTTAATGATTTGAGCGTAAATGAATTTATTTGAGCGATAGACTGAAAGGCGTGGGCGCTCCTGTGTTCCAAACACTTTTGCGCGGATCTTTGCCTTGAGTCGTGAACGCTTTTCGTTTTGTTTGTTAGTTGCTTTCATACACTATGCAGTTTTCTTACCCTGCTTGCGGCGAATAACTTCAGTGTCGTAGCGAAAACCTTTACCCTTATATGGTTCTGGCTTCTTGAGTGCGCGGATCTTTGCCGCATACTGACCAACACTTTCCTTGTCGACTCCAGTGATTGTGATGAGGTTCTTTTCTGCGGTCACGGTAAGACCTTCAGGAATTGCTACTGATACTGGGTGAGAGAAACCAAGCGCAAGCTCGAGATTCTTTCCTTTCACATCGCTCTTGAAACCAACACCTTCGAGAATGAGTTTCTTAACGAACGGGGTGTTCACACCAGCGATCATATTTTTGACGTGCGAAGCATAGGTTCCCCAAAGAGCTTTTGTGAAACCATCGTTGCGCTTTGGTTCAAAGCGAACGGTTGTGCCTTCAATGGTGATAACCACATTGTCGAGCACCGGACGAGTGAGAGTTCCTTTTGGACCTTTCACTGAAACCATTCCATTGTCGAGTTTAACCTCAGTACCAGATGGAATTGTTATAACTTGTTTACCAACTCGTGACATATAGTTACCAAACTTTAAGCATAACTTCGCCGCCGACGTGTTCGAGGTGAGCCTCGCGACTAGTCAAAATCCCTTTCGGGGTGGAAATAAATTCAGTACCAACGCCACCGAGCGGCTTTTTCATTGCCCGAGTATTGATATAGAGACGGCGAGACGGTTTTGAAACACGCTCAACGCCACTAATCTTTGGCTTGCCATTCGTATAAGCGAGGGTAACTTCGAGAACCTGGAGGTTCTTCTTTGTTTTTTTTGCAACGGCCTTAACGAAACCAGCTTTCTCGAGAGCTTCTGCGAGAGCAAGCTTTACCTTTGAAAAAGGCACAGTGATGCTTTCGTGTGAAGCAAGAGAAGCGTTTTTTAAGGCGATTGCCATGTTGGAAATTGGATCCATAATCGTGTGCTTTAAAAAACTACCAAGATGATTTGCGGACGCCCGGAATCATTCCTTCGTTTGCTAACTCGCGGAAGCAAATACGACAGAGTCCGAAATCACGCATAAAACCACGACCACGACCGCAGCGAAAGCAGCGGTTCTTAGCCCGAGATGAGAACTTGGGCTTTTTTTGAGAACGTACGTACGTTGATGTTTTTGCCATACTAGAAAATACTTAATAAAAGCCCCCTGCCAGGATCCAGTATCGCGTTTTTATTCTTTATGCTACAGCGCTCGGCAGGAACGAGGCGTAATCTAAAGGAGAAAAACGGACTGGGAACCGTAACAGGTGCCTAGGCATTATAGTATCAGGAAATGGCGAAAAGTCAATTTAGGCTTTTCGAGCTTGAGCGATAGCTTTTTCAATATCAGCAGCCACCTTTTCAATGCTTTGTTTGCCGTTAATTTTTTTTAATTTACCGAGAGAATCAAAGTAGGCCACGGTCTTACCAACCTGGTCTTTATGCCATTTAATACGCGCAGCAATAAGGTGCTTTTCATCAAGCACTTTGTAAATTGCCTTACCGGCACCTTCTTTTCGCTTGAGCGATCGATTATATATTTCCTTATCAGGAAGTGAGATATAGAGCGCAAAGAAATCTTGTTTCTTTGCTGCTAACAACTTTTTTAAAAGCTGGGCTTCCGGCTTCAATCGTGGGTTACCAATAAAGAGAAGGTCTTTATTTTTTGGTTTTTTGTTAATACGTTCAACAAGGAATTTTTTCATCAGTGATACTGGAGCCGGCAGTCCTTTGGCGGTTGTACGACGGAGCCATTCCCCTTCTTTAGTTTTAGCCTTCATCATCGTACGCCAGTACTTTCCTGATTCAACAGGATGGAGAGCGTATTTTTCCATAAGAAGTGCCGCCTGTGTTTCTTTTCCAGCGGCAATTTGCCCAAGCAAAACAATATTAAAACCAAGACGTTCCTTTTTCTGCATGGAGGAACAATAGCATGTCTCCCCATAAATAAACTAGCCCCGCAAATACTTTTAAGGTATTGCGGGGCTTGTTTTTTTAACGGTAACCGTTTGTTAATGAGGCAGCACAACAACTTGCCAGCCTTCACGGATTTCAATCGGGCGTCCCTGAATCTGACCTTTAAACCGGTCAGCAATTGAGGTAATCAGGTGTCCTTTCAAAAGCTCCTGGCGGGGCTTAATCAGCAGACACTCTTTTTCCTTTTCAAAATAGTCAGGGTGGCTGGAATCATTTTTGCGCAAAAATTTACGCAGCGGCTCGATGTTACTGGTTCCATATACAGAACCGATAGCTAACACCTTTTCGCAATCAGTAAGTTCTCCCAATACCTGCTCATGCGATTGAACGGGTTTAGAGAGGAAATGATTGAAGGCGTCAGTGTCCGGTTTGGTATAAATCTCCGGGGAACGAGCGATATTCCCTAACAATGTACGGATATCATTGCCGATAGCCATATTGTTAGTAGTGAAGAAATTGGTTACATCGGCAAGGTTAAAGTCCTCGCCCAAAATTTTTGGAGCTGCAGTGTTCATAATAACTTGGTTTGACTGGTTTAGAAAAAATTTAATTATTTAAGAATGAGACCTTTAAATTACCTCATTACTCCTCTTTTTGTCAATAGAAAACAAAAACACCCCGTATGGGGTGTTTTTGTTTTGCAATTTATTTTTTGAACGGAACGCCAATGAGTTCGAAGAATTTAGTTGCTTCTTTTTTATCCTTTGCAGAAGTAACGATAGTGATTCCGAGAGAGAACACGTCTTTCAATTCTTCATCAGCAGTTTCTGGGAAGATTGTGTGCTCTTTAATTGGAAGCGTTACGTTTCCGATATCATCAACAACTTTTGCATCAATTCCACGGAAGTCTTTGGTTCGAGGAAGTGCAATATTGAAGAGCTTGTCGAGGAACGCGTACATGCGAGCACCACGGAGAGTAACCGCAACACCGATTGGATCACCTTGACGAATTTTGAATGATGCCACTGACTTCTTAGCCTGGCGAGTTGCTGGCTTCTGGCCAGTAATGTTTGCGAGGCGTCCGAGAACGAAATCGTTGCGCTTATTGTCGCGCTTCATTGCGCTACCAGTACCAACTGAAACAACTACTTTCTTGAGTTTTGGTGCGGCCATTTTGTTTTTGTAGCCGAACGAACCTTTCATCGTCTCAAATGCTTTTTCTGCTTTTTCTTTAACTGAAATCATACTAGAACTCCTGTCCGCTCTTCTTAGCAATGCGAACTTTTTTGCCGCTGATCATTTTTGAACCAACGCGTGTAGCTTTGCCTGTCTTTGGATCAACTGGTGATACGTTTGAAATGTGGACTGAGCGACCAACATCGAGAATCTGACCAGCTTCACCACTTCGGCGAGGCTTTTGGTGCTTCTTTACCATGTTAACGCCTTCTACGAGAACGCGATCACCCATGATACGGAGCACTGAGCCCTTCTTACCCTTATCCTTACCGGTTTTTACTATTACGTTGTCTCCTTTCTTGATATGCATATACAAACTCTTAGAGAACTTCCGGTGCGAGGGAAATAATTTTCTGGTAGCCAGCTTCACCAACTTCACGTGGAATCGGACCGAATACGCGACCAGCTTTTGGTTCTGGCTTGTCCTTTTCGAGGATCACTACTGCGTTGTCGTCAAAGCGAATGTATGAACCGTCCTTGCGGCGGAACGCATTACGCTGACGAACGACAACTGCACGGTGAACATCCTTCTTCTTTACGCCTTTGCGAGGTTCAGCAATCTGTACAGAGATAACGACGAGTTCACCAATTGAAGCGTAGCGCTTCTTTGAACCACCGAGTACTTTAAATACGCGGCCTACTTTACCACCAGCGTTGTCTGTAATTTTTACGATTGAGCGAGGTTGAATCATATATTAAAACACTACCGCAAACCGCTTGTCTTTCGACATTGGCTTCGTTTCTTTGATGGTAACAGTGTCGCCTACCTTAGCTTTGTTTTCTGGATCATGAGCTTTGTAGTTCTTTGAAATGGTGTAGTACTTCTTGTACTTTGCGTGCTTCACGTAGCGGTCAACACGAACAACAACGGTCTTGTCCATTTTGTCAGAGACAACAACGCCTTTCCAAGTCTTTACTGTTTTGTTTTGTACTTTGTTCTTTGTCATATAGGTTATGCGTTTGCCTTTGTGCGCTTAGTGAGCTCGGTCATGATCTGGGCAACAGTTTTCTTCGCAACGCGAGCTTCTTTTAAGCTTTTGCCACGAACGCCAGCGAGAGCCATCGAAGCTGTGTGAACTGCTTTGCGAGCTTCTGCGAGCTTGTCTTTGAGATCAGTCGTATTGAGATCAGTAAAGTTTACTTTCTTCTTCATACAAAACTCTTACGCACGTGAGATAATGCGGACTTTAACTGGAAGCTTCGTACCTGCTTTGCGAAGTGCTTCGCGAGCAGTCTTCTCATCAACACCATCAACTTCAAAGAGGATGCGGCCTGGGCGAACATCAAAACAGTATCCCTGAAGATCTCCTTTACCCTTACCCATCGGCACCTGTGCACCTTTCTGAGTATATGGTCGGTCTGGGAACACACGAATCCATACTTTACCAACTTTAGTAAGCTGGCGAGTAAGAGCCTTTCGAGCAGCCTCGAGCTGGTTTGAACGGATGCGAGCCTGAGTTTCAGCTTTGAGACCGTGTGAGCCAAAAGCAAGTGTAATACCACGAGTTTCTGGACGAACTGTTCGTTCCTTACCAGCGCGGCCACTTTGCCATTTGCGGTGTTTTACTTTCTTAGGGATAAGCATATAGGTTTACTTAGCAGGTGCGGCTGCTTTCTTATCATTAAAAATCTGACCGCGGTAAATCCAAACTTTGATACCGATAACGCCGTATGGAAGAGTTGCACGTTCACGAGCGAAATCAACATCAGCACGGAATGTTTGGAGTGGGATTGAACCTTTCTTGAGTTCTTCAGTACGAGCAATTTCAGCACCACCAAGGCGGCCTGACATTACGATGCGAACTCCTTCAACACCACGAACAGCCATAACTTTTTCGATGGTCTGCTTCATGACGCGGCGGAAGGTCATACGCTTTTCGAGAGCTTCAGCAATGGCGTAGCCAACAACATGAGCATCAGCATCAGCGTTTGGAACTTCAACGATATCAATCTTGAGATCTTCTGGAACAGCGATCTTCTTCTTTTTCATGAAAGAAGTGAGATCAGCTTTAAGTTTGATAGAACCTTCACCGTTGCGGCCGATAAGCATTCCTGGGCGTGAAGTGCGGAGGATGATGCGAGTGGTTTTCTGACCGCGCTCGATTTCTACAGAAGAAACATAAAAGCCACGGAGCTTCTCGGCGAGAAATTCACGGATCAAAACGTCAGCACGGAGAAACTCCTGATACTTACGGTTTGGAGCAATCCAGCGGCTTTTCCAGTCGCGGAGGATTACGAGGCGGTGTGCATATGGATGAACGTTCTTAGACATATTATTTCGCGGCTTTCTTAGTGGTCTTCTTTACAGCTTTTGCTTTTGGAGCCTTAACAGCCTTAGCTTTTTTCTCTGCCTTGCCTTCTGCTACACCAAGCACAATAGTAACGTGGCTTGAGCGCTTGTTTATGCGGGAAGCACGGCCGAACGCACGAGGAAGCCAGCGCTTAGCGTTGGTTCCTTTGTCGACGCGGACTTCGCGAACAATCAAGTCTTCTGCACGAACGCTTGAATCTTGGAGGGCGTTAGCTACAGCTGAAGCAAGGAGTTTTGAAAGTGGAAGAGCAGCACGCTTTGGCATAAAGCGGAGAGCAACACTCGCGTCAGAAACCTTCTTTCCTTTCAAAGAAGTAGCAACAAGGCGAACCTTGCGTGGAGCTTGACGATAGTTTGAGAGAGTAGCTTTCATGATTATTTCTTATCGGCAGGAGCAGCCTTAGCAGCCTGTGCAGCAGCGAGTTCAGCTTCCTTCTTCTTAGCTTCAAGTTCCTTTTGCATCTTACCACCGTGCTTGCTGAACTTACGAGTTGGAGAAAATTCACCTAAGCGATGTCCAACCATGTCTTCAGAAACAAGAACTTCGATGTGTTGCTTACCATTGTGCACGCCAAAAATGAATCCAATCATTTCTGGAGAAATCTGGCAGGCGCGTGACCAGGTTTTAATAACCCCAGTCTTTTGTGGTTCTTTGCCCTCAATCTTTTTCAAGAGGCGTGGGTCAATATATGGTCCTTTTTTGAGTGATCGTGTCATGGCGTAAATAAAAGGGCTCCAAAGAGCCAGTGGTGGCTATATTAGCAGATTGTCTAACATTGTCAAATATAGACTTCTAAATTGCACCGACTCCGCTCCTGTGCTACCGTTTCCTGTAGAAATCTATGCTCTCGCCCAACGAACTTCAAACCATCATTGAAAAAAACCCAGGCGACCCGGTGGCAATTTTGAAAGCGTGTGGCGCAATGTACACCGTGCCGAAAGATGTGAGCGGAAAGCGTCTTGGTCCATTAGTTGGCTATGCCGGAACATATGAAGATAACGGTGAAATGAAACAGTGGGTTGGTGAAACCTACATCAACTGCGCGCAAATTGAACAGTATCCAACTATTCTTTCATATATCGGAAAACTGATTGCTCAAAAAGTTCGGGAGGCAATTCCAGATATTGAAACACACGCCGCACAGTATGTTGTGGCAGGACCACAAATGGGCGGCATTGGCATTGGAAATTTTTTAGCTGCTGAACTCGGCACGCGTTTTGCCATCATTGAAAAGAAAGTAACCAAGGCCGCAGCTATCGGAGAGCGCGAAGAAACGAAGATGGGATTCTTCCGTCATCGCATTGAACCAGGCGACAAAGTAATTATTTCTGAAGATGTTTCTTTTAACTTCTCAACTATTGGAAAATCGATTGCTGCCATTACCGAAAAAGGTGGCGTGCCGGTTGCCGTAACTGATATTTTGAATCGTTCTTCGAAAGTGACCGATATCTACAGTGAAAACGATATAACCCTTAAGGTTATTGCTCTTCTTGCCTTCCCTATTCCTGAATTTCGCCAAGACGACACGGCCGTACAAGCCGATATCGAAGCCGGAAATATCATTTGGAAACCAAAGGATAACTGGACGCCGCTTCGCGAAGCAATGGCAAAAAACTAGTTTGGTAATGCAGCCTGGAGCTCTAGATGGAGCTCCTTTGCTTTTTGAGCAGCAGCGTCGGCAAAGTCAGGACCACTTGAAGCAAAGTTGATATCGCTTGAAGAATTCACCGCAATGGAACCGAAACCAGCAAACGAAGCTTGAACAGTTTCATAAGCAAAACCACCTTGGGTTCCAACACCTGGAATTAAGAACCAGAATTTGTCGCCAACAATTTGGCGACAACGAGTGAGATGATCAGTTTTGATCTTACCGGATCCCTTTTCTTCTTCATATGCAGCAGCCATCACAAGACCAGCATTTTCGGTTACTCCGAGTTCGTCTGCCCACGCAAGTGTACGCTTAGCAATAAATTCCCAGAGATATTCTCCGCTTTCTAATTTTTGATTTTGGATCTCGCGCGCTGAAGGATTACTCGTATAACAGAGTCCAACAATTGAGCGCTCTTTATGATTTTGATCAACGAAATATTCCATACACTCGCGGCCCATGTATGGAGAAAAGTTAGCGCCATCAGCCCCGTCAAATTCAAAGACACTCATACGATATCGTTCTTGAGTGCGACCAATATCTCCACGTTTACAGTCTTCAAAAACCACAATACCTGGATAGCGTTTATGAATGTAGGTAATCACTTCTTGAAGCGCATAGTCGCCACCAACAAATGCCTCCCAGTGAGCTTTCTGTGGCTTAAACATGGTGGCGTATGGAGCGGTAGCGTCCACAATAGCCTTCATCCACTCCGTAATATCGTGAGCAGTTTGTGAAGGATGTGAGCCGGTTGAGAGAGAGGACGGCAATTTTTCTGGGAGTGGGTCGAGTCCAACACAAAGTACGCCTCGGATTTCTTCCTGACGTGCTTTTAGTTTTTCACGGAAACCTAGTGCCATAGATATTCGCTATAGTAACTCAGGTTTGGCGATAAAGCGAACAGCGAGTATAGTAGGTTCAACATGACTCCGCGCGCGAACAGTTTTAACTTTCTCGGCTACGAATTCCCTAAAAACAGCCTAGAAATCAAGTTTTCTTACGAAATCGCTTTTTCAAATCGAGAACCACTTATTTTTACCGAAACCATTACCTTGCCAAAAGCTCCGCGGAAACTTTCGAAGGAAGAGCTAGGCCACTTTTTAGAGCCGCTTCACCTTATTTTAGGTATCAGTTACTACAAACTGTATTGCCCGAAGAAAATTACGGTTCCCTACTCTCTCTCTAAAGAGCAGGCGGAATTTTGGAATACAGTATATCGAAAAGGTCTCGGTGAATTTTCATACCGAAATAATATTAATCCAAAAAATATCGCCAAATTCCCTTTTACAAAAACTGGCACTACTTCCGTACGAATTCCAACCGGCAATGACATCTTACTTGGTATTGGTGGCGGAAAAGATTCAATCGTTGCAGCCGAACTGTTGCGTGATTTTCCCGTTACATCATTCTTAGTTGAAACCGAGCGAGCTGATCTTATTTCAGAACACATTATTGAAACTATTGGCTATCCAGCGCTAAAAATTCACCGAAGACTTGATCCGAAGATTTTTCAAAATCACGATGGTGCATATAACGGTCACGTGCCAATTTCCGCCGTGTTTGCTTTTCTTGGTCTTCTCACTTCAGCACTCTACGGCTTTAAATATATCGCTGTCGCAAATGAACACTCGAGTAACTTCGGGAACTTAACCTATAAAGGAGAAACAATTAATCACCAATGGAGCAAATCAGCAGAATTTGAAGCACTACTTCAAGAGTACACTCGAAAATTTATTACACCTGACATCATCTATACTTCAGTTCTTCGCCAATTTTATGAAATCCGAATTGTGAAAATGTTTGCCAAGTATCCAAAATACTTTCCTTTTTTCTCAAGCTGCAACCGAAACTTCAAAGTTCACAAAGATCGCCCAAATACGCTGTGGTGCGGAGAGTGCCCAAAATGTGCCTTCGTCTTTTTGCTGCTTGCCGCCACGCTTCCAAAACAAGAAGTCATCGACATGTTCGGCAAGAATCTGTTAGCGGATGAATCGCTTTTGCCACTCTATAAAGACATATTAGGCTTTGGCACCATGAAGCCGTTTGATTGTGTAGGTACATTTGAAGAATCCCAGGCTGCGCTTTATTTAGCTTCAAAGAATTGGAAAGACTCCGTTGTAGTAAAAACATTTTTATCAAAAGTTAAAAATCCGAAGGCTCTAGTAGAGAAAGTTTTTAAAACTGCTCACGCTCCAACGCTTCCGACTCCATTTAAATTCTTGAGTATCAAAAACGTGGCAATTGTTGGTTACGGCCGAGAAGGAAAAGTAACTGAAAAGTATCTCAAGCAAAAATACCCAAACCTGAAAGTTGGCATTTTAGACGAAACCCGCGATAAAAACTATTTAAAGAAACAGAGCGCTTATGACCTTGCCATTAAAACTCCAGGTATTCCAAAGCGCCTTATTACTATTCCCTATACTACAGCAACTAATCTTTTCTTCTCTGAAAATAAAAACGTAACGGTTGGCATTACGGGAACAAAAGGTAAAAGCACGACTACCAGCTTAGTATATGAAATGCTCAAAGCGGGCGGGAAAAAAGTGCGGCTGCTTGGGAATATTGGAAATCCAATGCTCGAAGCAGTGCTTACTAAGCGCAATCAGAAAGAGATTTTCGTCCTTGAACTTTCAAGTTACATGCTTGAGGACATTGAGCAATCACCAAACGTTGCCCTACTTCTTAACTTGTTCCCTGAACACATGAACTATCACGGATCAGTGGAAGCATACTACGCGGCTAAGAAAAACATATTCAAATTTCAGAAGAAAGGGGACGTGGCTTTTGTTGCTCCATTTACAGCAAAAATTCCAGTTGGAGAAAAAGATATTCCACTCTTAGGAAAACATAACGAGAGTAACATTAAAGCAGCAATTACTATTGCAAAATACTTTGGTATTTCTGACATAGCAATCAAAAAAGCGATCAAAAACTTTAAGCCGCTTCCTCATCGACTTGAGAAAGTTGGCACATATAGCGATGTTACATTCTACGACGACGCTATTTCAACTACCCCAGAATCAACTAGCGAAGCAATCAAGACTCTGAAAAACGTTAATACCATCTTCTTGGGCGGTACGGACCGCGGCTATGATTTTCGTGAGCTCGAAAAAACACTCCGAAAATATAAAGTGCAAAATATTGTGCTCTTCCCTGATTCAGGTAAGCGAATCTTAAAAAGCGAAAAAGGATTTAACATTCTTAAAACAAAAAGCATGAAAGCGGCCGTGACTTTTGCTTACCAACACACAAAAAAAGGAAGCATCTGTCTCCTTTCAACAGCTTCCCCTTCGTATTCACTTTGGAAAAATTTCGAAGAGAAAGGAACTCTCTTTAAGAAAGAAGTTCAAGGACTCTCGGTAAAAAAATCATAAGGCCAACAGTGAGAGCCATGAGGGCTGAAATGAGCACTGCCCCAGCGGCAATGTCTTTGGTGTCGCGTGCAAACGGGTGATATTCCGGTGAAGTTAAATTGATATCAACTTCAATTGCCGTATTAAACGCTTCAGCCACTAATACCACACCAATAGAAATAATGAGGGCAAACCATTCAGTTGTAGAGATTGAAAAATATACACCAAGAGCAATTGCAACCAGTGCGGCTAATACATGAAGCCAGGCATTATGCTGCGTTTTAACCATAATGCATAATCCGCGCCAAGCATGGGTAAAACTTCGTGCTCTCTTTACTACAGAAAAAGCTTCCTCTTCTTTTGGTGATTCCATCCCTGGAGTATAGCAAACCCTCCGCGGAGACGGAGGGTGAGCAGTTTAGTATTACGAACTTCGAACATGCCAAGTTTTGGCAGTTTTCTGGTGTATAAAATCCCTGATGGATGCAGTAAATGGGTTTACCCATTTACTCAAAATCTCCCACGAAAGCGTTATTCTTACCGCAAAGGCAAGGGCAATTGCACTACTCGGGTCCCAAAGCTGAAGGAAATCCCAGGTTAACAGTAGCGGGGCGCAGAAAAAACCTGTGGCAATAAGTAATATTCTTGTCTTTATTACATCTTCAGTGGTTTTCAAAAAACGCTTTTGGCAAAGCAAGAGTATTGCTGTAAACACAACGATACGAACCACTACCCCATTTTGGTGGTCTTTGAGGTAGTAGAAGTATGCTTCTTTGCTCATATCCTGCAGGTAGTGAAAATAGTAAAAATATGCAGTTTCCACCCCGGCTGTAAAAATAATGAAGCTGGTAAGAGCAATAATCCAACTACCCATTACAAAACGAAGTAGGTTCTCAATACGCTCACTGAAAACTTCTACATCGATAGTTTCGGGTATTACGAGTAACAAGATGTTTTTTAATGCGCGAAGCATGCGGTTGGTTTCAAAAAATATTCTTTTCATTGTTGTAAATTTTGTATTTTTACAATACCACATAAATACAAAAAGTCGAGAGGGTATCTCCTCTCGACTTTTTGAGTAAAAATCTTTACGCCTCTTTGCGCTTCTTTCCGGTAACCCGGCGAGTAACCACAAATTGGTTTGAGTATTTCTTTGGTGTACGAGTTTTGCGTCCACCAGTCACCTTACCCCAGAGGGTCTTTGGGCGACGGGTTCCGCGACCCTGAGCTCCTTCACCACCACCGTATGGGTGATCAACTGGGTTCATAGCAGAACCACGAACGGTTGGGCGAATACCGCGCCATCGTGAACGTCCTGCTTTACCGAAGTTTCGGAGTTTGTTTTCTTCGTTAGAAACTTCACCAACGTTTGCCCAGCTCATTTCTGAAACTTTGCGAACTTCGGTTGAAGGCATCTTAAGAAGTGTGTAACCTGCGTCGTTAGCAATAACTTGAGCAAAGTTACCAGCTGAACGAACAAGCTTAGCACCACCGTTTGGCTTGAGCTCAATGTTGTACACGAAGGTACCAACAGGAATGAACTTAAGCGGGAGACGATTACCAGTCTTCACTGGAGCCTTCTCAGAAATGATGAAGGTGCTTCCAGCGGTTAAACTTTTTGGTGCAAGTACGTAACGCTTTTCACCATCAGCGTACACTGCAAGCGCAATGAATGCTGTGCGGTTTGGATCGTATTCAACTGAAGCGATCTTCGCAGGAATATCGCGCTTGTTTAATACGAAGTCGATGTCGCGATAGAGACGCTTGTTACCGCCGCCTTTGTGGCGAGTAGTAATGCGGCCCTGTGCGTTACGGCCCATAGAGCGCTTAAAACCACCAGTGAGTGACTTCTCTGGCTTCCCTCGTGTGAGTTTGTCAGAGTAGTCAACAGTCAACATGTTGCGGCGTGATTTGGTTGTTGGTCGGTATGTTTTCATATGCCTTACATGAGCTTAATGACATCGCCCTTTTTGAGGGTAACGTACGCTTTGCGACCGCTCTTGCGAGCACCACGCGTGCCGCGAACGGCGCGCTGTGCGCGAACGGTAACAACGCGAACTTCGACCGGAGTAACATTGTAGAGAGCCTTCACTGCCTGAGTAATTTCAGTCTTTGAAGAATCTTTAGCAACGTTAAAGGTGTACGTATTGTTTTCTGCAGCCTTTGTTGCTTTCTCAGTAATGCGTGGAGAGAGCACAATGCTTTCAGCCGATTTTGTTCCGAGTACGCGCATTTCGAGTGTAGTCTTTTTCATAACTATTTTGCACTGCGAGAAGCAAGCATTTTCACACTTTCTTCTGGAGCAGTAACGATGAGATAGCGAGTATCAAGAACATCGACCGGGTTAATATCTTTGATTGAAACAAGTTCAACAACACCAAGGTTGCGGAGAGCGCGGCGATTTTCTTCGTCTTTGCCCGGAAGCGCAACAAGTGCTGTCTTCTTTTTACCAGCGAGACGTTCAAATCCAGAAATTTTTGCGAGAGCAGAAACTACTTTCGCACCACTCTTGGTTTTTGCGTCTTTGAGGTCGAGCTTCTCAACAAAGAGAATTTCGCCTGCGCGGAATTTTTCAGAAAGGACTGCATAGAGAGCACCCACGCGCATCTTTTTGTTGATAGAGCGTGTGTAGTCTTTTTCAGCACGTGGTCCGTGGGTTACACCACCACCCTTCCAAATTGGAGAACGGGTTGAACCGTGACGAGCACGGCCAGTTCCCTTTTGCTTCCAAGGCTTGCGTCCACCACCGCGAACTTCTCCACGGTTTTTGGTGTGCGCTGTACCTGCGCGCGCGTTGCCACGCATAGCAGATACTACTTGGTGCACGAGGTCAGTGTTTCGCTTTGCACCGAATACAGCTTCTGGGAGAGAAAGTTTTGAAACTTCCTTACCAGCGGCGCTATATACTTTTGCTTCCAAGCTTGCGCCGGATGCTTCTTTTGTCTTTTTAGTAGCCATAGAATTTATCCAACGATAGTTAGAAGAGTGCCGCGACGACCAGGGACGGCTCCTTTGACGAGTAAGAGATTGTTTGTAGGATCAGTAGCAACCACTTTGAGGTTGGTTACTGTCACGGTGTCACCACCAGTGCGGCCGGCCATGCGCATACCTTTTGGTACACGAACACGGAGACCTCCACCAATAGAACCTGGTTCGCGTTCAGAGTGTTTCTGACCGTGGGAACGAGGACCACCATGGAAACCATGACGCTTAACTACACCTTGAAAACCTTTTGCTTTCGAAGTGCCAGTAACGCGAATGGTGTCCCCTGCAGCAAATGCAGAAACATCAAACGTGTCACCTGCCTTCACTTCCGGCATATCGCCTTTTGGACGAAATTCCTTGAGGTGACGGAATACTCCGTTTGCTTTTGTTTCACCGACGACAGATTTTGAGAGACGGCTCTCTTTCTGTGCGCCGTAGCCAACTTTTACGGCGGCGTAGCCGTCGCGCTCTTTGGTCTTTACACTGGTAACAGTGATAGGACCTGCGCTGATCACCGTAACCGGAGTTACTTCGCCGTTTTCAGCGAAGAACTCCGTCATGGCGACTTTCGTTCCAAGTAAATATTTCATAAAGATTCTCGCACTCGTGGAATGCTTAGAGCATTTTCACATCAACATCAACACCACTAGGGAGTGAGAGGTTGGTAAGTGCTTCAATAGTCTTCTGGTTAGGGTTGAGAATGTCGATCACGCGCTTGTGCACGCGAACTTCGAACTGTTCTCGAGTGTTCTTATAGATGAAAGACGAACGGTTGACCGTGTAT
This sequence comes from uncultured Candidatus Saccharibacteria bacterium, assembly GCA_964646765.1. Classification (GTDB taxonomy): domain Bacteria; phylum Patescibacteriota; class Minisyncoccia; order Phycocordibacterales; family UBA9973; genus CAZYIA01. The sequence continues at coordinate 125,785 of CAZYIA010000002.1, read as the reverse complement.
TTCTTAATTTCCGTTGGCATCGGGATTGGACCAAGGACCTGTGCATCATAGCGAGCAGCAGTGTCCATGATTTGCTTAACGGACGCGTCAAGAATTTTGTTCTCGTACGCCCGAACGCGGATGCGCAATCGGATAGAAGTTTCACCGGACGAAGCCTTCGCCTTTGTTTTTGCTTTAGCGGTAGCCATGGGAAAGAGCTAGAGATCTTTAAGCGAGGGCCTTAAAGAAACGCTGCTTGCTTACGCAGTAATTTTGGTTACGACACCAGCACCAACTGTCTTACCACCTTCACGGATAGCAAAACGAGTCTTTTCTTCGAGCGCAACTGGAGTAACGAGCTTCACCTTGAAAGTAACGGTGTCACCTGGAACGACCATTTCCTTTCCTTCTGGAAGAGTAACTTCACCAGTTACGTCCGTAGTACGAACGTAGAACTGTGGCTTATATCCAGAGAAGAATGGAGTGTGGCGGCCACCTTCTTCCTTCTTCAAGATATATACTTCAGCTTCAAACTGTGAGTGAGGAGTTACAGAGCCTGGCTTTGCAAGCACCTGACCACGAGTGATGTCTTCTTTCTTAGTACCGCGGAGAAGGATACCAGCGTTGTCACCAGCCATACCTTCTTTGAGGGACTTGTTGAACATTTCGATACCGGTAACAGTTGTCTTAACGGTGTCCTTGATACCAACGATTTCGATATCTTCACCAACTTTTACAACACCACGCTCAATACGACCGGTAACCACAGTTCCACGGCCTTCGATTGAGAAGATGTCTTCAACCGGCATGAGGAATGGCTTGTCGAGATCACGCTGTGGAAGCGGGATGTATTCGTCGAGAGCCTTTGCGAGCTCAAGCACTTTCTGTGCCCATGGATCTGAGTTGTCAGCTGATTCGAGAGCCTTGAGACCTGAACCGCGGATAACTGGAGCACCAGCACCGTCGAAGCCCTGCTTGGTGAGGAGTTCGCGGATTTCTTCTTCAACGAGGTCGATCATGTCTTTGTCGTCAACCATGTCGCACTTGTTGAGGAAAACGATGATCTTTGGAACACCAACTTGCTTAGCAAGGAGGATGTGTTCACGAGTCTGAGGCATAGCACCGTCAGTAGCTGCTACCACGATAATAGCACCGTCCATTTGAGCGGCACCAGTAATCATGTTCTTGATGTAGTCAGCGTGACCCGGAGCGTCGATGTGAGCGTAGTGACGAGTAGGAGTTTCGTACTCGTTGTGAGAAAGAGCAATCGTGATACCACGAGCCTTTTCTTCTGGAGCGTTGTCGATTTGATCAACACCCTTCATCTTTGCACCATACCCGTTGCCTTCGCGACCGAGAACAGTGAGGATTGCCGCCGTGAGCGTGGTCTTACCGTGGTCAACGTGACCGATGGTACCTACGTTTACGTGCGGCTTGGAACGATTAAATTCTTCTGCCATATGTTTTAGTCTTTGCTAGTAGTTCCCAGATTCTACATCTGCAATCTATTAGCTTAACTGATAATAAATTGAGTTACTGGCGAAAGTTGAGGATTTGATCATCTATCCTCAGCCACAGCCACTAACTCATACCTGTCTTCTGGCATTTTTTATTTGGACAAATAAAAAATGCCCCAAGGAGCAGTTGGGGCTATACTACGTCAAAACAAGTATCCTGTCAAAGGCGCCTTGCCTGTGAATTTGGTGGAAAAAGAAAAAAGGCGAACCGAAGCTCGCCTTTTTCAAAAGATAAAATGAAGGCAGTTTTTACTGCTTCACCAGTTTTGTAATCGAATTCCCTATGCGAACGGTATACATACCGTCTGCCAGGTTAGAAATATCGAATGCTTTGGTCCCTTTCGGTTCCTTGCGAACAATATCTCCGGTAATGGAGTAAATGAAAACTTCTTCTTCAAGCGTCAAATCAGGCTTTACGGTAACCAAACCAGTTGTGGGGTTCGGGAATAACGCAAGCGCATCTTCGGTAATTTCTGTAATACCCGTAGTAGCTCCGCAAGTTACAACAGTTGGCAACGAATACGCCTCACAACCAAATTGGCTGGTCAGAACACATTCGTAGATGCCGTTGGTATCTGCAGTACAAAAGCGGTTTGTTGCTCCGCTAATAGTATCTCCGAACAGTAACCACTGATAGGTCGCTGCTCCGTAAGGCGCGGCCAGTAAACAGTTAGTTACTAAAATCGGGTCAACATCAGGTAATGGATGTACAAACACTGTTACTACATCAGTATAAGCTTCGCAGCCATATATATTAGTGATGTGAGCACGGAAGGAACCGGATTGGGTTACATTAATTTCTTGTGTAACCTCATTTGTGTTCCAATCGTACACAGAACCACTTTCCTGAAGTAGCAAGGTAACTGAGCCACCTTGGCAAAATTGCATTGTGCCAACGGTATCAATAGTAGTGTTCGGTTTCGGAAAAACCGTGATAGTAACAGGTGTTGCAACCCGTACGCAGGTACCATTTGTAACGGTGGCGCTGTAGGTGCCTGAAGTTTCAACAGTAATTGGGCTTCCTGTTTGGCCGTTAGACCATACAAAATCCGTACCAGGTCCAACAGCGAGCGTACTTGAACCACCTTCACAAAAATTGTTATCGCTAACTGTAATTTGTGGAAGTGGTGGTACTTGGAACGCAACAGGGTCAGAAGTTGCTGAGCAACCATTCACTCCTGTAACTGTGGTGATAAAAATTCCTGATGAATCAGGAGTAATAACACTTCCAGTGTAAGAGAGTTGCTGTGTTCCATAAAACCAGGTGTTATTTGAAACAGCATCAGAAACAAGATTGCAACCGTTCACTAATATTGTTGGTTTTTGTGGCACCGGCAATATGGTAATAAACACGGTATCTGATTGGGCTCTGCAACCATAGGCATCAATGGTAAACGCAACGATAGGTCCGGGATTCCAGAACAGCGACACGCTATCTCCAGGAGCACCGTAGTTCCAGTAGTATTGTAATCCTGGAGAACCACTGGCTAATAAAGATACATGGTCACCTTCGCAGAAAGTAGTTGGGCCTAATGCAGTAATAGTGGGCGCTGTTGGATGAACAACATCTAAGTACAGAGAATCCACTGTAGTGCAACCATTTGTATTGGTAACTGAAACATAATACCACTCCGAATTTCCGGAACCGGAAAGTGGATGAAACTGAGCGGCATGGCTACTATCGTTCCACTCATAGAATAGTCCTTGGGAGCCGGTCATAGGAACCCAAGCATTTACTCCAAGTTGTAGTTGGGAAAGACTAAATTCGCACGCATAAGCAGTATCATGTAGTACCTGTGGTATTTGAATCCATGTTCCCGGCAAATTCGTTACGTACAATTCCACACTTGGATTTTGAACATAACTTACATTGTAGGGTTGCGGATACGGTTGTGAGCAACCATACACATTTGTAGGAACAACGAAATACTCTCCCGGCGTGGTAACCATAAGAGTGGAATCTCCATTCACAGCAAGTGTGTCATATGGACCACCCCATGTTCCTTGCATCCAGGTGTATGTGTTAATACCGCCAAGGGTATTTGCTGTAAGTGTTAATTCGGTCGCTCCATTGCAGCCCAGTAATCCGCTTGCGGTAATTGATGTTGTAGATGGATTCGGGCGTACTTGAACAGTTTCGGCGTGGTGGCTTGATTGGCCGGTAGTATGATTGGTTACCCAAAGATCAACATTGTATGTTCCTGTTTGATAGAACTGAACGGTAAATGTATTCGGGAAAACTGAAGTATCACCAATAATATTAGGCGGCTGTGAGTTCCAACCAAATTCCCATTGATATTCGGCATTACCTGGAGCAATAGAATGATTTGTTATTGCTATAATTTCACCGTAGCAAAACTCATGTTTACTCAAACTGAAATCCGCGATAAGCGCCGGGCAACTTTGAATAATGAATGTTTTTCCGGAAAAATTTGCAGGAAGAGTAACGGCCGTTCCGGTAGTTAGACCAATGCAACGAATTGAGTCAATTGTTAGGCTGAATATGTCGCCAGAATTGCCAATAACATCTGCATTGAACGTAAGAATTTCCGAAGTTCCTGCTGGTATGCCGGGCGAACCCTGAATAGCTACCTGCATCGCCCCAAACGGATTAACCGTAGGACCATACTGAACCCCACCTTGCCATATAGTGACATTGGTAATTATTCCTGTTACGGAAGGATTCAGGTGAAAATACACCGTGTTTGGTTGTAAGTCTTCCGAAACGGAAGCCGTAATGCCTGCTTCAGCGATTTCAAAGTTTACCTGCTGTGAACAGATAAATTGAACCCCGCTGTTGAAGGACGTGGAGAAAGTGGTTTGAGCAAACATGTGGTAACTACCTAGAGCTACCAGCATGCAGAGAAGAAATTTCCTCATAGTTGGTCTTTGTTTAAAAGTGATTGTTTAATTAAAAAATAGAAAATCCCAGCCACTTTATAGCGGCCAAAACTTTCTATTCCTTAACATTTTTCAAGGCAGTAAAATGGCTCTGACTTTACCATGTTTTTGACATTTAGTCAAATACCATTTCTTGTCACTAACTAAGACGAGTGAGCGCCTCTCCTCTTGCAAAAACAACCCCTTGTGAGGGGTTGTTTTTAGTGTCAAAAATTATTTGCGGGATTTTACGATTTCGTCGGCGACGTTCTGCGGAACCACATCGTAGCGAAGGAATTCCATAGTAAATCCAGCGCGGCCTTCGGTCATTGAGCGGAGGTTAGTCATGTAACCGAACATTTCAGAAAGTGGCACAACTGCTTTTACTGCTTGGTTCATACCACGAGCTTCCATACCTTCGATAAGACCACGCTTCGCTGAAAGAGAACCAGTAACATCACCCATGAATTTATCTGGAGTCACCACTTCTACTTTCATCATCGGTTCAAGGATAACTGGACGAGCTTGTTTACATGCATCCTGAATTGCCATTGAAGCAGCAATCTTGAAGGCCATTTCGTTTGAGTCCACATCGTGGTAACTACCATCCCAAAGGTCAACAGAAACGTCCACCATTTTGAATCCAGCAACAACACCGCGTTCAAGACCTTCACGGAAACCTTTTTCACAAGCTGGAATATATTCTTGAGGAATTGCACCACCTTTAATTGTGTTAATGAATTCGAAGTGGTCTTCGCGCTTCACGTTCTTCGGAAGGTCAGCAATATCCTCTTTGGTAAGAGTCATATCCATTGGCTTAATCTTGATGCGAACGTGACCATAGTTACCACGACCACCAGTTTGCTTGATGTACTTACCTTCCACTTCAGCAGTACCGGTAATAGTTTCGCGGTAAGCAACCTGTGGCTTACCAACGTTTGCTTCAACAGAGAATTCGCGCTTCAAGCGATCAACAATAATGTCGAGGTGAAGTTCTCCCATACCTGCGATGATTGTTTCGCCAGTTTCAGAATCTGAGGTGACACGGAAGGTTGGGTCTTCTTGAGCAAGACGAGAAAGTGCCATACCCATTTTTTCCTGGTCAGCCTTTGTCTTCGGTTCGATACGTAAGCTGATAACTGGTTCTGGGAAGACAATGCGATCAAGTTCAATTGGATTCTGTTCGTCACAGATAGTGTCAGAAGTAATGGTGTCTTTCAAACCAACGGCAGCGGCAATTTCACCAGCAAATACTTTCTTCACTTCTTCACGCTCGTTTGCGTGCATACGAAGAATACGGCCGATGCGCTCTTTGTTTCGAGTGCGTGGGTTGTACACGTATGAACCAGCGGCAAGTTGTCCAGAGTACACACGGAAGAACACGAGCTGGCCAACGAATGGATCAGAAGCAACCTTGAAAGCAAGTGCTGAAAATGGTTCGGCATCAGAAGCTTTGCGTTCTGCTGGTTCTTCAGTGTCAGGGTTAATACCTTTGATTGGTGGAATATCAGTTGGAGCTGGAAGATAATCTACAACACCGTCGAGGACGAGTTGCACGCCTTTGTTCTTAAGCGCAGAACCTGCGTACACTGGGAAAATTTCGTTTGCGATAACTGCCTTACGGAGTGTTTTCTTGAGTTCATCGATTGATGGAACTTTTCCGTCGAGGTATGCGGTCATCTGTTCGTCGTCATGAGAAACGATAGCTTCGATGAGTTCGTTGTGAAACTTTTCTGCTTCAGCTTTGTACTCTTCAGGAATTGGTCCGCGAGAAATTTTTTCTCCTTTTTCACCCGAGAACGTTACTGCTTCCATAGTAAGAAGATCAATAACACCTTCGTGCTTATCTTCAAGACCAATTGGAATCTGCATACGAACAGCTTTTTTGTTCAAGCGATCAAGAATAGAAGCGTATGACTTCTCGAATGATGCGCCAGTACGGTCGAGTTTGTTGATGAAACAAATACGAGGAACCTTTGCTTCGTCAGCGTAGCGCCAGTTTGTTTCAGACTGTGGTTCTACACCAGCAACACCATCGAACACCACAACTGCGCCGTCGAGCACACGGAGGGAACGCTTCACTTCTACGGTGAAGTCGATGTGTCCAGGGGTGTCGATCAAGTTAAAGCGGTGCTTTTTATTTTTGTCGCCGTTTGCGTAGGTTGGAGTCCAGAAACAGGTAGTTGCCGCAGCAGTAATGGTGATACCGCGTTCACGCTCCTGTTCCATCCAGTCCATGGTTGCCTCACCTTCGTGCACTTCACCAATTTTGTGTGATACACCAGTGTAAAAGAGCACACGTTCTGATGTCGTGGTTTTACCGGCATCGATGTGAGCAACGATACCGAAGTTACGTACTTTCTCTAGAGGATAATCTCGTTCCATGGAAATAAAAGATACAGCGCAAAGGCTTCTAAGTGATAAATAAAAAGGACCGCTAGGTCTTTTCTAGCGCAAACTATAGCACAGTTTAAAGGGATTACAAATCGATAATTCGATAGGTTATATAGAAATCGAGGGTGCCGTCACCATTGGTTGGATTGGCACTTGTTCCAAGATACAGAGGCTCATTCTCTACCATGAGGCCGTTCATAGTCATTTTAGTAATACGCGAAGAAGTAAAATCAAGCTGAGTACCACTAATGTTGTCGCTGATATTACCTACACCAAAGTAAAGACTCGGGAAGATAGCCATGAATCCTCCATCATATTGAGTTGTAACGAAGTTCTGTCTAACGACAAGTGATACTAAATCAATAGCCTTACCTGCTCCCGGAGCAGGTAAAAGTTCTACAGGAGAAGTGTTGAGTGCTAATATTTCTGCGGAACTAACGTGAATGGTTGCCGTTTGAATGTCGCTACTCCCTCCACCACCTGCCGGCGTATCCCACGAAAGGTTACCTGCCCCGTCCGTTTTCAAAAATTGACCAGAAGAACCATCAGCAAGCGGAAGTGTATATGTCGTATCAGTTAAGAGAACTGATGGAGACTTGAGTGCAATAAAGTTCGAACTGTCTTTATCAAATAATTTGAGCGGGCTTTCGTCGTGCAACTGAAGTTCACGAAGAACATTCGTAGTGTCGTCAACATCGACATAAATACCGTACTTATTTGTACCATCAATTTTGTTCGAGAAAAATCCGTAGCCATTGGTGATAGAACCGCTACCAGAGTTAACCACCACCGATGCCGTTCCCATTGCCTGTGTTACAACACCAGAACCATTGTTTATCGATACGCCGCCAAGACCAACAAGCTTATCGATGGTACCACTACTCATTTGCACTGCTTCACCTGCTAACCCAATAGTATACGCATTTAGGTGATCAAAACTGTCATTTATTAAGAGAACCGAGCTTGACCCAACGTTTGCAATACCATTCGTATTAGCCGTGTTCTGCATTGTGGTAAGAGTTTTATTTCCAATTGATTGATCGGGTAAATCAACCATTGTTGGAACACGAGTAAACCCCGCATCAGAGGCAAGCTGGTTTGAACTATTGGTATAGAGAACCTCATTTGGTGCTGTAGCAAAACCAACTGTGTAAGTACCTGGGGCACCGACAGGATCTTGGACGGTACTTGGAGCAACATAAGTCATCGCTGCATACGTAAGCGCGGCCCCATAGAGTGAAATAAAAATAAATGAACCGAGGAGAATTTTTTTTCGTTGAAGAGACATAGACATACGATGAAAGTGTTAGAGGTTGATCGTTGTATAAGTTACATACAAATCAATAGTACTATCTCCATTAGCTGGGTTGCCTCCAGTAAATCCTCCTGGACCGCTACTTCCTGCTTGAATATAAAATGGAGAATTCTCTACAACAGCTTTATACGAACTCGGTCCACCAAAACCGTTGGCGTTAAAAAGTATCGTTTTTGAGCTGGTAGCATTTAGGTGGTTTATGGAGCTAAAAATACCATTACTTGGATCGGTTCCTTCGAAACCAACCATTTGGGTATTAGTATCATATGCCGTAGTTCCAAAATTTACTGTGCCTACGATATTAAGAATTTGAATTGCTTTACCAGGACCAGGAGCTGGAACAACTTCTACCTTTGTTCCGAGAGCTAAAATATCAGATTGCGAGAGACTTAGTTTAACAGTGGTTACAGTTTCTCCTCCCCCACCGCCACCACCTGCCGGCGTATCCCACGAAAGTCCGCCAGTATGCCAAGTAAGCACTTGGCCATCGGTTCCCTCAACTGAAGGAAGCACCCAAGTAAGATCAGAAGCAACAACATTCGGTGCCTTGAAAGCAACGTAATTTGAGCTGTCGCCGTCGTACCACTTAAGCGGACTATCTTGGCGGAGCTGAAGTTCACGGAGAACATTTATCGTGTCATCAAGATCAATATAGACACCATATTTGTTTGTTGAGCCAATACTCTGTCCGTAGAACAAGTAACCATTCGTTACTGTACTGCCAACATTAATAATATTCGAAGCTACTCCAATAGCATCAGTAATCGTTCCTGTACCACCAATATATCCTCCTGAAATACTTAGGTTGCCAATGAGTTTATTAATTGTGGCAGCACTCGAGAGAAAAGCCCCATTTACTGTTCCAATCAAACTTCCACCATTTCCTGAATGATCAAAGTTATCGTTGATAACTAATCCCCCCTCAAAGCCAACATTGGTTACCCCGGTTGTTGAATCAACAGTATTGGCAATTGATGAAATAGCTAGATTAGCAACTGTTTGGTTTGGTTGATCAACAAGTACGGGAATATGAGTAAATCCGGCGTCCGTAGCCAAAAGGCCATTGCCATCTACATACAAAGCGCCTGTCGGAACGGGAGAGTTCCCTATTGTTTCCCCAATTGAAACAGGAGCAACGGTATAGCTTCCAGGTGCGCCAGCTGGATCTTGAACAGTTCCTGGAGTTACGTAGGTAACGGCAGCAAGCGCAAAGAGAGATACTGCGTATATCGAAATAAGAACAAGAGTTCCAATGAGAACTTTCAACCGCGTAGGGTGATGCATATGCTGCCAGTATAGCAAAAACCGCCATGAACGGCGGTTTTTGTGTGGAGAAATAGATTTTGGAAAATCAATATAAATTGCTTTAGATGCGAGGCGCTGATGAGTGAACTCTGAATACTTAGAGGAGTGCAAGACCTTTTGAGATAGTTTTGGAGTTTTACGAACAAAAATATCTCAAAAGGTGTACTGCTCCTGTAAGGAGTTGCGACCTACCAAGCAAAGTGAGCGAATGCTTTGTTTGATTCTGCCATCTTGTGTGTGTCGTCCTTTTTCTTAACGGCTGCACCTTCACCTTTTGAAGCGGCGATGAGTTCATCAGCAAGACGATCAGCGATTGGGCGACCCTTGCCACCGCGAGCTGCACCTACCATCCAGCGGATAGAGAGAGCGAGACGGCGTTCTGGACGAACTTCACGAGGCACCTGGTAGTTAGCCCCCCCGATACGGCGTGAGCGAACTTCCATAAGTGGAGCAGTGTTTCGAAGAGCTGCTTCGAATACTTCAAGTGGATCAGTTACCTTTTCCTTTTCCTTGATGATGTCGAGAGCACGATAGACGATGCCACGAGCGACTTCTTTTTTACCATCCCACATGATGCAGTTGATAAATTTAGCGAGACGCTCTGAGCTGTATTTAATATCCGGCTTTGGGATATTACGATTGGTTACTTTTCTACGCATGGTCTAACTCTTATTTCTTAGCGCCAGCTTTTGGCTTCTTGTTACCGTAAAGTGAGCGACCCTTGCGGCGTTTGTCGACACCTTGAGCATCGAGACGACCACGAACAATGTGGTATTGCACACCTACGAGGTCTTTCACACGACCACCGCGAATAACAACCACTGAGTGTTCCTGGAGGTTGTGTCCTTCACCTGGAATATACGCAGTAACTTCCATGCCGTTTGAAAGACGGACACGAGCGATTTTACGCAACGCTGAGTTCGGCTTCTTAGGAGTGGTTGTCGTCACTTTCGTGCACACACCACGCTTGAAAGGAGCTGGGTAAAAGATCGGGCGATTCTTCAAGGTGTTGAAACCACGAGAAAGAGCCACGGTCTTTGACTTCGCGCGAACCTGTTTGCGAGGCTTTTTGATGAGCTGGTTAATTGAAGGCATTCTACAAAAAATACTAAAACGAATAATGGATTAAAAATCCAAAAATAAAGGGAGTGGCAAGAACCTCTTGCCGAGGACGGACTCGGGGAGACATACCCTATCCGTTGCAACTACGCCGAAAACTATACAAGATATCGGCCCAAAACGCAAGACGCCCCGACCGAAGTCGGAGCGTTTGCTTATACAGTTTACTGGATAGTGAAGCTTTTGTTCAAGAACCCTTTTGTGACTGCAAATGGAGGAGTTTCAAGAACCCTGGTATAGGTACCATCTGGATTCTTACGATCAATAGTGACGTAGTAGTTACCATTCTGGATCAAACAGTAGTAGCGGCCGGTAGCATCAGCAACTTTATGAGTAATTTCAGTCTTAGTTGCAACAGAGAACACTCGAACGATGGCAAACGGAACTGGGTAACCTTGCGAATTGGCGATACCACCCCACGATTTTGGTTTTACACCTAATCGGCGAAGAAGGAAAATTAAACCATAGAGGGCAAGAATAATACCATTCAACGGTTTTGGAGTACCAATAAATGCTGCGAGAGAAATGAGGAGACCAGCATAGAATACAACTGCGGTAATTCGTGCAAACCATTTTGTTCGTTCAGTGTAGAAGCTCATCAATTTCTGCTGCTTCTTGGCAAATTCATTCCAGTCAAAGCCAACTGGGTCCATTGGAATATTTTTTGCAATTACTTCACCTTCTTGTGAAATGGTGATCGGTTCACCAAAGTAGAGATCTTGGTAGAGTTCGTCCGCAAGGCGGCCACTCAAATTTTGAGATGGGAACACATAATTTGTTTTTCCAGCAGCAATGGTATATACACCTGGTTTTGCTAAGAAGCCCCAACGTCCACTGATATCACTAATTGAGGTTGCAACATCGTTACCAGCCGTGTCTTTGAGTACTACATATACTGGATCAAGCGGTTGTTTTGTTACAGAGTCATACACAACACCCCATGGCTTACGACGAACTCCAAACGCAGAAAGGAGTAGCGACCAGAGACGAAGTGGGATAGAGAAGAGGTCAGATACTGCAAATGGATTAGCGAAGAGTGCAGCAACCGTCGTAGCGGCAACACCAGCGGCAGCACCAACAATCACGGCAGCTTTACCAAGTTCCTTAGCAATTGGAATCTCCTGTAGACCATTAATGGTATCGAAAAGATTCTTAATAACATCTACGATACCTCCTGGAGGATTTGGGCTGAATCCTGTACCACTTCCACCACTACCAGTTCCAGAACCAGTTCCTGTGCCAGTTGTTGATCCAGTTGATGTACCGGCATCACTTCCAGTTGTTCCGGTTGTAGTATCGCCACCGGTTGTACTGGTTGTCGTATCACCACTACCAGTTGTGGTTCCTGTCGTTGTTGTAGTTGTAGAAGTTTGAGTACCATTACCTCCCGTCGTTGTTCCAGTAGTTGTAGTGGTTGTAGTACCAGCAGTTCCTGTAGTTGTGCCCGTAGTAGTTCCAGTCGTTGTACCAACTGTTGATGTTGGGCCAGTAGGACCAATCAAACCAACAGCACCTGAGCCTGAACCAGAAGTACCTGTAGTGCTACTTGCTCCACGCCAATCAGTTTTGACGCATGTTGGTGAATTACTGCAATCAAATTTTATGAAGCCAAAATTTTCACTCCAAGCGTAACCTGCATTGCCTAAGGTTCCACCAAATTCTCCGGTGGTCGGATCAATCTTTACTCGCGAAATAGCCGCGTTAGAAAATGGACCGAAATTAATCCAGCCAGCAATTTCTCCCCAACCATAGCCTGAAAGAACACCGGTAGTTCCATTAACTGAAACCTTAAAATTACCATTTGTGTTTGAACAACCACTCGTAGTATCAGCACAGTTCCAAACCACCCAACCCATATCATCACCCCAACCGTAGCCGCGAATTTGGGTACTTGTTACTGTCGCATTATATGCAGATTGAGTTGTGAAACTACCAATGTTTAATCGACTACCATCATCAACGGATGCATATTTGGCACCTGAGTTAGTTGGATCAATGGTTCCTATAGTTGAAGATGCAAGCGCAAAACTCGCTGTCGAAAAAATAAGAACAGCAGAAACAAGAGGGACTAAAAGACGTTCCAATCGCATGTAGCTAGATTATATCGCAACCCCAGTAAAAAAAGTATACAAAAAACGAATACCTGGGGAAATGAAGTCGAATTTCCAGAGAAGAAACATGAGAACAAGAATGGCAGGAAGTGCGTAAGCTTCAAAACGAGCTTCAAGATATCGATACCGTAGTGGAAGTAAACTAAAAATAATTCGAGAGCCATCGAGCGGCGGGACTGGTAAAAGATTGAAAACTGCTAAAGAAATATTAGCAATAATAATTAAAGAAACTATCGTCAAAAAAGAAGCCGAGGTAACACCAACCATAACCGCAATTCGAAGGATGAGAGAGAAAACAAATGCTAGACCAAAATTGGCTCCTATCCCTGCGGCTGAAACCGCAAAGATACCCCACTTGAGGTCTTTAATATTCGCCGGATTATATGGTACTGGCCGAGCCCAACCGAATGGAAATGGTGCATGAGAGAGGATAAGCACGAGTGGTAACAGTACTGAACCAATTGGATCCAAATGTTTAAGAGGGTTAAGTGTGAGTCTCCCAGCTACTAAGGCTGTTCGATCACCATAGGCGAGCGCTGCGTAGCCATGGGCAACTTCATGTACCACCACAGACATCAGGACAATAATCACTGTAAAGATTCCGGCGAGCTCTGTTTGCATAGCACTATAGTAGCATAGAGCTAGAGGGGTTGCGCTTTTTAGTATCTATGCTACTATCCTAGGACTTATGGCAAAGGTTTGCGCAATTACAAAGAAAGGTTCACGAGTCGTTGGCGGATACTCCAACTCTGTTCGTGCTACAAAATTCAACCCAACCGGCAAGCGCCGCGCATATCCAAACCTCCAGAAGAAGAAGGTGTATATTCCTGAACTCAAAAAAACCGTCACTCTTGAAATCTCAACCCGTGCAATCCGCACCATCAACAAGCGCGGCGCCTACGCAACGCTTAAGAAAGCAGGACTTCTCGCGTAAACTTATCGAAAATCAAAACAAAAGCCGCCTCAAGGCGGCTTTTGTTTTGATTATTGAACAGTAAACCAAGTCGCATTCGTGTAATTAGTCTGCGGAGTTACCTGAAAGATCTGTCCAGAAAGATCAACATTCATCCACTTCACCACTTTTGGTTGTAGTTTAAACCCTGAATAGCCAGTAACTGCGGGAAAAGTAGCTGTAACCTTGATCGTCTTTGTTGAGTTTGGCGTAATGCCGAGAGAAAGCGGGATGCCTGCTGTTGTACCGCCAGCAGAAATACTTCCCTGCCCAACGGCTACATTGTTGACTGAATAGGTCAATACTGTAGGAAGAGTGAACTGACTGGTAAATTGTTGGAGTAAAGATGAATTCCCACTACCCGCATCTACACCATAAGTGGGAAAGACTGACCGTATCTTATACGTACATGAAGAATAATTTTTAATAGTTACATCCGCGATTTGCACACCATACTGACCTGGGGCGGCTATTTGCGCAGCAGGTGGTATCGGTGTAACAGTAATAACTGGATTTGCACTGCATGCGCTATTCACTGGAGTAGGCAAATTAGTAACTGGGATTGAACTAACGGAAGGCGGAATAACAACAGCTGCGTGCCATGATCGGCCAGCCCAGCCCGGGATATTAGTAACTAGTGTCCATGTTGCTCCATCAGGTGAAGACCAAATTTCGCTCTCTGAAGCTTGCGTCTGAGAATTTCCACCACCACCAAGAATCCAGATTTTATTATTATAGACAATCGCTTGCCCCCAGGTTTTTCCGAAACTTGCACCCCAGGGAGCAGAGCCTGTAACTTGTGTCCAAGTAACACCATCAGATGAAGACCAAACGTCAGAGTTAAACCCACCGCCGCCAATAACCCACATTTTGTTATTGAAGACCACTGACATATGCCCGTTTCTTGTTGACCATGGGGCATTCGCTGTTACTTGTGTCCAAGTAACACCATCAGATGAAGACCAGACGTCATTTTTTGTTGCGTATGGTTGTAATTGTACACCGCCAATAACCCAGAGCTTGTTATTAAAAACCAAAGTCGTGTGTTCATGCCGACGGCCCCATGGAACGGAAGAAGTTTCTTGCGTCCAATTTATGCCATCTGGGGAAGACCAAATATCAGTAGTAGTGGGATTTGGTCCAGGGTTTTGATCACCACCAATAATCCAAAGTTTTCCGTTAAAGGAAACGAAGCCGGGACCATATCGTCTACCACAACACGGATACGGGGAGCTCCACGGCGCATTTGTTGTAAGCCGTGTCCAAGTCTGCCCATTATTCGAAGATGACCACACGTCACCATAGAAAGATTGTCCTGTTCCTCCTAGACCACCGAGAAGATATATCTTCCCATTATGAAAAACTGCATATGTATCTGTCTGTTGGCTAAATTGACTTACTCCAGGTGTTGGGGTATCTCCCAAAACTTCAGTCCATGTGGTAAGTGTTCCTGAGGATGCCCAGACATCATTAAAGGATTGTGGTGTTGGTGTTGCCCCCCAATATCCTCCCGCTAAAACAAGAACTTTCCCAAAGATAGAGCTTTGGGTTCCATTTGGTCCTTGTGCCGGCTGTTGCCCTCCGTTTGGAATTTGTGCCGGACTTACTCCTCCAGTAATCGCCGCAATTGTTTGTGATCCTACCCTACTACCGTCTCCGCTAATCCCTGCTGTCTTTTGAAGACTAGCGACGGCTTTCGCAGTTTCTTTCCCATAGACTCCGGTAATAGGACCAGGATAATATCCTTTAGTCTTAAGCTCAGTTTGTATAACTTTTACCGCTTCACTAGAGTCGCCCAGCTTTGCTGGAGTAATAACTTTTGTTTCGAGAACAGAAATTGCTTGAGGGTCAGGGATCCTGCTTACCGTCTCAGTTGTTGTCGCGCGAATACTTGCTGCCTGAAGCTGGTTTTTGAGTTGAACAACCTCTTCTCGTAACTGTTGGACAAGCAGCGCAAGGTCATCAAGCGTTGAAGCCCGAGCAAACGGTACCGCTCCTAAAAGTGCCCCTGCAAGCACGAGGCCAGCAATGATTTTTTTCATTTTCTAATTAAACCAAACAATTTGATCGGTGGCAAAAAATTATATGGTTTCCTGGCTTTCCCCATCTATAGAATTTTCTTCTTCCGGAGGAGCAACTAGCTTCATCTTTTCGCCAAGATAACTTCGTTTGTTGCCCACGTTTGTTGTTGTTCCTGTTTTTACTGCCTCGATATAAGAGAGTCCAGCTTGCACCACTCCGTTACCAACTCCTACAACGGAAGCTTCGATCATAAGAGATGCTGATTCACTCGGAGCGAGAACTAAATTAATATCGCGCAAGGTATTTACCCATGATGGCGAGGCAAAGAAACCAATTTCCTTTTCTCCCGCAAACACCCTGATATCTTCGACAACGTTTTTAACCGCGGTGCCGTCTGTCTCAAGAGCAACTGAAATTTTTGAGATGGTAACCCCGCAATTCTTGGGTGCAGTAAGCATAAGCTTCGCAAGCGGAACGTGTTCGGTCCCTGCGGTAATTGTTTGGGAAGCAATATCGGAAGAAACAGAAACAGAGAGCGTACAGAGCGACTCGCTGATACGGGAAATCATTTGCGCATTTACCACTCTCCCATCACCAGGAAGAGCATTATCTTTCTGAAACTTCTTTACTGCTTCGCGAGTTGCCTGAGCATACCGGCCGGTGATCGGACCATCATAATATCCTCTCGCAGTAAGTTCGCTTTGAAGCGTCCGAACACTTCCGCTATATTCTCCGTATCGTGCCGGTTTCAAGTCTTCAAACGCTGGAAGTGGCGCTGGGGTGCGCGTGATTTTTTGGACACCAATAGCACCTGCATCTTTTTGTACAGCAGAGGCCTGCAATCTGCTTTGCAGTTCAACGATTTGGGCTTTGAGATCTGAAATTATTTTTTCAAGTTCCGGAATTGTTGCCGCGCGTGCAGGAGAGACGACAAGAAAAGAGGCGATGAGCAACAATATACCTGCGAGGCGTTTCATATGGGTTATTAAACTATACCCATCCTTGCTGTGCAATAGCGGTGTATACTATTTTTATATGAAATCTCTAGAACTTGCGAAAGATACTATTCGCACGTGGTTCGCGCTTGATTATCGGTCACTAGCTCTTTTGCGTGTGGGTATCGCACTTACCATTCTTTGTGATCTTTTACAGCGATCACGAAATCTTTTTGCTCACTACACCGATGGAGGAGTCCTGCCGCGAAGTGACTTATTCGCTCATTGGAATATGCACTGGACGGTATCGCTCCATCTTGCTTCAGGAGAACTTTGGTTTCAAATTTTTCTCTTTGCTGTTGCTGGGATTTTTGCGCTGATGCTACTCTTTGGCTACCGAACTCGATTTGCCATTGTTGTTTGTTGGTTTCTCCTCATTTCACTTCAAAATCGAAATCCGTTGGTGCTCCAGGGTGGTGATATTGTTTTTCGCACAACTGTTTTCTTCATGATGTTTTTGCCACTTGAACGTGTGTGGTCGCTTGATCGACTTTTTAATCGCGTCCCTCGACCAAGCAGTAAAACAATCGCGGACTTCGGCACCCTCGGGTACATAGCTCAAGCGTGCGTTCTGTATATTTTTACAGGCATCCTAAAAACTGGTCCGGCATGGCACAGCGAAGGAAGCGCAGTATATTACGCTCTAAACGTTGACCAGCTCGTTACACCATTTGGCGTATGGTTGCGAAACATTCCAGCTGTTCTTCCTCTACTTACTCACGCAGTTCTCTACTACGAAGTCTACGGCGTTATTCTTTTCTTTATCCCTTGGAAACAATGGATTTTCCGCACAATCGGTATTTTTGGTTTCATCGCACTTCAAACTGGTTTTAATATGAGTATGCGTCTCGGCCTCTTTGGAATGATTACGATTACCACACTCTTTGGTCTTTTCCCTTCCGAATTTTGGGATTATTGTGTTGCTCCAATCGTGTCGAAAGTAAAATCCTGGGGTAAGCCTAATCTCACTATTATTTATGACTTCGATTGCTCATTCTGCCACAAGGCAACTTTTGTACTTGCCCGACTTTTATTCCTTCACCCATCGACACGCATTATCCCCTCAACCGAACATGAAGAAGGGGCGCGCATCATGGAGAAAGAGAATTCTTGGGTCATTATTGATGCCGATGGCAAAATAGCAACAAGTTTCTATGGCTTTATTACCGTATGTACATATTCACCGTATGCCAAAATTATTGCTCCACTATTGCGCATCCCGCCACTTCGAGCTCTTGGTGAAGAGATATACCGTTCAGTTGCTCATCACCGCAAGTTGGTATGTGCACCAGAACCAACAGAAAAACAAGAGCTTTGGAAAGAACAGCTTCGCGCTGGTGTATTACTTTTCTTTACTATTTATATAGTGTGCTTAAATCTTGAAACACTTGGGTATCACATTATTCCAGACAGACTCCGGCCAATTGCCCCAATCACCAGATTGGATCAGCAATTTAATATGTTCGCCCCAACTCCGCTTATTGAAGATGGGTGGTATGTTATGCCAGGTAAATTGAGAAACGGTGGCACCATTGATGTTTTTAGTGGACACTCGCCTGTTTCCTACGAGAAACCACAGTGGATTGCCTACACATACAAAGACCAACGCTGGCAAAAATATATGATGAACTTGTGGTCATCTGATCTTGCTGATTTTCGCCAAGGGTATGGCAGATATATTTGCCGAACATGGAATGCAGATCACCGAAACACAAACGAGGAACTACTCTCATTTGATATCATCTTCATGCTTGAACGAACTCCACCACCAGGCGACAGGACGCCCGTAGCCCACCAGGTGCCAATTTGGCATCATGAGTGCTACTAATTTTTGTACTCGCAAATTCGATACTGTAATAAAAAATCATATATACAACCCACGTCAGGGGTGGGAAATGTATATAGAATATTTTTGCGGTAGCTAGTTAGTGGCAATTAAGAGAAGCGCCATTAGTGGTACACAGAATGCTGCCACGCTCATAGGTTCCAAGTATTTGGGCACCAAATGCTTGCAGCCGTGAAATCACTTCTTGATGTGGATGGCCATACTTGTTATGTACTCCTGCGGAAATAATGGCGTACGTTGGGAGGACAGCTTTTAAGAACGCTTCACTTGTTGAAGTTCGTGAACCGTGATGACCAACTTTCAGTACATCACTTTTTAAAATCGCAGTATCTTTTCCTGAAAGAAGCAGTGATTCAGTATACGCAGTTGCGTCACCAGTTAACATAAAACTTCGCGCGCCATATACCAACTTCCCAACCGTCGAACCATCATTACTTGTCCATGAGGAGACATCGCGATCAGGAAAAAGTACATCGTATTCGACCCCATGATCTCTATCGAGCAGTACACGCATGCCACGCGACGCAATCACCGTAGGAATTTTCTTTTCAGCAACTAGAGACTCAAAATCTGCCCAGGTTTTCGTTTTAGAATGTGTCGCTGGTAAAATAACGGTATCAACCTGATACTCTTTTAACAGCTCAAGAAAACCAGCGTAGTGATCAGTGTCAGGGTTAGTCACCACAATGACATTTATTTCCCTATCACCAAACGGCAGCACTTTTTGAAGCGGCGTTAATAGTGACCCTTTCGGGCCACCATCGACAATCATATCGCTGCCGTCGGGAGCCAACACATACATTGCATCTCCTTGGCCAATATCTAAAAGATATACTTTTAAATCGTTACCAACTGTGTGTTTTGGAAACGCATACCACAGAACGCCAAAGACACAGAATCCTATGAGAAGAACAATAAAAAGATACCGACGCATACCGAAAGTGTAGCGTGATCTAATAAGTTTTTCCTAAATTATTCGAGCTCAGTCGTTGCTGGTGGTTTTGGAGTCATGTCAAACCACACACGTACCACTTCGCGAGCTTTGGTCACACGATTGGTGATTTCTTCGGCGGCTTCTTTCGGGAAGTAATAACCGCGAGCCGTCATGAAATCTGACGTTTCAACAGCACGAACGACAATTGAGTATCCGTATGAGCGGGCATCACCCTTCACTCCAACTGTTTTTACACCAACAAGCGCAACAATAAGCTGGGCAATATCACCTTCTAACCCGCGGGTTTTTACTACTTCGCGCACAATAGCATCAGCAGCCCGAACCGTACTCATAGTTTCTTCGTTAACTCCTGTACCAACAATACGAATGAAAAGTCCTGGACCAGGAAACGGATGACGTTTGGTAACGCACTCTGGTAATCCCACTGCCGCGGCTAATTCGCGAACTTCATATTTAAATAGATTACGAAGTGGGTGGAGATCTTCCATCGCCCATTCGATACCAATATTGTGATGACTCTTAATGAGCGCCGACTCTCCTGCTTTACCACTTTCGATAAAGTCAGTAGCTAAACTTCCTTGCACCACAAAGTGTGCACTAAACGCCGCTGCTTCTTCTTCGAAAACTTTTTGATAAACTTCTTTAAATTTTTTACGTTTCTCTTCAGCGTCAGTAACATCTTGCATTGCAGCGAAGAACCGATCTTTTACATCAACAATTTTCAAATTGAGATTTGCAGAAAGCGCGTTTGCTCTAATTTCTTCAAGTTCACCTTCGCGCAAACCACCATGATCTACCGCAAGCGCCAACAGATTTCCACCAAACACTGGAGAAATAATGGCACCGAGCGTTGTTGAATCAACACCACCACTCATGCCAATGATGGCTTTTTTATCGCCAGCTACCGTTTTTACTTCGTTACGAATTTCGGCAATCATTTCGGCTGCATTCCAATCTTTTTCAAGACCAACAATGCGGACAAAATTTTCGAGCATTTTTTTTCCTTCAACTGAGTCATGTACTTCTGGATGAAACTGAACCGCATAGAGTTTTTTGTTTTCGTGCACCATCGCTTCATTCACACCAGCAGTTGAAGTAGCGAGTGAAGTAAAACCTTCTGGCAGGGTCACAACACTATCGCCGTGCGATGCCCACACGCGAGTTGGTGATGATACTCCTTCAAATAAAAGTGATCCGTTGTGTGTTACATCAATTGGTCCATACTCACGCTGAGCAGTAATATTTTCTACTTTTCCGCCAAGCACATGCGCCATATACTGCATGCCATAGCAAATACCAAGCACTGGTACCCCAAGCGAAAAAACTTTTTCTGGGATTTTGGGAGCACCCTCCTCATACACACTCTTGTCACCTCCTGAGAGAATCACACATTTAGGCGTATTTTGAGCAAGCCATTCTTCGGCCCGCTTTGGTGAGAGCACCGCAGAACGATACCCGAGCTCCCGAAGCGTGCGGCCAATAACCAGGGCGTACTGGCTGCCGAGGTCAATAATGAGGATTTGCATGCGGCTAGTGTACTGGAAAAATACCGTTCAGGCAAAAAAAAGAAACCGTGATGAACTACGGTTTCTTTCCTTATTAGCTAACGATTGGTTTACAAATTAAAACATTAAATCATGCTGACTCTGAAACTCCCGTCCTTTCGGTAAAGGAATGTTGTGTTGTTCCTGTATATGTTCAGCTATTTTTTTTGCTTTGCTTAAAATACTTTTTGTCTTCCCGGGCTTATAACTGTTGGGCAAGCCGAAAACTTCATAGCAGTTTTCTAACCAAGTGGGGTTTTCCTTGTTCCCACGGGCATATTTTGCTAAGCAGCCATATGTTCCCTGTGGAGAAAAACGAATTTGTAATTCAACATAGCCGGAAGTAATTTTCATCTGTGGTAGCAGACTAATTTCTTCCCGTCCAAAAGTGATTTTAAGGGAAAGGTCAGGTAATAGGTTACGAAGTTCTGCCGTAAGTGCAGTCGAGTGTTCCTGGCACGCATTTACAAACTCCTGAATTATCTCCTTTTTTTCCTTTTCAAGGCGAGCAAGGTCATTCGTAATGTTTGATGGGTCTTCATTCTTTTTTCTTTTTTTAGTTGCCATTGTTTTTTAGTATTAAGGTTAGCTAATAGAAAACCCGCAAAGTCTTTGTGGCCTTTCTGCTAGCTAACCAAGTTATAAAAGAACTAAAGTATTTTGACATAAATTTTATAAAAGTCAAATTAGGCTCTTCCCTCTATCGGCATATAATAGAAACGTATCAGTAATAGAAAAAATTGTATGAAACAACACTTAGCACAAACATTTAACATTCCGGAGCTTAAAGGAATTTCAAAAAAAACAATTGAGGAACATTTAAAGCTCTACCAAGGATACGTAAAAAACTTAAACGGCCTTTTTGAAAAATTAGGCGAGCTCATGAGTGATCCAGAAAAGAATGCTTACATTATCGGGGAACTCCATCGTCGCATTGCTTTTGAATTTGATGGCATGCGTAACCATGAATACTACTTTAAATCGCTCGAGGACGGCACAAAACCATTACCAGAAAATTCAAAATTTAAAGCAGCAATCGAAAGCGAAGCTGGTTCGTTTGATGGATTCTTAATGGGATTTAAAACGCTCGCAATGACCCGTGGCATCGGCTGGGCAATTTTATACTGGGATAAACAGGCGGGACAATTTACCCCGGCATGGGTAGACGAACAGCATCTTGGCCAACTAAATGGATTACAACCAATTCTCATGCTCGACATGTGGGAACACTCCTATGTCATGGACTACGCTCCTTCTGGGAAGAAACAGTACGTTGAAGATTTCTTCGCAAACCTCAACTGGGAAGTAATCGAAAAAAATTTCGTAGAAGCGACAAAATAAAAAACAGCCGCTGGCGTTAACCTGCGGCTATTCATATCTTTTACTTGTGTAACAATACTCTGCGTAAAAGCTGATAAGAGTATTAATGTTTTACCGGTTCAAAAACTTTTCCCTGATGAACACCTTCAATAAGGTGATGTAATTCATCCAGGTTATTTACTTTAAGTGCTTCAGAAATAAATTCCGCAAGCTGGTAATCCAACCGCAAATCTCCATCTACTGAAGGATGTTTTTGGCCGATTTCAAACACACGTTGGAAATAAGAATCAGAATTCCAGCGTAGAATGAAAGCATCGAGCTCTCCTGCCATTCTTGATTCCTGGTGTTTATCTGACTTTGAATATGCCAGCACAAATACATCTTCTTTGGTGGATTTAGCTACTTTTGCAAATTGACCTGCATACATGTCACCGGAACCGAAATTCACTTCTCCGGAACAAATAAGAAGTACGGGTCCTTCTACAACAGCTAAATCAGCCAATACATTTTCCGTATTTGGAGGATAGAATTTAAAGTTGATAGCACACTGAATTCCTAAACCCTCAAGAAAGAGCTGTAGGGCTTTAATAAGTTTCTGGTCAGTTGGATGTACGATAAAAATTTTCTTGAACATAATTTTACTATTTCGTTATAAATGTTTTAGATTTTTTTTATAACACGAATTCTACTTTCTGTATAGACCCACCACAAAATCAGCCCATAGATTAATAGAATGAAAAGCCCTGAGAAAGGTGGAATAATTATTGAAGCATACGGTACACTAGCTCCTTTGGTAATAAGCCAGAGGAGTATATGAAGCAGCCAATACTCGAGATAGGCAACTGGAGTAGCACAAGGCATAGAAAGAAGGCCGAGAAAAGCTACCAATGCCCCACCGAACATTGAATACGGAATCAAAATGCCAACAAAAATATTTATAGGTAACGATACCAAAGAAAGGGTTCCCATCGCCCAAACTAAAAATGGCAGCACCGCAATTTGAGCGGCGAGGGTAACTGAGAAAAGTTCGATAATAAATCGCGATTGTAAAAAAGAAAGTTTCGATCGAAGAATTGGTTCAATTACAATAATCCCAAGGGTGGCCAAAAAAGAAAGCTGAAACGAAATATCGTCGGTTAGGTAATGTGGGTTATAGATCAGCATTGCTACTCCGGCGATAAACAAAATGCGTAGTGCATCATAGGGCCTGCCCCAGATTTTAGCGATCAACGCTAACAGAGCCATAAGCCCTGCTCGAATTGCTGTTGAAGACGCGCCAGTCATAAGCACAAAAAGAACAATACCGATGCCTCCTGCCATTGTTGCAACAGTTCTTGAAGTAATCAGAGAAAGTGCTCTCATAATGGAACCAGCAACAACTGAAACGTTATAACCAGAGAGTGCCACAATATGAATAGTACCCGTGGCAACAAGCGCATCGCGCACATCAGTGCCGAGCGATTGTTTAATACCTAATAGAATGCCGCCTAAAAGAGTTCGTTCTGGATCAGGAATCGTTTTCGAAAAAACATTAAGAATTGCATGTTTCAATGTGAAGAGTAACGATAAAATACTGTTTCCATGGTTGTGTGAAAGAACTACAACTTTTGCTTTTTTGATTTCAAAGTAAATGCCATCTTTGCCAAGATAAGCTTCGTAGTTAAAGGTGCGGCCAGTAGTAGTTTCAAAGTTTTCGGGTTGCGTTAGAGTTCCAGTTGCCATTATTTCGTCACCATAGGCATATGCGCCAATCGGCGCTGTCACTAGCACTGTGCCTTCATCAGTTTCTATACTTAACTTCGTGGTAAATTCACGAATATCAGGATCACTAGAAATAACCCCGGTGAGAGAAATAGTTTCTCCAACGCCACCTAATAAAAGCGAGGGTGGAGGGACACTCACAACAAACCGAATGACTCCAAGGGAAAGCGCAACTGCAAAAATACTCGTAAGAAAAATAACCCGTCTTTTCTTTTCCTTAAGATATAAAAATAAACTTCCAGTACTGAGTGAAACTAAAGCCGCCGGCACATATACATCGGGTGTCTTTGCTCGAAGAAAAACACCAATGGTAAAACCGAGAAGGACGATATAGAGAAGTTTATCGCGTGATGACACACTCCCACTGTACCGAACTAGAGTAAGAAAAATTTAAATTATTTGGTCCACTCGGTAACCAGAGCCTCCTCCTCTTCTTTAGAAAAAACTTTTTTGTATTTTGCTCCTTTTTTCCCTTTTACTCGACGTTCACATTCTGGCCAAGTTTTGTGAATCTCCGGAATACCTTCAATAACTGAAACGTATGAGTAGGCAACGCCTTTCGTACGATTTACCGTTTGTGGCAGAAGTGCTGGGGCAAGCATATCGCCAAATAATTTTTCGTACTCGCTTCGCGCACCAGAAAACAAAAGCGGATGACCGCCGTCGGCAAATGAAGTAGCAATTTCATCAACGCGTTCATTACCTAAGTCTCCAGCATGACCAACTACTTTTACCCAGGTGAGATCAACAATTTTTTTCAGACGAAATGCAACTGGCGCAAGTTCTTGCCAAATATCCTGGTTTAATACTGGTTCTCCTTCTTTAGTCTTCCAGCCATTCTTTTCCCAGCCGTACACCCACATGGTAATACCGTTTAAGAGATACGCGGAATCAGTACGTACTTCAACTGGAGATCCAAATTTCCGCTCTTCTATATATTCAAGAGCTTTAAGTGCCGCCATAAGCTCCATACGATTATTGGTAGTATGATCTTCGCGACCGCCAAGTTCAGCAACCCGAGAACCCTTTTCTGCACTTTCAATAATAAGTGCTCCCCAACCTCCCGGGCCAGGATTACCTCGAGAAGCGCCGTCAGTAAATATGACTGTTTGTGCCATAGTGCTTAGAGTACATCAACTATCCTAAGGCGCAACTCGCTTCGTCCCAAGAAGTAAGATCTCTCAAACGTCCCAACTAAAGTAACTACAGCTCCGGGTTCTATTGTGCGATCATAACTTTCAGGTGTAGTAAAAAACGAAATAGCTTTTACTTTGGTATCACCATCGGTGAGTAAGAGTTCGAGATGCTCAGCAGTTTTACCAAATTGTCGCATACCGGAAATGGTCACCTTGGGAAAAGCAAATGTTGGTTTTGTGTTCCCCAATCCAAATGGGGCAAGCGGTTCAATTGCTTTGTAATTGCCTAACGTAACGTCAGAAAGAGAAAGTTCCGCATCAACTGTATACGAAACCAATTTATGCTCTTCCTCTTTAAACGAAAATGACTGATACGCAGAAACTAACTTATCTTCTAAAAAGTGAACCGTTTCGTGAGTAACTACAAACCCGCCGGCTTCTTTGTGTCCGCCAAATGAAGCAAACGAATCTTTCGCCTTGGTCATCAATTCAACCACGTTCACTTTTCCTTCTGTGCGGCATGAGCCTTTAAAATTTCCCTCGTTATCTCCTCCCCATACAAATGTTGGTCGCTCATACGTTTCAACAATTTTTGAAGCTACTAGGCCAAGTACTCCTGGACGCCATTCGGGAGAACCGATAACAATAACGTCGCGAAGCTCGCGCTCTTCAAGCCGCTTGTGCACGTCACGCATAATAGTTGCCACCATTGTTTTTCGCGAGTCATTTATTTTAGTGAGGTGATCAGCCAGTACACCAGCTTTAACAACATCAGTTTCAGAAAGAAGATCAAACGCTGCTTGTGGAGTATCTAATCGGGAAGCAGCATTTAATCGAGGCGTGAGCATAAATGTCACGTCATCTTCAACGAGATGTGCCATATCAGTTTTCATTTTGTGAAAAAGCTGTGCAAGTCCTGGCCGACGAGTTTTTTGAAGAACTTTTAATCCGTACGAAGCGAGCACGCGATTTTCACCGACGAGTGGCACCATATCAGAAAGTGTAGCGAGTCCTGCCATATCTAAGAGCCACTTCTCCCAACCAGGCGTGATATTACATTTTTTACAAAGTGCTTGAACTAATTTAAAAGCTACTCCTGCTCCGCACAGATCCTGAAACGGATAGGTTTCGCCCGGAAGGTGCGGATTTAAAATGGCGTACGCGTCCGGCAATACTTCTTGGCCTAAATGATGATCAGTGATGATGACATCAACGCCCTGTGTTTTTGCATAAGCAACCTCATCTACAGCAGTAATACCAAGATCAACCGTAATAATTAGCTTGGCGTCTTCAGTAATTAATTTTTCTACGGCTTCCTGATGTAAGCCGTATCCTTCATCGTGGCGATGTGGAATGTAGTTGGTAAAATTCTCGTAGCTGATTTTTTTAAAAAAATCGTGAAGAATTACTCCCCCAGGGATACCGTCGGCATCGTAATCGGAATATATGACAATCTTTTCATTTTCAGTAACTGCTTTACTAATTCGTTCAACAGCTTTTTCCATATCACGAAACAAAAATGGATCGTGAAGACCTTCTTCATAATTAGGAAACAGAAAAGCCGCTTCATTTTCTGCAATACCACGGTTTTTAAGGAGAATTTTTTGAAGTTCGGCCGGCTGCATAGCGAGCATTCTACCATGCTGCTATACTTTCATGCATGACTGATCAAAACTGCATTTTTTGTAAGATTGTAGCCAAGGAAATCCCTGCCACTGTAGTCTATGAAGACCAAAACTTCTTGGCATTTATGGATATTTTCCCAAAGGCTCCAGGACACCTCCAAGTAATTCCAAAGGCTCACTATCCGCTAGTTTGGGATGTACCAAATGCAGGAGAGTATTTTGAAGCAGTCCAGAAAATTGCTAAAGCGATGCAAAAGGTCTGGCCGAATACCCTTATCCGTTCCCAAATTTACGGCGAAGCAGTACCTCATGCTCACATTTGGCTCTGGCCTGATGTTGCTCTCGATGGTAGTGAGAAAAATTTTGAAGAGTACGCTAATAAAATCAAAAGCGCCTTATAAGGCGCTTTTGATTTTATTTGAGAGCTTTGATTCCAGGAAGTGTCCCATCAGCTAAAAATTCGAGTGTTGCTCCCCCACCAGTTGAGACAAAGGTAAATTTGTGAGCCATTTTTTTGCGTTCAACTAACACAGAAGTGTCACCGCCACCAATAATCACTTTGGCTTTCGTTTTAGAAAGAAGATCGAGTAATTTTTCAGTTGCTTTTACATAACCGCCTTCGTAGTAACCCATCGGACCATTCCAGAGAATAAGTTTGGCTTTTGAAATTTTTGGTGCAAGAGCTTCAATACTTTCAACACTAATGTCGAGAATGCCTTCGTCTTTCGCTACGTTAGTTACAGGTACCGTAACAGGCATTTTATTTTTACTTACCACTACCGTTTCTGGAAGAGTAAGCTTTTTACTTTTCAAAATAGCTCCAAGCGGCGGAAGTCCCTCGTCAACTTTTGATACTCCTACTTCATAGCCTTTCGCTTTAAAAAAGTCATTGGCCAAAATTGCACCAACAAAAACGGTATCAGCTGTTTTTAAGAAACGTTTCAAGAGCGGTAATTTTGTTTCTGCTTTTGCTCCACCTAAAATAAACATAAACGGATGAGCTGGTTTCAAAACGCGAGAAAGTTCTTTTACTTCGCGTTCAAATTGAATACCAGCATAGTGTGGTAACAGTTTTGCAAGAGCTACAATCGAAGCATCAGCGCGATGAGAAACAGGAAAAGCTTCGTTCACATACACGTCACCCAGCGCTGCGAGAGCTTCAGCAAAATCTTTGTCTCCTGCTTTTTCTCCCGGCAAACTACGAAGATTACCAAGGAGAAGCACCTGGCCATTTAACATTCCCTCTCTTGTTTCAAGTACACGCTCGCCGAGTACCTCAGGAAGACAGAGAAACTGTTTTCCATACTTTCTCTTAAGCACATTAGCTACTGGACGAAGTGTTTCGTCGGGATTACGACCTATATGAGAAAGGAGGATTACTCGTGCACCTTTTTTACACAAAAAATCAATTGTTGGATACGCTACTTTGATACGGGTCTCATCAAGTACTTTTCCATTATTCACCGGCACATTAAAGTCGGCGCGAACAAGAACATAGATTCCTTTTTTGATTGAGGCTTTAGTAACTGATTGCATACTATCTCGAAGCAAGTTCAATTATCTTACTAAATTCTTTAGCATTAAGGCTCGCACGTCCAGGCAGAAGTCCAGAGACTCCACCATCGTTAAGAAAACCTTGAGCAGTTTCACTAGTTACTGAACCGCCATAAATAATTCGAACAGCAGAAGCTATTTGTGGTGTAGCCATATCAGCCAACACTTTTCTAATGTAGAGCACCATTTCAAGAGAATCGGCCGGAGTAGCATCTTTGCGATTCTCGGTCGAAGAAATTGCCCAGACCGGTTCATACGCAATGACAATACGCGCAAGTGCAGCTTTAGCTACGCCAGAGAGTGCGTTTTTAACCTGCTCACCTACAACACCAGCAAAATTCCCACGCTCATCACGTTCACGTTCCCCTACGCAAAGTATTGGAGTAATACCACTGCGAAGTAGCGCGCGTACTTTTTCGTTTACTATTCCATCATCTTCGCCAAGCGCTCGTCGTTCAGAGTGACCAACGAGACCGTACTCGACACCAAGCTTTTTTAACTGAGCGCCAGAAATCTCACCAGTGTGTGCACCGCCCTCAAAGACTGAAATATTTTGGGCTGCGAGTTTAATTTTTGACCGTTTTACTTCTTTTGAAATAGCTGAAAGAAATACGTATGGAGCCGCAAGTATTGTGGTTACTCCCTTTTTTTGTGCTTTTACTGATGCTTTCGCAAGTGCTAACGCCTCCTTCTCACTTTCTGGATGCATCTTCCAGTTGCCAATAACGAGCACATCTTTTTTTACCATGGGTCTATTCTAGCATCTCTTTTAAGAGGCTAAAAATTACTCAGTTTCTTTCCAAGAGGAAATACTCCACGTATTCCCGGTACTTCCTGAACTCACGCTCAGGCTAGCAATATTACTGTTATAGGAAATGGTTGCATTGTTTGAAAGTTGGATAGTTTCACCAGTAAGCTGACTTGCTCCCCCGTTATTTGAAACATAAATCGTTCCATAAGGAACATACACAACCACTGCTCCCGCATTATTGGAGACATTGAATCCTGTCCCATTACTGGTTGAAATTGATAGCACATAACTTGATGATGACCCTGAACCTTGAAAAACAGAGTTATTGGAAAGGTTAATGGTTCCGTCGGCAATAATTACTCCTGAACTCGTACCATATGATGACGCCAATCGAAGAATAGCGTTGTTAGAGAGTGTAATATTCCCAGTAACCCATACAGTGCCTGTAAGCGTAAGCACCTTGCTATTATCAACGTTCAGATCACCAACAATTTTCCGAGGACCAAGACTTTGAGATGCTGGTATCGTTAACGTTCCATTGGTAACTCCTCCAGCTGCTGCATCTGCCTTCCAAGCATCAATTTGAGCTGCACTAATTGGTAGTGCAATTGGCGAAGGAGCTGGCTGCGAAGTGTTGCACGATTTGTTATTCCCCGAACCAGTCTGACAGTAGAGAGTACCATCCACTGTTGAGCTCGTAACTGAATAAGCATTAGTTGTTCCGGTAATGTGCATCCCCGAAATACTTGAATTAATGCCACCAGTCCAAATTGAGAAATATCCATCAGTACTCTGGCCGGTCCAAGATGTTCCACCATAGGTTCCTAGTGATGCTGCACCAGAAGTATACACGCCACTATTGGTACCTATTGTGTAGTATTTACTTGAATTTGCCGTCGTATCAAGCACGAGCCAGTAAGTAGTGCCACTATCAAGAATAGGATTTGAAGAGAAAACTACTTCCATCCAACCATAACTCGTACTAACAAGGGTTGCTGTAAGAGTAGAAGAAGCTAAGGTTGTTGTTGAAGGTTTGCCACTAGCGTCACCGGTAATACGAACCGTGATGTTTGCAGGAGCACTAGACGTTCGTTTAATGTAGAAACGTACTTTATTTAAACGCTCCTGTGTTGTAAGTTGGAAACTCTGGGCAAAATCTTGCGTTGCGGTCGCATTACCAAAGTTAAGTGACCCGGTTGGAGTGGTTGGGGTGGTATTACTTTCATCAGCAGTAAGCGGAAGAGAACTTGCTGCGTAAGCATTCCCAGTGATAGTTGCTCCATTGGCACCAACAATATTACCGTTTGAATACACGTGTCCATTAATGACTGCATTGTTTGAGAGCACAAACCCTCCCATTCCTGATTGAATAGCATAGTTTAGGTGAGCTACCGTTCCAGCAGCAGTTTGTACTTTAGATACCACCGTGCGTTGGCGGCCGTTTACATTTGAAACAGCGGTTACTTGTTTTTCTCCGTTACCGACATCGGCAACTGTAATCGTATTATAATTTGAACCATCATACAGTGACTCGGTATTTGCAACAGAAATATTATTTTTAAGTCGGTAGAGAATATCTTCTACACTTGATTCCGAAAGAAAGTAACTTTTACGTCCCAATAAAGCTTCTCCTGCAACCCGGTAGTCACGCACCACTGGAGCACCAATACCATACACTACTAAGGTAGCAATCATCACCACAAACAACATGGTAAAGAGAAGTGCTTGTCCACGATTAGTTTGTATTTTTGTGCGTTGCATCAACATATATGTATAGAATTAATAAACGCCTCGCATTACTGCGGTATCGTGAAAAGATGCCGTTGTGGTAGTGCTACCATGCGTATCTTGAACAGTAAGATCAATTTTAATTGCGGTTCCTACTAAAGAAGTTAATTTAGTAAAAGTAAGATTAGTAATTTTTGTAAGACCCGAGGTAATTCCTCCAGTGAGAATATTATTTTCGGTAATTGAAATAACATCATTTACCACAGAAAACTTCACACTTTTAGGATTTCCGGTTGCATCTGTAGAATTAAGGAGAAGTACCCCAGGGTTAACTCCAAAACTTGAGACCCCAGTATCTACGGAAGATGCTTGTCGAATTTCACGCACCATACGCTCAATGGCAAGATTTGCGTCAATTGCAATTTGTCGTTTCTCGGTGGTAAAAGCATACGCTTTAAATGTGGAAACAAGACCATAAATCATCACGGTAATGAGCATAGCAAAGAAACAAACATAGATGATGGTTTCAACGAGAGAGACTCCGCGATGTGTATTAGTTTTAAATGACATACTAAAAAATATTTGAAAGATAAAAGGTTAGTGAATCACTCTTGCTGCCCATCGGATCAGTCCAAGCTATATTCACGGTAATTTTTCGGGTATTTGCATCAAGAGTGCCGGAAGAAGAAAGAATATTTGAACCATTACGGTAGGCGTTAGAAAAAACGACCGTGCGAGTAAAACCGTCAACGGTAGTAGGAGTCGTAGAAAGAGTCCACGTGCCTCCGGTAAATGTTGGATAGTAAGTTACCCCCACTGTTTTGCCGCTAATATTACTCCAGCCACTGTCTCGCAAAAATCGAGTTACTTCTGCTCCTTCTTCAAGAAGTGCAGCCGCCTGCGAACGCGCGACTGAACGAATCGAAAGTTGCACTGCAGTTCGAGTTCCTCCAATAACCAAGAGCATGGTTGTACCAAGAACAGCCGAAACAACTACCATTTCAATAATGGAGACCCCTCGGGAACGAGATTTTGAATGTGATTGCATGCTAATTAATAGCGATTGATCCAGCCTTACTTACCGTGATAGTTGTTGTATAAATGACACTTGCCGGAGTAACTTGAAGTGTCACCGTACCATATTGATCTGTACCGCCGGTAAGACGATTGAATACCAGGTCAGTACCACCACCCTGTAGACTGACACCAGTAATTTTAGCATTGTCTGCGAGAGGAAGCACAACATTAGTTGAAGCGCCGGCAGTATAGGTTGTGCCTTTAAACATAACTACTTGGGATGATTGAGCTGTTGGACTCGAAGAAAAATGTAGCCCATAGCGATCATTATTTAATGATGAGAGAGTCCGTGTACGAGCATCAATAATAAAAGATCCAAGAGCATCTTGAGCGTTCGAGAGTGCTTGTCTATCTTCAAAACGTCGAATTGGCTGTACTGAAAAGGCAGTTAGAATGCCAATAATGGCAATCACAACAAGTAATTCAAAAATACTAACGCCACGAGACGGCTGGGAGAAATACGTATGATGCTTTCGTCTGTTGCACTGATTGTTTCTCAACTGAAACATATTATTTAATAGCATCCACCAATGAATACATTGGGGAAAGCATCGCTACAGCAAAAAATCCTACAGCGATACCAATAACCACCATGAGAAGTGGTTCAACGATAGTTGAAAGATCTTTTGTTTTTTGATCAACTTCTGTTTCGTAGAATGTAGCAATATCTGAAAGCATATCGGATAATCGTCCTGTTTCTTCTCCCACTTCAATCATTTCTCCTACCATCACAGGATAAAGTTCAGTGTGTTCTTTGAACGGAGCTGAAATTGGCTGACCTTTTTCAACGTCTGATGTTGCGCGTTCAATAAGACGTTTGTAGTACACATTTTGAAGCACATCATGAGTAATGGCGAACGCACGAGTCACCGGAACTCCTGATGCCAGTAGTGATGAGAGGGTTCGAGCAGTTCGAGCAGCATTTACTTCTTTCACCATCGGTCCAAAAAGTGGGAAGTGAAGTAGCGCGTAGTCGATAATTGGCTGCATGAACGGCCGACGGAAGAACCAGGTAATGAAACCACCAATGGCAAGAATCCCGCCAATAATCAGAATAGGATGTCCCGTGAGTGTATCCGAAAACCAAACAACCAATTTTGTTGAAGCAGGAAGTTCCGTGCCAAACTCTTTAAACATTTTAGTAATTGTTGGCACCACGAAAATAAACATGAGGATTCCCGCAACGAAAATAAGGGAGAGAATAACGGCCGGATACATCATGGCTCCTTTAATTTTTCGGTTGAGTGTATACGTTTTTTCCAAACTCTCACCAATTTCCTTCAAAATTTTCGGCAAGCTTCCCGATTCTTCACCTGCTTTCACCATGGCAATAAAAAGAGTAGAAAATACTTTTGGAAACTTTTCCATGCCCTGTGAAAGAGTTCCACCGCGGTCAATCTCTTCAAGCAAAGCAGTAAGCACATCAGTCATTTTTTTCTTGGTTGATTGCTTTTTTAACACCTCAAGTGCCCGATAGAGAGAAAGCCCTGCAGTAAGCATGCCTGAGAGGTTACGACAAAAGAGCACTTTTTCTTCAAGAGAAATACTACTTAAAAAACTGAGATCAATTGATGTTAGTTCTTTTTTTTCTTCACTAATTGAAAGTGGAGTTACTCCTGTTTCGCGAATATGTTTTGCCGCCTCAAAACGATCCTTTGCTTCAATAATTCCATCGGTCGTTTCTCCTGTTTTATTTTTACCGTGATATCTAAATTTCATATGCTTATTCGCTCACCACACGAAGCACTTCTTCGGTAGTCGTAACTCCTTGTACCGCAAGGAAGATACCATCTTCAAGCATCGTCATCATACCCTCAGATTTAGCCTGTTTTTCGATTTCGTCAGCAGCAGCACCTTTTAAAATTAACTCTTTAATAGTTGAAGAAACTTTGAGCACTTCATGAATACCCATACGGCCTTTATATCCATCTTCACTTTCTTCACTTTTTTGAGGTCGGTAGAATGGTATTGTTTCCCAGGTAGCATTTGCTGGAACTACATTTTCTTGCTTCAAAAAGCCCAACATGCGATCAAGATCGATAACTTTAGCTAACGCTTCTTTTTCGGCAGAAGAGAGGAAGTATTTTTCTCTACTAGCGGTCAATCGTCGTACCAAACGCTGAGCAACAACAACTTTAAGCGTTGAGACGAGGAGAAACGGTTCAACGCCCATATCCGTCATACGAGGAATTGCTCCAGCTGCTGAGTTGGTGTGAATAGTTGAGAGCACTAAGTGACCAGTAAGCGAAGCGTTAATGGCAAGCGATACTGTTTCGCCGTCACGAATTTCTCCTACCATCACAATATCTGGGTCCTGACGAAGAAGTGCACGTAAACCGTTTGCAAAGGTCATACCAATTTCTGGTTTTACCTGCGTTTGGTTAATACGCGCCATTTGATATTCGATTGGATCTTCCACCGTTGAAATGTTTACTTCCGGTGTATTCAAAAGTTCAAGCATGGTATAGAGCGTTGTTGTTTTACCAGATCCTGTTGGTCCTGCAGCTAAAAGCATCCCCGTGCGACTACGCATACCTTCGTGAATACGCTCGAGTGCCTCTCCATGAAAACCTAATCCTTCAAGCGTAAAACCTTTTGAATTTTCGCGGAGCAAACGAATAACAATTTTTTCACCGAAATAGGTTGGGAGTGTTGAGACACGGAACGAAACTTTTTGATCATCGGTCATAATCTTAAAGCGACCGTCTTGAGGAATGCGTTTTTCGTCGAGCTTTAAGTTCGAGAGCACTTTAATACGAGCGGTGATGCCAGGCGCGGAATCCTTTGGCAGTGTCATAGCATCATGCAAAATACCGTCAATGCGATACCGAGCAACAAGTGATTCTTCTCCTGGTTCAATATGAATATCGGATGCTCCTTGCAAAATAGCGTGTGAAATAAGGGTATCAACAATTTTGACCACCGGAAGGTCCTCTGCCATTTCTTTCAGCGCATTTGGATCTTCAGACCCTTCAGTATCTTCGGAAACAGTTTTAAGTGAGGCGCTCTCTTTCTGAATAATCTGTTCAAAATCAGCTTGGAGGCTTTTTTTATACTGTGAGAGTGCGCTCTTGATTGAGGCAACATCAGTAAGACGTGGCAAAATGCGAAGACCACTTTTCTTTTTAATGAAATCAATCACCGGTAAGTCATCGGTGTCGAGCATCGCCACTTCGAGTTCGTTGCCTTTTTTCTTGTAGGCAATAATATTGTGGTTTCGAGCAATCGGTTCAGGAATAAGTGAGAGAACTGGAAAGTCTATCTTTTCGCCAAGAAGTGAACAAAATGGAATACCGAGCACATACGCTTCAACACGACGAAAATCATCTTCGGAAACTTTACCGTCCGAGATGAGAACTTCTTTCAGCGTCTTGCCATTTGCTCGCGCTTTTTCTTCAGCCTTTAAAACATCTGCGGAAGCAATAATGCCAGAATCGAGAATAAATTTTTTAATCTGATCTTCTTGCGCAATCACGCATCTATTATAGAACAAAGAAGCCAAAATAGAGAGAGCTCAGTGCTTAAAACAACAAGCGCTCCATATGGAGCGCTTGTTCGTACAAGAGTTCTTTTAGAATTCTTTAACGGTTGGTTTACTACCCGGCACTGGACTTGTTCCTGTTGTAGTCGGAGGAGATATACATGATGAAAGTTGGACAATATGCTTGGTTGTGCTAAGTGGTGTTGGACTCTGTCCATAGTCACAACTTAACGTATACGTTCCTGGACCTACGTTTGTTTCACTACCAGCTGAAGGGTTTGGTGGCATTTGTGTTGGACTAAAGCCAGTTGCCTGACAAGTAACCGCCGAGCCGACATTCCATGAAAGGGTTGCTGTGTGGCCTGGACAAAGAACAACTGGTGAAGCGGTGAAGGAGAACTGATTGCTACCACAATTTGCTACAAACACATGCGGATCGGTATCACTTTGTACCGTACTACCGTCTATAGAACTAATACATTCAACGGTGTATGTTCCTGGGTCAGTAATAGTTTTGGTGCCATGGTCAGGAAGACCAACAAAATCATTGTCTACTTGGCCGTTGAGGAGGAAACGACATGAGTTGGCTTGCACATTACTTGCTGTCCAAGAAATCGATTTAGGCGTTGGCGTCTGATCAAGACACATACCATTATCGTTTGAGTGAACTGCTGTACTACCACCTGTTCCCGTTCCTGGTCCAGGTCCAGTAGGCGTACCAGGGCCAGTTGGTGTTCCTGTTCCAGTACATGCAGCATCAGTTGCATCAAGAGCCGTCATAGTATAGCTCGAACTAAAGTGTTCGGTCTGATAGTCACACTCCATGTGATATGAATATGTACCAGTCGTTGAAATCGGCGGCATATATACTCCATCACTCGTAATATTCTGCATCACTGGATTTGAAGTACCAAGACCTTGGTAGAGAGTACAAGTTGTGCCAACTGGAGAAACGAGGTTCCAATCAAGTTCAGCCGTAGCATAATCAACTGGACAGTATGGACCGTAATCCCAGAAATCGACATGATCACCGTGTGGCTGTGGAGCAATTTCTACATATGAATTACATTTCTGACTAAAGTCATATTGGCTTACACCAAATCCTTGTTGATAGGCTGGGTACACTTGGCCACCTAAGTTATTACCATTATTTTGTACGGCTCCTGTTGTTCCTCCACCAGTAGTATCTTTTGGTAAAATTTGATTTTCTTGATTACAAAAAGCAAGCCATCCAACAACATTTGAACCCCAGGCAAAACCATATAGCTTTGCTTGGTTTTGACTATCTGGAGCCCCTTCGTGTGTTCCGTAACCTACAGTTCCCGGTTGGACGTTAGCCAGCGTGAAGTTAGTATCGTTCTCGCTTGAAAATGAAACGAGGCCATCCCAACAACCAGCTTGGGTTGTGTCGTTTGGAAGTGCCGCCTGGCAAGTACCTTCTGCGAGGTTAGCTGTTGTACCAGCCAAAAATTTTGCCCAACCGCGGAGCTGTCCGTCTTGCTGTTTGCGAACGTTACAAGGATAGTGTACTGCCGGATTAGGACTATCATTACCAACCATTCCAAAATCTTGGCAAACAACGTTACCAAAAGTAAGCCAGCCTGCTCCATGGTTAGGGGTAGTGTCTGTAAGGCTTGAGCCAATACCAAACCAGGCCTGACCATGCCAAAAACCTTGAGCATCTTGCGTCACACCATAATCAGGAATGCCAGGCACAATACTCTGAAGGTCATCACAGTTAAGTGATCCCCAACCCATGTTTGAACTCCACATCCAACCATGCACATTAGCAGTACCGCTACAGTTTGCAGCTGCAGCAATTGGTGCTTTAGAGGCTAGTAGGCCAACTCCACCAACAAAAAGTATAGCGAGAGCAAAAGCGCAAACACGTGTGATGATTTTCATATTGTTAGTTAGGGTACGTTACTCCTTTAGCAAGTTCCTGGTTTGGATTTGCTTTTACCTGATTCATAAAAGCTGCAAGCTCTGCCTCGGTAAAGTCTGGGTTTGGATTTGAGTGCACTTGCTTATCAAAAATCGCCTGATCTTTATCCGTAATTTGCGGATTCGGATTTGCGAGCACTTGTTTATGAAAAGCTTCTAACTCAGCGGCTGTTAATCGGTTGTCGTCAGCCTTCTTCATTTCATGAGAGATAAACCAAACTGCTCCGCCACCGACAGTTATAATAACGAGAGCTACAAGAGCAGCGAGGAGCTTTTTATTGCTACCGCTATCAGTACTTGTTGCAACTGTGTGCAAAGATTGGTTCTCCATAAGAACAGTGTAGTAAGTATATCACGGTCAAAATGCTAAAAGCCTATTTTCCCCATATGTGGATAACCCATCTTTCGGTTTTCTTGACAAAATGGTGTACTTATATGTGAAATACCGTATTCTGTCCGCGAACTCTGTATTTCAGTTCTAAACACATTTGATAATTTAATAAAACTTACTTATATGAAAACGATATTAACCTTCCTTTTTGCTGTTATCGGTTTAACAGTAGAAGCACAAAGTATTAACTTTAGCGAGGCTGGCCACGCTACAGGAGGAAATAACCCTTTAATAACTTCCCTCTACTATTCGTCTCAAGCTGATGGCGTGGTAGGAACGGGAGAAGTTGAAAACCTTTCGGTTACACCTCCCAACGGATTAACTAATTCCTTACACAACGTTTTTGTGGTTCACCGCAATGGTTCTGTTACCACCTTAGGTACTGGAGCCCCCACAAAAACAATGTATAGCTGCGAAGCCGCTGGAACCCTATTTGTTGCCACAACAACCGGTTTACTAAGTTACGACAAAGTAAATAATGTTTTGCAATCGGAAAACTTTTCAACAAATGGCACGATTTTTGCCACTATCCCGATTGATGACAAAACAAATATTTTGGCGTTAGGTAACTTTACCGATGCAAATGGCATGCCGTGTTCGGGAGCAATTCGCTATAATCCCACCACCAAAACTGTAGACACCTGCGGTTTAGATATGGGATTACCATTACCTTTACAAGGAATGGACGACCAGCGAATCAAATGGGTACATTTCGGTGATGCAACATACTTTACATGGTTTGATACATACTTCGAAGGCTACGGCTTTATGAAATATGAAAACGGAAGACTGTGGAAAGTTGCTGATATGCCGGGAAGTCCCCAATTCACTCTTACCTCAGTGGTAGAAGTTGATACCACAACAAACACGTTGTTTGTGCAGGGGTTAACAACAAATACAACTGAGAAGATGTTCAAATTCAACAATGGACTTTGGGAAACGGTATTTACCTTTACCGATAATGGAGCTGCGAGTGAAATGAAACTGTATAACAACAACTTATATATTTCAGGAAACTTTAGCGCTATAGATTATCAACCAACTTCCAATAACATTGTGGTGTATCCTAACGGGCAGAGAAGTTCTTTCTCAACTCCGAGCACTACACCGCTTGGGCATCTTGCTTTCTTTCCTACCGGTGAAGCTGTTGGTGCATGTGGTTTAGTTTTATTTACCACAATTACAACTACCGGCATTACCGACCCTGCTACTCTAACTACGGCATTATTCCCAAACCCTGCTAATGACTTTATTACGGTAACTACTTCTGAGCGGACACCAATTGTAATTACCAATTCACTTGGCCAAAAGCTAATTGAAACACAAGCAGAAAAAGGAAATAACACCATTAACATATCTACACTTCCTTCAGGAACTTTTAACCTGAACGGAAAAACACTTTCTATACAACACTAACGTACACCACTTTTGTGGTCATCATACGGGCACTGCGCAATTTATTTTGCCGCAGTGCTCTTTTTTTATTTTTTCGATTCTGTTGTGAGAAACGTAACGCTCGAAAGATCAACGTAATGAGGTACTAACGCCTTAGCGTCAGAAGTGGTGATAGTAACTCCTTTCCCATCCTTATTCGAAAGCACAAAAACTCGGGTTTTGGTTTTTTTATTTTCATACAACGAATATTCGTTGTTACCAAAACGAAAATTCCCAATGTTGAGATAGTCGACATCTCCTGGTATATGACCACTTATTTTCGGAAAGTACGTAACCGATTCAATATTTGGATCATCTTTACTTTTTTCATAGAGAGAAAACGTAAGTGGATCTTTTGAGACAGTATCAGTATACGCACTCCATGAAACAAAAGAAAAATCTTTTGTTCGAGTACGAGCAATCGGAACATCAGGAGCAGCTAGTGCTTGTTGTAATTCTGAAATTTTTTGAGCTGCTTCGCTCGATGCTGGCGATGGTTGTGGAGCTGCCGGCTTTTTCAATAACTGAAAAGCAATAACACTAAGAAGGACAGCAATAACGACAAGAATGATGTGCGTAAACGTAATGCGCATAAGCAAAATTGTAACACAAAACCCGGCGTAGGCCGGGTTTTGATTGCACACACTATTTTTATAATGGGCGGAGGAACCAAATGTCATTTGAGAGAACCGGATACAGTGTTGGTGGGAAGTCACCTCCAGGATATGAAGAAGTGTGCTGTGGGCCAGTACTGTCTGGATTAACATCACAAGGACCAGACCACAATTTATTACTAATATCACTGAGGGCGTCTACGTTATAGTTTAATCGGTTAGCGGCTGGACGATTCTGGCCTGGTTGCTGATCGGTGTAGAGACAGCCAGCAACTTCTCCTGTCCATGCAGGATAGCTTTCATCTCGAAGATTTGAGTGACGAACTCCGGTATTAAAGTTACCGAGTTGAGATTGGCTAACCGTTCCAGGAATATATTGAGCGGCATATGGATGATCAAGCGAACTGTTTGGTTGCAAGAATGCTGTTGCTGTTGGACCCCACTGATTTCCACCTAATACACTAGTAGGAACTGCGTTCATCAAACCATAGGCATACTGGTTACCATCATTAGATTTATCAAGATACCAATCTTTTGCTGACTGATGCGCAGCTCCAATATAAACAACTGGTGAAGAAGCTGGAGTATCCCACGTAACAGTACATCCTTTACCAACGCCATCCCAATATGAACCCCAGTTATCACAGAATTTTCGATCTTTTGCTTGGATATTCTTCCAAACATACTGAGGATTATATCCTTGATCATTTAGATGAAGACACACAGCCTGAACGTGAAGAGCATTATCAGCAGACGTACCATCATGACAATTACCCGTTACCCAGTTTGGCGTTGGTGTCGCAAGACCCCAGTTGATTGTTGTCTCTTGGTTATCAGGGATACTAACTGCATCATTATTGCCGTTAAGCTGCGCAATTAAACAGGCGTCAAGATGATCCTGACAATCACAGTTTGCTGAAATTGCTACATACCCCGCTGGACAACTAACGTCTCCCCAATGGTCAGGATCTGAGTCACCCCAAGAATGGGTTTCGTATTTAACATCAAGAAGTTGACTCATTTTTATGAGATCATTGATATTTCTCCACTCTGCATTACCACTGCCATCAGCCGATGTAAGAATTTTATCTTGGCCAGGGTTTCCTCCGCCAACACGAATTGTTCCACTAATATCAGCATTACCACCTGCGGTAACGTTAGCATTTGCAATTACATTAGTTGCTGTGACATCTCCTGAAAAGTTACCGTGTTTTGCACGAATACTTGCAAGATCATTTGGCTGTGAACCGTAATCCCAGAAGAAGAACCATGGTTTATTTTGGATGATACCAACGCTATCGTTATCAGCACTACCGTGAATATCTATCGCATTTCTACCTTGCGGTCCTGTCGCGAAACTACGATCAATTTGGAAAAGAGTATTAATTCGAGTGAGGAAGCTGTTGTTTGCAGCGTTATTTTGACCAACGGTAAAGTTACCAAAAACATCACCATTACCATTGCTTTGAAAACCACTTGTTAAGAGACCGCGGGCACCAGGATTCGTTGTTACGCTACTCAAAGCGTAGCTTGCATTAGGATCGTTGTTTACAACATAAAGAGCAGGGTTTACTGAGCCACCCGAAAGGAACTTAACCCAACGTCCCTGACTCCAAACAGTTCCTTTAGTTTGACTAACATCCGATACGTTAATCGGTGGCGCAACGTTATCGTTCGGTGCCGTTGCTGTTGGCGGTGTCCAAGTGAAGCCCGTTGCAGCGGAAGCAATGAGTGCTCCAGCGCCAAGCGCAAGAACTACACCAAGAGCCTTGGCTCCCGTGATAAACTTTCTTTGTAAATCCTGCATACTCAAATAAAGATCTCTAGAGAACTTCTAATATATGTGTTGTTATTGTATCACGCCAATACCTCCTTCTATATATATGAACGCCTTCCTGTGGATAAAAGTGTCACCAATTGACCTTTCACCCTCTTTTTGATACTCTCAAGCCATTAAAGGTCGGCCCAAAAAGTCCGGCTTTTATTGTTAGAAAATTTAATAGCGGTAGGAAAACGGTGATTTTTCGCCTAATCCTACTAACAACTGCATATGTTAGATCTTAAGACCATGCACTCAGCGCTCACTCAGCTCGAGGAGGAGCGTAAGATTCCGAAAGAGAAAATTTTGGAAGCTATCGAGCAGGCTCTCGCCGCCGCCTATAAAAAGGATTACGGCAAGCGTGGCCAGATTATCCGTGCTCATTTCAATATGGAAACGGGTGATACAGACTTTTTTCAAGTAAAAGTTGTCGTTGATGAAACGACTGCGCGAATCGTTCCTGAAGGTGAGGAAGATTTGCCAGAAGATGGTGATGAACGTCCTCGTTATTCTCCTGAACACCATATTCTCCTTGAAGACGCAAAAATCATTAAAAAAGGTGCTGCCCTCGGGGACGAGATTGTTTTTCCACTCGACGCTAAAGATGACTTCGGCCGCATTGCTGCTCAAACAGCCAAGCAGGTAATCATCCAAAAAATCCGCGAAGCAGAACGTGAAGGTATCATGACAGAATTCGGCGGTCATGAAGGTGATGTTATTTCGGGTATCGTCCAAAAAATGGAACGTGGAATTATCTACGTTGATATGGGACGCGCTGTCGGTATTATTCCGCCAGATGAACAGATTCGAGGTGAACGTCTCGCTCGCGGACAGCGCATTCGCGCATACCTCTACCAAGTAGAAGACACTCCTCGTGGTGTTTCAATTCGTCTCTCCCGTACACATCCAAAATTGATCGAGGCTCTCTTTGCCTCAGAAGCTCCAGAAGTTGCTTCAGGAACTGTTGAACTCAAAGCAATTGCTCGCGAACCAGGCTCACGCTCAAAGATTGCGGTATGGAGTAATGATGAACACGTTGATCCAGTTGGTTCATGTGTTGGACAAAAAGGTATTCGCGTTACAACCGTGATGAGTGAGCTCGGCGCAGAAAAAATCGACATCATTCCGTATGATCCAGACCCAGCTCGCTACGTTGCAAACTCACTCTCTCCTGCTCGTGTACTTTCTCTCACTATCGACGAAGCTGAACACAAGGCTCACGTTGAAGTTGCTGATGAACAGCTTTCTCTCGCTATTGGTAAAGGTGGTCAAAACGTTCGTCTTGCTGCAAAACTCACCGGCTGGAGAATTGATATCAAAGGTGTGAAGAGTGATGAAATCACTTCGAGCGATGGTGAAACTGTTGAAGTTGAAAACACCAACGGTGACGTAATCGCTGAAGAAGGTGCTCCGATGGACACTAACGAAGAACTCGCTGAAACAGTCGCAACAGAAGGCGAAGAATAATTAGCCGTATAATAGTAACTATCTATGGCAAATATTAACGAGAAACCATCGAAGTACATGTACAACTTGTTACATGTACTCCCGGTGTACGTGAATGAAGCAGAAAAAACAATCAACGCTATTGTTGAAGTTTCTGCGGGAACAATTAATAAGTACGAAATAATTACTGAGAGCGGCCAATTGAAACTTGATCGCGTTGGTTATTCTTCTCTCTCGTATCCATTTACCTACGGCGCTATCCCAAAAACATGGGATTATGACGGTGACCCTCTTGATGTAGAAATCGTTAACATTACCGAGCCACTTATTCCTGGATCACTTGTTGAAGTCCGCATCATCGGCGTCATGAAGTTTGTTGACGGAGGAGAGGTAGACGATAAAATCATCGGCGTTCTTGCTGGAGATAAGCGATGCGATCATATCACTCATGTTGACCAACTTGGAGAATACTTCAAGAAAGAAACAAAATATTTCTGGGAAAATATTAAGGCTTTGAAAAAACCTGGTTCTGGAGTGGTTGAAACATTCTACGGTCCAGAAGAAGCCACGAAAGTAATCAACGAGTGTAGTGAAAAATACGAAAA
Organism: uncultured Candidatus Saccharibacteria bacterium; assembly: GCA_964646765.1. Lineage (GTDB taxonomy): Bacteria > Patescibacteriota > Minisyncoccia > Phycocordibacterales > UBA9973 > CAZYIA01. Next base: position 82,165 of record CAZYIA010000002.1, on the reverse strand, counting down.
GGAATACGCTCCAAAAGTTAGTTAATCCTTCTTCTAGAAAAAGCGCCGATCGGCGCTTTTTCTTTACTTGGAAGTTTAGAAAAGTTTTATTAGAGAAACTCTCGCACTTCCTTTTTGTGCGCTATACTTATTAGCACGTGTGAGCAGTCGCCACACCTAAACTCTAAAATGCTATGAAGAAAAAATTACTTGCTCTTAGTTTTGTCATGCTCCTCTCAATGGGTATCGCTACCGTTGTTAAAGCCGACGACGACATGCCGCCTGTTGATGAAAACGGTGTGCCGCTTATTCATACTCGTGGCGGTATTGATGTTGAAACTCGCGAAGAACTCGGCGACAATTCAACTATTGGTGAACGTCTCGCTAAACAGCGTGAACAATTTAAAGAGCAGTTTGACGCTCGTCGACAAGAACTAGAAAATCGCGTAGAAGAAGGCCGCAAGATGATTGCTGAAAAAATTCAGGCTGCTCGCGAAGAATGGAGTGGTAAGAAAGATCAGGCAGAAAAAACAATTTCTTCTAATGCTACGGTGGCAATTCAAAAAAGTCTTTCTGCTCGCTACACTAGAACAACTGAACAACTCCAAAACTTGACTGGCCGTATTGAAGCTCGAATGGAATTACTGAAACAGCAAGGCAAAGACGTGAGCCAAGCCGCCACTGAACTTGCAGCAGCTAAGGCCTCAATGACTCTTGCACAAAATGGAGCAGACGCGTTTCTCGCCCTTGGTACAAACGCGACTCTTGATGATTACAAAAATGCAGCACAAACTGTTGTTAGTAATCTCAAAGATGCAAAAAAACATTTACAAACCACAGTTAAACTCTTAAAAGGTCTTTCGGTCGAAAAAAAGTCAACAGAAAATAAAGACTAGTATGGAACCAAACCAAGTACAGCCTGGTGTCATGGGTGTCATTGCACCAACAAAAGTAAGCTCTCATCGTACGTTTGTTTTCTCTCTTATTATTGTGGCAGTTGCTATTATTGCTGGCATTGTTTTGTTGTCAGCCAACCGGGATCTCATGCCTTCTCCAGATTCTGCACCATACCAGACGGCGGAAACACAAAGTCTTGGAACTACAACACATAGCAACAGTACTGACTTAAACGATATTGACGCAGATCTACAAGCAACCGTTGTTGAATAATCATCTTCAACAGAAAAACGCCTCGTGGAAACGGGGCGTTTTGTTTTTTGACAATACGAGGTCCTCCCTATAGACTGCAGGGACTAGAAACTAATCCTAGAAATATCTATGTCATACACTGTAACTGTTACCAAACTTCCAGGTAGTGAAGTTGAGCTCAAAGGCGAAATTTCAGCTGAGGCGTTTGAAAAATATCGTGCTCATGCAATTGAACATGTTGCTGAACATGTTGAAATTCCAGGCTTCCGTAAAGGTAAAGCTCCAGCGGATGTTTTAGAGAAACATGTTTCTCCAATGGCAATTCTTCAAGAAATGGCTGATCATGCATTTAATGAGTTCTACCCAAAGATGCTTGATGAACACAAGATTGATGCAATTGGTAACCCTGCTATTCAGGTAACTAAAATCGCTGCAGGTAATCCGCTTGGCTTCACTATCCGCACCGCAACTATTCCAGAAGTTACCCTTCCTGACTACAAAACTATTGCTAAAAAAGAAGGTAAAAAAGTAGCAGAAGAAATCTCTGATGAAGAGCTCCAGAAAGCTATCGACGAACTTCGCAGCATGCGCGCCAAGCAAGAAGAAGCCGCAACAGAAAATGCTGGTGAAGAAAAAAAGGAAGAAGGTGACGAGAAAAAAGAAATTGCACTTCCAGAACTCACTGATGACTATGTAAAGGCACTTGGACCATTTGAAAACGTCGCTGACTTCAAAGAAAAGTTCCGCACAAACTTGAAACAAGAAAAGGAACATCGCGAGCATGAAAAGAACCGTCTCGCCATCATCGAGAAAATTCTCGGTGAAACAAAAGTAGAAGTCCCGCAACTTTTGGTTGAAGGTGAACTCAACCGCATGCTCTTCCAGATGCAGTCAGATATTTCTCGCATGGGTCTCTCATACGAAGACTATTTGAAGCACTTAAACAAAACCGAAGAAGCTATCCGCGAAGAATTTCGCCCGGATGCTCTAAAGCGTGTAAAGATGGAGCTCGCGATGCGAGAAATCGCTAAGAAAGAAAATCTTTCACCAAAAGAAGAAGATATCGCTCCACAGGTTGAAGCTCTTATGAAACAGTACCCAGGAGCTGACCTCGATCGCGCTCGCGTCTATATCACCGAAATGCTCACGAACGATAAAGTTTTCGCTTTCCTCGAGAGCCAAGCAAGCTAGACACGCGTGATATACTCTAGAGGTAGAAGGTTTATTTATTAGAGACCTTAGACATTCTAAATTGTATGTTAATCCCAACAGTTATCGAAAAATCTACGTACGGCGAACGAGCTTATGATATTTATTCTCGCCTTCTCCGTGAACGCATTATCTTTTTAGGTGGTCCAATTGATGACCACATGGCAAATCTTATTATTGCTCAGCTTATTTTTCTTGAACACGAAGATCCGAAACAGGACATTAAGCTTTACATCAACTCGCCGGGTGGTTCAGTTACTGCTGCAATGGCAATTTATGACACCATGAACCATGTGAAGCCAAACGTTTCGACAGTGTGTGTTGGGATCGCCGCTTCCGCCGCTGCTGTACTCCTTGCTGCTGGTGAAAAAGGAAAGCGTTTCTGTCTTCCAAACTCTGAAGTAATGATTCACCAGGTAATGGGAGGAGCTGAAGGCCAAGCATCTGATATCGAAATTGTTGCTCGCCATATTTTGAAGACTAAAGAAAACTTGAATAAAATTTTGGCAAAGAGTACCGGCAAAACACTTCAGCAAGTAGAAAAAGATTCTGATCGTGACTACTACATGAGCGCGGAAGAAGCGAAAAAGTACGGTCTCGTTGATGACATCATCACAAAAAGTAAAAGCGGAACAAGTAAATAAATAAGAATAGAAAAGGAAAAGCCGGTGCATAAAAATGCTCCGGCTTTTTCTATTTAGATTGAAATTGTCTGTAATTTGCCACGAAGTATATCTTCAAACAAAAAGCCACATGAAACGACTTTTTCTTTAAAGGCTTGTAAAAGCTCCTCCGTAGAAAATTCCGTAGCATAATATTCCCTTCGAAGTGGAATAAACATAAAGAGTCGAATCTTCTGAGCGAGTGTTACTTCAAGCAAGGTATACGCAGGGTCATTCGGAAGAAAAGCTCCTACCTGATGAAGCTCTCGAAGGACTCTTTCCGCCTTTTCCCTTGTTGTTTCAGGAGAATCTAAAAAGGAGAAAGTGTTGTCGCAAGCAATCTTTAGAAGCTCTTCACATTCAAGATGTAGCGCTTCTGGACTCACGGTTTCTGGTGAATAGCTACCGCGTTCGGCAATTGAAGTATAAATTCGATATTCTTCCATGTACGTTCCCAAACGGTGCCAGGAAACAGTGTTGCGTAAAAAAGATTCATCCCTTTTAAGGAACGCTTTCAGTTGTATAACAACTTTTGTTTTTAGAGCAGGGTCGTACAACAACTCATACCCTTCAGCAAAGTCCTTAAAGAGGCGCAGCTGTAGTTCCGCCAACGTTCGGCTAGAGAGATAGAGCTGGTGAAAAACTAACACAAGCCCCACGGTACAGAAAATCATAAGGAAAACACATGTATGATGTAAGCTCATTTCAAATAAGTTTGTTTGAAGCTCAAAATAACACAAAAAGTCTTATTTGTCAAAGCTCCGTAGACTTTTTAAAGCCTCGATGTTAGGATGAGCGTGTTGATTTTAATTAGTAATTCGGCCGTTTTGCGAAGAATTCACTAACCCTCTCACCTATGCATTCACGATATTCTGAAACCCTTTCCCCTCACAATCGCTGTGCACTTCTTGAGCGAGTCTAGTTTCTTTCGTTAGGCCTTTGTAGGTCGTTATGCTTACCATTATTTCCGTAGTCGTTGCGCTTCTTGTTGGCGCGGGGCTAGGATACTTTCTTCGGTTCATCACCTCTGTAGGAAAAAAGGGGTCAATTGAACTTGAGATTAAAGAACTCCTGCTCTCCGCAAAAAGTGAAGCTCAGCGCATTCTCGACGAAGCCAAAAAGAAGGCTGACGAGAAAGATGCAGAACTCCGCGAGATCGAACGCGTAAAGAACGAAGAGTTTAAAGAGACTGAGAAGCGCTTCATTAAAAAAGAAGAACTTCTTGACGCTCGCCAGGTGGAAATCGATAAAGAAGTCGAGAACATCAAAATAAAAGTCGAAGAAGTAAAAAAGATTCGTGAAAAAGTTGAGAGTGCTGCTCTTGAAAAGCAAAAGGAACTTGAAAAAGTTGCTGGCCTTTCAGTAGAAGAAGCTAAAACCCAACTTGTTTCACAAATTGAACGCGAGTACGAAGAAGACTTTCTTATTCGTATGCAAAAGCTTGAGCACGATGGGGTTGAACGCCTCGATCGCAGGGCTAAAGAAATTCTCGCTACTTCTATTCAGCGTCTCGCTTCTTCAACTGCGGGTGAACTCATGACCACTGCCGTTTCAATTCCAAACGAGGAAGTGAAAGGTAAAATCATTGGTAAAGAAGGACGCAACATTCGTGCTTTCGAACGCGCTGCTGGTGTTGAACTCATTGTTGATGAAACACCAAACACGATTGTCATTTCATCATTCGATCCAGTTCGCCGCCAAGTTGCTCGCCTTGCACTTGAAAACCTTATCCTCGATGGCCGCATCCAGCCAGCAAAAATTGAAGAAATGGTTGCTAAGGCTCAAGAAGACATCAACAAAATCATTAAACAAAAAGGTGAAGAAGCGGTGTTTGAATGTGGCATCTTTAACTTTGATCCACGTATCATCGCTATCATCGGCCGCTTATACTTCCGTACCAGTTTCGGCCAGAATGTACTCCAGCACTCAGTTGAAATGGCGCACATCGCCGGCATGATCGCTGAAGAACTTGGTGCCGACGTTGCTATCGCTAAAGCTGGTGCTCTCGTGCACGACATTGGTAAAGCACTCGACCATGAAGTTCAAGGAACACATATTGAAATTGGTATGCGTATCCTTCAGAAGTTTGGCGCCGATCCTCGCATCGTTACCGCAATGAAGAGTCACCACGACGACTGCCCTCACGAAACCGTTGAAGCAGTTATTGTGCAAACCGCCGACATTATTTCTGGTGGCCGCCCAGGTGCTCGCCGCGACACGGTTGAAAACTACTTGAAGCGTCTCCAAGAACTTGAGGCTCTCGTTAATACCTTCGATGGTATTGAGCGAAGCTATGCTCTCTCGGCTGGCCGCGAAATTCGTATCTTCGTTACCCCTGAAAAGGTTTCTGATGTCGAAGCTCGCGAAAAAGCTCGTGACATTGCCAAGAAGATTGAAGCTGAGCTCAAGTACCCAGGTGAAATCAAAGTAACCATGATCCGTGAAACTCGCGTGATTGAATACGCTCGATAACCTATCACTCCTGGCTCAATCAAAAAACGCTCCCACGGGAGCGTTTTTTGATTTTCTTAACCTTTTCTTTATAGACATCTTACCTACTAATGCTTATATACATTCCACGTCAGGGGTGAGAAATGTATATATGTCAAAATTAGGAGAAACTGAAATTGCCATTACCAATCTTTTAATTGCCTTATTGGGTAGTGCCCGTAGCTCGTATCGATTTAATACAATTCTACGTAATCGAGCCTTTGCCCGTCAGAAGGCATCATCTGTTCGTGTAGCACTAACCCGATTACACCGAAAAGGACTTGTCTTGAGTAGTGAAACAGGATGGTCACTTTCAAAACAGGGACAACAACAGTTTGCCGAGCAAAATCGTTTCACGCTTATCCCTTCACCGTTTAAGAACCTACCAACTCAGCGGCTACTTATCAGTTTCGATATTCCTCAATCAAAGCGGCGCGTACGAGATTGGCTACGAGCTCAACTAAAGATATTTAGCTACCAACTTATCCATCAGAGTTTATGGATTGGCCCAGGGCCATTACCTAAAGCATTTCATCTTCAAGTACAAGAACTGGAAATTAAAGACTGCCTTAAAATCTTTAAAGTTTCCCAAAAGTAACTTCAAAATCACTGTGTAACACGTATATACATTCCACGTCAGGGGTGAGAAATGTATATATGGATTTTCGGGATAACCATGGGAATTTTTTATTGAGTAGCTACGATATAGACTATTCAGTGTTTCGTAAAACCTATGAAACTTTTTGGAGGTAGTGTTCCTTACAGAAGAGCTTTCCTTCGTACTCTTGGCCATAGCCGGTGAGGAATTCCTTACCGCAGCCTAATTCAGCACAGGTCCCCTTTCGGAATATTGGTGGGTTACGAAACTGCATTCGCTCCGCGTGGCGGCAGTTTGGACACTTAGCTGGGAGAGGTAAATTAAACCGTTGGTAGAACGAAACTTCATCAGGGATCACCCGAAAAGCTGTGGCACAATTTTTTGTTTCATCGCCACTATTGGCACACTCAATAACCTCTTTGGTAATTCCTTCACCCACCTCGGAAATTGTGTCGGGAATTTGATCTTGGGCCATCGTGGGTTTATAGTTTCGCGCCTCACGTTCTGCCCACGTGAAACCTTTTGCCTGCACGGTATCGCGAGTGAGCGGAAAAATTTCTTGAGCACTGGTTTCATTATAGGCAAACGGAGAAATTTCACTTGGGAAAAATTCGCCATAGCGATATTCAAGACCTAAAGAATCTACGTACGGTATTTCGGCCATCTGCTTCACAATCGCCTCACGCAACTTCTCGTATTCTTCTTTCGTATACTGCTTGTTTAAAATACAGTATTCCTTTTTGCGAAGACCAATACAACCAAACATGTCGTGACTCGTAAAAACCTGCATACAGTAATCCATGTCGCGATTCTCATTTGGCACAAACCATGAAAAGCGCACACGCGACCCTCCTCCACCACCTTGTACTATTTCATAGTGTAGTTCAGCACCATCACCATATTGAGTAAAGTCGTAACTATCTTTGGTACTCGCTGTAATTAAGTACTGGCTGTAACGCACGTTCCACCCTTCATGCACAATCCAGCTATCAGTGACATTCCGTGAGTTGTAGATGTAGTCGCCAGAAACTCCTTCAGTTTGTTTTTCATGAAGATTTTTTTGAATACCGGCCTGCATCCAAAATTCGGCAACTTGTTTTTTAATCTCATCTAAGTGAGCGCGAGAATCCAAACCAAGTTCAGCGAGTTTTGCCTGATATGCTTCTTTTGTGCCGTATGGTTCGTTAAAAATGTAGTAACTTTGTTTACGAAGATTCACGCAGCCAAAACAATCGGTGCAACCGTTACAGTCACGACAAAACCAAATATCTGACGAGCTTTCGCAATCAACTGAGTAGAACGCGCGGTAACAGTTTTGCACATTCACACATTCATAACACATTTCTGATTGGTGAATGAGGTTGTTATCTACACAAGTGCGACACTTTTCAACTTCGCAGCCATACGAACAATCTTCGTTAAAATCAGCGTTCGAAAGTAGGTAGCAATTTCGAAGATCGAGCACCATATTGTTATATGGACTATTGATCATTCGCGACTCATCAACTACGAAGTTAGCCACGAACGGCACGTCGTTCATTAATTCTCGATACTGCTCAAAGAATGGTTTCGAAAAATCGTAGTCGCGGCCATATTTAGTTGCATCGAAATCATCGCTCCACCAACATTTTTGACAAACAATTTTTTGTGGTCCATCGGGACGGTAAATCGAAATGACTTCTTTTGTACAAAGTTCACACGAACGTTTATAGAGCGTTCGATCATTTCGAAACGTCATGCGACGTTGCATTCGGCAGTCTGGGCAAAATGTTGGCTCCGGGACGGCCACCATTTGGTAAAAACTTTTATCTGCTTCATCGATAGGAAAAGTATTCCCACACTTCTGACAATTTTTTTGCATAGAGATAACTCAAGTATTGCACACATTAGTGCAAGTCGTACTTATTAATGTGACTATCCCTATGGCCCATGGACATGAAGCCAACCAGGAAAAACACACCGAGGAAAATAAGAATGATGACCATAAGATTTCTCACAATTAACCCACATTCGACAAAATATGAGCTAAAGAGTGAGGGCAATGTTATTGCCCCTCTTTTTTGTTAAGCTTCCTTTTTAAAAATAAATTAATTACAAAAAGGGTCACAAATGTAATAGTAATGATTCCATCAACTACATTAGAAATTCCTCCTTTTAGTAAAAAAATTATGTGGATACTTGCTCCAATTAGAACAAACCACCATAAAAATAAATAAATTTTTCTCATAGAATTAGTTTTAGTTTTAAGAAAATCTTATCGTTGAATGATTAACTTTAACTAATCGTCAACGTCTAATACTTCTTCAATAAGATCAATTCGTTGAGAGTAAAACCCTCTTCCCATTTCCTCTTTAAGGTTCTTAGCGGTTTTAAGATTAGTCCTGATAAATACTGGAACCTCAGCAAGGGGGACCCAGAAAGACGAGTAGAAACCAGTAAATCTCCTAAAGATACTCCGGCAATTAGACCAATTACTTTCCCAATCAACTTCTACATAATCTCCACTGAAGATTGTGTATTTAATCCGGAAATATTCCTCCTTACTAGGGGTTAGAAGGTCTATGCATATGGCAGCACGCTCTCCTCGAGACATAATTCGATCTGCGTTAATTTCATCCATAAAATCAGTTTCAACGCGTGGTTTCACTCCATTTATTACTTCCAGAAAAGAAACTTTCTCAGAAGAAGGGAGATGAATAACTAATGGGAAATTTTCGAGATCTAAGAACATTAGAAAAGTAAAAAGTTGGGTTTGTTTTAGTTCGTTCATGATTTCTTATTTTTTTGTATTAAAGAATGTGATCAAATTATCCAACGAAATTTGACCTATGTCACAAATGTCGTCAAATATACAAAATTGACGATAAACTACTTATTCTGTAATATATTTATGTTGTCGAAAATATCGACATTTCTACAAAATGGCTATCCAGAATGATAAATTACTAGATTCCCTAACCCAATTTGGGCTCGATGAAAACGAAGCAAAAGTGTATCTTGCTACCCTTTCGCTTGGAGCGACTACGGTTTTAAAGATCGCAAAGCAGACAGATGTGAAGCGAACAACGGTATATGAGATTGTAAACTCGCTCATCCAGAAAGGCTTGATGAAAAAAGAGATCCGCGGATTTAAAACGCTCTTTGTTGCTGAGCATCCTGAACGTCTTGAAAATACACTTGATGCCAAGCGTGCTATTTTACTGCGGGCAATCCCCGAACTTGAAAGCTTATACAATCTTCGTGGCACTGAAAGCTCTATTAAGTACTATGAGGGACTTAAAGCAATTGAAAATATTTACGACGAACTCCTCGCTGATTTAAAGCCGCATGACTTTTATTACGCCATTTCAAACATCGCCGAGTGGCAGACATTAGACGAAGAATTTTTTATAAAAAAGCACGTCGAGCGACGTGCGGATATGCGGGTTCAAACAAAACTTGTTTTCACTGATTCCCCTACCGCCCAAAAACGCCTCGCGACTCAAAAAAACTTTAATGAGGAAATCAGACTATTGCCGAAAAATTCTGATATTCACGTTGATCTTGTCGTCACACCATACAAATTGGTGATGTTTCAGTTAAAGCAACCGCTCGTTGCTTTGGTTATAGAAAACCGTTCGATGATTGAAATGCACAAAAGCTTATTCGAAATGCTTTGGAACTCTAACTAAAAATAAAACGAGGCGGCTTCCTAAAAATCAGGAAGTCGCCTACGTTTTCATTTTAGCGTTAAAAACGCCGTTGTTCTTTTTGTTATACCTCTGCGCCTTCGGTTACACCTACGCCCACCGCGGTAAATTGCGGTTGCTCATCGTTAGTGCTTTCAAACACAACGGTAAACTCACAGCCGGTAGCTCTTTCTTTTGCGATGAAGGTAAGGTCGTTAGCGCCTTTTTTCACCTCAATGAAATCGCGACCTTCGTGCTTATTGCCAGAGCTGGTGTTGGTTACATCAATGTTGCGAACTTCTTTTTCGCCTGGCTCTGTGGCTTCGGCTGCGTTGTTCCATTCTTCGTAATTTGTGTTGGTAAATTGTCCGGTAGTATCCTGGCGCACTTCTGCTTCGAAAGTGGCTTCACCGGTAACAGTAACGTTTGCGGCAGTTGGTGAAGTGGTTACGAACTGCATCTCGGCAGTTGTGTTGCCATCAGAAAGTGTGGCGGTAAATTCGCCACCTACACCGTTTTCATCCGGCAGTTTTGTGCAGGTTATTTGGGCATAGCCGGTTATTCTATCGGTTGGTTCATGATTGGCACCATCGGGTTCTACCGAAACCTGGGTATTGCCACTATCGCCCTTATTTTTGAATTTGGAAAATTTTGCAGTTACAGTTCCTGTAAACTTGTTAGTTACTGTGCTCTGTAGCACTGTGAAAATTCTTTTCATAACATTGTGTTTTAACGCGTTAATTATTTATTTATTGTTATTCAATCTCTTTCTCCCATTCTGTGATTGCAGAAGAGGAACGAAAACGTTCATTTCCCTTTTTGGCCGATGCCAGGAAATATACTAGTGACTCGTTTTGAGATACTTGTGAAAGAATAACCGCATAACATTAGCACGAAATTTAGCTTTGTCAAATAAGGCTTTTATAGCGGTCAAAAAATACCCTTATTTTACAAGCTTATTTTGACCTATATAGGACAAGGGTTTTTCACACGAAATCCCCAAAACCCCTTGGTAATATTGCGTAAAAAAATGGAGGGGGGTATACTAACTTTTAGCTGACCCGCTACGGTTCACTCCGTGCGATCGGCAAGTAAGGTCGAATTACGAGTAGTTCCTTACTCGATCTATGAACAAAGCAGCACTCGTTGAGTGGGTTCACGGAAAACTCGGCGGTACGAAAGTACAGGCTGAAGAAGTTGTGGACGGCATGATCGATGCAATCATCGGTACCTTGAAAAAGGGTGGTGAAGTATCAATCGCAGGTCTCGGCATCTTCTCAGTGAAAACCCGCGCAGCGCGCATGGCTCGTAACCCAAAGACTGGCGAACAGGTCAAAGTACCTGCTACGAAAGTTCCAAAGTTCCGCGCAGCCAAAGCGTTGAAAGACGCTGTAAAGTAGCGGTCTCCTGTCTGCAAGCAGGGCCCGATACTCATAGAGAACACAAGTGCCGCCGTAAGGCGGCTTTTGTGTATCTGATCCTAAGAAGTGATATAAGAAAAGCCGGTATGTACCGGCTTTTCTTATGTATGTGCGGGATAGCGGAGATCGCCCGCGACTTTTCGCTCGCCGGTCGCTCACGAAAGTCTGGGCACCAGCTCGCCTGTTTTGTTTACTAACAAACATAGCTCCGCTGTTCAACTCCGTACGCGCGTGAAGCAGTTCACGCGCTATCCCCCACGACAAAATCCTCCTTTCGGAGGATTTACTGTGCGGGATAGCGGAGTCGAACCGCTCACCACAGTTTGGAAAACTGTTGTTTTACCGATAAACTAATCCCGCAATAGCACCAACTATATCAGGCTTATAAAAACCAGCAAGCGCTACGGTTTTTTTATTTCTGGTTTTTGTAACTTCAACAAATCAGTCACTTTCACAAACGTATAGCCATCTTTCTCGAGTGCCGAAATAATATACGGCAACGCTTCAAATGTTTTTGGCGCTGCGAGACCTCCTTGAAAATGGAAAAGGATAATACTTCCTGGGTGCACTTTCGACAACACTCGATTCACAATGGAAACCGTATCCATATTCCAACCATCATGACCATCAGCATCAGCCGCAACAATAGTGTATCCTCGCTTAATTACCTCAGCTTTGTCGTAGGCATCGTTACAGAGTCCAGGAAAACGAAACAACGGTTTATAGCTCGCACCTGCATATTTTTTTAGGAGTGTATCGGTTTTGTCTATTTCCATCGCGTCAGCAGAATCAGGAATCGGGGTCATACCAGAACAGTATGGGACAAATGAAGGATGATCATAACTATGGTTACCAATCTCAAACAACGGGTTTGCCGCAATTCTTTCGAGCTCTTTTGAATATACTTCTGCCCATAAACCGGTCACAAAAATGGTGGCTGGAATTTTTTTTAATTCGAGCTCAGCAATAATGCGATCATCGTAGAGACTTTGCCATTTTCCAGAAAGAAGAAGTTGGCGTGTACCGTAAAACATGTCGGCATCAAAAGTAAGTGCTACTACTTTCTCATCTGTCTGAACACGCCACACAGTATCTTCAGAAGAAGATATAGGAACTACTGGAGACTGTTTTATCTCCGGCTGAGGAGACTCTTCAACAAGATGATTTACGGAAATCGGCACAACCGGCTGATTAACCCTACCAAGTGTAAAATGAAAAACTCCCGCGACAATAATCGCGATCACTAATACAAAACTACTTTTTATAATTATGGAACGCATTACTTTTACTATCTACACCCCAGCATACTATATTCCACGATACAAAAACCCAAGTATATACTTTAGAGAGACAGAAACTGCGCGAGACATTCGCGCAGTTTCGATACTAGCATGAGCGTATCTAAATACTATTGTTTCTTTTTATCAAAACTATCAATACGGAGCATTTTGAAACCAAAGTACACAACGGCTGCAATAATAATGAAGTCGATAATAGATGAGAGGAATGCACCGTATTTTATCGTTGCTGCTCCAACTACAAAGACACGATCGGAAAGATTTACCTTACCGAGAAGAATACCAATAACTGGGTTAATAACGTTTTCAACTAAAGATGAAACTGTTTTTGATACTGCCCCGCCAAGAATAAAACCAATCGCTAAACCAACAACTCCCTGCTCGCGGATAAAATCAAAAAAACCGCTTAATTGATTCTTCATCACTCCTACTGGAGCTGCACTCTTTATATTTTGTAGATCCATATGGGTATGAATGTAACATGCTTTTCCATTGAGAAAAAGCGAATATGTGCTAGGATAGCAAATGATTTTCTAAATATCGGGGTGTAGTATATTGGTAGTATATCTGTTTTGGGAACAGAAGGGCCGAGTTCGATTCTCGGCACCCCGACATTAACAAAAAGCCCTATTAAGGGCTTTTTGTTTTATACGGTGAGCATTTAGACTACTTTAGTTTGGGTACGCCCGATAGTAGAGGCTCCTGGGTTTTATTTTCTCGTCTCCCAAACCAAATCAAAGATCTTTTTCATCGCATCGGCAATTTCACCTGACTCAATAATAATACCGAGCTTTTCCCGCCAGGAAACAATCATGACCTTATTATCGTAGATATCTATTTCAGGTGAGATATCAAACTTATCCTTTGGGACCAAGCGAATTTCGCGAGCCTCTTCTTTGTCGTGTTTCTTTCGTTCCCGAGCAAGCGGAGTATCGGTAATAAGAGCTCGGCCAAAAATTCCTTTAGTTGCTCTGCGTCTATAGTATTCAGGAAAATATGTTTTTAGTGTCCCATGTAGCTCTTCATATTTAGCAAAACCACGAAGTGGTCGTTCTTTTGCTGTAAGTGTGTCTTCATATACCTCTTTGATCCCTTCGAGGCCCTCATAGAACCGTACTTTTGGTCGATCCTCCACACTATGCATAGAAACAAGTTCAGGTAGTACATTTTTTACTTCTCCGAGTGTTTCTTTTCGGCTCGCAAGTTCCCCTTCTAAAAATTCATATAATTTACGAGGCGACTCAGCGATAAATTCTTGTTTCGGCTCTTTTCCTGAAACGGAAATAAGATCTTTTGCAGCTAATAAATCTAGAATGGCATAACCATAGGTACGTCCCACACCAGCAACTCGAGTAATTTCTGAAACTGTTCCTTTACCGAGTGAAAGCAGTGCTAAATAAACTTTAGCTTCATTATCAGTAAGTCCTGCCTTAACCAGAAGCGCTTCAACATTCTTTGGAATTTTCATACACACAGTGTAATAAGCTTTCTTTGTTGTGTCAATTATTTTTTACATTATTTTAAATATGTTGATAAATAAAGTTATTTTGTTAATTTATTAATTACAAATTACTTAACAACTAAACAACAAATTATGAAAAAGGATCAAATTAAGATTAAACAAGCCGACACTGGTCACTCACGAGCTATTCTGAACATGGAGATTACGTACCATCGACAGAACCGGACTAAAGAAGAACAGCAAACAAAAGGTTTTGTAAGTCTTCTTTTAACTTCAATGCAGTTACGAAGACTTATTGAGAAAAAGTTGGTATTTGTTGCAATGCAAAAATCAGTTATCGTGGGATACCTTATTTATATGGACTTAGAAGGAGTTGCTGAAATTCCCTTCCTAGCCCCAATGTTAGAAAAGGTTTCTCATTTAGAACATCCTGATAACGATGATAGAAATTTAGTAGAAATCGAAACTCTAAACGGCAAACCTATTAGTTTCGGAAGCGGACTTAAAGATTTCGACCGAACTATTCTAACTCTGGCTCAAATTTGCGTTATTGACGAATACGCTGGCCAAGGAATTGCTTCCGAGCTTCTAAATTATGCAGAAAAAATAATTCAGAAAAACTACAATGCTCGGCGAGTAGAAATGATTACCGAAATAAGCACAGTTAATCCACGTTCAATAGAATTTCACACGAAACGGCACGGATTTAGTTCGATTAACCAATACGACTCAGCCGGACAATCGTTCCACATTTTATATAAACGGCTGTTTACCTAACTAACCTATAGGGCTCTATGGCGGAATTGGTAGACGCATCGGCCCCTGGGATTCATTACTGTTTTGGTCTCTAATTGCTTTTCAAGCCAGGATATAAATAGAAAAGTTGTTTTTGATTATAGAGCAGTAGATGAAGTAACAGCCGATGGACAACAGTCCTTGGAGGTTCGAGTCCTTCTAGAGTTACAAAAAAGTAAAAACTTCCCTGTTAAACCAGCCGGGGAGTTTTTTTATTGCACGATATTATCTATAACCTTTATCTTGGCCGTCTTTTTGTCCTTGTCGATATAAACGCACAAAAGATCTAACTGCCACTCTTTCTGCCCTTTAAAGGACAAGTAGGAAGATATTGTCCGATATAGTTTTTCGATCTTTTTGGGATGCATATTTTCTTCTGGTCGTATAAAAGTTTCATGTGTAACGTTCTGTTTACTTAAATCCCCTGTTTCATATGAAACAGTCTTAACCTCAATAAAGTGGATTTTGTTACCTTTTTGAGTAATTAGATCTATTTCTCCATATTTCTTAGTATGGTTTCTTTCAATAATCTTAAAACCTTTTTGAATAAGAAAGCGTTCAGAAAGATCTTCCCCAAGTTCTCCTATTCTTTGGGTTTTTGAAGTAAATACTTTAGGCATAAGGACATTGTTTCATATGAAACGTTAAAATTATCTAAAAAGATAGTTAAATGCGTAACGATTTAACAAGAGAAATAAGTGTTACACGTGAAATATTATTATCTTGTTTCACGTGAAACACATTACATTAGATTTTTGTTAAATTGTCAAAAATATGCTTATTTTCTAAGGATAAAAAGACAAAAATAGGCCAAATTTTTGGCCTTTAAAAACTGTCCTTTATAAACAATGTACACACGGTTATCCACAGTTTTGCCCTTATAGAATATAGAGGGTGGGGATAGCTAATTTGAGGGTCTTCGGCTACTACGTAGCCAGGTGCTTTTCTCATTTCGCCATGCGAAATATAGAAAAGCCTTTCGAATCCCTCTCACGAGTAAAGCAGTTTACTCGTTTCGGTGCATAAAAACCTTTGGTTTTTGTGCACCCAGAGGGATTCGAACCCCCAATAACGGTTCCGAAGACCGTTGTGATATCCATTTCACCATGGGTGCAATTGAAATAAACAAGGCAATTATACATAAAATTGCGTATTATGCGAAAAGGTACTATAATCGCCTTCGTTACATACTTGCCGGTCGCAAGCATGATTTTAAAAAGCGGGTATGGTTTAGTGGTAGAACACGTCCTTGCCAAGGATGAGACGGGAGTTCGATTCTCCCTACCCGCACAAATTCATGGCTATAAGCCAGAATCTCATCAAAAAAGAACAGATCCCACAAGTAATTCTTGAGGCTCTTACCGTGCTTGAAAAAGCCGGTTTTGAGGCATACTTGGTTGGAGGATGCGTGCGGGACTTACTCATGGACCGCAAACCAAAAGACTGGGATATAACCACGAACGCGAGTCCTGAACAAATTCAAACTCTATACCCAAAAACTGTATATGAAAATGCATTCGGAACCGTTGCTGTTGTATACGAAGGGGAAATTGAGGAGAATTTAAGGGTTATTGAAATAACTCCTTATCGTATAGAAGCAGCATATGTAGATAATCGACATCCAGAAAGTGTTCAATTTAGCCTTAATTTAAAAGACGATTTAAAAAGACGTGATTTTACGGTCAATGCCTTGGCTTATAGTCCGTCTAAAGGACAACTTGTAGATGACTTTGATGGTTTAAAGGACATAAAGGACAAAATAATTCGTACTGTTGGAGAATCTGGCGAGCGATTTTCTGAAGATGCACTCCGACTTTTGCGTGCGGTGAGGTTTTCCACACAACTCGGTTTCACCATATCTTTTGAGACAATGCAAGGGATTAGTGAGCATGCCCAACTTCTCAAAAATATTTCCTGGGAGCGTAAACGTGACGAGTTTACAAAAATTATTGAGTCACCTGAGCCAATGATTGGTATTGGATTTTTAGAGCGACTTGGACTTCTTTCATTTGTAGTACCCGAACTTCGTGAGGGTATTGGTTGTGAGCAGGGAGGTGAACATATTTACGATGTGTTCGAGCATTTACTCCAAGCATGCGGCCATGCAGCAGGGAAGGGTTGGCCACTGGTTATCCGTTTAGCTGCATTGTTCCATGATATTGGCAAACCACGCACTAAACGTCCGGGAATTAAAAAACCAACGTTCTATGGCCATGAAGTCGTTGGCGCTCGCATGACGGCTAAAATTATGGATCGGATGCGCTACCCGAAAGATCTTTCGGAGCTTGTAGTAAAGCTCGTTCGCTATCACATGTTTTTCTCTGATACCGAAACCATTACACTTTCAGCTGTCCGCCGCACAATTGTAAATATTGGCCGTGATCATATTTGGGAACTCATGCAGATTCGCGAGTGCGACCGTGTGGGGATGAAGAAAAAAGAAGCACCGTACCGATTGCGCAAGTATCACGCCATGATTGAAGAAGCTCTTCGCGCACCAACTTCGGTAGGAATGCTCAAAATAGATGGGGAAGTGCTCATTAAGGAACTCAGCATACAACCTGGGCGACGCATGGGATGGATTCTTCACGCACTTTTAGAAGAAGCGCTGGAGGAACCAGAAAAAAATAATTCTGAGTATTTAAAATCTCGGGCACTCGAACTCGATAAACTTTCTGACGACGAACTCCGAGCAAGAGGAGAGGCGGGAAAGCAAGCAAAACAAGAAACCGAAGAAGAAGAACTCGCCAAGATCCGCGGAAAGCATGGAGTAAAATAGGTGAGTTTGCTTGGCTCCAAGTAACCACCTATAATCGAAGACATGGAAATGCAACCACCAGCAGGCCCGCCGCCGCCAAGTCAAAATAGCGGCCGTAATCTTATCTCAGAAAAGCAAAATAACCGAGAAACGGTCCAAGAATTAGGGAAAAAATTATTTTCAGTACTAAACACAGCTCTCGCTAACGGAGGCCCGGTGCATTTTCTCGATAAAAACAACAAACCTATTTTTTCTGTTGAAGTCTCACGGACAGACGAGATAGGAGAACACACCCCCATTCTCGAATTCAATACTCTTACTGGAAATCATCAAATGTACAACATTTATCCTGGAGGAAACATTATTGATGCGGTAGATTTGGATGGAGATTCATACGTCCCAGCTCTTAACCAGGAAGAAATATCTCAAATCTTACGACAACTACAAGAGTGTCAGACCCAAGGGGGATCAGACAAGATGGAAGAAAATGTTCCGCCTGAAGAAAGATAGACCAACCAAAAGATACAAAAAGTAAAAGAAAAACCCGGCCGTACGACGACTGGGTTTTTTCTTATTTACTGCGAATGCTGAAAAGTACTCAATTAGCCGATGGCATGGTAACCGTAGTAACGGTGAAGCGAGTTACTTCAGTTTTTGCAGCCCATCCTTCGTCAGTATATTCCTGACCAAGCTTAGCACCGTGCTCGGCACGATACTTTTTAAGCTGCTCTTCCGAAAGAAAGTGATAATCAATACAATACATTGTATTGTCAGATGTATCCATTTCCTTAACGGAATAAATTTTACCGGAACCTTCCAAGGGGTACCCGGTTTTCATAACATGGGGGATATGGACATTACGCATCCATTCCAACCATTGGGGAATATGGCTCGAATCCTTGATTCTTACCATCACTCTGTAAATGATTAACATGTGATTGAATTTAGGTTAATAAAAAGCTCAAGGGTCGTAAACCACTGAGCTTTTTATTAACCATTTATCTTTACTTAACCACCGTCGATGAATCCTGTAAAGACCTATACAACTTCCTGCTGGTAGCATGGAATGCAGTAAACTTTATATATTTTTGTTGGTCAGGAGAAAAAGAAGTAGTTATTGCCGTGCCACATTTTTGGCAAGATGTATCAAAGAGTGCGCGCTTATTGCGTAAGCTCATTCGGCGAGCGTGGCAGTAGTAAAGCATACGCGAGGCCAGGTAAGAACTTAGACAGTATTAATTTTCTTGAGTGAAAAATTCAGCGTTGAGTTCATTGAATGCCCGAACGGCCTCCTCTTCTGTTTGCGCTTCATTTACTTTTGCAATTGCTGTCTCCAAATCACCCAATAAGCCTGGATAGAGAGCTAAATCATATTGCAACTTTGTTTGTAAATTTGGATTATTGTCTTTCGTGCTTTCAAAATAATCTTTAAAAGATTTCAACTTCTCTTGTTGCAACTGTTTAAAAAAAGCTGCCGGACCTTGCCGTTTTAAGATAAAAGAAGACAACCGAAGCTGTGAAAGATAATCATGAACACCTTCAAATTTCTTCTTGCCTTCAATGATAGGAATTGGTTGAGGTTGATGCCCCAATTCGTTAGTATCTTCTTTTTTATCGGGAACATTACTCGGTTTAAATTCCATATACTTCGAGTATACCATCAAAAAGCTCTACTATTTTAGGCGGTTTCTTGTTGGTAGCAACTTTCACAGTACACGATGGTCCCACTTTCTAGGGTATAACCAGTTTGAAATATTTCTCCACACACACTATTTCCGTGTGCATGCTCAACATGGTTTTGATATATCCCAGTTTTATCTGTAGCGCCACCACACATGCATGCTCGATCATAAAGTCCAAACTTTAGTCGCAGGGTTAAACGTTCCATCGTACGACATGCGGGACACAGCGTAGGAACTGGTACACCAATTTTTCGATAAAATGAAAGCTCATCTGGAATTATACGGAATGCTTTAGTGCAACCGTCGTTACAATTAGTTTTGTGAGCACATTCAATAACCTCGCTGGTAATTGAGTCAGGAGTTTGAGTGATATCCGCTGGTATCTCTTCTGCCTTCATGGTTGGCACATAACTTTTCGTATCAGGATCACGCCAACGGTATCCTTCAGCAAGAGCTTCCTCTTTGGTTAGTGGAAAATATTCTTGAGCGAGCGTTTCGTTATATGCCCATGGACTCATTTCGATAGGGTAGTACTCGCCGTATTTATACACGCGACCTTTTTTGTCGACATACGGCATATCATCCATGTGTTTTTTAATTTTTTTAACAAGGGTTTCATATTCTTCTTTAGTGTATTGCTTGTTCAAAATGCAATGCTCTTTTTTACGAAGTCCAACACAGCCAAAAACATTTTGAGTGCCCTGACTACAGCCAATAGTGTACTCGGTGTCGTGCACGTTCTCTTGAGTAAGAAGTGCAAATTTAATATTTTGGACACCAGTTCCACACGACCCTGCTTCATATACAAGCTCAGCACCGTCGCCCCAAATACTGTAGTCGTAACAATCTTTTGCTCCTGGGGTTTCTTGAATTGACTGGCAGTAGCGTAAATTTTCGGACTCACGCACTAAATATGAATCGCGAACGTTTTTTGAATTGGTAACATACGAGCCTGATGAGTAGATATTTTTCACTCCCTGCGAATATTTCTTTGGAAATTTTTTCCAAAATTCTGCTGCTTCTTTCTGAGCTTTTAAAATTCCTTCTCGAGTATGAAGCTGATACTCCGCTAGGCGTTTCTCATACTCTTCTTTTGTTAATTGTTCATTAAAGAAACAATAACTTTTCTTTCGCAAATTTACGCAGCCGAAACAATTCATACAACCTTGGCAATCACGCGAAAACCATAGATCACTTGAATCAACACATTCAGAAGAATAGTGTGTGCGATAACACGAGGTTATCCAAAAACTCTGATAGCTTCCTTCAGTTTTGGAAATATGAGAACAATCAACACAGTCACGCGAAAAATTTACCCCGTTACAGTACATTGAATCTTCCGGATTTGTGGCATTGAAAACAAGGAAACAGTTCTTTGGGTCAGTGGCATGGTTCGAATACTCACTTTGGACACCACGAATGACGTTGTTCGCTTTAAAGGGAACTTCGAGCATCAACTCGTAGAGTTGAGTCAAAAACGGTTTATTCCAATCAATATCGCGACCATAACTCATCGCATCCCACTCATCAGAAAGCCAAACATCACGCTCGTACACTTTAACTCCCGAGTCAGGAGCATACATAGAAAAAATTTCTTTGCCGGAAAAATCGCTCTTTCGTTTATAAAGTCCTCGTTCATTACGAAATGCATGCCGACGCTGTGCTCGGCAAAGTGGGCAGAATGTTGGCGGCGGCACTTTCATCTTTTCATAAAATGAAAGATCATCGTTATCGACAGGAAACTGCACACGGCAATTTTGACAGGTTTGTTTATTCATGTTGATTTAATTTTGACACTTTTATATTAGAAGTCAATAAGTATTTAATTATAAAGACAAAATCTGTTGACAAGTTTTCGACAACATATATAAAATAAGGTTATGCAAGACACCTTTGATAAGGCACTAGATAAAATAGGACTCTCACAAAAAGAAAAGACGGTATACAAAATGATTCTTGAGCATGGGAAAATTGCTCCGGCAATTATTTCTCGAAAATCTGGAATCAACCGAACTACTGTATACAGCGTAGCCAATGAACTGAAAACTCGTGGATTGATTGTTGAAGACTTAGGTGGCAAAACACTCTACTATCTGCCAGCAAAAGAAAGTGAAATTGACCGCGCACTTTCAAAAGATAAAAAACTACTCGAAGAAAAAGAACGGGGACTGACGGAGCTTAAAACAGCACTCAAATTAATCCCACCATCAAAAACATTTTCTATTCCTAAAATCCGCTTTGTTACCGAGGAAGATTTAGAAAACTACCTCTACGAGGCTACACCGCGCTGGGTAGAAAACCAATTCGCAAGCAACGAAATGACCTGGTGGGGTTTCCAGGATCATACGTTTGTTGAACACTACAAAGAGTGGATCGTATGGTTTTGGAAAACCGAACCGGAACAAGTAGATCTCAAACTTTTTTCCAACGATTCAGAAATTGAGTCACAAATGGAAAGTCATAAATTTACTCGCCGCCAGATCAGATTTTGGAAAGGAGAAAATAAATTAACTGGTACGCTCTGGATTGTTGGCTCATATATTATTCTTATTCAAACTGTTGAGCGGCCATTTTATCTCGTGGAAATTCATGATGCCGTGCTAGCCCACAACATGCGCGAAGTATTTAAAAAATTGTGGAACACACAAAAATAAAGAGCGTAGTTCTGGTGGATACTATGCTCTTTATCAGATTTTTGGCCTTTCGGGCCAGTAGAGTCTGCCGAGACGAGCCTCCCAGCAAGCATACGTTTTAGTACTTGTATCAACCTTACCAGTAATAGTTTTTGGGAGAAATTCCCAAGCGCGGTTAAGTTGATCGAGGTTTTTGCAAGTATCTATATACTCGCGCAATTCGGGAAGTGAGAACGTTTGTTCTTTCCTTCCTAAATTAAACTGAATTCGAAGTTGTTGCACTCTCCTTAAAAGAGAATCCAACATCTGTATCTCTCTCCGTATCTCATAGTAAGAAAATACAAATTCGGGCGAGTGAAGGTTTGTGGTAAGGTTGTCTCTTTGAATTGAAATCAATTCGGCAACCTTATCAAGCTGGTAGAAGTTCCTAACCTCATTTACCTGTTCAAAGAACAGGACGATGACAGGAAACTTTCGAACCACATTTGGTTTGGTTGCTACTGATTCCACTTTTTTAATTTTTAGTGAGCGAGAAAAAATCTTTCAGTTTCTGTCCTTGAAACTTACCAAAAGTATAGACCTCTCCTCGAGCTTGTCAACAAGGCTAAAATATTGGGTAATAAAAATCCCCGCCGAAGCGGGGATCTCGGGGAACTATGCGCGCTTTTTCTTAATAACAACTTTCGCTTTTTTAGCACCCTTTGTCGCTTCACTCTTTAAATGTTTCCAGTTGCTCTTGAGTTCTTTTTGGAGAGCTGCGATTTCTGCTGGAGCAGCTTTCTCTGCAACTGCATACTTTTTAAGCGCAGCATTCACAACATTGTGATAGGTATCTTCAGAAAGGTCTTTTGCATTCTCAAGATGCTCGAGAACTTCAGCTTTTGCTTTAAGCATCCAGCTTTTTACTTTCTTTCTATTTTTTGCGCCATTCTTTCCATAGAGGAGATATGCGCCAGCAGCTCCTGCGGTAGCTAATGCAAGAATTCCTGCACCAACTGCAACTTTTGAGCCCGTAGACATTTTCTTTGTTGCCATAGATAACTCGTTACTAGTTATTAATCCCGATGTACTTTTCGGGTCCGCTTCTTGTGCCCCATGATTGCTTGAACAACAGGATGATCCTGTACGCGTTCACGGAATTCCTCTGAAGCCTCTATATACTCTCCAGCTTCACTTTCAATCTTCTCCGCTAAGCGATGGAGAATGCGTGAGAGCTTATAGAGATGCCAGAAAACAAATACCAGAATAAC
The DNA here is from genome assembly GCA_964646765.1 of uncultured Candidatus Saccharibacteria bacterium. Classification (GTDB taxonomy): domain Bacteria; phylum Patescibacteriota; class Minisyncoccia; order Phycocordibacterales; family UBA9973; genus CAZYIA01. Next base: position 59,111 of record CAZYIA010000002.1, on the reverse strand, counting down.
GGTGAGAATAATAAAACCAATACTCGCAATGAAGAAAAAAATATCGGCGTGGATTAAGGTTTCCATATAATGGAGTATACGAAATAGGGGAAGTAGATGCAAAGAATGGGCATACCAGTATGTTGTACTGATATGCCCATTTCTTTAGTTTTTACTTCCTCCGCGGTGTTTTTTTCTGTGGTGATATGAAAAACCAGAATGAAAGGTTTTCTCAAAATCATGAGTTTGCCGAATAGACCGTAAGCATAAATCAATATATGCATTTACTTGTTTACGCCCTAATTCAGCATCTTTCGGAATAAGCTTACGAAGCTCTCCCAAGTCTGAAGACGTAGTGTATTCTTCTGCGCACCCAATTATGAATGAGCCGAAACTAAAGACATCAGCTTCGGTGCCATTTTTAGCAGCCTCCAGGTACTCATGAGCGGTCTTTGATAATTTGCTAAGGTAGTCCTTTCGGATATGGTTATTGATTGTCTGTTGGTAGACGCCAGAAATAATCCGGGCGGCTTTTTCTAAAATAAGAATGCTTCCTTCGGGAAGAATATCTGTAAAGTTTATTGCGTGATCCATAAAAATGATTTTTGTTAAGAAATGTAAGTGTTTTCAGGTTTATCAACTTTTTACTATATTTATTTAATTTGTCAAATTATACTTCGTGAAGCAGCGTTTCACCCTTTGTAAGTTTCATTATAAAAAAAGCTGCCGATCACATTGTTACATGGACCGGCGAGCTAGAGCACTTAGGGTTATGAGCCCGGTGCAGTTAGTTGAGAAGTGCTTCCTTATAGGTACGAGAATCGGCAATTGCCTTCTGGGTTTCAGAGAGTTTTGAAATCAGACGACTAATTACTACAGCATTTGCATCTCGCACGCAAAGTGGAATTTGAGGGGAGTCAGCATCAATATTTAAATTGAAAATCTGGTACCGAAGAGGGAAAAGGCGCAAACTTGGAAATCTGCTCAAGGCAGCTTTTTCAATTTTTGTTTCCCATTCAGTTTGGTTGATGGTTGCTTTGGTTATATCAACTTCAACACTGCGAACAATAATTTCAGAAACATACATTTCCGAAAAAAGAGTTTGGTAAAACTTTGGGAACAATTTTTGCAACAAAAGGTAAAGTAGATTTTTCATAAGTGTAGGTTTTCGTTTTTTAAAATGAGCGTTCGGTTCAGTGACACTCAGGGCAACCATACCACGTAATAGAAAAGGGTCAATACTATCTAGAAATAAAAACAACCCCGAGGGAATGTGGGGCCGTTTTTATTTTAGGTGTCCTTTGTTTAATAAAAGGTAGCATTACAACGCTACAGGGTGGTGTTTTCAGGGTAACGCAGATCCAGGCTGCGATACACGAGCTGTGGGAAACAATTAAATTTTACCGCCAACTCTTTCATGGTTGGTGTTAAAAGTTCATGCCATTGATGTTTTTGGTTGATGAACTCCATGAAAGATTCTTTGGTAAAGGTACAGGTGCCTATTTTCTTTTGTACCGAAGTTTTTAGCCGGCTAAGGATTTCCAGGTCAGCAGCAACCCAATTCTCGCAATTCTCCTTTTCGGTTAGTGCGATAAGCGGTTCCTCTAATTCATAGAGGTGATTTTCAATCGCTTTCAGGTCGATAGGATTATCTGCCTCAGCTATTCTCTGGTGCAATTCCTCCTCGCGGATAGTGCCACTTGGTTTTTGCACAATTACTTCTACTTCATCTTCAACCTTAAGTTCATAATAAACTTTATCGGGCTGTTGAAGAGAAAAAGGATTGATGTTTGGATTTAGTAATCCGCTCATCATAAATCCGGAGGTTCTGGAAAGCTCCGGGTTTGCTGTTGTCCTGCTTACTAAAAGAGCAAGCAGTGCAACAAAAACAAAAAATAATACAAATCCTGCGGTCGGCATAACAGCCAACAGGCAGGTACATAAGTGATATTTTTCCAATTTCAAAGAGTAACCAGTGTTAAAGTTTTTGTCGGCCACTCGAGTATGTAATTTAAAGCATTTTTAGGAAATGTCAATATTTCACAAGGGAAAAAATTTTTGTCAACAAAAAGCTGCCGTGAGAATCTAAAGGTCAATATCAAGAAGAATAGGGCAGTGGTCCGATCCCGGATAGTCAGCAAAAATTTTTGAGGCTTTCACTTTGGGCGCAAGTTTTTTTGAAACAAAAAAGTAATCAATGCGCCAACCAACGTTTCGTGCGCGAGCGTTTGCAAAATGCGTCCACCAGGTATAGTGACCTTTGCCTTGGGTAAATATGCGGAACGTATCGACGAATCCAGCAGCAATTATTTTATCGACGCCTTTTCGTTCTTCGTCAGTGAAACCGTGCTCACCAACATTGGCTTTTGGATTAGCGAGATCATCTTCAGTATGTGCCACATTTAAATCACCGCAAAAAATAACTGGCTTCTTTTTTTCGAGCGATTTTATATATGAAAGAAATGCTGGGTCCCACAGTTTGTCGCGAAGTTTCAGTCGTGAAAGATCAGGCTTCGAATTTGGCGTGTATACATTCACCAGGAAAAATTTTTTATACTCAGCCGTGAGAATGCGACCTTCATCATTTGGATTTCCGTAATCGTCTTCGTGGAGCGCAAACTTGGCACGAATATCGCGCGGAAAATCATAGAACAGATTAAGTGGTTGTTCTTGAGTAAATATAGCGGTGCCACTATAACCTTTTTTTCGTTTTGAATGACAAAAAAATCCAGTATAGCCTTTTACATTTTTCACCGAATCTTCAAGTTGGCCGGCTTCCGATTTAGTTTCCTGTAAACACAAAATATCTGGCTTGTATTTTTCAAACAGTGGCAAAAAGTTACCTTGCTTCACTGTGCCGCGGAGACCATTAGTGTTCCAGGAAATAATTTTCATAACTTTCTAAGCATAACCTAGATAAGTAAATCTCCACAAATATGAGTTGACCGGAGAGGTAGATAAGCGTAGGCTCTGAGTATATTTACGTCCTTTTACATTTTTGTTTAATGGTCTGTCGCGAGACACGCTATGCCCCGTAAGGCACTTTGTAGATTCTTTCCATGGGAAAACAGATAAGACTATGTTCTCATAAGAGAAAAACATTCTCGCCCATCCCTTGTAGTTAAAGAACTAAACAAAGGTTAAACAACGATAGTATTGGATTCACCAGCATAAATTAAGTTTTATGAAACGCACAATCAGCTTTTCAGGACCTCCGGGTAATTTCGGTTTTTCTTTTAACGCAAACAAAGCCATCGAAGCAGGCGGAAACAAAAACAACCAGGAAGAAAAAGCCCATAGCGGCAACAAAGTAAATACCAACGTGTAAGAATGCACCGGCTATTTATTTCTCGTGGAGGGTTCAAGTAGCAACCCAACCCACTTAACATTTTGGTTCTTAATGAAAGTTAAGAAGACATCGGAGAAATCCGACGCGTGAAGCACAAAAAACTATGTCTCCTTGCACATCAACTTGGAGCAAAACAAAAGTAGCGACTTCTATTTATTAGGAGCCGCTACTTTCTTTTTGTCTAAATTTTGACAAAAATCATTATTTTAGGTATATTTTTAACGAATCTGCCAGATCGAAGACCGAGAACGATAGAGGTGGAGACGCCTCCTAGTATAGAGAGATTCAGCCGCCAAATGGCTTTTGAGGCGGTTTTCTTTTTTAGGACTCTATATATCTACTCAGGTTACAAACAACTTTTACTACTCGAACTCAAGGAGTTTGTTAGTAACGTTCGAAGCCACGATACTGCTTCTGCTATTTAAAATTTTTATAATCTCTCAACACCAGCCAATGTTACGACTGCACACACTGTTACGGGGAATGATGTTTCTCCCCGCGCTTGGTTATTTATTTTTCATGTATCTGAAACTACACCCAAAATTTAGGTATAGTTTATTTACAACTACAGTGCTTATGGCCGGAACATACTATGTGAAGGCAAAAGGATTACACTAAACAAAAAAGGCCTTCGGGTCTTGTTGAGAAAAGGCGGGGCTTAAAAATCGAAGCTCCGCCCTTTTTTATTCCTTTATTCTGGCTTTTGGAACACCATCACAAAAAATGCAGTGGGGTCGTGATGGAGGGTAACGGTATCAACGCGCTCACTCACTAATTTAAAAGTGCCATCAAAGAGAAGCTCGAGTTCTTCCTTAGTAAAGAAGTGGTACTGCACACCTTCGCGATCATAGGTACCAAACGGCTCACGTTTTGGATGCCAGGTGAAAAATGATTTTGTCTCTTTTGAAAGTGCGATGAGAAAAAAGTAGCCACCTGGTTTCAATACACGATTTACTTCCATACGATACTCAATCCAATCTTCTGGGTGAATGTGCTGGAGAAGCCCCACATCGGTTACCGCATCAAACGAAGCATCCGTAAGAGGAATATTAAATACATCACCCTCAAGAAAGCGCATATTCTTGTCGAGCTTGCGATTTTTTACTTCCTCGTTATTTTTATCAACGATTGATTTTACGTAGTCGAGACCAATAACTCGAAAACCGTCGAGCGTAAGTTCAAACGGAAACTGTCCGCGACCCGATCCTAAATCAAGAATCATCATCCCGGGTTTTAAAAATTTTGTGAGGTCAGAACCTTTTTCACTAAACGCGACATGCGTCCAGTGATCACTTCCAGTGTTGTACGCAGTTTCGAAATACTGCTTTTGGCTAGAGTAGTCCATTGCTCTTTCTATTATACGGCACCTTTTCGTTTCACACTATCCGCGTGAGTGGAATTTTTTATGGACCTCACGTAATTGCTTATCAGTAACGTGCGTATAAATTTGAGTAGTTGCAATATTAGCGTGGCCCAACATTTTTTGTACGGAGCGAATATCAGCGCCGTTGCCGAGGAGATCAGTCGCAAAACTATGACGCAAAACGTGCGGCGTTACTTTCCGTGAGATACCAGCCTTAATGGCATAGTATTTCACCAAGCGCTCAATTGAGCGGGGAGTAAGCCGGCTAGCATCTTTTTTCTTCACCGCATTTCTAGAAACTTGAATAAAAAGTGGTTCATCAAGATCGGTACGTTTATCTAAATATTTTTTAAGCGCTTTTTTTGCAGCATCAGTTAAAAATACAACACGAACCTTTTCACCTTTTCCACGAACTGAAAATTCATCTTTTGAGAGATCGAGATCGCGGTTAAGTGAGCAGAGTTCTGATAAACGTAAGCCGGTAGAGAAAAAAAGTTCAAGGAGAGCGCGATCACGAAGCGGTTTTAGCTCACCACCTTGTGGAGCCTCGAGTAACCGAGAGAGTTCATTTCCTGAAATAAGGTCGAGTTCACGAGCCCCAACTTTAGCAAGCTCAATTCGCTCAGGCGATAAAGCGGTAATGCCTCGCTTCATCAAATATTTTAAAAACCGGCGCAGGGCAATGAGGTGGTAGTTCTGGGTATTTTTTTTCATGGTCCCAGAAGTTTGGCCTTTCACTTTTACTCCAGCGGCACGATTTAGACTGAGACGGAATTTTCGGATACTTTCGTCGGTAATGTCCGCAACTTCCTTCGCGTTAGTTTCAGAAAAAAAACGAGTAAGATAATGATCGTAATTTCGCACGGTCAACAAACTAACCCCGCGCTCAATTTCCATATATTCAAGAAATTCCCGTTTAAGATCTTCAATAGTCATGATGTACTACATAGTATACCTTTTTTAAGGTCGTAAAATAAAAAGCTACCTCGGGAGAGATAGTTTTTTATTTTGTGCTGTAAAAAAAATTAGAAGCGTTGGGACTTTGAGTCACCTAAATCTTCTCCTTTGCGGTTACGTTTCTTTTTAAACTTACCTCCTCTATAGGAGTTATCAATTTCTTCTTGGGGGACTGCTCCTCCTTTTAATAAAGAGATGGCAAATCTTTGAGTTTTTTGAAATTCAAGAGGAACAGCAGGTACAATAAATGGGAGTAAAAGTTTCATAGGATTGTTGGTTACATTTTGTTCAAAAAATATTTAGTTTTGCGTTCAAAAAGAACGAAACATTGCGAGTATAACAACCACAGCCCTAAAATAAAGGCCCTCTTGCCTTTTTCTGTGGATATGGTATGCTCTAGCCATCGCCCTTCTCGGGGCTTAATTTTTACTTACTATGCTCACGACCAAGAAAAAGCAGACCGTCATCAAGAAGCACCAGACGCACGAAAAGGACACCGGCAGCCCGGAAGTTCAGATTGCGATGCTTTCTGCAAAGATTGATGAACTTGCTACCCACTTGAAGCGCCATAAGCAGGATAACCACTCTCGCCGCGGCTTGATCAAGATGGTTGCCGACCGCCGCAAGCACCTTCGTTACCTCGAAAAGAAGGACAAGACTCGCTACGCAGCAGTTGCAAAGAAAATCAAAGAGTAATCTCTCATAAAATCCGCTTCGGCGGATTTTATGTTAGACTCGATTTGTACCAATTGGTACGTATTTTTATATCAGTATTGTAGACCTCATTTTATATGTCAGCTATTAAACATCCTGAACAGCGCGTCGCTCTTTTTATCGACACGCAAAACCTCTACCACAGTGCGAAGAGTTTGTATCGTGCCCGTGTTAACTTCGCCAATGTTTTAAAAGACGCCCTTGCTGGCCGCCGCCTCGTACGAGCCATTGCTTACGTCATAACCAGTGAAGCCGGGGACGAGAAAAACTTCTTCGAAGCACTCACTAAAATTGGTATTGAAACTAAAACCAAAGATCTCCAGATTTTTGCCGGCGGCCACAAAAAAGCCGACTGGGACGTCGGCCTCGCCGTTGATGCAATTAAAATGGCTCCGCGACTCGACGCAATTATTATTGCTTCAGGTGATGGCGACTTTGTGCCGCTCGTTGAGTACCTTAAAACTAAAACGCAGGTTGAGTGTATTTCATTTGGCCGTTCAACTTCACAAAAGTTACGAGAGTGTGTTGATGATTTTATTGATATGAGTGAAAACCCAAAGCGATTTACCTTGGGTAATAGCCGCTAAGTATGAACATTAAATTCCTTACAAGCGAACAGACACTTTCACCGGTAACGCTTACTCGTGCGGGAGAAGATATTCGCTCGGGAGGAACAACCCTTCGATCACTTATCGAAGTAGTTAGTAAAGAATATACAAAAGGGAAAGGGGTTCTATACCTCAATCCTTTTGCTATCCCCTCAATTGAACACTTACGCGACACTCTTACTAAAACAAAGAAAGGAAAATCATTTCGTCTCATTTCAAAAAAAGAAACGGTTGCAGTATTTACCTTTACAGGAGACGAGAGTGATCCAAGTGGTGAAGAATCAGAAACGAACTGGCCACTGTTTACGAAACTTTCAGAGATTGTTTCATATAACGGAATTCTTTTAACTGAAAATACTCCGGTACTCGCAAAACGTTTCAAAAAATTACCAAAGACTCGCAATGTCTATGTTGGAAAAAATGTTTCCATAGATTCATCAACACGATTTGATACAACCAAAGGCCCAATTATTCTAGAAAGTGGCGTAACCGTTTTACCTTTTTCATACCTTGTTGGCCCTCTCATTATTGGCGAGAAGAGCACCGTTTCTCCACACTCGTACATTCGTGAATCATCTATTGGCCCAGTATGTAAAGTGGGTGGGGAAGTGACGCATGCGATCATGCAAGGCTATAGCAATAAGGCTCACGCTGGATTTTTAGGTCATAGTTATGTTGGTGAGTGGGTAAACCTTGGTGGTGGATCACTTACTTCGAACTTAAAAAATACTTACGGCAACATTCGAATGAAGGGAAGCGATACTGGCGAGCAACTCTTGGGTTCAATCATTGGCGACTGGAGTAAGATTTCGGCTGGAGCAATTATCTCCGCTGGAAAAGTGCTCGGTGTAAATACTATTGTATACGGCACCGTCACCAAAGATGTGCCGTCATTTACCAACTACGTGAAAGCAGACACTCTCATCGAATGTCCACTTGAAGTTGCCATCACTATTCTCGCTCGCATGCGTATCCGCCGTGATCTTGCCACTCCAACTTCATACGCTGATTTGATGGCAAAAGCATATGAAGCAACGCGCGAGGAGCGCAGAATGGCTAATGTTATTAAAGGAAAGTTAGAGTTATAACTATGAAACAAAAAGTATTGGTTATTGGTGCCTGCGGGCAAATTGGTGTTGAGCTTACGCTTGCACTCCGAAAAGTACATGGGAGTGAAAACGTAATCGCAACTGATATTCGAGAAGAACACGAGCTTTTAAAAGGTACCGGGCCGTACCAAACACTCGACGCTATGAACGCCGAGGCTACTCGCGAAATAGTAAAAAAGGAAGGAATTACCGATATTTATCTTCTTGCCGCACTACTTTCAGCCACGGGCGAAAAAAATCCAAAACTTGCTTGGGATTTAAATATGACGAGTCTTCGCCAAGTTCTTGATCTTGGAATAGATGAGAAACTCAAAATTTTTTGGCCGAGCTCAATTGCGGTGTTTGGTCCAACGACGCCACGACAAAACACTCCACAAAAAACAATTATCGAACCAACAACGATGTATGGCATTACCAAATATGCTGGTGAACTTTTGTGCCAATATTACAATAAACGCTTTGACTTAGATGTACGTTCTGTTCGCTATCCAGGACTCATTAGCTGGAAGAGCCCACCGGGTGGTGGCACTACAGACTACGCCGTTGAGATTTATCACGAGGCATTGAAGCAAAAAAAGTACACGAGCTTCCTTTCGGAAAATACTTACCTGCCGATGATGTACATGGATGACGCTATTCGCGCAACCATTGAACTAATGCAAGCACCGGTGGAAAAATTACAAAGCCGTATGGCCTACAATCTCTCAGCGATGAGTTTCTCGCCAAAAGAAGTTGCGGAGTCAATTAAGAAACACATTCCAGATTTTGAAATTTCTTATAGTCCTGACCACCGCCAAAACATTGCCAACAGCTGGCCAGAAAGTATCGATGATAGTGCTGCTCGTTCTGATTGGGGATGGAAACATGAATTTGATCTTCCGAAGATGACCGAAGATATGCTCAAAAATTTGTCGAAGTAAGAAAAAGCTCCGGGATTCCCCGGAGCTTTTTTTCTGCTATAGTAAAAAAATGTATACAAAGAAATTCTCAGAAGACTTAACGAAGGAACTCGCTCGACTTAAGGATGCTGGTACTTATAAAACTGAACGATTAATTGAAGGAACCCAAGGGGCAACGGTAACGGTTAGTCAAAAACCACTTCTTATGTTCGCTGCTAATAACTATCTTGGTTTAGCGAATCATCCTGAAATCGTAAAAGCGGCAAAAGCCGGTATGGAAAAGTACGGTTACGGCACCGCTTCGGTTCGTTTTATTTCCGGCACTCAAACTATTCACCGGGAACTTGAGCAAAAACTTGCGGCTTTTCTTGGGACCGAAGATGCCGTTCTCTACTCAACAAATTTCATGGCGAACTTAGGATTTTTTGCGAGCATCGTAAATGAACCATTTGGTAACGATTCCTATCTAGATGCCGTTTATAGCGACGAACTCAACCATGCCAGTATTATTGATGCGCTTAAATTAATGAAGCGTGACAAAGTTATAAAGAGAATTTACCCACACGGAGATGTTTCGAAACTTCGCGAAATGCTTCTCGAAGATAAAGATAAAAACTATCGCCACAAAATTATTGCCACCGACGGGGTATTTTCAATGGAAGGCTATCTTGCGAAACTACCTGAAATAAAAAGCTTGGCCGAGGAATTTGGTGCACTGCTTTTTGTTGATGATGCCCATGCTGTTGGCGTTATCGGCCGTACTGGTGCTGGAACTCCTGAACACTTAGGCCTTCACGGCAAAATTGATGTGCTCTCCGGAACATTTGGCAAAGCGCTTGGTGGTGCACTTGGTGGTTATATCGCCGGATCAACTGATCTAGTAAATTTTCTTCGCCAAAAATCTCGCACCTATATGTTTTCAAACGCGCTCCCAGGTTTTGTCTGCATAGCAGCCATACGCGCCATTGAATTACTCTCCGAAGAAAAAGAACTACTCGCGAAAGTTAAAGAGAACACTCAGTATTTCCGCGAGGGAGTAAAAAAACTTGGTTTCACTATTTTGGAAGGTGATCACCCAATTGTGCCGGTAATGATTGGTGATGCCAAAAAAACCCAAGAAATGAGTAAGGCATTGTTAGCAGAAGGTCTCTATGTTACTGGCCTCTGGTTCCCGGTAGTACCAGAAGGAGAAGCCCGTTTGAGATTCCAAGTTTCAGCTGCTCACTCAAAAGAAGATCTTGATCGCGCCCTCTCAATTCTTAATACGATGCAAAGCTAGATACCTGTTTTAAAAGACCCCTGTATCAAATCAGGGGTCTTTTTCGTCATATATAGGAAAGGGAACTATTTGATAATCAAAAAACAAAATTATGAAAAAGATACTTGTTATAGTACTGACGTTAATCGCAGTATATGCGCTCAGCTCAGTTTTAATAACTCTTGTTATTAAAACTGACGGGAGCAACTTTATTGCTTCATGGAGAATTATTGAACCCAGTTTAGAACCTTTGGGAAATATTTTACTCAACTTAGCAATCGTTCTTATTCCGATGGGTTTTGGCGGGATTGTGATTCTGAAAGATGACAGTGTGGCCGTAGGAATTTTTTTATGGGTTCTGTTACTAACTCCATATCTGTACCTTGAAAAAGGATATACGAGTAAGGATATCTACATTGCTGGAAATGTTCTCGCAGGTATTGCCATAGTTCTTTATGCACTTGCCGAAGGTTTCGAAGGTATTAAACAGTGGCTTAATAAAGTTGATAAAAAAAATTCTGTTTAAGACAAATTTAAACAACACGTAAAATTAAAAGCAGAGGCTCCCTGAGGAGCCTCTTTTTATTCTACCGTTACGCTTTTCGCTAAGTTTCGCGGCTGATCAACGTTTTTCCCGCGAAGCACGGCTGCATGATACGCAAGTAATTGGAGCGGCACCACCGAGAGAAGTGGCGTCAGTGGATCAAGTGTTTCTGGTACTTCAATAACGTAATCCGCCATACTTTTTATTTCCTCGTCGCCTTCAGAAACAATAGCAAAGACTTTCCCTTTGCGCGCTTTAATTTCTTGAATATTAGAAACTACTTTGCCATGAAGATCACGATTGGTAGCAACGACAACAACCGGCATATTTTCATCAATGAGCGCAATTGGGCCGTGCTTCATTTCAGCAGCTGGATATCCTTCGGCATGAATATAAGAAATTTCTTTGAGCTTTAATGCACCTTCAAGTGCCACAGGGAAGTTATAGCCGCGACCCAAGAAGAGCGCATTATCGGCAGTTGCAAAAAGTTCCGAAACAATTTTTTGAATACGCGGCGCTCCTTTCAAGAGTTCTCGAATACGATCTGGCACTTGTGAAAGTTCACCAGCAATCGCAGCCGCTTTTCCTGGATCAATTGCTTTGCGCTCCATAGCAAGTCGAAGTGCAAGAAGGGTAAGAATTACCACTTGGCCAGTAAACGCTTTAGTAGAGGCAACGCCAATTTCCGGACCAACGTGAATAAACGAACCAGCATCAGTCATGCGAGCAATCGTGGAACCAACAACATTTACGATGCCGTAGGTGAAAATTTTGTGCTCTTTCGCAAGTTCGAGCGCGGCTTTGGTATCAGCTGTTTCACCCGACTGAGAAATCGCAATAACAATATCTCGACGCGGATGAAGCACTGGGTGACGATAACGAAATTCAGACGCATATTCTACTTCAACTGGAATCTGGGCGAGTTCTTCAAGAAGATATTTCCCAACGAGCCCAGCAATCCAAGAGGTTCCGCATGCAGTGATGATAATGCGTTCTACTCGTTTCCACTCGTGGAGGTGATCTTCAAACCCCTGGATATTAATGGAACCATCAGGAGTCACGTGTCCACGCATTGCATTGATGATTGCTTCTGGCTGTTCAAAAATTTCTTTCTCCATGTACGTAGAGAATCCACCTTTTTCGAGCGCATCAATTTCAAGATCAAGATGTTCAATAAGTGGTATACGCGCTTCGTCGTCAACGGTTTTTAATTCTAATGTCCCATCACGCGAAACAACAGCTAACTCACTGTCATTTAAGGTAATCACATCTTTTGTTTCATCAATGAAAGCAACCGGTGAAGAGGCAAAGAAAAATTCGCTTTTGTCAGGGGTGACCCCAATTGAGAGAGGACTTCCTTTTGCGGAAGCTACCACATGATCAGGATCGTTAGTATCAACAGCAACAATTGCATACGCTCCAACAACCTGAGTCAATGCTACCCGGACAGCTTCAGGAAAGGGGAGCTTACTTTTGTCACGCACTTCTTCAATTAAGTGAGCGAGTACTTCAGTATCCGTTTCAGATAAAAAAGTATGACCAGCTTTTTTGAGCGCAGTGCGGAGTGTTGTGTAATTCTCAATGATACCGTTATGAATGAGAGCAATCGTGCCATCTCCTGAAGTATGAGGATGAGCATTGAGGTCAGAAGGTTCACCATGTGTTGCCCAACGTGTATGACCAATACCAAGGGTACCGGAAACATTTTCTTCTTTCGCGGCCTTGTGGAGATCACCAACTTTACCTTTCTTTTTTACAACAGTAAGTGCGTTGTCGCGCACGAGAGCAATACCAGCTGAGTCGTAGCCTCGATACTCGAGACGTTCCAAACCTTTAATGAGGATAGAGTACGCGTCACGCTTGCCAATGTATCCGATAATGCCGCACATATAATAGTAGGGAGTTAAAAATAAAAGTAGCTCGCCGAAAGCTCTCTATCATGCTACTATCGTCATCGTATTATAAGGACCGTAAATACGCAAAGAACCTCTAGACAGGTAGTAGTGAAGGCCTATAAGTATAGGATTTTCAATACTAAAGTCTGGAGGTTCTAGCAAAAAACAGTATATGCAAACGCGCGAATATTCGCTCACCGTTGGCGGCAAGACTATCACTGCCGTCTTTTCCGACCTTGCTAATCAGGCAAATGGCTCGGTTATTCTTAAATGCGATGACACTATCGTCCTCGCCACTGCCGTCATGTCAAAAGACGGTAAAAATAATCCAGGATTTTTTAATCTTACGGTTGAGTATCTTGAAAAAAACTATGCTGCTGGCCTCATTTTAGGTGGTCAGTACAACAAGCGTGAAGGACGTCCTTCTGATGAGGCAGTGCTTTCGGCTCGAATTATTGACCGCACAATCCGCCCACTCTTTGACCAACACATTAAAAATGCAGTGCAGGTTGTGGTAACAGTACTTGCGGTTGGAAAATCAGATCCAGGTGTTCTTGGGGTAAACGCGGCATCACTTGCGCTCGCTACTTCAAATATTCCATGGCATGGCCCAGTTGGGGCAGCACACGTTGGCCGGGCAAAAGGATCAACTGAAATTAATTACGACAACTATATTCCAAACACTGGAGAAAATAACTACTCACTCGACCTCACGGTATGTGGTAAAGAAAACAAAGTAGTGATGATTGAAGCGCTCGCCTACGAAGAAGGCGACGTTGAAATGGGAAAACATTTCGATTTTGCTCTTGAACACATTGCCAAAATAGAAGCTTGGCAGAAAGAATTAGTTTCAAAAGAAGGAAAACAGAAACTTGCGTTTCCAAAACCAGAATTGCCTGATGCTGTCCGCGCACTCTTCACCGAAAAAATTGAGCCAGTATTGGCTAGTGGGCTTTTTGGTAGTGATAGTAAAAAAACTATCAATGAGAGTGAAGCAACTTGGAAAGAATTACTTTCTGAAAATTTCCCCGAAGATGAAGTTGCTCACAACACTGGAAAAGATTACTTTCACCATCGTGTCGACGAACTCGTACATGAGGGAGCACTAAAACGAAACGCTCGTGTTGATGGACGCAACATGGATGAAGTTCGCGCACTCTATGCTAAAGCTGGTGGTTTTTCACCAGTGCTTCACGGTACTGGCATTTTTTATCGAGGTGAAACACATGTTCTTTCGGTACTTACCTTGGGTGGCCCGGAAACGGCACAGCTTTTGGAAGGTATGGAAATCCGTGGCACGAAACGCTTTACTCATCATTATAATTTCCCAGCTTACTCAGTAGGTGAAACGGGTCGCTTTGGTGGTATGAACCGCCGTGAAATGGGTCATGGCTTTCTTGCCGAAAAAGCACTCATTCCAATCATTCCGCCAAAAGAAAAGTTCCCGTACACGATTCGCCTAGTTTCTGAATCAACCGCTTCTAATGGTTCAACTTCACAAGCTTCAATTTGTGGAAGCACACTTGCTCTCATGGACGGTGGTGTACCAATCAAGGCTCCAGTTGCTGGTATTGCTATGGGGCTCATTTTAGATGAGCACAACGAATCCAATTATAAAATTTTAACTGACATTCAAGGTCCAGAAGATCACCACGGTGACATGGATTTCAAAGTTGGTGGAACTCGCGAAGGTATTACCGCTATTCAGCTCGACATTAAAGTAGGTGGTATCCCAGTGAATGTTTTGAAAGAAGCTTTAGTACAAGCCCACACTGCTCGTAACCAAATTCTCGACGTAATCGAAAAAGAAATTGCCGCTCCACGGGCAGACATTTCTCCAAATGCTCCAAAGATTTTGATGACCACTGTTAAACAAGATCAGATTGGTTTGGTTATTGGTTCTGGCGGTAAAACCATCAAAGGTATCAAAGAAGAAACAGGGGCCGAAATTACCATTGAAGACGATGGTACCGTGTACGTTACTGGTAAAAATGGTGCTGCCGAAAAAGCACTCGCCATTGTCGAGGCAATGACACACGAGTGGAAAGTAGGCGATACTACCGAAGGTGTTGTCTCAAAAATTCTTGAGATCGGTGCAATTGTAAAGCTTTCAGCCTATGCTGATGGCTTGGTACACATTTCTGAAATTGCCCCATTTCGAGTAAACAAAGTTGCCGATGTACTCCGTGAAGGTATGGTGGTGCCAGTTAAAGTAGTTAATGTTGATGCCGAACGCGGTCGTGTTTCACTCTCTATCAAAGCGGCAAATCCAGGATTTATTAAGGAACCACCTCGTGCAACTCCTCCACCACCAGCTGCCGCATAGAAATCACGAACCATCCACGGTATTATTAGGGCGATATGTCGCTTGAAGATTTAAACCCAAACATCCCACATGCTGAGCCTGAGAAGAGTGGCGTTTCGCGTGCCCAATTTGAGCTCACTGGAAAGAATGCTGATCTGAAAACTCTCCGCACATTTCAAAGCGACCTCGCTGACACTATTAAGAGTGGTGGAGCGTCAGTCGTAAAAATTGCGATGGCGGAAAATGCTCGCAAAGAAAAGCTAAAGGCGGAACGTGACCCTCGAAGTAGTAAAAATCTCTTTCTAATCTTAGGAGGTGTTATTTTCGCGGTCATTGGACTTGGCATTATCGGCTATGCATTTCTTAGGACATTGCCACAAACAGTGCCACTCACTCCATCAGAAGGAAGTTCGGTTCCAGGTTATGTACGCAGTGAAAGTGATCTCCCAGTTAACCTTACTGGATTCACTCGTGATCAAATAAAAGAAACAATTGCAAAAGCGTATCGCGAGGCAAATCCCAAACTTGGGAGTTTTGCACATCTCATTCTTTTTACAACTGACCAGACTGGTGCACAGCATATGTTAACCACTTCTGATTTTTTCAACAGTATCGAATCAGTTGCACCACCAGCGCTCATCCGTTCTCTCAATGATTCGTTCACGGCAGTTGTTCATGGTTGGAACCAAGATGGTCTAGCGTTACTTTTCCAAACAAACTCATATGAAAATACCTTCACCGGGATGCTCTCGTATGAAAAAGATATGTTTGATGAGCTCTATGAAATATTTGGTATTGATACGAGTGGTGACCAAAGCTACCTTTATAACCAAAACTTTAAAGATAAGGTAATTAAAAATCAGGATACTCGAGCCATTGTCGATAAAAAAGGAAACCCTGTCCTTTTCTATACCTTCTTAGGAGAACATAAAGACCTTCTGGTAATCGCAAATACCGACACTATTCTTGAGGAAATCGTTAACCGATTAACGGCAAGTACATTACGCCGATAGCTAGCAGGTGAGCCTTGCCTGTGCTATGCTTTTTGCCATGACAGATATAACCAAGTACAAAAGCGCTTTGGAAGCTGAAAAGAAAACCCTTGAAGCTGAGCTCGCTAATATAGGCATTAAAAATCCAGAAGGTGGTGAATGGGAAGTGACTCCGCAGGCCGCAGAAGCTGGAGAAACATCCGATGAAAATGATATGGCGGACCGCTTCGAAGGATTTGAGGAACGCTCTGCAACAGCTTCTACACTTGAGAAACGTCTCGAAGACGTAACTAGTGCACTCTCTAACATTGCCGCAGGTAGTTACGGAAAATGTGAAGTTTGTGGAGGAGATATCGAAGCTGATCGTCTTGATGCAAATGCCGCCGCTAAAACTTGTAAGGCGCACATGGAATAAGAAATCAAAAATTAAAATCACCCCGATCGGGGTGATTTTAATTTTTGGTTAAGTACATTGTGATATGAAGAGGATATGCTTGCCCGAACATACTCTGCGCAAACCCACCTTCTTCAAGGTATCCCAGTAACCATTGAGGTTGACCTTTCACGAGGACTCTACCTTTTTTCTATCGTTGGCCTGCCTGACAAAGCAGTAGAAGAAGCTCGCGATCGTGTTTCAGCGGCCTTAAAAAATTCTGGGTTCGAATCACCAAAATCAAAAAACGAAAAAATAACTGTATCACTTTCACCGGCTGGTTTGAAAAAAGAAGGTTCAGGATTTGATGTTGCAATTGCTCTTGCGTATTTACTGGCCGCCGAAAAAATTTCCTTTGAAACAAAGGGGAAACTATTTGTTGGCGAACTGTCACTCTCGGGTGAAATTAGACCACTCACCGGAATACTTCCTATAATTCGCGCCGCCCGTGATACAGGTTTTTCTGAAGCATACGTTCCGGTACAAAACGCCAAAGAAGCAGCCTTGGTTAGTGGAATCAAAATATATCCAACACCTAACCTTTCTTTACTGATTGCTCATCTGGATACTCATTCAGAGAAAAAATTAGTCGAGCAACCACAAACTCAAACTTCGGAGCAAAGTGACAGAACGACCAACATGGCAGAAATTCGTGGCCAAGAAACAGCAAAACGAGGACTGGAAATTGCAGCAGCAGGAGGACATAATAGTGCTCTCTACGGCCCACCAGGAACTGGAAAAACAATGCTCGCTCGTGCATGCACTAGCTTGCTCCCTATGCTAGACACTGACGCAATGCTTGAAGTTACCGGGATTCACTCTATAACTGGAGCACTGCGTGACGGTGTTATTGCGACACCACCATTTCGGGCTCCGCATCATACTGCTTCGTATGTATCAGTCATCGGTGGTGGAACAAATCTTCGCCCTGGAGAAGTAACGCTTGCACATCGTGGTGTGCTATTTCTTGATGAATTTCCAGAATTTGATAAACGAGTAATTGAATCGCTACGACAACCACTCGAAGACGGTGAAGTGGCTATTGCTCGGTCGAAAGGTAGCGCCATATTTCCAGCAAATTTTATGCTTATCGCTGCTATGAATCCATGTCCTTGTGGTTACCGCGGTAGTCGCGAAAAACCTTGTCGTTGTAGTGCTTCTGATATTGCACGATACGAACGGAAACTCTCTGGTCCAATTATGGACCGCATCGACATTGTGCTATCTGTGGGACCAGTATCTTATACCGACCTCGACTCTGGAACAAAACAAGGGGAGTCGAGCGAAGTTATTCGTAAGCGTATCGAGAAAGCTCGAGCTATCCAGAAAAAACGTTTTTGGGATGCTCCACATCTTTCAATGAACAGCGACATGGGGGCTCGCGATATTCTTGAATTCGTTCAACTTTCTCCCGATGCACGGACACTACTTCACGAAACTGCTGCAACACTCAACCTCTCAGCTCGTGCGTATCACCGGGTGCAGAAATTGGCGCGCACTATTGCTGATCTTGGGGATAGCGACTTTGTTGAAGCACTGCATATGCTTGAAGCACTTTCATATCGACCAAAAGGAAGTGGTTTGGGAAATTAAAAAGAGCGTGCTACCTAAGTAGCACGCTCTTTTTATATATTAAAAATTACAAACCGTATCGTGCATTCGAAACAAGAGGATTTACGGCACCACAGATACCAAAGTGAAGGTGCGGGCCAGTTGAATGACCAGTGTTACCAAGATACCCAATGACTTCTCCTTTGGAAACACTCTGACCAACTGAAACAATTTCATGCTCTAAGTGAGCATATACACTACGTGCACCAATGTCCTGGTGACTAATGATAACGACATGCCCTGCACCACCATTCCAACCACTATCACGAGCAAGAGTAACAATACCAGAAGCCGTCGCAAACACAGGAGTACCAACTGGCGCAGCAAGATCAACTTCGTTCCCACAAAATTCACCGTGGCGGCCTTGTGTGCGAACACCACCAGCAATCGGACGAAGGAAGTATCCTCCCGGTACTGTCTTTGGTGTACTTGTAGTGTCTGGAGTTCGAGATGTTGTAGGGCGCGAAGCTGGCTTCGGCGCATCTACTTTTGCGTCAGGAATAATAAGGTCAGTTCCTGGAACGAGTACTTCACCAGAAGAAAGTTCGTTAGCAAGCATTACATCTTGGATCGAAACTTTGAATTTTTTCGCCAAAGAAGCGATGGTTTCACCCTTTTCTACTGTATGGATAACTCCAGTTACCGAGGGAATAAGGAGAGTGTCACCATTTTTTAGCTTACTCCCTCGAGGGAGATTGTTTGACCAATAGATACTATCTGGAGATACGTCAAACATTTTGGCAATTGCCGGGACAGTGTCTCCTGAGTGAACAACGTAAATATTAATATCAGGTGAGGGAGCCGTGTCCTCTACATCAGAACTCGTGCCAAGGGGGCCAGTTTCAGACTCGACTGCCGTGCCGTCAGTAGTTGCAAGAGAAGTAGAAGCAGCTGTATCAGAGTTTCTAGTGAGTGGGAGCCCGTGAGCATCAGCCAAGGGAACCGTTTGGGAATTATTAACGGGGCCAACCTCTTGCGCTCGAGCACTGGTTCCAAGGCCCAAAAAAGAGAGCAAAGAAGCCTCCGCAACCATCGGAATCATAACTGTACTAAGCAACAGAAAATAGACTGTGACAAGGAATACCTGTGCCTTTTTTACTGTATATGCCGCAAGAGAGGAATCGGATTCCGTGCCCTCCGGTTTGTAGTTTGAGTTTAAGATAAGCCTAAAAAGGTCTGAAACTGCCTGATTTTTCAATACCCACTGGCCCTAACGTGG
The DNA here is from genome assembly GCA_964646765.1 of uncultured Candidatus Saccharibacteria bacterium. GTDB lineage: Bacteria > Patescibacteriota > Minisyncoccia > Phycocordibacterales > UBA9973 > CAZYIA01. Next base: position 39,876 of record CAZYIA010000002.1, on the reverse strand, counting down.
GCGAAATACGGTAATGAGCGTTGAAAAATAAGGCAATTTTTATGAATCCCCGGATAAATATGCAGGAAACCCTTTAAAAATAAGGGTTTCTAGGGACTTCATAATTTAAAGGGTAGGGGGTATACTTACGTATAGCAACCTACCCCGAAAATGGTAGCCCTACCTCCTCTTCCAGTCAATAGGTTTGCCACCTTTAGAAAAAAATTGACTTTTTAAAGAAAAGTGGTAAAATTAAAAAACAATGAGTCCTAAAAACCCTGGAACTGGGCCTATCACCGGGCTCCCAAAAACAAAACTAGCTGTTGAGCGAGAGCAAAAAAATCTCGCTCAGAAAATTAAGCTATGTTGGGATAAACTTGATGATCTCGATGAGAAATTTGCAGATGAAACAGATGTTAAAGAGAAAGAAAAGATTCAAGCGGAAATTGATAAAACTATAGAAGAGCAAGAGCGACTTATCGCCTTAGACCAAGTAGCTAGTAAGTTAAAGTGGCATATTTTCAATAACCTTGATGCTGACGCTAAAGCAAAACTTGGGGGAGAAATGGAATTTATATCCACTCCCGGTTCAGAATTTGATGGAAGTCTTTATGAAATTGAAAACCACGCAATTGATACCGGAAAAATAAAAGACTACCTCTTAGAATATTCCGACACTGGTGTTTTCTTACATCTTGATAAAGATAACTGCACTGGTCCCATTCCAGCAAAAGATGATCTCGATAAAAAAGGTGACCCAAATCTACGATTCAAAATTCGCGGTCCTAAAGGTGAAAACTTAGGAGATAAACTTACATACGCAGAAGCAGAAGCTCGTCTAAAAAAGGAACGGGATATATTACTGGCACGCTACAACAAGGAAATTAAAGACGTAGAAACTGCAGTTACAACACTGGGTATAAAAAATATTCGTGAACTAGCCGCTAGTTCAAAAATTAATTTAACGAACGTTAAAAAAGATGCTGAGTTCTTCAAGAAAGAAGGAGACACCATAACTGAATTTATTAAAATTACTGCCACAGGAAGTCGTGGTGGTCGCGGAGGAACTCCCAAGGAAGCAGCTGGTCCGTTCTTTAAAACAGAAAACGGTTCCAGAGTTCCATACTTTGAAATCACCTACATGTCTGGCATTGGTACTCCCGGCACGAAAACTGAACAACGAAAACTAATCAAGAAGGATGAACTGGCTGCATTACTTCGTGGTTTTAAAACCGAAAAGGAGATTAAAGATGAAGAGACTCCCGAAGCAACAACTCCTGAGGTAAAACTTCCTGAACCTTCGCTTGAGCGCGGCCGAGAAGTAATGATCGAGTATAACGATCTTCTGTTAGGCCAAAATAAATGGAACGCTACCGGACCTGAACGAACAGAGCAGCACCAATTTATTGAAAAAATAGAAAAGGAAATTCCACTTGCTTGGCTTGAGAAGAATTTACACCTCTACAACCGGATGCGCGAGATGGTACTTATGGAAGAGGGTCCTCGTCTGACGAAGTGGAGAAATGACCGAACAAACCAAGAAACTATTTTTGCTCAAATTCGCCAAAACGTTGATGGTTCCTATGTGCGTATGGCACCAAATGCTCAGGGTGTTTTACAAGGCACACCAATTTCAGCTGAAGAATATGAGCGACTCCGCAAGGACATCATCCTATTAAATGATGAGCTCTTTACCCTTGATCGCACAAAAAAGAAAGCTGAGTATGGTGTACTTCAAAGTGAAATTACAGCTCTTGAAGCACTAGGTAATACACGAACTCCTGAACAGAACACGGAGCTAAGCCGCAAAAAAACTCAACTTAGCCAAAAAAGAAGTGAGTATGTGGATCTTCTTACTCAGGAAGATGCTTTCTATAAAAAATTTGGTGCGACTGATACCGAAGCAGCGCATTTAACGAAAGCTCTTGGACATGAAGAAAAAGTTGCTCAGCTAGAAGAAGAACTCGCTGTTAAAGAACCTGAGCGAGATGCACTCGCAGTAAAAGAAGCCGCAAAAGAAGCTTGGGATCTTGAAACTATCGTCCCACCTCTGGAACTAAATAGAGTAATTGAAAATACTCTCACCGACCTTTTTAGCAAAAATAAAAATGTTGAAGGGGTTTATTTAGTATCAGCGAATCCCGTAGCGCAAGGTAAAGGAATTGAGGTAACTGCGACAATCGATTTTAATGAAAATCCTGATACAAAAATAACTAAACTCTTAGGTAAAGTTCCTGGGGTAAAAAAACATGTTTCTGCTGGTTCATCTATTCCAGTAACAGTTAAATTTGTTATCGGAAAAGGATCAGATGGAGTTAACAGCCTTTCTGTTGGTACAGACGCCAACGTCTTTTCAGTAGCTGCCCCTGGTCTTAACAAAGAAGTACTCAAAAAACTAACCAGTGATATAAAAGATAAATTCCAAAATGGCTATTCAACCGATGCTGGTCCTGGATATAAATTTAATAGAGAAATTTTGTTTGGAGCCGGAAGAGCTCTTGGGAAAGACCTCTCAAAAAATAGAGACGGTGCAATTTTGATTGAAAACGGAAATATTGTTGTTATCGATGCAAAATACACTGAAAAAGCAATTAAAGCGATCGAAAAAGAAATTGATACGCTAAAGAAAATAAAACCTGACCAACGAACACAGGAACAAAACGACCAAATCGAACAAAAAACACAAGAGATCTTGAAGAGACAAATTCCAAAATTCTCAGCTGATGAAGCACTCTCTTTGCAAACTCTAGAGAGAGAAATCCTTACACTGAGGAATGAAAAAACCACAGAAGAAAGCAACGCCAACGATGAGTTGCGAAGGGCTCTTCGTGAGGCTCGTTTAGTTGACCGCTCATACCGAACTCCTCCTCCAGTTCCACCACCTCCAGCTTCAGGAACAACTTCGACTCCTGGTTCTACTGGCCCAACCAATCCTGGTACAGTTACCGGCCCAACATTCACACCAGCAACTCCTACTGAAATCGAAAATTTCGTAGGACGAGTTAAGGCAACCGATCTTCTTGATCCTGCAGACTTTGAATTTTATACCAACAACAAAGCAGAGATTGACGCAAAGCGAATTGCAATTGCTGAAAAAGAAAAGCAGGAACATGAGCAGCGTATTCTTGATCTTCAAAATACATTTACAGCTGCTGGAGACCCAGGCTATATCACAACGTTGCGTAGTCTTGTTGGAGACCAAAAAGTAGATGATCTTCTTGCTTCGATAAAAACCGTCGATACAAATGCTTTTATTGCTGCTGCTGAAAAACTCATCGAAGAAACCCCAATTACTATTGAAAAAGGAAGTCGTACAGAAATCGAACAACGCTGGGCTGGTGAAGTTGCTGCACTCAATATTCCAACAGTTGCTGATCTCACCGGCAAAAGTATTATTTGGCATGGTCCTCGCGTAACGATTACCTCAGCTCCACTCGATAAGGGAGGAACGTACGAATTCCAAACGGCTGAAGGAATGACTATTTCATTTAATAAGAATGACGAAGAAACTACCGACTACTTGCTCTATCAAATTGGTAAAACCCAAGCACAAGAAGATGCTCTCGCAGCACTAAATAAAAAGTACACCGAGGAACTCCGTCAATTTGATGAAGCAGAAAAAGAAAAGAGTGAGCGTGATCCACTCTTTACTGATGCTGCTCGAATTGTAGTTGAAACTGGCCAAGGATCGGCTTCACTCCTTAATCGAAGACTCAATCTTCGCTCTATTGAACGAGCAAATACTATTATCGAGCAGCTCACTCGCGCAGGAATCCTTGAAACAACACAAGGAACGGTTGGGCGGGCAGTGAAAATTTCTTCCTTAACAGAACTCGAGGACCACTTAAAGACAATTAGCTAACTGTATGAATCTCGAAGAGAAAAAAGCATTTCTTCAACGAACAGCTGAGCTTAAAAAGAAGCTCGCTAACGTACCTGCCCCAGTAGTAACCCAAACCCCTGAGTCAGAACCAGAGATCAAACAAGAAGAAGAGGAAGTAATTGTTCAGGCTAAACCAGCTGTCACTAACGAGACCACTGATTCTAAAGAAGAGAAGAAAAATCTCACGAACGAGGGGAAAACAATCGTTCTTGAACGTGAAAAACTTCTCGAAGAACTTGACCAAAAGAGTACCTTTACACTCTCCACTCATTCTCATAATGGTTTTACAGGCTTTGTTGATGAGAAAATAACGAAGGGCAACGATACTTATAACTATAATCTACGAGAACTCCCACAAAAGCATGCCTACCGAGAATTTATTGGGCAAGAAGGAAGTCAATTTTCTGATGAATGGGTAACAAAAAATCGACCTAAGTGGGTAGAACTTACGAAGAAATTTGTTGAAGAAGAAATCACTGAATACGTTGGGTTAGAACCTTTCTCTATGGAAGGAGGTAAAAAGTTTAAACAGCTGAAATTTTCTGAATTTTCTCCTGTTGGAAACCCAAACGAAGATGTGTATGCACTATCTTACTTGGCTACTTCCCGCCATCTGGATGGTAATAAAGGATATTATAAAACTTCTGATGGCAGACCAGGAAACTATATATACCAAGAAATCTATTTACCAAAAGCACTGGCAGAAAAGGCCTTAGAGAAAATTAAGCAAGATCCTAAATTTATTCGTGACCTTGTGGAGAAAAAACTACTTTCTTCTGGAATGATTGATAAAGAAGAGTGGGACAATGGTTCTTCACTTAACAAGAGCCGGGTTATTCGCCCGCCCTACGAGTCTTGGAATGGAAAATTGTATATTCAAGAGCCGGGAACCTACAGACGCCAAGATGAAGATCCAAAATTTGAAATTAAAACAATCGATCCATACGAAGTTAAAAAGCCTGTTGAGTTAGAAAAAGAAGAAAACACTTCACCCAAGCAAGAAATTCCTAAGAAGGAAGAAGTTCTCACTTTTGAAACTCTTGAGAAAACATTTAACAAAACTCTGGGTTACGGAAAGTTTCTTACTATTGTTGGCGAAGAAAAAATAAAAGAAATTACTGCGGAATCAAAAACCGAAGAAGAGTTCCTGGAGAATGTAAAAAACTATATTAACGGTCTTGAAGAAGAGGAGGGTAAAGATGAAAATGAAGATCTTGAAACAGCTTCCTTCACTCCAATCACATTTGACCGTTTACCTCGAGAACGGCGAGAAAAAAAAGTGCCCATCACAAAAAAGATCTCTTCAATTTTTAAAAGTGATCTTCCAGAAACAGAGGAGGTTACTGTTGTCTTAACAAAAGAAGAGGAAACTACTCGACTTGAAGTACTTAATAGATTCGTTAACTACTATCAGAAAAATATCGAACAAGTTTTCAAAGATAATCCTGATATCAAAAAAGAAGAGCTTGAGGCGCTTACTACAAATCCAATTCCATATCTCGTAGCTAGAATTCCTTGGAAAGATGACCCATGGATGGAGGAGTTACGCAAAATAGATCAGGATCTTCATCCTCGACTTTGGAAAGTTCTGGACTCTATATCACAAGAAAATCGAGAGATTCTTAGATATAAGCAGCTCGTAGAACTTCAAGCGCCATATGGTGGAGGCTCCTGGTTTCCTAATAGAATATCTAACCGTGACCATGTAACTGACTATACAGTGTATGGATTCCTTCTACGACTCACCAACCCTGGCGAGATGAAAACGGATGAACGTCAAGAAATTATTAAAAATCCAAAAGCTCGTTTCGAGCTTATTAGTCCTCAAGGAAAAGTTATTGAATCTGGACTCACCTATGAGGATGGAAAGGAAGAACTGATAGAGCGAACGGAGGAAGCGGCTAAGAAAGTTGAGAAGGAAATCAAAAAATAACATGACACCCCAAGATAAACAATTTGCTCTCGAGTGGATCGCAAAGGCGGAAGAAATGCTTAAGGCAAAACGCGCGGCTGAATCTCAGAAAGAGGAAGAAATAACACCAATCGTTTTGAACGTAAACTCTGAGGAGGGAACTGATTCTGCTACTCCTAAAACAGAAACACCTGAGGAAGATTTAGAAAATAGTAGTGAAACTTCTGAACGCGACGAACTGTTTGAGGAAGCAGCACGAGTTATTGTTCAAAATCAGATGGGTTCTACTTCACTTATTCAGCGTCGATTAAAACTCGGCTACAACCGTGCAGGCCGATTAATGGATCAGTTAGAGAAAGCTGGCATTGTTGGTGAAAATACAGGCGCAAAGAGCCGCGAAGTTAAGTTCCGAACTGAAACAGAATTAGAACAACATCTCAACACTCTACCAAAGAATGAGAAGCAAGAAACTGCTACTGAAACAGTTGCTGGCCCAACTGACTACTCAAAACTTTTCAGCGACATAGAGGAAAAGGATGGAAAGTTTATATATGTAACTTCGCAAGGCAAGGAAACACAACATCCTACTAAAAAGGAGGCCGAGCAGGCTATTAGTTTTGCTTACGAAACAGTAGGGCAAGTAACCGCAGCAATCAAAGATGGAACCTACGAAAAACTTATAGCCGACGGCACCGTCACTAAAGAAAAAATTACTCGTGCTATTGAAGCCGCAGGCTTACAAGTTCCAGAAACAATTAAGAATGCGCTTGAGCCAAAGAAAGATCAGGAGAAAAAAATTCCTGAAGTTTCAGCGGAAACAATCGCGAAATACGAAAAAGGAGTTGGTGTCCGCAAGCCGAAAGAAAAAGTAAAACAGTGGCCACCCGAACAGCTTTTGCTTATGCCAATAGAAACTCCAAAACAGGAACAGCAAAAGTCAGTAGAAGTTATTGTCGAAGCCGAAGAAATTCGAGATCTTTTGAAAAAAGGATTTGAAAAGGGAATAAGTAGCGACCCGAAGAAAGAAACAACTGGGGTTACCATTCTCCCATTCCGACCCAACTCTCGTACCTTTGGTTTTGGCTACACACTTACGAGCGATGCTGGAAAAACAAGCGTCACGGGAATGATTCGAGTCCCTACAGGAGAACGAAAAACTTTTGAAGTTGATATTAAGCCAGACGGCATCAGTAGTGTAGGAGGAAATAAGATTATGAACACTCTTAAAAACACGGTGCTTACAGTGAGTGAGAAGTTTGTCGGAGATAAAACTGAAATGGCTAAGACTGGTTCTAATGATGTTCTTGAGGTCATCACTCGAGTCATAAAAGAAAAATACGGAAATACTGTTCCAATGATTAAGGAATAAAAAAAGCCGCCCTACGAAACACGAGGGGGCTTTTTGTTTTTGCTCAAACTATTCGTCCAAAGTAATTATGGACCGGCTCTCCTTGCACCTGAGCGCAGTACAAAGAAACCGATAATCATGATAAGCAGTAACCCGCCAGCGGCAATTTTGCCGTAGAAGATATAGCTTTCTGCTTTATCTGCTTTGATGTTTAAATTGTGTTTAGCAGCAATCTTCTCTGCTATCTTAACTAAAGAGTCATTACCGGAGTTAATGTACTTCCGGTACATTTTGAAGTCGTTCCAGGTGGCATCATCCATTGTGCTCCCCAAGTAAAAACTTTGCAGGTCGCCTTGGTAAGTGATGTCTTTCTGTAACTTCTCAAACCGGCTTTCAGCTGAAGTAAGGCTGTCGGTAAAGGCATTAATTTTTTCGTTAGCGGCATTAAGGTCATACTGGTCAGCTTTATCACTAAGGTCACTACGAATAGCGCTTAATGTGCCTTGAATTTGGCTCAGAACCTTACGGTCCTTTATCGAACTAATTGCCTCCAAAACTTCACCTTCTTTCAGAGGAGCGCCTCTTTTGTTAAAGAAGTAAAAATCATTCTTAGTAAGAACAACATACGCATCTGCTGTTTGGTTTCCTGGAATTTCCCTAACACGGAAATTACCGGATGAATCGCGTACATCTTCCCAACCGCCTAAGCTGAAACTTAAGGGGTACACCTTACCTTTTGAAAGGTCGGCAACCTTCTTTTTAGGATGCATCAACGTAAACGCTTCCGTAAATTCACGGGCACGCTTAGTTGTATCCTTGCTTAAGTTGGTTAAGAAAGTGTTCAGCGAATCGGCAGTAGTAAACATGCCGCTCAGCTTTTGTGATGCCAGCAGCTTTTGCTGCAACAGTGCCTGCTGGTTACGCTGTGCGATTACCGCATTTAAGCTATCCAGCGCCTGGGCAGCGTTAATGCTGTCCTGTGTAGCTTGTTGGCTATTAACCTGCTGTAGGTTAATCAAATTTTTTCCTTTGTTGCCTTTTTTACCTCCTTTCTGTGCGAAAGCTGCTGTGAATGATAAGGCGATTACGATTGCAGTGAAAATTGCATTTTTCATACTTGGTTTGTTTTTGTTTATATTTTTTTGTTTTTTCAGGAGATTTTCTGCCTCCGCGCTTCTTAGAACCCAAAGTTCTAAAGAGGGCGGAGACAGCTCACCTTTTTTCAAGGAATTCCTTATATTGTAGCATTTTATTGCTTATTTGTCAAGGCAGGTACCCTATAAAAACCTTTATTTTATAAGGCTTTTAGGGTTGTTTTGATTGGCCATGGTATGATGCTTCCACTATGGCGGAGCATCTCAAAGGCTTAAATGAGGCACAAAAAAAGGCTGTTTTAGCTATAGATGGCCCGGTTTTGATCGTCGCGGGGGCTGGAGCCGGAAAAACCAAGACGCTAACCGCCCGTATTGTGCACCTTATTCACCAAGGCGTGGCTCCGCACCATATTCTAGCTATTACCTTTACCAATAAGGCCGCAGCTGAAATGCGCGACCGTGTGCGAAAAATACTTGAGCATGACTCCTCGATGCGTGGCAGTAGTTTTCCGTGGCTAGGGACGTTTCATAGTTTTTCGGCAATGATTTTACGACAGTACGCAGAACATGTCGGGCGAACAAAACATTTCGCCATTTTAGATGAAGACGATTCAGTGAAACTGGTTAAAGAAGCGATTGAAGCAAACAGTCTCGACCCAAAACAATACGACGCAAAACGATTTCGCCACATCATTTCACACGAGAAGGGAAATTTTGTGACGATGGAAAATTATCGTGAGCGAGCAAACTCACATCTGGAAGAAATTATTGCTCGTGTCTGGGAAAAGTATGAAACATACCTCGCACGCGAAGGTGCGTTTGATTTCGATGACTTGCTTTTACAAACAGTATTACTACTTCGAAAAAATACTTCTGTCCGTGAAGCACTCACCGAACGCTTTCAGTATATTCATGTTGATGAATACCAGGACACCAATGAAGTACAGTATGAAATGACAAAACTGTTAGCACGGCCGCGAAATAACATTTGCGTGGTTGGCGACACTGATCAAAATATTTATTCCTGGCGCGGAGCAAAACTGGCGAACATGCTGAATTTTGAAAAAGATTTTCCGGGCACTCAGATTTTTTTCCTTGAACAAAATTATCGTTCAACCAAAACCATTTTGGCGGCCGCAAATGCCGTAATTAAAAAGAATACGATGCGCGTGGAAAAAACCCTTTTCACAGAAAATGGAGACGGCGAACAAATTAGCGTATATGAAAGTTATGACGAGCAGGATGAGGCGGCATTCATCGCACGAGAAGCATACAATTTAGTTGGCAAAGGAATTGCTCCCGGAGAAATTGCAGTGCTCTATCGCGCAAACTTTCAATCACGCGTTTTGGAAGAAGCATTTTTGGAACAAGGCATACAGTATCAAGTGCTCGGGGTAAAATTTTACGATCGTAAAGAAGTGAAAGATGTACTCTCGTATCTGCGAGCGGCATGGAATCGCGACACCCTCGCAGATATTCGTCGTGCACTTTCGTTTCCATCGCGCGGTATTGGAAAGGTAACGTTAGTAAAACTGTTTTCTGGAAAACGCGACGAACTTCCGGCGTCGATGCAGCAAAAAATCCATACTTTCTATAGTTGTTTAGACAAAATCAAGGCTTTTGGCGAAACCAATTCAGCCTCAGAAACAATACGATTTGCGGTACAGGAAAGCGGTATTGAAGACGCACTTAAGAAAGGTGACGCTACTGATTTAGAGCGACTAGAAAATATTCAGGAACTTGCCACACTGGCAAAACGCTACGACACACTGCCACCAGGTGAAGGCATTTCTAAAATGCTCGATGACGCAGCACTCGCAAGTGACCAAGATGGTTTGGATGAAAAAACTCCTGGCGTAAGACTTATGACCGTGCACGCCGCAAAAGGTTTGGAATTTCCGTATGTGTTTGTCGCTGGTCTTGAACAAGATTTGTTCCCGCACTCTCGTGGCGATGGAGCGACAGTTGAGAATAGGGAAGAGGAGCGCCGATTATTTTATGTTGCCGTTACACGCGCCGGAAAAAAATTATATCTCTCCTACGCAACAATTCGCACTCTCTTTGGTATGCGCGAAGTTAGATTGCCATCCGAATTTCTGTACGACCTCCCAGATGAATTAGTTACCCGCGAAGTTGGGCATACGCCACGGGTAAAAACAATTTATCTCGACTAACTCCTAAGTCCTCGTCTGTTTCTACTGCACTATCTCAAAACTTTAAAAATTTCTTATATACATTCCTCACCCCTGTCGCAGAATGTATATAAGAAGTTTGTTTTCTATTTTAGAAAAATTGTTGTAGAGTGCAGTCGTGGCAGAAAAATTTCGAACAAAAAAATCTCTCGGTCAGCACTTTTTAAAATCAGTTGCAGCACTCGAGAAAATGGCTGAAGCGGGAAGTGTCTCAAAAAAGGACACTGTTGTTGAAATTGGCCCAGGAGAAGGCGTGCTCACTCGCGTACTACTCGCGCGCGGTGCTCATGTTATTGCTATCGAAAAAGATGATCGCCTTATTCCCATTCTTTTGAAAACGTTTCGCAATGAAGTTATGAGCGGCCAACTTACTCTTTTGCATGATGATGCACTCAATTTCCAACCCAAAGATTGGAAGCTTGCGACGGGGGGTTTCAAGCTTATTGCTAACATTCCATACTATATAACCGGGCTTATTCTTCGACACTTCCTAGAAAATGACGTGCAACCCTCATGCGCAGTCCTTTTAGTACAAAAAGAGGTCGCCCTGCGAGCAGTTGCCCGCACAGGGAGAGAAAGTCTTTTGTCGATATCAATAAAAATATTTGGCACTCCGCGATATGTAGTAACCGTTCCTCGTGGTGCTTTTTCACCTCCACCAAAAGTAGACTCTGCTATTATCGCCATAGAAAATATCCAGCCCTTACACAAACGTGAACATTTTTTTACCATCCTTCGTGCAGGCTTCGCTCATCCGCGAAAATTACTTATAAAAAATCTAGAATCCGTTGCTGACTCAGAAAAACTAGCCGCCGTGTGGGAAAAAATCGGTGTACTAAAGAATGCTCGCCCAGAAAATCTCTCTCCTCACCTATGGCAAACTCTAACTGAAGCACTTTTTGACTAGTACCTTTTAGAAAGAGTGCTACAATAGGTGGCATGAGTGACCATGGATCAAAACTTTTAGCCGCTGGTATTTGTCTTGTGTTTCTATGTGTCTTTTCAGCTCCACAGTACTCACAAGCCTATGGACGACCATTTGGTGGAAAAATTACCCAAATGTCAGCTCCGGAGATTGAATCACTTGAAGATGCTGGTTTTGACTGTGAGGTACCGGGTGATGATCTCTTAATTCAGCCAAAAGGAAATAGCCCAACATCATACGTTATTCCGTACGGAACAAAGTCTAAAACAAGCAGCTCGGCTCGTGAAAATGTTCAGATTCTTGGTTTGTACACACCATCTTCGACAGAAGTTACTTGTATCTATGATAGCTACCCACCGATCGAAGTAACTCTAGAAATGAACACCATCACTATGTACGGTGTTTCAAAACAATAAATCATAAAACTCCCGTATGAGCTATCGAGACTATCTCCCTAGTAAAACATTTGCCAAGAGTATTGGGGTTATTTTGCTCGTGATTACGTGTATTATTGGGCTTTACTACACAGCTAAAGCTTTGAGCAGCTACTTTGCTGAAAGAAAAGTAGCCAATACTGAACACCTCGCTGAACCTGTGGTGAGCGATATTCTTGTTCAAGATCATGATAAAGATGGTTTACCAGACTGGGAGGAAGTTCTCTGGGGAATGGACCCAAACAAAGCTGATACCGACGGTAACGGTGTGCTTGATGGTGCTGAAGTTGCTACAAAAAGAAATGCTCTTATTAAGGCAGGGCAGGGCAGCGATGCTCCTCAATTGTCAGCCAACGAAACAGAGCTCTTTCTCCAGGAACTTTTGGTTAATAGTACAGCTCTAAGCCAAGCAGGGGACGTTTCTGAAGAAGGAGCAACAAACCTCTTAAAACCCGTTGTCGATAATATTGTTAACATCCAAATTGGGAAAGTGTACTCTCGTAATGACCTCAATATCATTCAAACTATTACTATCCAAGACGTATATAAGTACACAACTGCAGTTGATAAAGTCTTTAACCAAAAGATAATTGGCCAAGAAAATGCTATTGCGGTTGCTATGGGAGCCCTCAAAGACCAAGACCCGGATGAACTTAAAAGTTTGTCAAAATTTGAAAAGCAGTATGCTACAGCTATTGAGACTCTTCGAAAAACTCCTGTGCCAGCTCCGCTTGCTGATATCCACCTTCATCTGGTTAACGACTTCTCCTTTTTTCTTGGTAGTGTTGTAGCCCTTGAACAAGTGTTCAACAACCCCCTCCCAGCTTTTGCCAGTGTTACCCAGTATCAAAGCCGACTTGATGGTTACATACAACATGTTGACGATTATGACAGTGCTATAAGATACGTGCTTAAAAAGTATAGCTTGATATACTCATGAGTATGCTCCCTCGATGGTGTTACGCTCCGGTTGCTCTTCTCATTATTGTGAGCTTTTTTGCGTCACCAGTACTGGTAATGGCTGAAAATAAAAATAAGGGCGTTAAAACTAAGGAGGCTCTTGATGCTACTTTCACTGCAATTGATATTGCCGTTGATGCCGCTTTAGCTATCGCAGCTGCTAAAGCAAAATCAAAGGAGGCAACAGCAAAAACAAAGTCACAAACCGCGCAAAATAGCGCTGTTCCAACCTACGACGCGGCAGCGTACGAACTCTTAAGTGGAAACTTCAGTAGCTCACAAAAAACGGCTAGCGCGACAACTCAATCACAAGCGAAAAGTAAAAAAGATTGGGCAGTATATCTTTATAAAACGGTGCTTCAGAGTATTGCGGTTACTCTTTTAAATAAAATAACTGAGGCAACAGTTAACTGGATCAATACAGGGTTCCAGGGAAATCCGCAATATGTTCAGAACCCAGAGCAATTTTTTAAAAATACTGGTGAAACCTACCTGAAAAATATCGTTGATAGCATCGGTTACAGCAGCCGTTTCCCTTACGGCCGTTCAATTGCTCGAGCCTTGATCATGAACTATGTTGACGAGAATAAAAGTATCGAGGATAAACTCGGTTTTACTCTTGATCAAGTTGTGGGAAGTGATTGGAGAAATTTCCAAGTTGATTTTAGTGTTGGTGGTTGGAACGCATACAATACATATATTGGCGATCAAGGTAATAACCCATTCGACTTTTTCTTTGGAGCACTCGAGGAAGCACACAACCAAATGACCAATGCCCAGAAAAAGCTCGATCAAGAGCTCGCTCAAGGTCGCGGATTCCTAAACCAAAAAATTTGTGTCGCCGAACGAAAAGGTCCAGCGTACGATATGAATGTAGAAGTTGGCGCCGACCCAAATAATGCAACAGTAAACTCTGGCACTCAGGCAGATTCTCAATCAATAAATATTAGTGGATCAGGATATGATTGGACCAGTGGTGTTGGTAGCGGCTATAGTGCTCCTGGTAACGACCATATTGAAACTTTAGGACAGGGAAATGGTTCAGGATCAGGTTCTTCTGGATCAAATAATAGTGGTAACGGTACAGGAACCTATGGCACCAATTATGCCAATAACTCAAATGGGGCTGCTCCTGGATCAGGAACAGGAGAATGTCTTCGTTATAAAACAGTTTCACCGGGAGCTGTGGTAGAACAACAACTCAACCGTGCCCTTGAATCAACTAAATTTGGCCAGAGTGAGTTTGCTGCTGCTCTTGGTAATTCAATTTCTAATATTGTAAATGCACTCAGTAACCTTTTGGTTACTGAAGGTGTCAGCGCACTTGGTTCAGCAACACAGGGGACTGGCCTTAATGTAAGCCAGAATGGTATTTCCTGGAGCTACGATGGACTTTCACTCACAGGACAACAAAGTGATCTAACAAACACTAATACTACCGACACAACAACTCCTAACAATATTTGGGAAACTCCAGAAACCACTATCGACCTCTATGAGCTCTTGGTTACCGGCCCAGTACTTTCAACTCACATGGTCACGGACGCGAACGGTGTTGTTTCTTTCCAACCAGATCAATACGGTGATACGGTTGTTACCATTGCTGAAAAAGAACTTGCCGCATATCAAGCAGCTCTTGCTCTTGTTGATTCTGTGCCACAGAAACTCTTAGACCTCGACCAGTGCTTACCCGGACCAGACAAGAACTGGGAAACCCGACTTACAACAAAATTCGATGACGTGCGATCTCAGCTTGGTTCAACGTTAACTGCAGCTGGAGTTTCAAATACCTATTCACAGTCACTGGTGAACTACCTCGATACGATAGAACAGAGTATGGCGTCACTTATTCAAACCCAGGTAAACACCTACAATATTCCTGGATATGCAGTTATGTCGACACAACTTTCTCCAAACTTAGGCATGGACGAAAAGAAAGTTGTCTATCAAGCAAAGATTGCTGATCTCACCGGTATTGTAAACCAACTTCACTCACTAGCTTCTCAAGTACAGGCTATCGGACCATCTCAAGATCTTACTCCTGACGAAGCAGCAACACTTGCAAATTTGGTTAACCAATATTCTGCAATTCAGGAAGATATCCCAAACAATACAACATTGTCACTTGCTCAAACCGAAAAAGACCAGCTTCAATCAAGTATTGATGCGGTTGACTCATATCTTGATACAAACAATCAAAACTCTTGTCCTTCACAAAAAGCAGTTCTTGCGAACCAACACCATTTTGACTTTGTCGTCACTGACCACGGTGGTCGTATTGGTTCAATTATTTCAGGATCACTTTCTGCTGCCGACCAAGCTTCACTTGCAGGAGGGGCAGGAATTACAAATCTCCAGGGTGGAGAACAGGTGCAAGTTGATCACTCCTATAGTAGTGCCTCGACCTATCATGTGGTTCGCCCAACAACGACAAGCATGATCGTTCCAATTTCAACATCTCAAAGCCAAATGATCTCCGAACTTAGTAATAGCCCATTTAGTGCTGGAAGTTCAAACCTTAACCGACTCAATGCTCTTAGCGCCGCGGATCTAGCAACGGTGTATTCGGCAATTAAAGGGAATGACGCTCACCAGTACTTTCCAAACGTCACCAATGGCCCAGCTCTTGTTACTAAAGCACTCGACTGGTTTGAGACGGAACATGGGGCAACGCCAATTACCGTTGATATGACGACTGAGCCATTCTTCTACTGTGAACAGGTCTTAGACGGCCGTGACGTTCAAAATCTTCTTCGTTCCTGGGATATTAATATTTCTTGTAACGATTTCTACACCTCTACTATTGATGATTATCAATAGTATCTAGTTGTTGTAAGTAACATATTAGATTACAATTAGCACAGCATGCGAAAAACGCTTGCCGCTCTCATTTTTACTATCACCCTTCTTGCACCAGTTGGGCATTTTGTCTTTGCAGCAGGCTTTGGGTATATGTATACTGGCAAGTTTACTCTTGGTCAGGACACAAGTTACAACGGCGAAACATCTGCTCGACTTTGGTTTAATATTAAAGATACAACTAACGGTCAAACGTTTCCTGTCGATAACGCTCCGACAGGACAGGTTGGCTTTAACGATAACTTCGGTTACATCGATGGTTTAAAAGACCAAAACCTGGAAAATAGTGAATCAACTGGTATTTTCTTAGCAATTGGTGAAGTGGGAACCTCCCAAATCACTGCTCAACAATTGCCTGCATTGGGACCGGCAGTTACGAGCAAAATAAGCAATACGGGAATTCAATACAATATCCAAGTTAACAGCAATCCGGCGCAGCAACACTTTACAACTGCGTATGCAACTGGCGAACGTGGCGTAAACATTGGTTACTATATATATAAAATTGATCCGGCGAAATTTTTTGGATCACAAGAAATTACTGGTTCAGTCCCTATAACTGGTCTTCAAGCTGGACATACCTATAGCGCTCGTATCTTCACTAAAAGACAAGATAGCCAGAACAATTACCTAATTTCAGGATTCAGTGACATTATCACCTTTCACACAGCTGCTGCCGGTCAAGCGACTAACCAAGAAGGTGATATTTTAAGTGGAGTCACTTTTCAAGGAACTGTCAGTCAAGCTGCCGAAGATGCTCGCATTAAACAGCACACGAAAGACTGTAGTGTGTTTGGAGGCTGGGATGAATGTTTTGTTCGCCTCCTATTCTCAACTGTCTATAAAGGTACTGCGTGGATCATGCAGATGACAGGCCGTTTGTTTGATGCTTTTGTCCACTTAGCTCTTGAGAGTAAAATGTACCGCGATAGTACTTTTGTCTATGACGGCTGGCGTATCGTGCGCGACCTCTCAAACATTCTTTTCATCTTCATTCTCCTTTATATTGCTATCGGTACAATACTAGGGCTCCACAGTGTGAATCCGAAGAAAATGATCGCTCAACTCATTATTGTTGGGTTGCTCATTAACTTTTCGATGTTCTTTACTCGAGTTGTTATTGACCTAGGTAATATTTTTGCATACCTTTTCTATAACAAAATTACGGTGATCCTCCCAGGAAACCCGGCAAATGCACCTAATTCAATTGTCACTGGAGCAGTCAAAGAGAAATCGCTCTCTGAAGCGATTGCTAGTGGATTAAGAATTCAGGCTATTCTTTCTCCTGACTCATTTAATAAAGCGGAGCAAGGTAAATCTGGAGGACTAACCACGGGTACTCTCTTTGCCTTTATTGTAATTGGTATTATTTTAAATCTCGCAACTGCGTGGCTCTTTTTCTCATGTGCTGCATTTTTCGTTGGTCGTATTGGCATGCTTTGGTTCTCAGTAATTTTCGCTCCTTTTGCTTTTGTTTCTTCAATTATCCCAACGCTTGATAAAAAATTTAAGGATTTGGGTTGGTCAAAATGGCTGTCAGGATTAATGTCTGCGTCCATTAATGCTGGAGTATTTATGTTCTTCATGTACCTCATCATCGCCCTTATTCGTGGCCCCTTCCTCCACAGTATTCTGGCTGACGCTCAAAACTTTAATTTCTGGGAGTACCTTGCGGCAATTATTCTCCCAATGATGATTATCCTTGGGCTCATGAAGGCTGCGAAGGATATTGCAAAAGAAATGGGTGGTCAGTTCGGTGAAATGATTTCTAGCGCCGTTAATACAACCTTGGGCGTTATCGGTGGTGTTGCTTTGGGTGGAGCTGCTTTGGCTACTTCAGGTATTGCCGGTGCGGCTGCTCGGCGTATTGGCCAGAGCGAAAGACTCGCAAATTGGGCAACAGGAAAAAATAAAGATGGCACCATTAATAGTAATGCGTGGTCACAAAAAATCTTTAAACAGATTGGTAAGGCGGGTATCGTTGGTTCTGCAAAAGCTCAACGGGCAAGTTTTGATGCCCGAAACACTGGTGTAGCAAACCTCCTTACGAAGGCAACCGGGGTAAACCTAAACGCTGTTGCGAGTGTTCCTGGTTTGAGCGCTCTCGGAGTAGAAAACACTGCTCTCGGCACAAAGGGACGACAAGAAAAATCAAATGAAAAATTCCAGAAGTCACTTGCTGATCTTGGTCTTGATCAGCACAAATTTGATGAGGAAACCGATAAGCTGAATGATCGAAAAGATTACGAACAGATGACTGAGGAATTAACTCAGCAAGCCCAAACTGAAGCAACACGTATCTATAACACTACTGACAAAGACAGTAAGGAAAACAAAGAAGCCCAAAATAATTTGGCGGCTATCAAACGTTTCCAAGATGTTATAAAAAACGGCGGTACCATTGGGGCAGATGAAATGATGGAGGGTGATACCGTAAAAATTCTCGATCGTGTTAAGGCCTTAGACAAGAGCGGAAAACTTATGACTGACCCAACGAAGATTGGGGAGAAAGATTCTGCTGGAAATGATCTTTCCAATGTTTCAACTGCCGGTCTTAACTTTACTCAAAAGCGATTTGTGGAAGCGTACAAAGGTAAGGACGGAAAAATTTACGACTCAACCGGTAAGGAACGTAATGACCTTCTCCTTGATAAAAAAACAGGCCGCTACGCTGAGTGGGATAAGGATAATGCTGGTAAACCAGGGTACGACAAGGACGGCTTTGCTGTTAAAAAATACTCAATTAGTGCAAACGAAGCTGCGGTTGAAAATCTTAAAACAGCTCGTCAAAAAGATTTCGTCCGTATGCTCCAAAGAGACTCCGGCCTTCAGATGCGAAAATCTGTCTTTGATGCGATGGGTAACATCAAAGTTTTGGGTCGTGTCCAGGGCAGAATCATAGAGCAAGATGCTCGAAGTTTTGGCCGAGCATTCACCCGAACACTTAAGAGTAGCTTAAAGGGAGCAATTATTGCTGGTGTCGCTGGAGCTGTAAGTGGAGGTGCGGCGTTACCACTTGCTGCTTTCCTTTTAGGCGGTGGTGTTGGTGCTGCGAAAGAGGCTTACCGAGGATTTAGTCCTGGTACAGAACCAGAACATCCACACCATCTTGGCCCTTGGGCAAAATATGTTGCTGGCCGTGATCTCGAAGCTCATGATTATGCCCATATGGATCCTGGAGCAAAACACGAACACAGCACCCACGCAAAAGTGGTCTATAAAACTTCCGCAAAAGATTTTCTTTCAGAACTTCTTTCTGGTTTAGGAAAGAGCAGCGGCGGTGGCCATGGTGGCGGTGGCCATGACGATCACGGCGGGGGAGATCATGGGGGACACCATTAGTTATTAGCAAAAGGTCTTAGGTAAGGTATACTTACAAGTAGAGTTTAGAATATGGACGACGATAAAAAATTTGATGATATTAAAGCGGAGCTTCGTACACGCTTTGAGCTCCTACCAGAAGATTTACAGAACGTCATTAAATCAAGTGACTATCAAACGACACTTTTTGAGATTGCTAAAAAAAATAAGTGGACGTATGAACAGCTTGGGGATTTAGAAATTGAAACCACCATGGTGCTCCTTGGCATGACCAACCCTAATGACTATGCGCTGGAGCTTGCTAACCAGCTTGGTAAAAAACCAGCAGAAGTCACTAGTATTGTTGCCGAAATTAAAACTCGTGTTTTTGACCCAATTCGAAATTCTCTCATGAAGCTCTACACTGAGGAAGAAGCGGCTGCTCCTGTCCCATCTCCGATTCAGCCAATCACCGGAGTAGTTCCACCGCAACCAAAAGCTCCTCAAACTTCAGATAGTGACAAAGCTGTTCTTGAAAAATCTGGTATTACTATCGAAGAAACTAAACCAGTAGCACCAGCGGCTTCTGAAAAGCGTGGTGATCTTCTTAGTGGTATTGAAAATCCTCCGAAGAGTGCGCCTAAGATTTTGAATCAGGTACCTGCTCCTACTGCTGTTCCTAAGGCTCCATATGCAACTGGTAACATGGTGGCAAGTAAACTTTCTTCAACGGTTGCTATTCCACCAAAAGCCACGGATTACTCAATTCCAAAGATGGGAACGACGACTCCACCACCGCCACCAAAAGCTCCTGGCTCTGATCCGTATAAAGAACCACTTGAGTAGCTACTCAAGTGGTTTTCTTCAGGGTAGAATAGAGGTATGCAATTTCAGGTCCCTCAATTCATTGATGTAGAAGATAAAATTATTGGGCCGTTGTCATTCAAACAATTTGCCTATGTTCTTGCTGCTGGAGGTAGCGCTTTTATTTGTGTGCGAGTACTCCCTCTGTGGATAGGATTGCCCCTCATGCTTCCAATCGTCGCGTTCTTTCTGGCACTCG
The DNA here is from genome assembly GCA_964646765.1 of uncultured Candidatus Saccharibacteria bacterium. Lineage (GTDB taxonomy): Bacteria > Patescibacteriota > Minisyncoccia > Phycocordibacterales > UBA9973 > CAZYIA01. The sequence goes on along the minus strand of CAZYIA010000002.1, from coordinate 19,927 downwards.
CATTTTATAAAGTAAACGGCCGACCATTTGTTCTAGCTCTTGAATCAGGTATCGGTTTTTACCTGAAAAATCGCTTGTACGTATGGCAACAACCGAAACCTAAAAAAGAAACTGCCCCAGAGCCAAAGAAAAAACCTGAGGATGATCTTTCCAATTTTGCCTATGTCCCAAAACTCACAACCTCTCGCCTAAAAGATCTTTCCTGGAGCTTAGATGTTCTTGATTTACAGAAGACGAGGGAGAAATAGTGATATACTAACTATCGTTTATGGCACTCAGCGCTCGCGCAACACAAGAGTTCGTTCCTATCGAAGAAGTTCGTGATGGTATCATCGTTTTGAAAGATGGTAGCATGCGAGCCATTCTCTTAGCTTCTTCCATCAACCTTTCACTCAAGTCGGCAGATGAACAGATGGGGGTACTTTCTCAATTCCAAAATTTCTTAAATTCCATTGATTTTTCAGTACAAATTGTTATTGAGTCCCGCCGTCTCGACATAAGACCATATCTATCTCTTTTAGACAGCCGAATGAAACAACAGCTCGAACCACTCATGAAGGTGCAGACTCGAGAATATATTAACTTCATCAGAGAATTTACCGACCAAGTAGCGATTATGTCAAAATCCTTCTTTATTGTTGTGCCATACAGCCATAGCGGTACTGGGGGTGCGGCAGGGAACCTTTTTGGTGGAAAAAAACGCGAAAAGAAAGCGGGGGAAACTGACGAAATGGCAGCATTTGAAGAAAAGCGAACCCAACTTGAACAACGTATTGGCGTTGTTCAGCAAGGTCTTTCTCGTGTGGGAGTAAAAACGGTCCAGCTTGGTACCGAGGAAGCTATCGAGCTCTTCTATAAATTGTTTAATCCTGGAGAAATTGCTACGGGTATCGTTCGCGGCGCAGAAGAAGCACAGCGAGGATAGAAAAGGTGGTGTATGAAAACCTAGTATCTGCTACACTGTAGGGGTATCCTATGGGACTTCTTGATGTGTTCGGTAAAAAGAAATCAGAACCGCAGACTGCAAGCGGCATTCTGCCGGTGCTTCCTGCTGAAATTTATAAAGCAGCGAAACTTGAGTTTCGCGATATTATTGCTCCATCAGCATTAGAAATTGCTCCGAAGTCAATTAACCTTGGAGATAAAATTGCTCGAACCTTTTTTGTTATCTCCTATCCACGTTTCTTAACTGACAACTGGTTCTCACCGATTATCAATCTTGATCGTATTTTTGATGTTTCTATTTTCATCCACCCAATCGAAACTGAAAAAATTCTCCAACAATTCCAAAAAAAGGTTGCTGAGGTTCAAAGCCAAATTTCTACCCGAGAATCAAAAGGTTTAGTTCGTGACCCCATGCTCGACACGGCCTATCACGACCTGGAAGCATTACGTGATCAACTGATGCAGGCTCAGCAAAAAATGTTCGATGTCGGCCTCTATATCACTATCTATGGTGACAACGAGAACGACCTTTTCAAAGCTGAAAATGAAATTAAATCTATTCTCGAGTCAAAACTTGTCTACATTAAACCAGCCCTTTTCCAGCAAGAGGAAGCATTTAAAAGTGTTATCCCTATCGGCACAGACGCTTTAGAAATTCACCAAAAATTAAATTCTGATCCACTTGCTTCTATTTTCCCATTCGTATCATTTGATCTCACTAGCGATAAAGGAATTCTGTATGGAGTAAATCGTCATAACTCTGGACTGATTATTTTTGATCGTTTCTCGCTCGAAAACTATAACTCGGTTACCATCGCAACTTCTGGTTCTGGAAAAAGTTTCACCACCAAACTCGAAATTCTTCGTACTCTCATGTTCGATACTGACGTGTTGGTTATTGACCCAGAACGCGAATACGAATACCTCGCAGAAGCAGTTGGTGGACGCTATTTTAATATCTCACTTTCTTCTGACCACCACATTAATCCGTTTGATCTTCCGGCTCCAACAGCAGAAGAAACAGCGGCTGATGTTATTCGTCGAAATGTTATTGAACTTGTCGGTCTCTTCCGAATTATGCTTGGTGGGTTAACACCAGAAGAAGACTCACTTATTGACCGCGCTATTACTGAAACATACGCTCTCAAAGACATCACGGCGGAGAGTGACCTCACAAATGTAGAACCGCCACTCCTTTCAGATCTCGAAATGGTGCTTTCAGGAATGGAAGGATCTGATTCTGTGCTCCAGCGTCTCACGAAGTATACGAAAGGTTCTTGGGCAACATTCCTAAACCAGCCATCAAACGTTGATATTAACCGCCGTCTCGTAGTGTTCTCTATCCGCGATATGGAAGAGGAGCTAAAGCCAGTGGCAATGTATATCGTTACGCACTTCATTTGGAATGCCGTCCGCAAAAATCTAAAAAAACGCCTTTTGGTAGTTGATGAAGCCTGGATCATGATGAAGAGTGAAGATACTGCTAGCTTCCTTTATGGTATTGCGAAGCGCGGCCGTAAATACTATTTGGGTCTTGCTACTATTACTCAAAACATCGACGACTTCATGAAGAATCAATACGGAGTGCCAATTGTGACTAACTCCTCGATCCAAATCCTTTTGAAGCAATCGCCGTCCTCAATCGAAAATCTTCAAAAAACCTTTAAACTTACTGACGAGGAAAAATTCCTCCTTTTGGAATCTTCAGTAGGAGAGGGGATCTTTTTTGCGGGTACTAAACATGTGGCTATTAAAGTTATTGCCTCTTATACCGAGGAGCAAATTATTACTTCCGATCCAGCTCAAGTACTTGCCATCAGAAAGGCAAAAGAAGATCTCCAAGCAGCAGAAAACACTGGTAAATAGCCCTATTCTCACAGATTTGATGCTATACTTAAGGGCGTATGCGCCGTTTTGCGCCCATGATTTTTACTCTCCTCTTTATAGCTCTTTTTGGCTGGCACACTACTGTTTTTGCTCAAAACGTAAAGAAGGTTGAAGATGCTGATATCAGCGCCCAAGTAACTCCGGAAACTCCAGGGGCATCAACACAAGTAACCGTAACTCTTCAGAGTTACGTAACTGACCTCGATCGTGCCTACATGTCGTGGCAAAAAAACGGCAAGCAGCAAATCTATGGGTATGGAAAGAAGCAGCTTTCTTTTACTTCAGGAGCCCTTGGCGAAACAACAACTATCACTGTGAGTATTAAAACCGTAACTGGTGAAATAGTGAACAAGCGAATTGTTGTTAACCCTGCTGAAGTTGAACTTCTATGGGAAGGGGCTGATTCATATACGCCACCATTTTATCGCGGCCGAGCTCTCCCAGGACCAGAAGGTTTGGTGCGAGTTGTCGCACTTCCACAAATTCACCAAGGAGATTCTATCCTTGATAGTTCTGACTATATTTTTACTTGGAAACGACAAGACCAAATCCTTGAGAGTGCTTCAGGTTTTGGGAAAAATGCCTTCGTCTTCCAAAAAGACTACTTAAATCCTAATGAAACAATTGATGTCTTGGCACAAAATAACAGCACAGGCTCTCTTGCTCGAGCAACTTTAAGCGTGCAGGCATTCCAACCACAGATTCTTTTTTATGAGAAAAATCCTCTTCTTGGTATCCAATTCCAAAACGCACTTGCTGATGGATTTAAGGTCCAATTTTCAGATAAAACAATTGTCGCGATACCTTACTTTATTTCTCCTAAAAACCCAACGGCCCAAGAACTTTCCTATGAGTGGTCAATTAATGGCGCTAGTATCCCGGTACCAGCCACAAAAAATGTTCTCACTATTAGACGAGGTACCCAGAGTGGAACTGCTCTGATTAAACTTCACATTACCAACATCCGTAAGTTATTCTTAGACGTAAGCACGCAAATCCAAGCGAGCCTACAATAAGCCTGTATGAAACTTTTTTCTATAAAAACTTTTTTGAGAACCTGTGTTTCAATGCTCACTCTTATGGTGTTCCTTATTGTCAGTACCCCATACGCAGCACTCGCGGCGGTAAGCTTTGGAAATTCACCTGAGATTGACGTATCTAATGATCGGTTTACGGTAACTTTTACTGTGCATGTTGATACTCAGGCTGAAGCCAACGATACAACCCCATATACACTCTCAGTACAAAAATTGGGGCAAGCAAAAACTCCAGTAGGTCACACTAAGACCTTGCAATCCGATTTAGAATTTCCACCAGCAGCGAGTAGTTGGCCACGAACGGGAACTCTGGGTTTTGCCGCTTCAGGGAACATCATCCAGGAAAATACTTACTACGATTGGTTTGTTACTAGACAGGACGGAACTATTATCGGTCAGGGACATATAACAACTGGGACTCATACAAATACTGACGGAAGTAACCATGTTGATATTAATCCTGGCGGCTCAAGCACGTGTACTGAAGGCCCGGGGGAATATTGTCTTCTTGAACCACTACCAATTGGTACAACGGGGCAACAGTTCGATAAAATTTTTACTGATGACTCATTTGGTAAATACGTAAATGTCCTCATAAAAATAATAATTGGAATAGTTGGTGTTCTCGCAGTTATTACTATTGTGTTAGGTGGTGTTCAATATATGACCACCGATGCTTTTAGTCGAAAAGAAGGGGGGAAGGAGATGATCACCCGCTCAATTCTAGGACTAGTTATTGCTCTTGGCTCGGTTCTTTTGTTAAACACAATAAATCCGCAACTTTCTGCAATTGTTTTTAGTATTGATTCTGCTGTTATCTCAATTCAACCTCAGTTTATTGAAAATGCTGAGCAGGCTACAACCACGACTAACGATATCCGAGCTTGTGGTGGTTTTACCGTAAACCAGGCTGGTCATGCGTGGTACAACGATGCTACTGAAAGGACAGCCCTTCAAGATGGTTACAAAATATCTGTTGTTGGTCAAAATTGTTCAACCTTTGGACAAGAAGCTGCTTGTACAAGTGTGGCAAAATATACTAATACTCAAATCACTGACTTCCGTAATCTTTCCGATACAATTCGACAATCATGCCCGACGTGCGCCCTCAACATAACAGGAGGAACTGAGTGCTGGAAACACAAAACTCACGACATCGCAAAACCAATCTTTGACGCCGAGGACACCGTTCTGGTTTCATACGTTATAACTGATGCAAATAAACAGCATCGAGCTTGCATCCCAGGTTGGCCTGTTCAGGCCAACCAAAGTCGAGCTCAATGTGTCACCAGTGATAGTCGAACAGGAGCTTGGGGTTATTCTATTGGTAACTGGATGTTTGTTGATGAAGGAAATCACTTTCATGTTTGCCAGGGATCATGTGTACACTAGTGGTATATGAAAATTAACCAAAGAACATTCTATATATTCATCGGTATTCTGGTGGTATTGATCATCGGGTTCTTTGGTTGGTTTGTGCTGCAGCAACGAACAACAACAACGGGGGGAGGGGAACAGACAGGTAGAAACTTTTTTCCTTTTGGAAAACCGGCGCAAACGAATCAACCTCCGACAACAACGACCAAAACTCCTCCTAGTACTACAGGAGGAGAACCACAAGTACAACCACAAAAAAGTACCCGATTAGAGGAAGTATGGGATAGCCCAATAGCAGGATTCACTTTAGTTGAAAAATATGTTCCTATCGACCCAGCAGCTCTTTCTACTGATGAAGTAAAGACAATCACCCCAACCTATACATTTACTAAGACACTCTCTATTGGGTCAACTGATGCTGAAGTAACCGAACTCGAAAAAAGCTTAAACGCTTGCCCTGACACACAAGTAGCAGTAACGGGTATCGGCTCTCCTGGAAAGGAAGAAAAAACATTTTCAGCAAAAACAAAAGCTGCTCTTATTAAATTTCAAGAAAAATTTTCTGCTGATATACTAGCTCCACTCAACCGAACAAAAGGAAGCGGGACACTCGATACTCTCACTCGAAAAAAGCTAAATGCTCCTTGGGACTGCATGCTCCGAGGGGTTCCAGCAAAAACTACTAAACGATCTGTTATTCGCTTTGTTGAAAAAGGTAACGGAAATATCCAAGACGCGTATACTGACACCCTGGAACGAAAGAGACTTACCAACACAACTATCCCGCGAATTGCTGAGGCGTTCTTCCTTAATAATGGAAGTCAGGTTATTCTTCGCTACCTGCGTGATGATAATCAAACTATTGATAGCTACCTTGCAACCCTCCCACGTGAAAGCTGGGGAGCAACTGCTAGCCCAGGAACACTGACGGGAATATTTCTTGAACCAAACATTTTTGATATGAGTATCTCTCCGGATGGTAAACGATTGTTCTTTCTTGCTCAATTTGCTGGAGGTACTATCGGTATCTCAGGAAACCCTGATGGCACGGACCGAAAACAGGTATTTACTTCACCATTTATGGGTTGGCTCTCTAGCTGGCCAAATAGTAAAGCAGTTGTACTTACCACAAAAGCGACTGCATATGCTCCAGGATATGCTTTTAGCATAAATCCTACTATTCCAACAGGAACACCTAAAAAGGTTGTTGGGCCAGTTATAGGGCTTACCACACTTACTTCTCCAGACATGAAAAGTGTTCTCTTTAGTCGCAATACTGAAAATGGTCCTGCGCTTGGAATTTTTGATGTAGCTACTCAAACAATGAAAGACCTCGGTGTCCTAACCCTTCCAGAAAAGTGTGTTTGGAGCACGGATAGCACTACTGTCTACTGTGGGGTACCAAACTTTATTCCAACAAATCTCCCAATTCCAGATGCTTGGTACCAAGGCAAAGTCTTCTTTGGAGATACGTTAGTAGCAATCAACATTTCTGGAATTTTACCAATGCGAACCCTAGCTGATCCAAGTACTGAGGTAGGGCAACGAATCGATGCAACGTCTCTAAAGCTTGCACTGGATAACTCCACTCTATACTTTGTTAACAAAACCGATAATATTCTGTGGCAACTAAAACTACAGTAGCTCCAAACTAAAAAGCGGCTTCGACCGCTTTTTAGTTTCGTCCTCTATTAGAGTTCTTTCCCAATATACCGAATTACCACTCGTCGTTTAGCACCATCACCGGTTGATTCTGTCTTGAGGTCGGTAGCGGTCGAGAGGTATTCATGAATAATTCGACGATCAAATGCGGGCATTGGGTCAAGCTCAATACTTGATTTAAAATATCGAGCGCGCTCAGCCATCATATAGGCAACGGTTTTTACATTTTCAACACGCTTTCGATGGTAGTTATTGATATCAATAACAATATTCCAAAGAGTTTTCTCTCCCTCACGTGACTCTCCAAGTTGTTGTTCTGCAATTCGTCGAACAATGTGATTCATTGCGGCAAGTGCTTCAGCATTTTTAGCTAAGTAAAATTTGCCATCTGGATTCGAAAACGAACACCATAACGTTACTCCATCATCAGAGAGGGAATAGGACACTTCACCAGTATGAATCCCCGTATTTTTCAAGAAGTCGCTGACTATTTGTTTGAGGGTGGCTTCATGCATAGGATTTAACTAGCCTTTCGGCGGGAAAAATTACGACGAATTACGTATTCCTGAATAGTGGTGACTATATTACTCGTAATCCAGTAGAGCGCAACCGCGCCAGAAAGTCTGAGCCCAATAAAGATAATCATGATTGGTAACACATACTGCATCTGCGATTGCATCGATTGTGCAAAAGCGTTCTCGGGGGAGGGGGTAGTAGTTGTTTGCTTCATAGCTTTCACCATAAGGTGCATTTGGGCAAATTGAGAAAGGCCAGCCAATACTGCAAGAACAATGTTGGGCTGGGAAAGATTAATCAAACCAAGGAAATTGGTATTTAAAGTGCTCGGAGCATGAACAAATGAATAGAGTAAATCAGGAGTAAAACTCAATCCTCGATAAAAAACGTAGTAGAGAGCAATAATAATTGGAAACTGAATTAAAAGAGGTAAACAACCAGAGAAAGGGCTTGCCTTACGTTCTTTATATAATTCCATCGTTTTTTCTGCCTGAACCTTCTTATCAGGATATTCTGTGCGAATACGAGCAAGTTCTGGCTCAAGCTCCTTCTGCATCAACTGACTTTCAATTGAGCGTTTGGTAAGAGGGAAGAGAACAAGTTTAACGAGGAGGGTAAGAAGGATAATAGCAATTCCAACGTCAGCCCCAGGAATAACAGTGGTTAGAGTTATGAGGAGATTATAAAGTGGCCGGTAAAGATACTCATTCCAAAGATAGTGCATATCAAAGGATTCTACCGGAGCGGCGGCGAAAAAGAAAGCTTACGGTTTGGGCACCGGATCGTAACTATACACCCCACCGCGGCAGCGCAGGATCCGCCGAGCCCCCAAGGAAATACCCTTTAAGACCCCATGGATTTCGATGGCTTCCTTCATATATTCTGAACAACTGGGGGAAAACTGGCATACAGGGCCCCGAATAAGCCCGATTTTACCCAAAAATCCGGTGCTGGGAGAAAATATCCTCTGGTAGAGGTTAACGAGAGAGACACAAAAGGCTTTCACTTATATGTTATAGCATGCTTTTCAAAGCAGCTTGGATTTCCTTAAAAGAGCTTGAAATTGAAGGCTTTTTTAGGAAAATGGCATATATTCCTGTCTTTGGGAGAAGTGGGTAGGCTGCATCATAAAATCTCCGGCGAAGGGTATTTCGCTTTACAGCACTTTTGGCGATTGTTTTTGAGACTACAACCGCAAGCTTACTCTGAGCTTTTGAGGTAATAATTCGCAACGAAAAAGCGGACCCATGTACAACCCTTCCTTTCATAACTGTCGGGAAGAGTGCCCGAGGGATCCGCTTATTCTTACTAATCATACAAATTTAACGAGTTTTTTTGACAGCGAGTTTGGCGCGGCCTTTACGGCGACGGCGAGCAAGTACCTTTTTGCCGCTTGCGCTCTTACTACGAACAAGATATCCGTGAGTTTTTGCGCGCTTTCGCTTCTTAGGATTGTAGGTAAATGACATAGCGGTCATCGTACCATATTTTTTTGAAAAAGCAATTTACAAAAAAAATACTCACTATGTCATTATCCACATCTTATACACAGATCATTCTACATTTATTTTGCTTTACCGCTTTCATTTCCATCTCTATAATACGGTACCTATGGAAGTAATGGATACGAGCGAGCTTTGGGGTCGATGTTTAAAGGAGATAGAAGTTACTGTCTCACGACCCAACTTCAGTACTTGGTTTAAAAATACATCGGTTCTTAGAGAAGATCAGGGGACTGTATATGTTGGAGTCCCAAACGAATTTGTTAAGGAGTGGCTTTCTAATAAATATCAAAAACTTATTTTAAAAGCACTCATGGGGGTTGCTGAGCATGTTCGAGCGGTTGAATTTACTATTATTCGACCAGAACAGCGAGCAAAACTTGAAGATAAAAGCGTTGAAAACAAGATTGTTATTCACCGTGAACTTCCACTACAAGAAGTTTATATTAATAAAGAGGATAATTTAAACCCTCGATATACTTTTAGCTCCTTTATTGTTGGTCCATTTAATGAGCTTGCTCATGCAGCTGCTCGTGCAGTGGTTGAAAAACCAGGTGCTTCATACAACCCACTCTTTATTTATGGCCCAACAGGCCTAGGAAAAACACACCTTATCCAATCAATAGGGAATGCTTTTAAACAGCGTTACCCTGATAAAAAAGTTCACTACATTACATTCGAAAAGTTTTCAGTGGATTATGTAAACTCTATTCAGAGTAATAAACCAAACCTTTTTAAGGAAAAGTATCGCCGATATGATTTATTAATCATAGATGATATCCAATTTGTTTCTGGAAAAGAAAAAACCCAAGAAGAACTATTCCATCTCTTTAACACTTTATATGAAACCAATAAACAAATTGTATTCTCCTCAGATAAACACCCAAACTTTATCTCAGGACTTGAAGACCGTTTAAAATCCCGCTTCGCTCAAGGAATGGTGGTAGATGTGAATGACCCTGACTACGAATCCCGTTTAGCAATCTTAAAATCAAAGGTTCGAGAAAGTGGTGTTCCAATTAGTGATGAAGTAGTAACCTTTATTGCTGATGCTATTGAAGGGAATATTCGTGAACTTGAAGGGAGTTTAAACGCTATTGTTTGCCAAACTCAGCTTAAAAATCGGATGCTTACCATCCATGAAGCTCGTCAACTCATTAAAAATAACGTTAAACCAAAGAAAAATGTTGCTGCTGCTGAAGTAGTAAAAATTGTTGCCGACTTCTATAAAATTAATGAGCAATCAATTTATGAAAAGACTCGCCGAAAAGAGATTGTGAAGGCGCGTCAAATGATTATGTATATTCTTCGAGAGGAATTTTCTGTATCTTACCCACTTATTGGCCAAAAACTTGGTGGGAAAGATCATACAACAGTTATTCACTCATATGAAAAAATTAAAAATGATCTTAAACGTGACCCACTTCTTGTCCAAGAACTTGAGCAGATTCGGATTATGTTTAAGTAGTGGGTATAACCTGTGAATCATAGTGGAAGATCTGGGTATAAAAAAGGTGGAATTAGGTAAGTAAAAAATAACTTTATTAAAAATATTTTTTATTCACAGATAAAAATATTTTTAATAAAGAAAAAACCTTATCTTATATAAATAAAATAAACCTTTCCACATTTCCACAGGATTAATAGTAATAATAGATTTATATAATGGAAATAACTTGTACAACTGGAAAACTCAAAGAGATAGTATCTAGTGTTGATCGACTCACTGCAAAACACCCATCACTTCCAACACTAGCTTATATTCTCTGTACAGTTACAAAAAATACAATTTCTTTTAGAGCTACTAATTTAAGTATTGGTGCTGAGGGAAGTATTTCTGGTAAATCAGTGAGTGATGGGGTAGTTGCTTTGGATGGTAAAACCCTTCTCCAAGCTCTCGGTGGTAATCTGGATTCAGAAACAACACTTACCTTAAAAGGTGAAACATTAAGTGTTGTTTCAGGAAAATATAAAAGTGTTTTAAAAACATTTCCACATGATGATTTCCCAACTCTCCCTAAAATTGAAGGTGAAACAATTACTATTCCAAGTAAGGTATTTACTCAAGGAATAGAATCAGTGGTGTATGCAGCCTCAGGAAGCGATATAAAACCAGAAATCGCCTCAGTATATATATACCCCGAAGACACTTCACTTACCTTTACTGCTACTGATACCTTTAGACTCGCTGAAAAGAAAATTTCTCTCGATAATACCTACGGATTTCCATCACTACTTATACCTGCAAAAAATGCATTAGAAATTGCAAAAATAGTAAATACTACAGATGAATCATTATCTCTTTCATTTTCAGAAACTCAATTAACTATTTCATATAAAGGGATGTATATTACTTCTCGAGTTACTCACGGTAGTTTTCCTAATTACCGTCAAATCATCCCTAAAAACACCACTACAGAAGCGGTTTTCTTAAAAAAAGAACTCGAAGAGACTTTAAAATCATTAACGAGTTTTTCAGATAAATTTAATCAAGTGACTATTACTTTTTCTCCGAAAGATAAAAAGTGTACTTTTTTTGCAGAGAATGGGGACCGAGGAGAACAAACTGTTGAAGTAGAAGGCGCTCTTACTGGTGAACCAATTACAGTATATGTGAATGCCCGATATATCCTTGATATGATGAGTATTATTACTACTGATAGTATTTCTTTTTCATTAATGAATCAGAAACCAATTATTTTGAAAGGAGTAGGTGATCAAAATTTTCTCTATTTAGTAATGCCAATTAATCGGGCATAAAAATCATATGCATATTGAGAGTCTTATTGCGAAGATTAGAGAAAAGATTTGGGAGAAAACTCCTGATTCAGAGAAAATTTCTGCAGTACTCTCTCGTGAACTTGGTGTGGTTATTCCAGAGAAAAGTCTCTCGCTTAGAAATAAGGTTTTAACTTGTCATATTTCTTCAGTAGTTAAATCTGAAATTACCCTAAGAAAAGAATCACTCCTAAAAGCCCTACAAGAAGTTACTCCTCAAGGTTCGATTTTAGAGATTCGTTAACCTAATTATTGGGCGTTGGGTACTGAAACAGTGATAGTACTTTCTCCACTGTTATATACCGTATCGTAAGCTATTACTTTAAGCTCATTAAGGTCTTGTACATTATTACTTTGGGATGGGATGAAAGAGAAGCTTGTGTAGCCTGGGACACTACCACCAATATATGAACCGTTCCAAAATACATCAAACCGTAGTAATGGGTTAGCCCCACTTAAAGCGATTTGAATGGTTAGGGGGACACTAGGATCAATACTAGTTCCTTGAGTTGGTTGAATAATGGTAACTTGTGGACGACTAGTTTCTGTATGAATAGTGTCGTACTCAGTTGGTTTACTTCCAGCTGAAACTTGTGGGTAATTCCCCGCATGATTTTGCCACCATGCTTGTACCACAGTCTCCCAATTATTAAATTCCGGATCACTGTAAGGATTCTCTGGTTTTGGTCCTCGTGGATCACCACGCTTCACCCAATAAAGAATATCGTGAACATTAGTAATAATACGTTCTTGTTGAGTTTCTTTTGGTGTAAGTGGTGTAGCTAGTTTTCCGGTTACTGTATCAATGGTATACGATTCACCGCCTAACCATTGGCCACGAAGAACTGGTTTTAGGTTAGCTCCATCAGGATCAGGTGCTGGTGGTTCAAATGATTCATTAGGTTTTCCAGAAAGAACGGTAGTCATAAATTCATTCCAAAGAGGACCAACCAAATCAACTGAGAATATTCGCTTCATTGGAGTATTATCGTTGTTACCAACCCAAGAACCAACAACTAATGATGGGGTATAACCAATAATCCAAGCATCTTTTGAGTCGTTTGTGGTACCGGTTTTTACGGCGACACTATGCCCAGGAATATACATAGGTGAGTGGGCACCGAACATTGGGGTACGAGCAACGTTGTCAGAAAGAATACTTGAAAGAGTAAGAGCAACATTCTTGTCTAAAACTTGGCTACCCTGGTCACTATATGATTCAAGTACTGTGCCATCATCTTTAGCGACTGAAAGAATAGGTGTGGTTGGTTCGCGAACACCGTTATTAGCGAATACACCGTATGCTGAAACCATATCGAGAAGTCTAACTTCACCACCACCAAGCACTAACGACAAACCGTATCGGCTAGCAGATCCAAGGGTTTTAATACCAAGATCATTTGCCATCTTGATAGCATTTTCTGGCCCAACCAGATAGAGCATTTTTACTGCTGGAACGTTGAGAGATTCTGCAAGAGCGGAGCGAACAGTCACTGGACCACTATAGGTTCCCTCAGCATTTTGAGGGGAATAGCAGGTGCCATTAGTAGTTGTACTCCAAGCTCCACAACTTGCACCGAATTGAGTTCGAAGATCAAAGAGCACTGTTTTATCGGTGTAGCCTTGGCGGAAGGCCTCAGCATACATAATTGGTTTAAATGAAGAACCCGGCTGACGCTTCGCGATAGTTACGTTGTATGCTCCGTCAATATCCTTATCAAAGTAATCACGGCTACCAACCATAGCAAGAATTTGGCCAGTTTTAGGGTCGAGAGCAACCAATCCAGCATTTTCCGCATTTCGCTTTTTAGCGTTATCGAGTGCATGCTTTTTAACAATTTCTTCTGCTTGTTTTTGTAGATCGTAATCGAGAGTGGTGGTAACCGAGAGACCTCCTTCTTGGAGCAATTCTTCTCCATACTTTTCAACTAAAAGGTCACGCACATAAAAAACAAAGTGTGGCGCTTTAATAGATTTTGTTTCTTGTGGTTTAAAGGTTACCACTTCTTTTTTTGCGGCATCGTATTCTTCGTTAGTGATAAAACCAAGATCGTGCTCTTTGGTGAGCACTAGGTTTTTACGATCCTCAAGACGAGCTTTGTTTTTTCCGTATGGTGAAAGAAGTGTTGGTGCTTGAGGGAGGGCTGCAAGGTAAGCAGCTTGGGCAACAGATAGTTCTTTGGCGTGGATACCAAAATATGATTCTGAGGCTTCCTCGATACCATAAATGTTTCCGCCGTAGGGGCTTTCGTTTAAATAGAGGCCAAGAATGTCATCTTTCCCAAGTTCACGTTCGGCTTTAAGAGCAAGCACCCACTCTTTTAGTTTTCGAGTAATAGTTTTTTCTTGAGTGAGAAGGGAGTTTTTTACAACCTGTTGAGTAATCGTTGATCCACCTTGAGAGAATGTGCCACGTTTAAGGTCGGTTACAATTGCGCGCAGGAGTGATTTAAATCGCACTCCAGAGTGTTGATAAAATTCAGCATCTTCAATAGCAACCGTAGCATTCTTGATATTGCTTCCCATCTCGTCAAATGGGATCACCGTTCGGCGAACGTCCTGGTTTAAGTCGTAAAGGAGCACCTTTCCTGTACGATCAAAAATTTTCGTTGAACGGGCAACAAAACGATTTTCGAAGGATTTTAGATCTGGAACCTGAAGGGTAGAAAGCCAGATAATAGTTACTCCTCCCAAAAACAGAAAGAATGAGAGAAGTCCAATACTAAGATTACGAAGAAGAATCTTACGGCGCGAAGGTTTTTTCATAGATTAATTGATATAGTAACACACCATAAATGAAGACCTAGTGAAGCTGTGCTTTATTTAGACGGATACCCTCGCGTCATGTTACAGTAGTACCCGTATGGCAAAAACTCTCGATAACACCCTTATAGAATCACTTCTTTCACGCGGTGTCGAAAATATATATCCATCTCCTGAGTATTTAAAAGCCCGCCTTTTAGAGGGGAAGAAACTGACACTCTATTTAGGAATTGATCCTACTGGGCCAACCCTTCATCTAGGGCATGCAATCCCACTATTAAAGCTCCGTCAGTTTCAAGAACTTGGACACCAGATTATCCTTTTAATGGGAGACTTTACCGCCATGATTGGTGACCCTACCGATAAGAAAGCCACCCGTAAGGTACTCACCCATAAAGAAGTTCTTGCCAATCTTAAGAAGTATAAAAAACAGGCAAGCGCCCTTATTTCATTTTCAGGGAAGAATGCTGCTCAGTTTAAATTTAATTCTAAATGGCTCGCCAAGATGAATTTTGAACAAGTGCTCACGCTTGCTTCAAAGATGACCGTGCAGCAAATGCTCGAACGAGACATGTTTGAGAAGCGACTTGAAGAAGGAAAGCCAATCCATATTCATGAGTTTTTCTATCCACTCATGCAAGGCTACGACAGTGTGGCAATGAAGGTTGACGGTGAGGTTGGTGGTAATGACCAAACATTTAATATGCTTGCTGGTCGAACACTCATGAAAGAAATGCTTGGTAAAGAAAAATTTGTTCTCACGACCAAGCTTCTTGCTGACCAAAATGGCATAAAAATGGGTAAAACAGAAGGTAATATGGTTGCCTTATCAGATTCTCCAGAAGAGATGTTTGGTAAAGTCATGAGTTGGCCAGATGGTATGGTTATCCCAGCTTTCGAACTTTGTACCACTCTTTCGTCTGAAATAGTTACTACTCACCAAAAAGCTCTCTCTACCGGCACAAACCCACGAGATGTTAAATGCGCATTAGGGGAAGCCATTGTTGCTCTGTATTATGGCGAAAAGAAAGCGAAAGCTGCTCACGATGCATTTCTTGCAACTTTCCAAAAAGGAGAACTCCCCGCTACTATCCCAGCACAAAAATTTTCCGAGTCATTCCTCGATACGCTGGTTGCTTCAAAATTAGTTACTTCTAAGAGTGAAGCTCGAAGGCTTATTCTCTCAGGAGCGATTAGTAATGCAGAAACCGGAGAGAAAATTTCTGATCAGGATTTTATCCCTCAACAGACAGCAGTTTATCGTATCGGTAAACATCGTTTTCTTAAAATTGAGTTTTAAATGAAAAAATCCCCGCCCGGGGATTTTTTCATTTAATAGTTATTGTCCCTATCATCTTCTTCAGAGATAAAGTCTTCTTCCATGTCATCTTCTTCTCCATAGATACTTCCTTCTCCTTCCTCTGATTCGCCCTCATCGTCCGCAAACGCATCGTCGTCGAGTTCAACAGCATCCTCATCTTCTACTATTTTTTCCTCTTCTTCTCCCATGATGTTATATGTGATTACTTACACCGACACTTGTACCAAAACCTATTTTTACTCGCAAGTACCTTTATTTATTTCTGTGGATAATTAGTTCTCTTTTAAAATTGCGCAAGCGGTGAGAGCAACAGAAACTGCATCAAGTTCGTCGTCTGATGAGGACTCTTTTGGGAAGTGAATAAGTTTTGGAACCATTTTCATTACAGCCTCTTTTGTTGCATTTCCGTATCCAGTTACTGCAACTTTAATTGTGCCAGGAGCGTATTCTTCTATAGTAAGATTCGCCTGTGCCGCTTCTGACAAGATAACACCGCGTACCCCAGCAACTGAGATTGCGGTTTTTTTGTTGCTTGAAAAATAGAGAGTTTCAATTGCAAGTATATTTGGTTTATATGTCGTGAAAATTTCCCGTAGTTTTTCTGCTACAAGGGCAAGGCGGTTGGGAAGGGAGAGTTTTGCGCTCGTGGTAAAACATTCAGAATGTAATAGAAGTCCACTGACACCCTTTTTTTCTACAACGGCGATTCCCAAACGGTCATATCCTGGATCAATTCCTAGAATTATCATTCGGCGTTGGTGAATACTTCTTGCACCTCATCGTTTTCTTCGAGGGCATCAATAAGAGTTTCAAGAGCATTCGCGTCTTCTTCCGAGATTGGTGTAAGCATCGTTGGCTTCCACTCAGCTCCTTCCTTCGTAAATCCCCATGAAACCGATCCCTGAGCACCGAGAGCACTGCTGTGCTCAGAGAGAATATGTTTTATCTCCTGTGAAGCTTTATTTCGGCTGGTAGTGAGTACTTCAATCATTAAGCCAACGCCGCCAGGACCATATGCTTCATAGGTGAGTTGCTCAAAAACTTCAGCTGACTCAGTCGCCTTTTTAATAGCACGTTCAATGTTATCAATCGGCATATCAACGTCTCGAGCTTTCTGGATTGCCGCTTTCAGCCCGGATGCTTCTCGGTTGCCGTTAGCTTTTTTGGCTTCGAGGGTAATAACCTTAACTAATTTTGAATACAGTTTACTTACCTTTGCGCCTTGGGCTGCTTTCTTTAGTTTTTTCTTTTGCCATTGAGATGAGCTCATACGAGGCTAGCTTAGCGCTTTTAAGTTTCCGCTTCAAGTTGCATACTATAGTTACTATGCGATGTATGGCAGCTGGGGCTCTAATAGAGGAGGAAGGGAGATTTCTTATGGTTCAAGAACAGAAACCAAAAGTATATGGTCTCTGGAATTGGCCAGCGGGAAGAGTCCAAAAAGACGAGCCACCAGAAGCGTGCGCCGTTCGAGAAGTATTAGAAGAAACCGGACTAACCATAGAACTTCTAGAAAAAGTTGGAGATTGGCCGAGTGATTATTTTCCTGATGGTTACAAAACGCTCTTTCTCGGGAAAATTATTGGAGGAACTCTCTCAATAAAGAAGGATGAGCTCCTTGATGCGAAATGGTTTTCGAAAGAAGAAATCCTAAATCTGGGAGAAAAAAGTTTTCGCAGCCAATGGGTTTTGGAAGCACTTAAAAAATTACAGTAGTTTTTCCTGCTCAGATTTTTTCGGCGCATCAAAGCCTAAATGCTCGTAGGCTTTTTTTGTTGCAATTCTTCCGCGCGGAGTTCTCTCAAGAAATCCTTGGCGAATGAGATACGGTTCAACCACTTCTTCGATGGTAGCTTCTTCTTCAGAAACGGCTGCTCCGAGAGTCGTTAGGCCGGTTGGTCCGCCATTAAATTTTTCAATAAGGGCGGAGAGAACTGCTCGGTCGAGTTCTGAAAGACCTGCCTCGTCAATTCCTAAAAGTGAAAGTGCTAAGAACACCGTTTTTTTATCAAGATCTTTTTTGTGTACTTCGGCGTAGTCGCGAGCACGTTTTAAAAAGTAGTTTGCGGTACGCGGAGTAAAGCGAGCGCGTTGAGCAATCTCAGTAATTGCTTCGTCTGAGATTGTAATACCTAAGATTTTTGCCGAGCGTCGCACAATTTCGGCAATTTCTGGAACAGAATAAAATTCGAGTCGAAATGTACCGCCAGAAAATCGTGAACGAAGTGGGGCAGAGAGAAGTGCGATGCGCGTTGTCGCAGCAACAAGAGTGAATTGTGGTAGGTCAAGCTGGATAGTGCGTGCTGATGGACCTTTACCGATAATAATGTCGAGCACTCCTGATTCCATGGCAGGGTAGAGCACTTCTTCCACCATTTTATTTAAACGGTGAATTTCGTCGATAAAAAGAATATCACCAGGTGAGAGGTTGGTAAGAATAGAAGCAAGGTCGCCAACTTTTTCAATTGCCGGACCAGAAGTCACTTTCATTTGTCGGCCGGTCTCTTTTGCGATGAGATGAGCAAGTGTCGTTTTCCCTAGTCCTGGCGGGCCATAAAACAAAATGTGTTCTGGAGGATGGTTTCGTGCTGAAGCGGCGGCTAACAAAATGCGTAAATTTTCTTTTATTACTCCTTGGCCAATGTATTCTTCCCAGGTAGCAGGTCGAAGTGCCTGGTCTAAATGTCTATCCGAAATAGGATTTTCCCCCGAACTCATGAAAACATAATACCATAGAGGGCCCGTGTGTGATTTTGGCCTCCTATTTCTGTTTTTTCTATGCGAACCAATGAGGGAAAGCGTTCCTCAAAGAAAAAATAGTCTGTTTGAGCCATTGGCGAGTTACTATTTTTAGCTTTCCCGAATTTCGTGAGCATAAAAAACGGAAAGGGAGGGAGTATTTTGGTTACTTTTTTACTCGAAAAAGTAACGTGGGGTCTCTTGACAGCCTGTGGCAAGTATGCTAAGATACTCCCAGATACAGTTTTACACAGGTTGTTCACACGGTATCGCACAGGAGCGCGTGCCGCCTTTTTATAAGGCTGCTACCATCATCTTTGTGCTAGTGGAGGGCAGAAATCTCTAAGCTATCAGCCGAAAGGTTTGTACGTTTTCTGACAGGACGTTCTGGTTCCGACTGGGGCTATCCTTGATCAAAGCGATGCATATGTAACACAGTTATGTATGGATGGTTTAGAGATTTCTTCTCTTCAGCCCAACAAAAAAGAGCCCAACCGGGCTCTTTTTCTATTCTTCATAAAGGTCTACCACACCGGCAACTTCATCATATGAAGTAATACCACGAAGTATTTTAACCACCCCATCCTCTTTCATGTTAAAGAGTCCTTGTTTTTCTGCAGTGCGTTTTACTTCACGCTCCGAAGGAACTTCGGGAATAATCTTTTCGATGTTTTCGTCAGTTTGGATCGCTTCAAAAATTCCAACACGGCCTTTGTATCCAGTATTGTTGCACTTTTCGCAGCCAACTGGACCAAACAGTTTTATTGGCATATCGGGAGTTAAGTTGTATGCGGCAAGGTCTTTGCCCGCTTCTTTTGCATGCGTCAGAATGGCGCGAATTAATTTTTCCTTATCAGGATCGGCGTCCG
Organism: uncultured Candidatus Saccharibacteria bacterium; assembly: GCA_964646765.1. Lineage (GTDB taxonomy): Bacteria > Patescibacteriota > Minisyncoccia > Phycocordibacterales > UBA9973 > CAZYIA01. The sequence goes on along the minus strand of CAZYIA010000002.1, from coordinate 531 downwards.
CTTCTTTTTTACAGAAAGTACAGAGCGTGCGACAGAGGCGCTGCGCGAGAGAAAGCTTTAGTGCTGAAACTAAAATCTTTGGATTTACACCAAGATCAATTAAGCGAGGAATGACACCAGCGGCAGAGTTGGTGTGAAGCGTTGAGAAAACCAAATGTCCAGTATTTGATGCTTCGATTGCAGTTTCGGCTGTTTCGTTGTCGCGAATTTCACCCACCATGATAACGTCTGGGTCTTGGCGGAGAGCCGCACGGAGTCCTGCAGCAAAAGTGTATCCTTTTTCGTGATCTACTTGTGTTTGGGTAATACCTTCTAGGTGGTATTCAATCGGATCTTCAATGGTCATCATCTTAAGCTCCACCGAATAAATTTTAGCGAGAAAGGCATAGAGTGTGGTGGTCTTACCGGAACCTGTTGGACCGGTAATCAAAATAAGACCGTTTGGTGCATGGATAGCGCGCATCATCACCTCATACACCTTTGGGTCGATACCCATTTTTTCAAGTTCAACTCGAATGGATTTTGGGTTCA
>CAZYIA010000001.1:0-426523 GCA_964646765.1 uncultured Candidatus Saccharibacteria bacterium | reverse complement strand
GGCACGGGTAGCGGAAGCTGCTCGTGGATTAACTCAATTTGAGATCGTTATCACTTCCTCAAACAAAGTGATGACTCATTTGTCGATATTGTGTAGCTCAATTGACTACACAATGGTTCACATACGCATCGAACCTAAAAGCGTAATGACAAGAGGGAAAGACCCTACAGATTGGAACAAAACAAAGTGCAACAACGATTCAAGTCTTAACAAAAAATCCTAGCTTTAGAGCTAGGATTTTTTGTTGCGTGGAAAGTGCGCTATGCTTCTTCTATGAAGAAAAAACAATTTCTTGCTATTGCTGCGGTTCTTCTAATTGTAGCGGTTAGTATTGTTTGGCTTCGACCAAAGAGTGTGGTGCATGCACCAACAGAAACACAGAGTACACATCAAGGACGAATTACTCTTTCTGGTACAACACTTTCTGTTAAGTTAGCAACAACTGATACTGAACGGGAACAGGGACTTTCTGGCACAGCTCCGCTTGAGCCAAATTCGGGAATGCTTTTTGTTTTTGATAAACCAGATATGTACGGATTTTGGATGAAAGACATGAATTACTCTTTGGATATGATATGGATTGGAAATGATAAAAAAATAGTAGGTGTTACAGAGAATGCTACGCCAGAAAGTTATCCAACAGTATTTAAATCAAAGAGCCCAGCACAGTATGTTCTAGAAGTGTCCGCAGGATTTGCAAAAGAACATCAGGTAAAAATAGATGATCCGGTAGTGATTGAATACTAAAATAAAAATCGCGGCAGATGCCGCGATTTTTATTTTAGATTTATGCTCCGTGTTCAGTTGCCCAAGCTTTGTCTTCCATTTGGGTCGCAACCGCTGGATGACCATGACCATTGTCGTGAGCATCATGACCATGACCGTGACCTTCACTCTTACCAAAGAATCGGCGAGAGAAGTAAATGATCAAACAAACAAGGATTGCAAGGATAAGCCAGCCAACGAAGGTTGTTGGGAAGAATCCGCTAGCGATAGCAAGAGCTCCCAAGTTTTGCTGACAGTTATCGCTCGAGAAGTAAATGTAATTCGTAAGTGTGTGAAGAGCACCAGTAGCTTCTGTAAAGTTAACATTTACCTGGATAGTCATTGAGTCATGTACACGAACGTCTTTAGTCGCACGTTCAGTGATGTAGAGAAGACCACTCTGACCCTTAGCAAGTGGACCAACACTTACAGTATAGGTACGAGTTTGTTCGTTGTATGAACCACTTTCAACACTTGATGAAACGAAGTCAATTTGCTCTGGAAAGATAATGGTAACTACGGTGCTTACTGAGTCGTGACCAGTAGTATTAGAGTACTGGATCGTGGAGGTAACAGTATCGTTCGCACAAATTGTTTCTGGCGCTTGGGCTGCCGGAACAGTTCCAACGGTGTGAATCAGCTGTTCAAGGAGTCCTGGACGGTTTTCATTTGCGAGGCCTGTAGTACCGTTTCCACTTGATGTTTGGTTTCCCGAATTTTGTGAAGTGGTTGTTGAGTAACGACTGTAGGTGATAACTGGAGCGTTCGCATAACTATAAGATGGTTGCGTTGGAGTTTGGTCGTAAGTGTATCCAGTTGTTTGCATGCCTGGGTTAGTAAGAACTGGAGGAGCGTAGGCAAGAACCTTTACTGCTCCAAAGAGGAGGGCAGCAAGAGTAATAACAGCGATACTAATTGTCTGAATCAATTTATTCATAAGTACATTGTATCATAAATTATATATTCTGTCAAGTCATCAGAAAACCCCCTCACATAGTAGTTGGAAGGGGGCTTTCTGGGCATCTGTGGCTAATTAATGATGTCCATCCGTACCAGTCGGGCGGGAAGCATGATTTCCATGAACCGGTGCATATCCAATGATATTGCGGAGAAGGAGGACGATGAGGACAAGGATGATGATGAGAACAAGCCAACCAACGAAGGTTCCAGGAAGGGTAATACCTGAGAAGAGGGCAAGGCCAGTAAGATTTCCACGGTTCTGATATGCCGTATAGTTACCGTTTGGGTTGGTAACGATACTGATACCATTTACACCGCCAGTCGTTGTTCCAGTGTTGTTTGTAGTAACGGTAGTACTGTTGAACTCACTGTTGTCGGTTGAAGAAGTACAACCTGGATCGTTTCCATCAATAAGGCCGTCGCCGTCATTATCGTAACCATCGCTACACGCATAGTTATTCTGGACAACACCGTTTTGATATACCTGAACATTTACTGTTTGTACATGAGGGGCACCAGTAGTGTCATAGACACGAAGCGTAAAGGTGCGAGTACCGAGGATGTTCATCGTGCCAGAATTCTGCGAGCCGTTTACTGGAACATTTGAAACGTAACCACTCATGTTTGTAAGAGTTGCGTATGAACAGTTTCCTGTTGTGTTCCAATAAATTGTTGTTGAGTTGCCACGGAGTACTGATGATGGAGAAGCGTAGAAATTCGAGATGACACAAGTATTTTGGTTCGGGTTCGGTACACCGTTTGTGTATACCGTGACGCTCGAAGTCTGTGATCCACCAGTGCCGTATGCCGTAAGCGTAAACGTTGCACTACCATTAATTGCACCCGTATTTACTGAGCCATTACTGCCACTTGACCAAACGCCAGGTCCGGAAACATATGCATTTGAACAATTCTGTGTTCCCCAAGTGAGGGTTGTAGAACCGCCAGCGGAAACATAATTCTGGTTAGCATTGAAGTAATTAATCTGACAGTTGTATTGCTGCTGAGGTATCTGATTTACATAGATAGTGATGCTTGCTGAGTCATTTGATCCACTCTGACCATATCCAGTAACGGTATAGGTGCTTGTTGAATTCGGATAGATTGTTACTGAGCTGTTTGGAGAGTAGCTACCACTGATACCGTTTCCTTGAATCGAAATTGAAGTACAGTTTTGGCTTGCCCACGAAAGTACTACCGCGTCACCCTGACTTACCGAAAGAGCAGAAGCGTTAAAGTTCGTAATATCACAGTGCTGGTTTTGGATTACGTTAACCGTGCGAGATGCGGTGATTGGTCCACCTGGGCCATATGCAGTAAGCGTAAATGTGGTCGTGCTGTAAATTGCACCAGTAGAAGTTGAGCCATCGAGCGAAACACTACCGATACCTGAGATCGAAACTGAAGTACAGTTTGAAGTGCCCCAGCCAAGGTTTGTTGAACCACCAGAAGTAACTTGAGTTGAAAATGCGGTGAATGAATCAATCGAACAGTTCTGAGATCCGGTCGTACCGGTACCTGAACCGCCGCCACCGTAAAGTGTGAGCACGCGAAGAGCTGTTGGGTTTGTGCCACCGTTCCCAGTGAGAGTGAATGAGTAGTTACCTGGAGCAGACGGAGCAATGTAGATCATGCTGTTTGCAGGGTAGTGTGCATTGTTCATGCCGCCACCAGTGATTGAAACATCAGTACAGCCACTCGTGTGCCATACAAGAGGAACCTGCATACCACTTGAGTAGTTCATTGAGGTCGAAGCATTTACACCATTGATAGTGAAGCTCGAGATTACACATGAGCTACCTGTGCCATTTCCACCGCCGTTAGAAACTGTAAGAACACGAGTTGTAGTTACGATGCCGTCTGCTTTAAGAGTAAAGGTGTAGGTACCAACTCCAGATGGAGCAATAGTAATCTGACCGTCTACTGGTTCGGAGACATTACTCATACCACCACCTGAAAGGGTGACGGTAGAACAGTTTGAGGTATGCCAAGAAAGAGTTGCATTGTTACCAGGAGCAATAGTTGCTGAATTTTGTCCGTTGATTAAAAAGTCATCAACCGTACAGTTGCCAGTTCCGGTACCATTACCATTTGAACCACCACCAGAAGTTGTTGTGAACGAGTAGATAGTTGCTTGTGCGGCAGGACCGTTAGCGTTTGAAGCATATGCGCGGAAGTAGTAAGTCGTATTTGGTGTAAGGCCAGAAATAGTACAAGGAACAGTTTGGTTGGTTACGTTTGCTGGAACAGTAGGAAAACAAGATGGCTGGATAGCACCTGAAAGAGTTGCACTGGTTGAATACTTGAACCACACCTGAGTGTCTGCACCATTTGGCCAAGCAGTAGCCTTAATGATCGCTGAAGTTGAGCTAACGTCCTGTGAACTTGTTGCCACAGTAGTAACGGTGGGAACTCCAGCCGCAAATACTGCGCCAGAAACAAGAACGCTCGCGAGGGTAGCGAGAGCAACGACTATGGATTTGTAACGCTTGATATTTTTCATAAGCATGGGGTAATTATATCATCTACTAAGTAAATGTCAAGAGCACAGAACATCTATCCCTTATGACGGGGCGAGGACCCTATTTGTTACGGTTTGACCCTTATGAAATAAGGTGCTATCCTGCAATCGCCCTGTACTGGACAGCTGCGCTTGCCGAAAGGCGAGTGAGGAAAGTCCGAACACAGGCTCTCGTAAGAGGGCAGACAGGTAGCGGGTAACCCCCGTCTGGAGCAATCCGCGAGGTGCGAGCAGAGACGCCGATGCCGAAAGGCTAGGGTTCCGCAAGGAATAGTCCTTTGGAAACAAAGGGTTGAAACGGCTAAATCCTTACCCCTGTGCAAGGCCGTGTCCCAAGAGTAATCAAGGGAAGTGCCGCTTGAGCCAAAGAGTAATTTTTGGCCTAGATAAATAGCTGTTGCTCGCAAGAGTACAGAATTCGGCTTATAGGTACAAGGCATGATATATGAAAAAACACCTCCTAATCGGGGTGTTTTTTCGTTGTCCGTCGCCTAAAAAAGTAAGTATTTACAAGGCCATTCGTCTAAAATAATGTAAAGAGCTATCTTGACATTTTGATTAAAAAATGTTAATATATAAGCTTAGTTCTTTGAAAAAACCTGGTTTTTAGTTAGGCACTCTGCGCATAATTTTTTGTGCTTAGAGCCGCCTAACTAAACAAAAAACAAGGCATATACATTAATTTAAACAAAAACAGATTATGAAAAAACAATTTTTCCTCTTCGTGGCAGTTCTTTGCGCACTGGCATCAACAGCGCAAGTAGCAATTGATTCAGTAACAAAAAACTGGAATTTAGGTACCGCTTACACTCATGTGGACAGTGGTACTTACTATCAGTTCGAGTTGTTGTCGGCTGGTATGGTTCATGTTGCAAGCTCTCCTCAGTGGGTGCAATCAACAAATGATACCTTACCTATAAGCTACACCTTTACGGGATTGGACACCATGACGCATTACTACGTTGCGGTGAATACTTTCCCTAACATTACCGGTATTCCGTACAGTTTTTATACTGATACGTTGATTACCATGCCAACAATCAACCGCGATACGACTATCCGTTACGTATCGTTAGGAGCAGCACGTCTGTTCTTTAACGTATCAGGCGGCTATGACACATCGTGGGTTGAGGTACAGATAAATACGAATTCTTCCTTCACTGGTTTCGGTAATGCAATTTTGTATCACCATATTCCATGGGGAAGCGGTTCGGCTAATGTTTACTTTACTAACTTGCCTCAAAATCAGTTGCTGTATAAGCGTTACCGTGTTCGCAACTCTCATTACACTTCCGCTTGGCTATTTAATGCGGCGGTAGATACGTTTGGGCTATGGACCGGCACTGTAATTGTTAATCCAACGGTTACTACTGAAGATTCGGTAGCTAACTATAACAGTGTTACCGTAACTGGTTCTGCAACCCTTTCAAACGGGTTACAAATACGTTACGGCTATGCGCAGGCTGATGTGTTAGGTGGAGGTGGTTACGTTGCTGGTTTCGTTCCCGGATCACAGTCGTCTTTATCGACTTCTGTAACTATCCCGGTACAGCCTGCAACGCCTATCTACTACCGTGCTGAAAGCCAAACTACAAGCGGCATTATTACTGATGATGTAAAGTTGGTAACTTCGTGGGATTTTCCTACGATGCAAATGCCACTGATTTGGGTTGATACAACATTCACTACAGCTGATTTTGTTTTTACACCAAACTCTAACGGCATAGCCGTTGATAGTTTTGTTGTAGAAATAGGTTCGCCAACACTTTCTTTTTTAGAACAACGCTTTAAGTTGATTTGGACCGGGACTTTTAACGGCTCACAAACACTACCTTTTACAGTTAGTAACTTAACAGAAGGTAATCATTATCAACTAAGGCTTACACCGTACGCATTTGGTGTAGCTGTTCTAAATTCCTCTACAGATTTTACTACACCTTCACACGGTACTACTCAAACAAGTGCTGCAAACGCTGAAGTTACTGGTGTAAACAACCTGGTACCTGCAGGTGGCTCTGCCACTAAAAGCGTAGTTGATTTACAAGTGAGTAGCCAAAATCTTGCTTCGACCGGCTGGTTGGAGATAAACAACGATTTTGATACTACAAACTTTTATACTCCGTTAACGTTTACGCTAACTTCGTATAACACTTCTACTGCCAGTCCGGTGTATGTGCATCAGGATGTGATGACTGATGATATTCCGCAAGACTGGGATCAGTATTCTGACCAGTTTGGCCGTTACATTGTTCGCCCCGTTATTTATAACAGCGATAACACCGGTCCGTATTATGGTGATTGGTATTATTTTTATCCTCGCGGAGTACAAACCGGTATAACTGTTCCGGCTTCCGAGCGCATAAAAGTTTTCCCTAACCCTTCTACGGATTATGTGCAGGTACAACTTGTGAAAGAAGTTCCTGTGGTTCGCTTGATGGACCTTAACGGCAAATTACTGGCCGAAGAGAAGAACACCAAAAATGCTATTTTTACAACAACCGAACTTGCTTCAGGTGTATACCTGATTAATTTCGGAACTAAGAGTTTGAAAATTACGGTACTACACTAATATTTTATAAGTAGTAGTACTCCCAAAAGAAGCCCTCTGCATTACGCACGGCTTCTTTTTCTTTTGGTATACTTCTTTCATGTCTATCAGAAAACTCTATAAATCCGTCGATACTTTTTTTGATAAGTTAGAGGATCATGTTCGTGCTTGGCTTTCTCGTCGGCCGATTATGTATGCATTTATTGCTGGTATTGCCATCGTTTTATTTTGGCGAGGGATTTGGCACTTTGCTGATCATTTGGAAGCTCGAGGTGGAGTACTAGGATTTTTCTTTTCTCCGGAAATTTCTACCATTGGTTCCATTATCGCTTTGTTAGCCACCGGCCTCTTTGTTTCTTTCTTTGTTGGAGATGTCATCATTATTTCAGGGCTTAAGCGACAAAAGAAATTTGTTGATCACGCTGAAGAGGAAGTTGAAAAGGAAGCCTCAAACATTCACCGCATTGAACACATACTTGATGAACTTCAACAAGAGGTCAAGCATCTCCACGGCGAACACGAAGCTCATAGTATTGGTCCACATCGCGAAAAAACAACTGAAATGCGTTCAGGCGGAGGAGTTCAGCCAAAGGGCTAAAAGCTTGACTTTTCAGTTTATTCTGCTATACTAGAAGCGTGAGATAAGTCTCCAATTTCCGTTATTAATGGAAAACAAATGCCTGACAGAGGCCCCCGCAAGGGGGTCTTTGTTTTTTTGTGCCACTTTCTAACCTCTATATTCTCTCTTGTATTTAAGGTACAATAACCGAGTCGCCAGTTCGCCTTTCGCGAGCCGGTGGCTGCACTCACATAGGCATTTGTGTTGGAGGTCGCACCCTCCGGCTCACGGTAGGTGAGAGACTCGACACGGTGAGTTTGAAATCACTTCCAGAATTCTGGAAGTGATTTTCTTTTTTTTGCTTTGATCCACCACTTAGAAAATTAAAAAATAATTTTTAATACAAAATTTTCTTACACGGGATTTTTTGAAAAATTTTTGAAAAATATTTTTTCTAAGTGCTGAATACGCAAAAAATATATTCGCACTCGCTCATTATTTTTTGGTAGTTATCCACACCTATCACAAAAAATTATTGCTCTACACTTTTTACTGTAGGATAATTGAAGTAGTTGCAGTGGGTTCAATGCACAAAAAATTTTTGCGACAAAATTTTTTGTGAAGGTCGCACTCACGCATCACTTAACAAATAACTTTTTCAAACATATGGCAGCAAAAAAGAAGGCAGCTAAGAAAAAGGCAGCTCCTAAGAAAAAGAAGGCAGCAGCAAAGAAGAAGCGCGCGTAAATCTCGCGTATTCTCATCTGGTAAAAAGCTCCGCACGTCGGGGCTTTTTACGTGTCTAGATTTTAGGTACCAGAATGAAAGGAAAGCATTTTTTAATGTTATTTTTCATATAATAAAATGCTAGAAAATCAAGGCTTTTTCTGCTATACTGCATGTCCTATGTCTATATTTTCCAAAATTTTCGGTGATTCTAATACTCGGTATGTCAAAAGCCTCGCGCCGATTATTGCTCAGATTAATCACTTTGAAGAAGAGCTCAAAGGATTAGCTGATACTGACTTTCCTGTTCGAACTAATGCTTTAAAAGAGAAAGTAAAAGGAGGAGCTAGTCTCGATAGTATTCTGCCAGAGGCCTTTGCGCTTGTCCGCGAGGCTTCTCGTCGCACTCTCGGGCTTCGTCACTATGAAGTACAACTTGTGGGTGGTATTACGCTTCACCAGGGAAAAATTGCTGAAATGCGTACCGGTGAAGGTAAAACATTAGTAGCCACGCTTCCTACGTATTTGAATGCACTTACTGGAAAAGGTGTGCATGTGGTAACTGTAAACGACTACCTTGCTCGACGTGACGCTGTGTGGATGGGAATCGTGTACTCATTTCTCGGTCTTTCTATTGGTGTCATTAATTCTCTCAATACCTCATATGTGTATGATCCAGCACATAAACGTGGGGAAGGCGAAAATGAAGAGGCAGCTTTTCGCGTGCAGTATGAATTTTTGCGACCATCCTCTCGTAAAGAGGCATATGCTGCGGATATTACGTATGGTACTAACAACGAGTTTGGCTTCGATTACCTTCGTGATAACTTAGTCCAAACAACAGAACAGTTAGCACAGCGCGGACATGCCTACGCGGTTGTCGACGAAATTGACTCTATTTTGATTGATGAGGCTCGTACCCCGCTGATTATTTCTCAGCCACAGGAAGATAGTGGTGAACTCTACGCTAAGTTTGCGACAATCGCTCGACAACTTATCCGCGGAGAGGACTATACCGTAGATGAAAAGCAGCGAGCTATTCAACTTACCGATAGTGGTATTACCAAGGCCGAAAGTCTCCTTGGTATCGAAAATATTTATACGGAAAAAGGTATTAAATATGTCCACCATCTCGAAACAGCAGTGAAGGCCCAAGCTCTCTATGAGCGTGACAAAGAGTATGTAAACCAAAATGGTGAAATTATCATTGTCGATGCGTTTACTGGTCGTCTTATGCCAGGCCGTCGTTGGAATGAAGGTTTACATCAAGCCGTTGAAGCTAAGGAAGGAGTCAAAGTACAGGCTGAAACTCGCGCGGTGGCTTCAATTACGTTCCAAAACTACTTCCGTTTCTATGACAAGCTTGGTGGTATGACTGGTACGGCTTCCACCTCACGCGAAGAATTCTTTAAAGTATATGGTCTTGAAGTAGTTAGTATCCCAACAAACAAAGAGATTCGTCGTGTTGACCATAACGACTTTATTTTCCAGACAGAAAAAGGAAAATTCCGTGCGATTGCCCAAAAAGTAAAAGAACTTCAGGCAAAAGGTCAGCCGGTACTTATTGGTACTGTTTCTATTGAGAAAAACGAAATTCTCTCAGCATATCTTGGTGCCGAAGGGGTAAAGCATACTATTTTGAATGCTAAAAACCACGAACGTGAAGGTGAAATTATTGCTGAAGCGGGTAAAAAGGGAAGTGTTGTGCTTGCAACCAACATGGCTGGTCGTGGTGTGGACATTAAGTTGGGAGGACCAATGGCGACAGAAGCCGAAGCTGAAGAAATCCGTGGTTTAGGCGGACTCTTTGTGCTTGGAACCGAACGTCATGAAGCACGCCGTATTGATAATCAGCTTCGTGGACGTGCCGGTCGCCAGGGTGATCCAGGTGCAACCCAGTTTTATGTTTCGCTCGAAGATGATCTCATGCGCATTTTCGGCTCAGACAATATTAAGAATATGATGGGAAAGTTCGGTATCCCAGAAGATCAACCAATTGAAAACGGACTTATCAACCGTGCTATTGAAACGGCGCAAAATCGTATTGAAGGTTTTAACTTTGACGCTCGTAAGTATACGCTTGAGTACGATGATGTTTTAAACCACCAGCGTACCTCTATCTATAGTCGTCGCCGAGCCATGCTTCTTTCTGATCGAGTAAAGATCGATGAGTATCTTAATGAACTTTCATTGGCAATCCCGACATTTGCTGAGGCTATCGCCGATCGCAAAACTCGCTTAGGTGAAGCTGCTTTTTATGAAGCAGTTCGTCGTATCGTTCTGTATGTTACAGATATTCTTTGGATTGAGCATTTGGAAACCATGGAGTATCTCCGAAGTTCCGTAAATCTTCGAGCATATGGTCAGCGAGAACCGCTTGTTGAATATCGCAAGGAAGGCTTGAGACTTTTCCGTGAAATGGAAGAAATGCAACGTAGCCAGGTAGCAAACCTTATTCAAACGCTCTCACAAGAAGCTGTATCAGCACCAAAGGAAACTATAGGAAGCGTGCCGCAACCTCTTCTTGCATCACATGAAGAGATGGGCCAATTTGCTGAAGCAAAAACTCCCGCAGAGAAAAAAGCGGGGGCAGTAGAACAAGTTACAACTCCACGTGTTGGCAGAAATGATCCGTGTCCATGTGGTAGTGGCAAAAAATTTAAGAAGTGTCATGGCGCATAGTGCGCAGAAAACTATTTTCTTTATTCGTCACGGCGAAACTACCGGTGACGTAGAAAACCGTTGGGGTGGCGCCTATGATGACCACTTAACTCCTAGAGGTGCGGAAGAGGCTCGCGTTCTTGCTGAAAAATTAAAAACTGAACAGGTTGAAGCTATCGTTACAAGCTCTCTGGTTCGAGCGCAAGAAACTGGAGCGATTATCAATCTCACTCATGTTCCGGTTATTATCAATGAGCACTTTAACGAACGTGATGGTCTGATGCATTTGACTGGTATGCGAAAAGAAGAAGCTGCTCTACGGTATCCTGACCTTGTGGTGCTGCTCAAAGATCATCTCGGTGTAATTCCTGGTGGCGAAACATATGAAGCATTTTCGAAACGCGTACAAGAAGGACTTGTTGCTCTCGCGACACATACAGAGTACTCGCGCCTTGCAGTCGTTAGTCACGGTGGTCCTTTGAGTGTTGTTTTTCGTGAGATTCTAAAAGCGGGTGAAATTGCCTATACTCATTGTTCATTTGCTGAGATTTTCTTTGACGGTACGACATTTTCTCTCGGCCGTCTCGAAGGTATTACTCTTCGATCCTAAACCAGAAAGTCCCAGGTTGGTATTGCTACTTTCAGCAGGAGGCGTACCATGTCTGGTATGACAGCATTTGAGCCAGCCCCTGGCCAAATAGACTTCTCAACTGCTCGGTGGACTCCGGTGGTGAATATTGTTGTATCCTCGGATGGAAAGGTCTTGCTAGTAGAACGTAGCTCATCCCTTTCGAACTATCCTGGGCTATGGAACGGTATCTCAGGGTATCTCGATGACCATAAAGATCTGCGAGCTAAGGTCGTAGAGGAACTTGAAGAAGAATTGGGTATCAACGAAAACCAAGTTCTTTCTATGATTCCTGGACCAATTCTTGAAGAAGATGATCCGGCGCTTTCTCGAACATGGATTATTCACCCCGTGCTTGTTGAAGGAGAAAACCTTCATATCCGTTTAAATCATGAAGCAATCAGTTTCGCTTGGGTATTACCTGAAGAAGCTTTAAACTACAACCTGGTTCCTGGTTTTGACCGAGTTCTTCGAACCTTTTTCCCAAATCTATGAATGATGAAAAACAGAAACTTCTAACGAATCTTTGTCTAGTGATAGATGACAACCGGATCCTCCTTGGTAAAAAGAAGCGGGGGATTGGTGCTGGTTTGTATAACGGCTATGGAGGTAAAGTAGATATTGATGAAACAATTGAAGAAGCTCTTATCCGGGAGGTTTTTGAAGAAAGCGGCTTAATTCTTAAGAGTTTTGAGAAAATTGGTGTTTTGAAGCTCGAAACCCCAGAGTTCGACAACGAAATGCACATTTTTGCTTCAAAAGACTTCGAAGGTGAACTTCGGGAGACTCCAGAAATGGCGCCCGAGTGGTTTTTGGCCGAAGATATACCCTATGATGAGATGTGGCAGAGTGATCCGCTCTGGTATCCTTACTTTCTTTCAGGGGAAAAGTTTATTGGGTCAGTGCTTTTTGATGAAAACCATCAGGTTTTAGAGAGTTCTATCGAACCAGTTGGTTTTCTAGGTGAGATTTAGGTCAAAAGTCGGTCAACAGCCTCTGTGGATAGCGAAAATAGGACAATTTTTGACGTTTTTTGTCAAAGTTTAACTTATAAAAAACCCTTATTTTATAAGGGTTTTTTATGTTTGACACCCTCAAAAACTATGGTTTAACTATTGACTTTTTCTTACAGGTATGCTACTATATTGGCATACCTGATATGGTATAGAGCGCAAGCCTATATAGTACAGGTCTTTTTTGTTAAGAGGCCCTCCCACGAGCTTTCAAGCTCAAGAGATAAATCTTCTCAAAAGCCACTACCCTCATGACGTTTGGCAGAGCGCAACTGCTAACTATGCAAAAAAACAACGTTATTCGTTCTCTGCAGTCATTCATTGTCCTTCCTTTTTTAGCAATGAACTTGATGGCTGGCTCAACAGGAGTAGACCTCAAGCTTCCAACTGCAGGAGTATTATCGTCAGATGAAAAAAGGATCCTCTCGAGTGAGGAAGCTCTTAACCAGAAGCGACTCCTCGATGAGGCTGAGAAGATTGATGCCTACTTTGACGCGCATAATCTTCCGGCTGCTGGACTTGGTATGAAAATGGCCATTGAAGCAGACAAAAATGGAATTGATTACCGTCTTCTCCCAGCAATTTATATGTTGGAATCGACAGCTGGTAAGAACCCTTGTCCTAATGACCCAGATAATGGCTTCGGTTGGAACTCATGCTACACGAACTTTAAATCTGTAGATGAAGCTATCGAGGTAGTTGCCGAAAATATTTCTGGTAACAACCCAAAAACAGAACACTACTATAAAGGTAAAGACGTTAACGGTGTCCTTCGTGCCTATAACTCGGTTAATCCGAAATATAATGGCAACATCAAAAGTGTAATGAAGGCGATCGATGACGCTGATATTTCTTAAAAGAAAACCCCTCGAGAGAGGGGTTTTCTTTATTTTGTGTGAACAGTCAGAAAGGTTGCGATAGTAACTGCAGTTTCTCCACGGAGGATAAGGTTTCCCAAGGAAGTACATAGAGCACCGCTATCTTTTGCTAGATTTGTTTCTGCTTCACTCCAGCCTCCTTCTGGTCCAATAAAGAGTGACACTGAAGAGGGAAGCCCCGGGAATACTTCCCGGTAGTAAGTACCGTCAGGGTCACAGAATACAACAGTGTCTGTGGCCTTAGCTTTCGAAAGAGCCTCAGTAAATGGAATTGCTTCCTTGAGAGCTGGAATAAAACTTCTGCCAGATTGTTCAGCCGCCTCTCGGATGATTTTCAGTAATCGCTCCTGCTTGAGACCTGTTTTTACTGTGCGTTCTGTTAGAATAGGGACAATACTTGAGACACCTGCCTCTACAGCCTTCTCTAAAGCAAGCTCAAAGTGATCTCCCTTTAGTATTGCAGCATAAAGAGTAACTTTTCGTCCTTGTTCTTCCTTTTTCTTTACCGAAGTAATTTTGACGGTTGCGTTATGAGGAGTAAGTTCCTGTAGCACTCCTTCGGCTTCAAAACCTTCAGGGTTTACTAAAATGATTGTTTCTCCAGTGGTGAGGCGAAGGACTCGTGACCATTGATGAATAAGTTCCGGATCGGAGATGGTAACTTCGCTATTAGTAAACGGAACCGCTGTAAAAAAGCGATGAATCTTTTTTCGCATACTTAGAAGCCAAATACAGCCTGGGTGAGAACCATACTACAAATGGTAAGAATTAAGGCTGCAATAGCAATCAAAATCATTAAGGGACTTGCTACAAGCCAGCGAGCCTGAGCCTCAGCGTATTCGTACCATCGGCGAAAATATGATCGCTCAATAAGGAGGGCTACACGGTGGTCTTTAATCCACTCAAAAATATAAACAAGTGTTAGGATGGCAAAAAAAGTATAGGTTGCAAGCGCCACACCTTCATAGGTTTCCGCACGAATAAGGAGTGTTCCTGCTGGAATACTCATAGATGTAAAGAAAAAGAGGAATATACCCAGAAGAGTGCCTACAGTAAGAATGGCTGCTTTGAGATTGGTGAAATGAGGTGTATGAATCCAGGCCATGCGAGTCCCAAGTTCAATAACTCCATATAAAAAGAAAAAAACGAGAGGAACGTAGAGTAGTGTTGGCATACGAAAAGTATAGCAAATATGCGCTACGGATGAAGCAAGCTTGTGTGGAGTTCGCCGCCACGATGATCCGTGATTTTTATAATCGCAGGAGCATCTTCTCTACTTGAAAAGTAGTTTTTGAGTGCCTTTTCTAATCCTTCTTGATCGTAACCTAGAGCTATAACATCGGGTTGAATCTCTTCAAGGATGCCCCAGGATCCGGAAATTGCATCACCGCTTACTACTGTAGCTAACGGAACCGCAGTAGCCACGGCCTCACATCGAACACTCATAGGTTCACGAGGCGCCCGTCCTTTTAAGGTGATCACTGCTTCATCCGGAGTAACTACAATTACTAACCTACTTGCCAGTTTTTGTGCTTCTGTCAGAAAAAAACGATGGCCATCATGCAGACGGTCAAAAACTCCAAAGACGAGTACGGTCGTAGATTTTAAGTTCGTTTGGGCCATTCGGTAATGGTGCCTGCTTTCCGCTCTACAAGATCAGCCTTTCGAAGATTGCGGATCTGAGCAGGGGAAAGCAGGGTTATATGTTTTGCTTTATTGAGCGCTTCTGGAATGTACCATACATCGGTATCAGCTGTCTCCCAACCAGGAAAGCGTGAAAGGTTAAATGGCACAGAGTAACTGCGTAATGTTTTTCGGCCGTCATCGGTAAAGTATTCATGAAAATATGAAAGCGCAAGTTCTCGAATCGTCTTATACACTGGCTCGCGATAACGTAACACCGCGTGGTTTGTTTTGGAAAGAGCACCCCAAAAACCATTTTGTTTAAATGGAGCAACCACGTGATCAAAGTCAGTTTCATCCTTAATGCCGACGCGGAGATCAAGAAGTAAGGGCGGATACCCAAGCGTTTTTAGTAAATACGCTCCAAGCATTGCTCCCTCAATACAGTGAGCGCTACCGGTTTTTAAAACAGAAGCCGGAGATTTACAGGTAGCGCCGCCTTTTTCAAAATTCTGTGGGATGGAATTCAAAAAATCTTGGATGTCCGCTGGGGTACGGAATGTTCCCTTAAGTGCTATAAGCGTATGCGCTTTCATACCTATTATTGATCGAAAATTCCAGCGAGGTATTGATCAATAACTCGCTGGTCAAGATCGTAGAAGTATTTACTTTGGTTGTGAAGTAGGGTAGCGAGAGCAATACCAACGAAGCGCCAGTGCCAAGGCTCATACTGGTAGTACGTATTACTCTTTGGATATGAAAGCACGAAGCCGTATCGGTAGGCGTTATTGGTAAGCCATTGATATGCTTGCGTCTTATCTAAGGTAAGGGCAGTAGTACCAATTTCCGGTGTAGTGAGGTCAACTGTCGTACCAAGTTGGTGCTCAGAGTAGCCTTGATCAGCTGAGAAACTATTGGCAGTACCGGCACCATAAAGAAAGATGTAGCTAGCCTTTAGGGCTGACTGTGTACCGAATGATCGATAGGCCGACACTACCTGAAGGGTTACTCCGTCATGGAGAGCTGCTTGAAAAAGTTTGGTTAAGAATGGATATGCATCGGAATGAAATTCCAACGTTTTTCCTTTATTGGTTGTCGTTAAGTATTGTTGGTCAATTGCAGTTAATTGCAGCGGGATATAATTTTCATTCAAAAAATACACCTTTGAATATTTCTTTAACAGTTCACGGTCGGTCTTAGAAAGTTTCTCAAGAGTTCCAACGGTTGAGGCAACATTCTGAAACTGATACGCAAGGTTATTACTTTCAGCCTGTTGGTTTTGTAGGGTAGCTGCCAAAGCGGCGTTCTCATCTTTTGTTGCCTTGAGAGTTGCTTCTGATGCGTGCAACAGATTTTCTACTTTTGTAATTCGGTCTTCTAATGTTCGTTCAGTTATATGCGACCAAAAGAACTGTTCGTTTGTATAGACAAAAAAAGCACCGAAGAGGTAGGCGAGCGTAAGAGTAAGAACGATACCTTGCGGAACTTGAGCTTTAAGAAATGACATACGAGTATTGTAACATTACGCGAGCGATTCAGCTGGAGAAAGGGAGGTTTTGTGAATCCTAAAGGCAACTGGTAAGAAACAAATTCCTGATAAGAATACGAATAGAGTAGCAAATTCTAATCCCGTACGAAGTGATGCATGATCAGAAATAGCGCCGATAATAGCTGGAGAGAATGCTTCACCAACGAGGTGAATGAACAGTACATAGATACCAAAAGCCGAGGATCGAAATTGTTTTGGAACGATATCGTGGAGGACCGCAGTTACAGGACCTAAGTATACGGCAAGGAAAACTGCACCAGTAAAAAAGAAAAAGAGAAAAAAGCCAGAACCTATATCAAGCAAACCAGCATACATGAGTGGTGCCGAAATCATGAGCGATATAGCAACTACCGCACTGCGACCCCAAGGATATTTTTTCTGAAGCGCATCAGCTACATATGAGCCAATGAGAACACCAATGACACTGGCGACCATCATTCCGGCGCCTAAAATGATTGCTGCGTCGCGGAGGTTATAATCTTTGTAGCGATTAATAAATTCAATACCCCAGGTAATAAAGGCTCCACTGGCAAATGAAACAAAAGTGCCGCTGATGATAAGCCATATATAGGCATGATTTTTTAATAGTGAACGTAAGGGAATCACCGGCTCGTTGTGTTCTAGTCGCCGGTCATTCATCTGAAAAGCGAAGTAGGCCAGAATAAATCCTGGCAATGAAACAATAAAAAAAGCTAATCGCCAGTTGTTGAAATAAAAAGCAATCAAGCCGCCAATAATTGCTCCCAATGTTCCACCGATAAGCATGCCAATATTAAACATTCCTTGAACACGCGCATTTTGTTCACTTGGGAAATTATCTGAAATCATTGCTACGGCGGCGGGAGAGTAGCTGGCTTCTCCAAGGCCAACAATTGATCGAATACCGAGAAGCATACGAAAACTATTAGCAAGGCCTGAAGCAAAAGTTGCTAAGCTCCAAAGCGTAACACCTGCACCAACAATTACTTTTCGGCTAGTTTTGTCAGCCAAGACCCCGAGGGGAAACGCTGCGAGGGATTGGACTAACAGGAAAACGGTGCCGAGTACGCCTAAGTGAAAGTCGGTAAGATGAAAATCGGCTTTCAAAAGTCCAAAGAGGGGAAAGACCACCTGGCGGTCAAGATAATTTAAAAGGTTGATGAGCGTCAGTATAAGGAGCATATTTCGCTGGTCGCGGCTCATTGATTTGAACATACGAGGGAGTATACCCGAGCATGGTAGAGAGAGGAAGCTGTCTCAGGGGATTCTATACTGTGTGAACTATTTCTTGTGTTGCGGCTGAATCGTTGAGCAATGTGCCACCAAGTACAGCGGCGAACATTGCAAAGAAAGCTCCAGCCAAAAACGCAGCGTGGTAACCCTGGTTGAGTGCAGTTTGAAGTGGCGCACCCAAAGAAATACTATAAGTAGTATATCCAGCTGCTAAGCTTGCAAGAATTGCCAAGCCAAGTGCACCACCCATCATAAATGATGTATTTACCAAACCAGAAGCAAGGCCAGATTCTTCAGGAGCTACTTCACTCATTGCAGCTAACAGCACGGGATTGAACGCGATACCGCCACCAAAACCCATGAGAAGCATCGACGGTAGAACATGCCACATAAACGTTCCTTGTAGGGGCGCGCGAGCAAAAAGAAGTAATCCAATCGACACAAGAGCCATGCCGGTAGCGAGTGGTTTTCGAATGCCGTAGCGCATCACAATTTTTGCTGACAAGCCGAGTGAGAAAAATGCCATCAAGAGATTTGCTGGTAAAAACGACAGACCAACTTGTAGTGGCCCAAAACCTAGAATGAGTTGGAGATAGAGAGCTGATAAAAAGAACCAGGCAAACATTGCTGCTGCCCAGAGTACTCCAATAGCGTTTGCAACTGTGAGACTTTTCAGTTTAAAAAGTCGGAGCGGCATGAGTGGTGCCGGATTCCGATTTTCAATAAAAACAAAAGTGACGAAAAGCACAACCGCGAGAGCAAGAAGCCCAAGTGTTTCTAATGATAGAAAACCAACAACGTTACCGTTAACGATGGCATACACGGCGCACATAAGAGCAAGAGTGACAGTGATGGCTCCCCAAATATCCAGGTGACGGTTCTCACTTGTGCCCGTAGAGGTTGGCAGTAAATAGATTGAAAGCAATGAGACAATAATGCCGATTGGAATATTGACCAAAAATACCCAGTGCCAATTTAACGTACTAGTTAAAATTCCACCTAACAGAACTCCGATTGAACCGCCGCCTGCGGATACGAAACCGTACACTCCCATTGCTTTTGCTCGATCAGCTGGTTCAGTAAATAAATTCATGATGAGCGAGAGAGCAACAGCGGTAACAATAGCACCGCCTAAGCCTTGTAGAGCCCGAGCGGCTATCAAAAACCACTGCGTTTGTGCTAAACCGCACGAAAGGGAAGCGAGAGTAAATAGGGCAATACCACCGAGAAAAAGTTTTCGGTGACCGTAGAGATCACCGAGTCGTCCACCAAGCAAAAGAAAACCGCCGAAGGTTAAGAGATAAGCATTAACTATCCAGGCGAGTGAGCTTTCCGAAAAACCTAAACTTGTGCGAATAGAGGGAAGCGCAACGTTAACAATAGTCGTGTCGAGCACAATCATGAGTGCGCCCAAACATAAAACAGCAAGCGCAAACCAGCGTTTGTTCATTTCTGTCATAGATTACATTTGTTTCGGCTGCATGATGCTCAACCGATTTCCTTCAGTATCAACGAATGTTGCGTACATGCCGACACCAGGGATTTCCATTGCTTCTGAAATATTAGTGCCACCACTCTGTTTAATTTTTTCAATTGCTGCGTTGATATCATCAACACCAATAACAAACGAAGGATACTGACCCTTTGGATCTTCAGGTTTTTTATACATGCCGCCGTTAATCATGCCCGGCTTTTGTATCATTCCTTTTTCGTCAGTTTCGCCAGTTTGCATAACGACATACTCTCCCATTTCTGGGCCTAACATTTGTGGATTCCAGCCGAAGGTTTTTGAATAAAATTCAGCCGCGCGATTCTTGTCGATATACGGCATTTCAAAATGGATAACAGGATTCATGGTGTAAGAAAATTTTTAAATTTACTAATTTAATTTTGATAATCTATCAATCTCTTTCCTCAGCGCTTCAAT
This sequence comes from uncultured Candidatus Saccharibacteria bacterium, assembly GCA_964646765.1. Lineage (GTDB taxonomy): Bacteria > Patescibacteriota > Minisyncoccia > Phycocordibacterales > UBA9973 > CAZYIA01. The sequence continues at coordinate 406,953 of CAZYIA010000001.1, read as the reverse complement.
TCTTCTTTCCTCTTCTAGCTGTTTATTAAAACGGTCCTCATTCTCATGATATTCTTTTCCAGATAAACTATAGTTTCCAGGAAGATTTCTGTATTCTTCAAACCTTTTCTCTCGGCTCGTTTTTATTGCTTCGATATCTTTGTTTAAGATATTCTGCTTCAGACTCTCAAGCTGCTTTATTTTTGTACTTAACTCATCTAGTAAATGATTGCGATCTTCTTCAGTACCGTACATTTTTCGCATCATCTCTGGTAATTGGTTTTTTGCGTATTTTTCTTGTAGCTCTTCAGACTGTTCCTCAATAATCTTAAAAGTAGCAATTTTTGCTTTTAGATTTGGGATTTCTGCACGTGCAAGAACCTTGAATTCCTCCAACACTATTTCTGCGTCCTCTGGAGAAAGTTCTGATACGGCCTTATGTAGCAAGTCAGTTTCAGAATCGTGCTCTGGCTGCTGGTTTTGGTTACCTTCCTGCTTATTGTTGTTTGGATCACTTTCCATAGGCTGAGTCTAGCATAAAAAAAGTTTAGTCGAATATGTAAACTTGGGCTGCATTTTGGTAGAATTGGTCGCATGGTTAAGAAAGAGATTCATATAAAGATGCCACATACACTGCCCGCTGACTTCCAAAAGGCTATTGTTGCCACACCAAAAGCGCGAGCAGTTTGGGATACCATCACTCCACTCGCAAAGAACGAATGGATTTGTTGGGTTATTTCTGGTAAGCAGGCTGAAACCAGAACTATTCGTATCAAAAAAGCGATTTCAAAAATGAGTAGCGGAATGCGCCGGCCATGTTGTTGGGCAGGGTGTATCCATCGAAGTGATAAACTACTGAGTCCTTCGCAGAAATTTGTGTTAAGTAAAAATACATAGATATACTCCCGGACTAAAATAGGGGAAAAAGAAATTTTGAGATACCAATCCGTGTTAAACTATCGAGTATGAAATTCATAAATAAGAGGATTCTTCTGATTATCGGATTTGTTCTTTTTATGGGAAGCGTTAATCTAGCTCATGCAGCAAACTCCGCTCCGGTTCTTGATGCAGTAGCGAGCCCACATCTTCGCGTGGTTAATGAAGCCGCACCAGCTCCTACCGGAGGTGTTGGAACACCAATATACGACATCATTGATTCCACAAATGTCGGTGGAGGGTTAGATAATGTTACTGATATTGATAACGATCCCCTTGGTCTAGCAATTACGGCTGCTAACTCAGCAAATGGAACCTGGTGGTATACCATTGATGGAGGACAAAACTGGACTCTCCTTGGGGCTGTCTCCTCCTCATCTGCTCGACTTCTTTCGGCGAGTGCTACGAGTCGTCTCTATTTCCAGCCAACGTTTCCATTTTTTGGAACAGTTTCTAATGCCATTACTTTCCGTGCTTGGGATCAAACAAGTGGAACAGTTGGAGGTATCGTTGACACATCTACCTCAGGAGGATCAACTGCGTTTTCAACAGCAACAGATACAGCTTCAATAATAGTGAGTCCTGGAAACTCTGCCCCAGTTTTGGATAGCACTAAAACGCCAGTACTAAATGCTATCAACGAAGATTCAGGTGCTCCAAGTGGAGCAGTAGGTACGCTTGTTTCATCACTTGTAGATTTTGTCTCTCCTCCTGGAGGACTTGATAACGTAACAGATTCTGATGGTGGAGCAATTGCTGGTATGGCTATAACTGGAGTAGATGCAACTCTAACTTGCTACTATTCTCTTGATAATGGTGATACTTGGGCTGCTGTTGGCACTGTTTCTGATTCTTCAGCCAGATTAATTACGGCAGATACACAAAGTAGAGTTTATTGTCAGCCACCCGCTGACTATAACGGGACAGTTACAGTCGCCCTTACTTTTAGGGCTTGGGATGCAACCGAGTTTGGTGAAGGAGATCTTGCTGACACCTCCAATAATGGTAGTGGATTTTCCTTCTCAACTGCCTCAGATACCGCCGATGTAACTGTACTTCCAGTCAACGATGCCCCGGTGCTTGATGGAGGCAAGAGCCCATCTCTTTCAACTATTACAGAAGATGCGATAGCTCCTACTGGTGCTGTTGGTACCCTTGTTTCCGCAATCGTCGATTTTGCTGCGCCTTCTGGTCAGGTAGACAATGTGACAGACATTGATTCAAGTTCTCAATTGGGTATAGCGATTGTTGGAACTAATGTGAGTCTCAGTTGTTACTATTCACTCGACGGTGGTACTTCATGGAACGCGCTCGGTACCCCGACAACATCTTCAGCGCGGTTGCTTACTGCGGATGCCGATAATCGTGTGTACTGTCGCGGGTTAGCTGACGTTAGTGGATCATTTACTGACGCGTTTACCTTCCGTGCGTGGGATCAAACGAGTGGTTCAGATGGAAGTACTGTAGACACCTCAACAAGCGGTGGCTCAACGGCATTTTCGTCAAATACAGAAGGAGCGAGTCTTACCATAACAGCAATCAATGATGCGCCAATTTTAGATAATACAAAGACCCCAGTTCTATTATCAATAGCGCACGACGCGAGTGCGCCGGTGGGTGTAGTAGGAACTCCAGTTGCAACCATCGTGGATTCCACACCACCAGCAGGTGGCCTTGATAACGTTATCGATGTTGACTCGAGTGCTCAGTTAGGTGTTGCGATTACAGATGCGGATACTACGAATGGTACTTGGTATTACACTACAAACGGAGGCACAACATGGTCGCCTCTTGGTGCTGTCACATCAAGTTCGGCACGACTTTTAACAACTTCTCCAGTTAATCGTCTCTACTTCTATCCAAATCCAAGCTTTGCTGGAACGAGTTCAGTTACATTTCGGGCCTGGGATCAGACAAGTGGAACGAATGGCGCGCTAGCAAGCACGGCCTTAAATGGTGGCACGACAGCTTTTTCATCAGCAACAGATACAGCGAGCATTACAGTGACTCCACCTGCAAACAATGCTCCCGTTGCTGTTGATGATGTGTCTACTCACAATACTTCTGCTGGAGGTGGATCTTCTTTGGACGTACTTTCAAATGATACTGATGCAGATCATGACACACTGACTGTTGTTGCTGTCAGTATTCCTAATCATGGCGGTGATGCGCAAATTATTTTAGGCGGACAATATATTGGATATACTCCAGCTCCGCATTTCCTAGGCGTAGAAACATTTGATTACACTGTTTCGGATGGCACAGATACAGATACTGGAACAGTGACAATTACCGTTGTGTCCGCGCCTGGTGATCCAAACGGGCTTACCGCTACAACAATATCAACTTCGCAGATCGATCTCTCTTGGACTGCTCCGACGTCTGATGGCGGGTCTGCAATTACTGGTTATAAAATCGAACGAGAGTCACCGGTAGGTGGGGGATTTACTACACTTGTCGCAGACACAGGAACAACAGGAACAACCTATTCAGATACTGGGCTTACAGCCGGAACACAATACAATTATCGCGTGTCAGCGATTAATACTAATGGTGTAGGGGATGTTTCTGATGAAGTTCATGCAACCACTAACAATCTTCCTACTTCGTCAGGATCAGTTTTTCTTATACCAACCGTGCAATTAACCTCTCCACTCAGAGTTACAGCACAAAAAAATGACAACTTTGTATTTACTCGAAATTTAAGTGTTGGGGCGACGGGTGAAGATGTAAGGGAGTTGCAAAGATTCCTCAATGGAAAAGGATTTCTCATTGCAGTTTCTGGTGCCGGTTCTCCCGGAAATGAAACAACTCGATTTGGAGTATTAACGAAAAAAGCATTAGCAAAATATCAGGCTTCCGTGCATATTTCTCCGGCGATTGGTTACTTTGGTCCGGTTACGAGAGAATATTTCAACAACATCCTAGCGAAAGGAAAGTAGTCAAACTATTCTGTGCATAATAGAAAACCACCCGTCAATGCGGGTGGTTTTCTATATTCTGAATTTCAGTATCTCCTAAAATTCTTTTACTGAAAGAGGTGATAGTGGGAAGTTATGAGAATGAAAGTAATTGCGAGAACAAAGAATAGAACCATTCCAACAATAATCGCGTTATGTGCGCCAATTTTTGGTGCGAAGTAAGCAACAGCAATCATATAAGGTATCCAAGATACGATTGTACCCCATAGAACAAATTGTGAATGTTGACTTACTGCCAACCCACCCTGTGATTGTCCAATAAAAATATATGAAACCAAAGTGAATACAGGGATGAGAGCCATTAATCCCGATAGTAGTCGAAGACCACTTTGCTCAAGAGTAACAATAAGGGTCGTAAATAATCCACCCGTGATGAAATAAATGAGTATATTTTTCACACTTAAAAGTATACCATAGGCGATTTTTCAGTTGTTGATAGGAGAAGTCAAACCGTATAGTTTTCTAGCTCTGAAATTGTATTTCAAATGGATACATTCCCATTCCACAAGTACCTTGAAGCGTTCCAGCTTTAGGACTGCCAAGACTAATATCCTTTGTGCCGGAGTTTGGAAGTATTTCAGAGATTCCCATGCTTGGAAGACGCACGGAAGCAGAGCAATCAAAAGTACCGTTAGTGTTAAATCGAAGGGTCGTTGGAATCCCAGCTCTAGCAACACTTATTCGGGGAGTGTAGCCTCCTTTAGCTCTAATTTCGATAATCTGTGTTCCGTTTACTATACTGACGTTTGGTATATTTTCGGCTACTTTGTTTGGTTGTTGGGAAATGGAATTATTTTTAGTAAGCACAATTGATCCTGCAATAAGTAGACCTGCTATAAGAATCGCGATAGCTATTTTCATAGATATACTCAGAAGTTAAATACTGGTGGAACGATGCCGATAATCACCAGTGCGTTAATAAAATTAAATAAGGCAAATAATATAACGATCAGTCCGGCACTCTTGAAAAATATTCCTGCATACTTACTGTCTCGAATACTAAATGAACTAAAAGAGATGAGAGCAAGGATTGGTAGTGTTCCGAGCGCGAAGGAGAACATCGTAAGCGATCCTTGCAGAAAATTTCCGGTAGTAAGCGTGTAGAGTTGCATTGATTGGGTAAATCCGCATGGCAAAAAGAATGTCGCAATACCGACGAGAAGTGGTGTCAGTGTGTGATTGAGATTTGAAATACCGTGTGCTCGTTGTGCGATATATTTTGGCATCGCAGGTTGCAATTGCTTTGCCCAAGGGAAAACGTCGAGAAGATTGATACCCAGCATAATCATCACCAAAGCGATAACGATACTTAAGACAACGGTAGTGGTTGTACTTAATGTGAAGGCTGAACCAAGTACACCGATGATACCCCCAAAGATAAAGAACGAAATTAGACGTCCACCATGGAAGAGTAGTTGTGGACGGACTGTATCTCCTTCTTTCGCAAATGTTGCAGACATCGAAAGAAGAAGCCCACCAACAACAGCCATGCATGTTGAGAGGGAAGCGATGATACCGATAACAAATGCCGTGCCATATGTTACTGATCCACCACCAACAAGATTTACGATGCCGAGTTTCTGAAGGAGGACGAAAAGGATTGCAAAGCCAATCGCGATTGGTACAGCAATTTTAAATTCCGACCATTGTGTAATATTTTGCACCAGTTTCTCGGTGGAAATTGTATAGCCATAGCTTTTAACGACATCAGTAAGCATGTCAGCAGTCTGAGTTTCGTTCATGTCTCCAAAGTCTCCCGTAACTTCAATAGTATGGTTCTTCAAATTCGACGTTGCCTTGTTTACATTCGGCAAATCTCCGATCTTGCTTTCAGTTAGGAGAACACAGGAGTTGCAGTGCATACCATGAACATGAAATGTGAGTGTTTTTTTCATAGATTTACAATGTTGTTTTTTTTAAACGCAGTGAGTTCATAACAACTGTCACACTTTCAAATGCCATGATTGATCCAGCAATAGCGGGATTAAGTAGAAATCCAAAGAAAGGGTAGAGAATACCTGCAGCAATTGGAATTCCAAGAGAATTATATCCAAATGACCAAATAAGATTTTGCCAAATGATACGATTTGTTTTCTTTGCAAGAGTAACTGCTTCAGCTACTTTAGCAATATCACCTTGAAGAAGGACAATATCAGAACTTTCAATAGCAATATCAGAACCATCACTCATTGAAATCGCTACATCTGCTTGTGCAAGTGCTGGAGAGTCGTTAACTCCGTCACCAATCATAGCAACCTTGAGGCCTTTCTTTTGTAAATCTTTAACAATATTGAGTTTGTCTTCAGGCTGTACATTGGCAAATACTTTATCAATACCAAGACCTTTCGCCACAACCTCGGCTGTCTTTTGGTGATCACCGGTTGCCATGATAACGGTGAGCCCGAGATGTTTGAGTTTTTCGATCTCTTCTCGCGCTTCAGTCTTTAGGGTGTCGTGCACTTTTACCAGCGAGAGAATTTCTTTCTCAGAAAATAAGTAGAGCTCTCGGCCACTTGCAAAACGTTCATTGTGAAAATCCTTACGAATAGTTTCTTCAGAACGTTTTATTACCTCTGCTGCGTAGGTAATTGAACCAAGATAATATTGTGTGCCCTCATGAGTTCCCACCAGACCTTTACCTGCCAACTCCGAAATTGCAGAAACTGATACTTCTTTTACTTTTATATCAGTAAGCCACTGTGCGATGCTCGCGGAGATTGGATGCTTCGATGCCTTTGTCATTGCGTAAATGAGAGACTGTTTGAATGCTTTATGTTCGTCATCGCACACGTGGTCGGTGTCTTTACAAAAGATACCTTCGATCGAAAGCTTGTTCTCAGTAAGCGTGCCAGTCTTGTCGAAAACCAATGCTTGCACACTTGCAAGTTTCTCGAGGCTCTCGGCATTTTTTATGAGGATGCCACGGCGGGCACCAGTACCAACGCCAGTGATAATAGCTGTCGGAGTGGCGAGCCCTAATGAACAAGGGCAGGCGATAACGAGTACTGCCATCATTGTTGAAAGAGCAAAGGCAAATGATTTAGAAAGACCGAGTGTTGCCGGACCAAAGATCATCCATGTAGCGAAAGTAACGACAGCGAGAATAAGAACAATATAGACAAAGTAGCTGGAGATTTTATCAGCTGTGCGCTCAATAGGCGCTTTGGAGTTCTGCGCTTCTTCAACGATAGAAATAATGTGTGCCAGCGCGGTATCTTTTGTATCTTTGGTAACTTTAATATGCAACAGCCCCTGAAAATTTTGTGTTCCGGCAAAGACAGGCATACCGATAGTTTTGTCTACGGGTATAGATTCACCAGTAAGATTTGATTCATCAATACTTGATGAGCCAGTTTCAATGATACCGTCAACGGGAATACGTTCGTTTGGTTTAACGATAACAACATCTCCCATTGTTACTTTCTCAATTGGAATTTCAACTTCTTTTCCGTTTCGAAGTACGAGCGCAGATTTACTTGAAAGCTCAGCAAGGCGCTTAAGTGCCTCATTTGTCTTGCGTTTTGCTCGCGCTTCAAAAAATTGGCCGAGTGCGATAAGACCGATTACGATAATGACCACATCATAAAAATTTGAGGTAACGTTCAGGTAGGGCGCAAGATTTTTTTCGAATGCCGTTATGATGAACGAATATAGAAAGGCAACGATAGTAGAGATACCAACAAGTACGTCCATATTCGCTGTACCTGTCTTGAGAAATATCCACGTCGCTTTAATGTATCGGCGACCAATGCCAAAAAGTACGAATGATGCAAAAATCGGCATCAAGTGGTGAAAAAATTCATATACCGTTTCAGACATTGTAGGAATGATGTGGTTGTCTGAAAGCACAGTCCAGAGCATCATGATAAATGAAATGGCAACCATTGGAATAACAAATTTCATTTCAAGGGCCAAACCGTCTTCCTTGTTTGGTTCGCCGTGATTCATTTCTGACATACTGCCGTGATCGTGCCCGTGATCCATATTTTCCTTTGTTGTATCTTCAAACGTATAGCCAAACGGGGAGATGGCATTATTCAATGTTTCAAGTGGCAGTTCGCTACCAGAGAATTCAATTTTTGCCTTTTCATTGGTAAGTGCTACCGAAGCTGCCGTCACTCCTGGTACTTTCTTTACCTTATCCTCAATGAGGGCGACACAGCTTGCACAGTGCATACCACTCACTTTATATATTTTTTGTACCGCCATATTATTTTCGTTTAAGTTTATAAACTTTGAGTACTTCTTCCTTTGCTTTTCCGACCTGACCAGAAGACATTTGGTGGTGTACACAATGACCTAAGTGGTTTTCAAGAAGGGTATCTTCAACACTTGAAAGACTCTGCTTCACGGCAGAAGTTTGAGTGATGATATCGATACAATAGGTGTCATTATCAATAAGTTTTTGTAGCCCGCGCACTTGACCCTCGATGCGTTTAAGTTGCTTGATTAATTTCGCTTTTGTTTTTTCCTCCATGTATTTCATACGAAACATCGTATACCCCTAGGGGGTATACGTCAAGCAGCTCTCTCAGAGAAAAACCGGTATGCTCCATAAACATGGTGCATACCGGTAAGGTAAGTGTTGGCTTTACGCCCACAGATGAGGTTGTTCTGGTCCAAAGTATCGATATAACTGTTTTGTGCCGCAGTTAGGGCAATTATGAGTTTTCCAAAATTGCCACGGAGAGTCGCTGTGTTCCCAGATGGTATTGCATTTTGGGCACTTGTGTCGGTGACAGCCAGGAGGGCTTTGATATCCTTCCATGACACCCTTATTCTTAATAAGTGCAAATACGTTTAGTCCCTTAAATTCGGCATCTTTAATTGTCTTCTGCATTTGAGAGAGAATTTCAGTTGCTTCAGCAGGGAACTCCATATCTGCAGGTAAGAAAAATCCTCCGGCTGTAGTAGATGTAGATTTTGGTAAAAAAATAACATTAAGTTCCTCGTGTAGCTTAGTAAAAGTTTGGATAGCAGCCGCTGTCTTCTCATGGGGATTTTGTTCTGTTATCGTAAGTTCAATTTCTAATAACAATTTGAAATCCCAAATAAAATCTGCCATTGCATCAACAGTGGTGATCGGGTTTGATAAGTTCATCTTCTAATAGTTTTATGGTTACCACAAAAGGGAATTGCCTCTTCTGGCAACCATAAAACATGTATCAAAAAACAGCGCTCAATCGCACTTTAACACGAAAAAATATTTAGTCAAATTAGAGCTCCGAACTTGGGACGAAGTGCGAAAGGCAATAATAGAGGAAAATATAAACTAAAAGTTATTTATCTCGTGTATTGTCTTTTTTAGACAAGCCTGTAATTTAGCGTAATTTCTATCGTGTGTAGCACGAAAACCAAGACTGAATGTGAAATTCTGTGACATTAGGTCACCACCAGTCATTTCTCTCCAATATTCGCCATATCTCTCAGTAAGAGCTGTTTTGATTTCAGGACACTTATTTTTGAAAGATACCTCAAGCTGTTCTGCGAGAGAGCCGATTTTCATTCCTAAGTCTTGAGCAATCATTGAATTTATTTTCACACGGTCACTTTCCTCGCTACTTCCTCTAATAGCCATATCATCTACAGATGCTTTAATTGAGGTTAGGAAATCAATACAGTCTTTTACCTCATCAATAAGAAAGTCTTTAATAACTCTTTTGTTTTTAAGAATAGGACTTAGCGATACAGGGATAAGCACAGCAACCACAGTCGCAATGACAAAATTTGCAATATCGCCTATGCCAACTTTTGTTTCAAGAGTTAAATATGGAATATCTTTAACTATTCTTCCAGCAACAAATCCACCTAGAAAAATGAGTATCCAGATAATGATTGTATGGAGATGTTTACCAATAGATTTAAGCATTATTACTAGACTTGTTAATCTCATCTTTTATTTTTTGGAACAAAGTAGGGTCATCATCTGATTTAATATCAAGATGTTTAATTGCAGTATTTTTACCGAATTCATCAGCTAGTCTACCAAAAGCACCTGATATAAAAGAAGAAGCATAACCCCAAGTATTATCAAGGTCTATGAGGAGTTTGGTATTTGCATTTTTTGCCTCAGTAAACCTATCTTTCAGTAAAGTATTATAGAAAAGTTCCCCTGAATTTTCTCCATCGGAAATAAACCTTGCACCAGGTGCATCTGAGAATTCTGTCGCAACTATGATTTTAATCTGTTCCATATTAATTAAGGGTGTAACTCCCAATACAAAAAAGTGCCATTAAATTTATTACTTAATTCAACTGTCACTAAGCTAGGTAAGCTTATTTTAACATTATTTGTGATAATTGTCATATTTTTAATATGAGAGTTCTCAGCACATTCTTTAAGACTAGGAAGTCCTTGTCCTCTAGTTTTATCCTTAGTTCTTGATGTATATATTTCTCCAGAGAATAGCTTTGGAACTAATTTTGAATTATTACTCACATTTAAACCTGTTGCAGATTGAATAGTGTTCAAAAATTTTTGCTTGTAGCTATTAACAGGATTACTATTAAAGATACCTACACCCAAGTCCAAGAAAGAAAATGATGTTATGTTAGTATCTGGGTCACAATAAGTAAATATCCACCAGTCATAAAAACCTTCTAATTTTAGGTTGGCGTGATTGTCTGTGTTTGCCATACACTCAATCATCATTTTAAAAATTGGCTGAAACTTTCTTGTATCTTTAAAAGTATGCCGGACCGCAAGTTCTCCAACTTGTTTAGCAATTTCTGGATGAACTTTTTTCTGTGTTTTTTGGTGGATTAATAAATTACTTTCATTTGGTGGAGGAGTATATCTGGCTTGCACGTGTTCTAGAAATCTAGAGTCATCAAATATCTTCTTTATTTCCGCTTTTAGAGGACTGTTTCCAATCATATTTAGACCTCGTGTAAAATTAACATCATTAACCTTTGCAACAAGAAGAGCAATCGCATCAGGTGAAAGTTGTTCAACTCCCTCTAGGTCAAAAGCTACTTGCTCTCTATTAGCAAAAGTTTTTCCAACATCCTTAAAATACCCAATAACTTCTTCAGTATTATTTACTAAAGAAAAATTAGCAGGTACTGACTTTTTTGTGTGACTGTTCTTTTTCTTCGGGGTTAGTATCAGACTTTGTCTTTTACCTCTTAACTTTTTTCTTCTCTTTCTACGGAGTGCTTTTTCAGCTTTTCTTCTTAAGTACTCTTTTATATCCTTTTTTCTTTTTCTTCGCTTCTTTTTTAATGAAGTTTTACCAACAATTACAAGTGCCACACTTGGGGCAACAAGAGTTTTGTTTATGTCAGGTATATTTTTGTTGTCTGTTGTATTCTGCATTGAAAAGTAAGTCTACTTTAACATTTTTCACGACTTTTTGATATAATGTAAAGAGCTACTGCAATAGCAATTATTAAGTAATTAAACTTATTTGCTATGGCGAAAACTAACAAACCTTATAAGATGACACCTGAAAGAGTTGCAATAATTCTTGATGGTTTAGCTAATGGAATGACACAGCGTGACTGTGCCTTACTTGCTGGTATTTCTGAAGATACCATCTGTTTATGGAAAAGACACAATTCAGAATTTTCAGAACAAATGGGTCAAAAAATGATTGAGTACAAACAAAAACTACTCAAACGCATTGAAAAAGCTGGAGAAAAAGATTGGAAAGCAACAGCCTGGATACTTGAAAGGAAGTTTAAAAATGATTGGAGTTCAAATGCTAGGTTTGATACTTCGGACCTCTACGATTTTCCACCTATGTTCACTAGAGGATTAGATTATGATGTTCTTTCTGACAGAATTGTAAATAAATTTAAAGACAACCTCTAATTTAATCAATTTCTTTTGGATATTCACTGCCGAATAATTTCTTTCTTATTTCTTTTTCCTCAGGAGTCATAACCTTATCTAATTCCTCTTTTGTTAAATAAGGTTTCTTTTTTCTCTCTTCAATTTGCTTTTCTAATTCTGTTGGCTTATCTAATTTATTCATAAGTTTGATACTTAATCTACGAACCTCTTTTCTTAAAGAAACTAAATCAAAACCTATTGCAAAGATAATCAACATTAAACCAATATCATATTTTGTCATAAAAACTTTTGCGGATTTATAGCCTGACATAGAATTTTCCATACAAAAATCCCTTAGCCAGGACGATGGTATTACCCACCCACACCAGTTTCCCAATGTGACCGCAAAAGTGACCCTAGACTAAGGGGTTTTTATACTTTTGCGGTGTTTATGACCATATCGCTAGGAAATTCCTATCGGGTTAGGTCGTCTATTAAATTGTTTTTTCAGTATAGCAAATTTTCTTTCTTAATTAAAGAATTTTTGGTAAAATGCTTTATATGAAGCTACACCAAGAACTTATAGAAAAACTCTCAAAAGATGACCGTCTTGTTATTGACGGTAAACTTGCTAAAAACAAAGTTATTGAACTTGCTCTTCAACTTGATGTTGATTTGCTTAAAATACTCCGTTCCTCAAAGGACCTAAATAAAACTTTCTTTCAGGAAGTAGATGGTGTCCTTATTTTTGATAAAGCGAAATTTCAAAGTTTTGTTTCTAATAAACAATTTTTGCCGGATAGTTTTACTGAGTACAAAAATAAAGTAGGTCTTACTTCTGATAAGCAATATCTCACAGACAACGATGAGGTTGTTTTAGCTTTTCCATATAAAGACGCTATTCTTGAGGGTGGACAAAATCAGGAAGATGCAAATCGCGAGGAGATATTCTGGAATGAGACACTTGCACCGGACGAAATTGATAAACTTCTTGAACCAAAAGTTCTTACAAACTTTAAAAAATTTGATGAAAAAGGAGCAAAAACAGTCAATGAAATAAGTCTTCAGGATAATTTGATTATTAAGGGAAATAATTTGTTAAGTCTATATTCTCTAAGAAATAAATATAAGCAAAAAGTTAAACTTGTTTATATTGACCCGCCATACAACACAGGTTCTGATGGTGATACTTTCGCATATAACAATACATTTAAACATTCAACCTGGCTTACTTTTATGAAAAATAGGCTTGAAGTTGCTAAAGATTTTATTACTGAGGATGGATTTATTGCTATTGCCATTGACCACGCCGAATTATTTTATTTAGGTGCTTTAGCCGATGAAATTTTTGGTAGAGAAAACCGTGTGGGAGTTGTAACTGTCTTACATAATCCAAAAGGTAGAAATCTTTCTAAATTTTTCTCTCCAAATAGTGAATTTATGCTTGTATACGCAAAGAATGTTGAACAAGCAGAATTTAACCAAGTTGCTATTGATGAGGCTGTTAAAGAGTCTTTCTCAGAAAGTGATGATGATGGTAGTTTTAGATATGAGCCATTCCTAAGAGCCAGAACAGTTTGGTCTAGACAAAATAAGCCAAATAACTGGTATCCGATTTATGTAAGCAAAGATTTAAAAACAATAACTTCTGAAAAGAAATCAGGTTATCACGAGATTTTTCCTATTACCAATAACGGTAAAGAAATGGCTTGGAAAAATATCAAGCAATCATTTGATGAATTAAATCACGATGATTATTTCATTGCTAAAGAGGAAAATAATAAAATAGTAATTTATCACAAACTAAGAGAACAGCAGGTTTATAAGAATGTGTGGACAGACAAAAAATATCAGTCTGAATTTAATGGCACAAACTTACTCAAAAAAATCTTAGGGGGTAATTTATTTAGTTATCCAAAATCTTTATACACCGTTCTTGATACTTTAAAGATAATGACTTCTGATGATGACATTGTTTTAGACTTTTTTGGTGGAAGTGGTACAACAGCACACGCTGTACTTGCCTTGAATGATGAAGATAAAGGTAATAGAAAATTTATTATCTGTGAACAAATGGACTACATAGAAAAAGTTACTAGAGAAAGAGTATACAGAGTAATAAAAGAGGCAAAGAAAGGTAGTTTTGTTTATGCTGAACTAACACAAGCTAACCAGCTTTTTGTAGATAAAATCCAAGACTCAAAAAACACAAAAGAACTTCTTAAGGTATGGGATGAAATGAAGAAGACTGCTTTTTTGAGTTATAAAGTAAAGCCTGAAGAAATTGATGCCACTAAGAAAGATTTTGAGAGTCTTTCATTTGAGGACCAACAAAAATTCTTAATCTCTACCCTAGACAAAAATATGCTCTATGTACCTTATTCTGAAATTGAAGATAAGACATATAAAATCTCTAAAGAAGACATAGCTTTGAATAAAAAATTCTATGGACGAGATTAAGACATTAAACAAAATACTTGAGTCTGAGTTTGGTAAGCGTGGAATAGAAGCTACTCCAGTCCCTGAATTTATAACTAAAAACCTCAATCAGAACTTTGAAATTAGACCTTATCAAGAGAGGGCTTTTCAGTATTTCCTAAATTACTGGAATGAAAAATTTGATGGTAAACCAGCCAAATCTCAACTCCTTTTCCATATGGCTACTGGTAGCGGTAAGACACTTATTATGGCTGGTCTTATTCTCTATCTGTATGAACAAGGATATAGAAACTTTCTCTTTTTCGTAAACAGTACAAATATTATAGATAAAACACGAGATAATTTTTTCAACGACTCATCAATCAAATATCTTTTTAATAAGAATGTTTCTTTGGGAGATAAGAAAATAACTCTCAAAGAAGTAACTAATTTCCAAGCCGGTAATGATGACTGTATTAATATCTGCTTCTCTACTATTCAAGGACTTCATACAAGACTCACAAATCCTCAGGAAAATAGTCTAACTTATGATGATTTTCAAGATAAGAAAATAGTACTTATTTCTGATGAAGCTCACCATATAAATGTTGAGACAAAAGCTGGTCTCCGTACCGATGTGTTTGGTGGTGTGGCTATTAACGGTCAGGTGTCTAAAGAAGAAGCTGAAGAGATTATCTCTTGGGAAAGTACAGTAAACAGAATTTTTAATGCTAACCCTCAGAATGTACTTTTAGAATTTACCGCTACTGTTGATTTTACTAATACAAACATAGCCAAGAAGTACGCTGAAAGACTTGTATTTGATTATCCTTTGAAGCAGTTTCGTATAGATGGATATTCTAAAGATGTAAAAGTTCTTCAGGCTGATGCGGACCTTTTTGACCGTGCATTACAAGCTATCTTACTCAGTCAGTATCGTAGAAAGATTTTTGAGAGAAATAAACAAGTTATTAAACCGGTCCTGTTATTCAAATCAAAGACTATTGCTGATAGTAAAGACTTTCAAGAAGAGTTTATTAAGGGAATAGAAGCACTTACTGTTAAAAAATTAAGTAGTATTAAAGCTAATGCAAAAGACGAGGTCCTAGTTAAAATGTTTGAGTATTTTGATACTCAGAAAATTACACTTGAGAACTTAGTAGCTGAACTAAAGGAAGATTTTTCCGCTGAAAAAACTATCTCAGTAAACAGTAAGGAAGAAAGTGAAGAGAAACAATTAGCTATTAATACCCTAGAAGCTCCCAACAATGAGTATAGAGCTGTTTTCGCTGTAGATAAACTTAATGAGGGTTGGGATGTCCTTAATCTTTTTGATATTGTTCGTCTTTATGATACTCGTGATGCAAAAAACAATAAACCAGGAGAAACAACTATAAAAGAAGCTCAACTTATTGGGCGTGGTGCTAGATACTGTCCATTTAAACTTAATGAGACTGACCAAGCATCAAAGAGAAAATTTGACGGAGATGTAACAAATGAAATGAGAATTTGTGAGGAGCTTTACTATCACAGTACTTATAACCCCAAATACATTCAAGAGCTTAATTCTGCTCTAGTAAAAACCGGTATTGTTGCTGATAAGACAGTCAAAAGAGATTTTAAAATTAAAGATGATTTTAAAGAAAGTAAATTCTATAAATCCGGTATGCTTTTCTTAAATGAACAACAAAAATATACCAGAGAAGATGTTTTCGGATTACCGTCTTCAGTAAGAGACACTCTCTACCGAGTTTCTCTTAGAACCGGATTTAACCTCTCTAGCGGACTATTTGAAGAACAAACAAAGAAAGGCGTAAACAAGGCGGAGAAAGATTTTTCTATCAAAGATTTTAATAAAACAGTAGTTAAAAAAGCTATCTATAAGCTTGAGTTTTACTCATTCTCAAACCTTAAAACTTATTTCCCGAACCTTGAGAGTTTAGATGAGTTTATAACTGATAAAAACTACCTAGGAAGCCTTAAGATGACTATTTCAGGCTTATCTAGCCAACTAGAAGCCTTAAGCCCTGATGATGTCCTAGACGCTGTTTTACAGGTTCTAGAACAGGTTTCTAAGAGCGTATCTAGTGAAAAACTAGAGTATAAAGGAAGCAAGGAATTTAAACCTTATATGATTAAGGATAAAATTTCAGAAAAGGTCCTTAATTTTGCTGAAAATGAAAGTGAGGATAAGGAGTTTGGTAAATCAATTAATAATGCTCAGGAAACTAGTATTTATTTGGACCTCAGTAATAAATCTTGGTATGTATTCAATGACTGCTTTGGTACTTCAGAAGAAAAGTATTTCATAAAATATATAGATAAAATCTATAACCAACTTCGTGAAAAATATGATGAAGTTTACTTGGTTCGTAACGAAAGATTTTTCAAACTCTATAACTTTGATGATGGAAGACCACTGGAACCGGATTTCGTACTATTCCTATATCAAAAAGCAAAACCAAAGAGTCTTCACTATCAGGTGTTTGTAGAACCAAAAGGAAATCACTTAAAACAAGCAGATGCTTGGAAGCAAAACTTCTTGGTATCCCTTAAAAAAGAACATAAAATTGAACAGCTTTGGGAGGATAGAAAATACACTGTCTGGGGTATGCCTTTTTACAACAATGGAGATGAAAATCTTTTTGGAGAAACTTTTGAAAAAGAATTATTATAAACTCGTTTATGAAAAATGCTACACCAAGTGACAAAAGAAAAAGATTAGCTCTAGAAAAAATAGACAGTTTAGAAACTGAAGTTATCGCTGAAAAGTACAGAAAAATTGGTGGTATAGATGGTCATCAATTTGATTTTTTGATTGATAAATATGAATGGACTTCTTTTTTGTATAGAAAAGATTTTGTTAGTAATATAATCAACACAAATTCTAAGCTTGAAAAAGCTTTTGTAAATTTTCGTAAGGCTTTAGCAAAAAAATATCCTGAATACCAATACCTGATTATGAGAGAGGATTGGAATTTTGTAGTGCAAGAAATTCTTTTATTTGGTGGTATTCAATACGATACAGAAGTACCCTTTGAGAATATCTCTTGGTTTGTTAGTAACGACAAAGAAAAGGCACTTTATCTAAAAATACTTCCAGGAGGAGACAAAAAACAAATTGCAGATTTTTTAAATAAAAAAGAAAATAACCTAATAAATAAGTTCAAGGAAATTGGAGTTAGCATTAAAAGACAAAAAAATCGTGCTAGAAAAGAAGAAAGTTATAATTTTGATTTATGGGTCCGTGTTTTAGATACATTTAGCTCTGAAGAAATAAGAGATGCTTTTGCTTTAAAATTTCCCACAGAATACAAATCACATTTTTCACCAAACGGTAAAAGAATTGCCTTGTATAGAGCAAAATACGAATTAATAGCACATTATCTTTTCCACAGATTTAATCTAAAATCACCTAAAAATGGACCTTATAAGGCTGACTATGTTAAGGCAATTATAGAAAAAGCAAAGAAAAATAAGACTCAAATTAAAATTGGATTATTTAAGCAAATCCCTTAAAAGGGGCTGAGGTAAATAGAGATAAATACGACAATATAAGCAGTCCTCTAGACTGCTTTTTGCATACGAGAGGACTCAAACTATGAGTCTTAGTAACAAAGCATTAACTGAACTTAAAGAAGTTCTCCAGAAAGAATATGGAGAGGTTTTTGTTAATTCTTTATCAGAAGAAGAACTGGACCATTTAGGTCAGTTGTTTCTTGAAATTATGGCTCAAGGTTTGAAGTTAAGAATAGAAAATAATTGCTAATTCTGTACTGTCTATTGCAGTAGACAGTACAGAGTCAGTAATGACTCTAACGGTGGGCGGACCTTATAGCTGTAAAAATATAAGGACTTTATAACTGATGTCTGGGACAGCAATCCTAGTTGGAGGGAGTAAAGAAAAGCGGGATAAATAGGAACAATGTAAAACTATAATCCTACCCGATACTAAGAACTACATAAGGTCTAAGTTGTATTGTGGTAATAGCAATACTGAATAAGGAAAATATAGTTTCCGTACTTGAGATGAGAATAAAAATAATCATCAAACGGTTAAGTAAAGCATCTATTATATAGGGCTTTTAACTATCTTTTTGGATAGAGTAAAGATAAACAGATACTTACAACTGTGATAAAATGTAAGTGCTACACCAGGTGAATATCATAAAAATACTTTTACTATAATTAAGTATTTTTGTGGATAAAAACGAGGTAATGACCCACTTGGTGTAGCAACTTAAGTAATGGTCGTTACCTCATTTTTATTTATGAATAATTATATACAACTTGATTTCACAAAATTAAAGCCAGTAAATTACAACAGAAAGTCTTCTGAGAGTGAAGATAAGCAAATGCTTTCAGTGGTTTCGCAAATTGAAGAAGCTCAAAGGATTGCTGAGTACTATAAGCTCCCAAAGTTTATACAAATATTTCAAGAAGCGAAATCAGCCAAAAAAGAGTTTGTTAGACCTCAATTTGGCGAGATGATAGCTATGATAAAAAGCGGTGTAATTGATGCCATTGTGTGTTGGAAACTTGACCGATTGGCACGAAATATGACCGAGGGAGGAATGTTGATTGATTTACTAAGCTCTGGTGTTCTAAAAGCAATTATTACTCACGATAAGGTTTATTATCCAACTGACAATGTTTTACTTATGTCTGTTGAATTTGGGCAAGGTAAACAGTTTGTAAAAGATTTATCTATAAATGTTAAACGTGGTCAGACCAAGAAAGCAACACTGGGTATACCTCACGGAGTTGCTTCTCTCGGTTTTCTAAACGACAAAACAGAAGAAAAAGGAAATAGAAAATGGTTAGTTGATAAGGAAAGACTTCCCAAAATACAACAGATACTGAAAACTTTTTTAACTGGTGAATGGTCCGCTGGCAAGCTACACGGATATGCAACAAAAGACCTTAAGCTCACTACTGTTAGAAGAAAAAGAATTGGAGGTGAACTCATTCAACTATCAAGAATATATGAAATACTTACAGACCCAATTTACGCTGGTTTCTTTTTCTATGGAGGTGAAAGATATGAACTAGATAAAGAGTTGCCTCGCTTAATCACGGAAGATGAACACAATAAAATAAAAGCAATCTTACAAAGGAGAAATATCCCAAAGACACAAACACACGATGATGTTTTTGTAGGTTTTGTATCTTCTCCAAATGGTGAATACATTGGGCTTGATAAGAAGTATCAGGTTATCTGTGATTGCAAAAACAAATTTCCTTACAGAGACAAAACTCAATGCCCTCAGTGTGGTATTGAGATAGATAAAATGGAAAAACCAAAGTATTTAGATTACTCTTACTACTACAACATAACTCGTAAGAAGAAAAAACTAGGAGTTAAGTCTATTAATTCTGACAAAATAATGACCGCCTTACTTGCTGATGCAAAAGGTAAAATACCTATGTCTCAGAAAGTAGCTGATTGGGCTAGAAAGTTCATAAGCGAGCTTAGAGACAATGAGATTAATGAAAATCTTCTTAAGGAAGAAATAGCCTTAAAGCAATCGGATGAATATGAGGATATGAAGAGGAAGATGCGTAAAATATTGGCTAATGAGCTTATCACCGAAGATGAATACAAAAGCGATTTAAGAGACCTTGAGGAGCGTTTTAAGACCTCTAATAAGCCAACTAATACCTTTGACTGGACCAAGAGAGCAAATGAGATTATTGACCTGTCTCAAGAGTTCTTTGATGTAATGCAGAATGGTCAATTAAAAGCTAAAAAATCACTACTTCATAGACTTGGTACGAACCTAGTGTGGGATGAAGAAAAAGTTAGTGTTATCAAGCAAAAATCAGTTGAGAAGCTCTTTGAAGTAGTTTCTTTGATGGAAAGCGAATTTCAAAAGTCCGAACCTAAGAATTGGCTTGATATGAAAAGCTTAAACGAAAAAACCAGCGAGTTTTCGCCAGTTTTTTCTACTATGCTCCGCGGCCTGGATTCGAACCAGGGACCCTCCCGTTAACAGCGGGACGCTCTACCGCTGAGCTACCGCGGAATGTGCACTTCGAGCGCACATTCGCACAGTAGCCGAAGCCAAAATGAGAACATACTTTCGAAGTGTGTCTACCCACTGATTTCTCAAGGGTAAACTTGCGAAAAGAACGTACAGCGGCCATCCTACCAAAAAAAGTAGTATACTGTAAAGGGATGCCAGAATTCATTCGGGTAAAAGTAACCGCTTCTGCAAAAACTGAAGTGGTTCAGGAGAAAAATGGTGTCCTCCTGGTTTCTGTTCGGGAACCGAGAGAAGAAAACAGAGCAAATGCGAGAGTTATGGAACTTGTTGCAGCATTTTATAAAAAGAAACCTGCAGATCTGATGTTGATAAAAGGTCATCATCACTCTCAAAAATTATTTAAATTGCGTTAAGTTAGTAGTATGTCGTCAGTATGACGAATAATCGTAAATTGTATGGCTACCATCTCTATTCAAACTCAAGGTGTTGATGAAACTCAGGCACTTACGGAGTATGCCGAGAAGCGTTTATCCGGTATCGAAAAATATCTTCATGAACGTGAAAATATTCATACCCTTCAACTTCTTCTTGCAAAAACAACTAACCACCACAAACAAGGCGATATTTTTCGGGCAGAAGTGACTCTTTCAGTAAATGGCCGCCAATTTTTTGCTCGAGCTGAAAAAGATCATATCTACGCAGCAATTGATGAAGTTCGAGAAGAACTCATCCGAGAACTTACTGGCAAGCGCGATCGCGCACGTACACTCATTATTCGCGGTGCACGTAGTATTAAAAAGATGCTTAAAGGTATTTCAAAACGAAATCCCTTTACCTCGAAAGTAGAGATGGAGTAGCTTAAAGCGAGCGAAGAAACTCTTCGTACGAAATTTCTTTCTTGCCTTCAGGTAAGACTCGTTTGATGCTAAATTTCCCGTTTTCAAAAACGGCGTCTTTAACAATGACACGAACTTTCTTGCCACCACGGTCTACAAAAAAGTAAGTACCTGGCCAAGCAAAGTAGGCACGAAACTTGCGATCGTTTTCTATAGGATTACCATCAGGATTTATTTCACCGTCAGCTTTACTCATTTTGCCGCAGTGTGTAGCAAATTCTTCGTCTTGAGGATTTTGAACAAGCGAACCGTTAGTAAGTTTGGTAATGGTTTCAATAAGTAATGAGGCAGCTTGCTTATTCAGTTCTTCGCGAAGTAGAGGAGCTTTTTCGTTTCCCCAGAGTGTCATGCGTGTTTCATTTAAAACATCACCACTATCGAGTTTTGGTGCCATTTGTTGAATTGAAACTCCGGTCTCGCTATCACCGGCTAAAATTGCTGCTTCAACTGGAGTAGCACCACGCCAGCGAGGAAGAAGAGAATAGTGAATATTCCATGTACCATGTTTTGGGAGATCGATAGTTTTTTTCGGTAGTATTTTTCCATAGGCAACAACGATAGAAAGATCGAGGTTGTATTTTTTTAGTTCCTCAAAAAAAGTTTCATCCAGTTTCTCAGGCTGAAGAACGGGAATATTGTTTTTTTCTGCCCATAGTTTTGGTTCAGGGGATGTAAGAGTGAGGCCACGGCCAACTTTTTTGTCAGGGCCAGTAACAATAACTACCGGAGTGTAACCAGCATCTTTGAGTGCATCTAAAATAGTGATGGTAAGCGGGGGAGTACCCCAGAAAGCGATCTTCATAGAGATACGCCCATTTTACGCGGGATCAGCAGTTTTATCTACTCCATTCTCGTGAATGTCTTTTGCTTTGTCGATAAAGAGTGTGCCATCAAGGTGATCAATTTCATGCTGGAAAATATGGGCGAGAAGTCCACCACCACCACGTTCAAATTTTTTTCCATGTTCATCGTACGCTTTTACGGTGGCGTTGGTGGATCGTTTTACTAAACCATAGAGTGGGCGTACTGAGAGACAACCTTCTTCGAGCCACAATGTTTTCTTTGAAATTTTTACAAACTCAGGGTTGATGTATACCTGATCAGGGTGATTTGGCTTTTCGCCAGCCGGTATACCTTTACCGCGTTTAAAACGATCATCAAACACTTTGCCAGATACCACAAAAATGCGTACATTTTCGGCAATTTGGGGAGCAGCAATAGCCACACCATCAGCCTGGGTAGCGAGGGCATCTTTCATTCGCCGAATGATATCTTGAATCTTAGGCGAAGATATTTCTTTAATCGGTACCGGCGCTGATTTTTTTCGTAACGCTGGGTGCCCCGATTGAATAATGGTAAGAGAAGACATACAAAGTAGTAAGTAGTAAGACGTAAGTAGTAATAAAGTGAATCCGATGCCTTGTCTTACGTCTTACTACTTATGTCTTAGTTCTATTTTAGTTCTTTCAAATATTCAAGAAGTTTTGGAAGTTTTACGGTTTCTTGTGAGCGACTCTGCATATTGCGAACAATAACAGAATTTTCGATAGCTTCTTTCTGGCCGAAAATAATTGTGTAGGGGACACCAAGTTTTTCCGCTACCGCAAGCTGTGAACCCAAACTATCCTTTGAAAGGGCTTGCATGATTGGAATATGAGCTTTGCGGAGTACTTCGATAACATTTAAACTCTTGAGTTTCGCATCTGCACCAAGCTGGATGAAGTAAATTTTTGGCTTCTTCATGATTCGTGGTGTGTGCTTCTTGTACCATGGCATAGTTAAGATACGATCAACACCCATTGAAATACCAATAGCTGGTACATCTTTTTTAGAACCTAGTTGCTTACCAAGATAGTCGTAGCGCCCGCCAGCAGCAATAGTAAGTGGCGCACCGTCTTCTCCCGCGGTGTTTTCAATAATTTCAAATACGGTGCGGGTGTAGTAGGAAAGACCACGAACAAGATTTTTGTTGATGGTGTACGGAATACCGATCTCTTCTAAGTACTCAAGTACTTCTTTAAAGTGTTTTTTACATGCAGGGCAGAGGTAGGAGATAGAATCTGGAGCGCCTTCGTTAATCTCTTTTGTTTTTTCTTCCTTTGAATCAAGAATGCGAAGTGGATTTGTTTTTAATCGTTCGCGGTCAACTGGCGGAAGAGAGGAAATGTGTTTTTTATAGTAGTTCGTGAGTTCACGAATATACTGAGGACGGCACTCTTTGTCGCCAATTGAATTTATTTCAACTGAGAGGTTTGTCGCACCAGCGTCTTCGAGAATGGTGTAGACCGTTTTTAGCACCAACGCGTCAACGATACTTTTTTCTGATCCTAGTGCATCGACATCAAACTGCCAAAATTGGCGATAACGACCGCGTTGTGGTTTGTCGTGACGGAACACTGGACCATACTGATAAAACAGTACTGGCTGTGGTTCACTCTGCATGCCTTGTTCAATATACGCACGCATTAATGCTGCGGTATGTTCAGGACGCATGGCGAGGTGGTCACCACCTTTGGTTTTTAAGGTATACATTTCCTTATCAACAACATCGGTGCCAATGCCAATTGCCGAAGTAAATACTCCTTCGTGTTCAAGAATTGGTGTTTCTATTGGTGAGAATCCATAGTAGAGAGCAACTTCTTGGGCTTTTTCAAAAAATCCCTGAAAGAGATAATACTCATCTCCGCGGATATCGCGCATTCCTTTCGGTGCGGCAAGGGGAGCGGCCCCGCCTTTCTTTGGTTTGTCTGCCATAACTTCTTGCTTTAAATTTTTAAACTAATAAGGAAACTGTTAGTACGAATGATAGGTGCCAGGAAAAACTCCAACATCAGTAAATGGCAAAAGTCGAAGGAATGCTCGGCCAACAATATTTTGTGCTGGAAGAGTACCCCAGACACGAGAGTCAGAACTTTCCGGACGATTATCTCCCATAACAAAATATTCGCTGGTACCCAATGTTTTACTCATCGTTTCGTACGAAATATTTTTCAGATAAGGTTCGTCTAAAACAAAACCGTCTGGATGCTCACTGTTAATAATGCTTACCTTTCCTGCAGTAATTTTTATTGTTTCTCCTGGAAGACCAATGATACGCTTAATATAGTAGATGCCGGTTGGTTGGCCGGGTGGATGAAAAATGATGACATCACCACGTTGTGGTTTCTCAAATCGGTAGGAGATTTCGTCAACAATCAGATAGTTATGGTCTTGAAACGTTGGCACCATTGATGCACCTGAAACAATGAATGGCTGAGCAACAAACACTCGAACACCAATAGCAATAATAAGAACAATGATGGCAAATCGTATAAGTTCCCACCACGATTCCTCTTTCTGTACATCTCCGTTTTTCGGAAGATCCACGTTATTTTCCATGGTGGTTAGTATAATACGGAAACTAACTTGACACCACTTTAATTATGTTGTTGTTCGGTTTCTCTTCATTATTGTCTCGTATGCTACACTATGCGCACCTATGTCATACCTCATTGTTGGTTTAGGAAATCCAGAACCTGAGTACGCTGGTACACGCCACAACGTTGGGCGTTTCGTACTTCAAGTGCTTGCAAAGAAGTATGATTTTTCTGATTGGAAGGAAGATCAAAAAATAAAAGCACTCGTTTCAAAAGGGAAGATTGAAGGAAAGAGTGTGACATTTCTGTTGCCAAATAATTTCATGAATAACTCTGGCAGCAGTGTTGCGCCGCTTCTAGCAGAGAAAAAAGACTTAGCGAAGCTGCTCGTTGTATACGATGACATTGATCTTTCTCTTGGCCGAATAAAAATATCCTTTGATCGCAGTTCTGGTGGCCATAACGGGCTCGAGTCAATCATTCGCAAAGTACGTTCACAAGAATTTGCTCGTGTACGTGTTGGTATTTGTCCAGCTACACCCACCGGTAAACAAAAAAAGCCACATGGCGAAGAAGCAGTGATTGATTTTCTGATGAAAGAGTTTCGAGAGAGTGAAGTTGCCGAGCTTAAAAAAATAACTAAACGAATAGCAGAAGCGGTTGAAATTTGGGTTACAGACGGACTACCAAAAGCGATGAGTATAGGTAATTCGCTGTAAAAATAGTATGGAAAAATTTCCTATGTCTCAGCTTAATCCTGAACAAACTTCGATGCTCTCAAAAGAGAAAGGTGAGAAGTTTTTCGAAGTCACTAGTTTTCCTCGTTCACAGTATCTTGCATCTATGCTTGCTCGTGGGGTTATGAATGTTTCCCAAATTGTACAAGAGGGGGATCGTTATTTTTCTCACAAACAGCGACTTGAGACACTTCCACCTCATGATGATGCGCCAGCTCAATTTATTGCCGACGGTCTTATCCTCCATCACGTTTTCCAGGATAGTGATCATGGGCTTCATGATGACCCAAAAAGAAAGAATAAAACTCTTGAGTTTAAGAATGTCGTTTTCGATAAAGACATGAAGCGGTATTCAATTTTTGATGTTGATGCATTTGAAGGAGCAAAAAGTTATTTTAATGTACTTACTACTGATGGCGAAGAGTTTAAAGAAAGCATTAAGAAATGGCTTACTGAAGACGCCTCTTTACTTACAGAAAAGGATTCTCAGACTGCAATTCATAGTATTGCCACCGTTCTTGCTAAGAAAGTTGATCAATTTCTTGAGAATAATTTTAAAGACAAATCTTTATTAGATGCTGCTTTCCAAAAGGCGTTTCCTGATTCTAACCTCTCTGAATTAGATGAATACTTTTCCTCACATCATGCTCAGTCTCTTTCAGTGGAAGAAAAGAAAGATCTTTTTTTCAAGGATCTCATAACCCGTCTTTCTTTAACTCGTGAAGTTGCAAAGGAATTAGTAGAACAAAACAAAAAGTAAGTTTATGTTACCAACTAAAAAATCCGCCGTACGGCGGATTTTTTAGTTACGATCAGAAATTTATTTCTTCTCTTCAACGTGTGCGAGCGTCATGCGATGCTCCTTTGGTTCAAAGAGGGTAATCTGGAAGTTGTAGATCTTACCGAGCTCAAGCTTTTCGCGGAGTTTGTTTTCACCGCCGAAGTTTGAGTTATGAACAAGACCAGCAACACCTTCCTTAATAGAAACGAGCGCGCCGTGCTTGTTGAACTTGATAACTGCACCTTTCACAATGTCGCCCTTCTTGAGTTTTCCTTCAAATTCGGTCCAAGGGTTTTCCTTGAGAGCCTTGATTGAGAGAGAAACCTTGCCGTCCTTGATTTCGATGATTTTAGCTTTCACTTTGTCACCGAGGCGGAACATTCCCTTTGGATCTTCAACAAGACCCCAGTCGATTTCAGAAATGTGCACGAGACCTTCAAGACCTTCTTCAAGTTTCAAGAAGATTCCGAAGTCAACGAGGCCAGAAACAGCTGTTTCAACTTCGTCACCAACGGCGTACTTTGAAATCATTTCCTTCTTCTCATCTGGATTTGAGTCCTTTTCTGAGAAGATGAGTTTTCCATCCTTCGGATTTGCGGTAATGATGGTAACAGTAAGTTTCTTCCCAACGATCTTACGGAGTTCCTTTAAGATTTTTTCCTTATCAGAATCTTCTACGCGAGGGTAGTGCTCACTCTTAAGCTGTGATGCTGGAAGGAATCCTGGGATACCTTGCCAATCAAGAATAAGGCCACCTTTGTTTGCGTCCTTAACAGCAATTTCAAGCTGCACTTTTCCTTTCTGAGCTTTTTCAGCTTCGCTCCAAATAAGAGCTTGCTTGGCTTCCTTAAGAGAAAGTTCGATGTAACCGTCTTCGTTTTCAACGTCAACGATTTTAGCTTTTACTAAATCACCGATGTTAATTTTCTTGATGATATCGCGGGCAGCGATAAATTCGCGGCCGTAGATGATACCGGTACCGAATGGGCGAAGGTCAATATATACAGAGCTCTTCGCGATATCGATTACTGGTCCTTCCACGAGCATGTCGAGTGAGAGTGGTTGCGGTCCCTTATCAATCAAGAGACGAAGTGCGCTCACTGGAGCCTGTGGTTCTGCTGTAGTAGCTGTAGACATAAAATGGGTATAAAAAAATCCGCCATGTGCGGATTGTGTCTTTCGGAGCTCCTCGAGTATGCCCAAGGGATTATTCTCCGTAAGGTTTCTTCGGTTGCCCGAAGTCCGACTGGTAATGGAGTGAAGATACCATAGAAAAGGGAATCACGCAAGTATTTTTGAGCACACAAAAAGAGAAAAACAAGTTCATTTTTCAAGCTTTTTATGCTACCATTGGCGCATGGTTATCACTTACCACGGTAAGGGTTTTTTAAAGCTTACCCAAGGCGAAACAGTTATTGCTGTTAATCCAATTTCAAAAGAAAGCAAAGCCAAACAAACTCGTTTTGGTGCTGATCTTGCGCTCATCACTGCTAATCATCCTGACTATAATGGAGTAGAAGCAGTTACGTATGGCGAGCGAGAGCCAGTAGTTATTTCTGGTCCTGGCGATTATGAAGTGCAGGGAATTTTTATTCATGGCACAGGAGTAAAAACTGAACTCGATAAAAAACCATACATCGCATCGCTCTACAGTGTTGAGATGGATGGGTTACAGCTTGCGATTATTGGTCCAATTACCGAGGCGCCTGAAGCTAAAGATCGTGAAGGACTAGAACAGGCTGATATTTTATTTGTGCCACTTTCAGGTTTAAGTGCCGCAGCAGCGTATAAACTCGCAGTATCTCTTGAGCCGGGGGTTATTATTCCTATCGATTATGATGAAACCACTCTGAAAGCATTTTTGAAAGAAGCTGGAGGTGAGAAAAATGAACGAACTGAAAAATTGGTAGTGAAGAAAAAAGACCTTGCTGGTAAAGAAGGAGAAGTAATGGTTCTGATTGAAGGATAGTATGGAAGGGGAGCCGGTACAACCAAAAATGGAAGAGAGACTCCGAGCAAAACCGTTTGCAGTACGGAAGATGATTCAGATTGGAATTGCTCTCGGAATTACGGTTGTGCTTGTTCTCGTTACGCTTACTATTGGAATATTCAAAAATAGTAGTACGGCTACTCTAGCGGAAGGTAACAAAAGCGACTCTCCTTTTTCCATCATTGGAGATAACTTCAGCGGGTTATTCGAAAGCACTGCAAATACAATGAGTACTAACTAAGAAATACATATGGCAAAAAAGAAAGACGAAAAAGAAAATAGCAACCAGAGTGGCACGGAACGAGTAAGTGTTGTTCCAATTGATATCACTCAGGAAATGCAAGAGAGCTATATCAGCTACGCGATGTCGGTTATTACCAGTCGTGCGCTTCCTGACGTTCGAGATGGTTTAAAGCCGGTGCATCGCCGTATTCTTTATGCCATGCACGATATCGGTCTTACCGCTTCAGCAAAAACTCGCAAAAGTGCAACGGTGGTTGGTGACGTGCTTGGTAAATATCATCCGCACGGTGATGTTGCCGTATACGATTCGATGGTTGGTATGGCTCAAGAATTTTCGTATCGCTATCCGCTTATCATTGGCCAAGGTAACTTCGGTTCTATTGATGGTGATCCAGCAGCTGCGATGCGTTATACCGAAGCGAAAATGTCTAAACTCGCTGGCGAAATGCTCCGTGACCTTGAAAAAGACACGGTTGATTTTCGTCCTAACTATGATGCTACCCGTAAAGAGCCATCAGTCCTTCCGGCAGCGGTGCCAAATCTTCTTTTAAACGGAACGCTTGGTATTGCTGTTGGTATGGCAACTAACATTCCGCCACACAACTTAACTGAGGTGGTAGATGCAACACTCGCACTTATTGATGAACCAGAATCAACAACTGAAGATTTGTTGAAATTTATTTCTGGTCCTGATTTCCCAACTGGTGGCATCGTGTATGGCTCTTCTGATATGAAGTATGCGTATACCACGGGCCGCGGAGGAGTTGTTACTCGAGGTGAAGCCGAGATTGTTGAGGAGAAGGCCGGCCATGGGCAAATTATCATTACTTCAATCCCGTACCGTGTTAACAAAGCCGATCTTATTACATCGATTGCTGAGCTTGCACAAGAAAAGAAAATTGAAGGTATTAAAGGACTTCGGGACGAATCAACAAAAGATATCCGCATTGTTATTGATCTTAAGAGTGGTGTCTTCCCTCAGAAAGTATTGAACTATCTATACAAGCACACACAACTTGAAACTACGTTCCACTATAACCTCGTGGCGCTCGTTGATGGTATCCCGCAAACACTTTCGCTCAAGAGCATGCTCGAGGCATTTATTGCTCACCGTGAAGTAGTGATTCGTCGCCGTACACAGTTTGATCTGACGAAAGCCGAAGAGCGTGAACATATTTTGCTTGGTTTAAAGAAGGCCCTTGATCATATTGATCGGGTTATCACGATCATTCGTGGATCAAAAGATGCAGCGCTTGCAAAATTAAACCTCATTAAAGAATTTAGATTCTCTGACCTTCAGGCTACCGCTATTTTGGAAATGCGCCTTCAGAAACTTGCTGGTCTTGAGCGCAAAGCTGTAGAAGATGAGCTGAAAGAAAAGCAAAAAATTATTGCTGAACTGAAAGATCTTCTGGGAAGCAAGAAAAAAATTCGCGGCGTCGTCTCTAAAGAACTTATAGAAGTAAAAGAAAAGTATGGTGACACTCGCAGAACTCGCGTTATAAAAGGTGGCGTCAAAGAAATTAAAGAAGAAGATCTTATTCCTGAGAAGGAAAGTGTTCTCGTATACACTTCTGGTGGTTATGTAAAGCGTACCGATCCTGCCGAATATCGTGCTCAGAAGCGCGGCGGTGTTGGTGTTATCGATCTTGAAACCAAAGAAGAAGATTTCATCACAATGCTCGTTGGGGCAAATACACATGATGATCTTCTTTTCTTCACGAACCTTGGAAAGGCCTACCAGTTGCGCATGTTTGATATTCCAGAAGGTAAACGGGCAACCAAGGGAAAGTCGGTCATGAATTTCCTTTCCCTACAAGGTGAAGAAAAGGTGATGTCTATTTTGCCGGTTTCAAAAGAAGCAAAACAGAAAGATCATTACCTGATGCTTGTTACTGAAAATGGTACAGCAAAGAAAATGGCCTATTCCCAATTTAAGGATGTGCGCCGAAGTGGTCTCATTGCTATTCGTCTCGATAAAAATGACTCACTTAAAGCGGCCTTGTTGGTTGAAAAAACTGATGAACTCATGCTCGTAACCGCAAAAGGCCAGAGTGTTCGTTTCAAAGAAAGTGATATTCGTGAAATGGGCCGCACGGCTGGCGGAGTTCGCGCCATGAAGCTTGGTAAAAGCGATCGTCTTGTTGGTGTTGATGTAGTTACTAAAGAACAAGTAAAAGAAGCCGAACTTCTTGTTGTTTCTGCAACCGGCATGGGAAAGAAAACCAAAGTTAGTGAGTATAAGGTACAAAAACGTGGAGGTTCTGGAATTAAAACCGCAAAAGTTACTCCCAAGACTGGTGAACTTATTATCGGAAAGGTAATTACCGCCGAAGAAACTGAGCTTATTGCGATGAGTAAAAAAGGGCAGGTGATTCGCACAGCACTTTCTGCCGTACCATCACTTGGCCGACAAACACAAGGGGTTTCAATTATGAAACTTCGTCCAGGTGATGCCGCAGCCTCTATCACCACAATATAGTAGGGAACTAGACAAAATGGTGTACAATTAAGTACACCATTTTTGGTACGTATATGTTCATTGATCCTGTTACTCTTGTAAAACAATTTGGTATCACACCTGGAATGCATGTTGCTGACATTGGTGCTGGCAGTGGCACCTTTGCACTTGCCGCAGCTCAAATGGTTGGACCCAAAGGAAAAGTTTATGCCTGTGATGTGCAGCGTGGTTTAGTTGAACGTCTACGAAAAGAAGCTGAGGCTCGGTCGCTGACGAATTTTTCTTGTATTTGGGCTGATGCTGAACGAAAAGGTGGAACCAAACTTGCTGATGCTACACTTGATGGAACAATTGTTGCGAATGTGTTATTTCAAACAAGTGATCGAGAAGCCTTTTTACGAGAGCTTGCTCGAGTGGTAAAGCCGGGAGGTCATGTATATTTTATTGATTGGGCGGATACTCTAGACCCAATTGGACCAAAAGCAGATCGGTTGGTATCTCCAGAGAAAGCCC
This sequence comes from uncultured Candidatus Saccharibacteria bacterium, assembly GCA_964646765.1. GTDB lineage: Bacteria > Patescibacteriota > Minisyncoccia > Phycocordibacterales > UBA9973 > CAZYIA01. Next base: position 375,898 of record CAZYIA010000001.1, on the reverse strand, counting down.
TCTTGATATTTTCGCAGCATGGATTCTTAAAAGAGCGCGAACTCGACGGAGGAACTCACCACTATGGCTTCATCTTTAAAAAGAAGTAAAAACACGCTACACTATATAGAATGAAAAACGTCTCCGCTTTTCAAATCGGGATCCTCATCTTCTCTATTGTTGTTATTGCTTTCGCCGTACTTATTTTTTCTGGCATTATTCCTATAGGAAAAGGAAGTTCTGATGGTGGAAAGCTATCTGGTAATTTTGTAATTTGGGGCACAGCTAAAGCAGATGGTCTGCGAGACTTTTTTGATAGTCTAAGTGTTTCTAATACTGGTCTCAAAATAAATTATCTTGCTAAAGATCCACGAACGTTTTCACTTGAACTAGCTGAAGCAATTGCTTCTGGTGTAGGTCCTGATCTTATTCTTATGTCGCAAGAAGATATTCTTCAGAATCAAGCGAAACTCGTTCACATTCCGTATAGTAGTTTGCCAGAACAAACATTTCGAAATACGTACATTGAGGAAGGAAGTTTGTTCATGCTTCCAGACGGTATTGTAGGTTTGCCAGTCGCGGTTGATCCAATAGTGATGTACTACAACAAGAACTTGCTTGAAAATGCAGGGTATTCAGTACCACCAAAAACCTGGGATGTGCTTACTGGCATTACGCCGTCACTGACTAAAAAGCAAGGAGACCTCACTATTAACCAAAGTGCCGTTCCATTTGGAGTCTATAGTAATCTAAACAATGCCAAGGACATCCTTTCAATGCTTTTTATTCAAGTAGGTGAGCCTATTGTTGCTAAACAAAATGAAGGATTTAGTGCAACACTTGGATTTGATAATGGTACCGATGTTTCACCAGCTCAAGCTGTTCTTCAATTTTTTACCCAATTTTCTGACCCTGTTTCAAAAGCCTATACATGGAATAAAGCACAAGTACCAGCGCGTGATGCCTTTATCCGAGAATCTCTCGTATTCTATTTTGGGTATGCTAGTGAACTTCCTGCAATTTCAGAAAAGAACCCGAATCTGAACTTCGACATAATAAAAGTTCCTCAGTTACCACAAGGTAAGTTGAATCTAACTTTTGGTAAAGTATATGCGCTTGGGGTCATTAAAGCAGGGAAGAATCCGCAGCAAGCACTTTCTTTAGCAACGCTTATTTCTAGTCCAGAAAATTCTCAAACATTGGTAAGTACTCTTTCTGAAGCAGCACCACTTGCGCCAGCCCGGCGTGATCTTATTGGTACTCCACCGGAAACACCAGCGTACGCTACTACTATTTATGCTTCCGGGTTAATGGCACGTGGTTGGTACGACCCAGGAGACTATTTTTCTGATCCAATCATGAGTGGATTGATTGATGACATTGTCCGAGGGGCGGCAACTCCTTCTGAAGCACTTTCTAAAGCTCGAAGCCAATTACAACTCGCTCTGTAAAAAAGATAGAGCCATGCTATACTTCTAAAGGTTATGCTCAAACGAACGTTTCGTTTTGCCGCACTTCTCACCCTAGCACTCGGTCTCTTTTTGTCGGTACCCCAACATACCTTTGCGTATGTCCAAAGAGATATTGCTTTTTCTTCAATTACCCCACATATCAATTCAGTGGATTTTGCTGGCACTGTTACGATTCATAGCATCATCAATCCACCTGGGCAGCATGCACCAATACATCTACGAGTAAAGTGGGGAGTTACTGGAGGACAGTATACCTATGTTGTCTCAAATGATATTGTCAGCCAATCAAGCGTTGCACTCAATACACCAGTTCCATTTACCGTAACGATTGGTAGCTTAACTCCGAATACTTCATACGATTTTGCTTTTTTTGATACAAGTGATTCAGCAGATCTTATTGCAACACCACCAGCAGTTCAAACGTTGAGTGACATTCCAGAAATTGAGATACGAAAACCTTCCGGAGCGTATGGAAGTACTCCAGAGGTAGATTACACTCAATCAAGTACTTCAATTGTGCTTGCGGGTATGTTGCGCTCAAGTCTTTCAACGCAAGTTAATCTTGAAGTTCATTATACGAAAAGTGGGGGACAACCCCAGACAGTTTCTGGACCAGGGGTTTTTTCACAGATGGTAACGTATGGGCAGGAGTATCCGTTTAATGTTACCCTTTCAGGCCTCGATCCTTCCTCAACATATCAAGTAGAGGTTTATCTCTCAGGTCAAAGTACAGCGTTGTGGTCTGAATCAATTGATACTGATCAAGCTTCAGTATCAGATCACATTATTATTGGAGGCCCGTACGGTACTCAGCTACTCTCACTTGATCCAAACTGTAATGCTCAGCCGCTTATAGGCCTAAACGGTCAACCAATTCCACCGCCAGCCATAACCGGACGATGTATTGATGTAACTACTGATAACGCAATTACCGTTGCTATGGATGCGTCGGGTACCGATCGTCAAGCAAGTGGTACTGCGTCAGTTAAAATTTACAAAGGGGATTCTTATTCAGTTGGTCTTGTTTGGGGAGATTCTCCAAGTTCTATGAATAAGTTATGGGAAAATCCTGTATTTTTCCGAATTATGAATGCGGGTGATACGGATACTTTTCCATTTGTCATGCACTCGCTTTTACCTAACCATACCTACTACTATACCTTCGTAAATTTCGATGACCCGGCAAAAGCATATATGTCGCCGAAAACGTTTACGGCAACTCTTACTCCTGCTGGTAGTACAACCGGAGGAGCTTCCAGTACGAGTGGAGGGACTAATTCTGGAGTCGGGCCGTCAGCGCCTTTAGTTGCTCCGGGTAACTTGGTGCCCTGTGATGGATCTCGATGGCAGCCGTGTACGTTTGCTTATCTGATACAGCTCGTAAATAATGTGATCAAATGGCTCATTGTTATTGCGATTCCAATTATGGCTATTGGTTTTGTATATATTGGCTTCCTCTTCATTGCCAAAGGAGGCAGCGAAGAAGCTCGCAGCCGCGCGAAGCATGTTATTATCAATATGCTCATTGGTCTTATCTGTATTTTGTGTGCATGGCTTATCGTGAATCTTATTTTGGATACTCTCTTGAAAGCAGATAGTGCCGCTTCTTATAAGTTATTACAGCAGTAGGTATGAAGAAAATATATTTTGTCCAATATTTGTTGATTCTAAGTTTCTTTGTTTTTGCACTTATTGGAGGAGCAACTAAAGTACAGGCAACCTGTCCCGGACAAGCAAATGGTGGTGTTAGTACTTCTACAAATTGTCCCCCAACACCTTCAAGTGCTCCAACTGTTGAATACTTAGAAAATCCTTTAAAAGTTACAAGTCTGACAGATTTTATTAAGTCTGTTGTAGATACCGTTATTAAGATCGCAATTCCTATTATTGCTCTTGCGATTATTTATTCTGGCTTCCTCTTTGTTAGCGCTCGTGGTAGTACCGAAAAACTTGAAGCAGCTAAACGAACATTTATTTATACTCTCTTGGGAGCAGCAATTTTACTTGGTGCGTGGGCATTAACTCAGATTGTGAGTGATACCATCTCTGCAATTGCAAAATAAGTATGCGAACATTTTTTATCACTCTTAGTATCGCGAGCCTCCTTGTTCTCTCTGGAGTGGCTTTCGCTCAGCAGGATCCAAATACTGGTACCTATGTAAATACGGAAGCAAATCCGTTTACGGGAGGACAAGTTAATGATCAAAATAATCCCAATACCGACGCAAACGTTAACCAGAATCAGAATCCTAACGAGAATGCGAATGTTAACGAGGAAACTAATGTTAATGAAAATACAAATGCAAATGATCAGATAAATGCTAATTCTCAAGATCAAAATCTAGCGGAGCAGAATTATGTGAATGATCAGCAGAATGTTAATACTGCCCAAAATCTTACTGATCCAAATGCAAATTATGGGTACTTTTTAAACGATCAATATAATGTTTCTTACGATAACTTTAATCCGTTTATTGGGTTAGGTCATAACCAGTACGACCCATGGCAGCAAGGGCTTTTTAATAATTCCACCTTTCAATCATGGTCAGGAGATTATAACGATCCAAATGGGACGGATTACACAGCAACTCTTAACGATACGTTCGATAAGACAAAAGCAAGCCAACTGAAGCAATTTAAGTTTGGAACGTCTGATCTGTTTAGTAACGGGGTTCACCTCTCTTCTTCTCCTGGAACATGTAGCCGCACGCTCAAAACATTTAGCGATATTATTTACTACATTGTTTGTATCATTAATACGTTTATTATCCAGTTGCTTATTACTCTTGCCTTCATTTACTTTGCTTGGGGAGTTAGCCAGTATGTTGTGGCAACAGGAAATGCTGAGGAGCGGAAAAAAGCTCGTAATATCATCATTTACGGCCTAATCGCCCTTTTCGTTATCGTCTGTGTCTGGGGTCTCGTAAGACTCTTCAAACTTGCTCTTGGTCTATAAAAATAGCCTTATATTAAAGGCTCCGTTTTCCCCAAGGGGGTAGCTCGCGCCCTAAAATCCTGTATACTTGAGGTATTAGTAGGTCTTTATTAGAAGTTGCATTTATACGTTAGTATGAAAAAAGTTATTATTTCTCTTGGTTCAGTCGGTGCTCTCAGCTTACCGCTTTTTGCGTTTGCTGCTAACGCTGGTCAAGACCAGATCATTGGTATCATTAAGTTCGTTCAGAACATCCTGAACTACGTTGTTCCGATTGTTATTACTATCGGCTTTATTCTCCTTGCTTGGACTATCATCCAGTTCGTTACGAACAAAAATGAAGAGGAACGTGCTGGTGCGAAAAGTCTCATGATCTACATCATTATCGGTCTCTTCGTGATGATGTCTATCTGGGGTATTATCGCCCTTCTTGGTCAGGCTCTCGGAATTGGTCAGGGTGGTCAGACAGTGATCCCTTGTGTTGTTGATACTGATAACGATCCACTTAACGGTTGTCAAAGTTACTAAAACTTTCTAAATCGGTTTCATGTTTTTTCTTTTTCCCACAGCACAAGTGGCACATGCGGCCGTAGTTGGACTTTCTTACTGTAATCCTCCGACGACGCGCATCGATACTATCATTTGTAGGATTGGTTCTTACATTATTGATCCTTTGATAGCGCTCCTCATGACACTTGCTCTCGTGCTCTTTATTTGGGGAGTTATCCAGTTTTTGGTAAACCAAAATAATGGGGAAGAGGCGAAAATTGCCGATGGAAAGCGGCACATGATTTGGGGAATTGTTGGTTTGGTGATTATGGTTTCGGTATACGGTTTGATGGCTCTCATTTCTCGAACGTTTGATTTGAAGAATAGTCAAAACCAGAAAATCGAAAATCAAATTCCAAAATCACAGAACTTCGGAAGACAACTCTAACTCTAGAGATAAGAAAATGCCTCTGCTTAGCTGCAGAGGCATTTTTGTTTGGTAACGATTACTCGTTACTGTTTTTTGTCGAGATTCAAAAATTTCAGAACCTGATTATCACCGCCTGCGGTAAATATCCGTTGTTCTGTAGTTTTACCGTTTAAGCGATTCCACTGGGTTTCAGCTCTTTCGCTTAGTTGTTGTAATTGTTCGTCAGAATACTTGTTGCTGCTCAAGGCGAGTTGGTAAGCTTCATGCAAAGCCTTCCCTGAAAGAGTAGGATTTTTAACAACCAACTGCATCAGGATTTCCCCAATCTGTTTCAGCATCGCCTTGGTGCTTGTACCGTTCTTAACATTAACGCTTTCGAATTCGTTAATGACAAGTGCAATCGAAAGTACACCGAAGGCCTCTAAAGCCTTGATTTGCTCATTAGGCTGGTTAATCAACTTGCCGGTACCATCAGTTTCTTTAGAAAGCTCGCCTTTAGGGCCACGCTTACCAATGATACTGGTAGCAATCCAGGAAGTATCACCTGTAAGTTCGTCAGTGTTGTAGTTACCTTTTCCTATCACTTTCAAAAGTTCATTACTGATTGTGGGTTCAGCAGTTCTTTCAAAATCTGCCTGGTTTGTTTTTGCCCATATCGGAAGACGGGTCGGGTCTTTCATGTACACGTATGTCGCGTCCATAAACATGGGTTCACCGTCAGCAGAAAGTTTTTCGCTAATAGTGATTTTCAGTTCTTGTTTTTCAAGATTAACTTTCTCACTTTCATCAGCAGAAAACCATAACCACATGTAATATTTTCCCATAAACAGCCAGGCTCCGGTTTTTACTCCGAACAGTGCTAAGGGCACTGCCTCGTTATATCCAATGACCACCAGTCTTTTTTCATCGTCTACTCCCATTGAAAAAACAAAAAGAATAAACAGTAAAAAGAAAGTGCCTGCAAAGATATACCAGGCGTATCCCTCCACTTCAGGAAGTAACGTCAGTAGTAAGGTTATAACAGTTGAGAGAATTAAACCAAGAAGTATGCTTACGATAACGTTGAAGATTTTTTTGTTAATCAAGCTTTCTTCTGGCGAATGAAAAAGTACTTTGTTGGCTAAAGGAAATAATAACCTCTGTATCCAGTTAGTACCTTGTTTGGTGATTAATACGGTTTCTTGAGTTTCCATTTTAATTTTTTTTTGCGTTTGAGATTTAGTTTTCTTCTTCCCACTCTTTTAGAATCGTGCAAGTGAGCGGCACCTTCTGTCCATTTTTTGTCCGGAATTTACAGTAAACCGGGTAGTCTTTTCCTAAACCACAAGGTAAGGGAGTAATCCAACGATTGGAATTAAAACTTGCAGTTCCAGTTATAGAACTGCGCACTATCCAGATACCGCAGATTTCAAGCACCGGATATGGTTCCCGATAATCAACGATACAAGTAACTCCAGGAGGAACTTGGAAGTTCCAATCGGTGTTTTTCCACTCCAATCGGGTGGGTGATCCACTAATAGTGGTTGTGTAACAGCCGCCATTATTCTTTGCTTTTTTAAGCAAGTCTGAATGGCCGAAAAGTACACGACAAAAGATGAAAAGTGCAATTATTACAACAAGGGTGCAAATTGCGATTAAGCCTTTTTTGAACATAACAATTATTTGTTTTGGTTAGTAATTTAAGTTTATAGAGTTGTATTGCCTCCACTCTTCCCAAAAACTGAGTTTTTGAAGGGAGCGGAGGAAATACTCCTTTTTCAAGGAAATCTATAAAATTATACCCTAAAATTTGACTAAAGTCAAGTAAATAAGTATTGAAAAATAAGGGTATTTTTGTTAGAGTCTCTCCTGTATTTAGATACATCCGCCCATAGCTCAGTTGGTAGAGCAGACGCCTCTTAAGCGTACGGTCGTAGGTTCGATCCCTACTGGGCGGACAAATCGCGAAGCGCTCTTTGTCCTGCCCAAGCACGCCACCTGCGTGGCGTGCGAGTAGGGATCGAACGCCGGAGCGATATTTGCTCAGCAGAGCAAATCGTGAGGCGGTGTCCAGCCCGAACTGTGCGACGGCACAGTGAGAGGCGAGGGAGATCCCTCGCATTTTATTTTTTTGCTAGAATAAAACTTCTTGCCCGGGTGATGGAATTGGTAGACATAGGGGACTTAAAATCCCCAGGCAGCAATGCCGTGCGGGTTCGACTCCCGCCCTGGGCACAAAACTAAATAGAATTTGCCGGGGTGGCGAAATTGGCAGACGCACTTGCCTTAGGAGCAAGCGCCGCAAGGCATGGAGGTTCAAGTCCTCTCCCCGGCACAACAAAAAACAACTAGAGGTATTCTCTAGTTGTTTTTTGTTGTTGAGGCCTAGGGCGGAATCGAACCGCCGTATAAGGGTTTTGCAGACCCTTGCCTTACCACTTGGCGACTAGGCCGTATTAATTTAACTTTCTCGAACTCCAGCTATCTTAATATGCTATCTAATTGCTGTCTATTTTTTTCACCAAGATCTATCGCAACGTCAAGGAAGGGAAGGGAACGCGCACGGACTTGTTTGAATAAATATTCTCGCAGCTCGCCTCGTTTTCGCTTGGCAAAATCCAACACTCCTGCCTCTTTTGTTTCTGGCATTACAGAGAGGTAAATCATAGCTCGCTTACCGTCGGGAGTAAGCATCACGTTGGTTACTGAAACAAGAGCATCGCGATTGCTTTCGCGTTCAAAAAAACTAGCTGCGCCTCGTTTAATAATCTCGGTCATTTTTTCATTTCTTTCATTGTCTATCATGGTTTAACGTACCGTTTCGGTAATTATTTCTAATGTGTCTCCAGGGGTAATTTCGATAGATGATTCAAGGGCGAAACCGAATTCTTTCCCGGATTCAACACTTTTTACCTTTTCCTTATTCTGCTGCACTTCAATAAGTTTTCCTTTACCCATTTCTGTTTCGCCACGTTTAATATGAACGATGGCTCCTTGTGTCATTGATCCCGTGGTTACTTTACCACCAGCCACTTGGCGATCTCGCGTGACAGCGAAAATTTTTAGCACTTTAGCTATACCAGTTGTTTCAAGGGTGGTAACTCGAGGGCGACGCTTCTCAGCTTCTTCTTTAAGAAAATCTGAGAGCTTGTAGATAATATTAAACGTATTAATAGGAATCGCACTCTTTTCAGCAATATCACGAGCACGAGCATCTTGGCCTACGTTAAAAGCAATGATGATGGTGTTTGGGTCGGCTTGAGCGAGTTTCATGTCAGCCTCAGAAATGGCACCAACTCCAGTACTAATCACTTTCCACTTAAGTGTTGGCAGTTCTAATTTTTTGATTTCTGAAACAATCGCTTCACCACTTCCAGCAACATCAGTTTTAATAACAAGGGGAACAACCGCGGCGCTCGCATCAATACTTTCTTCACTCATTTCCTTTTGGCGCGATTCAGCGAGATTTGCACGACATGAAGCTTCCGCTTCTTTCTTGGTTCCACAACTAACAAAAATACTACCGACAGTGGGTTCTTTATCAAATCCGACAACTTGAATTGGAGAAGAGAACGTTGCGCTCTCGATTGCTTTTCCAAGGAAGTTTTCTAAAATGCGGGTACCAACCATGGCATTTTCCGCAACAATATAGTCACCTTTCGAAAGCGTTCCATTTTTGATAATAAGTGTGGCAGAAATACCACGCTTTGGATCAAGTTTACTTTCGATGACGAAACCTTCTGCTGCCATAGTTGGATCACCAGTAAATTCGTTGAGTTCAGCTACCAAGAGAATGAGCGAGAGCAGTTCATCAACCCCAGTACCCGCTTTGGCAGAAATTGGAGCAAAAGGAATATCCCCGCCGTAGCCTTCGAGGTAGATTCCTTTTTCGGCAAGATCAATCTTTGTCTTTTCTACGTTTGCGTTTGGCTTATCAATTTTATTGATAGCAACAACAACTGGTAGTTTTGCTTTTTGGATAGTTTCCCAAGCTTCAATAGTTTGAGCTTTTACTGAGTCTTCAGCGGAGACAACCAAAATAGCGATGTCGCCAGCATTTGCGCCACGAGCTCGCATTTTTGAAAATGCTTCGTGCCCAGGAGTATCAAGGAAAGTTATTTTTCGAAGTTCACCATGCTCGTCTTTATGAGGCACTTCATAGGCAGCAATATGCTGCGTAATGCCGCCAGCTTCACCGGCAACGACGTTTGTTTTACGGATATAGTCTAAGAGTGTGCTTTTACCATGGTCGATATGACCCATCACAACCACTACCGGCGGTCTTGGTATTTTGTTGTGTTTTTTGTCGGTCATACATTTTGTGCGCGAGAAAGAACCTCAAGTTCTTCTTCGGTTAATTCGTGCTCTGATTTTCCACCTTGGATTGGCTTGGCAAATACACTCATACGCTCCCGAGAATATAAGCTGGAGAACACAATACCGTTTCCTTCATCGTTTACTAATGCAGCAGCAAAACTTTGGTTACTGCCTTCACCCGGAAATGGATTGAAACGAATGGTTTCGATGTTGCGGATACTTTTCTTTAATCGAGCATCTGTTTTGTTGAGTCGGTCAAAGAGTTCACGTTCAGCATCAGTTAGTTTCTCCACTTGTTCCGTAAGTGCTGAAAAATGTCCCTCAAGACTTTCGGCTTTACTTCCACGGAAGAGACGAGAAAGACGTTGCTCAACACGAATCAGCCAAATAAGGGCGACAAGAATGAGAATGGCCAAAACAATTTCGATGATAAGAGTAGTATCCATACAGGAGGCGAGTATACACTAAAAAGCCCTATTTTGCACGGCTTTTGCGTTATTTCGGTAATCAAGTTATAACGTAAGAACTTATGAGAAAATCGATTTATTTAGATTTTGCTTCCGCTACCCCGATTGATCCGAGAGTGCTTACCGTATATACCAAAACCGCTAAGGTCTATTGGGCCAATCCGAGTGCACTACATAAGGGGGGAGTTGTCGCAAAGCAAGCTCTCGAAGAAGCTCGGATTAGAGTAGCTCAGGTACTTGAAGTATTGCCGCATGAAATTGTTTTTACTTCAGGAGGTACTGAAGGTGATAACTTAGCGGTACTTGGAGTGCTCCGAGATCCAAGTGTTCAAAGTTACCTAAAGGGGGCAAAACCGCACATCATTGTTTCGGCCATTGAACATGCAGCTATTATTGAGACAGCGAAAGCACTCGAAAAAGAAGGTATAGCTACGGTTTCCTATGCGCCAGTAACTTCTCAAGGCATTATAGATATAGACGCATTTAAAAAATTACTTCGCCCAGAAACTGTTTTAGTTTCTATTATGTATGCTAACAATGAGATTGGTACCGTGCAGCCAATTCGCGAACTTGCAAAAAGTATTCGCCACTTTAGAAAGATGCACACAGAGAAAGTGCACCCGTTGTGGCCATATTTTCATACTGACGCAACACAGGCGGCAAATTATCTCTCACTTCGCGTGCCGTCACTAGGAGTAGATCTCATGACACTCAACGGTTCAAAAATATATGGCCCCAAAGGAACCGGAGCACTTTTTGTTTCTAAGTCTGTGGCTTTCGGTTCACTCTTTCATGGAGGACTACAAGAAGGGAATCGTCGGCCTGGCACCGAAAATGTTGCTGGAAGTGTGGCGTTTTCTGAAGCACTAACGATTACCCAAAAAATGAAAGAGAAAGAAGTACAACGTTTACGTAAACTGCAAACATTTTTCTTTACAAAATTAAAAGCACTATTTCCTGATATTGAAATAAATGGTTCACAGGATGAGCGACTACCCAATAACGTGCATGTGACCTTTCCTGGATTAGAAAGTGAAACGCTCATGCTCTACCTTGATGCTCGTGGAATTTCCGTTTCCGAAAAAAGTGCTTGTAAGAGCGAGAGTGAGGAACCGTCTCATGTTATAGGAGCTTTAGGAAAAAAAGATGGCGGGAGAAGTGGCGGCATTCGATTTTCTCTCGGACGAACAACAACAAAAAACGACATTATAGGTACTCTCAAAGCTCTAGAAGATATACGTGCTCTTCTTCATGAAGAAGGACTTGCACGGTAGTGTATACTATACATATGCCTCAATTCAGCAATTTCACAACTAAAGCCAAAGAAGCTATTCGTAAAAGCCACGAGCTTGCTATCGAGCGCGGCCAAAACCACGTGAATTCGGTACATCTCTTAGCCGCCTTGGTTCTCCAGGAAGAATCGATGGTTGTTTCAATTCTCGATAACCTTGAAATTGATACTGCACTTTTAACTGACGGTATTTTAGAGGTTATTGAAGCTCCCGAAGCTAAATCAACGATGTCGCCATCGTATCAGATTTACCTGACACCTGACTTGGCACAGGTTATTGAACTTTCGAGCAAAATTACAGCTCATATGAAAGATGAGTTTGTTTCGACCGAACACCTCTTTGTGGCGTTGTTAGAAGTGCCGTCAGAAGCTCGTGAACTCCTTACTCGATTCCGCATCACTCGTGATGCTGTAGTAAAAGTTATTGAAGAATTCCGTAGTCAGAATATTTCCGATACGAGCTCAGTGAAAAAGACTCGCAACCTTTCAAAGTATACTCGTAATCTCACTGCCCTCGCTCGTGAAGATAAACTCGATCCGGTTATTGGCCGCGATAGTGAGATTATGCGCATCATGCAAATTCTTTCTCGTCGTACAAAAAACAATCCAATTCTCATCGGAGAAGCGGGAACGGGGAAAACGGCGGTTGTTGAAGGACTGGCTCAGCGCATCGCAAAAGCAGATGTTCCAGAATCGCTCAAAGATAAAGAAATCGTTTCTCTTGACCTTGGTCTCTTGGTTGCGGGGACAAAGTATCGTGGTGAATTTGAAGAGCGCTTGAAAGCTATTATGAAAGAAATTGAGCGCTCAGATAACAAAGTTATTCTCTTCGTTGACGAAATTCATACTCTTGTTGGGGCAGGTGCTTCCGAAGGTTCGCTTGATGCTTCCAATATGTTAAAGCCAGCTCTTGCTCGTGGAGAACTTCGAGCAATTGGTGCAACCACGCTCAAGGAATACCAAAAGCATATTGAAAAAGATCCTGCGCTGGCACGTCGTTTTCAGCCAGTGTATGTTGATGAACCAGGAATAGAAGACGCTATTGCTGTACTGCGAGGACTCAAAGAAAAGTACGAGCTCTATCACGGTGTTCGCATTACTGACGATGCTATTGTTGCTGCTGTAAATCTTTCAACTCGGTACATCACTAATCGCTTCTTACCGGATAAGGCGGTTGATCTCATTGATGAAGCAGCTTCAGCACTTCGTATTAACCTCGAGAATAAACCACAGCCCCTTGAAGAAGCACACCGAAAGATTATGCGCTTTGAAATTGAAAAGCAGGCGCTGAAAAAAGATCTTGAAGCGCACCACAACGATAAGGAAACCAAAGAGCGCATCAAAGAGCTCGATGCTGAAATTGCTAACCTTCACGAAAAAACAAAAGAACTTGAACTCAAGTGGCAAAATGAAAAAGTTCTCGTTGAGGATATTCGTAAAATCAAGAAAGATCTCGAAGCAGCTCGTCTTGAGGCAGAGAGTGCAGAAATGCGCGTTGATCTCGCGCGAGCGGCAGAAATTCGTTACGGAAAAATTCCAGGACTCCAGAAAGATCTCGACCAGAAACTTGCTCGACTCTCAAAACTCCAGAAGTCTCGCCGCATTTTGAAAGAGGAAATTACCGCTGAAGATATTGCCTCTGTTGTTGCTCGTTGGACTGGTATCCCTCTTACGAGAATGATGGAAGAAGAACGCGCTAAGCTTGAGCGTATGGAAGATGAGCTTAATAAGCGCGTCGTTGGTCAGGATGAGGCTATTAAAAAAGTGGCTGATGTGATTCGTCGCTCACGAGCTGGAATTTCAGATCCAAATCGTCCAATTGGTTCATTTATTTTCTTGGGTCCAACCGGTGTAGGTAAAACTGAGCTCACCAAAGCCCTCGCTGAGTTCTTGTTTAATGATGACAAAGCACTCGTGCGTGTTGATATGAGTGAATACATGGAACGTCATAGTGTTTCCAAATTAGTTGGCTCACCGCCAGGCTATGTTGGTTACGATGAAAGTGGTCAGCTCTCTGAAGCAATCCGCCATCGTCCATATTCAGTTGTACTCTTTGATGAAATTGAAAAGGCACATCCAGAAGTATTTAATCTGTTACTTCAGGTTCTTGATGATGGTCGGCTAACTGACGGCAAAGGCCGCGTGGTGAACTTTAAGAATACCGTTATCATTATGACTTCAAATCTTGGTTCTCAATTTATTGAGAAAATGGAGGCAATGGGATTCACTAATAACCAGAGCCCAGAACAGGATTATGCTCGAGTGAAAGAAAAAGTATCTGAAAGCCTAAAAGAACACTTCCGCCCAGAATTTTTGAACCGTATCGACGAAATCATTACCTTCGATGTTCTTACGCCTACTGTTATTCGTACTATTGTTGATCTTCGTGTTGCCCAAGTTCGGGAACGATTACTTGGAAAGGGAATTACACTTGAACTTTCTCCTGAAGCTCTCGATTACCTCGCAAAAGAAGGATACAACCCTCATTATGGTGCGCGACCGCTCAATCGTTTGATTCAAAATAAAATTTTGAATCCGGTTGCTTCCTTCATTATCTCTAAGGGTGTTAGCAAAGGGGATATGGTGCAGGTAACCATGAAAAACCATGAGCTATTTATTGAACTTAAAAAAGCCCGTGGCCGAAAAGGCGCAAGCCAGATCAGCCATAAGAGTATGGCTCATAGCTAGTATTCGATTTTCCCTCGTTCTTGTTTTTCTAGTTACTTTTCTCATTCCGCATTCCGTGTTTGCCGAAAATACTCTTGAGCACGAGATGTTCAACACAATATCTGAGTATGGTTTTTCACCACCGTCTCAGGTATTTTGTGCTGAGCAAAACGGTGTGTTGCTTGCTTCATTTCAAGATGCTCTACCCGCTATTCCTGCCTCAGTTGCTAAACTCTACGTTACAGATTGGGCACTTTCGATGTATTCACCAGAGTATCGTTTTACAACAAAGGTGTATTACTCAAAGGGCGTCCTGAGTATTATGGGAGGAAGTGATCCTGAACTTTCTGAAGCTGATCTTAAGGTTATTTTTTCTCGATTAACAAAAACTGAGAAGTCATCTCTTACGACTATTGTCTTTGATCGTAATGTGATTGTTAATTGGCAAACTTCTCCTACCTTAATTGGAACAACGATTGCTACCAACGCTAAGGCGTATTTTAAACGCACGATTAAAGTCCGTTATCGTCCACTTGTTGTCCCTCTTTCCAAGGTTCGTCTTACGCTTTCATCATCTCCGCTACTTACCTTACTTAAAGAAATGAATAACTACTCAAATAATGTTATTGCTGATACGCTGTTTGCAAAGTTGGGTGGTAAGGAGGCGTTACACAAATATCTTCTAACTACATACGGATCTATGGGAAACGATGCTTCATTCGATACTGGTTCAGGAACGCATGATACGACGACGTCATGCAGGTTAACGCTTTCAGTGCTCAAGCATATAGAGAAAAAGTTAGTCGCTCTCGGTAAAACATTGCCAGACGTATTAGTTGTGCCAACCATTGACTCAGGAACAGTCCATAACCGTTTCTTGGGAATTGGACCATCATTAGTAGTTAAAACCGGCTATGTTTTTCATGCGCAAACAGCCGCAGGAGTGATGAATACCACGAATGGTTCACTATATTTTGCAATTTTTACTTCAAATATAGTTAATCCATATATTCCAGGTGGCAGACAACTTGTTGACGAGTTAACGGCTGATATCGCTAAAACAGTTACTCTTATTCCGTATAAGTATTCAGTTAACCAACGCAGTAGCCAAAGTCAAAGAACCATTCGATAGCGTGACAAAAAGCGATTTTTGACTATACTAGTAGAGTTTTCTATTGCGTCGGTGGATAAAAACTGGACTGCTTCAGTTTTTATCCGAAGCGTAGCGAAGGTGGCCGACACCGACGCAGCGTGGCGAGCATTAGAGAGGATTGCGACCTTATGTCGCAAAGTTGCGTCGGTGGCGGAGTGGTCAATCGCACTTGACTGTAAATCAAGCGCCTTCGGGCTGCGAAGGTTCGAATCCTTCCCGGCGCACCAGAATTTTACTAATCGGTTTTTTGGAAGCCCCAATGCGGGACGCGCGAAGCGCGTCCCAAGGATTCCCGCCGATTTTTCCTAATGAATTTGGAGCGTCGCCTTCGGCGACGCGCACTGTTTTCTCGCCAAGAAGCAGGTTCGAGCCAAAGATTTCTTTGGCTTTGACCTTTTTTGCAAAAAGGTCATCATCAGAAGCAATTTTGTCCAATGATTGAGCGGCTTTCACCCATTCGGTAAAGGGTTCGAGCCAATCATTCTGCTTGTGTGAAAGAGAGGTCATTTCTTCTTCAAGCGACTTCTTTTGCAACACAAGTTTTGCTTTTTCTATGCGATAAACTTCTTTTTCAATATCTTGCTCTAAATATCCATTAAGAAGTCGCTCCAACTTTTGTGAAATGACCGATATTTTTGTTTCGTTCTCTTTCACACAAGCAGTCAAAGACTGGGCGGAATTTCCATGTTCGTTTTCTGCCATTTTTAACAATTCCTCCGCCCAGTCTTTGGGCAAAGAAACTTTTTTGATTAGAGATGATAACTGGCGATCTAATTCTTCTTCCCGAATACAAGGTTCGGGACATTTCATATCTTTGCGTTTTTTCGTGCAGTGGTAGTAGGTGTAATTGTGGACATTGCCATTTTTCTGTTTCTTCACCTTGTATTCGCCAGTTATCATCATCCCGCATGAGGCACAGGAAATGAGTCCGCAGAAAGATTGGGGTTCATTTTGTGGTTTACGCTCTGGTTGTCCACGAAGTTTCAGCATTTCCTGTGCTTCATCAAAAAGTTTCTTTGAAATGATTGGCTCGTGCTTACCCTCGTGAAGTTCACCGGCATAGTTAAAAAGTCCGACATAGAACAGATTGGACAAAATGAAAGCCACTCTCGTTTTTGAGATTCTCTTTCCGGAACGCGTAGATATTCCGTTCTTTGCCAAAAAAGTTGCGATATCCTCTAACCTTTGATTTCCTTTCACATATCGTTCAAAAGCCAAGCGCAAGATTTTTGCTTTCTTCTTTTCTACCACAATCGTTTTGGTGCGACTGTCGTTTATATAACCGATTGGCGCTTGGCTTGGGAATATTCCCATGCGTACTTTTTGGCGAAGTCCTCTTTTCGTGTTATCGGAAAGAGAATCTACATAGTATTTGCTTTGTACAAATGCCATAGAAAGCGTAAATTTGCCCTGTGGCGTACTTTCAAACCAAAACTGTGGGAATTTGAGGCTCGCAAGCAATCCGATGTCTAAAAAGTAAATAATCTTGCCACCATCAACTGAATTGCGGGCAAGACGATCTGGATGCCAAGAGAGAATACAATCTGCATCGCCCTTTTCAATACACTTCATCATTTCATTAAAAACGGGACGACCTGGAATTTTAGCAGATTGTTTTTCTATAAACTCACGGGCGATGACTAAATTTTCTCTCTTGGCGAACTCCCGCAATTCGGTGAGTTGAGCGTCTATTGATAACACTTGTTTATCTTCAACATCGGTTGACTTGCGAGCATACAAAAAGAATTTTTGCATAGAAATAAAAATTAATTGATAAAACTTAAATGGCCGCCCTGGTGCGCAAACCTAGAAGATCTAGATAAGTCCAAGACGGCCATTAAAATAGACCTTCCGTAAGTTTGCGCAAGGTCATTATACTACTTTTAGAAAAAAGGCAAAAATTCTTTTTGTATCAAAGCAAATACTCTGAGTCAAAATTGCTTCTGATTTTGAACCTGCTTCTTGGCGAGAAAACAGTGCGCGTCGCCGAAGGCGACGCTCCAAATTCATTAGGAAAAATCGGCGGGAATCCTTGGGACGCGCTTCGCGCGTCCCGCATTGGGGCTTCCAAAAAACCGATTAGTAAAATTCTGGTGTCTCTATTGTACCAAGTTAGAACCTATTTCCAAAATAAATAAAGCGGACGAATTTTTGCGAAACAATTTTTCTGGGGAAAAGGATTCGCAAAAATTCGGCTGATTTTTTTTGAAATTCGGACTCGCCCGCGCGGAGGAGGGGTCTGGGGAGGAATCCGCGCGGGCTTCGGCTTTTTGTTTTTTGGCGGGGCGGGCTTAAAATCTAAAAGGGGTTATTAAATCTCTATTTGCTTCGCTAAAAATTGTTTATTAGGGTTATGATTCTCTAACACATTGATATATTCTGGGCGAGACATAATTTTTAGAGATTTAATATCAATTTCTTTTGTTTGTTCATTAAATCTTTCTTGTAATTGTTCTGAAGTAAGTTTTAATAAAATCTCAAAATAAAAACCAACATTTGTATTCCAATTTATATAAACCATTTTTAAATTAGAATCGGCAATATCTGATTCAGTAATAAACGCTTCCTCTTCCAATTCTTTATATAACGAATGGAAAATGTCCTTACCTAATTTTATTGGTGGTTCTGTTTCCATTATGCCACCCAAAAATTCAATTGTGTTTTTATTCATTGATTTTCCAGAAAGTTCCACCATTAAATACCTATCGTCAGAGGTTTTAACTGTAGCAATAGTATGGCATCCTTTACGCCAATATTCTTCCGTCGTTTCGTAAAATCCGGGAGTTTCCGGTAAACATTCTCTAGTTTTAAAATCAAAAATTCCAAAATCTAAAAACAATTTACCATTTTCAGCTTTTAAGCTATTTAAGCGATAAGAAAGTCCGTTATATATTAATTTGCCCTTTTCTTTGGCATTCTTCTCTTTTTCCGCCCAAAGAGTGTTTAATTGATTTTCTCTGTTCGGATCAATTTTCCTATTAGATTCACTGACTGTTGTCATTAAATCTTCTGGCTTAAAATTTCCTTTTGCAAGAATAATGGGCTTAATCATAAATTTAAAAAATTACTTCGGGATTATCTCCGACAAATTCATATTCACCATTTTCGACCAAAATCCCTTGTCCGTCTCGCAAAATTCTAAGCGGATATTTTAGAGTTCTCATTTTTTCTTTCACTGTATTTTCCATTTCGTCTTTGTAATGGACTTTCAAAACAAAAGGTACATAATTTAACGCTGAAAAATCAGTTAAACCAAATCTATCTCTACCAGTTTCATTCCAGTTTGCTACTTCAATAGTTGGACACATAACATACGCTCCCGCACTTGTGCCGATATAAATTTTCCCCTCGTTCAATAATTCTTTCAGTGCCTCTGCAAAACCACTTTCTCTAATTGCTTTTAGCAAATAAAAAGTATTTCCGCCCTCAACATGAATAATGTTTTTGTTCTTGAAAAAGTTAAGTATTTCATCTTTGCTTTTACCCTCAATATCAATTTCCTCAAAATCAATACCGTTTTCTTTCATCGCATTTTTAACTTTTTCAAGAAATGCCGTATCTCTTGATCCTTTTGAAGCGGTTGTAATATATCCGATTTTCATTTCGGACTTTGGAATGCCAGTTAAATCATAACCGTATTTCAAAAGAAAACTTAAATCTGAGGCGAGAATTATTTTCATATATTTTCAATAACAATTTTCTCTATACCCGACTTTTCAATTTCAGATTCAATTTGTGCTTTCATGTTAAAAACATCTTGCTCATTTGAGTTTCTTCGCCTAATCCTTTCTCGTAAAATATCGTCGGGAACAGACACTTCAATTACTAAATCTGATGGAAAAACGATTGTGCCGAAAACTGGATGACCTGCTTCAATTTTTATAAGTTCGTGGGCTTTCTTGGTCATAAATTGACCGACTTCTGGTGTCCAAGGCCCACAGACATAATCTCTTTCTTGTTGTGTAAGTAATGGCTCAATTCCTTTTTGTTTGTTGCCGAAAAGCAAATCGTCCATATCAACAGCTTCTGGCAAAAACCGAAGTAAAGTAGATTTTCCTACACAGCTTGCACCAACAACACAAATACGCTTTTCGGCATTAGACGAAAAAATGTGAGATATTTTCTCAACAGCAATAGGAGGTTTTTCGTGATTTAACTCTGGATTTTCCATAAATTCATTTTATCATTTTTTCGCTGTTTTTTCTATTTGCCCGCCCCGCCAAAAAACAAAAAGCCGAAGCCCGCGCGGATTCCTCCCCAGACCCCTCCTCCGCGCGGGCGAGTCCGAATTTCAAAAAAAATCAGCCGAATTTTTGCGAATCCTTTTCCCCAGAAAAATTGTTTCGCAAAAATTCGTCCGCTTTATTTATTTTGGAAATAGGTTCTAACTTGGTACAATAGAGACACACTAAAAAACGGCTTCAAGGCCGTTTTTTACGTGGCCGGAGCGACTGAACTGCTTCAGTCGCGGGAAGGATTCTAAGAGCTTTTCGCTGCAAATGAGAAACTTGTTTTGAATTCGCCGAAAAGGTGTACTGCGGCTGTAAGCCGAGAAATTCCTTCCCGGCGCACAAAACTATTTTCCATAATTTCACTCAGGTTTCTTGTTCCGTTATAATTTCCTAATGTCCCAGATACATTACAAAAATAAGCCAAGGTTTTCAGAGCATGAGTTTGATAAGACATTCAATGATCGGCGCGTAGCACTTGTTCCGCTTATAGAATCTTTTTTCTCTTCTGATGAAATGTTCGTTGGTAAGGATATCTCCGTGGAATTTTCCCACCAAGGTGTCTCAGCCTTAGTGGCATTTATTGAAGCAGGCACTAATAAGTATGTTCTTAAAATTCCCTTGAAACCTGACGCCGAAGGAGAAGCTCTGTTCTTAAAGAAATGGGAAGATGTTGGAGTAACTGTGCCACATATATATAAGGAGGGAAAACTAGGAGACTACTCCTACATACTCATGAGCTTTATCGATGCACCCGTTCTTTCAGAAGCAATAAATAGTGGCCTCGTGAAGAGTGATATATGGGTCGATCTAGGAAAGATTCTTTTTACTATGCACAAGCCCAGCGCTGAAGGTTACGGCTACCTTGTGGATGGTAAGGCAGAATACAAGACATTTAAGGATTGGATTAGGAGTGAAAAAGTGCAAAATAAAATCAAATACGTTGAGGAGGCTGGTTTGTTAGATACGAAACTTTGGCCAGTCTCAAATGTGATTGACACTCTTATTGCTTATGATGAACGCAATCCAAAGAGTTCTTATTGTCATATGGATTTTTGTGTAGACGATATTATGGCATCTGTCCCTCCCACGATCATCGATCCAGACCCAATGTTCAATAATCCGATTATAGACATCGGACGTAGTCTTCAGATATTGAGTGCACTAGGCAACTATGACCATGTTGAAAAATTAAAAGAAGGCTATTTCTCAGACAATACATCATATGACAAATCAGCATTGCACGCGGCCGTCGTTCTAAGCGCTTATATGAAATTCCGATATTGGCATATGACTGGTAGGGATAAGGAAATGGCAATGGTAAGGAAGTATTTGATTGAAAATTGCTGAACAAAGTAAATTATTGCTTACTACTCCGACCAAACACTCAAATTTGGCACATAAAGACTAGGGCTAACTTTCATAAGTTCAGTTCTAATATCCTTTACTACGCTGCACACGTTGAAAAAGAGCTGTCTTTTAGGACAGCTTTTTTCTTCTGTGCGCTGGGAGGAAGCAATTTGAATTGCTTCCGTAAGGATTCGAACGCCGGAGCGTTGTTTGCTTAGCAAAGCAAACCGCGAGGCGGTGCCCAGCCCGAGCTGTGCGACGGCACAGCAAGAGGCGAGGGAAAATTCTTCCCGTCACTTTTCCATAGTCATTTCACTCTCCATTTAGTACAATTCCGGTATGAAATTTTTGAAGGTTTTTTATCCCGCTGGTTTTTTAGTTGCTCGACAGTAGTTTAATCATGAAAAGAATCTCACCATTTATCTTTCTTGTCATTGCATTTTGCGTATTTGTTTTTAAGCCAAGTAATGCTTTTGCGGCTCTCAGTTATCGTTCAGTAAGCACAGATACCGGAACAAGTGGGAGTCTTTCAATAGCTAAACCAACTGGCACAACGTCTGGCGACATACTTATTACGGCAGTTTCAGTGCGTTCATCAACTGCAACTATAACTGCTCCTTCCGGCTGGACGACTATACAAACGGTACTTAATACAAATAATACTTCAACAAGGCTCTCTGTGTATTACAAGGTTGCAACTGGATCAGAGCCGAGTTCCTATACTTGGACAGTAAGCACGAACACTGGTGTTGTCGGCAGCACAATGGCATTTTCCGGAGGGGATACGAGTAGCCCGATAGATACGTACTTGGGAACAGATACTGCGTCTAGTCTCTCACACACCGTTGGTAGTGTTACTCCAAGCGTAAATGGAGCTATGGTGTTGAGTTTTTTTGAGTATGAACATTCTAGTACATGGACACCACCTGCGGGCATGACAGAGTCATCCGATCTTTCCTCTCTTACTACGCCAAATACTTCAGGTATCTCAATGGAAAGTGATTACCTTCTTCAAACAAGTGCAACAGCTACTGGAAGTTTGACGGCAACAGCTAACACAAACGCTGGTTACGGAGCTGTCCTTACTGTGATTTTAAAACCAGCCAATAGTGCTCCAACTGCAACCAACTTAAGCGCTGCTGAAACGTATACGGAAGATACACCACTTAATCTAACTGATATTGTTGCGAGTGACGTTGATGGGGGAAATATAACCGCCACGCTCACACTCTCTAATACTGCAGCTGGAAGTCTCAACACCGGAACTTCAAACGCCGTCACCTCAACGTATAACGCCGGTACTGGTGTTTGGACTGCGAGTGGTGCGATTGCGGATGTGAATGTGTTGTTAGCAGCGCTGACATTTACTCCGGCAACGAATTTTAATAGCTCTTTTACTATTACGACAAGCGTGAGCGATGGTTCGTTGAGTGCAACTGGTTCAAAGACAATGATAGGAGTAGCGGTTAACGACGCTCCGACAGCAACTAATCTTAGTGCCGGAGAAACCTATACTGAAGATACTTCGCTTAATCTTACCGATATTGTTGTGAGTGATGTAGATAGTGCAAACGTTACCGCGACGCTCACTCTCTCTAATACTGCAGCCGGAAGTTTTAATACTGCTACTTCTGGGGCCGTAACATCTACATACAATGCCGGCACCGGTGTTTGGACTGCCAGTGGTGCAATTGCGAATGTAAATATATTACTTGCAGCACTTACGTTTACTCCCGCAGCTAACTTCAATAGTCCTTTTACAATTACCACGAGCGTAAGTGATGGTTCACTAAGCGTAACTGGCTCGAAAGCAATGACGGGAGTAGCTGTTAACGATGCTCCGACTGCAACTAACTTGAGCGCCGCTGAAACATACACAGAAGATACACCACTCAATCTCATAGATATTGTGGCAACAGATGTTGATAGTTCCTCGGTTACTGCCACGTTGACTCTTTCAAATCTTTCGGCCGGTTCACTCTCAACAGGGACTTCCGGAGCAGTGACCTCAACGTTTAGTACTGGTGTCTGGACTGCCAGTGGTGCAATTGCCAATGTGAATACTTTACTTGCAAGTGTTACCTTTACTCCAACGGCAAACTTCAATAGTAATTTTGTTATCAGTACATCAGTAAGTGATGGCGTTGCTGCTGCGGTGACAGGAGCAAAAGCTGTGACCGGTACTGCGGTTAATGATGCACCGACAGCTACAAACTTAAGTGCTGCTGAAACATACACTGAAGATGTGGCTCAGAATTTGACCGATATTATTGTAAGCGATGTAGATAGTGCAAACGTTACCGCTACACTCACTCTTTCAAATGCAGCAGCTGGAAGTTTTAATACCGCCACTTCAAACGCCGTCACCTCAACGTATAACGCCGGTACTGGCGTTTGGACTGCCAGTGGTGCAATTGCGGATGTGAATACACTGCTTGCGGCCCTTACGTTTACTCCGTCGGCAAATTTCAGCAGCAACTTTACTATTACAACAAACGTTAGCGACGGCGCTTTGTCTATATCAGGTAGTAAGGCTATGACAGGTACTTCAGTAAACGATGCACCAGTTCTCGACGCTTCCAAGAGCCCAACTCTCTCATCAGTAAGTGAAGATGCTTCAGCTCCAAGCGGTGCAGTTGGCACGCTTGTGGCATCTTTGGTTGACTTCGCTTCTCCTGTTGGGCAAGTTGATAACGTAACAGATAGTGATAGTAGCGCCCAGCTTGGTATCGCAGTTATTGCGCAGGATTCCAGCCTAACTTGTTACTATTCACTAAACGGTGGAACCACATGGTCTTTGTTCGGCTCCGTGTCGGCTACAGTAGCTCGATTGCTTACCGCGGATGCAGATAACCGCATCTACTGCCAACCGAATGCCGATGCTAGTGGATCATTCACAGCATTAACTTTCAGGGCTTGGGATCAAACAAGCGGTAGTGACGGGGGGACAGCTAATCCTTCTATTAACGGCGGGACGACTGCGTTTTCAAATACTACGGATACTATTGGTCTTTTTGTAACTCCAGTAAACGATGCGCCCGTGCTAGACAACTCAAAAAGCCCAGTCTTTAATTCGGTTACTGAAGGTGATGGCGCACCTAGTGGTGCGGTAGGAACATTAGTTTCTAATTTAGTAGACTCGGCTACTATTATTGGTGGATTGGATAATGTTACCGATGTTGATTCAGGAGCATTGTACGGTATCGCTGTGACTGGAATAGATTCCGTTAACACAACCTGTCGTTACTCGACTGATTCTGGTAGTACGTGGAATTTATTTGGCGCTGTAGCTGACGATTCTGCGCAGCTACTTTCAACGACTGATCGCATTTATTGTGAGCCAAACCCAGGGTATAGCGGTACTATTAGCGACATTATTACTTTCCGAGCTTGGGATCAAACAAGCGGTAGCCATGGAGCCAGCGTAGATACAACTACCAATGGCGGCACCACAGCATTTTCTATCGATACTGATACTGCGAGCCTCACTGTTGATGCACTTGGTGGTGGAGGTGGTGGGGGAAATACTGCACCAGTTGCTGTTGATGACGCATATACTGTAGAACAAAATTCCTCATTGAACGCACTTGATGCTCTGGTAAATGACTCCGACGCGGATGATGATTCTCTTTCTATAACTGATTTTACTACCCATCATGGCGATGCTACGAGTACGGGTTCGGGATTTAGCTATACGCCTAACACAGATTTCTGCGGTGACGATACGATTGAGTACACGGTATCTGATGGAACTGATACAGCTACTGCGACAGTGACGATTACTGTTCACTGTGATATTGCACCGCCTCCACCGCCGGTTAATGATTCTCCACTTGCCGTTGATGATTCGTTTACTATTGCTATAAACACACCAACACTATTCGATGTTCGGGCAAATGACTCTGATCCTGACCTTGATGCAATTACCCTCACTGGCGTTGGTTTTTCTGGTCACGCTAATACAGAATATTCTGATGGCAGCATTCTGTATACTCCCCAAGAAGATTTCTGTGGTTCTGACTCATTTACGTATACAATTTCTGATACCTCAAACGCGACAGCTAACGCTACGGTACATGTGACTGTTACTTGTCCGAATCAAAATCCAGTTGCTGTTGATGATGAAGTTACCACACCACAGCGTGAAGGCGTAATGATTGCAGTTCTTGATAACGACACTGATCCTGATGGCGACTCTTTGGGAGATGGCTTAGAAACCCAGGCAGCTCATGGTGAAGCTTCTATTTCGCCAGGAACTGGAGTGGGATTCTACACTCCAGATTCTGATTTTTGTGGCACAGACAGTTTTACCTACAACATTGATGACCAACACGGCGGCACCGATATTGGTATGGTAACTATTCATGTTACTTGTGCTGGTACACCAGGAGTGCCAACGAATCTTGGTCCAGCAACACTAATAAATAATGGTAGTACCCACGATACTCAGCCAACATTTACCTTTACGACATCTCATACCGATCCTCTTGCCCATGTTGGCTATATGTTTGCACTTGGAAATACGTATCCATTGATGGATAACAACACACTCATCACGTACGAATCTGCTTTAGGTGAAGCAGGCCCAAGTTCCTTTAGGGTTGGCCAGCAAGCTCTTGGTGGAACTTACTATCAAGGCAATCCAGGGCAAACACTTTTACCCGGAACCTATTATTGGATTGTAAGCACGGTAAGTAATGAAGGTGATAGTGAGTCAGCGCTTGGCTGGGTTGAAGTTGGTAATGATAGTAGCTACTCGTTCCGATTAAGTTCTGGTAGTTCTGGTGGAGGTATTGTTACTTTAGTTAGCAGCCCACTTTCTCCAATTGGGGGAACTATTGGTTCGGTAAAAACAGATACTCAATCACCGCAGCCTGAAAAAAAACAGCCACATCTCTTCTTAAAGAATTTGAAAGAGGGAATGACTGACCAAGACGTGCTGCTGCTTCAAAAGTATCTCAATGATAATAATTTCTCGATAGCAACAACTGGTGGAGGTTCTCCTGGCCACGAAACGAAATTCTTTGGCCGCAAAACAACGCGCGCCCTAGCTGCTTATCAAAAAGCTCACCGTATTTCTCCAGCTAAAGGCTACTTTGGTCCGGTTACACGTACACAGGTGAATGCAGTGTTAGAAGGACAGTAGATCCGAGTGCTTCCGCCCGGAATCGAACCGGGACCTCCTCCTTCGGAGGGAGATATTGTATCCATTCAACTACGGAAGCCAGTGCGCATCATTGTATAGCATTTCATGCTAGGATGTCTCTATGGTTTCGAGGCTAAAGCGGTTTTTCTATTTTTTTGTTGCCGGATATTTCCGTTTTTTTGCTGCAATTCGACTTCGCCATTGGCAGCCCAAAATCATTGTCATTACTGGCTCTTCTGGCAAAACAACCTTGCTCCATATGGTGGAAACGCAATTTGGCGGTAAGGCGATCTATTCTCATCATGCCAATAGCGCTTTTGGCATTCCATTTCATATTTTAGGATTGGAACGAAAATCATTTAGCCTCATCGAATGGCCGATTTTTTTCATTCGTGCACCTTTCCAACTTTTTACAAAACTTCCTGAAGAAAAAATATATGTTGTTGAAGCTGACTGTGAGCGACCGCGAGAAGGTCAATTTCTTGCAGAGCTGCTTCGTCCACACATAACTTTGTGGGGAAGTTTGAGTAGAACACATAGTCGCAATTTTGTATCAAAACAAGGTGAGACTATCGAGCAAGCAACTGCGCATGAGTTTGGATATTTTATAGAAAAAACACAAGATCTAGTGTTGGTGAATGGGGATGTTCCAGAAATCATTGGAGAACTTTCTCGGACCAAAGCAAAAAAAGTTATTGAGATGCGACCAAGCGAAGAACTTTCTTCCTATCAGCTCACAAAATCTGAAACTCATTTCATATTTAAAGATGGGGAAACAATACAAGTTCCGGCGCTGGTACCGAAAGAAGTCGCAGTAGCTGTTTGTATGACGAAATTACTTTGCAGCGAGTTAGGAATTATTTTCAATCCGTCATTTCCAGGTTTCCACTTGCCGCCGTCTCGAGGGACAATTCTACAAGGAATTAACGGCCTTACCATTATCGATAGTTCATACAATGCGTCGCTTAAGAGTATGGTTGCCATGCTTACTCTGTTTAAAGAGTATCCAGCCGAACATAAGTGGCTGGTGTTGGGCGACATGATTGAGCTCGGTGCCTATGAGCGCGAAGAGCATGAAAAACTCGCCCAGCATATCATTGCTTTTGCACCTGAGCGCGTTGTGCTCGTTGGACCACGGCTGCATGAGTATACCTACCCAATACTTTTTAAATCAGATTTCGCGAAAGATATAGTCTCATTTGAAACGCCAAAAGAAGCGTTAGAGTATCTCAAAAAAAACATTCAGGGAGGTGAAGCACTTTTATTTAAAGGAGCCCGGTTTCTTGAAGGTGTGATCGAACATCTTTTGTATAATACAAACGATCGAAATCTTCTCTGCCGTCGCGGAAAGATTTGGGATGATCGTCGAGCACAATGGGGGCTTTAGAAAAAACAAAAAAAATCTATATCGTACATGGCTGGCTTTATGACACGAGTGGCTGGAAAGAGTTTTATGAACTTCTTACGAAAGCGGGGTATACGCCAGTACTTCTTTCGGTGCCCGGACTTACCGCACCAATTGATCGGCCGTGGACGCTCGATGATTATGTTGTGTGGCTCAAAGATACGTTGAAAGACGAAACGGAACCAGTGATTCTGTTGGGACACTCCAACGGAGGAAGAATTAGTACATTGTTTGCCAGCCGATATCCCGAAAAAGTTCGCGCGCTTATACTGATTGGAGCGGCGGGTATATATCACAACGACTTCCGCATTCGTCTGAAGCGTGCAATCTTTGGCACTCTGGCGAGTGTCGGCAAGCTGTTGGGCAGCATCGAATTTTTGCGCCGTATTCTCTATAAACTGGCTCGCGAGCACGATTACGAAAAAGCTACGCCAGTAATGCGTAAAACCATGGCGAATCTGATCAGTGTTGACCTCGCTCCGGTGTTTCAAGCCATTACAGCACCCACGTTACTTATTTGGGGTAAGAATGACGGTTCCACTCCACTTTCCGATGGATACCGTTTTAAGGAGGGAATTGCGAACTCCCAACTTGTAATTATTGACGGTGCACGACATTCTCCGCATGTAACGCATCCACAAGAAGTTTTTAATCAGGTACAATCATTTCTCAGTCATGGTGGTTTTTAATTCAATTGGATCAAATTATACGTGGCAGTTTGCCTGGCAAACGTTTTTTGCGCGTGCTGAAAATAATAAGGAAATGCTTAGTGCATATTTAGAGCGAGAGTATGGGGGTAGAGCGTATCTTACCTATAAAGGCCGTGAAGCTCTAACGCTCGCACTCCTTGCGGCAAAGTTGCCGCCGCAGTCAAAAGTTATTGTCTCCGGGTATACTTGTGCCGCAGTAGTTATTGCTGTTTCGCATGCAGGGCTTGTGCCAGTGTATGTTGATATTACCGCTCCAAACGTTAACTTTTCCGCTCAAGAACTTGCTAACGTTCTCGTAGTTCATCCAGATGCCAAAGCTGTTATTATCCAAAATACGTTGGGATATCCTGCCGATATTGAGCCAATTCAGAAAATCTGCGCTGAGAAAAATCTTGTGCTCATTGAGGATATTGCTCACAGTGTTGGGGGAACATATGTAAATGGAAAAGTCATGGGTACGGTTGGCGACTGCGTCGTATTTTCATTTTCTCAAGATAAAATTCTCGATGCGGTTTCCGGGGGAGCGCTAGTTATTCGAAATACAAAGTTCACCCTAGAACCTCCTGTTTTTACTTCTGTATCCTTTAAGCAACAATTGCGTGACCGTTTATATCCTCTAGTTACGCTTTTAGTTCGTCAAACATATTCATTTGGTCTCGGTAAAATACTTCACCGTTTTTTTGCACTCATCGGTTTATTTCCAAAACCGGTTGCGACACTAGAAAAATCTCCAGTCCAAGGGTTGCCAGGTTGGTATGCGGGATTAGTTTTATTGCGATTCAATGAGCTACAGGCACAGCTTAAACATCGTCGAACAATTGCTGGTGTATATGAAAAGTATTTTGGTTCTAATCCTCTCACTCCATTTTCTACGTGCCTACGTTTTCCGCTTGTCATTGACAACCGTGGTGCTCTCGTTGCTTATCTTCATTCACAAAACATCTATCTTTCTGATATCTGGTATGATGTCCCTGTTTCGCCGAAACGATTCTGGGCCGCGTTTGATCAAGGCCACACAGCCCTTGGGGCGCGGCAGTTAGCGACAAAGAGCATGAACCTGCCGACGCACATAGGAATTACTCCAGAAATCGCAGAGTATATCAGCAAATACGTAACGACATGGCAATCCTCTCAAAAGAAATAATCAATAAGGCAGAATGGGAAACATTTCTTACTACGCGGCCTGAAGCCAACTTCTTGCATTCGTGGTACTGGGGTGAGTTTCATAAGGCACTAAAAAAATCCATTCATCGATTTGGTTTTTATGATAACGAAAAGCTTGTGGGTGTCATGCTTCTTGTGGTTGAGAAGTCCCGTCGGGCAATCTATGTAACGGTTCCCGCGGGGCCAATTATTGATTGGCATAATGATCAGGTTGTTGCTGCTATTCTTGCGACTATGAAAGAGGTCGCTCACAAAGAGCAGGCCGCATTTGTTCGCGTCAGACCACAAATTGAAGATACGTCAGAAACGAGAGCACTCTTCTCTCGTCTTGGTTTCCGAGGAGCTCCATCGCATTTACACGCTGAACTTACTTCACAGCTCGATATTACGCTTGATGAAGAGGCTTTGATGGCGAACATGCGTAAGCAAACTCGAGCAGAAATTAGAAAAGGTATCAAAGAGGGAATTACCGTATCGCAAACAACTGACCCTAATGCTATTCGTCCGTTTTATGATGTGCAATGTGAGACGGCAAAACGCCAAGGCTTTGTGCCGTTTAGCTACGAATTTTTACATGAGCAATTCAAAATTTTTACCGAGAGTGGCCATGCAGTGCTCTATACAGCAACACTTGGAAGTGATGTTTTAGCTTACGCTTTTATTATTTTTTATGGCACTGAATCTGCATATCATTATGGTGCAAGTACCGAGGCGGGCCGTAAGCATCCAGGAGCGTACATGATCCAATGGGAAGCAATACGAGAGGCAAAGCGTCGTGGAATCAAAGTGCACAACTTCTGGGGTGTCGCTCCTCTTGGGCAAATCAAGCATCGTTTTTACCCAATTTCGATTTTTAAACGAGGATTTGGCGGAAAAGACTTTGCGTATCTTCATGCGCACGACTTGGTGATTCGCCCGCTCGCATATGTGAAAAACTTTATTATCGAGTACGTTCGTAATCGCTTGCGAAGGCTCTAAAAGTGTGTTACATTCCTTCCATGTCTCAAGATAACGTCATCAAAATCACCAGTAAAGAGAGCAAGGAAACCCTCTATACTAAGAAGCCAAAGAAGAGTAAGAAAGGTATTCAGCGCAAGCTTGAACTCAAAAAGTACTCTCCAAAGCTCCGCAAGCACGTGGTTTTCAAGCAATCAAAATAAAGCTACAAGAAAGAGCCCTGAGAGGGGCTTTTTCTATTTTGTGCGGGCGAGGAGAATCGTCGATTACACCAGCAGGTGCTTTTCCGCCTCGCAGAGCCTCGTATGGAAAAGCCTTTCGATCCTTCCACGTGAGCCAAGCAGTTGGCTCACTATCGCGGGCGATGGAAGAATCGAACTTCCGCCAACGGTTTTGGAGACCGTTGTTCTACCACTAAACTAATCGCCCAAATGTCGTCGAGAGTATATACTATTGTGATGGTAACGCCAACTATACCAAAGGTATCTGTATTTCTGATTGCCCACAATGAAGAAAAGCTGATTGAGCGGTGTCTGCGGTCAATTGAACAGCAAACACAAAAACCTAACGAAGTTGTGCTGGTAGCTCATAACTGTACCGATAAAACCGTGGAGATCGCTAAAAAGTTTCCTTGGCTTACTCTTGATGAATATAATGGTCCGAAAGGTACCGCCTATGCCCGAGCCGAAGGGTTTCTTCGGGTTACGGGCGATATCATTCTTTCAACCGATGGTGACGCTGTTGTGCCTTCAAATTGGGTAGAAGCTCTAACTAAGGAGTTTGAAGACCAAGAAGTTGTTGGTGTAGGTTCTCCGGTTATCTACACTGGTAATGCGCTTATTGTGCCTGCATCAACTATCGCGCAAATTCTCCTTTGGAATAAAAATTGTATCAAACGTGATCCGGAATTTTGGGGTCCCAGTTTTGCTGTACGCCGAAGTGCATACGAAAAAGTTGGTGGTTTCGAAGAACTCTTTCGACTAAAAGAATCTTCCGGGTTAACTTACTGGCTCGAAGATAATTTTCTCTCAAATCGAATCGCGCAGTTTGGAAAAGTTATTTTTCTTGCGTATCCTATCGTTCTCGCGCGGGTGAAGCCAAATACCGTAAGCGAAATGCTTACTCGTGCTCGCGCCGATCTAGAAGACAGAAAGATTTTTGAAGAGAAAATTAAGTACCATCGGAAGAAGAACTGAGGTTTTTGGTGGAATCCAGATAGTTGTTCCTTTTTTAAACCAAGTTTTTTGGCGTTTGGCGTATTGGAGAGTTGCTGTAAAAAGTTCTTTCTCAAACTCGCTCCTAGTTATTTTCTTCTGTAGGAATAGTGAGGTAAAGCGACACTCTAAACCAAGGGCTTCAAGTCGTTTATACGAAAGTCCATTTTTGTGTAGTCTCGCTCCTTCTCGAAGCATACCTTTCTGTAGTCGTTCGCTAATACGTTTTTTTATTTTTGCCGAAAGTATTTTTTCAGGAATGGTGACACCAACACTGAGTACGTTATATCTCGGTTCATACTTTTCTTCAGGTACCTTGCCGATAGCTTGCGCTATTTCAATCGCTCGCAGTAAACGAACGGGGTTATGATGGTCAATTTCATTTGCTCGTCGCGGGTCAAGTTTTTGTAAAATAGAGAAAAGTTCAGAATTAGATTTATTTTGGAGTTTTTGACGAAGTCTAGGATTCGGAGGAACGTCTGGAAGTACGGTGCCTTTCACAATTGCATCAATATAAAGGCCTGTTCCGCCAACGAGGATTGGAACTTTGCCGCGAGCAATAATATCGTCGATTATTTTGTACGCTTTCTTTTGATACAAGGCGACCGAAAAAATCCTCTTTGGGTTTTCAGTACCCAGAAGATGATGGGGAATATCACTCATTTCTTTTTTGGTTGGTTGGCCCGATAGCAGTCTTAAACCTTTATATAGTTGGCGTGAGTCAGCCGAAATAATCTCGCCATTAATTTTTTTTGCAAGCTTTATTGCAAGAGCTGTTTTGCCTGTTGCCGTTTGGCCAACAATGGCGATGAGTTTTGGTTTTCTAGCTAAATTCATTTAGTAAGTATTTCAAGTACGAACGGTGTGGCGGTTTCTTTTGTGAGTCTCTCTATTGGAATCCAAATACAACCACCGCTATCTTGGTTGTCTGTATCTTCTTTAGGAGTACCTTTTATTTTTACCTCAAAAAATATACCGATATGTCTCAGTACTGATTGAGTGTCGTTATTTTTGTATTTGTAGCGAATACTCCCACTACCTAATTGTTCCTGAGTTAAAATCTCGCAGCCAGTTTCTTCGTAAATTTCTCGTCTTAAAGCTTCTTCAATTAGTTCCTCGGGCTCTAAACTACCACCTGGCAAGTCGTACAATCCTGTATATGGACCTCTTATTTTTTTTATAACCAAGAGTTCATTTTTATCTCCATCTCGAAAAATACGAGCATATACTCCCAGGTGGGAATGCACATTAGTATCCTTTTCCATATGTGCCCAGGGAGAGACTCGAACTCTCATGATGTTGCCATCAATGGATTTTGAGTCCATCGCGTCTACCATTCCGCCACCTGGGCAAGTAGCATTATTCTACTGAAAATAGAAAAAATAACAATTTTTCTCATTTGATAAATATGCTACAATCGCCCCATGTCGAATCTGTACTCCAACTCAATTTTCTTTGTCGAAACCGACAAAATCAAGGCAAATCCTTACCAGCCACGCCGCGAATTCCAAGAAGGCCCACTTCGTGATCTTGCAGAATCAATTCGTCAGTATGGGGTGCTTCAGCCACTGGTTGTTTCTCGTGTTGAGCGAGTCAAAGAAGATGGTGGTCTTGTTACTGAATATGAATTGATTGCTGGTGAACGTCGTTTGCGTGCTTCAAAACTTGCAGGGCTCGTTCAAGTTCCAGTTATCATACGAACCGGTGATGATGCAATGGCTAAACTTGAGCTCGCCATTATTGAAAACCTCCAACGTGAAGACCTTAATCCTGTTGAACGTGCTCGAGCATTTCTTCGCTTCGTTGATGAGTTTCATTTCACTCATGCTGAAATTGGTAAAAAAGTAGGGAAGAGTCGTGAGTATGTGGCAAACACACTTCGCTTACTGCAACTTCCAGAAGAAATTCTCAATGCTCTATCTGAAGGAAAAATCACTGAAGGTCACACTCGTCCTCTTATGATGCTTGGGGATCGACCAGAAGAGCAACTAGTTTTGTTTAAAGAAATTCTCTATAAGAAGATTAGTGTTCGTGAAGCAGAACGCATTTCTCGTCGCATTGCTACTGATAAAGTACGTAAGAAAGAATATGTCGTTGATCCAGAAGTTCTGGAAGTAGAACGTAAATTGCAAGAAACGCTTGGTACACGAGTACATGTAGAAAAGCGCGAAACTGGTGGTTCAATTACTATCGACTTCTTCTCAAACGACGATCTTTCAACTCTCGTGACGCTTATGGAGGCTAATCGTGAGAAAGTGGGTGATGTCAACTTGATGGCAAAATATGAAGCTACAGTTACACCAGCGGCACCTCAAAAGGAAGAAACTATTGGTGAACAGTCGGCATCGCTACCAGTAGCAGAGGCTATTTCGGAAGTGGCACTCGATGATCGTTCAGCTGAAGAAAAGAAACAGTCAGAAGAAGACACCGATCTCTACAACATTAAGAACTTTTCTCTTTAACGAAGAAAGTCGCGAAATTTATCAGCAAGTGACTTACCCTTAAGTGCTTGTTTTATGCGGTTTCGAGCAATAGAGGTTTTTACGAAATCGAGCCATTTTGAAGAAGGCTTGGCGGTTTTTTGGACTGTGATTTCACAAATATCGCCATTATGAAGTTTGGTGTCGAGAGCAACAAATTTTCCGTTCACTTTTGCCCCATTTGCGTGGTTGCCGATATCAGAGTGAACGCTGTAGGCAAAGTCGAGCACCGAAGCACCTTCAGGAAGGTCGATAACGTCTCCAAGTGGGGTAAACACGAATACTCGGTTTTTAAAAAAATCCATCTTGAGTGAGCTGAAAAATTCTTCGGTATCAATAATTCCTTCCTGAGTGTTTTTAAGTTGTTCGATCCAGGCGTACTGGTCAGATTTTTTGTCGATTTTAATTCGTTCCTTGTACGCAAAGTGAGCAGCCACACCATATTCAGCTTCAATATGCATTTCTTCCGTGCGAATCTGAATTTCAACGACACCTCCAGTACCTGTAAGCACCGTGGTATGCAAACTACGGTAGCCGTTTGGTTTTGGTAGAGCAATATAATCTTTGATTTTTCCCGGGAGAGGCTTCCATGAGCCATGAATGATACCAAGAACCTGGTAACATTCTTCAACTGTTTTTACGATAATACGAAGCGCAATGATGTCATACACTTTTGTGATATCACCATTGTACTTTTCGAGTTTTTTCCAGAGTGAATATAAATGTTTTACTCGATGATCAGTGCGAACCACATGTACTTTGACATCGTGTAGCTTATCGAGAAGATTTTTTTCAAAGTCCATGAGGTAGCCAAAATCAACATCTTTTCGTTCCGCTAAGAGTTTCCTCATTCGTTCATATTCTTCTGGGTAGGCATAGGGGAATGCTGCATCTTCAAGTCGGCCACGGAGTTTACCGAGAGAGAGGCGATTTGCGAGCGGCGCGTAAATTTCAAGCGTTTCTAGAGCAATTCGGCGTTGTTTGTCTGGTCGCACGTGCTGCAGTGTTTCAACATTGTGTAGACGGTCACAGAGTTTAATAATGATCACTCGTAGATCAGCAGCGATGGCGACAAAGAATTTTCTGAGATTTTCAACGTTACGCTCGATACCTTTATATTTAACTTTTCCAAGTTTGGTAACACTTTGTACTAAGCCAAGAATTTCAGGACCGAATTCCTTTGCTATTTCTTCTTCAGTTGCGCCTCCGTCTTCAATGGTGTCATGGAGAAATCCAGCAGCAATAACTGTTGGGTTCATGCCAAGCTCGGCTAAATATTTTGCCGTGGCAAATACATGTAAAAAGTAAGGTTCACCACTTTTGCGCTTCTGTGACTCATGAGCTTTTTGGGCAAAATTGTATGCTCGAATAATAAGATCGACGTCTGCCTTTGGTGGCTTAGGAAGTGTGTTTAAAATTTCATTGACGTCTGGCATCTAAGTAGTGTACGGAGTGGTAGTAAAATTGCAACCAGTTCGCCTTTGCGCTTATCATAAACTTCCGTATACTTACCTTGTATCTTATGGCATTTCTCATACTCGTTTTTGCCCTCGCTCTCTTTTTCATTTACTTCAACCGAACTCCAAATCGGGTTATTCCACGTTCTTCCGTAGTGGTTTCGCCTGCGAACGGAAAAGTGATTGCTATTGGTAAAGCAGAAACTGAAAAAATCATTTTTTTTAAAGAAGGGATTCAAAATGAATTAGAAGCGTGTGGCGTAACGCTACCAGCTCATGTGGTGGTTATTTCAATGAACTTACAAAATGTTCACGTTCAGCGCGCACCGGTTGATGGGGTAGTGACGTACATTGAGCACTATCAAGGAAAATTTAAAAATGCTCTTATCGGTAAACACCGCACTGAGCTTGTAAATGGAAACGAAAAAAATCTCATTGTAATCGGAAATGCAAATGAGACAATTGCGGTGATTCAAGTTGCTGGTTTTTTAGCTCGTCGTATTAAGAGCTATGTAAAAATAGATGATGAAGTTAAACAAGGAGATAAAATTGGATTTATTGCCTTGGGTTCGCAAGTGGTACTGGTTATTCCAGAAACAAGAGAGCTTGAAGTAAAAATTGGAGATGTGCTGATTGACGGAGAAACGGTTATTGCGAAATGAGGACGTTAGAAGAAAAAATTGAACAGGCATTAATAGAAGCCTTGAAATATTACCCAGAAATTTCTCGAAACAATATTATTATTTCCTACAATAGTCTAAAAAATACAAGCATGGCTATGCGCCCAATGCTGTATTCTCTTTTTTTACCAAAAACAAAATGGCGATTTGTACTTTTTATTAATTCTCGTCCAAACGAAACTGGCCGACTTAATTTTCTTACAGTTTCTCCTGAAGTTATTTTAGGCATTTTAGGCCACGAGCTTGCTCATATTATTCAGTATCGATCAAAAAGCCGAATTGGGATCATTATTCTTGGCTTACAATATGTGCTAAGTATTAAATATCGCAGCATATTTGAACGAGAAGCAGATTATATTGCGATAGCTCGTGGTGTACAAAAAGAACTTTTTGAGAGTCGCCAAGAACAACTCCGTACTGATACCGGACTTTCTAGTGAATATCTGAAGCAAATAAAAGATGTATATCTTTCACCAGAAGAGATACAACAAGGAAATTGACTTTTTAAATCTATATGTCATTATAATAGCGACAGCCGGCGCAGTGCGCTGGCATTTTTAAATCTTCAAAATTCATTGTAATGGCAGCAAAAAAGTTTGTATTTAGAGTAGACGCTCCAGAAGGAGGTCCAGTAGTATTTTCGTTAACCGGACACGAAAGTGGTAAATCTTTCTCGTTAGATGGATTACCAGCCGAATGTTTAGCTTCTAACTCATTTATTATCGTTAAGCGTGGAAATGAAACGCTGACCGGTGCGTTAGTTGGTGAACATATGCCCCTTGTTCGTGGTGGTAAGACAACATTGGCAGCCCATTTTTCTCCCGAAGCTCCGCAGCTTGCTTGTAGTAAAGAGCCGCAATCGGTACTTTTGCCGGAACATTTTGCTGTTGGAGATTCTATCGTGGTGCATATTACCAACGAAGCTCATTCATTTGAGCAACAGCTTGGTTTCCCGAGTGGAGTTCCAAATGGCGAAAAGATATTTCTGAAAGAAAAGTATATGCCTTCTGCATAAGGTGGCATAGTTAAATAAAAAATAGAGGGGTTACTAAAAACGTAACACCCTCTATTTTTTTGCCAATTTGTCTGCGATTGTTTTCGGTCACGAATAATTTCTCGCCGTCGCTCAAAATTTTCACGACCCCGCCTCGCGGTTTGTGCTGCTGCACAAACATCGTTCCGGCCGACGAAAACAATAACGAGCGCAAAGAAGTTTGCGCTCGCACCATTATTTTTTAAGTTTATCGGGTCTATGGTTAGGGCACTTGTTGTTCGAGCATCGTTCAGGGATCGTTTTGGTGCCTTCCATCATGAGTGATCCACACATTTCACAAATTCTGCCGGTTGGTTTTGCTTTGATGGCATTCTTACAGTCAGGGTAGTTTGAACAGGAGTAGAAGATACCGAAGCGGCCGCGGCGCTCAACCATTTCTCCTTTTTTACAAACTGGACAGGCAACCCCAGTTTTTTTCTTCGCGGCTTCTTCCGGGTCTTCTTTAATGAATTTACATTTTGGATAGCGAGAACATGAAATAAATGTACCAAAGCGTCCCTCACGAATAACCAGTTTTCCGCCACCAGATTTTGAAGGTTCTTTTGGTTTGCCGTCTTTATCAACGCCACACATTGGACATGGTTCGCCAATTTCTTTTGGACCTTCCATCACTTTGCCCTCAGCTGTTCGAGCCCCGACACAATCTGGATAACGAGAACACGACATAAATTTTCCGTTCTTTGAGAGTTTCCAAATCATTGGTGAGCCACAAA
Source organism: uncultured Candidatus Saccharibacteria bacterium (assembly GCA_964646765.1). GTDB lineage: Bacteria > Patescibacteriota > Minisyncoccia > Phycocordibacterales > UBA9973 > CAZYIA01. The sequence continues at coordinate 338,160 of CAZYIA010000001.1, read as the reverse complement.
CTGGACATTTAAATTCTTCTGGTGCGTCACCCAAGTTGGTAATTTTTTCAATTTTATCTTTCGATTTAATATCCTTAGTAAAAGGACCGTAAAATTCTTTTAGGGTTTTTACATATTCACGCTCACCATTAGCGATTTCGTCGAGCTCGTCTTCCATCTGAGCCGTGAATGTATCGCTAATATATTGACTGAAATTATTTTCGATAAATGTTGAAACCACATCCCCAGTATCAGTTGGGAAGAGTGTGCGGCCTTCTTTGGTGACATAACCGCGATCTTCTAGCGTACGCATAATAGACGCATAGGTAGATGGGCGGCCAATGCCACGAGCTTCAAGTTCTTTCACTAAACCAGCTTCAGTATAGCGAGCCGGAGGCTGGGTTTGTTTACCTTCTGCGGAAAGATCTTTGAGGGTGAGTGTTTCGCCAATAGTGACTTCAGGAAGTTCCACGTCTTCACCTCGTGAGCCAACATCAACTGAGAGCCATCCAGGGAAAAGAATACGTGAACCATTTGCTGTAAATTCAGGGATATCTTTCTCACCGTCCACTTGAGCGGTGATTTTTGTTTTCATGAGTTTCGCATCCGTCATCTGTGACGCAACCGCTCTCTCCCAAATAAGGCGATAGAGTTTGTGTTGTTCGTCGGTATGACCCGCGCTCATGGTTGTTGCGTGAGTTGGGCGAATAGCCTCGTGAGCCTCTTGGGCATTCTTTGATTTAGTCGTAAATACTCGAGCCTCAGCATACTCTTTTCCATATTCTTTCGTGACGAGAGAAAGAATTTCAGCTTGTGCTTGCTTAGCCAAGTTTGTCGAATCAGTACGCATATAGGTGATGAAACCAGCTTCGTACAGTTTTTGAGCAATTTGCATGGTGCGGCTTGGAGAGTATCCAAGACGTGAACTTGCAGCTTGTTGTAAGGTGCTTGTGGTAAACGGTGCACGAGGTGAGCGCTTTTGTTCACTTGCCTTTAGATCAGTTACTTTCCAAGCGCCTTTCTTTCCAGCATCTAAAATATGATCAACAATTTTTTTATCGCGCGGTTCTTCCACGCACGTAAGAGTAAGGGAAGCTTTTTTCTTGGTTTCAAATTGTCCCGTTAGTACCCAGTAATCTTCTGGAATGAATGCACGAATTTCACGTTCACGCTCCATTATGATGCGGAGTGCTGGTGATTGTACGCGGCCAGCCGAAAGACCATAGCGAACTTTTTTCCAAATCAATCCCGAAAGATCATAGCCGAAAAGACGATCAAGCACGCGGCGAGCTTCTTGAGCTTTCACTAGCTTTTCGTCAATTTCGCGTGGATGTTTCAGTGCTTCTTCCACTGCGTCTTTAGTAATTTCATGAAAAACTGCACGCTTCACTGGGCGGGATTTAGTGTTCTTTAAATTGAGTGCCTCGGTAATGTGCCAAGAAATTGCTTCACCTTCACGGTCTGGGTCGGTTGCCAAAATAATTTCATCTGCTTTCTTTGCAAGACTTGCAATTTCGTTAATTACTTTTTCTTTGCCCGGCGTGATTTCATAGTGGGGGACAAAACCTTTCTCAATATCGATTGCTTTCTTATTTGATTTTGGGAGATCGCGAATGTGGCCAACCGAAGCGCGCACAGTAAAAGCGCCACCGAGATATTTCTCGATAGTCTTTGCTTTTGATGGTGATTCGACGATTAAAAGTTTCATCTAGGGCTAATTAGTACCACTGCTTCATTTTTTTGGCAAATAAAAATGCCCCCTAATGTTCTTAAGTGGCATTTTTAAATTTATCAGATTTAGTTAAATTAAAATTAATTTTTGCATGTCTTTTAGTATGGTACACCATCGTAAATAGTATGTCCGCCAGTGGCAACTATTTGTAGAATAAGCAATATTCCGAAAATGACAGAAAAAATAGTTATTAAAAATTTTAAGTTGATGAATATGCCAGCAAAAGCGTAGAGAAATATGGCCAGAGCAATTATTGCCAGTATCAGAACACCGAGTAGTAAAGCAATGAGAGTAGCGTTATTAGAACTAAGGTTACCGAACAACTGGTAGCTAAGAAATGTGCTTATTGGTAAAAGTATGACTATGCACAGTAAGGCATAGATTCCATCATTCAAATTAAGAATGTAGGAAATGGCAGATTGTAAAGTTTTCATGGTAATTTCTTTTTCTTTTTAAACTACAAGATAATATTTTTGACGTCAAATTTGTCTAATCTCACCAAATGATTCGCTAATGAAGCCTTTAATTTCAAGAATAGAAAGCACAATATTTACTTCATGTGCAGGAATGTTTAGCCGCTCTATAATGGTGTCTCGTGATGTAGGTTCACTAAGAATTTCTAGGACTAGTTTTTCTTGCGGTGAAAGTTCTTCAAGTTGCTCTTGTACCGTTCTTTCTTTAATTTCCTCAAAACCTAAAGCTTCTAACAAATCATGTTTGTCACGAATTGGAGTGGCTCCTTGGCGAATTAAAAAATTAGTGCCACGAGAGGTAGCCGAAAAAATTGATCCTGGAATCGCTAGTACATCGCGGTTGTATTCAGTAGCTAATCGTGCAGTAATAAGTGTGCCGGATTTTTCTTCTGCCTCAATAACTAATAGTGCTTTTGCGTATCCAGCCATTAAGCGATTACGTTTTGGAAATGTCCACGGTGCGGCACGCTCATTTGGATCAAGTTCTGAAATAAGTGCACCACCACTCTCAATAATTCGTTGGGCTAAAGAAAAATGTTGAGCGGGGTAGAGCGCTCGTGGATGAAGCCCAGACCCAGGAAAGGCGATAGTTGTTAGTTTAGCTTCCAAAGCTGCCTCATGAGCGATAGCATCAATACCTAATGCTAGTCCCGAAATAATGGCAATTGGATAGCCACGCAAAGAGATAATAAGCTCTCGACATGCTTCTTTACCGTACTGGGTATATTTTCGTGAGCCAACAACCCCAAGTACTATTGTAGAAGGCGGTGGCAATTCTCCCTCTATATAGAGTATTTCGGGTGGTTGTGGGATTTCTCGAAGTTGTGGAGGGATGTCCCTATCTCGTAGTATTCGCATAACTTTCCATTTTATTACTTTGCTGTTAGGATAGCTTAATACTGAAAGTTCAATTTAATTTAAACTTTCGGTCTCTATACTATATGCTCGACATTAAATTCATCCGCGATAATAAAGACCTCATCCAAGAAGGAGCAAAGAAGAAGCACATTCCGTTTGATGTAACGGAACTTCTTGCGCTTGACGATAAACGTCTCGCTGCTCTTTCTTCATTCGAAATATTACGTGCTGAGCAAAATCAGATGTCTAACCACATCGCTGTCGAAAAAGACGCAAACAAGCGCTTACAGATGATCAACGAGATGAAAACGCTCAAAGAAGATCTCAAAAACCGCGAAGAAGAATTAAAGACTGTGATGCACGATTGGCAGGCAATGATGCTTCGAGTACCAAATATTCCCGACATGACAGTTCCAGAAGGCGAGAGCGATGAGCAAAACGTAGAAGTAAAAAAGTGGGGCGATATTCCAACATTTGATTTTACTCCAAAAGATCACGTCGCGATTTGTGAAGATCTCGACCTTGCTGATTTTGAGCGTGGTGCAAAAGTTGCTGGTTTTCGTGGCTACTTTATGAAAAATGAAGGGGCTGAACTTTTCTTTGCACTGTGGCAATTTACGCTTCAGTATTTTATTCAGAAAGGGTATACGCCGATGATTGTGCCATCACTTGTAAAACGTGACGCATTGTTCGGTACCGGATACTTACCACAAGGAGAAGACGATCTCTATAAGACTCAAGATGGCGATTACCTTGCTGGAACTGGCGAGGTTGCCACCATGTTCTATCATTCTGACGAAGTACTTGAGAAATCGGATTTTCCCAAAAAGATTTTAGCCTTCTCGCCATGTTTTCGTCGTGAAGCTGGAGCACACGGCAAAGATGTAAAAGGTATTATTCGCGTGCATGAATTTTTCAAACTCGAACAAGTTATCTTATGTGAAGCGAATCACGAGCTTTCCGTACAATTTCATGAGGAAATAACTGCGCATGTCGAAAATCTTATGCAGGCGCTCAAGCTCCCATACCATGTCGTGGTGAACTGTGGCGGTGATCTTGGTTTAGGACAAGTAAAGAAGTATGACATTGAAGCTTGGATGCCATCACAATCAAAGTATCGCGAAACACACTCATCTTCGTATTTTCATGATTTTCAAACTCGTCGTTTAAATATCCGCTATAAAGATGAAGACGGTAAACTTCGCTATGCTCATTCGCTTAACAACACTGCTTGTGCTACTTCTCGATTACCTGCCGCTATTTTAGAAAACTATCAGAATGCTGATGGTTCAGTTCGTATCCCTGATGTATTGGTGCCATATATGGGTGGCAAAACGATAATTAAACGTCGCTCATAAAAAAAGTATGGCGACCTACTACGGGAGCAGGAAAGAATCGCCACGTGTACTCGAGCTTCGGCGCAAGCGAGGAGAGCATCGTTTTTTTGTACTTTATGCAATTTTTATAACGCTTGTGGTTGGTTTTTTGGGAGTAGTGCTTATTATTCGTATGCCCACTTTCCGAATCACAACGGTACATGTATCAGGAACTGAAGTTACTTCTCCTCTGGCAGTTCAAGCCGAAATTTTTTCGCAACTTAGCGGAACTATTTTATGGATCATTCCTAAAAATAGTATTTTAGTGTATCCGAAGAAAGAAATTTTAGAAGATATCACAGAAAAATTTCCTCGCCTCAAAGATAGTCGCTTAGTTCCAGATGGATTTCGAGCGCTCTCATTTACCGCCACTGAGCGCAAAGGATTGTATCTCTGGTGTGGTAATAATTTTTCACTCGATGGAATCTGTATGTATCTTGATGATCAAGGCTATGTTTTTGCTCCTGCACCAGCATTTAGTGGAACAATTTATTTGAAATTTTTTGGCGGAGCTGTTTCTGATGAGGCTAATGCAATTGGTACCCAGGTAGTATCGCCAGAGATGTTCAGTACCGTTGTTGCGTTTTCAGAAGGACTGGAAAAACTTGGGTTTACACCACACGCTGTTGTACTCTTAGGTGACACTAATGAGTTCTTAATTGGAACACCACCAATGGAAAATCGTGGTCGCATTGTTGTTAAAAGTAATGACAATCCTGAAACATTACTCTCATATCTTTCTGCAGCGCTTGCTACCGATCCACTAAAATCAAAGATGATAAAAACTCCTGATGCACTCGAATATATCGATCTTCGCTTTTCAAAAAAGGTGTATTACAAGTTCAGCGATTCAGCTGATGCTTCACAAACTGATGGAACAAAAAAGAACGGATAATATACTTATGGGCTTTTGGGAACGGTTACCGAAACCGTTTTTCGCTCTTGCACCAATGGCTGATGTCACTGACGCGGCATTTCGGCAAATCGTCGCAAAAGCCTCGCGCCACGGAGAGATAGGTGGCGGCCCTGATGTATTTTGGACAGAATTCGTTTCCGCAGATGGTTTAATGCAAGGCGGCCGAGACGCTTTAATGCGTGATCTCTCATTTACCAAAGAAGAGCATCCGATCGTTGCTCAAATCTTCGGTTCGAATCCAAAAAATATTGAAGGAGCGGCAAAACTTTGTGCCGAACTTGGTTATGACGGTATCGATATTAATATGGGTTGTCCAGATAAATCAATCGAGAAGCAAGGTGCAGGAGCATGCATGATCAAAACTCCCGATATTGCCCTCGAAGTGGTTCGCGCTGCGAAACGTGGCGCACCAAATCTTCCAATCTCGGTTAAGACTCGCGTTGGTTATAACACAGTAGAACTTGAAACTTGGATTCCGCTACTGCTCAAAGAAAATATTGCTGCGCTGACTGTGCATGCTCGAACGCGTAAAGAAATGTCTAAAGTGCCGGCACGATGGGAATTTGTAAAGCGAGCGGTAGAAATTCGTAACAAACTTGGAGTTGCCACCAAGATTATTGGTAATGGCGATGTCTCCGATCGAGAAGACGGGGAAAAGAAAGTACGAGAAACTGGCTGTGACGGTATTATGGTTGGTCGAGCAATCTTCGGTAACCCATGGTTGTTTGATAGCAATCGAAAAATTGTTCAGAAGGGAAATTGGAAATTGCCGTGGTATGCTCGTTTCTTACCAGCTCGTTTTGCTAAAAAATTTAGTGGTGGGGATGCGCGCTATACAATTTCCTCTGTTTCAAAAGAGGAACGGCTTTCCATGCTTATTGAACAGGCGACATTGTTCGAAGAACTTCTTGGTGATATAAAGAGTTTCTCGATTATGAAAAAGCACGTGAAGGCCTACATTCACGGTTGGTCAGGCTCCAAAGAACTTCGAATGAAAATTATGGACGAAGCCACGGATGCTGCCAGTTTGCGGCAAATTATTGAAGCACATGAACGATAATCTAAAAAAATTACAGAGTACTCTAGATCCGAAAAATGTTTTTGGATCCATTCTGCTTTTTCCGAAGCAGTGTGAAAGCGGGTACAAAGTAGGGAAGAGTGTTGTGTTTCCCGATTCATACAAAAACGTTTCAAATGTGGTTGTATTAGGCATGGGTGGTTCAGCGCTTCCTGGCCATATTGTGAAGTCACAGAACATTGTTATGATGCCTTTTGAGATCTGGAGTCGCTACGGACTACCAGAGTATGTATCAGAAAATACGCTTGTCATTTCGATGAGTTATTCAGGCACGACTGAAGAAACGCTCGCTGCGCTCTCGCTCGCTGAAGAAAAAAAAGCGAAGATTTCTGTAATTACTGTTGGGGGTACACTCCAAAAAATTGCCGAAGAAAAAAAATATCCTGTCGCCTTACTCTCCGAAGAAACTAACCCGTGTGGGCAGCCACGTTTTGGTTTAGGTGGCTCACTCTTTGCGTTAATCGGTGCGCTTGAAAATCTGAGTTTGCTTTCAAGGAGTATTTCAATAGATTCAATTCTTTTGGCGCTTACTAAAGAAAAAAATGAAACACTTATAGACCTGGCAGAAAAGTTAAACCATAAAAATCCGATTATTGTTGGTGCTGAGCATTTAGGTCAGGTGGCTCATTTTTTGCAAAATCAATTCAACGAAACAAGCAAAGCATTTGCGGTCTATCATGAATTGCCAGAGCTCAACCATCATCTTTTAGAAGGTCTTTCATTTCCAGAAACAAATAAACAAAATCTGGCGTTTATTTTCCTCACATCTTCAAAATACAGCGACCGAATTAAAAAACGAGTAGCAGTGACAAAAGAGGTTGTAGCCAAGCAAGGAATAGAAGTATTTGAGCTACCATTTTCTGAAGTTGATATCTTCACCGAAACAATTCGTGCCATTGAAGCAAGCGAGTATATTTCTTACTATCTCGGTTTACTCCACGGCGTAGATCCAAGTCAGATTCCGTGGGTGACGTATCTGAAAGAAAAATTGGCATAAAATAAAAAGGCCGGCCGCAGACAACGAAGTCTGTGACCGCCTTTATACCTTTGACAGGAAAAATTATCCTGCGTATTGATTAGTTTCGTTAAAAATATAATTCAGTGCAGAATCCAAATCGTTTTCAATTTGGAGTATCGGCTCAAGCTGTGCAATTTTAATGAGTTTTTTAATTGGCTCACTAAGATGTGTAAGTACGCATATACCACCTGATTCTTTGCAGAGTTTGTGTGCTATCAAAACCGCATGTAGTCCAGTAGTCCCGAACTGTTTAGTTTTGTTTAAATCAAGAATAAAGTTTCTTTGCCCCTCATTGTTAAGTACGACAAATTCTTTTTTTAGTGCATCGGCAACTTCATATGCAGCGTTTTCAGGTAATGTGATTATTGCGACATTTTCTCTTTTTTCGATTTCGATAGTTTCCATAGTATTTTTTTGTATAGTTAAATTTAGCGTAAATCTGCAACAATTTTTTCTCCGTTTTCTTTTGTAAGCCTGAACTCTCCAATAAGTCCTGAACCGTGTTCGGTCCATAATCCCTTAATTTCATACTTTCCATTAAGTGACTTTACCAGGTCTGGGTTGGTATTATTTTTTTGAGCGTCTTCTTCAACGAAGGTTAAACGAATATGACTGTTCTCAAAATATCTATCCCATCCAAAATGGTAGGTTAGTACTTGGTTTGAGGTAACTGTTTCAGTAACCGTTGTAGCCGGGTTCCAGTACCAACAACCATTATTACTATCCTGATACCAGCCGCCAGGACGAGTGTACGTTACATCGTGCGTTTCGGTATTTTTTACTTTAAGTTCTCCATCACCATTGCCATACCGAATAATGGTTATGGTATGTGGGAATGGAAAATATGAGTTAAAGGCGTCTTTAATAATGGGTACCTTGTATTCGTGATTCCATAACCAGAATACAACCATAGTGTCATCTACTTTACGGCAGCCTGCGATAAAGAATATTCCGCAAAAAATTAATGCTATCTTTTTCATATTGTAATTTTTAGAGTCAATAAAAAGGGAACTGGCAGGTTTCCTCCCAGCTTTCTATTTACTGACTCATTTTTCAAGGTTTTGTTCTGTTCGCAAAATATAACTTATTTTTGACATTGTCAATGAAGGACTTTTCTAATCCCAAAAACCGTGCTACACTCGTGCATGGTTATGAACGAAAAAATCGCTCTTGAGGGCATTACGTTCGATGATGTCCTTGTTATTCCTCGCGAATCGGCAATCTTGCCGCGCGACGTGTCTACAAAAACACGTTTTACCAAGGAACTCTCTCTTAATATTCCACTCGTATCTTCAGCGATGGATACGGTTACAGAAAGCAAACTTGCTATCGCGCTTGCTCGCGAAGGCGGTATTGGCATTCTCCATAAGAATATGACGGCAGAGCGACAGGCTGAAGAAGTTCGCCGCGTAAAGCGCGCCGAGAGCGCTTTCATTGCTGATCCCGTGACTATCACCGAAGATAAAACAATTGGTGAAGCTCGCGTGCTCATGCGTGAAAATCAGATTAGCGGTATTCCGGTTTTGAATACTTCCGGCAAACTTGTTGGTATCGTGACCTCTCGTGATATGCGTTTTGCTACCAACAATTCAAATTCTGTGTCATCTATCATGACAAAAGAAGGTTTGATTACGGCCCCAGTTGGCACTGATATGAATGCTGCCCAAAAGGTACTTGCCGAGCATCGGGTAGAAAAACTTCCGATCGTGAATACTGATGGAACACTGGCTGGTCTCATTACCTACAAAGATGTTCGTGCTCTTGAAAATAAACCATTCGCTAGTAAAGATGCTCAAGGCCGTTTGCTTGTTGGTGCTGCTGTTGGTGTAACGGCTGACATGATTGATCGCATCAGCTTACTCGCCGCTGCCGGTGTGGATGCTGTTTGTATCGACACAGCTCATGGCCATTCGCACGGTGTTGCTAAAGCAGTTCGCGAAGCAAAGAAAGCATTTCCGAAACTTCAGATTGTTGCAGGTAACATTGCCACCAAAGAAGCCGCACAGTGGCTTATTGATGCTGGTGCAGATGCCGTAAAAGTTGGTGTTGGTCCTGGTTCCATTTGCACAACACGTATTGTTGCTGGTATCGGTATGCCACAAGTTTCAGCTATTATGGAAGCAGCAAAAGCATGTCAAAAAGCGGGCGTACCGCTTATTGCTGATGGTGGCATTCGTTATTCTGGTGACTTGGTAAAAGCAATCGCTGCTGGCGGTGATACTGTGATGGTTGGTTCAATTTTAGCGGGAACTGATGAAGCTCCAGGCGAAACTATTATTTACGATGGCCGCCGCTTTAAGTCATACCGTGGTATGGGATCGCTTGAGGCTATGCAACAGGGTTCAAAAGATCGTTACTTCCAAGATGCTGAAGATGATGTAAAGAAACTCGTGCCAGAAGGAATTGTTGGCCGTGTGGCATATAAAGGAACCGTTGCTGAAGTAATTTACCAATACGTTGGTGGACTCCGCGCTGGTATGGGCTACGTTGGGGCAAAAGATATCGATACCTTAAAGACTGCACAATTTGTTAAGATTACGAATGCTGGAATGGATGAAAGCCATCCACATGACATTACTATTACTAAAGAAGCTCCGAACTATTCTCGGAAATAAAAAGAAAAAACATGGCGACAATGCGCGGCAGAATTGATGTGCTCCTTGGTTTGCAGTGGGGCGACGAAGCAAAAGGAAAAGCGATCGATTATCTCGCGAGTGTTCCCGCACAAGGTGGCGGGTTCTTTTATGGGGCAATAGCCCGATTTCAGGGTGGTCCAAATTCTGGCCATACGCTCTATCATCAAGGAAAAAAAGTAGTACTTCATACCGTGCCTTCAGGAGTCCTTCACCCACATATGGAACTTTTAATGAGTGCCCAGATGGTGGTTGATCCAATTATTCTTATGCAGGAGCTGAAAGAACTTGATGAATTGGGCATTGATGTTCGTCCACGTTTATATATTTCTGACCGCACGATCGTCATTGATCCTTTTGATCCGTTTCTTGATCGCGCTGAAGAAGCGAGTCGTAGTGGTAATGCCGTCGGAACCACTGGTCGTGGTATTGGCCGAAGCTACGCAAAAGCAAAACTCCGTATCGGTCTTAAGATTGGGGATGTAGTAAATCCTGCAATTCCAGGTTGGGATGTTCTTGAAAAATCACAGCGTGATCTTTTGAAACAGTACGAAACAAGCGCCGGTGTTACGGTTGATTGGAAAGCTCTCGATGAACGAATTTCCGCTTGGAAAGAATCGCTCAATGATCTCCGTAAACTGCATATTGTAAATATGACGTATAAGGTGCACGACATGCTCGCCAAAGGTGTAAATATTTTGGCTGAAGGTGCCCAGGGTGTGATGCTCGATGTTGATCAAGGGGACTATCCTTTTGTAACTTCTTCAAACACTATTACCGGAAGCGTTATGAACAGCTTAGGTGTTTCGCACCATGAACTTGGCAAGGTGTTTGGAGTGATGAAAACCTACACGACAAAAGTGGGTGGCGGACCGTTTCCTTCACGTATGCCCGAGGAAGAGGAGAAGCGTTGGCGTGAAGCTGGCGGTGAATTTGGTGCAACTACTGGACGTCCTCGCATGTGTGGCTATATCGACCTACCTGCACTTCGCTATGCTTTGATGATTACTGGCGTCACTGAAATTTTTGTTGCGAAGAGTGATATTTGCCAAAGTGAACCAGTGCAAGTAGTAACTCACTATGTTGTAGATGGAAAAGAAACCCAAGTTGTTCCTCGTGAACTCAAAACTGTCAGTGGTGTGAAAACAGTTTCGTATCCTGGTTGGAAAATGGAAGCCCATGCTAATAAGTGGGAAGCAGTAACACCGGAACTTAAAAATTACCTTGATGCGTTGGTCAAAAATCTCCGCGAAGTAAACCCCAATGTGCACATTGTGGCACTTGGTACCGGTCCCGAAGGTGCGGACGTTATTGATTGGAAAGAATAGATATAACGAAGCCCCTCCAGTAAAAGAAGGGGCCTTGTTTATTTACGGGTTACGTTTTGCGTCTCTTTTTTGTAATTTTTTTACTGCACTTTTTGAAAGTTGAGCCATCTGAACTCTTCCAAGTTGTGATGTCCCAATCCACCAGTCACCGTCCTGTTCTGTAAATTCGTATTTCCTATCCCACTTTCCCAAAAGTATAGTTGCCGTTTTTTGTTCAAGGTTTATCTCGAACTGTTTAATGGTAGGGCGGTAGTTGCCGAAAGAAAGTATTGCTTTCGGTTTCTCATTTACTTCTTTCGGAAGTAGTACCTCTAACAGAAAGGTGCTTAGTTTATCGCCAAGAGAAGTAATTCCAATAAAAAATAGTCGCTCTTTTTTGGTAGCCATATAGTTTAAGTTTTGTTTATCAATTTTTTATTTTTGACTATAGCGAAGAATCAAAATTTTGACAAATAAAGTCTTTGTTGTATAGTAAATAAGAAGTACTAAAATTCTAAATAAACTCTAAACAAAAACACGCAAATATGAAATATATATTATTAATTCTAGCTGCTCTTGCTTTTTTTGTATTTAAAAAGCTTACGAGTAAACAAAAAGAAACCCAAAAAGAAACCTGGCTTGTTGGCGCTCGATTGAAGAGTACCAACGGTGAATTTCCTACGAGCCTACACGCACTCGCGACACGTGGGTTTAAAGATATTTCCGATGAGGGAATCCACTTTAGAGTGACTCCACCAAAGGGTTGGACACGAGAAACTAAAGGAAAATACCTTATTGTTAAAGACGCTAAAGGTCATGTTCGCTTTGAAAGCGTTGACGATATTATTGACCAAAAAAAGATTTCTTACCTTATAGATTTACACTAACTGTGAAGAAGTAAGATGCCTTATGGCCTCTTACTTCTTTTCATTTGCGACGAAAGGGAAGCGCGGGTATACTTTGCCCATGCCAAAAGCGAAAGAAAAGGAAGCATCTGTTCAGACGGTGTTATATCGCAAATATCGCCCCTCGGTTTGGAAAGAAGTTGTTGGTCAACCTCAGGTAACTGAGGTACTGGAGCGTGCTGCCAAAGAAGATCGAATTGCTCATGCCTACCTTTTTTCTGGTACTCGTGGCACCGGTAAAACAACCGTAGCTCGTATTTTTGCAGAAGCTATCGGTAGTTCTCCAGAAGACATTTACGAAATTGATGCTGCTTCACACAACAGTGTTGAAGATATCCGCGATCTCCGTGAAGGTGTTTCAAGTTTGCCATTTTCATCAAAATACAAAGTGTACATTCTTGACGAGGTACATATGCTTTCAAAAGGTGCGTGGAATGCATTTTTGAAGACTCTTGAAGAACCTCCTCAGCATGTTGTTTTTATTCTTGCTACCACTGAGCTTGAGAAAGTTCCAGATACGGTAATTTCTCGCTGCCAAACTTTTTTGTTTCGAAAACCAACTGATGCCATTCTTGCAGAGGTTGCAATTCGTACCGCAAAGGAGGAAGGATATACGCTTGAAAGTGGGGCCGCCGAACTTATTGCACTCATTGCTGATGGTTCGTTCCGTGACCTCCACGGTGCTCTTGAGAAAGTTCTTGCTTCAGCAAGTGGAAAAAAGATATCAGTTTCAGACGCAGAAGCTGCAACTGGCGCCCCTAGCCGAACTTTAGTCCATCAATACATTGTTGGATTTACTTCAGGGAATACTGAACAAGCACTTGCTGCTCTCTCAGAAATTGCTGCTTCATACGCAGATGCCCGGCTCCTGGCTAAACTAATTGTTTCTTTCATGCGTCAGCTCATTCTTATTCGTATTGGTGGAGCTCTCGGCAAGAAGCTTCTAGAGTCACTTTCAGAAAGTGATAAAGTAACAGCTACAGAAATTATTGAAAAATATCCTCAGGCACTTACTGCAAAAAGCCTCGATATTTTACTTGAGGCGTATCAGCAAACCCGCTTTGCATTTATCGAAACCTTACCGCTAGAACTTGCTTTGGCTCGCACAATAGGGCAAGATAGTGGTGCTAAATAAATATTGGGAGATCGTCTAACGGTAGGACAGAGGACTTTGAATCCTTTAATCTAGGTTCGATTCCTAGTCTCCCAGCAGAGATAGACAAACTTCATTAGATAGCTCTTTTGTCTTTTCATTGTTAGCTTTTCCCAGTTCGAGCTGCTGAGGTGCATCTATTTTTTTAAGTTTCATCCATGGGTAAGCACAGAAGAAAAAAGAAGCAATATGTTCCATATAATAGGCCGAAGCAGATTATCTCGGCAGGCGTAACTTATGTGCCCAAGCGCGCCGATGTAGTCAAGCTCAATGGTCTGCCGCCATTGGTAGGATTCGCCACCACAAACACTCCTGCAGGAAAAAAGGAATTGGTTCCTGTCCTTGTTCGTGCATATCTGACATCCGACGAGCGAGAGTTCCATATGTATATGGAACAAATCAGCAATATTATTATCGAGAGAGCGAAAGAGGCTGGAGTAATCCTTTCCATTGATTCATTCGTCGAGTTCGTGCTCGTTATCCATAAGGACGGCACAGGTGAACTTCATTTGGACGGAGCAGGCCGTGCAATCGAGATACTTACAAAACGTAATATCCAAGCCGGCGAGGCTGTTTACGGAGGAGATATCGGTGATATTCGCCGAATGAAGTATCACGCCTTGACCCTTGATCCCTCAGATAAGATCGTAGCTTGCTTCAAGATCGGGTGGAAGTTTGGAATGTTCTTCGACCTTAGTGGTGAGCTGGATATGGATCGAATGGAGCGCGACTTGGCGACACTCTACAAACGTCTGCGCTACCAAGCGATGTATGAGGCACTTGCGGATGAAGCGACGGTGGAACGCATGACCAAGGCAGGATGGTTTCCATTTATCGAAGTTCTCGGAGGCGATTTCGATCCGCTCATAAAGGCGTATCGGGATGAGTTTGATATTGAGACAAAGGAAAAGGAATTGGTAGCTAGATTCACTCCTGAACGTATAGATCGACTCGCAGAACGTTGGTGGAGAAACCCGTCGCTCGCCAAGCACAAGACCGTGCTACAGGCCGGATTGGATGCGTTCAAGAAAGGGGACTCTGTTTCTGCGATAAAAAATATAATGACAGAGATTGAGGGCGTACTCGCGGATGTCCACTTGGCTGAGAAGGGATCGACAGCGAAGACGGAGGCACTACTTCAACACGCTGTCGATAAGGGAATAAGGAAAGCGGGTAGCGAAGCATCGTTATTCTTTCCATCAGAATTCCTTGAGTATCTCTTGAAGGTGGCGTATCCGAACTTTGATCCCAACGCACCGGAAGCAGCGGGTGCTTCACGTCATACCGTGGGACATGGCTATGCACCAGGTGACACATATACGCTCCCCCGTGCGCTTCAGGTAATACTCACGCTCGATCAGATTGTCTTTTATTTGTAGTTTGGAGTCTAGCTAGAAGTATCGTTGTTACTGCAATAATTTGACTCACGTTATGGAGGTAGTAGGTTATTATATTTAAGTATCTGAGTTCCAGCTTTGTTTAAGACTCCCAGCAACTTCGGTATTTAAAACCCTGGGTTTCCAAGGTCCGTATGTCTCCCAGTATGGTGATGTTATACTGACTCTATGGAACACCATATGAATTTCGGTAACGTCCGATTTGACCTAGAGCACGATAAAAAATTTGTAGAGAAGAAAAAAGATACAGAAGGGAATTGGCAGCAATATGATAAGCCCATCTCTCATTTTGGTAATACTTTCGGTAAAGTTCTTCCAGAAAAATATGTTGGTGCGCTCAATAGCGATAAAAATTCTTCTTTAGAAGCTTATGGTGAAGCATTTCGACAATATATTGAAGATACTCTAAGTGCTAGTTTAAATAAACATAGAACCGCAATTGAGTTTGGAGGACCGGGATCAAATTTCTTTTCAGGTTTTTCAGAAAATTTTTTTGAGAAAACTGTTGGTGTTTGTTTAGACGATATACGGCCTGCTTATAAAAAAGAATACGATGAAGAGCATGGACATTCGGTTATTGCAGGAGATCTTTTGGATACAAAAAATAAAGAACTTTTTAAACAGATTACTGACTCAATCGGGACTAGTAAAACAGATCTTATTGTTTCTAGATTGATGGGTCCGCTTGAAGACTTATCAAGAAATCCTCTTGTCCTCGACCGAATTATTCGGAAATGGTACAGCATACTGAATGATAACGGTATTTTGATTGCTCAATTTCAGCTAGTAAAACAACATCATCCAGTAGTAGAGGAAAGGCATAAAAAAGACGAATACGACTATCTTTTTATGGATACCCAGGAAGATGTAGAAAATTGGGCAAAGAAGGTTAAAGAAAAGTATGGAGATCAGATTGAAGTTCAAGTTGCGAGGGGAGTGATTAGAATTCATAAAAATCCTGGAGCCCCAGAAGAATTGATGACAAGTAAAGAATTATTTCCTCAGGGATAATCAAAATTGACAAAATCTAACGAAGTTTCCTAATTGCTTTGGTATTTTTGTCGTGCTACATTGGCAAAAAACTTACCATATGAATAAGAAATTTTTCGCGAAACATCTATTGTTTCCACTTTTAGCTATCGTATTTCCTTTACTGAGTTTAGGTATTTACCTGAAATTCCACTTTCCGGCTGCTATTATTAGTAATCTCGCTTTAATTACCGGTGGAATTCTTATCGCTGTATTTGAGCGAAAGGTTCCTTTTAATCCAGAATGGAACCGAGACCACGGTGATACATGGCTCGATATTACCTACGCGGTAAGCGATATTGTTGTGTTTGCCGTAGTAGAAGTATTTTTACTATTCGGTGCAAAATATGCATTTGATGTCGCGGTACTGAATGGATATGTGCATTGTTTATTAACTCTTCCTCCGGTTATAGAATTTTTTGCTTTCTATTTCTTAGTTGAGTTTCTGACCTATGCGTATCATTACTGGGAGCACCATAACGCTTTTTTATGGGGGATTCATGAAATACACCACTCTTCTTCACGAGTGTACGCTATAAATAGTTTAAAGATGCATGCTTTTGAAGCAGCGGTACGGTTTATTATCCCGGTCACTGCTCTTACGCTGGTTGGCGGTTCAAATACAACATTACTGCTTTACACTATTCATAGTTCTCTTATTGGCTTACTTCAGCATGCCAATGTTGAAATTGAGCCAGGAGTTTGGAATCGCATTTTTTCCACTCCCGATTTACATCGAGTACACCATTCAATTGAAATTCCTGAGTCAAACCATAACTATGGTAAATCAACGACTCTCTACGATGTAGTCTTTGGCACTTATGATGTTACTGGCTTAAAGCACCTTGTTGGAATTCCATATCAATTACCTAATCTATACTGGAAACAATTTTTCTCACCATTTCGAAAACACATAGAACCATAAAATACAAAAGAAGGCAGGCCGAGTAATCGTTCTGCCTTCTTTTATTTTTATTAAAGTAGATAGTTAATTGTTCGAGTAAAAAAGAGTATACTATTCGCATGCATAAAAAAATCGGCCTGGCGTTTTTTATTGGATTTCTGTTTCTATCTCTGTCGGTTTTTTCTTCAAGAGCACAAACAACCGGGCCAATACTAAGTCAAACACTCAGGCTTGGTTCTACTGGCTCCGAAGTACTCTTGCTCCAACAGTTCCTTAAAGATCTTGGTTATTTTTCCTATCCAACGACTACTGGATTTTTTGGCCGTCGTACAAAGGATGCAGTTATTGCCTTTCAAAAGGCTAATAATCTTCCCACGACCGGTGTTGTTGGTCCATTAACTCGCAAAAAGATCGCTGAATATGGAAAAGAAACAACATCAGTAACTCTACCGAATGGTTCGAAACCACCAGTACCTTTTTCATCTAACCTGTTGCCTGTTGGTTACTTACCACAGGGTTTGCTCCTAGCACTTCCTTCAGGAGGAGTATCTGACACAACTTTGCCTACGGTTTCAGTAACCGAACCTGCGGGAGGGGCTTCTGTGCAAGGTACTATCGCGCTCTCGGCATCGGCTTCCGATAATGTTGCGGTAGCAAGTGTTCAGTTTCAAATTGACGGAGTAAATGCAGGAAGCGCAGATACAACGGCTCCATATGGAACTACGTTAAATACCAATACAGTTACTGAAGGCCCACATACTATTACCGCTGTTGCTCGTGATAGTGCAGGGAACACAACTACTTCTGAGGGAGTTGCCATTACCGTTGATAGAACTGCACCGCTCGTAACTATTCCAGGAGCTCCTACCAATCCGGCAGCGTTAGGGTACAGTGGCATTCCGCTCGATTTCGATTTTTTGGTTATGGAAACGAACACGTTAGCTTCCATTGAAATGACTATCTACAATGCAGCGCCGCCGAACAATGTGATTACAACCGAAACACTCAATGTGCCCGCAGCTGGTTCCCATACTTTTACATGGAGCTCTCCAACCCCAAGTGATGGATCATACCTTTTTGAAGTTCGAGCAACTGATGCTGCAGGAAATGTTGGTGTAGCGACACATTCGTTTAACGTAACTGTCGATATTACTAGCTACAGCATAACGGTAGTAAGAGCTGGTACAGGTTCTGGTCTGGTTACGAGTACGCCAGCGGGCATTGCCTGCGGCGCAACTTGTAGTAGTGACTATGCTGCTGGAACTATGGTTACCTTAAATGCAAGTTCACAACTTGGTTCAACATTTGCTGGTTGGTCTGGAGCTTGTTCTGGTCAAGGAAGTTGTATTGTCACCGCAGATGCTCCAACGAGTGTGACCGCAACTTTTGATGTAATCACATATACTGTTGGCGGTACGGTGAGTGGACTTACGGGAACTGTTACACTTCAAAATAACGGAGGAGATACTAATGTAATAATTTCAAACGGACCTTTCACTTTCTCAACTCCAATGAGCCAGGGCAGTACATACGATGTTACCGTACTCTCTCAGCCAGAAAACCAAATCTGCACGGTTACCAATGGTGCCGGCACCATGGGAGGCTCAAGTATTACAAACGTAGCGGTAACTTGTGATACCTTGCCACCAGGGAATCCTGCCGCTTAACCTTAAGTAAACGAAGTTTACAAAAAACTACTATGGCACAATCAATAACTGTTCAAACTGTTGTAAATAAAGATCTCCAGACAGTTTGGGATTTTTGGACGAATCCAGAACATATCACGAAGTGGAATAGTGCCTCGCCTGATTGGCATACGCCGACGGCTACGAATGATCTCCGCACCGGTGGTACTTTTACGTCTCGCATGGAGGCTCGTGATGGCAGCATAGGATTTGATTTTGGTGGCACCTACGATGAAGTAGTTCCTATGCAAAAAATAGCGTATACCATGGGCGACGGCCGAAAGGCTTTAGTGCTCTTCAAAGAGATCCCAGAAAGTGTAACTATCACCGAAACATTTGAAATGGAGAATGAAAATCCTGAAGAGATGCAGCGAGCCGGTTGGCAGGCAATCCTCGATAACTTTAAAAAATATACCGAAAGTAACTAAAGAATACTTTTGACTTTTCCTGAAAAATCAGCAGTATAGAATTTGATAATCAATTGAAAAATAAACCTATTGTTATGGACATAAATTTTAAACAATCACTTATCAACGAAATTCAGGAACAATATAAACTCAAGTTCGATACCTATAAAAAAGGTGGCGGAAATATTGGAGTTTTTGGTGGTGTTGGGCCACTTGCTACGGTTGATTTCCAACGAAAGGTAATTGGCTTAACTCCTGCCACTACAGATCAGGGTCATATGCGCATGGTCATTCACATGTGTCCCCAAATTCCTGACAGAACCCAGGCGCTTCTTGCGTTTCGCGAAGGAAACACAGAACTTGCAAAAGAGGTGGTTCGAGTTGCTACAGAAAAAACAGTTGAGATGATGATAGAAGGAGAAGTGTCTGGTATCGTCTTTACTTGCAATACACTTCACGCATTTCTTCCTGACCTTGAAGGTCCAGAAGAAGTTCCTGGAATTATTACAGAATTAAAGAATCGGGGGCTAGAAAGCGTTCCGATTATTAACATCAATACTGCTAGTGTACAAGCGATACAGCGCTTCGCTCCCGATGTTAAAAAAGTTGGGGTGTTGGCGACAACAGGCACGGTAAATTTCAAAATTTACCAAAATGCTCTTGAACAGGCAGGATTAGAAGCAGTTGTGCCAGCCGATGATATTCAGGAAGAGGTGATGGAAGCTATTTACGGAACTAAAACTGGAAAAGGCGTAAAAAACCTTCAGGCAACTCAAAATGAGTTTCCGGAAGCTAAAGCACTTTTTCTAAAAGCTTGGCGTCACCTCGAAGCTCGTGGTGCTGAAGTTGCTATTCTTGGTTGTACTGAAATTCCACTTGCCATTACTGAAGCAGATGGGCCATTCGTTGATGCCTCATTGATACTTGCGGGTAGCGCCATTATTAACGCACTGCAATCAAGCTAATTACTAACCAACTTACAAATGCGAAACAGGGGGAACCCTGTTTTTGCTTTTTCCGATGATGAAGACTGTCATAAGTGAGTTCGTAGTGATCATAACAATTGAGTGAAGCATCGTGGCAATGTTGTAGGCTTCGAGTGAGAAGAGGGCGAGGATGTGGCGAATAACATTGGTAGCATACAGAAGAGGTGTTTCAGTCTCTGGAGCTTGCCATGTTTTGCGAAGGGTCGGAATAAAGGCAATAAAATCAATTGAAACCATAATGACAACGGAAATGGTTGGATCTTTAGTAAGTACCCAAGGAATAAGACCCAAGAGAGCGGCAATCAAAAAGTACGTATCTGTTCGAGAAATATTTTTAAAGCCATAGTGGAGTGAAAAAAGAAAAATAATCACCGTAAAAATTTCTGAGGCTAAAGTTGGAAGAGCCCCAATGCCTGCCCCTTTAGCAACTTGGCCAAAAAAAATGGTTGCTGAAACAATGGTCCAGATAAACCATGTATACGGGTGAGGTTTCACTCGTTTTTTTATTATATCGATAAGGTAGGGAACGTTACCAATAATTGCAAGTACTGCAGCAACTATTGCAATAATATGTTTATCCACGAGATTATTGTAGCAGTCTCTCTAATTTCAAGATAGTAGTATACTAAGAACATGACCTACAATGTTCACCCGATTTTTGTGCATTTTCCAATCGCACTTCTTTTTGTGTATTCAGTTATTAAAATTATTCCCCTCAGGAAATTTCTTCCAACTATTGCTTGGAGAGATATTGAACGCCTTCTTCTCTTATCTGGTGTACTTGGCGCCTTTGTCGCTCTTCAAACTGGTGAAATTGCCGAACATCTCGTAAAGCCACTTCACCAACTTGTTGAAATGCACTCGCTCTTTGCTGACATCGCCACCTGGCTCTACGGTGCTCTTCTTGCTGGTGAGGTTGCGGCAATTACCCGAGAAAAAGTGCCTCTTCAAAAGATGCCGTCCTTCATTGCTAAGAGCATTGTTTTTCTTGACGATATTCTTACCAATGCTTATCTTGCTATTCCTCTGGCGCTTATTGCTCTAGGGACACTTACTGTTACTGGCCTTCTTGGTGGAGTAATGGTGTATGGTACTTCTGCCGACCCTTTGGCAAAAATAGTGCTTTCATTGTTAGGAATTACTTTTTAAAATAATTGTATGCAAAAAATAACCCCGTCCCTTTGGTACGATCGTAATTGTGAGGAAGCAATCAATTACTATGTTTCTGTTTTTAATAGCAATCCAGCTAAAAAACTGGAATCAAGAATTGTCAGTCTGAAGCGTTATCCAAACGAAGGTCTCGAAGGTCCTATGAAAGGTATGGAGGGTCAAGTCCTGACTGCAATTTTTGAGCTTGAAGGTATGCGATATATGGCACTCGATGGTGGCCCGATATTTAAACCAAATGAAGCAATTTCATTTCTTATCGAGTGTGAGAGTCAAGATGAGGTAGATCATTTTTGGACTAAACTTACAGATGGGGGCGACCCGAAAGCACAACAGTGTGGGTGGCTCAAAGACAAGTTTGGTTTTTCCTGGCAAGTATTTCCAAAGAGAATGGGCGAACTATTGAGTGATCCTGATCCAGTAAAAGCTGGTCGGGTGATGCAAGCGATGCTTCAGATGAAAAAGATTCAAATCGCAACGTTAGAAGAAGCGTATAACGGATAATATATGGAAGGTGAAAATTGCAATGCATGTGAGAGCTGCTTGATGCCGTTTGAGAAAGATACCGGTGTTCGCCAAAACCCACGTTACTGTAGTCTCTGTTTTAAAGACGGCAAACTTAGCTATGAGGGAAATAATCTAAAAGAATTCCAAGACATGTGCT
This sequence comes from uncultured Candidatus Saccharibacteria bacterium, assembly GCA_964646765.1. Lineage (GTDB taxonomy): Bacteria > Patescibacteriota > Minisyncoccia > Phycocordibacterales > UBA9973 > CAZYIA01. The sequence goes on along the minus strand of CAZYIA010000001.1, from coordinate 316,493 downwards.
ACAAGAGCATGCGTGATCGTGGTATTCGTCCACTCCAAGCTTGGTTCTTTACCTTCATGATCAGGTTTGCTCCACGGTGGAAAAAGGCCTAAAAACTTGCCTCAAAAAACTTTTTGACTATTATTACAGCCATGAGTACGCCGTATACAATCATTCTCTTCTATGCGTTTGTAGATATTAAGAATCCCGAAGAACTTCGCTTATCGCAGCGAGCTCTCTGTGAGCGTCTTGGTTTAAAAGGCCGCATTCTCCTTGCAGAAGAGGGTATTAATGCCACTCTCGAAGGAACAAATGAAGCGATTGAAGAATATAAAAAAGAGCTCACACGTGATGCTCGATTTGCTGATATTGCTTTTAAAACGAGTACCGGTACTGGAAATGCGTTTCCAAAACTCGTCGTAAAAGTACGAAAAGAAATTGTTACACTTGGTGCCGGTCGTTTTGATGTAAAAAAAGAAACCGCGAAAGAACTTACTGCCGAAGAACTTGCAAAATGGTATGAAGGCAACGAAGACTTCGTGGTGCTTGATCTTCGTAACGACTACGAAGTGCAATCTGGATATTTTGAGAGAACTATAAATCCAAAACTTGGAAACTTCCGTGATTTACCGCAAAAGCTCTCTGAACTCTCTCATCTGAAAGATAAAAAAGTAGTTGCTGTATGTACCGGTGGTATTCGTTGTGAAAAGGCAACCTGTCTGATGACTCGAGAAGGTTTTACTGAACTGTATCAGCTGAAGGATGGTATTCATACTTACATGGAAAAGTTTCCTGGTAAAAATTTTAAAGGGACACTTTTTGTGTTCGATAATCGAATGACTACTGATGTGGTAGAGACTCCCGGCAAGGTTATGGTGGGTACATGCGTCTTTTGTGAGAAACCTACCGAGAATTATGTAAACGACGACACTGTTCGGCCATCAAGAAAAATGCTTTGCTGCACTGATTGCTATATACCTCGAGCAGAAATTCTTCGAGGTGCACTCCCTATTGAGAGCTAATTCATGCACGGTTTTCATATTTCTAAACGTTTTGCTGAGTATTTGTTTGCAATAACAATTATTTTTCTCTCATCGCTAGTTGTTACACAGGCTTTATACGCACCTACAATTTCGGTTGATACCTCTTCTGCTCTGGTGCAACCTCCTGGAGAAGTGTCTCACCATGTGGCTATCCAAAACGTACGAGGCATCTATCTTACAGGTTGGACAGCTGGCAGTCTTCCAACCATTTTACGTATTTTGCACCGTGTAGAACCTGCACACATTAATGCTTTAGTGATAGATATTAAGGATGCTTCCGGTAGACTCTCATACATACCTAAAGATCCAAAACTTGTTGAAGTTGGATCGGGCCAAAAACGCATTAGTGATGTTTCGCACCTTATTGAAGAATTGCACGAACAAAATCTCTATGTGATTGGTCGTATTGTTGTATTTGAAGATCCATTTTTTGCCAAGCTTCATCCTGAGGCTGCGTTTCAAAATAATGCAACGGGAACCATATGGTCAAATTTTCAAGGTACTCCATGGCTTCGCCCAGATTCTAAAGTAGTGTGGGATTACATTAGCGCAATTGCTCAAGATGCGTATGCGGAAGGTTTTGATGAAATAAATCTTGACTATGTTCGATTTCCTTCAGATGGTGACCTTTCAGTTATCGACCGAGGTTCTAGAGAGGCAAGAATTGCAAAGCTAGATTCTTTTTTTGCCTACATGAACGACGAAGTTCGCGAAAAAGGTATCCCTTTATCGGCTGATCTTTTTGGTCTTACCGTTTCTGCAGAAGATGATATTGGTATTGGTCAACTTCTTACCCATGTCGCTCCGTATGTCGATTACGTTTGTCCAATGATCTATCCTTCACACTTTGCGCCCGGAAGCTATGGCTACGCGATGCCGGCAGCTGAACCCTATGGAGTTATTCATCGAGCTCTCTCAGATGGTATCCATAAACTAGAAGCCATAGGTATGTCTCAGGTGGAAGCACAAGGCAAACTTCGTCCTTGGATTCAGGATTTTAATCTTGTAGGTGTGAAATATTCTACACGAGAAGTACAAGCCGAAGTAGAAGCCGCACAAGATCTGGGCTTCTCGTCATGGCTTTTTTGGGATCCTAAAAACACCTATGTTGAACTTAGTCAGTGGGGCGGAGTTATCTAAGTGTTATACCTTTATTGATTCTTTCGGACTGACTCTTCTTGAAAGTCTCGCCAAGAGCTACAATAGGCATGTGTCCGAGAAGAAATAGGACGCACTATTCTATGGTTATTTCATTTTTGAAAAAAGAATCTAGTCATTTTTCAAAACATATTAGCGGAAACGTTCGCCGTTTGGTTGGTTCGAATGCCCTCAAAACAATTTCGAACCCGCTTTTTTCAACATTTTTAAATGCGTTCGTTTGGCGTTTAACAGGCTCAATATATTCTGTTGCACTCTATAACTTAGGGATGTGTATTGCGCTACCAATTGGTTTTTATCTCAACGGGCTTCTGCTCCGTCGTTTTCATATTGAAAAGTTGTTTGCCGTTGGGGCAATTCTTTCTGGTGTAACCAGTGCCGCATTTGTGGTAACGGGGAGTGCTAACTCACTATCAATTTTTTTCTATGGTTTTATTTGGGGCTTAGGAAACGGTTTGTATTGGGCAAATCGTAATTTTTTAGAGTTTCAAGAAACTGAGCTCGAAGGACGACAATACTTTTTTGGTTTTAATTCTGCTGTTGGAGCCTTATCTAATATTTTAGTGCCACTCTTAGTTGGGTGGTTTATTGTTTTTGGAACCTATACTGGTTGGTATACGACTACGCATGCCTACTGGATTTTATTTGCCTTCGCTCTGCTTATTATGGTGTTTTGTGGTGTTGTTATTTATTCGGGAACCTTTATTACTCCACAACCTAAAAAAATTTTCTTTCCTGGTAATAGAAAAAACCGTAGTCGGAGAATTCTTTCTATGGCAACGGGCTTAATGGATGGTCTGGCGTTTCTCCCAACACTTCTTGTGCTTACCGTATTTGGTAACGAAGGAGTGCTCGGAACTGCAGCTTCTATTGTTTCCTTACTTTCAGTAATTGCTCTCTATGTATATGGCCGCAGTGTTCATGTACGACATTCGATTAAGACCGCTACTATTTTAAGTTTTGTATTTTTTCTTTCTTCACTCTTGCTTATTGTAGTACCGGCAAAGCTCAATTATGTTCTGTACACAGTTCTTTCAGGAGGTAGTATTGCTTTCTTTTCGCTTGTGGTAAGTCCAGTTTTTCTAGAACTCTCAGAAAAAGAAATGGAAGGTGACCAAACTCTTCGATTTGCATATGTCTTTGATAACGAGCTGTATTTAAATCTTGGTAGGGTACTTGGTATCTGTGCAGTACTTTTCCTTGCATTAAAAACAGCTTCTCATACAACTCTTATTCTTGCGCCAAGTATTATTGCTGGATTACAACTTATATTTTTTATGTGGTTTTTATATGCTCGAAAAAGCAACACGTATGCAAACTAAAAAATTCGTTTTCCAAGTCACCGGACATTCATGTTCTGGTAAGTCAACCATCGGTAAATTAGTACGAGAAGCCTTTCCTGGGATGTACCACGTTGCCTATGATAAACAAAAATGGCTTCTCTCGGGATATAATCGAAACACTGATCGTGAGTTTGTAAAAACTGTCGTTTTTGGATTATTTGAAACTGTTTTAAAAACAGGGGTGCCTATTAATTTAGAGCTTTTCCGGACCAAAGAAACATATGAACAATGTGTGGCTCTTGCCGCTAAGTATGGGTACTCTTTTTATACGTTTGAACTTACTGCACCCTACGGAGTTCTCATTGAACGTTTTCGTGAACGCGTACAAAGTGCTGCTCAAAAAGGGAATCGAATCTCAATGACAACCGAAGAACTTTTTAAGGAAAATTATGATCTTGGTTATTTTATTCCTTCAGGAAGCCCAGTATTTGACACTACTCATATGAATGAAGAAGAAATTAGCCAAGCGATTATTGCTATTCTAAACGAAAAGTAAAATCTCCCGTCACAGTATTGTAGTGGTCTCGTTACGATATAGGCTCCGGCCCCGCTGGCCAGGGAGTATTTTATTGGTTATTTCAAAATTACATTATGGCTATGCATTCTCAAGATAATGAACGAGAACCTAGAGGTTCTCTTCGAGAAGATATCGCCTTTGATATCGCAGGTGACAGTATTGTCGTCAAAGGTGTTATTGAAGACTCTATTTAGAGTGTAAACAAAACCCCGGTTTAAACCGGGGTTTTGGGTGTTATCGTCGTTCACGTCGGTCACGTTCGTCATAGTCATCCATATCATCTGTCGTCATTTTACAAGACGGGCAGACTCCATCAACCGACATAACGTCACATTCAGGGCATTTTTGCTCTTTCTGTTCGTTTTCCTCCATACTCCATATTTATCCTAGTAATGGTAAAGGGAGTATATCATTTCGACACACCTCCTTTCTATTTCTCTTCAAATGAAGTACTCTCTAACCCATGTCAAAAGGAGAGGCTATTGTTCGGTTCGAAGAGGTAAGTTACGAGTATAACGCCCAAAAACCAATTTTAGATGAGGTGAGCTTTCTTATACGTGAGGGGGCAAAGTTAACCCTCATGGGTCAGAATGGTGCCGGTAAGAGCACTATTTTCAATCTTATTATGAAAAAGCTCGCTCCCGAGAGCGGCCGGGTACTCGTCGTAGAAGGAATAAGTATTGCCACAGCTCGGCAGGTTATTCCGCGAAACGAGCTCGATATGACGGTACGGGAATTTTTTCAAAGTTGCTTCCCCAAAAAGATTCACGCTATTGATCCGATGATTGATGACGTATTGGAAGTAGTACATCTTGTTGGTCACGAAAAAGTGCACGACCGAATCATCCGTACGTTTTCTGGTGGCCAGCAGGCTAGATTACTCCTTGCTCAGGCACTTATTCAAAAACCAGATCTGCTGCTTTTAGATGAACCAACCAACAACCTCGATAAGGCGGGAATTGAGCACTTAACTAAATTTTTGATCGATTACAAAAAAACAGTGGTAGTTATTTCTCATGATGCTGCGTTTCTGAATGCCTTTACTGAAGGTGTGCTCTATCTTGATGTGTATACTCGAAAAATAGAAAACTATGTTGGAAACTACTACAACGTGGTGAAGGATATTACCGCTCGAGTAGAAAAAGAAAATATGAAGAATGCTCAGCTGGCAAAGCAAATTCAGGCAAAGAAAGAAAAAGCCAATCAGTTTGCTTACAAAGGGGGCCAAATGCGTTTAGTGGCAAAACGCATGCGCGAAAAAGCTGAAGAGCTCGAAGAAGAAATGGTAGATGTTCGGAAAGAGGATAAAACCATTAAACCGTTTACCATTCCAGTACAGGAAGACATCATGGGAGAAATTCTTTCCATAAAATCTCTGACCGTTTTGAAAAATCACAAAATTGTAAAAAAGAGTGCCAATATTTCTCTTGGTAAACATCAGCATCTTCTGTTAAAAGGCCCAAATGGTATAGGGAAGAGTACACTCCTTGAAACTTTGGCTACCGGCGAAGCACCGGGAGCAACGATTCAAAAAGGTGTCCGCGTTGGCTACTACCGCCAAGATTTTTCTACGCTCAATTTTGACGATACCGTATACCAATCTCTCGCCAAGGCAATGGAAGAATCAAAAACGAAGCTTAACGAAGAGTTTATGCGAAGTACTGCTGCCGGTTTTTTAATTACTGGAGAAATGATTCGTACAAAAATTGGAAACCTATCTGAAGGTCAGAAAGGACTGGTCGCCTTCGCTCGTTTGGTGTTACAAAAGCCAGGCCTTCTTATTTTAGACGAGCCAACGAACCATATAAATTTCCGACACTTACCAATTATCGCCAAAGCGCTCCATGAATATAAAGGAGCAATGATTCTTGTGTCGCACGTTCCAGAATTTGTGGAGCAGATTCGCATTGATGAAACGTTTGATCTGGAAAAGTAGAGAGTACTGCAGATTTTGCCCTTAGGTAAGAGTAGGCTATACTTCTTTATATGGAAGGAAAAGAATTGTCTCAAGAGGGAACCTTTGTTAAGGAAAAGCGCATTAGCTTTGCTCCAAACGCTTACATTATCCCGGCAATTATGGGCGCGTCGCTCATTATTGCATCAATTGTCGCGGGCTATGCTTTCTACCGCATTCGCTCTCTTGATCAATCACTCTCAGTAACTGGGTCTGCGCGCCAAGCTGTTACTTCTGACACTGCGAAATGGACATTTCAAATTACTCGTGAGACGACTGCTGCAACTTTAAAATCAGCATACCCAATGCTTGATGCTGATTTGAAAACAGTGCAGACATACTTACACGATCAGGCTATTCCTGACACTTCAGTTGTTATTTCGCCTGTGTATATGGATCAAAATTATGATATGCAGAATTCTGGGTTACCACGAAGCTATACTCTCCGGCAAAGCATAGAGGTAAGTTCTAATGATGTTGCTAAAATCACTGAACTCTCTAAGGGTATTTCTGATCTGGCTGGAAAAGGACTTTTGGTTGCTACACAATCTCTTGAATACTATTACTCTGCACTTCCAGATATTCGAGTAAAGCTTCTTGAACAAGCAATGCAGGACGCAAAAGCCCGCGCTGAAAAAATTGCTAACGCAGGAGGCAGAAATGTTGGCACACTAACGAGTGCTTCCTCCGGTGTAGTACAGGTGCTCTCACCACACTCCGTTGATATCTCTGATTATGGTACATATGACACAACACAAGTTGATAAAGAAGTTATGGTTACGGTTCGCGCTACCTTTACTCTTCGCTAGCCTTGCCCTGAGCTTTCTTTTAGTAGCTCCAGGCCGACTTTTTGCAGAAACTGGTCCCGCTCAGTTTATTGATTCGCCGGTATGGTTTTCCGAAGAGCTGAAAGAGGGAATAACCGTAGTTATTTCTACTGCTCTAGTAAATAGCGGTGACGCGACCCTTTCGGGCACCGTTTCTTTTTATGACAGCGAAACTTTACTTGGAAAAACATCGGTTTCTATTCCAGCTAAAGGAGTACATATTGCGACAACCTATTGGAAGGTAACGGCAGGTGATCATCGAATTTCTGCGGAATTTTCAGGAAAACTTGGTTCTGGACCAAAAGCGATAACTCTTGCGAGTGTTAGTACTAATCCCGTAAAGGAAACCGTAGTACGAAAAATTGTTTTTGCCCCAGAACGCGAAATAAATGACGCTACACCAGAAGGAAAACAGCTAGCAGTTGTTGATACTTTAGAAAATAAAGTGCTCGATGTCGTACCAAAACCAGTGATAGATTTTGCTGCTTCATTTGATGCATTTCGAGAATCAAGTGCCCAAAAAGCTACCACGCTAAAGATGGAAGCAAAGCAAACGATAGACACTCACACCACCCAAACTGCTACCACTACAAAAACTCTCGGAGGGAAAGAAGAAAAAACCGTTGATTCAAACTTCTCTCCGTTTACCTATGTAAAACTTTTCCTTGGAACAGCGTTGGCATTTATTCTCGGTAATCAAATCGTATTTTATGGTATTCTTATTCTTCTCGTGATTATAGGAACACGAGCTTTGATTAATAAGATTACCGGTTAATATGTCCGCCCAAAATCCTGTTGTTCCCATACTGTTTCTCTTAATACTCTTTATTCTCTCGCTTACCACACCCTGGTACGTGACAGTTTTTTTGGCGCTCTACGGACTTTGGAACCCTCGACTTCGTATTGGCACACTTGTAATTCTTGCTATCCTCGACTGCTTATTTGGGGTTGCTCGAGTATCTTTTTTCCAATATCCCGGCGTTCTTTTTTTAGGCGGAGCCGTATGTTTCCTTTTATTTGCCTATATTCGCTCACAACTTGCTACTCATGTTTTGGAATAGATTTTTTCGCAAACACAAACGATCATTTGACGACGTTGCCCCCGACGAGATTTTTCTTGATGCCAAGAATATTCCACAGTTTGATACCCAACAATTTGAAGGCCGCATCGAGAAGCCAATTCCCAAGAATATAATTACGTTTATTGGTATTTTTTTTATAGTGGTACTTTGTATTTACGGATTTAGGGCTGGCGGACTTTCGTTGGTTCATGGTGACGAGTTTTTAAAGGAGAGTGAAAACAATAGTCTCGCTGAAGAGCCGATTTTTGCTGAGAGAGGTATTATTTATGATCGTACCGGTGAAAAGTTAGCATGGAATGCGCCGGCTCGGGAAGGTGAACCTTTTTCTCGTCGCATGTACAAAACACCAGGGTTTTCTCATTTGCTTGGCTATGTAAGTTATCCGGCAAAAGATAATCAAGGAAATTATTGGCAGAGCGAATTTATTGGTAAGGCGTCAGTAGAAAAGTTGGCTGAGACAGAACTTTCCGGAGCGAATGGCAGCCGGCTCATTGAACGTGACGCTCGTGGCCAGATATACAATGAAAACCTCATTGCCGAACCAGTTCCCGGGAAAAATATTGATCTCACTATTGACGCTCGAGTGCAATCAGCGCTCTTTGATCGTCTTCAAAAAGTTGCTGATGCTGGCGGTTACTCAGGCGGTGCGGCCGCTATGATGGATATTACTAATGGCGAACTTATCGCCCTCACCAGTTATCCTGAGTACGATTCCTCGGTTCTTTCAGAAGGGACGGACTCACAAACTATTTCACACTATTTTAAAGATACTCGAAGTGTGTTCGTGAACCGGGCAATTTCAGGTCTCTATGCCCCTGGATCTATTGTGAAGCCATTTATGGCAACAGCCGCCTTAACTGAAGGTGTAGTAACTCCAGAAACCAAAATTCTTTCGAATACGCAAATTACTATTCCAAATCCGTTTAATCCATCACAGCCTTCCATTTTCCGTGACTACCACCCTAACAATGGCTGGCTTGATATACGAAATGCTTTGAGAGTTTCCTCAAACATTTATTTCTTTAATGTTATTGGTGGATACCAGAATCAAAAGGGAATTGGTATCGAAAAAGCAGCAGAATATTTGCACAAATTTGGTATTGCTGAAAAAACCGGTATTGATCTTGATGGTGAAAAAACTGGAAACATTCCTACTCCAACTTGGAAAGCAAAAGTATTTCCAAAAGAACCATGGCGTATTGGTGATACCTACAACACAGCGATTGGTCAGTATAGCTTTCAGGTTACCCCAATTGAAATGCTGCGCGCGGTTGCTTCCATTGCGAACAACGGCACACTCGTAACACCACATATTCGAAAAGAGAGTCCCGCACCAACAACGCCATTACCAATTCCAAATACCTATCTTCCAGTTATTCGTGAAGGTATGCGGCTCGTAGCAGAGAGTGGTACTGCTGCTACTATGGGAACATTACCGTTCAAAGTTGCAGTTAAAACCGGTACCGCTGAAGTGCAGGTTGCGGGTAAGTATAATCGCGTTAACTCCTGGATGATTGGTTTCTTCCCATATGAGGCTCCACGCTACGCATTTGTTATTATGCTTGAGAGAGGTCCATCAGATGCTGAAGCAACTGTGCGAAGTGTCGGTCACGATGCACTTCTTGAGATGTACCAAAAAACACCAGAATATGTTCGATAATATGTCAGATAACACAGTAAAAATTCTTGAAACAATTGGAGAGGCTGAATGGGACGCTTTTGCACCGCACCCTCTCCAATCTTTTGCTTGGGGAGAGGCACGCCAAGCCCACGGACTTCGAGTCATTCGCGTTGGTGTGTTTTCAAACGAGAAGCTCACTCAGGTTTTTCAGGTAACACTTCATGCGCTCCCACTTGGTTTTTCAATTGGTTACGTTCCCCAGTGCGATGCACCGAACGAAACCGTGCTCAACTTTCTAAAATCCTATGCTCGAGCGCATCGAATTCTTTTCATAAAATTTGAGCCGCATGTAGGCGCTGCGCAGATTCCTTCAATGTTGAAAGTTTCTTCTCACCCTAATTTTTATTCCCACACACGACTCATTTCACTCGCTGGCAAAACAATTGAAGAACTTCGCGCGGGACTAGAAAAGAAAACTCGCTACAACGTTGGGCTTGCCGAACGCGCTGGGGTGACAGTAGATGAATATGTAAACGACGAAGGCTTCGCTCACTTCGCTAACCTTTTCTTCAGTACTGCGGAACGAAAAAACTATGGTGGCCATACTCGCGCATATCACGAAACTATTTGGAAAAATCTCGCTCCAAAAGGTATGGCAAAAATTTTCACTGCCACATACCAAGGTGATATTCTTGCCGCGTATGAAGTTTTTTGCTGGAAGGATACTTGGTATACGCCCTATAGCGGTACGAGCATGCTCCACAAAGAGGTAAAGGCGAAAAATTTTCTCTTGTTTAAGATTATCGAGAAAGCTAAAGAGAGAGGGGCGGCTACCATCGACCTTTGGGGTACGCTTCCAGAGACATTAGTAGGCGAAGCCTCCTGGGCTGGGTTTTCAAGCTTTAAAAAGGGCTATGGTGGCTCTATTGTGGCTTTACCGGGGAGTTTCGACCTTGTGGTCTATCCAACTTTATATTTATTTTATGGTCTCATGTTTAAACTACGAAAGTGGCTTCGAAAGTCGTAAAATATTGCCATTTTACAATTTTATGGTAAACTACAGGGCTCATGAGTGACACATATATTTCGCCTGATAAGAAGAAAGATCTCGAGGCAGAGTTAGCAGAATTGAAGGGTCCAAAGCGCCAGGAAGTCCTGGACGCTCTTTCGTTTGCCCGATCTCTCGGTGACCTTTCTGAGAATGCTGAGTATCATAACGCCCGCGATGAGCAGGCTCGCCTTGAAGAGCGTATTGCTAAAATTGAGGAAGTCCTCCGTAATTCTGTCATTGTTACTAAGCACTCAACCGCTGCTGTTTCAGTTGGTTCTGTGGTTACCGTTAAGAAAAAGGGTGACAAAGAATCACGAGTTTTCACTATTGTTGGTGGCGAAGAGGCTGACATGGCCGCTGGAAAGATTTCAAACAACTCACCAATTGGTGCAGCTTTGATGGGTAAGAAAAAAGGAGAAACCGCAGTCATTAAGACTCCAAAAGGAGAAACAGAGTACACTATCTCTGACATTAAGTAACCCACAAAAGCGCCTGTCTAATACAGGCGCTTTTTGCTATACTCACCGCTATATATGGCAGCCCTTGAAGAAATCCGTGCCGCTCGGATAGAGAAACTCGAAAAACTCAAACAAGCGGGAATTAACCCTTATCCAGCACGCGTTCCTCGTGATACTTCACTTTCTGAAGTTACTGCTAATTTTCAGTCGCTTCTTGATAGTGTAAAAGAAATTTCAGTTGCCGGACGTATTACCACGCTCCGTGGCCAAGGCGCTATTATGTTTGCCACCCTTGATGACGGCACAGCAAAATTCCAAGTAGTCTTTAAGAAAGATGATATGGAAGAAAAAAATTTTGCGCTCTTTGGCGAAACTGCCGATTTAGGCGATTTCATTTCTGTTACCGGTCCGGTATTTGTAACACAACGAGGCCAGAACAGTATTTTGGCTAAAAGTTGGGTAATGGCATCAAAGTCACTTCTCCCGCTTCCGTCTGAATACTATGGCCTCGAAGACGAAGAAGAACTGCTTCGTAAGCGCTATCTCGCATTCGTTACTAATCCAGAAATGCGCGAGATGTTCGCTAAGAAAGCCCGCTTTTGGGATGCGACGCGCGAATTCATGTTAAAGCACGGCTTTCTTGAAGTAGAAACCCCGACACTTGAAGTAACTACCGGCGGGGCTGAAGCAAATCCATTCAAAACACACCACAAAGATTTTGATCTCGCGGTATATCTTCGTATTTCCATTGGTGAACTTTGGCAGAAGCGTTTGATGGCTGCCGGTTTTCCAAAAACATTTGAAATTGGTCGCGCATACCGCAACGAAGGATCAAGTCCTGAACATCTTCAAGAATTTACCAACATGGAATTTTACTGGGGCTATGCTGATTATCACGATGGCATGAAGCTCACTCAAGAACTTTATCAATACCTCGCTAAAGAGGTGTTTGGTAAAACAGAGTTCACTACTCGCGGTCATACGTTCGACTTGGCAGGTGAGTGGCCGGTAGTCGAGTATGTTGATGAAATCAAAAAGCAAACCGGTATTGATGTTCTCACAGCTACCGAAGAAGACATGAAGAAAAAGCTCGATGAGCTTTCAGTTAAGTACGAAGGTGCAAACCGCGAGCGTCTTACCGATACGCTTTGGAAGTACTGCCGCAAGAAAATTGCTGGCCCAGCCTTTTTAGTGCATCATCCAAAATTGGTTTCGCCGCTTGCTAAAGAATCAGTTGATCGCCCAGGAACCGTTGAGCGTTTCCAAATTCTCCTCGCAGGATCAGAAGTAGGAAATGGTTTCTCTGAACTAAACGATCCAATTGATCAGCGTGCTCGCTTTGAACTCCAACAAAAACTTATTGAAAGTGGCGACGAAGAAGCAATGCAACCAGAATGGGAGTTCGTTGAAATGTTGGAACACGCCATGCCACCAACATGTGGCTTCGGCTTCGGTGAGCGTCTCTTTGCCTTCATGGTAGATAAACCAATTCGCGAAACACAGCTGTTTCCTCTCGTGAAGCCGAAAGAAAAATAATATGCAGTTTCTGCAGAAGATTGATAACCCTACTTGGCTTCCGTCAGGAAGCTATGCGGAGGCGTATCTTTCGAATGAACTTCCACCACTAGAACTTTGTGTTTCAGTGTATGGGTTTATTTATTGCGATGGTCATATTTTGTTTACGCACGGCGAAGATGATCATGCGCATGATTTTGAGCTTCCGGGAGGCCATATTGAGCTTGGAGAGACTCCAGAACAAGCAATTGCGCGTGAACTGGTAGAAGAAACTGGTGTTACCCCAGAAGCTGTTTCTCTTGTCGCTATAAATAAAACCCATACTCCGAATACGCCAGAAAACTATCGGTATCCAAGCCCAACAAGTTACATGCTTTTTTATGCTGGTAAAGTCACACAACGCGCGCAAACAAACGAACTTGGTCTTTGGCTTTCTGTAGAAGAGGCCAAGCAAAATTCTTGGGTAAAAACCGAGCAGGGAATATTTGATGCCCTCTTAGCTTTTATCGAGAAGTAATTCGCTTCCAATTGCTGTTCTTTTGATATAAAAAGTAACCGTTTGTATTTTGAAATGCTCGCCAATATCTTTTACTAGCTGACGGATATAGAATCCACTTGAAACCTGAGCGCGCCAAGAGGTGATTTGGAAGTTAGCTTGAGTAGATTCAAGAACTTCTTTCCACTTTTCTTTAATTTCTTCTTGGCGGAAGTCGCCGGAAACTAAATCAATTCGCTCGATAATAGTTTTTAAAAGTTCGTCTTTTGAAATAGAGCGTTCACCTAAAAATTCGTAGTCGTAGAGGGTTACTTTGTGGTTCATGGTAGGGAAGTTGCCTTCGCGTGCATGTGCATGAAGTTGCTTGCCCTCAAAGGTTTTAGAAGAATATGGCGGATAATTTTGGGTTATGGTTTTCTTATTTTCTTCTAAGTATTTTTTCACGCTCCCGATTTCAAGTTTCGTTCCAAAATCAGTATCAGTAATTAAACCGAGCAGATCGTAGCTATCAGTGCTAATACCAGAGAGAATTTTAAACTCATAGGTTTTATCGAGCTTGTTGTACTGATCTTTTGTTTTGCATGCTTCGCCAACCAAAATAAGTAATAAGCCTTCAACAAGAGGATCAAGACGGCCGGCGTAGGTCATTGGAACAGTATCGGGGATCCCTTTTTCTCTCCGAGCCCGTTCAAGTGCTTCGAGTGGTGTTTCGCCTAAGTTTTTATACCAGAGAAATTTTCCCTCCATAGTTTGACACTACCACATCCCTCTGCTACATTCGAATTATGGTACGCAAAGTTACAAACAAAGGTTTTTATTTCGGCTTCCGAAACAAGGAGGGCCGGTCTTTGCGTTGATTCTCGAAATTTCCAAAGAATGAAAATAAACATCGGCCCTTCTGTGAGGGTCGTTTTTTTTATTTTTCACTTTTAAAACTTAATACTATGTGTATCACACAAAATGTACCAGAAAGAAAAGAACATGAACTCATTCCACCAATGTACACCATTAACACCTGGAGTCATTCTCAAAAATTGGGAGATGTCACATTTAATCAGGGCATACTCAAAAAAGAAACCAAGGTGTGTCAGTGTAAGTGCGGACAAATCCACCCCATTGATCGAAAGGGTAAACCAGTGGTTACTCGCGGTCTCTGTAAAACCTGCAAAGTGTTTAAAAACATTGGTCCGCATGGTCTTGAGCCAGATGGATGCTCAAATTGTTTCTTGATTGGTTGTTTGTAAATCAAATTTCATTCTCAAAAAATTCTAAAAAGCCCTACACCATAGGGCTTTTTTATTTGTGAACGCTCGTTCAGTAGACGTAACTTCTATTTCATTTCTTTTTACTTTTTTCGTTCTTTTTATCCACAGAAAAGTGGCACGAAAATTAGCATGGTGGGATGAAGTGGAGTAAAATTTCATTTAGGTGGGAATAAGTGGGATTTAGGAAATTACGCGGTTTATGCTCATTGGAGAATACATACATACATTAGATGAGAAAAACCGCGTGTCCTTACCCGCGAAATTTCGCACTGAATTCGGGAAAAAGGTTGTCCTTGCTCCCGGTCTTGATAAATCAATATTTATGTTTGCACCAGACGAGTGGCAAAAAATTGCTTCTCGATTGGCAGAGAGCTCGATGCTCCAAACGGATAATCGTTCATTCAATCGCTTTCTCTTTGGAGGAGCAGTTGAGGTTGAGGTAGACGGCAGTGGCCGCATCCTCGTACCAGATTTCCTTAAAGAGCGTGCAGGGCTTAAAAAGAATGTCGCTATCATCGGTGTATCGAACCGGGTTGAAATTTGGAACGAAAAAACCTGGAGCGATTACAAGAAGAATGTCGAAGGGCAGGCCGACTCGCTTGCTGAGAAACTTGGTTCCATTGGTGTTCTTTAAAGTATGGAAACCGTTCACATTCCAGTTCTTCTTGCCGAGACACTCTCGAATTTGAATCTTCGCCCAAATACCGTCTATGTTGACGGAACGTTTGGTGGTGGAGGTCATGCGAGTGCAGTCTTTGAAACACTCAAAGGGAAAGTTACGATCATTGGTTTTGATCGCGATAAGGAAGCGCTCAAACGAGCACAGGCTCGATTGGCAAAACTTGGCGCGAAACCAATCCTTTTTAATGAGAGTTTCCGAAATATGGAGCGCGTTCTCACTGAAAATGATTTCACTCCAGTTGATGCCATTTTGCTCGACATCGGCATAAGTAGCGATCAGCTCGATGCAAGTGGTCGAGGATTTTCTTTCCTTCGCGATGAACCACTCGAAATGACGATGGAGTATCCAGTAACCGACGAAACCCTAACTGCCAAAGTTCTTTTAAACAGTGCTAGTGGAGAAGCACTAGCCAATATGATCTACGCCTACGGTGAAGAGCGCTACGCTCGCCGCATCGCCAAAGTAATTGTAGAGAGACGACAAGTTCACCCGCTCATGACAACGTTTGATTTAGTGTCGTGTGTGGATGCCGCAGTGCCGTCAGCCTACAAGAAAGGCCGAATCCATCCAGCTACCCGAACCTTCCAAGCTATTCGCATCGCCGTTAACGACGAATTGCGAGCGCTCGAAGAGGGAATTAATGGAGGATGGAACAGCCTTGCTAGCGGAGGAAGGCTTGCAGTGATCACTTTTCACAGTTTGGAAGACCGCATCGTGAAGCAGACGTTTAAAACTCTGGCGAGCGATGGTTCTGGAAAAATTATTACCAAAAAACCGGTTGGTCCAAATGAAAGTGAAGCAAAAACTAATCCTCGAGCCCGAAGCGCCAAGCTTCGCGTTATCGAAAAAAGTTAGAAGCTAAAAGTCTCTATAGTCACCATATGTATCGTGTAAAACAATTTCCAGCTGCACTCATTACCTCACAGGTTTTTGAGCGTCGCACGGTTCACTTTCTTTTTATGGTTATTGTCCTGGCTTTTGGTTTGTATCTTTACGCTATGCTCTCAACCGTTTCCCTTGCTCTCCATCGCCGTACTATTGAAGTTGCTATTCGTGATACTGTCTCAGCTACTGCTACACTTGAAGGAACCTATCTCTCACTTACCGAAGGTCTGACTCCAGAAACTGGAGCAAGCTTAGGTCTCACTACTCCGAAAGCAGTTGCCTACGCACGAGAAGGCACCGGTGTAGCTGTTGCATTTGCTCATGGAATCTAACGTTACGAATACAAAACTCTGGATTGTCCGGGGTTTTGTTATTTTGATCGCGCTTCTTATTATTTTGAAGCTTGTGAGTTTAGAAATCATCCATAAAGATGACTATATTACTCGGGCTGATCGTCAGTACGTGACACCGGTTACTGATATTTTTGAGCGTGGCAGTATTTTCTTTACGCGAAAAGATGGCACGCTTGTGTCCGCAGCAACACTCACTTCGGGTTTTAAAGTTGCGATTGAACCTAAGTCAATTACTGATCCCGAAAAAACATATGAAGCACTCAATGCACTTACGTCAATTCCGCATGACGATTTTATACAGAAAGCAGGACGAACGAACGATCCGTACGAAGAAATTACCGACCATCTTTCAAAAGATGTCGCTGATGCCATTTCAGCACTCAAGTTGCCGGGCGTGCAAATTTATAAAGAAAAATGGCGTTTTTATCCTGGTGAAAGTCTCGCATCACGACTTATCGGTTTTGTTGGCTGGGATGGTAAAAATCGCGCTGGTTCATACGGTGTAGAGCGTTCTTATAATGATACACTTTCGCGATCTAACGACACAGTGTTTGTTAATTTCTTTGCTGAGCTTTGGAATAGTGTTTCAGATTCGGTAGTTACGAAAGATCATGGAGAAGGAGATGTGGTGACAACAATTGAGCCGCTAGTAGAACAAAAATTAGAAGAAACACTTCAGGGTGTGCTCTCAAAGTTTCAGTCGGATGAAGTTGGCGGCATTATTATGGATCCTAAAACAGGTGCCATTTATGCACTTACTGCGTTACCAGACTTTGATCCAAATACCTATCAGCAAACCGAAGATATTAGCCATTTTAGTAATCCTTTGGTTGAGCATGTGTTTGAGCTTGGTTCGGTTGTTAAGCCGCTTACTATGGCCGGAGCCATTGATGCTGGTGTGGTAACTCCAGATACCACCTACGATGATAAAGGAGTCTTAACTATTAGTGGCCGCCGTGTAGCAAACTTCGACAGTAAAGCTCGTGGTATTACCACAATGCAAACAGTACTTGATAAATCACTCAACACCGGTGCGGTCTTTGCAGAACAAAAATTAGGAAATGATCGCTTCCGAGAATATCTCTATAAATTTGGAATTAATAAAAAAACCGGAATTGATTTACCAAATGAAGTAACCAATCTCACGAGAAATCTTGAAAAAGGTCAGCCGGTTGATTATGCTACGGCGTCATTTGGTCAAGGTATTGCGCTCTCACCAGTTTCAGCAGTGCGTGCGTTTTCGGTGCTTGCTAATGGCGGTTATTTAGTAACGCCTCATATTGGAGCTTCTATCAATTATAAAGATGGTGGTACTAAAACATTAGAATGGCCAAAAGGCGAACAAGTGTTACCAGCCACTACAACCGAAACAATAACTCGCATGTTGGTGCATGTATTTGATTACGGTACCGCAAACGGAGCTCTGCATCTTGAGCACTACAGCGTGGCTGCGAAAACTGGTACGGCACAGTTGGTAAAACCAGAGGGTGGTTATTATTCTGATCGTTTCCTACATACCGCATTTGCGTATTTGCCGGCCTATGATCCAAAATTTATTGTTTTTCTTTATAATCGTAATCCCAAAGGGGCAACATTTTCTGCGGAAACTCTCGGTGCCGGCCTTCGCGAGATGATTGATTTTCTGATAAACTACTACGACCTGCCACCTGACAGGTAATATGCGTCAAACTTTAAAAAAGATTCTCAACAATATTTTAATCTGGGAAGCGAAAGCCGTGTTGCTTCGTTACCAGCCAAAAATTATCGCTATTACTGGCAGTGTGGGTAAAACGTCAACTAAAGATGCTATTTTTACTGCACTCTCTGGCCTAACCCATGTTCGTAAAAGTGAAAAAAGTTTTAACAGTGAATTTAGCGTACCGCTTTCGGTTTTAGGACTTCCAAATGTCTGGAACTCGTGGTGGCGCTGGATTGAAAATATCTTTCTTGGTTTTTGGTTAGTAGTTTTTCCTCATAAGTATCCTGAATGGCTTGTCCTTGAGGTGGGTACTGACCGTCCAGGAGATATTTCGAGTATTACCCAATGGTTAAAACCAAACGTGACAGTTCTTACTCGCTTACCACTTATTCCTGTGCACGTTGAGTTTTTTGAATCAGCCGAACATGTTATTCAAGAAAAATTAGCTTTAGTTCGCACCCTACGTGAAGGGGGAATTCTTATTGGAAATGCTGATGACGAACGTATTGCGCTGACACTTCGAGAATATAATGGCCCCTCTCGCGGCTACGGATTTTTAGAGCGAGCGCAAATTAAAGGAAATATATTGTCGCGTGGTGAAAATGGGATTAGCTTTGCGATTGATACTGGCGACGAACAAATTACTCAGGATTTTCCATATCTTATTTCTGATACCCAAATAACGGCGGTTCTTGCTGCTTTCTCAGTTGCTGACGCTCTTGGTTTTAATCGAAGGGAAGTTCTCGCAAATCTTTCGGGCTTTCGTACGCCGCCTGGCCGCCTGTCACTTATTGAAGGAAAAAATCAAAGTGTGATTATTGATGATAGCTATAATGCTTCACCTGAAGCAATGGAAGCAGCACTGAAACTCTTAGATAACCTGAAAGCTCCCGGCAGAAAAATTGCGGTGCTTGGTGATATGCTTGAGCTTGGTAAATTTACCGAAGAAGCACACCATACAGTTGGAGAGCATGCGGCCAAAGTGGTGAAGCACTTAATTACGGTTGGTGTTCGAGCAAAGGGGATTGCTGAGAGTGCCTATATGCACGGTATGACGGCGCAAAATGTTGCTGAGTATCAAGGAAGCCGCGAAGCCGGCCGAGCTCTTGCTTCGATTCTTGAACCAGGAGATTTAATTTTAGTAAAAGGTTCCCAGGGTGTTCGTCTCGAAAGAGCAGTTGAAGAACTGATGGCGCACCCTGAACATAAAGAAAAACTCCTCGTTCGCCAAGAAGAAGAGTGGAAGAAAAAATAAGATAAATAGGAATAGTGGTAAAAAGTACCACTCGTAAGAAACAGTAAGAAAGAAAAGAAGTAAAAAATATCTTCCCCTCACTTTAAATATATTTTATATACAATTCTCACCCGGGTGAGAATTGTATATAAAATAGTTGTAAAAAAGTCTTAAAGAAATAAGAAATAGGACAAAAATCAAAAGTAGAAAACAAAAAGCTTATTCGTAGGTGGGAATAAGCTTTTTGCAAAGTTTTTTGGCCTTTTAGCGAGCCCCGCTGCATATATAATGACGAATTAATTTCAAGAACGTTACCTTGACCGTTTGTAGTGTTTATTGCAAAAACTTATGCTGCGATACGGCTTACTACGATAGAAGCAAAAAACATTAATGCTGCAATGATTGCAAAGTAAGCAACTGTCTTCATGAAGAAAGTCACAGCTTGTTCGCGTTTTCCTTCAATGAGCATGAGAACTGGTTGGTAAAAGAAAATGTACGCCATAACTGCTGCTGAAAGAACTAGCATTGAAAGCATGCCTATTGGCATAAGCATGTTGTCAGGGCCAGCGGCAAAATGCTGAGCAAATGAAAGAAGGGAAACGATGACCACAATATAGGCCATTGCAAATACTGAATTATAGAAAGGTTTGGTTGTCATATCTGTATTGTAACAGAAAAACTTTCTCTACGAACATTGAAAAATCAAGTTATTTTTGCTATCTTTCTTCTGTTATTGGCCCTATCGTCTAGTGGTTAGGACAGCGGGTTCTCAATCCGTTAACCGGGGTTCGACTCCCCGTAGGGTCACTGCCACAAAAAATCCCCACTGCTGGGGATTTTTTGCTGTGCAGTGAAGACGGAAGCATGTTTTTCTAGCAAGAAAAACAGCTGAGTCCGGGGCTGGAAAATTTGTGAGCGACGGCGAGCAAATTATTATGGCTCACAAGTTTAGTGATGGAAAAGTGTCAGTGACCGTAGAGCGCGTCTTCCTGTAGAATTTTACTTATTAACTTATGAGCTCAAATGCTACACTAAACCAATGAACACTTACACTTGGTACTCAGAACTTATGAAGCCTGCTTGGGCTCCTCCATCTTGGCTGTTTGGTCCAGTATGGACGGTGCTCTATGTAATTATTGCTATTTCTTTCGGTACCGTCTTTTATCGATCCCATACTGGAGAGCTTCCTTGGATACTATCTTTACCATTTGCTTTGAACCTCATTTTTAATTTTGCATTTACACCAATTCAGTTTGGACTTAGAAATAATCTTCTTGCCTCGATTGATGTAATCCTTGTAGTTATTACCTTAGCTTGGGCATTATATATGCTTTGGCATGTCGCACCAGCATTCCGTTGGGTAGTGTATGTAAACATCCCATATCTTCTCTGGGGAATGTTTGCTACTTGTTTACAGTTAACTATCACAGTTCTAAATAAATAGTAGCTGTTAGTTTTTGTTATTTTTTCAATCGGTTTGTCACACCTCCTCTTTACCTTGCGTTAGGTAAGATGTAGGCCGATGATTAGTAGTAACAACCAACACAATACGAATTTCGTTTTGTGTTTTAATTATATGACTCACGAATTTCACAACAACCAAGGTGGCCAGGACAAGATGGAAAAGAGCGGCAACCAGGGAGGTGGTGGTCAGGGAAACAGGGGTAATGATTCCGGTTCTGGTGGCTCCGGTTCTTCATCTGGTTCAGACAACCGCTAACCAAACAACTAAAACTAAAACACGACTTTCAACTTCTAATACAGAAAGACGCCTCCTGCAGGCGTCTTTCTGTGTCTCTATAAGGACTTGCCAAGTATGTTATAGTAGAACTGTACGATAAACACCCCCAAGCAGTCTTGGCGGGTGAGTTTGCGTCATATAGCTATGTCTCATAAAACCCATAAACAACAAGAAGAAATCATCGTTCGCGGTGCTCGAACGCATAATCTCAAAAACATTACGGTTGAAATGCCACGCAATAAAATGGTGGTTATTACTGGTATGTCAGGTTCAGGTAAAAGCTCGCTTGCTTTTGATACCATTTTTGCTGAAGGTCAGCGTCGGTATGTTGAGTCACTTTCAGCGTATGCTCGTCAGTTCTTAAATCAGATGCCAAAGCCTGATGTGGACGAAATCACTGGACTTTCTCCGGCGATTTCTATCGACCAAAAATCTCGCTCAAATAATCCACGTTCAACAGTCGCAACCATTACCGAAATTTACGACTATCTTCGTGTGCTCTACGCTCGTGTGGGAAAGGCCGTTTGTCCAGTATGCGGTACGGAGATTAAAAAACTATCGAACGAAGAAATTGTTTCGTTTGTCCTTGAAAAGGCAGATGAACGCATTAAAATTTCTAAAAAGAAAACAGTTCTCGGAGTTACTTGGGTAGATGCGCGAGTGCATGTATACGCGCCATTAGTTCGTGGACGAAAAGGTGAATACTATCAGTTGCTATATGATCTTCTTGGTAAAGGTTTTACGCATGTTCGCGTTGATGGCAAGATGATGAGTCTTCGTGACCGTATTGAGCTTTCAAAAACAAAAGCGCACAACATTGAAGTACTCGTAGATGAATTTTTGGTAGAAGAATTTAAGAACAGCCCTGAGGCTGCTCGTATGCGACTTGCTGAATCGGTGGAACGAGCTCTCCATGAGGCTGATGGTTTAGTTATTGTGTCGTTTGATGGCAGTGAAGAATTTTTGCTCTCGGCAAAGTTTGCTTGCCCAAACGATGGTTTTTCATTTCCAGAAATTGAGCCGCGACTCTTTTCGTTCAATTCACCCTATGGTGCCTGTTCTGAATGTAATGGTTTAGGCACCAAGCATTTTTTTGGTGACGAAGCATGTCCTACTTGTAAAGGAGCTCGCTTGCGAACTGAAGCTTTAAATGTATTTATCGGCACCGGAACGGAGCGAAAAAATATTGTTGAATTTGCTGCACAGAGTATTGCTACCGCGCATGCTTTCACGACCAACCTGAAATTTTCTCCAAAGGATAAAGATATTTCGCTGCCAGTTTTGAAAGAAATTGAAGCTCGGTTGGTGTTTATGCTCGATGTTGGTTTGGAATATTTAACACTTGATCGAAGAGCTAATACGCTCTCGGGTGGGGAAGCGCAACGCATTCGTTTAGCTTCACAACTGGG
The DNA here is from genome assembly GCA_964646765.1 of uncultured Candidatus Saccharibacteria bacterium. Lineage (GTDB taxonomy): Bacteria > Patescibacteriota > Minisyncoccia > Phycocordibacterales > UBA9973 > CAZYIA01. The sequence continues at coordinate 294,181 of CAZYIA010000001.1, read as the reverse complement.
TTCACGACTTGTGGGAGCACTGTATGTGCTCGATGAACCAACGATTGGGCTTCACCAGCGTGATAACGAACGTTTGATTGAAACGCTTTTGAATCTCCGTGATCTTGGCAATACTATCTTAGTCGTTGAACACGATGAAGATACTATTTACGCCTCTGACTATATTATTGATATTGGTCCGAAAGCAGGTGTTCATGGTGGTAATGTAATTGCTTCAGGGTATCTTGATGATCTGTTGACTGCGAAGAAAAACCCGAGCGGTTCACGTACACTCGCGTATCTTCGTGGCGAAGAAAAAATTGCTGTACCAGATGAACGCCGCAGTAAAGATAAAGGAGCTGTCAAAATTGTGAATGGTAGTGTCTTCAATATTAAAAACATGAATGTTACAGTGCCGCTCGGTCGCTTAGTTACCATTACTGGTGTTTCAGGTAGCGGTAAGAGCTCTTTCATGTATGAAATCTTGCACAAGAATTTGGAAGCCCGATTTGATCGCCGGTATCGTTCGAACCAAACATTTAACTGCGCAACGTTTACTGGTTCCGAGTATCTTTCACGGGCTATTTTGATCGATCAGTCGCCGATTGGCCGTACACCACGCTCAAATATTGCTACCTATACCGGTGCTTTTTCGCATATTCGTGACCTTTTTGCAGCTACCGAGGAAGCTCGTATTCGCGGTTGGAAATCAAATCGTTTTTCATTCAACGTGAAAGGTGGCCGCTGTGAGGCGTGTGAAGGAAATGGTGAAATTGCAGTTGAAATGCACTTTTTGCCAACCGTGTATGTTACTTGTGATGTATGTCGCGGTAAGCGCTTCGACAAAGAAACCCTTGCGGTAAAGTATAAGAAAAAGAATATTTACGAAGTGCTCAAAACAACAGTTGAAGAAGCACTAAAATTCTTTGAGGATATTCCAGCTATTTATGACCGTTTAAAAACCCTTGATGATGTTGGCTTAGGGTATTTGGAGCTTGGCCAAAGTGCTACCACGCTCTCGGGTGGGGAAGCACAGCGTGTTAAAATTTCATCTGAACTGTATCGAACGCATATCGAAAAAACGATGTATCTTTTAGACGAGCCAACAGTAGGTTTACACTACGATGACGTTGCAAAGCTTTTAGAAGTGCTTCAGATGCTCGTAGGCAAAGGAAACAGTGTCGTATTGATTGAGCACAACATGGATATCATTAAATGCTCCGACTACCTCATCGACATTGGTCCAGAAGGTGGTGTTGGCGGTGGTAAATTGGTAGCACATGGAACACCGGAGGAAGTGGCAAATAATCCGAAGAGCCACACAGGAAAATATCTTAAAAAAGTTCTCCGAAAATAAAAACGAGGCCGTACCAAATAGGTCGTGCCAAGTCTTTGTTGTTCTGTTCGCTATATCTCAGTAATTTTCTCAATGGTCATGATTAGATGACTTCTAAAGCAATTCCAAACATAGTTGCTTGCCATTTTGTGGGTTTGCTCAATAGTAACTTCTTTCGAAGTCACGGTTGCTGTACATAAAATACTTTCAGGACTACCACCGGTGTATGCTGGAGCAGTGAAGTTTACTGTAACGATATTGTTATCGGCTTTAGCTGCTGCCTTAATACCTATAGTATGGTATGTTGCCTGCTCGGTAAGCCAACGCATCATAATCTCAGCTACTTTTTCGGGAGAGGCTTGTATGATGTTATTGATTGTTAGTATAGGTTTAAATTCTGTAGTGGAAAGGAGAAGCATAGGAAAGAATTTAAGTATGATGTAAATAGGGTTTCATTTTCAGCATCACCGTATCACCTTAGATTACGCGGCGTCAATACTACGAAACTATTCTTGACATAAAAATATGAAATTGTACTGTGGAAGTAATAGCTTCGTTATTTGAGAGCAGTAGGTTTGCTGGCCGGAGCTGACGAGCTTTCTCGCCCATTGTGGTCAACAAAACTTAATGTATGAAAACGTCAAATTCTCTTTTAGTGATGCTGATGCTTTTCAGTGCCACTTTTTATGGATGTAGCGACTCTAAACTTTTACGTTGTGACGTCTTTAGTCATACCGGTAGTAAAAAAACCGTTTTACTTACTGAGCGTACACAACGTGTGGTGAAAGAATTTCGTTGGTACGACATGGGTGGTTCATCAGATAATCTGAGAAGTCTCACCACTGGATTGGTATCACCTCGGGATTTCAAATTTACCCCCGTGGATACGAAACAGCCGAAAGTTCGAGTGATTCGCAATGTTATCTGCGTTCACGTTACAGTCATTATGGATGCTAATGATGATACCGGTAATGACTTCGTAGAGGTGCGTGATATAAACGGAGTCCTTCTTTTTTCAAGCGAAATAAAAGAGTTCTTTGAGAGGAGAGAGTTCGATTTGAACTTTCTAACTCCACGCGATGTTATTTTTAGGGTGTCGAATAATTCGATGCCGAATAATACACCGGGAGCATTCGGATTAACGATACTTATGCGCGGATACTTTGCTCGGTATCACCGCACGTACAGTAGTGTCCGTATTGCTCGTTAAAGTAAAAAGGCTTCCTTCGGGAAGCTTTTTTATTAGTTTGAAATCCGTATAATGCATCCTTGTGACGATAGAACAGCTCGCAAAATGTAAACTTCCTAATGTACCAGGTGTGTACTTCTTCAAAAAAGGGAAGGAGATTCTGTATATTGGAAAAGCAACGTCGCTTCGTGAGCGTACACGGAGTTATTTTGCCAGCGACCTTATTAACACTCGCGGACCAATGATCGTGGACATGGTATTTAAGGCTACGAAAATTGAGTGGCAAGAAACTGAAACGGTACTCGAAGCTCTTATTCTCGAAGCAGCGCTCATCAAGCGTCATTTGCCGTATTACAACGTTAAAGAAAAAGATGATAAGAGCTGGAATTATATTGTCATTACAAAAGAAGAATTACCCCGAGTCCTTACTGTTCGTGGTCGTGACTTAGAAAAATATGAAGAAGGAATTGTACCTGAATCGCTTGAGCACGTTGAAATAGATACTGTGTATGGTCCATTTACTTCTGGTGGGCAGTTTAAAGAAGCGATAAAAATTATTCGCCGTATTTTCCCATTTATGGATGGTCAGTCGGCTCGCCAAGACAATTATGAATTTTATCGCCAAGTTGGGCTCAATCCTGACATCTCAAATGAAGAAGCGGTAAAGGCGTACCGAAAAAATATTCGTAATCTGAAATTATTTTTTTCTGGCAAAAAAGGGAATATTGTTCGAACACTCGAGCGAGATATGAAATCGTTTTCAAAAGAACATCGGTTTGAGGAGGCTGCTCGTGTTCGAGACCAAATTTTTGCTCTCAAGCATATTAACGATACAGCACTCATTAAAAATGAAAATTTTCGTGATCCTCGCACAGCGCATATTCGTATCGAGGCCTACGATATTGCACACATGAGCGGCAAAAACATGGTTGGTGTTATGACGGTAATCACGGACGGAGAAATTGATAAAGCAGAGTATCGAAAATTTATTATCCAAAGCCAAGAAAAGAGTAATGATGTTGGGGCACTTGAAGAAGTTCTCTCTCGCCGTTTTCGCCATAGTGAGTGGGGAATGCCAGATATTGTTGTGATGGATGGTGGTGTAGCTCAAAAGCGAGTAGGTGAGCAGGTGCTTAAGCGATTTCAGCTCACTATTCCAGTCGTTTCAGTAGTGAAAGATGAACATCATAAACCGCGAGAAATATTAGGGCTTACAGAATTTAGTACTAAACAGCAAAAGGCGATTATTTTAGCAAATGCCGAAGCACACCGTTTTGCAATTACGTTCCATAAAAAGAAACGCGGCCAGGCTTTTCTTAAATAGTTCTAGCTACAGACTACCCACTACGGTATACTTAGTGGCATGATTCGCGTTGGCATTATTCGTGGTGGAACAGGTCCGGAATATTTTCATTCTCTTGAAGCAGGTTCGTACGTGCTGAATCTTGTTCAAAATGACTTAGCGCATTCGCACCAGGGCATAGATATTTTGATAACTCGTGACGGAGTTTGGCACATTCGAGGAAAAGAGGTAAATGCCGGTGATATTGTTTCTTCGGTAGATGTGCTGTTGTCGCTCTTATCAGCCCCACAACATACTGGGCTATTTTCATTCAGTGAAATTGGTTTACCCGTTGTTTCGGGAGTAATGCCACACTTTCATCAGACGCCAAAAACGATACTCATTGCTGATTTGATGCGCAATCCAGAGGTTACTTCGATTGAAAATATGGCTGGTATAGTTTCGCAAAAATTGCCACCACCATGGCTTATTCGCTTACCTGGTCAGTCGCTGCCATTTAAAACAGTGAAAACACGAGAAGAGCTAGCAAGGTTGTTTGCACTTCATTTTCAGAAGGTAAGTGGAGGAACAATTGAATCCTTAGCTTTTGGCGAGGATATTGCGGTTTTAGTGACTGATACATTTCGTGGTGAACATCCGTATGCTTTTCCGCCGGTTGTGTTAGGTTCGTATAGTTTTTCTGGGTACACTTTTGTAAAACCCCGTTTACTTGGAGGAGTTGATGCTCGAGAAATTACTGCTCGAGCAAAGGAACTGTATATAACACTTGGGTTAAAACATCTGACGAGTATTCATTTTACTCGCGCAAAAGATGGTATTCATGTTGGTGCGATTGAATCAAATCCACTACTGCACCCTTTGCGCTATATGCCAATTGCTCTTGAAGCGGTTGGTTCAAAAATGCCTGAGTTTTTAAAACACGCAATTGATTTGGTGAAAGGATAACCTTTTCCAAAATAAGTGTTTCGTGTTACATTGTCCCGACATTTCGGGCCGCTAGCTCATCTGGTAGAGCGTTCCCATGGCATGGGAGAGGTGACCGGTTCAAGTCCGGTGCGGTCCACTAGAGAGAAAAATCCCAACTGCTTGGGATTTTTTGATACTTGTGGAGGCCGGAGCCATGTCGCAATGCGACAGACGAGGCGGGGTCGCGAACACTTTGCAGAATTCGATCTGTCGACTGACGGAGAAGAATTATGCTTAGTGATTCGTGATACACGATTCTGCGGTAGGCAGAAAGTCCGGTGCGGTCAACTATTTTGTTTTTCTAACGATTGCTGCAGGGGTTTGTTGTGAAGCCTGGCCAAGTGGGTTGTCTTTGAAGATTGCTTTTGCCCAATCAAGAGATATTTCTTTTGATGATCGGCCAAGAATGTTTACCCCAAGGTCGTTGGCATCAATGATAACAACTGGTACATTAAGCGCACCTGAGATCTTTTTTGCTTCTTCGTTAGGTTTTTTGGGTCCAAGTTTTGCGTACTCATTATATGGTGGAAGGGTATAGTCGCATGGGCCATCAATTGCATTTACATCCTTTCCAGCTACATGATAGAAAACTCCTTTTATACCAAATGGTTTTGTTAAAGCAGCACAAAAGGCAGCAAATAAAATTCGTGGAGCACCAACATCACGTAGAGCGAGCTCCATTGTCCAGGGTGAGCCTAAGCCAATGCCATACTTGGATTTATGTACGAATCGAACCAGAAAGTTAGCCAAGGCACTCGGATGAATATCCGAAATTTTAAACGCTCGGCCTTGAGAAATAGCGATAATTTTTTCGCTGATGAAAAGGGTGTCGCCAGGTTGAAGTTCACTGTATACAAGATTTTTAAGAATAGCAGCAACATCATCACCACTTTTAATGACAGGAGTTTTAACTGGAAAACGGGCGTAGTTTATTCCTTGTACGTTAATAGTGAGCTGTTTCCCTGAATTTGGCTCTAGGTTCTTCATACTGATGCATTAGCTTACCATAAAATATGCCAAAAATACTTGCGAAATAGCCGAAATGCGGTACTATAGTGCCGTTAGAGCTTCATTTGGGCCCTTAGCTTAGTTGGCAAGTAGAGAGGAAAGCCGCCGTAGGCGCTCTACTAACAAAAAAGTTCAGGAGAATACATTTAGATACCCGTACAACTTTATTTGGGCCCTTAGCTTAGTTGGTAGAGCGCCTCTTTTGCAAAGAGGAGGTCAGCGGTTCGAATCCGCTAGGGTCCACATGACCAAAAATCCCCACTACTGGGGATTTTTGCGTACATGTGGAAGGCGGAACGATGTTTTTGTTTGAGCGTAGCGAAAGGCAAAAACCGCGAGCCGGGGTCGCGAAATTTTTCCGTCAGGAAAAATATTTGTGACCACAAAGACAGAAAATATCCCTGACGACAATTTCAGCTGATAAAATACATGAAATGTGGTATTCTCCTCTTCGTCTCGGGGTGTAGTACACCGGTAGTATGCACGATTCGGGTTCGTGAGAACCGAGTTCGATTCTCGGCACCCCGACTCTCTAAAAAGTTTATTACCAGGTCTTTTATGCTGTAGTTGTGGCGTGTTTTCTCCACATGCTTCCATTTGCTCCCTAGGGTATACTAAAGCCCATTATGTCGTATACCAGTCCCGAAGTACCCTCAACTAGTTCTCACGAATCAGGCGCTGGAGTATGGTCAACAACTTTTTTCATCGTCGGTATAGCGGTGCTTGTAGCAAGCATTGTTATTGCGTTTAGTGTTTCTACCAAAGCTGATGCAACTTCTCGCGAACGATTACTCACTCGTGTACAAACTGCAGCGTATCTAGTGCCATCAAAAGAAATTGCTGCACTTGATGGTGCATATTCTGATACCGAGAAAAAAGAATACATTCATCTAAAACAGGTTATGCGTGACCTGCGAACCATAAATACCGACGCGCGGTTTGTGTATCTCATGGGTTCTAATGGTTCGAAACTTTTTTTCTATGTCGACTCGGAAGATCCTTCGAGTCCTGACTACTCTCCACCTGGCCAAGTATATGAAGACACATCGTCACTTCAATTTATCAACTACAATAAGGGAGTTCCTTTCACGGAAGGACCATATAAAGATAGTTGGGGAACTTGGGTTTCGGCATACGCTCCGGTGCGTGACGCCAATAATTCAATTATTGCAATTGTGGGTATGGACGTTGATGCTACGAGATGGCAGGCAGAACTTCGTTTCATTAAAATTTCCATCATAAGTATTGGCGTCCTTCTGGCGATCCTTTTTACTTTTGCTGGTTTATATTTACGCCGTTCATCTGACTTGCTTTCAATCTTTAAAAAACGAGCGACGACACTTGAGCACCAACGTGAATATCTTCAGGGAACACTTGATCGGGCGCGTGTTGCCACTTGGACCCTTATCCCAAAGACGCAGGAATTATCCTTTGATGAAAAAATGTATCAACTTACCGGGATTAAAAAGGATGTTCGACTTACCCGAGACGCATTTGAATCAGCTATGCAGGAGGCGGATCGTATAGAATTTCGTCGTAGCCTTGAGCGAGCTGCTGATCGTCAAGATAAAGAGTGGATGCAGACAGTTACATTTACGACTGCTTCAGGTTCACACCCTCTTAAACTTATTGCCGAACTATCGTATGGCGCGGATGGATTACCACTGCGCATAGCAGGAACTGCGCATGAAGTAACCTAAATGTAGTAGATATTTTTAGTAGTAATTAATAATTTCTTGTATGTCTAATCCATTCGAAAATGCCCTCATGCAACTCTCTCGTGCCACTGTTGTACGTCAGTTTCCGCCAGCATTTCTTGCTGAACTTTCGCAACCACAGCGCGAAGTGCGAATCTCTATTCCGGTAAAAATGGATACTGGTGACACTAAAGTGTTTGAAGGCTACCGTGTTGAACATAACAATGCTCGGGGTCCATACAAAGGTGGTATCCGTTATCATCAAGATACTGATATTAATGAAGTGCGTGCCCTCGCATTTTGGATGGCGCTTAAGTGTGCTGTCGCTAATATCCCGATGGGCGGGGGAAAGGGTGGTATCACGGTAAACCCAAAAGAACTTTCTAAAAAAGAACTCGAAGCACTTTCACGAGGTTGGGTTCGTGGTATGGCCCCAATTCTTGGCCCGCAAAAAGATGTTCCGGCTCCTGATGTAAACACCACGCCAGAAATTATGGCTTGGATGGTAGACGAATTCGCCAAAATTTCTGGCGACAAAACAAATGCAACATTTACCGGCAAACCGCTTGAAGTTGGTGGTAGTGAAGGTCGTGGTCCCGCAACTGGTTTGGGTGGTTACTACGTTTTTCGCACACTCGCTGAAAAATATGGAATTGTAAAAGGTGCCAAGGTTGTTATCCAAGGTATGGGTAACGTTGGTGGCAACGCTGGAGAAATTTTTGAACGTGAAGGTTACACTATCGTAGCAATTTCTGATTCAAAGGGTGGTATCTATAAGGAAGACGGATTTAAGATGGCTGATGTTTTTGCGTATAAAAAAGAAAAGGGAACCCTCGCAGGTTTTCCTGGAGCAAAAACAGTAACTAACGAAGAACTCCTTGAGCTTCCATGTGATGTGCTTATTCCCGCTGCACTGGAAAATCAAATCACTGACAAAAATGCTCCGCATGTAAAAGCAAAGTTTATTCTTGAACTTGCCAATGGTCCAATTACTCCTGATGCTGACGAAGTATTCTTTTCTCGCGGTGTTCCAGTAGTACCAGATATTTTGGCAAACTCTGGTGGTGTAACCGTTTCAACCTATGAATGGGAACAGAATCTTTCCGGTGAACGTTGGACTGAAGCCGATGTATTCTCAAAATTGAACGAACAGCTTACTCGCGAAACATTGGCTATCTACGAGCGTGCCGAGACTCTTAAAACTGATCTTCGCCGAGCAGCTTTTATCGTGGCCATGGAGCGTATTGCCGAGGCTATGGGGTATAAGCTCTAATATTTTTACCGTTAGAAGCAAAAAACCGCCCCAGAGCGGTTTTTTGCTTGCGAAGCGTGATATAATAAATTTCAAGTCCTATGGCACGAGCGAATAAGATTCAAATAATTAAATACGCGCCGCCACCGACAGAACTGCCGGAGTTTGGTAAAGTGCCTCCAGAAGACGCGTCATTTATCGGCCGCACCAACTATGTGGCCGCTCTCGAAGAAAAGAAATACGTTTTTGGTATTAAACGCGTTGACCGCCGCCGCCACCTCTACATTGTAGGGAAGTCTGGTGTGGGAAAATCAAAACTCCAGGAACTGATGGTGCGCCAGGATGTTGCCTATGGCCACGGCATTTGTGTCATCGACCCGCACGGAGAATTTATTGATGACATTCTCGACTTTATTCCAGAGAACCGTATGGAAGACGTATGCATCATCGATCCGTCTGACATGGACTATCCGGCCTCATTTAATCCGCTCGCTAACGTTGACCCCGCATTCAAACACCAACTAACCCAAGGTTTGATTGAAGTGTTGGAAAAGCAATTCGGTGCTAACTGGACGCCGCGTCTTGAGCACGTGTTCCGCTTTACCACACTCGCGCTTCTCGACTATCCATACGCAACCATGCGCGGAATGATTTCGATGCTTACCGACCGTAACTATCGTCAAAAAGTGGTTGAGTACATTGAAGACGATATGGTGAAGCGCTTCTGGGCAATCGAATTCGCCGACTGGTCGGAAAAATTTGATACCGACGCTATTATCCCGCTTGTTAACAAACTCGGGCAATTTCTTTCTGATCCGATGCTCCGTAACATTTTCGGCCAGAAGGAAAACAAAATTGACATTGAATGGCTGATGAACAACAAAAAAATTGTGCTCATCAACATTTGTAAGGGTAAGATTGGTGAAGAAAACTCTTCGTTCTTCGGTGCAATGTTCCTGACCAAAATTAAGCAAGCTGGTATGGCGCGAGCAAAAATTCCACACGACAAGCGCTACGATTTTTATCTCTATGTGGATGAGTTCCAAAACGTGGTGACCGATACTTTCGAAAACATTCTTTCTGAGGCGCGTAAATATTCTATTAACCTTACGGTAGCGCACCAATACGTTGGTCAGCTGACACCACGTGTTGCTCAAGCCGTGCTCGGTAACGTTGGTTCTATTATCTGTTTCCGCGTGGGTGGTGATGATGCCGTAAAACTCAAACCAGAATTTGCTCCGATTTTCGATGTAAAAGATATGATTAACCTCGGTGTGGGAGAGTTTTACGTTAAAATGACTATCGACGGTGAATCATATGATCCATTTTCTGCTGAAACGTTGAAAGTATTGCCAGCTGCTCATGGATCACTTCGCACAAAAATTATTGAAGCTTCTCGTCGTAAATTTGCTATCTCAGCCGACGCCGCCAAGAAACTTATTGCCGAAGAAGAAGCAACCATCATTCGTTCTGCTCAAGAAAAAGCGGCTATTACTCGTGGTAATAAATCTGATGGTGGAGGAGCGCCTGCTGAAAAAGTAGAAGTCGCTGAGCCGCTAATCTAGTGTCACTATTTTGACACAGTCCTCCGTTGGTTTGTATACGGAGCATTTTTGAGTACTATAGGCATATGGAAGTTGCCTGTAAAAATTGCAGTAAGATATTTTTGTTGGATGCGGATGATTTAGCCTTTTATCAGAAAATGAAAGTGCCGCCACCAACTTGGTGTCCAGAATGTCAGTTCGTGCGCCGCATGGTGTTTCGCAACCAAAATGTTCTGTATCGACGTACTGATAACGCCCCCGGAAAAGAAGGTCAAAAAATAATCTCTATCTATTCTGACGACAAGCCACTAACGGTTTATGATCGCGAATATTGGTGGGGTGATGGCTGGGATCCATATAGCTATGGCAAAGATGTTGATTTTTCAAAGCCGTTTTTTGAACAACTCAAGGAACTAATTCGCGAAGTGCCGTGGCCTTCGCTCATGAACTGGAATGCGGTGAATAGTGATTACTGTAACTGTACTGAGAGTAATAAAAATTGCTATCTCGTTTTTGGTGGTGACTACAATGAAGATTGCTCCTACAGTACTTTTAATATGCATTCTCGTGATAGTCAGGATTTATATTTGGTTGAGAAATGTAATTTGTGCTACGAGTGTACTGATTCGCAAGAATGTTACAAGCTTCGCTATGGTCAATATTGTAAAAGCTGTTCGGATTCAACGTTTCTGTATGACTGTGTAAATTGTGACAACTGTATTGGTTGTGTTTCGCTCCGCAATAAATCGCACTGCATTTTTAACCAAGAATATTCAAAAGAAGAATATGAAGCGAAGGCAAAAGAACTGAAGCTTGATACTCGTCTAGGCTTAGAAAAAGTCCGTAAGCAATTTGAGGAATTTAAGCTGACGTTTCCGCATCGTTTCGCCCACATTATTAAATCAGTTAATTGCACCGGTGATAATATTGCCAATGCTAAAAACTGTATTAACTGTTTTGATTTAGTTCCTGGTTCAGAAGATTTAAAAAACTTCTTTCTTTCAGGCGGTGATATAAAAGATGCTCGAAACGCTTCACATGCTGGTCATGGTTCTGAGCTCATTTATGACTCGTTTGGCGTGTTCTCAGGCTGTCAAAATGTTTCGTTCTGCATTTATGCAAAGTCATCGACAAACTCAATGTATCTCTACAACTCACCATCGAACCAGAATTGCTTTGGTTGTGTCGGAGTGAAGAATGGTAGTTACTCGATTTTAAACAAGCGCTATACCAAAGAAGAATACGAAAAACTTGTGCCGAAGATTATTGAGCACATGAATGCCATGCCGTACCAAGATGGAAAGGGAAGAGTATACAAGTTTGGAGAATTTTTCCCGGCTGAACTTTCGCCGTTTGCCTACAACGAAACTATTGCTTTTGATTACTACCCACTCTCAAAAGAAGAAGCCTTGGCCCAGGGTTTTACTTGGAAAGAACCAGAAGAAAAGTCTTATACCATTACGATGAGTAAAGATACTGTTCCAAATTCACTGTCTGAAGTAAATGAAAGTACTATTTTAAACGAAGTTATCGAATGCGCCCACCAAGGTGCCTGTGAAGGACATTTATGTTCGAAAGCGTTTCGCCTAGTGCCACAGGAACTCCAGTTTTATAAACGACTTGGCTTGCCATTACCTAGCCTTTGCCCAAACTGTCGTCATTACATGCGTCTCCGTTCTCGGGGTCCGATGAAATTATGGCACCGAAAGTGTCAGTGTGATGAAACTGGTCACCAGCATTCTGGAGCGTGCTCAAACGAATTTGAAACGACCTATGCCCCAGAAAAGCCAGAAACTATTTACTGCGAGAGCTGTTACCAGGCACGTTATTTGTAAGCGTGCTAGAATCGAAAAATGGCGACAGAAAATCGATTTTGCACTAAATGTAATAGTGAATTTGTTATCGAACCTGATGATTTTTCCTTCTATGAAAAAATAGGTGTATTGCCGCCAAAACTATGTCCGGAATGCCGATCCCAATTACGGCTTAATTTTCGCAACGAACGCAGTTTTTATAAGCGTCCTTGTGATAAGTGTAAAAAAGATACTATCTGTCAGTTTTCGCTGAATAAACCTGATGTGGTTTGGTGTTATGACTGTTGGTTTTCGGAAGACTGGAGCGGGGCAGATTACGCTATGGACTATGATCCATCGCGGCCATTTCTCGATCAGTGGTATGAACTATGGATGAAAGTGCCAAAACCAGGCCTTGTTTCTATGCGGGCAGTTAATTGTGAGTACATGAATTACGCGGCTGACAATAAAAATTGTTATTTCGTTATTGAAAGTTCAAACAATGAAGATGCAATTCACTCATATTGGATTCAAGTTTCAAAAGATCTCGTCGATTGTTCATTTACCCAACAGGTTGAACGATCGTACGAAGTTGATGACTGCTATGATTCATACGGAATTAAGTATTGTAAAAGCGTCCACTCATGTACCGATAGTGCATTTTTGTTGGATTGTCGCGGCTGCACTAATTGTTTAGGCTGTATTAATCTTCGTAATCAAAAATACTGTATTTTTAATGCACAATATTCTAAAGAAGAATACGAAAAAAAGTTAGCAGAGTTTCGTCTCGATACTCATTCTGGAGTAGAGGCTTTTCGAAAACAATTTACAGAGTTTATTAAAGATCAGCCACGAAAATTTGCCGAAGTGTATAACGTTTACAATTCGACTGGGAATTACATGACAAACGTTAAAAATAATCGCCATTGTTTTCATTCGTATGACGCCGAAGATTGTGCCTATTCGGTACATGCTTGGCGTGGGGCTAAAGACTGCATGGACTGTAATACTGCTGGTCGTGGAGCGGAGTTACTCTACAACACCATGAATACTGGTATTGAAGGGTCCAATGTTATTTGCGGATTCTATTGTTGGAGCTCTCAGTTCGTTGGTTACTCCGTGAATTGTCCAAACTCCCAAAATATTTTTGGTTGCGTTGGTTTTCGAAAAGCAAAAAACACGATCTTAAATAAGCAATATTCTCCAGAAGAATATGAAAAGTTGCGCTCCGAAATAGTAGCAAAAATGAAACAAGAGGGAAGTTATGGTGAATTTTATCCGGCTACTTTTTCTTCTTTCGGTTATAACGAATCATCAGCTATGATTGAGTACCCACTTACGAAAGAAGAAGCTCTCGCTCAGGGTTTTAAGTGGGAAGAAACGCCGCGAGGAACATTCGGAAAAGCGACAATTAGCTGGGCTGATGTATCAGATTCAATTGGCAAAACAAAGGACGAGATTGTAAAAGAAATTTTTGAGTGTACCGAATGTAAAAAGAATTATCGCATTATTCCAAATGAGTTTACGTTCTATAAAAAACTTTCTATTCCACTTCCGCGGCAATGTCCCGAATGTCGACACCTGCGCCGATTTAAAGCTCGCGGGCCAAATAAGCTCTTCACTCGAGAATGCGCAAATTGCAATAAAAAAATTGAGTCATCATATTCTCCCAACCGACCGGAAATTCTCTACTGCGAAAGTTGTTATAACCAAGCGTTTGCATAAAAAAGAACAACCTGCCGAGGAAAGCAGGTTGTTACTTGTTAGTTCAAAAGGGGGTTATGGGGACGTAAATCACTTTTATATATGAGGTACCGGAGTTCCTCGTATTCCCAGTCTTTAATGAGTGATTGCTCATAGTAGGTTTCTACTTCGATAAGTAAGTTTTGTTGGTATAGAGATATAAATCTGAGACCACACGGTAAGAGTAGTTCACCTGCATGAGGTTCTCCTAAAGATTGGTATTGTATAAACTTTGGTTTTTCGACAAAGTAGTTGTAGCAGTACGCATGTAAGTATCGGTATGTAGTTCCTGTGAGTTTATGTGCGCGTAAAAATTTTTTTACTTTCGTTATTTCATTAACTGTTTTTCCTGAAAGTAAAATATCAGCACGGTTGATAGTATCAATACTACGGAGTACCTTGTGCATACTTCCGCGAAAATGGGTGTGGGCAATAGCCATAAGCATTAAGGTAGCTGAAAACTTTGTTTTGAAGGAATGCGCAGATTCTTCAAAGTAAATTGTTACGCTTTCATCAAAGGTTAAGTCAAAATTTAATTCCACGTTTTTTTCCATATAGTTCACTTTTTAAATTCGGTCAATTTAAGCACACAAATTAACTTTGAGTCAAAGAACTCATCTTTCGTTTGCCTAGTATGGTATACTTGTGAGGTAACTTTAAATAACCTCTCCTATGAGGCGGATTAGAAAATGGAAGTTCCACTAAACCAGGACATTACATATTTTGCCCGGACACATTTCCGTGGCATGGATCAAGTTTTCGGCATTAAGCGTAAAGACCGACGCCAGCACATGTACGTGCTTGGTAAATCTGGTACCGGTAAGTCTGTGATGCTGGAGAACATGATTATCCAGAATATCCGTACCGGTGAAGGTGTTTGTGTGGTAGATCCGCACGGTGAACTCGTAGAAAAAATCATAACGGCTGTTCCTAAAGAACGTGCAGAAGATGTCGTATACCTCAATCCAGCGGATACGGATTTTCCAATTGGTTTTAACCCAATGCAACTTGATGACCCGAAGTATAAACACTTGGTGGCTTCAGGTTTGATGGGAATTTTCACCAAAATTTGGGCGAACGCATGGTCGTCTCGAATGGAATATATTTTGAACAACACCATTTTAGCGCTTCTCGATACGCCTAATACCACACTTCTTGGTATTCCGCGTATGCTAGTGGATAAGGACTATCGTCAGTACATCATCGGGAATTTGAAAGACCCTGTGGTGAAGGCTTTTTGGGTGCACGAATATGAAGCATGGCGTGACCAGTTTCGTAATGAAGCTATTGCGCCGATTCAAAACAAAGTTGGTCAATTCCTTTCATCAAATATCGTACGTAACGTAGTGGGCCAGCAGCGTTCAACTATAAACATTTTCGATATTATGAACCAGAAAAAAATCTTTCTGGTTAATGTGTCGAAAGGCCGTATTGGTGAAGATAACTCAGCACTTCTTGGTGCAATGCTCATTACCAAAATTCAGCTTTCCGCTATGGAGCGTGTGCGCATTCCAGAAAATAAGCGTGAAGACTTTTATCTTTTTGTAGACGAGTTCCAAAACTTCGTAACCGATTCATTTGCTTCTATTCTTTCAGAAGCTCGAAAATATCGCTTATGTCTTACTATTGCGCATCAATATGTTGCCCAGCTTGAAACTGAAACTGGTAGCGCGGTGAAAGATGCCGTGTTTGGTAACGTTGGAACAATTATCATCTTCCGTGTTGGCGCAGAAGATGCCGAAGCACTCGAAAAAGAATTTGAACCGGAATTCGTCATTGAAGATTTCGTAAACCTTCCGAACTATCATATTTATGCAAAGCTCATGGTGGATGGGGTTACCTCGCGACCATTTTCAGCAAAAACCTTGCCGCCACTTGAGGTGCACGAATCAAAAGAAACCGAACAGTATATTATTGATACTTCACGCCGCATGTATACTCGTTCGCGCACTGATGTAGAGGAGGAAATTAACCGTTGGAGTTCAACGGTGCCTGGCCAAGGAACCAGTAACCCAGAAAATGCGGGAAGTGAAGCTGTTGGCAAATATCGCGCTGAATGTACTAATTGTAAAAAATCCATTTACGTTCCGTTTGAACCAGAACCAGGTTTGCCAATTTATTGTAAAGAATGTCTTTTTAAAATTAAGCAAGGTGAACTTGAACCGGCACCAGGGTTCCGTCCACCAAAAGAAAAGAAAGATAATATTTCATACGATGCACTTGCCGCGCTCGGTATTGAATTTACCGGTGGTTCTTCGAAACCAAGGAGTGATTGGGGAGGATCTACTGGCGAACGACCAAAAGTTCGTCCCGTGGTAGATCGGCCTGATATGCCGCCTATTGGGGTTATTAAGGCTGGTAAAGATGATATGCCATTACCGAAAGGGGCTTATAAGAAGCCATCTGAAGCTCAAGTACAAATACAACCGCAAGTGCAAACGGCGTTTCGAGTGCCTCAGAGTATAAAAACTCCGGATGGAGCAAAAAAAGATGATCTTCCACGCACGCCGCCACCTCGAGTAGTAAAAGTTCCTGTAACAAAAGAACGTAAAGCTCCCGATACCGCTGGACTTCGAAGTATCCTAAATCAAGCGCTTTCAAAAACAATGGGCGCTCCAGCTAAGCCAGCAGTTGCTACAAAGCCGATAGAACAAGAAGGTATAGCTGAACCAGTTATTGAAAAGCCTCAAGAAACAATATCGCTTTCTGCACTTAAAAAAGATGCACCAACAGTAGCTTCTCCTGTTTTCATGACTCCTAAGAAAGAAGCAGCAGAAGAAACAAAAAATACGCTGGCTACAGCCCTTTCTCAAGCTGGTATTGGACTTGCCGAGGAAGCTGAACTTAATGAACCAAAAAACATAGATCCAGTCCTACGTGGTGAAGATCCAACTACCACTACCATTAATGAAGAAAAACATACAGCTCAAGAAGAGGCTCTTCTTCGCGAAAAGCAAGAAGCACTAGAGCGGGAACGTAAAACTAAAGAGGAAAAAGAACGAATTGAGGCAGAAAAGAAAGCACTTGAAGAAAAAATTGAAAAAGAAAAGCAGGAGGCTCTCGAAAAAGTTCGTCGAGTGCAGGAAGAGGAGCGTCAAAAATTTGAGGCAGAAAAGAAGGCACTCGAAATAGAAGTTGTTCGTAAGGCCGAAGAAGAACGGAAACGAGAAGCAGAAGCCCTCAAAGTAGCCCATGAAGAAGCTCTTCGGAAAGAACAGCAAGAAAAAGCCCGACTTGAAGCGGCTGTGAAAATTGAGCAAGAAGAAAAACAAAAAGCTCTTAAGGCGGCAGAAGAAGCCGAAGCTCGAACCTTAGAACAAGAAAAGAAGTTAGAAGAGGAGCGAAAAGCCCGTGAGCAAGAATTAGCGAAGGAAGAAACTTCATCACCAGAGTCAGTTTCTGAAACCTCTCCAGAATCTAATGTTTCTCGAAAAGAGTCTACTGCTTCAAAAGAAGTTCCTGAAGATATTTTAAAAAGTATTCTCGAATAGAAAAAAAGCGGGAAGAAATCCCGCTTTTTTAGTGTCGTTGGCTAGCGAGGAACCGTATGGATAGGTGCTGATTGGTTAACGCTTGCGGTTATAGTGCTCTTGAAAGAGTCTTCCAAGGTGGACTTAGGTGTTCCTGTGCTATTTGAAGATCTAGGAACTTCGTTATTTGTATTACTTGTAGAAGTAGCTTCAGTTCCGTTTTCACTAGTTGCTTCAGTGTTTTCATTTACAGATAACGTATCAGTTACTGGTTCTACATCTGGAGATTGCTGTTCCATACTAGCAGCTCCGTCTCGTTGAGCAGTTTCCAAGATTTGTTCTCGGCCAACTTTCAAGAGTTCATGAATACTTTCTTTGAGTTTATTTTTTTCCTTCTTGTCACTAGAGGTAACCGGTATTAGTGGTGTATCTTGGTTTTCTTCTACTTCAGCAGAAGCTCCTGTGTCCATTCTTACGCTAGTTTTCATAAGGGTAGGAGCGGCAGTTTCTGGAGCAGTCTTTGCTGCGGCCAAGCTCATAGTTGCCATAACAGGAGCAACTGGATCTGCATATGCTGAAAGTCGAGCGAGCACTTGTTCACGAGTTTTTACGCTCACTGCCAACCGGCCAGAACTCTCAGTTTCTTTGAGTGTTGTTTGGAAGTCAGAAAGGTTCTCGGTAAATGCCGCTTTTGCTGTGAGTACTGCATCAGTATCATCCGGGTTCGTAGTGTCAGCTAGAGTTTCCAGTTCTGAAATACGAGTTTCAATACGTCCTTGGTCATATGCAAGTTTCTTCTCTGGAGCAGTTATAAGAGCACGTTCAACTTTTTCTTTTACGTGAATTCGAACAGGGTAGAGAAGAGAACCCGGAGTAGCGTTTGCAGAAGCAAAGGTTGCCGAAGATCCAATCAGGAGAACTAGCGCAAGAGCACTAGCTGCAATTCGAAGAAAGACCGCGCCACTCCATACTGAAGGGATGCTGTAGGGAGAAGCCGTGCTCGTCTTTGGTACGGAACGAATCTGTGTGGTAGTAGTTTCAGCAAGCGGAAACTTTTCCATATGGGAAATCAGCGTCTCGCGCATGCGAGCTTTTTCAGTATCCGTCATTCGGATATTTTTTGCGTTTTTCAGTTGTTCTGTAAAGTTTTCCATATCGTTATTTTGATTCCTGATCTTCAACCAGAGTACGAACTCGATCGAGTCCGCGGTGTAAGCGAACAGAAATATTATTTTCTGTTTCGCCAGTTACCTCTGCAATTTCTTTTATTGAAAGGTCTTCAACATATCGCATGATGATAACATCACGATACTTTTCAGGAATCTCATTCATTAATTCCATAACTTTTCGGCCATCAATTACATCAATGGTCTTCGATTTTTCATCGTGGCCGACATCGAAACCTTCATCTAGAAGAGCATCGAGAGAAGTCGCCTTTTTCTTTCGGCGATAGTCGATAACTAAGTTACCAGCTACCCGATAGAGGAATGCCCGCATATTTTCGATAGTGTTTCCAGCTTGGAGATACTCCCATACTTTCATGAAAGTGTCTTGGGCGAGGTCAAGCGCTATCTCGCGGTTTGAAGTTTCAAAAAGGCAGTACCTAAAAATGGCATCGTTATACAAATCGTAGGCTTTTAGGTAAGCCTCTTCTGTTGTCATATCGGACTTCATAGATTAAGACGGAAAAGAAAGAATTCCCTTACATGCTCTAGTATAACGTCTTTTCTTAGATTTGGCATCTAGTACAAGGACCCAAACGGGGAAGTCTGGGTGCCTGCAAATGTTTTTGAGTTGTACCGGAGCTATTCATGGCTATTTTTCCTTGGAAGGAAAACAAATTGGTACAAAAAGAAGGAGCACAAGATAAACATAAATACGGTGAAAAAAATAAATGTGAACTTCGGGCTGTTCTCCATCATAGATAGAGAGTGAAAAATGTTTGCGATGATAAATTTTTTGTTAAACATGGTATTGGTTTTTGGTTAGATAATATAGTGTTTTCTCGGTTCGGAAATGAAGACGCTTTTGCACACAAATTCTTACAATTGTCAAAAAAGCCCTAATTTCTTTCACTTTTTTACCGCTTTGGTACAATACTCCGTATGCAAGAAACGAAAACAGGAAAGCACGCCTTAATTATTGGCGGCGGATTCGCCGGTGTAGAAGCTGCGCGAAAGTTACAGCAACAAGCTGGTAAAAAACTTTCAGTTAGTCTTATTTCAAATAAATCGTACTTTGAATATTATCCAGCACTGTATCGATTGATTACCGGCGCTTCACCAATTGAAGTATGTGTGCCGCTTACCGATATGCTTCCTTCAGGGGTTGAGGTTATTCTCGACACCGTTACAGCAGTTGATCTGACAGAGAAAAAAGTAACCTGTGCATCAGGTAAAATGTATGAAGCTGACTACCTCGTGCTTGCTCTTGGTTCAGAAACAACTTATTTTGGGCTACCTGGCCTTTCCACGCTCTCCTTTGGCTTTAAATCGGCAAAGGAAGCAATGAATTTAAAACGCCACCTTCATCTCTTGTTCGCTGATCATGCAAATCCTGACCCGCGTGAAATGGTTGCACACTTCCACGTTATTGTTGTTGGTGGTGGGCCAACAGGATGTGAGGTAGCAGGCGATCTAGTATCGTATCTTGAAATGCTCGCAAAACATTATGGTGTTGATCCATCATTCATCACTGTTGATCTTATTGAATCTGCTCCACGGCTTGCTCCTGCGTTGCCACCGAAAGTGTCAGCTAGAGTATTGCAGCGTTTGCATAGTTTAGGTGTAAATGTCTTTCTTAACCGCCGTCTTGAAAGTGAAGAGGTTGAAAGTGTGTATCTGAAAGATATGACCATGAAATCGAAAACAGTTATCTGGACAGCTGGAACAAAAGTACACTCACTCTACGAAGCTATTCCAGGTATTACTTTTTCTGATAAAAAACGTGTATTGGTTGATGAGTATCTACAGATTGTTGGTCATGAAAATATTTTCGTTGGTGGTGATGCGGCAGCAACCGCCTATGGGGGACTTGCTCAAACAGCTATTTATGACGGTGCCTATATTGCGGAGCAAATTCTTCGTGATGTAGATGGCAAACTTCTTAAGTCCTATGTTCCTCAAAAAACAGCATTTGCAATTCCGGTAGGAACTGGCTGGGCGGTAGTAGTTGCAGGACCAATCCGATTATATGGTGGCTTGGCATACTTGGTTCGTCATATGATTGACTTCGGCTATTTTGCGAAGATTTTGTCTGTTGGCAAACTCTTCTCACTATTCTTCCAAGGTTGGAAATATCGAAGCGTGATACCAAAAAACTAGAGAGTCTAACTTCAAAATAACGCCGAGGATGATGTGTTGATATCTGTTAAGTTGGCTTTACCTTACGGTTATTTTTAAGTTAGACTTTATACTATGCAAAAAAAGCAGCCTTTTAAAAAAACTTCCTGGGGTAGTGTTTCGAAGTGGTACGACGAACATCTAGAAACGAATGAAGATACCTATCAAGCAAAAGTAATTGCTCCAAATATTCTTCGATTACTAGGGCAGTTGAAAGGGAAAAGGGTGCTTGACGTTGCCTGTGGCCAGGGTTATTTTTCTCGACTCCTTCGAGATAATGGCGGTATAGTTTCAGGGATTGATATTTCGAAAGAACTTATCATGTATGCCAAGCGTCGTGAAAGTGATGGTATCGAATATGTTGTGGGTGGAGCAGATAACCTTTCAGTTTGGAAGAAAGAAACTTTTGATGTAGCACTATGTGTGCTTGCGCTTCAAAATATTGAGAACCTCTCCGGAGTACTTACTGAAGCATCACGAGTATTAAAGCCGGGAGCTACATTTTTAATTGTGCTTAACCACCCCACATTTCGTGTGCCAAAAGGAAGTGATTGGGGATACGATGAAAGCAAAAAAATACAGTATCGCCGTGTTGAGCAGTATCTTTCAGCCAAAACTATTTCTATTACCATGAATCCTGGCAAAAAAGATTCTGCAGAAACTGTTTCGTTCCATCGTTCGCTTCAAGATTTTTTCAAAGTTTTTCACAAGACGGGTTTTGCTGTTACTCGGTTAGAAGAGTGGATTTCACACAAAGCTTCGGAGCGCGGCCCACGGCAAGTAGCTGAAGACCGTGCCCGAAAAGAAATTCCGCTTTTTATGGCACTTGAACTGACAAAAATGTAGGCTTTTCATTTTTTCCACTCGGAGCTATAGTGAGAAAAATTGAAAGCCATGAAAAAAATACTCACACTCGTTGCCGCATGTATTGCGGTTTTTGCCAAAGCACAATTGGTTATTACATTCACGCCAGCATTTGTTGATACGCTACCGGTTGTTGCCGACAGCCTGTTTAACAAAAGATTTTCAGAGCTGCCGCTGTTTAGTACCTACAAGGTAAAAACCAGCGATACTAGCACGTATCTGATATCAAAAAAGCTATTCCAGTGTTCGCATTCGAATACAGATATAGTTGCTCTTTGCGTTGTATTTATTCCCGCGCATGAGTCAGATTTTATGTTCGTGCAGGAAATTCTCTACAGCCGGAATGATTCGGTGTTAGGCGAATATACCGCTCGCGTTTGGCAACATAACTTAAAGGTTGAACAGGAAATTACCAATTGGGGTACACAGCTAACAGATAGAATACCAAGTATCCTATTCGAGTACTACAACATTCCTTGGCCGTCAAAACCCAAACCACGTATTCAAAAGAAACTTCTACAAAGCGCTCTCCCCACAAAGGAGAGCGTCTTTATTCTTCGCCATCAGTGGGTTTTTCGAGAAGCGAGATTTCAATACCAGGAGCAGTGCCTGAAATTCGAAGCACATCCTTGTCTACCTTTTTAAGTTCTTTTGAAGAGAAGTTGTATTGATTTACTGCCGTGCCAAGTGCGTTGCCAAGTTTTGAATGATATTCCTCGTACTTTGAGAGATGGGTGCCGAGTTCGTTGACGCGTTTAATGATGTCTTTTGCGCTCTCTTCAATCTGCAGCGCTTTTAATCCTTGCAGCACTGTTTGCAAATAAGCGAGGAACGAAGTCGGAGAAACAATGATTACTTTATATTTGCTAGCCGCGCGTTGAATCAAATTTTCAGTATCTTCGGTTACGGCGCCAATTTTATTGACGATGAGATCGTAATAAATGGCCTCATGCGGAATAAACATAAAGGCAAATTCCATGGTGCCGTTTTCTGGCTGAATATATTTTGAAGTTTCGATAATGCGATTTTTTAAGTCGTTGACGAAAATTTTCTCGAAGCGGTCTTTCTCAGCTGGATCGCGGGTTTCTGAAATCCGGTTGTAATTTTCAAGTGAAAATTTTGAGTCGATTGGAATGATTTTGTCTTTTACAAAAACTGCCGCGTCGACAATGGTGCCATCAGGAAAACCATACTGCATTTGGTAGCTTCCGGTTGGGAGCACATTTTTTAAAAGTGTTTCAAGATAGTATTCCCCTAAGATACCGCGTTGTTTCGGGTTTTTTAAAATATCTTGGAGATCGCGAAGTTGGTCGGTAAATGACATTACCTGCTTTTGACCTTCAGAAACTCGCGTGAGCTCTTCGGTAATTTCGCGAATAATTTTTGCTGATTCGCTTGTTTGGTAACGAATGGTTTCGTTTACCTGTTTTTGAGATTCACCAAGTTTCGCATCTACCGTGCGAGAAAGTTCATTAATTTGCGTCAGAAGAAGTTGAAGAGAAGAGTCATCTTTTGGCGTTTCCTTTTTACGTAGCAAAAACCACCCTATAATGAGACCTATCATAACGCTCCCTAAGGCAATAAATACTGACTGCATAAGGCCAAGTATAACATTTTAGCCTTATAAAATAAGACGATTATATATTGACTAAATACAAAAAAAGTAGTATAATACATGTCCTAACCGGTGCGGACCGGAAAT
Organism: uncultured Candidatus Saccharibacteria bacterium; assembly: GCA_964646765.1. Taxonomy (GTDB): domain Bacteria; phylum Patescibacteriota; class Minisyncoccia; order Phycocordibacterales; family UBA9973; genus CAZYIA01. Next base: position 270,994 of record CAZYIA010000001.1, on the reverse strand, counting down.
AGAAATACCTGGGTGAAATTCTTGTATCTAAGAAAATTAACCGCAATTCTTTTTATGAAAAAATATTTTTTTATTGCTGCTTTAGTAGCTGTGCTTTCGAGCTGTAAGCAGACCAACGAAACTCTGTTTCCTGCTATTGGAAAATGCACTGTTGTAGAAAAAACCGAAACCGAAAACGGTTTTGGAAAAAAGTTCTTCAATTTTAGTGTAACCTCTCCGGCAGGCGACACAATTTATCTTAACGATATCAGCGGTCAGGTTTATTTAACTACAAAGGTTGGTGACCAGGTAAATGTTGCCCAAGACCATTTGTGGGGCGGCTATACTTTAAGATAGTTGAATTTAAGACCGAGCTATCATTAAATAAGGGACCAGTTTTGCTGGCCCTTATTTTTTTAAATAAAACTTCAGCGTATATACCCAGTCGACTTCACCCGTTTCATTTTGAAGTTTTTGGGCGAGCAGCCAATCGAGATAGCCTAGATCTATGGCAGCAACTTCAGCAATTGCTTTGCCGTTATATTTTCCAAAATTAAATGTGCGCAATAGAGACGGTCGGGATGAAATTTCAATCATCTTTTCGATTGCCGCCTCGCGATCAACGTTACCTTCACGCTTCACGGCTTCAAGGAGTCGACCAAAGAGCGCTTCAAGCACCATAACGTCACCAAGAGCATCATGAGCTTGTGCCTCGATTTCAATTTCAAGTGCATAACGCAAATATTGAAGACGATACTGGGGGTGGACACCTTTGGTATCAAGAGCACGAGCAACTCGCAGCGTACAAATGTTGTTTGCAGGATTTATACCTTCTTTTTTGAGCATGCCGATATCAAATTCGGCGTTATGAGCAACTAAAACTGCCTCAGGATCTTCTAGGAGTTCCTTAATGCGCGCATATTTAGGTGAATCCTGAAATGCTGGTTTATCCGCCACCATTTTATTGGTGATGTGGGTGATTGCCGAAGCCTCTGGTGGAATTTTCTTTGACGGCTTGTAAAGTTCACAAAAAGTTTCAGCGTTTTCGCCTTGAGTCTTAAATGCAAGCTGGCAGAGAACATCATCAGGCATGTTGCCGGTGGTTTCAGTATCGAGAAAAACAAGCTTATACATGAGGTGAAGTTTACCATATTTTTTGCTATACTCTCCGCATGTCACTACAGATGGAAATTAAAGGAAAAATAAAGGACGCCATGATGGCGAAAGATACTGTCCGCCTCGATGTTCTTCGAGGCATGAGCGCAGCGTTTACCAATGAACTAGTAGCGAAAGGCCGAAAGCCGCAAGATGAGCTTACTGACGAAGAAAGCATGGCCGTTATTATGCGTCTTTCAAAACAGCGCAAAGATTCTATTGAACAGTTTGAGAAGGCAAATCGCCCTGAACTTGTTGCCGAAGAAACCGCTCAGCTTAAAATAATCGAAGAATTTCTACCAACATTTATGAGCGCAGATGAAATTCGGCCGCTCGCCGAGGCTAAAAAAGCTGAACTCGGTATTACTGATAAAGCTAAAAGCGGTCAACTTACTGGAATGCTTATGAAAGACTTAAAAGGGAAGGCTGACGGCACTACGGTTAAACAAGTAGTGGATTCACTTTTTGCTTAATATGAAAATTCTTCTTCATTGGCTCGTTCTCACTCTTGCGGTACTTGCTTCACAGTATGTAGTACCAGGTATTCACGTTGATACGTTCCTTACCGCTGTCATTGTTGCTGCGATTCTTGCGTTTATAAATACCATCGTGAAGCCGATCATTGGTATTCTGACTCTTCCTATTAATATTCTAACTCTCGGTTTATTTTCGGTTGTATTAAATGCACTTTTTTTCTGGTTTGTAGCGTACCTTATTTCAGGATTTTCAGTTTCTGGATTTCAAGCAGCACTTCTCGGCTCGTTAATTGTTTCTATCTTAAACTGGCTCGCTAATCACGTCCTAGACTAACCGGTACGATTTTCTCGTACTGTTTTTGTTATGCGCCTGCTTCACTTTCTTATTACTCTGGTTACTACACACACGCTCTTAGTGTATTTTTTGCTTCTTCTGGCAATTGCTTTTGAAGGAGAACTTGCACTTTTAGTACTCGGTATTTTAACGCATGCCAAAGTGATATCCTTTCCTCACGCCATTATTTTAGGTGTTGTTGGTGCAATCATTAAAACATTATGGGCGTATCATCTAGGTGTTTGGCTTCGAAAAAATATTCCCCAGAATGGCATTTTTGATTTTATTGAACGAAAAGTGCATGCGGCATTCCCGCGCTTTAAACAAAAACCATTTTGGTCTATTTTCTTTTCAAAATTTATATACGGTTTAAACCACCTTACTGCGATTTTTTCAGGCTACACTGGTACCCCGTTTCCGTTGTACGCAAAAGCCGAGCTCACCTCATCAGGAATTTGGCTTATCTTGATGTTTACTCTCGGTTATTTTTTTAGCGTGGCTGCTTTTTCACTCACACACAATCTCCAGAGGGTAGCACTTATTCTCCTTGCTTGTATTGTTGGTTTTCTGTTACTGTCGAAAGGATTAGAATGGGTTATCGAATGGTTTGAGCAGGAATAGTATGTTCTCAATATTCAAAAAACCAAAAATGATTGTAACGCATGACGGCAAGTTCCATGCTGATGATATTTTTGCCTGCGCGATTATAACCCTTACGCTCGACCGAGAAGGAGAATCGTATACCATTGTCCGCACACGTGATGAGAATGTAATTAAAAAAGCTGATTACGTTGTGGACGTTGGCGGTGTTCACGATGTTACGACTAAGCGTTTCGACCACCATCAGCCTGGTGGTGCTGGGGTGCGCGTTAACAAAATACCTTTTGCAGCCGCTGGCCTTACCTGGAATACCTACGGAGAAATACTTGCTGGTAGTGCTGAAGCCGCAGCAGATGTTGATGCAACACTTATTCAGTGTATTGATGCTGACGACAACGGTTATTCGCTCCTCGATTTAAAACAGGGAATTCGCCCTTTCCGGTTGCAAGAAACTTTGTATGCTTTTCGACCAACCTGGAAGGAAGAGCAAGACTTCGATACTCCATTTTTGAAAAAATTAGTACCATTAGCTCGGGAAATTGTTTCTCGAGAAATAATTCAGGCAAATGACCGAGCACTTGCAGTTACTGAAGTGCGTAAAGCTTATGATGCTGCTAAAGACAAACGCATTGTGGTGCTTGCAACTAATTATCCATTCCAAGGGACATTAACATCGCTTCCTGAGCCACTCTATGCAATTAATGAGCGTCCTACTGGTGGCTTTAAAGTTGAAGCAGTAGCTAAAGGACCAAATACTTTTGAACTGCGCAAGCCATTACCAGAATCTTGGGCGGGTCTCCGTAGCGGCGAATTAGCTAAGGTTTCTGGTGTGCCTGATGCTATTTTTTGTCATAACGGCCGTTTTATGGCGGTAGCGGGAAGTAAGGAAGGAGCACTCGCGCTTGCCCAAAAAGCCGTAGAAGCATGATAGAGTTCTAGATATGAAAGGTATGGAACCACAATTTCCGGGACCACAGGGCGAACCACTTCGAAGAACATCGAAGCTTCTTACGGTAGAAGAGCTTTTAGAACAGGAAAAGCAGGCTGGATCAGACTCAAAAAAATTAACCTTTGAAAAAACCCCAACTATTGAAGAACTTGAGAAGGAAAAATCGTTTTACGAAAAAGCTCGAGAGTATTTTCAAATGAATAAGGTTAAAAACACTGAAGGACTTGCTCAAACCGGAATTGTTGATGAGTTTGAGAAAATTTTTGGTAAGGGTTTTACCAAGATAGATCGGGTAAAAACTTTTGATGGAAAAGATGATTACGTGCATGCCGTACGAATTAACTTTCAGAAATTACGAGAAACATTTTATCCTCATATTGATCCAGCGGAAGAGGAACAGAAAGCGCTCGAAATTACTAACGAGGAAGAATTAGGACAAACGGGTTAAGGTATGGCATTTGTTGATGAAATTAAAGTAAAAATAAGTGCGGGTCGTGGTGGTAACGGTGTTGTTCGGTGGCGTCGGGAAAAATTTGTTCCGAAAGGTGGACCTGCTGGCGGTGACGGCGGCCGCGGCGGCAACGTATATGTAAAAGCAACACGGAGTTTACATACACTTGCAAAGTATGCGCATCAAAAAGAATTTACAGCAGGGAATGGTGATCCAGGAGGAAATGCCAAAAAACACGGTGCTGATGGTGAAGATCTCACCATTTTACTTCCAGTTGGAAGTGTTATTACCAATATTGATGCAGGAACAAGGTTGTCTTTAGACGAAGAAGGGCAAAAGTTACTTCTGCTTGCTGGCGGCGCTGGCGGCTTAGGAAATGAGCAGTTTAAAAGTTCGGTAAACCAGGCACCACGACGTTTTACGGAAGGTCGGGAGGGAGAGTCAGGGCGATTTAAAATTGAACTGGAACTCGTGGCAGATGTTGGTCTTATTGGATACCCAAATGCTGGAAAATCGAGTCTTTTAAATGCGCTTACAAATGCTACAGCAAAAATAGGTGATTATGCCTTCACAACAATTGATCCCAACCTTGGAGATTTTTACGGCTATATTCTGGCTGATATTCCAGGACTCATTGAAGGGGCGAGTGAAGGAAAAGGTTTAGGAACAAAATTCTTGAAGCATGTTCGTCGAACAAAAAAACTTCTCCATCTTATTTCGTTTGAAAATGAACTATCAAAAACTGGTGGCATGATGAAGGCGTACAAAGAAATTCGTACTGAACTTGAGAAATTTGACCCAAGCTTAGCGAAAAAAGATGAAATTATTCTTTTGACCAAAACCGATGTAGTAGACGACGAAAAAGTTGTCGCTAAAAAAGTAAAAGAGTTTGAGAAACTTAAAAAGCCAGTCTTTACGATGTCGTTATTTGATGACAATGCCGTAAAAATGTTGGCTAAAGAATTACCAAAACTACTCAAAAAGTAGTATATCGCACAACGCTTTTTTGCTTCGTCAATGCTAGTAGCAAGGAGGGAAATTTTGCTATACTCTACGCACTGTGGCCGAAAAAACATACTACACAACCGTTGGTCTCGAAGTACACGCTGAACTTAAAACCGAGACCAAAATGTTTTGTTCTTGCAAGAACGATCCTGATGAGGAGCGGGCAAATGTGAATGTGTGCCCTGTATGTATGGCTCATCCTGGTACGCTTCCTGTAATCAACAAAAAGGCTCTTGAGCATGTGGTGAAGGTTGGACTTGCAGTAAACGGCACGATTGCTGATTTCACTGAATTTGATCGTAAGAACTACTTTTATCCGGATATTCCGAAAGGATTCCAAGTTTCGCAGTATAAATACCCCATTGTTTCGGGAGGGGAACTTGCAGGTGTAAAACTCACTCGCATCCACCTCGAAGAAGATACAGGAACTTCAAAACACGATCGAGGTAATTACTCACTCGTGGACTTTAATCGTGCCGGAGTACCTTTGATGGAGCTTGTTACTGAGCCGGTGATTCATACTTCGGAAGAGGCCGGGAAATTTGCCCGTGAACTACAGCTCCTGCTCCGTTACTTAAATGCTTCAGAAGCAAATATGGAAAAAGGCCAGATGCGCGTTGAAGCTAATATTTCAGTTTCAGCTGATCCAAACAAATTCGGTACCAAAGTTGAAGTAAAAAACTTGAACTCTTTCCGTGCTGCTGAACGAGCAATTGAGTATGAAGTAAAACGCATGACTGAACTTTTGGAAGATGGTCGGGGAAGTGAAATCGTACAAGAAACACGTGGTTGGGACGAAACAAAGCAAGCAACTTTTTCACAGCGTAGCAAAGAAGACGCACATGATTATCGCTACTTCCCAGAACCTGATTTACCAAAATTGATGCTCTCTGAAGTATTTGATCAAGTTGCTCTCCGTAAGTCTTTCCCTGAACTTCCAGGAGAAAAGCGTTTGCGTTATGCAGAACAATTTGGCTTGAAAGACAGTGACATTGAAAACTATGTGGCCGACTTTGATCTCGCTGGCTACTTTGAAGATGTCCTGACTGATCTAGGCGGTGATAAAGAAAAAATTAAAATTGCCTCAAACTACATCACCAGTGACCTTGTTGGTTTAAAGAAAAAAGATCCGAACTTTGAATTTCCACATTCATACCACTTGGCTGAGCTCGTAAATATGCTTGCGGCAAACGAGCTCTCTTCACGTACCGCAAAAGATCTTCTCCTTATCTTAAAGACAGAAGATCGCTCACCGCGTGCGATTGCCGAAGAGAAAGGCCTTATTCAAAAAGACGATCCAGAATTACTTAAGACGATTGGCGCGCAGATTATCGAAGCAAATCCGAAAGTAGTTGCTGATTTTAAGAGCGGTAAAGAAGCTGCCATTATGTCTCTCGTTGGCCAGATTATGAAAGAGACAAAAGGCAGTGCAAATCCAAAAGTAGCGAAAGATATATTAGTAGCATTAATTGGAAAGTAGTATGGATAGAAAGATTCGAATTGCCATTAACGGTTTTGGTCGCATTGGTCGCGCGTTTGTGCGTCAGGCATGGGGAAGAGATGATATTGAAATTGTTGCCGTCAACGATCTTGGTACTGCAAAAAGTCTCGCCTACCTTTTAAAATATGACACGGTGTATCGCACCTGGAACCATGTTGTACGCGAAGGTGAAGGCACCATTTTAATTGATGGTACTCCGGTAAAATTTATTTCAGAAAAAGACACCACAAAGTTACCTTGGAAAGATCTTGAGATTGATGTTGTTATCGAATCTACTGGCCTATTCACTAACTTTGATAAAGCAAAGTTCCATCTTGACTGTGGTGCCAAGCGTGTAGTTATTTCAGCACCAGCGAAAGCTGGGGACGATGCAACAGTGCAGGGCGAAACCATTCTCCTTGGTGTTAACGATGACAAATTTGGTGCAGCTGCTATTACCTCAAATGCTTCATGTACCACAAACGCTGCATCTCCTTTAATTGCGATCCTCCATGAAGCTATCGGTGTTGAGAAAGCCCTTCTTTCTACGACGCACGGCTACACGGCAACTCAGGCGCTGGTTGACGGCCCATCGAAGAAAGATCTTCGAGAAGGCCGCGCTGCGGCTCAAAATATTGTGCCATCTTCAACCGGCGCTGCGATCGCAGTAACCAAAGCATTTCCAGTACTTACGGGACTTTTCGATGGCATCTCACTTCGTGTTCCAGTGCCAGCAGGCTCCATCGTTGATATCACGTTTATTGCAAAGCGTGATACGACAGCCGAAGAAGTAAACAACATCCTTAAACAAGCAGCTACTACTGATCGCTGGAAAAATATTTTTGCAGTTACCGAAGAACCACTCGTTTCTTCTGACATTCTTGGTAACACTCACGCTTCAATTGCCGATCTTCCGATGACTCGCGTTGTTGGCGGAAATTTGGTAAAAGTGCTCGGTTGGTACGATAACGAATACGGTTATACAGCGACACTCGTTGAGCACGCGATAAGAACTGGAAGAACTATCTAAACTTATGAAAAAGATATCAATTATCCTCGTAATTTTAGGAATAGTCTCTATTCTTGGTGAATTACTGCGATATCTTTTACCATTTATCTTTACTCCGCATTTTCTAATGTACGGTGGTTTGCTCGGCTTGATCTTGATTTCTGTAGTCATTCTTGTTCTTTTTGTATCTCTGGTAAAAGAAAAAAAATATACAAAAGCAGCTCTCGTTATTCTTCTGTGCGGGATGATCTATCTTGGAATGAAAGAGATACGAATTATTCCTATCTGCGGAACAAATATTGGTGGAATAACGTCTTGCGACTATATTGATCCCATACACTGGCTGCTTTCACCTCCGGCTATTTATGGAATAGATTGGGTTAGTTAATCACTTTGAGTAATACAATGTTTAATCTCAGTATGGCAATGTTTTCTGGAAAACCAGAAAAGCCGAAGACCAAAGAAGAGCAAGAAAAAGAAACTGCTGCGCTTGAGCAGGAAAAACAAGAATGGCTTACAGAATTACATAATATTCAAGAAGATCTCATGGCATTAAAATCGAAGGAGCTTCAAGGTCACACTCAATTTACTGCTTCTGAACTTTCAGGATTTATGTCTGCTACTTTAAAAGATCTTAAAGTTAATGAAAGTACAACATTTGGAGATCTTATGAATCTTGCTCAAACAAAAGCAACAAAACTTGAGAATGATCTCGCTCATAAACATAAAGTATATTTAGAAGCAGATGCAGCATAATATGAAAATATTTCTCGGTACCGATCACGCTGGCTTCGAAGCCAAAGAAAAAGTAAAAGAGTTCTTAGTAAAAGAAGGGCACGATGTTTCTGACTGTGGCGCTTTTACTTTTGATGTAGACGACGACTATCCGGACTTTATCCACGAAGCAGCCAAAGGAGTAGCGGAAAATCCAGAATCTCTTGGTGTAATTTTTGGAGGCTCAGGGCAGGGCGAAGCTATGTGCGCCAATCGGCACAAAGGAGTTCGCGCAGCCGTATATTATGGCGTACCGGGAAAAGACCAAATAGATGCCGGCGGAAAGTCACTTAATATGATTGCTTCCACTCGTGAACACAATAACGCCAATATGCTCTCGCTCGGCGTTCGATTTCTCTCTGACGAAGAAATTCTTTCGGTAGTAAAACTGTTTATTGAAACTCCGTTTTCAAATGGTGATCGTCATGTTCGCCGCATTACTAAATTAGATAAGTAAGTATGATTGAAGTAACTCCTGCAATTTTGCCTAAGAACGCTGGCGAACTCCGCACCAAAGTCGGCATGGTTAAGGACTTTGTCAAAATGGTGCAGCTCGATTTTTGTGATGGCGTGTTTGTACCAAGCAAAACTTGGCCGTACAGCGGACTTGATACCCAGTATTACGACAAAGTACTTGCCGAAGAAGAAGGTTTGCCATATTGGGAAGAAGTGAACTATGAATTTGATCTGATGGTAGAGAACGCTAAAGACAAGTTCGATACGTTTTTGAAAATGGGACCAAAGCGTATGATCTTTCATGTGGGAGCCGAACAAGGTTTGGCTGAGTGGTTTGATGCGCTCGATCCATACTATCGTAGTGAGATTGAATTCGGTGTTGCTATTACCGTTGATACACCAATTACAGTACTTGATCCGCTCCTCACGCATATTTCGTTTGTGCAATGTATGGGTATTGCTCAAATTGGAAAGCAGGCGCAACCATTTGATGAGCGCGTACTCGACCAAATTAAAGCTATAAAGAAGCAGTATCCGAATCTTTTTGTTGCTGTTGATGGATCAGTAAACCGCCAAACTGCTCACCGACTTGTAGAAGCTGGAGCACAGCGTTTAGCTATTGGTTCAGCGCTCTTTAATGCTCTTGATATTAAGGCTGAGCTCGAAGATTACCGAAATTTGATCACTGAAATTTAATGAGCACTTGTTTCCTGTTTATTCTTAGGAAACAAGTGTGGTGAAAGGGGGTCGGGGGGAAACTACGAGTTTCCCTTGGAGCGGAGAGCAATGAGCGTAGCGAAAGTTGAGAACCGAGGGGTTCTCAAAATAAAATTCTGCTCATCTTTCCAGGTAATAAAGCTTAAAATAAGGCGAGCAGAATTTTATTAGTAATGCTATAATCCGCGCATGGAAAACCTCACCGAACTCAAATTAACGGAGCTTAAACATACGGCTAATGAAATTCGAAAGAGTGTCATTCGCGCTCTGGTGGCAGCAGGTAGTGGGCATACGGCTGGGCCTCTCGGTATGGCTGATGTATTTACTCTTTTATATTTTCATTCCATGAAGCATGATCCAAAAAATCCTTCATGGGATGATCGTGATCGTCTTATTCTTTCAAATGGCCATATTTGTCCAGTGCTCTATGCAACCATGGCACATGCTGGATATTTCCCAACAACTGAACTTACGACGCTTCGCAAATTTGGCTCACGGCTTCAAGGTCATCCGCACCGTGAATTTTTACCGTTTGTAGAAACTTCTAGTGGTCCGCTCGGTTCCGGACTTTCTCAGGCAGTTGGTATGGCGCTTGCCGAACGAATCAATAAGGGTACGAACTACCAAAAATATTTCTACTGCTTGATGGGTGATGGGGAATTGAACGAGGGAAATATTTGGGAGGCAGTAATGCTTGCCGGTAAAGAAAAACTCGGCAACGTTATCGGCATTATTGATCGCAATAAAATCCAAATCGATGGTGACACTGAAGATGTTATGCCACTTGATCCGCTCGACAAAAAATGGGAATCATTTAATTGGCATGTACTTTCCGTTGATGGTCACAATTTCGAGGCTCTTAATGATGCAATTAATCAAGCTAAGGCAATGTTTGATAAGCCGACAGTAATTATTGCCAACACGATTCCTTCAAAAGGTGTCAAAGAATGGGAGCATGATTATAAATGGCACGGAAAGCCGCCGAAGAAAGAAGAAGGTGAGATGGCTATTAAAGAATTGGAATCTCTCGGCGTGTAAGTATGGAAGCTAAATTTTCTGATAAAGGGTTCTTGCTCCGATTTTCCTCAGGCGAGGATTTTGAGGAAAGTCTAAAAGCGTTTTGTGGTGAACATCGAATAAGTTCAGCAACCTTTTCAGGAATTGGCCAAACAAAAACGCTCACTCTCTCATACTGGGATTCCAAGGAGAAACAATACAATGACACCTACTTTGAAGAAGAATTAGAAATTGTTTCCCTCACTGGCAATGTCGCACTCTATAATCAGCAATTGTTTATCCATAGCCACGGTTCGTTTGGGAAAAGTGACTTATCGACAGTTTCTGGCCACATTACTCAACTATCAGTTGGCGCTACACTCGAATTATTTCTCACAGATCTAAACGTTACGCTCGAACGAACCCTTGATGAAGTTACTGGTCTCAAATTATTAAACATTTAAGAATCACCCATGCTTAATCCAAAACTCAAACTCAATACGAAAGTCTTTAACGACGATGTCGAACAGTTGCCGACCCGTAAAGGATTTGGTACTGGGCTTCTTGAAGCAGGAAAAAAGAACAGCGAGGTTGTGGCGCTCTGTGCCGACCTTACCGAAAGCACCCAGATGCATCTTTTTGCTGAAGCTTTTCCTAATCGTTTCGTGCAATCTGGTGTTGCTGAACAAAATTTGGTAACCGTTGCCGCTGGCATGGCGGCTATGGGCAAAGTGCCGTTCTGTTCTTCATATGCCATGTTTTCTCCTGGCCGAAACTGGGAGCAGATTCGTACAACTGCTTGTTACAACGATCAAAAAGTTGTTGTTGTTGGTTCACACGCTGGTGTTTCAGTGGGACCAGACGGCGGAACGCACCAGGCCCTTGAAGATATCGCTCTCATGCGCGTATTGCCAAATATGACAGTGCTCTATCCGGCTGATGCGCACCAAGCTCATTTAGCAACGCTTGCCGCTGCAGAGTGCAAAGGTCCAGTGTATTTGCGTCTTGCTCGCGACAAAAGCGCAATAATGACTACTCCAGAAACGCCGTTTGAATTAGGTAAAGCCCAGGTTGTGTGGGAACCTGATCATGGTCTCGCTCACGTTGGTATTGCTTCAACTGGTCCACTTCTTCATAAAGCATTGCTAGCTGCAAAAGAACTTGAGAAGAAGGGGATTCGCGTAAAGATTTTAAATTACCACACTATTAAGCCCCTCGACGCTGAGGCAATCATTGCTCTCGCAAAAGAAACAAAGGCAATTGTAACAATTGAAGAGCATCAAATTGCCTGTGGTTTCGGTAGTGCAATTGGAGAAGTGCTTGCACAAAATTATCCAGTACCGATTGAATTTGTTGGAGTACACGATAAGTACGGTCAGTCCGGTAAACCTGATGAACTTGTAGATAAGTATGGTATGGGAACTCAATCGGTAGTTGAAGCGATTACGAAAGTAATCAATCGAAAAAATGCCTAAAGCGCGGATAGCAGAGCTTGCCGGCTGGTACGGCATGAGTGCTATTTTAGTTTCTTTTACGCTGATTTCTTTTGGAGTATTTACTGCTCATTCACTTTTATATCAAGTGCTGAATTTTACCGGGGCAGCCGGTATCGCTTGGAATGCATACGAACAAAAAGCTCGACCTTCAGTCGTGCTCAATGTGGTGTATGGTTTTGTCGCACTTGTTGCGCTTCTGAAAATTATTCTTAGTTAAGGTGCTTTGAAGTATCAGGAAATTCATTCAGCGCTCCGTGATCGCTGATATTTTTTGTTAGAATCTCAAATTGTTTTTGCTCTTTTGGAAAATCGCGATCAAATTTTTCTAAGAAAGCTATTTTTTCTTTCAATAATACCTTGTGGCTTTCTTCTAGAGTCGCAAGTTTAGCCTTTAGAAATTCGAATCGCTGTTGAATTTCCTCATAACGATCTTTAGGGTCTTTTTCTCCTGGTCTCAATAAATCAGTAGTTACCGTTGTTAAACTTTTTTCTTCACTTGTGAGGCCGGACAGTTCGTCCTCAATTCCTTTTTGAGCTTGTTCACTGGCAATAAGTTTATTTTCCAAGTCTACAAACTGCTGAGCTCTCATGAGTAAGGCTTCGGCACGACTAGGTTGGGGAAATTGTGGTCCTGATTCCATAGAATATTAATTAGCACTCGGCCACTCCATATGTGCGAGTTTTCGAAGGTGACTGGCATACTCTTGTAATTCCTTTGCTGCTTGGTGATACTGGATACCCGCATGTTCTGATTGAGGATTTGCGAGTTCTTTTTGTAGAGCAGTAATTTTCTCTTTAACCTGGGCAACTTCCTGCTTAAGGTTTTGATAGTCTGGAAAATTTTTTAAAACTTCGGGATCAAATCGAGAATCAGAAAACTCGAGTTGAGATTCACTGATATCTAATTGGTGCTGTAAAGAAGAAATATCAATTCCATTTTGGCGAGCCTCATCAAGTAGCTCATTTGCTAGTTTTTCGAATAGTTCTGCTTTCGCCGTAACTTCTTGCGCTAGTTTCGATTCATGACGATTTTTTCCTGAACCAAGTGGTTGGTAGTTATCGATACCCAAAGTATCGCTACTTTGCTCAAAGTTTTCTTCAGGAGAATAATCTGCAGGCTTAGCACTTCGGGCGAGCTGCTTTAGTTTACCTTTTTCTTGAGGAGAGGGATTTCCTTTAAACCACTCAAAAGGACTGCTTTCCATAACTTTTATATTTCTTTCGGTTGGTAATCCGTAGGTGCTTTTGCAAGAAATTCTTCAAGTTTTTCGCGAGAAAGAAGTCCTCGTTGCGCACCGATTTGCTGTACAACCGACATAGAATTAATTGGAGCCCAGCGCAAGGCTTCTTCAACGCTTTTACCAAGTGCAATCGCTACTGTGAACGTTGATGAAAAGGCGTCACCAGCACCGGTACGTTCAAATGGTGTGTGTGGATATACTCCCATAAAGAGGTATTTTGTACCGTCAGAAAAGTACGCTCCATTCATGCCGTCAGTCATAACTACCATCTTTGGCCCTAGAGCACGCAGAGCGTCCATAAGTTTCTTTTTATCGTGCTCGGTACTTCCCAAAATTCTCTGAGCCTCTTCAAAGTTGCAGAAAAAGATTTCCGTTGACTGATAAATATCTTTTAGTTTCTCAGTGCCAAGTTTCATCTGGAAGGTGCCAGGTTGAAAAGCAAGTTTTGTTTCAGGATGCTCTTTAAGCCATGAAGCAATTTCATGATGAAAAGCTTCTGTGTTTTCACCAAGCGAAGAGAGGTAAATCCACTTCGGTGTTACATGCTTTGGCATGTGGCGATCAAACGGTGCATGCTTTACCAAGATGGTGCGCTCAACGTCGTACCAAAGAACGTAGTGATAATTGGTAGGGTAGCGAGGATCTATTTCAACAAAGTTCGTGTTCACCCCGTCTTTTTTTAGAGATTCAATACACGCCTTGCCGTTGGTGTCATCACCAACTACACAAGAAACAGCAGAGGAAAGACCGAGGCGGGAAGCCGAAACTGCGGCATTTGGACTGTTGCCTACAGCATTAATAACGTCTACAGATTCGAAGGGGACTTTGTCGCCAAAGCGTACGCAGAGCTCGCAGTTTTCCTGATCAACATTACAGTGTACTCGAGCATCTTTAAGGCGAATAAAAGCGTCGATAACAATATCGCCAATGGCGAGAAAGTCGACCTGGTAAGAATCTTGTGTATCGTTCGGCATAAATGTGAGCGTTATTTTAGCAAAAGTTTAACTACTATATCACGATTATAGCCTTATTTTACAAGGTTTGTCCTTATTGACTAAGTGCTATAAATATGGTAAAATATAAGAATAGTTCCTTGAAAAAGGTGATGTTTAGAGACTTAAGAGCTTTCCGAGCTTTTTGGTCTCTAAATATTACTAACCATAAATAATTTATTCTATATGAAATCGATACCATTAATTATTTTCTCATTTTTTGTAATCAGTTTTTTGCCGTCATGCAAAAACCTGCAACCACTAACCGATTCAATGCGAAAGTCCCATAACTGGGCTGAGCCGCAGATGAAAAAGATACAGTTTTATCTTTCCGAGGATGTTCTTCTGCAAAGAGAAATTCCTAAAGGTTCAGATAAAATTGTTCACGGTAAAGTAAAAATAGTGAACAACACTAAGATAGAAGAAATTACTATTTCGAAAGGGACAAAAGGTGTCTTGGTCCAAATGCCAAATGATACCAAGTTGTTTATCTCATTTGAGATTTCGGATAGTTATTTTCTTACTTTCGGTGTTAATCCTTCAGCTGGAGGTAAGTACGTTCTTCTTGCATCTGACTGGAATAACAACGTAGGCAAGGTTCACTATGGAGACCAGAGTGAGGTATATTTTACTGATGCAAAATATGCCTATCTGTTGGTGGATTTACATCAAATAGATAAATCACAACGCAAGTCACGGACTGCTCATGGCCGCAAGGTTAAATAGTAGTACACACAAATTTGAAAAAGCCGCCTCTGTAACCCACAGGTGGCTTTTTTACTTCAATGGTATACTTTTTACGTATGAATACAGCCACCCTTGAGGCAACCGCTAAGCGATTAGTTGCCGCTCCGAAAGGAATTTTAGCCATTGATGAAAGTATCGCGACCTGTAATAAACGATTCGAAAAATTAGGAGTTCCGACTACTGTTGAAAAGCGTCGTGACTATCGTGATTTATTGGTAACGGCCCCAGGTATTGAAGAGTATGTTTCAGGATTTATTCTTTTTGATGAAACAATTCGCCAAGCAACTACTGCTGGAGTTCCATTTGCTGAAGTCTTAAAACAAAAAGGAATTGATCCAGGTATTAAGGTGGATGCTGGTACGCAAGACCTCGCGCTACATCCAGGCGAAAAAGTTACTGAAGGTCTTGATGGCCTTCGTACACGATTTGCAGAATATAAAGCCATGGGCGCTACATTTTCAAAGTGGCGTGCAGTAATTACTATTACCGATACATTACCAAGCGATGCCTGCTTACATACAAATGCTGCGCTGATGGCCTACTATGCAGCTCTTGCTCAAGAGGCAGATATCGTACCGATTGTTGAACCAGAAGTTTTAATTGATGGAACACACTCGATTGATCGTTGCGCTCTTGTTGTTGGAAAAACCCTCGATGCACTTTTTAATGAGCTTACGCTAGCTGGAGTACATATGCCCGGAGTGATTCTTAAAACAAGCATGGTACTTTCAGGTAAAGACGCCGCAAGTCGTGCGTCACAGCAGGAAGTTGCAGAAAAAACTGTTGAAGTATTAAAAGCTCATGTACCCAAAAATATCGGCGGTATCGTATTTCTCTCCGGCGGACAGAGTGATGATGATGCAACCATGCATCTGAACCTCATGCATAAAGGTATGGATCTTCCATGGGCGTTAACATTTTCATACGGCCGTGGCATTCAAAATCCTGCGCTTGTTGCGTGGGCAAAAAATCCCCAAGATGTAGCTAGCGCGCAAGCTTTCTTAGTTGATCGAGCCAAAGCAAACAGCTTGGCGAGTGTAGGACAGTTTGCTTAGTATGCAAGCGTACTCTTGGATTCTACCGATATCGATACTCATTCTCTTTGAACTTGTTGCTGATTTTTTTGCAAAACAGTACGCAGTTAAAGGTTCGCTACTCCTAGCTGTGTGTGCGATTCTCGGATATATTATTGGGAACATTTTCTTTTTGATTGCATTAAAAAACGGCGCGGGGCTTGCTCGTGGTGCAGTTATCTTTTCAGTTGGTTCAGCCGTTTTCGCGATACTCCTAGGCGTCCTCTTCTTTAAAGAGCAGGTGGGTATAGCACAGGGCGTCGGTCTTTTATTCGGTATTATTTCTATTGGTCTATTAGCTTGGTAATTATGGAACTCAGTACAGAAATAAAAAAATTCTTTCAGGGAGATGTTGAACATACTCCTGAAGTGCTCGAAAAGTATAGTCATGACGCGAGTCTTTTTTCGGTGCGACCAACACTGGTAGTTTTTCCCAAAGAGACGAGTGATGTTCAAAAGTTAGTTCGTTTTGTAGAAGAAAAAAAGAAAGAATACCCTGAACTTTCAATTACTGCTCGCGCGGCAGGTACGTGTATGGCTGGCGGCTCGCTAACACATTCAATTGTGCTAGATACGACACGCTACATGAATCATATTCTCTCAATTGATACCGTAGCACCGTACGATATGGTGCCTGTATTTGCTCCAGAAAAGAAAATAAAAATTTCTGGCGAAGCAATTGTTGAACCTGGCGTATACTACCGGGATTTTGAAAAAGAGGCAGCGAAGAAAAATTTATTACTGCCGTCTTTTACCGCTTCAAAAAGTATTAATGCGCTTGGTGGTATGGTAGGTAACAACTCCGGTGGAGAATTAACGCTCGAATACGGTAAGACCGAAGAATATGTTGCTGAACTTTCTATCGTGCTCTCGGATGGTAACGAATACATTGTTAAACCACTTTCGCAGAAAGAACTTACCGAAAAAGTATCCCTTGGTGGATTTGAAGGAAAACTGTATGCAAATCTTCAAGCGTTGCTTACGCGTGAACGTGCTGCAATTTCAGCTGCTCGGCCAAAAGTTTCTAAAAATTCAGCGGGGTACACACTTTGGAATGTTATTCACTCGAACGGCACCGAAGAAGTTTTTGATTTACCCAAATTAGTTGTTGGTTCACAAGGAACATTAGGTATTGTGACAAAAATTAAACTTCGACTAGTAACTCCAAAGCCGGTAAGTGGTATGGCGGTGGTGTTTATGCATTCCCTCGAAGCTCTTGGTGAAATTGTAAATGCTGCTAAAGCGCCAAACCTTGAAACAGTAGAAGCGTACGATGATAAGACAATTACTCTCGCTATTCGTTTTTGGGCTGGATTCATCAAGAAGCGAGGTTTTATTGGAGCACTCAAACTTGGTCTTTCATTTTTACCTGAGCTTCGTATGATGTTTGGTGGTATGCCAAAACTTGTTCTTTTAGTGACGTACTCAGGGGACTCACTCGAAGAAATAACTCCGTCGCTTAATTCGTTCATCGAAAAAATCAAACAGTATCCAAATCTTTCATCACGATTAGTGTTTGATAAGGTGGAAAGTGAAAAGTATTGGACGATCCGTCATGATTCATTTGCCCTGCTTCGCGAGCACTTCAAAGGTTTACGAACAGCACCGTTTATTGACGATGTTGCTGTCCCAGCTGAAAAACTTCCAGAATTTCTGCCAAAGCTTACAGAAATTCTGGAGCGTCACAAACTCACCTATAACATTCATGGGCATGCGGCGAATGGTAATTTTCATATTATTCCGCTCATGAACTTGAAAGACAAATTTGCGGGAGAAACAATTCTTGCAGTTTCAGAAGAAGTCTACAGCTTGGTACTTTCATACGGCGGAACCATTACCGCTGAACACAATGATGGTATTATTCGCACCCCGTATCTCCCAAAAATGTATGGTGAGCATATTGTTTCTCTCTTTGAAGAAGTGAAAATGATGTTTGACCCGCTTCGGATCTTTAATCCCAAAAAGAAGGTTGAGGGGACTAAAGAGGATATTATTTCGGCAATAGGCTAGAAAAGCGAGCCCGTAGCAGTGTTTGGGTTGCCAAATAAGCTTTTTCTGTTACAATGGCGGTTACTATGTTTACGATTGAAGCACAAGTCCGCAATACAAAGGACAGCAACGAGTATCTCCGCAAGAACGGCCAGATTCCGGGCATTATCTATGGTAGTGGTAGCACTTCCCAAATGATTACTCTTTCGGCTAAGGAATTCGACAAGGTCTTTAAGGGAGCAGGTGAATCTACCACCGTTTCTGTTTCTGCTGGCGGTAAAAAGTTCGATGCACTTATCCATGAAGTTCAATTTGATGCAGTTACCTACAAGCCAATTCACGTTGATTTTCTCGCAGTTGATACTTCGAAGCCGATTACAGTTTCAGTGCCAATTGAATTCACAGGAGTATCTCCTGCGGTGAAAGCAGGGCTTGGAACTTTGGTTAAGGTTATGCACGAACTCCAGATTTCTGCACTTCCAAAAGATCTCCCGCACTCTGTTTCTGTAGACGTTAGTTCTCTCGAAACACTCGATGGGCATATCAGTGTCGCTGATATCAAACTCCCAGCTGGTGTTACCGCTATAGCAAAAGAAACTGACATTGTTGCCTCAGTTGCTGCTCAGAAAGAAGAAAAAGAAGAAGCTCCTATCGATCTCTCAGCCATCGAAGTTGAGAAAAAAGGTAAGAAAGAGGAAGAAGCGCCGTCTACAGAATAGTAATAGTTTAGTAGATCCTCGCCTTAGTCCTTATGTTTCGTTCCTTCTCATCAAAATTGTCTCTCTACCTAGCCCTCCTACTTATTGTAGGCGGGTTTGGTTTTTTAGGAGCCACTACTCTGTATGCCCAAGAAACAGTGCAGTCAGCTACGGAAGACCGTGCTGTGCTCGAAGCGCAGCTTGCTGACCTCCAAGCTCAAATTGCCCAAAAAACCGAATTACTGAAAAGTCAGCAAGGTGAGTCTCTCTCAATCCAGCGAGAAATAAACATTCTTAAAACAAAAATTGATAAGGCTAAGCTCGATATCAAGGCTAAAAACCTCACCATTAAAAAGCTGGGGGGAGAAATTACTGAGCGAAAGGATAAAATTGAATCACTACTCGAGAAAATTGACCGTGAAAAAGAATCTCTCGCCCAACTGGTACGTAAGAGTGACGAATACGAAGAACGAAACTTAGTGCATCTTATTCTCTCAAAAGATACGGTTTCTTCGTTTTACGAAGACCTGAATTCTTTTACGACTCTTAAAGGTTCTATTAAGAAGTCAGTAGACACTATTCGCGGTGTTCAAGCTGAAACCGAAACAGAAAAACAACTTCTTGAAGAAAAGCAGAATCAGGAGCAAGATGCCAAAGCTGCTATCGAGCGTGCCGCTAAAGAAGTAGAGAAGTCAAAAGCTGAGCAAGCAAAGTATCTCGATGTTTCAAAGAAAAAAGAAAAAGATATTCAATCTGCATTATCTGATATTCAGAAAAAAGTAGACACGATTAAGGCAAAATTGGTTAACCTTGCCGGTGTTGATCGTCCGATTCGTTTCGATGAAGCGTTAAACTATGCGGAAGAGGCAGAACGTCTTACCGGGGTTCGCCCAGCCTTCTTAATTTCACTTGTTATTCAAGAGAGTAACCTTGGGGCAAACGTTGGAAAATGTAAACTTACTGATGCTACCACTGGTCAGGGTGTACGTGTTTCAAATGGTCAAACTGTTCGTTTAATGAAACCTGGGGCTGGTATTGATTATTATCTTCAGCTTACTCGCGGTCTCGGCCGTGACCCATTTGCACAAGTGGTCTCGTGTCCACTTTCGACGGGTTATGGAGGTGCTATGGGTCCTTCACAGTTCATTCCTTCTACTTGGAAGCTCTATGCTTCAAAGATTCAAGATGTGCTCGGAGCACCTGGAGATCCTTGGAATCCACGACATGCCTTCATTGCTTCTGCTGTGTATCTTCGTGACCTCGGGGCTGCTGCTCAAACATTCTCTGCTGAAAAGAACGCTGCATGTAAGTATTACTCTGGTAAAGCTTGTGGAAGTTATAATTTTAATGGCTTCTACGGTACCCAAGTTATGAATCGAGCTAATGACGTGCAAGACGATATCGACTACTTGAAACAATACGGTGTTTCAAAACGATAGATCTAAAGCAGTTGCAAATGCCCGTAATTCATGGTAATCTGGCACCACTCATATGAAAAAAGACGTACACCCGAAAAATTACCGCCTTGTTATCTTCGAAGATATGGCAAACGGAGAGCAGTTTTTGATTGCTTCAACTGTAGACACGAAAGAAACTGGCACCTACAAAGCTGATGGCAAAGAGTATCCAATCTACCGCGTTGAAATCTCAAGTGCTTCACACCCGTTCTACACTGGTAACGAAGTCGTTCTCGACACTGCTGGACGCGTTGACCGCTTCAAGAAGCGCCAAGCAGCTTCTGCTTCAAAAAAGAAGTAACGTACCGCGAGAAAGGCCCAGCATGGGTCTTTTTTGCTATTATGTAATCACATGGCATTAGAACTTACCAAGCGCGATGAACTCCGCAAAAATCCGAAAATCGGCTATCTCGTTGATATGTACGAGCGGCTTGAAATTGAGGAAGAAACGGTAAAGAAAACGGTCGCTGAAGATCCGTCGCTCTTTGAGCTCGCCAAAGATGATCTTGAAAGTTTTCGTATCCAACGAGAGGGTATCGAAAAACAAATTGAAGAAATTTTAGAAAGTGAAAAAGAGGAAGAAGAATTTCCCAATGAAATTATTATGGAAGTTCGAGCTGGCGCTGGTGGCGATGAAGCCTCACTTTTTGCCTGGGAACTCGCCCATATGTATGAAAAATATGGTGAATCGCTTGGTTGGGGATGGAAAACAAACTATGTTTCTGAAAATGGTGTTGGTGGATATAAAGAAGCCTCTTTTGAAATTCGTGGTAAGGACGTGTATCGGTTGATGCGCTACGAAACCGGGGTGCATCGTGTGCAACGTATTCCAGCGACCGAGAAAAATGGCCGTATTCATACTTCAACAGCTTCAGTTGCGGTACTTCCACTTCGTAAAAAAGTCACCTTCGAAATTAATCCAGCTGACCTTGATATGGAATATTCTCGTTCAGGTGGTGCTGGTGGACAAAACGTGAATAAGGTTGAAACTGCAGTGCGCCTTATCCATAAACCAACTGGTATTGATGTACGCTCAACCTCTGAGCGTAGCCAAGTTGCTAACCGTGAAAAGGCACTCCAGATTTTGACTGCCAAGCTTCAGCAAATGAAAGAAGAAGAGGAAGCGAAAAAATATGCTGGTGAACGTAAAAACCAAATTGGTACCGGTGATAGAAGTGAAAAAATTCGAACCTACAACTTTCCACAAGATCGGGTAACCGACCACCGCATTAAGCAGTCATGGTCAAATATTCCCGCTATTATGGAAGGGAAAATTGAAAAAATCATCGAAGCTCTCCAGAGTGGCACTGTAGGGGATGCTGAAGAAGAGGAATAATTAGCGAATAAGGCTTATTTCTCAATAGGTCTTTGCATTTAAGGGTATTTTTTGTTATAGTTGTCGCGACACTTTGCAATAAGTGCCTTTATTTTTGCTAGTTGAGCGTGTAGTTCAGTGGTAGAACGCTGTCCTGATAAGACAGAGGTCGAAGGTCCGATTCCTTCCACGCTCACCATGCCAGAAGGGGAGAAAAAAGATTCTGGAATTTGGTGGCACGAGCCAATGCTTGTGTTCTCTAAAGTATCTGGGTGGATCGTTGGTCCAATACTTCTTGCTCTCTTTGTTGGCAAATATTTGGATAGAAAGTGGGGAACAGAACCGTGGGCGTTCGTTGCTACTACTGGAATCGCGTTCCTCCTCTCGTGCTACGGTATTATTCGAGAAATACAAAAATATTCCAAAGACCAAGAATTAAAACAAATAGCAAACAATGGAAAACACTCTAACCACAACTGAATTACAGACAACGACTGAGGAAGTGCATGAGGCCGCTCCAGCGTCTCAAGAAATTTCGCACGAGAGTACTCTTTTTGCTGAACCGATTGCTCATGTTGGTAGTTTCCCAATCACCAACGCATTAGTTACTTCTTGGGCTGCTGTTTTCATCATTGTTGTTCTTTCTGTTGCGCTTCGTGCTGGACTTAAAAAAGTTCCTGGTAAACTTCAGTTTTTGTTTGAAACTATTTGGGAAGGTGGGCTTTCACTTGCTGATCAAGTAACGAGTAATCATAAAAAATCAGAAAAAATCTTTCCAGTCGCTATTTCCATTTTCTTTTTTGTTCTTATTAATAACTGGTTAGGTATCCTTCCTCTTGGCGGATTTGGCCTCGTTGAACATGGCGCTGAAGGCCTTGCCTTTATCCCATTTGTTCGAAGTGGTACCGCTGATGTAAACACTACAATTGCACTAGCAATTATGGCTGTTTTTGGTGCAAACCTTTTCGGTGTTCTCTCAATCGGCGCCTGGAAAATGTTCAATAAGTATGTTAATTTAAAGGCGCTCGCAGGTATTCCGAGCAAGGTTCGTAAAGATCCAACCGTGCTTGTTGTTGCCCCGATCACGTTCTTTGTTGGTTTACTCGAAATCATTGGTGAAGTAGCAAAAATAGCTTCACTCTCGTTCCGTCTGTTCGGAAATGTTTTTGCTGGTGAAGTGCTTTTAGCTTCAATGACAGCACTCGTTGCGTATGCTGTACCAATCCCATTCCTTTTCTTGGAAATTTTGGTTGGTGTTATTCAAGCGCTTATCTTTGCTATGCTTACCACTGTATATTTTACGATTGCTTCTGACGATCATGATGCTCACGAAGAAGATCATGATGAGCCAAAGCTTGCGCAAAGTGAAGTTGGAGAAGTTGCCGATGTATCGCTCCACTAAGACAGATGAGTTCTCTTGAGAAAAATTCTCAGAAGAACCCATCCGTGTTACGGATTGTGATTATGTTTATTAGTTATTAGTAAAAGAAAGCTGTTATGGAAATCATTCCACTTGCAAAAGCTCTCGCTATCGGTCTTGGATCAATTGGTCCAGCTCTTGGTATCGGTCTTATCGGTTCTAAGGCTATGGAAGCTATTGGCCGTAATCCAGAAGCTGCTGGTAAGGTGCTCGTTCCGATGCTCCTCGCTGCAGCCTTTGCTGAAGCTATCGCGATTTACGCTCTCGTTATCGCATTTTCGATCAAATAGTGTTCGGAAAGCGATGCCGATTTTCTCGGCATCGTCTTCTGGACAGTAAGCCAGAATAATAAAATTTATGGATTCACTCATTTCTACATTTCATATTGACTGGAAACTCATTGTCGCTCAGATGGTTAACTTCGCCATCGTGTTTTTTGTGCTCTATCGCTATGCATTAAAACCACTCGGCAAGTTAATGGATGAACGAAAGGGTGAAATTGAAAAAGGTCTCACTGATGCAAAAGAAAACGCAGCTACACTCGCAAACACCAAGACTGAATATGAAAAAGCATTAGCCGAAGCTCGCCGCGAAGGTGCTGATATTGTGGCTGTAGCGAAAAAAGATGCTGAAGTAGAAAAGGCTCGCATTTTGGCGAGTGCAAAATCTGACGCTGATATGTTGATCGCCCAGGGTAAGCAAACGCTTGAAGCTGAAAAAGCAAAAATGCTTGAAAGTGCCAAAGGTGAGCTTGCAGCTATCGTAGTAAAAGCAACTGAAAAAGTTTTGGAAGGAACTCTCAAAAGCCCGCTTTCAAATGAACTAGTAGATAAGAGTATTAAGGAGGTATCGAGTTAAGTGCATGGCTAAAGTTTCTCCAAAAGAACTTGGACTTCTTCTCTTCGAACTCACTGATGGCAAAAGCGAAGAAGATCAGAAAAAAGCACTCAAAGAATTTGTGCCGCTCGTAGCCAAGAAACGAATGATGGGTAAGATGCAAGACATCATCACCGAGTACCGAGCAATCTACAACAAAGCGCACAATATTGTTGAAGCTACCGTTACGCTCACTGAACGCCTTGATGAGAAAACTCGCTTGAAGCTTCGCGAAGCGCTGAAGAAAAAATACAAAGCTCGCGAGGTGCACATGTTAGAGAAAGTAGATGCCCGACTCCTTGGAGGACTAAAAGTAAGAATCGGCGATACGGTCCACGACACTTCACTCCTTCGAACCCTTAACCAGTTACAAGCAAAACTAACCGCTTAAATCCATGACAAACAAAAACACAGTCCTCGACAACCTAAAGAGAGAAATTGCCTCATTTGAGCGCAAAGCCGGTGACGAAAAAATTGGCACAGTTATTGAAGTGGCGGATGGTATTGCTCGCATTTCAGGACTCTCTGATCTTCGTGCATCAGAAATGGTCACCTTTCCTGGGGGCGAAACTGGCGTAGCGCTTAACCTCGAAGAAGACACTGTTGGTGTTATCGTTCTTGACGATTACAAAAACATTAAAGAAGGTGACGAAGTTAAGGCAACTGGAAAAATTCTTGAAGTTCCAGTAGGTGAAGCATTCATTGGCCGCGTGGTAAACGCTCTTGCACAGCCAATTGATGGCCGCGGTGCAATTAAATCTGACAAAACAAATCCAGTTGAACGTGTAGCTTCAGGCGTTATTACCCGCCAGGGAGTTGATCAGCCAGTGCAAACTGGTATTAAGGCTATTGATGCTTTGATTCCAATCGGCCGCGGACAGCGCGAACTTATCATCGGTGACCGCCAGACTGGTAAAACTGCTGTAGCAATTGATGCCATCTTGAACCAGAAAGGTCAGAATATGAAATGTGTCTACGTTTCAATTGGTCAGAAAGATTCAAAGCTTCGCAAAATTGAAACTCGTCTCCGCGAAGGTGGGGCAATGGATTACACCGTTATCGTTTCTGCTGGTGCATCAGAACCCGCAGCTCGTTCATACATCGCACCATATACTGGCGTTGCGATCGCAGAATACTTCCTCGACAAAGGTCAGGACGTGCTGATCATTTACGATGATCTTTCAAAGCACGCAGTAGCATACCGTGAAATTTCACTCTTGCTCCGCCGCCCACCAGGCCGCGAAGCATATCCAGGTGATGTGTTCTATCTCCACTCACGCCTTTTGGAACGCGCATGTCGCAAGAACAAAGAATTTGGCGGTGGCTCAATTACCGCGCTTCCAATTATTGAAACCCAAGCAGGTGACATTTCTGCCTACATTCCAACAAACGTGATCTCAATTACCGATGGCCAGCTCTTCTTGGAAACTGATTTGTTCTATAAAGGTATTCGTCCAGCGATTAACGTTGGTAACTCAGTGTCTCGTGTGGGGGGGTCAGCGCAAATTAAGGCTATGAAAAAAGTGGCTGGAACGCTTAAGCTCGACCTCGCCCAGTTCCGCGAACTTGAAGCGTTCTCACAATTCGGTTCAGATCTCGATGAAGCAACCAAGCGCCAGCTCGAACGTGGAAAGCGCGCTGTTGAAATGTTGAAGCAGAACCAGTACTCACCAATGCTCGTTGAACACCAAATTATTGGTCTCTACGCGCTCGTGAAGGGCTACATTGATGATGTGCCAGTAAACAAAATTTCTGAATTCCAAGCTGGTCTCGTAACGTATGCAGAAAGTAACGCCAAAAAATTCCTCTCACAAGTTCGCGAAAAGAAAATGTGGGAAGAAGACGGAGAAGCAGAACTGAAGCAGGCGATTACGGACTTTAAGGCAGGGTTTGTAAAGTAGTTAGTATATGGCTGCTACGAAAGAGATTAAAAGACGAATAAAGAGTGTGAAGAACACGAAGAAGATCACCAAGGCAATGGAATTGGTGGCTGCTTCGAAAATGAAGCGTGCAGTTTCTTCAACACTAGCTTCGCGTGCCTATGCTCGCTACTCGTGGGAAGTACTTGAGTCTGTTTCGCAGGCGCTCACCGAAGAATCACACCCACTTCTTACCGAGCGAAGTGGCAATCGCACGCTCGTTGTTTTGGTTACTTCAAACCGTGGTCTTTGTGGAGCCTATAATGCTCAAATAATTCGTGCAGTTCTTTCAATGCTTCGCGAAAAAAATGCTAATGAAGTTATTGATTTTGTAACGGTTGGTAAGCGTGGTGATGCAGCCCTTCGCCGCATTGGCCAAAATATTATTGCTTCGTTTACTGAACTTCCAGAAACAATAACACTCTCAAACGCGTTGCCAATCGGAAACTTTGTAGTGGATACTTTCAAGCAAAACAAATACGATAAAATTTTTGTAGCTTACACCGATTTTAAATCCGCGCTCTCGCAAGTTCCTACCATACGGCAACTGTTACCGGTTAAAAAAGAAGATATAGATAGGGAAGTGAAAGAATTGCAGAAAGACGCTCCTCACGAACAAAAAACTGCCTACGTCTTTGAACCCTCGTACAGCTCACTCATCGAATCTCTGGTAGAAAAAATAGCTCGCATGCAGGTTTACCAGATGCTCCTCGAATCCGCCGCTTCAGAACAGTCCTCACGAATGGTTGCTATGAAGAACGCCTCGGAAGCCGCAGGAGAAATGATCGATGACCTGACACTTATTTTCAACAAAGCTCGTCAGGCGGGCATCACCCAAGAGATATCAGAAATTAGCGCCGGTATGGCATCAGTTAGTTAAAAGAGTTACACCATGAAAGGAAAAATCAAATCAATTATCGGACCGGTCGTCGACGTGGAATTTGCTGATGCTATCCCAGACATCTATCACGCTCTCGAGGTGATGAACGGCAACACAAAAGTGGTGCTTGAAACCCAGTACCATGTTGGTGGTAATGTGGTGCGCTCTATTGCCATGGATACTACTGATGGACTTGCTCGCGGTATGGAAGTAGTTGCAACAGGAGCTCCAATTTCTGTTCCAGTAGGAACCGAAACTCTCGGCCGCATCTTTAATGTGCTCGGCGATGCTATTGATGGTAAAAAGGCTCCTTCTGGAAAAACAAAACTTCCGATTCACCGCAAGGCTCCAGAATTTACCGAACAGGCTACGAAAGTTGAAATTCTCGAAACCGGTATTAAAGTTATCGACCTTATCTGCCCAGTTTTGAAGGGTGGTAAAGTTGGTCTCTTCGGTGGTGCTGGTGTGGGAAAAACTGTCGTTATTCAAGAGCTCATTCACAACATTGCTTCAAACCACGGAGGTTACTCAGTGTTTGCTGGTGTTGGTGAACGTACTCGTGAAGGTAACGACCTCTACCACGAAATGAAAGATTCAGGCGTTATCGACAAAGTAGCGATGGTGTTCGGTCAAATGAATGAGCCACCAGGTGCTCGTGCTCGTGTTGCTCTTACCGGTCTTACTATGTCTGAATACTTCCGCGATGCTGAAGGAAAAGACGTGCTCTTCTTCATCGACAACATTTTCCGCTTCACTCAGGCAGGTTCTGAAATGTCAGCGCTTCTCGGCCGCATTCCATCAGCGGTGGGATATCAGCCAACGCTTGCATCAGAAATGGGAAACTTGCAGGAACGTATTACTTCAACCAATAAAGGTTCAGTTACCTCTGTGCAGGCTGTGTACGTGCCAGCTGACGACCTTACCGACCCAGCTCCAGCTACAACATTTGCTCACTTGGACTCAACCGTTGTGCTTAACCGCTCACTTTCTGAACTTGGTATTTACCCAGCGGTTGATCCACTCGACTCAACCTCAACCATCATGGATCCAAACATTGTTGGTAAGGAACATTACGAAACTGCTCGTGAAGTGCAGCGTGTACTTCAGCGCTATAAGGATCTCCAAGACATTATCGCTATTCTTGGTATGGAAGAACTTTCACAAGAAGACAAAGAGCTTGTGGTTCGCGCTCGTAAAGTGCAGAAATTCCTCTCACAGCCATTTTTCGTTGCTGAACAGTTCACTGGTGCTCCTGGTCAATATGTAACACTTGCTGACACTATCCGCTCATTCAAAGAAATTTTGGAAGGCAAGCATGACCACAAGCCAGAACAAGAATTTTACATGAAGGGCGCGATCTAAATTCATGGCTACGAAGAAATTACATCTAAAAATTGTTACTCCTGAACGAGTTATCCTTGAAGAGGACGTTGATCAGGTGACACTTCCAACAATGGAAGGCGAAATTACTGTACTTCCTGATCATATTCCACTTATTTCCAGCTTAAAATCTGGTGATATCGTTGCTGTTAGCGGCGGTGAGTATGTGCCGATGGCTGTTGTTGGTGGTTTTATCGAAGTGAAAGATAATACCGTCGCAGTTCTTGCCGACTATGCTGAGCACGTAGCTGAATTATCTGAAGAGGTTGTAGCTCGTGCACAAGCAAAGGCGAAAGAACTTGAAGCAGCAAAAGAGCGAGGTGAAGTTGTAGACTTCGAACATTTCGAAAGCGAACTCGAACGATCACTCACGCGCGCAAAAATTGCAGACAAGTGGCGAACTAAAAAATATCGTCGCTAGAAGTACTTTTTCCACAGCCATTCTCTGGCACACAATCCTTGCCATCATTTATAATACTGGCAGGTCGATCCATTTCTCATGCAAGTGGGAAACAGCGATTTAAGCCAAAGTGCAGCAATGCACCCGGGCATGTGTAGGGAGGGTCGACAACTCCTACATACGAGAGAAACCGCGAACCTATCAGCGCGGTTTTTTTCGTGCAAATATTTTATTTTTGCGTTACCTCAGTATGTTACAATCTGCTGACTATGACTCAGGAAGAAGCACTCACTATTTTGAAAACAGGTCGGAGTGCTTTTATTACTGGTGCCGCCGGAAGTGGTAAAACTCATGTACTGAATCAATATATTGGCTGGCTTAGAGATAAGGGTATTCCGGTAGCCATTACAGCTTCTACGGGTATCGCCGCTACTCATCTTGGAGGCGTTACTATCCATGCTTGGAGTGGTATTGGTATTCGCGAGTCGCTTTCATTTTCTGAAGCAGAAGAACTTGCTGAACGATCTTATTTACGCAATCAAGTTCGTGGGGCGCAAGTGTTAATTATTGATGAAGTGTCTATGCTTCATGACTATCGAATTGATATGGTCGATAGGGCGGTACGAGCGCTTCGAGGCATTCCAATGGTATTTGGTGGCATGCAGGTTATTTTTTCAGGAGACTTTTTCCAGCTGCCGCCGGTAACGAAACAGAGAAATTACGATCAAGACATAATTCAGCTTGATGAAGAAAATAGTTCACATTTTGCCTACCATTCGCAAGCCTGGAAAGAACTTGATCCAGTGGTTTGCTATTTAGAAGAACAGTTTCGCCAAGACGATACAACGTACTTAGAGATTTTAAATGCCATTCGGCAAAATGCAGTAACTGAATCACATCACGCACTTCTTACAACTCGGATTGGAGCTCCACTCAAAGAAGAAATGCCGACAAAAATTTACGCTTTCAATATAAATGTTAATGAAGAAAATAACGATGAACTAGAGAATATTGAAAACGAAGTCCATGAGTACATCATGCGTGCTCATGGGCCAGATGCTCTTGTGCTTGCTCTCAAAAAAGGCTGTTTGGCTCCGGAAAGACTGCGGCTCAAAGAAGGTGCGCGAGTAATGTTTGTAAAAAACAATTTTGAAGCAGGATATGTAAACGGTACTACCGGTACAGTGGCGTCGTGTTCAAATGAAGGTATTTGTGTAGAACTTACTGACGGAACAAAAATTGATGTTGAGCCAGCCTCATTTACGATCGAAGAAAACGGCAAAGTAAAAGCCGAGCTTATTCAGTATCCTTTACGCCTTGCTTGGGCAATTACAGTACATAAAAGTCAAGGGTTAACTCTTGATGCAGCCGAAATTGATCTCTCAGCACCATTTGAGCGTGGTATGGGTTACGTCGCACTTTCACGGGTGAAAAGTCTAGAAGGACTTTCATTGAAAGGATTTCACCCGAATGCTTTTTTAGTTCATGAGGAGGTAGAAGGAAAAGATGTAGAATTTCGTGGGCAGTCAGAAAGGGCAGTGAGGGAACTCCAGAGTCTCTCTAAGGCTGAGCTTAGGAAGTTAGAAGATAGGTTTGTTCACGAAAATGGCGCTCGAACCAGAGAAAAGAAAAAACCAACAGCTCACATTACCCTCGAAATGTTTCTTGAAGGAAAGACAATAGAGGTTATTGCCAAGGAGCGTTCATTAACCGTTGGAACTATTCTTGATCACTTAGAAACATCGAAAGAAAAAGATCCAACTATTTCATTTTTTAAGATTCGAGAAAGTATGTCCTCTAGTAGGTTACAGAAAATTACGAGTGCTTTTCAAAAAATTGGTACTCAAGAAGGTGGAAAGCGATTACTCGGACCAGTCTATGAACTTCTTGGTGGTAAAATCCCATACGACGAATTACGAAAGGTTCGATTAACTTTGTAGGTAATAAAAAGGTCTGGAAACAATTAGTCCCAGACCCGTTCTTTCACCATTTTGAATATGACGCCCGAAGTTATGTTGCTAACAGCGGTGTGACGTACAACGCCATCGATTTAGTCACATTGTGAAAGAACTTCCCCGTACACGCCAAGTTTTCCCTAACTGAACTAAAACATTAGTTAGGTATAAAGTCAAAGAGTTGTCACTTTTTTACTTGCGGAAGCGTTTATTTTTATTGTAGGTCGTTTACTAGACAATCCACATACCATGGCAAAAAAATACGGAAAAAAATCACAGCAAAAAGTGAAGCGTGCAATGCATGAGTATAAACGTGGTGAGTTGAAATCAGGACGAAGTGGTAAAAAAGTAAAAAACCGAAAGCAAGCAATTGCGATCGGACTTTCAGAAGCCCGGAAAAGTGGAGCAAAGGTTCCAAAAAAGAAATCAACTCATCGCTAATCAGGGAAGGTAAGCTCGAGAGGCTCTCCCTTTTTAAGTGAATCCCAGTGTCCAGAAAGTTTTCTAAAATCTTCGCGGATAGTACTTAAAAAATTGATAGTTAGGTGGGCGGGGATCGGTTCTCTTTTTGCTTCAAAAAGTTCTCCCAGTCTTTCCAGAAAATCTTGGGGAGAAATACCGCTCTGTAAAAATCCTTGAAGTGGGCCAACAACGCTTTCAGTTACCGTGAGTTCACTTGAAGTTTGAAATAGCTTAGTTAAATATTCACGATCGTTTAATGAAGCAAACGTTGCTCCGGTTGCTATCCGACCCCAGAATGATTCATGTAATCTCGCGTTACGTTCATACAGAAAATGGATGAGATCGTGAGGCATAAAGCTTTTTGTTTCAAGAAGCGTGCGTTCACTAGTGCCATCATTCCTGAGTACTTCAAGTGTATGGTGGGTTCGTGATTCTTTTGTGAGGCGAATGATCATGTAGAGATTTTAGGAAAGTGTCCGTCTTAATCTAAGGGTGACATAGTCCACGTCACTTATTATCAGCATCAGAATAATGTATGTTAGTTACAATTGCAATTCTCCTTCTTATTCTTTGGGCTATCGGATTTATTGGTTTTAATGTTGTTGGCTGGTTTATTCACGTTCTTCTTATTGCAGCCATCATCATGCTTCTTATTAGGATTATTCAAGGAAGAAACCCAATAGACTAAAAGAAAAAGTTCGGGAAAAAACGGCCTAACAGCCGTTTTTTCATTATAAATGAATGATAATTTCAGGATATTTAAAAAGTAAAGTCAAGGGGGAGGTGTACGTCTCTATATAAGTAAGGTCGTTATAAGCCTTAAATTAGAAAGATGTATCTTTCAAAAAATATGAAAAAAATTACCAGTCTCGCTTTAGCTTTCCTCCTCCTCATTTCCGTAGGTGGAATGACAGCTTTTGCGAAAGATCATGAAAATGATAACAACCAAGGAAATAAAAATCGAAACTCATCTCAAGTCTGTCATTATCCAAGGGGTTTAGGATTTTTCTTTGGCATCTTTAGCCATAAAGTAAATAAAAATTGTTCACCAGATACTATTGCTCCTACTATTAGTGCTGTAGCCGTTTCGAACGTAAGTGATACGAGTGTAAAAATTTCCTGGAATACCAATGAAAATGCAACATCGGAAGTTCTCTATGGATCAAGCTCTTCATATACAACCTCTCAGTGGAGTCCATCGTTTGGTAAAGGTCACTCTATTGTGATTCGAAATCTACAACCAAATACTACCTACCACTACCAAATTGTAGCTCGTGATTTTTGGGGTAATCGAACCACGTCGTCTGACGCCACGTTTACCACAAATGCTCCAGATACAGTTGCTCCAGTCATTACAAATATTTCTGTAGAAGCTATTACGGAAAGTAGTGCAAAGATTAACTTTACAACAAACGAATCAGCTCAGGCATCAGTTCTCTTTGGTGCTAACACGTCATATGGCCTAGAATCCCGTCTTGACCAAAAAGCAAATAATCACTCAATCATTCTCTCAAACCTCACAGCAGGAACAACCTACCATTATCAGATTGTTGCCCGAGATGGCAATGGTAATGTAAGTCGTTCAGCGGATGCAACGTTCACTACCTTAGTTTCTGCTCCCACAGTTTCAATCTCTAATGTTAGTGTTACTAATATCGACAACAACAGTGCAGTACTCTCTTGGCAGACAAATGTTGCTACAGCATCACGGGTAGACTACGGTACTTCAACTAGTTATGGGACATCAGTTTCTCGTGATGAACGAGTAACTTCTCGCAGTGTTACTCTCACTGGACTTTCTGCTAACACTACCTATCACTATAAAATTACAGCCCGTGATGTAAGTGGTCGTGTAGCGATCTCGAGTGATGGAACATTCACCACTACAAGTCGTGATGTACGAGCACCAATCGTTAGTCAGCTTGCGATTAATCAAATAAGCAAGAATGGCGCTGTGATTACCTTCCGCACTGATGAGAATGCAAGCGTAAAAGTGTACTACGGAATCGGATCAGTTATTCTCGGTAGTTCATCTGTTGTATCAGATAGTACCATGAGTACTGATCATCAGATTACTCTCGGCAACCTTTCAGCAAATACCTTATACTTCTTTGTAGTTGAAGCAAAGGATGCAATGGGAAACACCTCAATTTCTGCACAGCAAGCATTCACAACTAGTGCTTAAACTAAGCGCACCTGAAAAAGCTCCTATCAACAGGAGCTTTTTCTTGTATGATATACTTTCGTTTCTAACACAGAAAATTATGAAGACGTTTAAAGAAAAAGTTCTTACCATCGTAGGTAAAATTCCTAAAGGGAAAACAGTAACGTATAAAGAAGTTGCTCGACGAGCAGGTAGCCCAAATGCTGCTCGAGCCGTTGGAACAATCATGAAGCAAAACTACGATCCAAAAATTCCTTGTCATCGAGTCATCCGGAGCGATGGGCTTGTTGGTGAATACAATCGTGGTGGCCGAGAGGCGAAGCTTAATAAACTTCGAAAAGAGGGGGCTATACAATAAATTCTATTAAAGGTAATATACCTGGTACGTAATTATTAGTAGTAGATTATAGTATGTATATGGAGATTCTATTTCTTATTGGCCGTGTTCTCTTTGGAGGATTTTTTATCTATAACGCATACGGACATCTTGCGAACCTAACAGCAACGTCAGGTTACGCTCAAATGAAAGGTGTGCCTATGCCGAAAGCTGCAACGGTTCTCACTGGCCTGATGCTTTTAGCTGGTGGACTTTCAATCCTTCTTGGTTTCCGCCCACTTATTGGTATCTTTATTCTCCTCGCATTCCTGATTCCTATGACTCTCGTAATGCATCAGTTTTGGGCAACAGCTGATCCAATGCAAAAGGGAATGGAGCGTGTCCAATTCTCAAAAAATGCTGCGCTGGTAGGCGCCCTCCTTATGCTTATTCCATTCGCACTAACTGCTTGGTCATACGCACTTTAATAAAAAGTGTATAAAAAGAAGAAACCGCCCTTTTGGCGGTTTCTTTGTATTTCATGGTATAGTGCCATTATGGAAAAACGTAATGCAGCCATCGTTATTCTGGTTCTTCTCCTCTGTATTGCCCTCGTTCTTTTTCGAGGAGCACTCTTCAAAACGAAAAAAAATAGCCCGGAACCAGGTTCTCAAACATCTAATACAGCAACTATTGTAAAAGGCACTGATACCAGTGTTCCGTACCTCAAAATAACCTACCAATATCCAACTGGAACTATTGGAGCTTCAGTTATTAAAGACCGGGTAACCGCTATTATTGCTGATTGGAAAAAGGAGAATGATATCTCTAAGCTTTCTGAGCAGGATAAAGAAATGATGGGGCTGACAGAAGGACGAACCTATGAACTGTATATAAAATATACTCACAGTGAAAATACTAAATTATATACTCATCGACTTGAAATTTATTCTTTTACCGGTGGGGCTCACGGCATTACAACTATTGAAACCTATTCTTTTGATGCTTCAGGAAAAAACATTACCTACACTGACATATTTACAAATCCTGATACTGGTCTCGAAGCTCTCAAAGTAAAACTCCGCGAAAAACTTTTCACCAACTTTAGTGACAGACTCTATAATGATCCAAGTATGGTAGAAGAGGGCCTTTCTGGAGAGGCGTTAAAAGAGCTTCCATTTAATGCAGTAGGTGATGGTATCAGCTTTACATTTGGGCAATATCAAGTTGGTCCGTATGTATCAGGTATTATTGATGTTCCACTAACCTCTAAAGACTTGGAGGGAATTGTAAAGCCGGAATTCTTGCCATAGCATTATCAAGATTTATGCTTTTTCGTATACTAAAAATATATTCACTTTCAAAGCAGGGTATAACTGATCCAGAAAGTGTGCTCGCTGATGAAATTTCAGGATTTCTAATTGGAACCATTCTCATTCCAGTTTTTGCAGCAATCGGTTTTTTGATTTTTCTTGGCGCCCTAGCGTTTTCTCATTTCTGGGGTGGCCCATATCTAATTGCAAAATTTTTCTTTTTCTTCTTACTCATTCCATATTTTGCATTTGGAACGATGCTTTTCTATGTCCTCCGATTTATTCGCCAAGCATCAAAAAGTGTTGTTCGCCAAGGAAAAGAAATACTGGAAGTTACCGTAGAGGAAGTTCCTGAAGAATAGTTATGGCAAACGACTCGCACATCATTGATACCTGCTATGGTGTCATTCCTTACTTTTGGAATGAACACAGTGAGCCAGAGTTTTTGGTTGTTACCCAAGAACATGCTCATACCAGCTTTCCAAAGGGTCACCCAAATCCTGAAGAAGATGCAGTAAGCGCAGCACTTCGAGAACTCGCAGAAGAAACTGGTATTACCAATGCGAAACTTGAGGGCACGGTTCCACTCTCAACTTTCTATAGCTTTGTAGATTACGATGGTTTAACACACGATAAGACAGTATATTTTTATTTGGGTGTGGTTCCTGATAAAACAGCAGTAACCCCATTAGCATTTACCGAAGAAATTACTGCTATGCACTGGGGAACCTACGAAGAAACTCGAACTCGACTTACCCATGAAAATGTTCGGTTACTTTTAGATGAAGCCCGAGATCAAATTTTGAAAAGCCATGAACGGTCTTCTTGATACCTACGATTACGTTTTACCTAAGGAACGCATTGCCTCATTTCTGGCAGAGCCTCGAGATAGTGCGAGACTTTTTGTCTACAATACCAAAACCAATACAATATCGTTCGCTACATTCAAAGATATAGTAGAGTTTCTCCCTAAAGATTCACTCATGGTACTTAATAATACTAAGGTTGTTCCAGCTCGGGTGGCTTTTAAAAAAGAAACAGGTGGACTCATTTCTGGTCTTATTCTTATTAATGAGGGGACAACTTCCAAAGGCGAAGTAAAAGTTATTGCTGAAAAAACGCTTCCAATCGGTAAAATGCTCTTTCTCGGAGAGCGACAATTTTTAGTTACCCGCCAAGATGAGCAGATATTTTATTTAAAACCAAATTTTGACGCTTCGATCGAAACGGTTCTTTATGAATATGGCACTACACCAATTCCGCCATATATAACCCAAAACACTCAAACAGAAATTGAATTACGTAAAAGATATCAAACTATTTTTGCTAAAAACGGTGCCTCAGTTGCTGCGCCAACCGCTTCACTTCACTTTACGGAGCAGGTTTTTGATGCACTTAAAGAGAAGGGTGTCCAAACAACAACAGTAACTCTCAACGTTGGTATGGGAACTTTTGCAAAAGTTACTGAGGAAAATATTAAAGAGAAGAAACTCCACTTCGAACACGCGGTAGTTCCGTTTGAGAGTGCTCAAAAGATTCATCAAGCAAAAGAAAAGGGGAAATCAATAATTGCTGTTGGCACTACCGTGGTGCGAACTCTTGAATCAACCGCGCAAAACATCATCACTCTAGAAAACCAGGATATTGTAACTGACACGGATCTTTTTATTATGCCACCATACAATTTTGCTCTTGTTGATATATTGATCACCAACTTTCATGTACCGAAATCAAGTCTTATGTGTCTGGTTGATGCTTTTCTTCAGTATAAACAGGCCGATAAAAGAATTCTCGACTTGTACAAGGTAGCAATTGAGCAGCAGTTTCGTTTTTACTCTTTTGGGGATGCAATGCTTATCCTCTAGTTGACTTTTCTACTCCTCACGCTATTTTAAAAAGAAAAAGACTATGAAGAACTTTGCTATGGAGTCGCTTCATGGTCATGGAATTGGCCAGGGAGCAAAAATTGCCTACCAGTTCAATAAACTGACAGAAGAATACATACAAATATACCCTGAACTAAAATTTGGATTCCAATCGGGAATAGAGAGTGAACTATACTGTGAAGCTTGTGGTCACCGATACAAAACCATGAAAAATAAATTTTTAGTTGCCGGAGCTGACCCATTCTCTTGCTATAGCGAGAATTCAATGGCCGTTAACCAAAAATTTAATAGCGATGCTGTCGTACTCGCTGATAGATATAACATAGGAATGGAGAGAATTTCCTTCCGGTCAATCTCAATTACTAACGATGGCTATGTTACTCCTACTGACATCATGAGTATTTATGCATATGGTGCAGAAAGATGGGATTTTGTATTTAAAAATAATAAGAAAGGTCGTGTAGACATCATTAGTATGCATATGATACTAAAGTTGCATACGGTAGAGGTTATCGAGCCGATTTTCAATGAAATTGGAGCTCGAGGTCTCGTTGGTCGCGAACTGACTATTCCATTAGGATTAATAACCGAAATTGTATTTTCAGATTGAACCGGATAACATATGTTGCCCGGTTCAATTTTTTATGGTACTTTTTTATTGGCTTTAAAGCCAATTATCAAGAGTGCGGCGAGAGTTCTGGCTCAATGACCCGTCGGCAACCTGCAAATGCAAGGTGCTAATCCCAGCCCGAATGGGAAGGATACCTTTATGTAAACTCCCTTATGGGAGTTATTTTTATGTTTAATCAAACTATTAAAGACACTTATACAGTTGAAAGTGTTACCTCGGGTCATCCAGATAAAGTCTGCGATCAAATTTCAGATACTATTTTAGATGCTCTTTTAGAAAAAGATTCAAAGGCTCGCGTAGCTGTTGAAGCTTTTGGTAGTCATGGTTTGTTAGTTATTGGTGGAGAAGTTACTAGTACTGCCTCAGTTGATTATGCTGCATTAGGTAAAAAAGTGTACGAAGAAATTGGCTACAGTGATCCTCTCGAAGTTATAACTCGTGTTGCTACACAAGCACCGGAAATTGCTCAAGGGGTAGATACTGGCGGCGCTGGCGACCAGGGTATCATGTATGGTTTTGCCACGAATGAAACAAAAGAATTTTTACCGAAAGGAGTAGTATTTGCTCATGCGCTTGCACGTAAGCTCGAAGAAGCGCGTCGTAGTGGTGCAATTTCATGGCTTATGCCGGACGGAAAAACCCAAGTAACTATTGAGAATGGAAAAGTTTCTACAATTGTAGTTTCAGCACAACATAAGCCAGAAATTTCTGAGCTAGAAATTAATCAAACAATTCGAGAAAAAATTATCGCTCCAGTAGTAGGTGATGAGATGCCAGAAACAATTTTTATAAATCCAACAGGTTCATTTGTTACTGGTGGATTTGCTTCTGACGCAGGCTTAACTGGCCGAAAGATCATGGTTGATACATATGGCGGATTAGCACCCCATGGCGGTGGCGCATTTTCTGGAAAAGACGCCACAAAAGTTGATCGCTCTGCTGCCTATATGGCGCGTTTTGCAGCAAAAAATTTAGTAGCAGCAGGATATGGTAAGCAAGTACTCGTTTCAGTTTCCTATGCCATTGGGCGTGCAGAACCAGTACAAGTAACTGCGTACAACGAAGAGGGAATTAATCTTCACGATATTGTTACTAAACATTTTGATTTTCGCCCGCAAGCAATTATCGAACGACTCGGCCTCCGCCTACCGATCTTTAAACAAACCGCTGCGTACGGTCACTTTGGTAAAAAAGGTTTACCGTGGGAAGAAATTGTCTCATTAGGGTAACGTCCTTAATTTGACATAAATAGAATAGTGTTTTACTATATACGCTCACTTATTTTATAACCAAACCAAAATAATCCTAACAGTGAAAAGTTTTATTTTTGCTACTGCTTTTGCAGCGCTATTATTTTTCTTCCCAAATTTCTTAAATGCTCAACAACTTGAGCAACCGCAACCGAGTGTGCAAGTATTTCCGTTTCAGGACAGCCTGGCCAATACCTTTTCAGGCTATGTGCTTGATTCTGCAACTAATTCAGTAACCCAGCACTATCGCCATGACAAGCTTAACCGGATATATTTCTGGCTTTTACCTGAAAAACAGGGCGTGTTCATTAAGCTGTACGATTACGATGCTGGTGGTAACCCAACCGGACAACGCCAGTTACATTTAGGTAGGGATAAAAAATTAGGTTGGTTTACTTATTCAAAAGTAAATGTTACCGACCTACATGCCTTTTTAGTAGAAGCAGTTAGGCGCTTTAACCAATAACCATGTATCTGGGAACAGGTAGGAATATACACACGTACATTCCTACCTGTTTTTTGTTATACTCGGCACTATATGATGTATTTCTACAAAACAATTATCGCGGTAGTTTCTTTTGCTATTCTAGACTTTCTTTGGATTGGCCTGTTATTTAAAAATCTCTACGCAAAGTTGCTTACTCCAGCCATCGGAGCTATGCGATTTAACTTAGCGCCTGCATTATTTGTATATATTCTTTTAGGTCTTGGAGTCTCAGTTTTTTCAGCTAAAGTTGGTGTCAGTCCTTTGGCTGCACTTGGACTTGGAGCTGTACTCGGACTTATTACGTATGGTGTCTATGATGGTACTAATTTGGCAACTATCGCTAATTGGCCGTTCCAATTTGCTGCCTTAGATATTTTTTGGGGAACATTTGCAACCGCAATCGTTTCCTTCTTTATTGCATATGTCTTCGCAAAATTCTAATCAAGAACTCGGAACTTTGTTTGTAGTCGCCACACCTATTGGCAACATGGAAGATATTACGCTTCGGGCACTTCGCGTACTTCGTGAAGTCGATATTATTCTTTGTGAGGACACTCGAACCACTGGTAAACTCCTAAAACACCACAATATCGAAGCCAAAAAGTTGTCTTCCTATAATGCACATGCAACGAAAGGTAAGCATCAATTTGTTCTCGAAGCTTTAGAAGAAGGGAAAAACATCGCACTTGTTTCTGACGCCGGTACACCAGGAGTTTCCGACCCCGGAGTACTTCTTGTTCAAGAAGTACGGCATGTCTTTAAAGACGATGCTCGTGTAGTAACCATACCAGGAGCCTCAGCTCTTACTGCCGCTCTTTCAATTGCTGGAGTAGCAGGAAACGAGTTTACCTTCCTAGGTTTTTTGCCACACAAGAAAGGTCGACAAACTCTCATGAAAGAAATTGCGAGCTCCTCACGACCAGTGGTTTTTTATGAATCAACGCACCGTATAGAAAAAGCCTTGCATGAACTTCACGAGGTTTTACCTCAAGCGCGTATTCACTTAGCTCGAGAATTAACAAAGTTGTACGAAGAAGTCTTGTCGGGAACAGCAGAAGAGCTTACGATCCTTCTTGGGGGAAAACCTGAAAAAACAAGAGGGGAATTTGTTGTCATTGTTGAACCTAAGTAGACAAAAGACACATTATATTTTCTAACGATGGGCTGCTCGCCACACTATAGCGCCTTTGCTATACTAGTTACCTATGTCATACGCACGAACTGTTTCAGCTCTCGGCATTCTTTCACTCCTACTCTCTATTTCAGGTCTTCCAGGTAGTTGGAAGTCTATTATTATTGCTATTTTTGGCCTGATTCTTATATATGCAGGTTTCAAGCTCCATCGTTTTTTTGAAAAAGAAAAGGTGACGCGTGGTGAGCAGACAAAAACATATACAGAAGCAGCTCCAGAAACTCCTTCGGTTCCAAGTATCTAACTAATCATGGAAAGTAGATTCAGCAGATCAACAAAGTGGTCATGGCTCGGCATTGTCCTTGTCCTCGGACTTGTTTTTGGTCTTGGTTTGTATGTTGGTTACGAGCATCGCCCATGGATTGAGCGTATTGCTAACGTGTCACATAAGGAGCCAGAAACAGCAACTACGGCTGATTTTGAGCCGTACTGGAAAGCTTGGAATATCATCAAAGACCAGTATCCATTTGGTGATAAAGTTACCGATCAAGACCGCGTATGGGGTTCCATTCAGGGTATGGTTTCAGCTCTTGGTGATCCATATTCAACATTTTTCTCTCCAGAAGAATCGAAAAGCTTCAACGAAGAAATTGAAGGATCCTTCGGTGGTATTGGTATGGAAGTTGGTCAGAAAGATCATGTACTCACTGTTATTGCTCCAATCAAAGGTACTCCTGCTGAGAAAGCCGGTATTCGTTCTGGAGATATTGTATTAAAGATTAACGACAAGCCAGCGACTGATCTCTCGACTGATAAAGCCGTAGACCTTATTCGTGGTGAACCAGGAACAAC
Source organism: uncultured Candidatus Saccharibacteria bacterium (assembly GCA_964646765.1). Classification (GTDB taxonomy): domain Bacteria; phylum Patescibacteriota; class Minisyncoccia; order Phycocordibacterales; family UBA9973; genus CAZYIA01. The sequence continues at coordinate 230,282 of CAZYIA010000001.1, read as the reverse complement.
CGTAAAACTTTCAATGTATCGAGAAGGAGAACCTGAAGCTCTCGAATTCAACATTACTCGCCAAAAAATTGATGTTCCGGTTATTGACGGTGAACTTCGAAGTGACGGTATCTACATCATTAGCCTCTATAGTTTCAATGCAAACTCTTCTGACGCATTTCGCAAAGAACTCCAGAAGTTTTCTAATAGTGGTGCCTCAAAACTTATTCTTGACCTCCGTGGCAATCCTGGTGGTTTTCTTGATAGCGCTATTGATATTGCAAGTTACTTCATTCCACAAGGATCACCAATTGTGATTGAAGATTATGGAAAGGGAAAAGAACAAGAAATTCATCGTAGTTATGGCTACGGTGTGCCAAGTAAAGATTTCAAAATGGCTGTACTCGTTGATGGTGGTTCGGCTTCAGCTTCAGAAATTTTAGCTGGCGCACTTTCAGAGCAAGGTGTCGCAAAACTTATTGGTGAACAAACTTTTGGTAAAGGTTCAGTCCAAAAAGTTATCGAAGTTACTCCAGACACTTCATTGAAGCTAACTATTGCAAAATGGCTTACACCAAAAGGAATTTCAATCTCTGAAAAAGGTCTCACACCTGACATTGTTGTAAAACCAACTAAGGCCGACTTTGAAGCAAAGCGCGACGTTGCTCTTGAGCGCGCTATTGAATATCTAAAGACCGGAAAATAATCTCTAAAGTTTCTCTAAAAAGGTCATTTGGCCTTATATTTTAACGTGCTATAGTTTACCGATATGAAGGTATTACTGCTCCAAAATGTTGCCAAAATTGGCCGAACAGGTGAAGTTAAAGAGGTTTCCGAAGGATATGCCCAGAACTTTCTTTTCCCAAAAAAACTTGCTGAGTTAGCGACTCCAACTCGAGTTGCTCTTATCGAAAAGGCGAAAGAATACGAAGAAAGCGAGAAGCATCTTCGGGCTGAACTTTTAGCTCGAGAAATTAAAAAGCTTGATGGTAAAACTATTACGTTAACCAGAAAAGTAAATTCCTCAGGTTCACTCTTTGCTGGTATAACTTCTGAAGATCTCAAGGCAGCAATTCGTACAGATGAAGGTATTGCACTTCCAACCGAAGTTATTCATCTTCGTGAACACCTCAAAAAAACAGGTGAACATACTGTTGAACTCGGTGGTATTCATAACTTACCGAAAGCAGCATTCACTGTAAAAATTCTCGGACAATAAGTGTTATGGAAAGCAGCACACGACAATGTCAGAGCTGTAAAAAGGAATTTACTATTGATCCTGAAGATTTTGATTTCTACAATAAAATAAAAGTTCCACCACCTACTTTTTGTTTCGATTGCCGATCACAGCGACGAATGATGTTTCGTAACGAACGAACATTGTATAAGAGATTAAATGCTGCTCCAGGCCATGAAAACGAGCAGATGATTTCCATTTTTCACCCTGAGTCAAAAGTTACCGCTTATGATGACCGCTCCTGGTGGAGTGACTCCTGGGATCCGTTCTCTTATGGTCATGTTTATGATTTCTCAAAGCCATTTTTTGTTCAGTTTAAAGAACTATATCGAAGTGTGCCTCAAGTTGGTCTTTCGGTAACTAATCTGGTGAATTGCACCTACTGTAATGTTTCAGAAGGAGATAAAGCCTGCCATATGGTTTCTGGATCTGAACATAATGAAGATACTCTCTTTAGTAATCGTGTTGTTGAGAACCGTCAGTCGGGAGATTTATACATTGGCTTTCAAAATGAACTTTCCTACGAACTAGTTAACTGTACAAAATGCTACCGAACGGCTTTTTCATTTAACTCGCAAGAATGCAGTGATTCACGGTTTCTTTCTAACTGTAAAAATTGTACCGAATGCATTGGATGTATAAACCTCCGGAATGCTTCACGGCGTATTTTTAACGTTCAGTATACAAAAGAAGAATACGAGGCAAAGAAAAAAGAGTATGCGCTCCATACACGAGCTGGAATTGAGAAATTTCAAAAGGAATTTGAAAAGTTTTGCTCAACTCAGTTTTATAAATATGCAAACAATATTAAAGCTGAAGGTTCCACCGGAGATAACCTTGTTGGGGTAACTCGATCAAAAAATACCTTCGACTTTCAAGAAGCTGAGGACCTTAAAAACTGTTTTTGGGGACTACGAATGAAAGATTCGTACGATGCTGGCCCTGGCGTTGGTATGTCGGGTGGGGAATTACTATACGAAGTAGTTGATAATATGAGTTCCTCTACATTCTTTAGTTCTATTGTCTATGGTTCGTTTGATGTGAGGTACTCTATAAATTGTCATGGCTCATCCCATCTTTTTGGCTGCTATGGACTTCGTAATAAAGAATATTGTATTTTGAACAGGCAATATTCAAAAGAGGAGTATGAAATACTGATTCCAAAAATCATAGAGCATATGAAAACTATGCCGTATATAGATAGTGTCGGCAGAATTTTTTCTTATGGCGAATTTTTTCCTCATGATACTTCACCCTTTTTCTATAACGAAACTATCGCTCAAGAATATTATCCACTCACAAAAGAAGAAGCTCTCGAACGTGGTTTTGGCTGGCGTGAACCGAGTGAAAGAAACTATCAAATTACAATGCCAACCGATTCTATTCCAGAAACAATTCGAGATATACCAGCTTCAATACTCAATGAAGTTATCGAATGTCGGGGAAAAGGAAATTCGGTTACTGGCTGCACAACTGCATTCCGATTAGTTCCTCAAGAAATAGAACTGTATAAAAAACTGGATGTACCTCTTCCGCAATTTTGCTACAACTGCCGCCACTATAATCGTCTAAAGGAACGAAATCCAATGAAGCTTTGGCATCGCTCGTGCATGTGCGAGGAATCGAAGCATAACCATCAGGGAAAGTGTCTAAATGAATTTGAAACTTCTTATGCTCCAGAGCGACCAGAACGAATTTACTGCGAATCATGCTACCAGAAGGAGGTGAGCTAACAGCTTTCAAAATTTTCCTTAACTGCTACACTGGGAACCAAGGCGCATGCCTTCATTAATCCTTCATTCTTATCAGGTAACTTCGTTAGTATGAATAAAAACGTTTTATCAATCGGAATTCTCGTCGGTATCATCATTATCCTCTCAGCTATTTTTATTGCGGAGCGTAACTCTAACTCGAATACGCCAATTCCAGTAACCCCTGAAAATACAACTTCTGCTGCGGTACAAACAACTGGCTCAACAAACGATACAACATCAACCACAACAGGATCAGCAGAGAAATCATATTCACTAGCCGAAGTTGGAACTCATAATAGTCAAAGTAGTTGCTGGACGGCTATCAATGGTAACGTCTATGACGTCACGAGCTGGATTTCTCGTCACCCGGGAGGTTCTGAGGCAATCCTAAGTCTTTGTGGTATTGATGGAACTACCGCGTTTAATGGTCAGCATGGCGGCCAAGCTCGTCCTGAAAACGAACTTGCAACATTCAAAATTGGTGTATTAAAGTAGGAGAATGAACCAGCGAGGAAAGATAGCTCTTGTGCTGCCTACAAAAAAGTATGCGGCTTCATATCTTCGTGCATTGCGAAGTTTTGCCAAAGACAAGAAAGGGGGAATAGTTGCTGCAGGACCTGACAAACTGCAAGTATTTTTTGCCTTAAAAGATTTTCCGCTCTATAAGAAAATTGCTGATGAACAGCGAAAGGGAATTAATCTTGAAAAAGGTAAAGTTCCTTCAACTTTATATTGGGTTATACGCGGCAACAAGGCTATTGGCAGAGTAAGTATTCGTCATCGTTTAAATAACAACCTCCGTACCGTTGGTGGACATATTGGCTACTCGCTTATCCCGGAAGAGCGCGGCAAGGGTTACGGTAAAGAAATGCTCCGTCTTGCGCTACAGAAGGCAAAAAATCTGGGCATTAAAAAAGTCTTCATTACTTGCGACGAAACAAACCTACCGTCAAAAGGAGTAATTCTGGCGAACGGCGGTATTTTGAGCGGGAAAATAGCTAATCCTGAAAAAGGTGTTCCGAAACTGCAATTTTGGATAACTCAAAAATAAAACTAGCCCTACAAATACATGCAGAGCCAGTTAGACGTGTTTAACGTAGTTAATTAACAACAGAACCTATTAGTGGGTAGTGGTCAGAAACTTCATCTCGAAGCACTTCAACACCTACCTGAATATTCTCGGTTGGTAATACATAATCAATTTGTTTACTAAACAAAGTTTTATTAAAACCCCAGTTAGCGTACGAATTATCTTTCGAAAGAGTACTTTCGGTTTTGAAGAAGCGGAAAATTCCTTGCCCGTGTAATTTTTCCTGTTCCATATTTAAGTCCCCGGCCAGTATTCCATTTTTCTTATAGAAGAAACCGCACAGCAGACTAAATTGATAGGAAGTAATACTTTCTTCAAAGGTATTGGTTGGTGCGTATAAATGCGTATTTATCAGGGAGAGATTAGAAACAGTAATTTCGTGGTAGCCTTTGCTTCCGTACTTTTCCGTGGTTGAGTATTCCTTCATTTGAGGGAACGTATGAGGAAATATTTTGGCGGTAACATTTTTACGCACGCCAGTTACTAAACCTCCACGATTAAAAAATGGTTCATAGGAAGCCACAAAATTATACGTACGTAATTCGTTCTGAAGAATCGCTACATATGCTTGCAGCCAAACCTCTTGAAGTGTAATGACATCAGGATTATATTCCTGTATCAGTTTAATAATGCTTTGTAAGCGGGCTTTGTTCTGTACCGAAAATGGTGGGGGAAGCAGCCAGCAATTTAGGTTAAAAATTTTTAATTCCATAGAGTGTTGTGTTGGATTATTCCTAGTGCCTTTTGAGCAACAGAAAAAATCCAACAGTCCTCTTAGAATCGTTATTAAAGAGAATTCTTACTTGCGCTCATTATGCTATGATTTTTAACTTTGTCTAGTTTTTGAGGTTAAGAATACACAGCGTCTAATTAAACTAGCTTTTACCGTTGCGGCAATAGTTACATTTGACAATCCACAGGATGTGTTCCGTAGCCTTGCTATTGACATACTGTGGTATAAACTAGGCATGTAAGTTATTACTACCTGTATGTTGTTTGTATATACGACAGTTAAAGACGAGAGCGAGGCCGTTATTCTTGCAAATAACATCATTCGCGAGCGCTATGCCGCTTGTGCCGACTTTTGGCCTATCCGCTCAATTTATACTTGGGAAGGCTTTCCTGAGGATGTTATCCAGTACATGGTGATATTCACTACTGATGAAAATAAACTCGAACGCTTAATTGAGTATATTAAAAAATTGCATTCCTATAAGGTTCCGATGATTGGCACCTCAGACATCAATATCAAAAATGTTGATTACCAACTCTGGATGAAAAACTATCTCTTTGGTGAATACGATCGATACCACAACGATCCAAAGCTATAAAAAGCCTTATTGATTTTGAAAAAGGCTTAAATAAGTGGATAATCAGACAATGGGAAGTGAGTCCAAACAGTGCCAAAACTGTGCTGTAACTTTTATCATTGAGCCAGATGATATTGGTTTCTACCAAAAAATTGGCGTACCAGAACCCACTTTTTGTCCTAAATGTCGCAGTCAGCGACGTCTTTCATGGCGCAATAATCTCTCGTTATACAATCGAACCTGTGGCCTCTGTGGTAAAGGAGTGGTGACATTGTATTCACCAGAATCTGACATAACCGTGTACTGTAATAAATGTTGGTGGAGTGATAAGTGGGATCCAAAAGACTATGGTGTCGACTACGACTTCTCAAAACCTTTTTTTACCCAGTATCGTGAAATGCTTCAAAAGGTACCACACATTGCCATCGTAAACGACAATGGTATTGCGAGTGTAAATTGCGAGTATACACACGACACCTGGTTTTCAAAAAACTGCTACATGCTTTTTTCTTCTTGGCGTACTGAAAATGTCATGTATAGTTTTTTAGTTGCTGGGCCAGAAGGTAAACAAATCAAGGATGTGTGCGACTCACTCAATATTCTTGAACATAACCAACGTATCTACGAATGTATTAGTTGCGCGGAATGTTACCAACTAAAGTACGGAGAATTTTGTATTTCCTGTATTGATTCGCAATTTATGTATGACTGCCGTGGGTGCACCGATTGTTTTATGTGTGCTGGGCTTCGTAATAAAAAGTACTGCTTCAAAAATGTGCAGTATTCAAAGGAAGAGTACGAAAAAATTCTAGCTGATTATAAACTCGACACATTTGTTGGCGTAGAACGAGCTAAAAAGGAATTCGACGAATTTATCCTCACATACCCACGTCGCTATGCGTACATACTTCAGAGTATTTACTCCACGGGAGATGTATTAACCAACTGCAAGAACGTTAAAGACTCTTTTGGTATTCATAACGCCGAGAATTGCCGCTACTACGACTACGGCGCAAGCCCAAAAGATTCCTACGATATTACTATGAGTGGAGAACTCTCCGAATGTTATGAAAATATTGTTGCTGATCACTCCTATCATAATTTCTTCGGAATTTTTTCTGTTAAAAGCCAGGACATTCGCTATACCCAGCACTGCCATGACTGCAAACATATTTTTGGTTGCGCAGCGCTTCGAAAAAGTCAGTACTGTATTTTAAACAAACAATACACTAAAGAAGAGTATGAGGCGCTGATGCCGAAAATTATTGAGCATATGAATACGATGCCGTACAAAGACAAAAATGGGTGTGTGTATCGTTATGGTGAATTCTTTCCGGCAGAACTTTCAGTGTTTGGTTATAACGAAACAGTAGCCCTCGATCAGATTCCACTTTCGCGTGAAGAGGCACTAACTCACCACTTTAAATGGCAGGATAATGTACAGCAAACAATAGGGAAAGGAACCCTTTCTCAAGACAAAATTCCAGAAAGCATCAACGATATCTCTGATACGATGGTTAACGAGATTCTGGCTTGTATTAACTGTAAGCGTAACTATAAAATTATTCCAAACGAACTCAATTTTTATCGTATCCTCAAAATTCCAATTCCTCGACGCTGTTTTCACTGCCGTCACCATGCTCGAATATTACGTCGTAATCCTCTTGAACTCTGGCATCGCACCTGTATGTGTACAAAAGAAAATCATGATCATCGTGGAAATTGTCTAAATGAATTCGAAACCTCATATGCACCAAATCGCCCAGAAATAGTGTATTGTGAGAGTTGTTATCAAAAGGAAGTTAACTAATGATAAAAAATTCCGAAACAAAAAATTGTCAGAGTTGTAAACTGGAATTCACTATCGAACCAGAGGATTTTTTGTTTTACGAAAAAATAAAAGTTCCACCGCCTACCTTTTGTCCTGAATGTCGGCTTATTCGCCGCTTAGTTTGGCGTAATGAGCACAATTTGTATAAGCGGCCATGCATTACTAAGGATGGTGAGAAAATGCTGCTTGCGAACTACCATTCCGACGTGCCATTCCCCGTATATGAACAAGAATATTGGTGGAGTGATGCTTGGGATAGCTTAGAGTACGGGAAAGACTACGATTTTTCTCGGCCATTTTTTGAGCAGTTGAAGGAACTAATTGCTGTCGTGCCGCAACCACATGCAACTAATCTTCAGAATGCAAACAGTGATTTTTGTAACTTTACCTATCAATGTAAAAACTGCTATTTAGCATTCGCTAGTGACATGAATGAAGACTCTTCATATCTTCATCAAACTATGCGAACCAAGAATTCCTGCGACCAAGAAGGATGCGAGAATATGGAATCGTGTTACATGGGCTATAAATCAAAGGGTTGTTATCAATCAAGCTACACGTATTTCTCGCATAATTGTATCGATTCACATCTCATGTGGGACTGCTATAACTGCCAAGATTGCTTTGGTTGTGTTGAGCTCCGTAATAAATCGCACTGTATTTTTAATGTTCAATATTCTAAAGAAGAGTACGACCAAAAAATAAAAGAATATCGTGACGGTTCACATCAAACACTACAAAAAAATCTGGCAAAATTTTATGACTTTGCTCGCACGTTCCCGAAAAAGTTTGCCGATATCCTACAGTCAGAAAATGTAACTGGAAACCATATCCGTAATGCTCGAAATTGCCATGAATGTTTTGATATTGCTAACAAAATGGAGCAGTGTAAATTTACCGGTTATGCCTTCTCGAATGTAAGTGATTGCTACGATCTTTTTGCGGGTGGAGTGAACTACGAAACCAGTTACGAAACTATGTCAGCAGGGGAGAATGCTCAACGAATGTTTATGTCTGCCATGGTTTGGACATGTTCAAACATATACTACTCGCTCTTTTGCCATCAAAGTAGCAACCTTTTTGGTTGCGTCGCTCTTCGGAATAAGCAGTATTGTATTTTCAATAAGCAATACACCAAAGAAGAATACGAGGTCTTGGTGCCAAAAATTATTGAGCACATGAATGTCATGCCGTACCAAGATGCCCTTGGCCGCATATACAGATTTGGTGAATTTTTTCCTTCAGAAATTTCTCCTTTTGCATATAACGAAACACCGGCGCATGATTACTATCCACTCACTGAAGCTGGCGCAAAAGCAAAAGGTTTTACCTGGCGAACAAAAGAAAAAAGCCAATATCAGGTTACTATGCCACTTTCAAAAATCCCTGATGCTATTCAAGACATTTCCGATTCTATTATTAATGAAGTTATAGAGTGTGAAGACAGAGATAATGACTATTCGCCAGGCGCTTTTCGTATAACCTCGCAAGAACTTTCCCTCTATAAGCGACTCAAAATTCCACTGCCGCGTAAATCACCAAATGCTCGCTTCTACGAACGCCTCACGTTCCGCTTTCCCTATAAACTTTGGCACAGAAATTGTATGTGCAGTCAATCCAATCATGATCACAGTGGCCAGTGTAAAAATGAATTTCAAACTTCATACGCTCCTGAACGCCCGGAAACAATTTTCTGTGAGTCCTGCTATCAGAAAGAGGTAATGTAACAAACACTTAGGATGTCTAAAACTCCACAATTTGATACCGCATTAGATGAGATTTTGAAATCTCTTATTCCTCACACTCGAACTTGTGAGGACTGTAAAACTGATTTTGAAATTACTGCTCCAGATATAGAGCTCCTAAACATGCTTCGTGTTCCGGCTCCCAAACTGTGCCCAACCTGCCGTAGACGTCGTCGTTTAGCATTTGCTAACTACTCGCATATGTATCGTCGCAAATGCGATGTTCCGGGGCATACAGACACGATGATTTCACTCACCGCACCAGTTATCCCGTGGAAAATGTATGATTACGACACATATTATTCTGATGCGTGGGATCCGCGTAATTATGGAAAAGAAGTTAGTCCAGAGAAGTCATTCTTTGAGCACTACTTTGAGCTCCTAAAAGAAGTTCCGCATCCGGGTGTTCGCCGTGGGCCAAACTGTATCAATAGCGACTACGCCTTTTACGGTCGCGGCATGAAAAATGCATACTATGTTTTTGGTGCTTGGACATCAGAAAATCTTTTGTATAGCGCCTCAATTTTTACGGATTCGCGCAATATTGTTGATTCGTACTATATACGCGGTGGTGAAAATTTATACGAAAATGTTATTACCGACCGTTGCTTTAAATGCTCATACGCATCTTTTTCAGTTGAATGTATTGAGTGCGACTTCATCTACGACTGCCGTAATTGCTCAAATTGTTTTGGTTGCGTTAATCTTCGTAATAAAAAATATTGCTGGTTCAATGAACAACTAACGAAAGAGGAATACCAAAAGCGCAGAAGTGAAATTGATCTTGGTAGTCAAAAAATAGTCCGTGAATATAAAACAAAATTTTTAGAATTCTTGAAGCAAAACCCAATACGAGCAACCCACATCTATCAGTCTCTCAACGTTACCGGCAACGATGTAAAAGAGGTAAAAGACGGGTATATGATTTTCCAGTCTGAAAACTCAGAACATGTACGTTATGGTCAGATGTTAAATCACACTAAAGATCTCATGGACGTCTCGTTTTCTGGATTTTCTGAGCGACTCTACGAATGTCAAAATGTTGGCCTGCACTCGGCGAATGTGAAGTTTTCCTTTGCGGGAAAAGAGGTTATAGATTCTGAATACACCATGTCATGTAATAACTGCACAAACCTTTTCGGCTGTATCGGCTTAAAAAATGTTTCCTATGCCATTTTTAATAAAGTATACGAACCAAAAGAATATTTTGAAAAAGTAGACGCTATAAAAACTGAAATGCTGAAAAGGGGAGAGTACGGTGAATTTTTCCCAATGCAGTATGCTCCGTATCCGTACAATAGCTCTCTTGCACACATTATTTATCCTATGACGAAAGAAGAAGCGCTCGCCCGTAATCTATTTTGGCAGGATGATATAGAAACTGACACAAAAAACATTAAAACTATTTCTGTCGCCGAACTTCCTGACAACATCAATGATGTTACGAATGATGTCTTAACTACTGCCATTATTGGTGAACATTCAGGTAAACCGTTTCGACTTGTTCCACAGGAAATCGAATTTTATAAACAAAATCATGTGGCACTACCTACCGATGCACCATACCAGCGCATCATGAATCGTTTCGCTATGGTAAATAATCTTCGAGTTACACAGGATGTTTGCTTTAAGTGCGGCAAAGAAATTCTCTCTGCCTACGAGACCAAACAAGGCTACAAACCATACTGTGCTGAGTGCTTTCGTGCGGAATTTGAGTAAGCTATACTTTTGCCATGAAGATTCACCATGTTGCAATTACTGTTTCAAATCTAGAAAGAAGTCGAGCTTTTTATGAATCGTTTGGTTTTGAAACTGAGCGAAGTTTCGAACGACGGGATTTGAAAGGTAAAGCAGTTTTCCTTAAGCTGTATGATTTTAGAGTTGAAATTTGGGAATTCGAAGATAAGAAAAAGGGAAATAATGTGAGTGATCTTGATATTCTTGGTATTCGACATATTGCTTTTGAGGTACCGGAAATTGAAGAATCAATTAGGAATTTGAGTGAAAAAGGGTTAGTATTTTGCCCAATAACCACTGGGGCAAGTGGCGCCCGGTTTACGTTTACTTCTGATCCTGATGGAAACCAAATTGAATTCTATGAACCCAGAAACTAGAACTTGTAAAAACTGTAGCCGCTCATTTGCTATCGAGCCGGAAGATTTGGATTTTTACCAAAAAATGGACGTTCCAGCGCCGACACAATGCCCTGAATGCCGCTGTATCCGTCGTATGGTGCACCGTAACGAGCGAAATCTCTATCGTCGAAAGTGTGATATTACTGGCAAAGATATTATTTCAATCTATCGTCCAGAATGTGCTTTTAAAGTTGCCGATCGTGAGCACTACTTTTCTGATGCTTTTGATCCAATGCAGTATGGCCGAGATTTCGATTTTAGCCAGCCATTCTTCGCTCAATTCCTTGAATTCCTAAAAATAGTACCGCTGCCATCTCTCTATATCCAAGCTTCTCAGAATTGTGATTATAACCAGGACATGAGCCGCAGCGCCAATTGCTACCTCTGCTCACGCACACACGACTCGAATAACATGCTCTATACGTATCGCGGTAACAAATCGAGCTACTGTGCCGATTGTTTTCAGGTAAAAGAGCAATCTGAATATTTATACGAATGCTTTGACACGAACGCGTCCAATAACAGCAAGTTTTTACACAACTGCGAAAAATGTTCTGAGTCACTCTTTCTCTATAACTGTTCAGGCTGCGTGAACTGCTTTATGTGTACCGATCTTCGCAATAAACAATATTGTTTTAAGAATGAGCAATATTCACGCGATGAATATAACGCCATAGTTATGAAATATAATTTGGCTACCTATTCTGGCCAAAAGCAGGCACTCAAAGAGTTCGAGGAATTTATTTTAAAGTTTCCACGAAAGAACCTTTCTATTTTGCGCTCAGTTAATGTTTTCGGTGACTTCATTAAAGATTCAAAAAACTGCCGAAACTCCTACAACATCAAAAAATGCGAAGACTGTGCATACATTTGGGATCAAATGGATTACTCGAACTCTATGGATGCGTATTCTGGCGGCCGAAATTCTTCGCTTGTATACGAAGCAACTTCAACTACTGCGGCAAACAAGTGTATGTTTACCGTTCGCGCAGCTGATTCGCGCGAGTGTTCGTACAGTTGGTTTCTTAAAAACTGTTCAAACTGTTTTGCCTGTAGTGGTTTAAGTAATAAAGAGTATTGCATTTTAAATAAGCAATATACAAAAGAGGAATACATCGAACTTCGCGACAAAATTATCGCTCATATGCGGCAAACAAGTGAATATGGCGAATATTTTCCAGTCTCTTCCTCGCCATTTCCATATAACGATACCGTTGCCCAAGAATATTTTCCAAAAACAAAAAAAGAAGCAACCGGCGCAGGTTTTGACTGGGTGGATCCAGCTGAAAAAAGTTACGTACCAACGCTTCAAATTGATGGCATACCAGAACATATTGCCGATGTTACTGACAGTATTCTAAAAGAAACCGTTACTTGCGAACATGCGGGAAGCTGTACTCATGGCTGCACCAAAGCATTTCGCGTTATCAAAGACGAACTCGAATTTTATCGTCGGATGAAAATTCCAGTACCGCGCCAGTGTCCAAACTGCCGCTACTATCGACGTTTGGCCTACCGAAACCCAACGAAGTTGCGAAACGAAACATGTATGTGTGATGGTCTACATTCTACAAATGGCGTCTACAAAAATAACAACGAGCATGAACACGGCGCCAGCACATGTGGCCTCGTTTTTGAAACAACGTATCAAAAAGGAAAGGGAACAATAATTTATTGTGATGCTTGCTATAAAAAGGAAGTGTTTTAAATATTAAACTTCATTCCATTAAAAAGAGAAGTAATCCCATTGACTTTTTGCAAATAAATAGCATAGTTAGACAATTCGTTCACAAACTACTCTATAAAAGCGCCCGTTTTGCGGGTGAATTAGAGTATATAAACCGATTCCTAAACCAATCTGAAAATTTATGAGAAAAAAGAAAAAGGAGGAGTTAAAACCTTCACGTGCTTTTAGCAACCAGGCGTTGTTAGAGCAATTTATCAACAATTTTTCTCCTGTAGGCATGGAGGCACGCCTTTACAAGGGAGCTACATCAAATCAACGAATTTGGTTGGATAACATCCGGCCGTATGTTGATACTATTGAACACGACAAATACGGTAATGTTTGGGCAACAATAAACCCAAATGCAAAATTTACCGTAGTTATTGCTGCTCACGCTGACCAAATTGGCTGGAGCATAAACTATATTGATGAAGAAGGTAACATTACCGTTATCAGGCGCGGGGGTTCAGACGCTAAAGTTTTTGGCGGTGACCGTGGCTATATCATCAATGAAAAAGGAAAGTTCGATGTTATTGCCCACTCACCGGCAATCCATTTGCAGGAAGCACCGGATAGCCCGAACTCGGGCTTCAAACTGGTACCAAAAAACCTGTACCTTACTGCCGGAGTAAACAGGGAGGAGCTGAAAAAGATGGGCGTTTCCGTTGGCGATGCCGTTGTGCAAGCAGGAGAATTTAAACAGGTAGGTAAATTGTTTACGGGCCCCGCCTTCGATAACCGTATTGGCGGCTTTGTTTTAATCGAAGTTGCCCGTAGGTTAAAAGAGTTGCGGATTAAGCCAAACTTTAAGCTGGTTATCCTGAACACCGTGAAAGAGGAAATAGGTTTAAAGGGAGCAACTTCGTTCGCCAACCGCTTCGGTAGCTCGATTGATTTAGCAATACCGATAGATGTATGCCATTCAATTGATGGCTACCCTCATATCGTTAAAAATGCAGAACACGGTGATACTACTATGGGCCGCGGCCCGGTAATTACCAGGGGTTCCATTACACACCCGTTAGTAGTAAACCTGATGAAAGAAGCGGCACAAAAAGGCAAGATACCGTTCCAGCTGGATGCCCGCGACAAAATGACCGGTACCGATACTGACCCATTCCATGATTGGGGAATTCCGGCTGGGGTGATTTCTATCCCAACCGCAGATATGCATACACCGGTAGAAAACATACACCCCTATGATGTAATTTGGAGTGTAGATTTGTACGTGGAAATTATCCGCTTACTGAACAATGCTAAAAAGCGCGACTTCTCACTTCTGTAAATCAAATGTTTTAACACTAGGCAAATCACATTTGTCTAACATGAAAATAAAAACAGCAGGAAGCTTGTATCATTATAGCCTCCTGCTGTTTTTCCGTTTTAATACGGTAAAAAAAATCCAAGCTCTTTTCCGAGAAAGTTTTTTTATACAAGGAGAAATATCCTTTCCTAAATATGCTAAAATGGCGAGCATGATGAAGATAAAAGACGTCCATGCGCGGCAGATTATCGACTCTCGCGGCAACCCAACTGTTGAGGCAGACGTTACTCTAGAAAACGGTGTTATGGGCCGGGCAGCAGTGCCATCGGGTGCTTCAACTGGCTCAAATGAGGCTTTGGAGCTTAGGGACGGGGATAAGGCCGTATTCGGAGGCAAAGGGGTCTTAGAAGCGGTTAAAAACGTCAATTTTGAGGTCAAAAACCAGATTTTGGACTTGGACTCAAATGACCAAAAAGCCCTTGATTTGGCCCTTATAGAGCTCGACGGAACCCCCACGAAATCCCGCTTGGGAGCTAACGCTCTTTTGGCAGTTTCCTTGGCTACCGCCAAAGCCGCTGCGCTTTCAAAAGGCGTGCCACTTTTTGAGCATGTTCGAGAAATTTCTGGCACAAAAAAAGAGCCAGTGTTGCCGGTGCCGATGGTAAACATCATCAACGGCGGCAAACACGCTGCGGGCTCAACTGACATTCAAGAATTTATGATCATGCCGGTTGGTGCAAAATCATTTTCACACGCCATACAAATGAGCGCTGAAATTTTTCACACACTTGGCAAGGTGTTGAAAGAAAAAGGATACGGTACAACTGTTGGTGATGAAGGCGGCTATGCTCCAGCCGTAAAAAATGGAAATAAAGAAGCGCTCGATCTCGTAAGCGAAGCGGTGCAGAAAGCTGGCTACTCACTTGGCACTGATGTAGTACTCGCACTCGATGTTGCGTCGTCTGAACTCTACAAAGACGGCAAGTATCACCTCGCTACCGAAAATAAATCTCTCTCATCAGAAGAAATGGTTTCTTGGTACGAAGAACTTGGAAATCAGTATCCGCTTGTTTCAATCGAGGATGGCTTAGCTGAAAATGACTGGGATGGTTGGCAAAAGTTAACCGCAAAACTTGGCGATAAAATGCAGCTCGTTGGTGATGACTTGTTAGTAACCAACACAAAATTCCTTGAACGTGGCATCAAAGAAAAAGCAGGTAACGCAATTTTAGTGAAAGTAAACCAAATTGGCACACTCACGGAAACAATCGAGGCTGTCTTTCTGGCGCAAAATGCCGGATGGAATACCGTAATGAGCCACCGCTCTGGCGAAACGGAGGACACTACCATCGCACACCTCGCCGTTGGCCTTGCCTGCGGCCAAATCAAAACCGGCTCAATGTGCCGCACTGATCGCGTCGCCAAATACAACGAACTGTTGCGAATTGAAGAAATGCTTGAAGATAAAGCAACATACGCGAAGCTCAAATAATTTTTATGAACGAAACGAAATCATGCCAAGCTTGCAAGCAGTCGTTTGAAATAACAACAGACGATTTCGATTTCTATAAAAAGGTTGAGGTGCCGCCGCCAACATTTTGCCCTCAATGCCGGGCTCAGCGCCGCATGAGTTTTTTAAATGAACGCACTTTCTATAAACGCACCTGCGACATGACAGGGGAGTCGGTAGTTTCACTTTTTCCTCAAGATGCAGAAGTTCCAGTATATTCACCAAAAGCTTGGTGGAGTGACAACTGGGACGCGCTAGACTACGGCCAAGACTATGACTTTTCTCGACCATTCTTTACCCAATTTGGCGAACTGTTACGAAAGGTACCGCAGTTTTCGCTCCAGAGTCAGTACACCACACTCATTCGCTCTGAATACACCAATATGGGCACGTATAACAAGGATTGCTACTTGGTTACCAATACTGCTTTTAGTGAGGAATCTAGCTACACAACATTCACTCGATACGCCAAAAAATGTTTCGATATGTATGGCAGTGCTTCATGTGAACTGTCGTACGAATGTGCATACGTTGGTAACTGTTACCGAACATTTTATTCAGAGAACTGCGAAGACTGTGTTGATGTGTACTTTTCAAAAGATTTATACGGCTGTCAAAATTGTTTCGGCTGCGTTAACTTACGAAATAAGTCGTATTACATTTTTAATCAGCCATATACAAAAGAATCGTATGCCGAGGAAATAAAAAAATATAATCTCGGTTCATACACTGTGGTTGAAAATCTAAAAAAGCAGGCGGCAGCATTTCATAAAACCGCTCCGGTACGCTATATGCACGGGGTGCACAATAAAAATGTCTCTGGCGATATTTTATTCGATTGTAAAAACGTTTTTGATAGTTTCTATAACATTGCAGTAGAAGATTCTAAATATTGCCAATTTGTTTTCTATAAGCCGGCTCGAGACTGTTATGATATGACTTTCTGGGGTCAAAACGCCACCCGCATTTACGAATGTATGGGAGCAGGTGACAGTGAGGATATGGTGAAGTTTTGTTTTGATGCTTGGGCGCCAGGCACGAATATCGAATACTCGTACCACATAGTTTCCCCTAATAAAAATATTTTCGGCTGCGTTGGACTCAAAAATAAAGAGTACTGCATTTTAAACAAGCAATATACGAAGGAAGAATACGAAGCGCTCATACCAAAAATAAAACAGCATATGATGGATATGCCGTATATCGACAAACTTGGGCGCGTATATAAGTATGGCGAATTTTTCCCAAGCGAGATTTCACTTTTTGCCTATAACGAAAGTTTAGCCAATAGCTACTTTCCACTTTCAAAAGATGAAGCCGAGAAAAATGGTTTTCGATATAAAGAAATTGAGAAAAACGCTCACACAATAACTATAAAGGCAAAAGATTTGCCTGATGATATTCGTTTTGTTAGCGACATAATTATGAAGGAAGTCATTGAATGTGAAATATCAGGACGAGCATTTCGCTTAACTCCTGCCGAGTTCCAATTTTATAAAACAATGAATATTCCTCTGCCGCGACTACATCCTGACGAGCGCCACAAGCGCCGCTTGGCTAAGCAAAATCCAATGAAGCTTTGGAAGCGTACTTGTGATAAGTGCGGAACTGAAGTCGAGACCAGTTACTCGCCAGAGCGGCCGGAAAAGGTGTATTGTGAAAGTTGTTATCAGAAGGAAGTAATATAGGGGAAGATTATAGATTCCAAAAATGCGACAAGATAATATTAAAGAAAAACTGAAGTATATTTCTAGTAAAATTAATGACCTTGGTGACGTCCTTTTTAAGGCAAAAATGGAAGGAACTGACATTAATGATGTCGCTCATTCAGTTGGGGATATTTTAGCTAACTCAACAGAACTCTTCGATTACTGTGCCCAAGATATTTTTGAGAAATTTATCTCACCATATAATTCTTCCTTTTCGAAAAAGAAAATTTATTTCCCATTTTATTCTCGACAGTTAACAGAAGGAAAAGAGCCATTTTCTTATCTTAAATTTACTTCACCCCAACTGCACACTTACTTACTTAAACTGACAAATGATTCTGATACAGGAGTTAGTATTGAAAATACATGTGTCCCTGCTTCATTTCCAAGAAAAATTCGAGATTTAGTCAATAATAAAAAGCATATTGATGTCATTGATGTTACTAAAGAAGGTCAAGGAGAATACGTCATTGAAACGAACGGGATGAAAGTAACTTTACCGATTCAACAAGAAGGGTTTAAAATTGGTGAACCAAATTTAGTAGGTAATATAAAAATTAATAAAACCAAAGCCTACGAACTTAAAGAAACCGGAGAAGAAGTTACTGAACTTTGCATTTACAACAAAACTGCCACAGAAAAAATTATCACTGAAATATATAAACGCTTTTAATTTATGGAAAATAATCAGATTGCTCTAATTATTCTCGATGGCTGGGGGCATCGGGAAGATACACAAGATAACGCCATTGCGGAAGCAAAGACACCGTTTTTTGATTCGCTTTTGGTGAGATATCCGCATGCGGTACTTGATGCATCAGGCGAGGATGTTGGGCTACCATCCGGGCAAATTGGTAACAGTGAAATTGGCCATATGACGATTGGTGCTGGAAAAATAATTGATACCGATTTAGTTCGCATCACCAAAGCTATGAACCGCGGTGAATTTCCAACAAATCCAAAAATTAGCGAGCTATTTGAGCATGTGCAAAAAGAGGGAAGTACGCTTCATTTAATGGGGCTTCTTTCACCAGGCGGCATTCATAGCCATCATGCCCATTTGCACGGTATTTTAAAAGCGGCGAAAGAATTTGGAATAGAAAAAATTGCCATTCACGTGTTTACCGACGGCCGTGATACTCCACCACAAAGTGCACATCAATCACTTAAAGAGCTCGAAAATCTCTTAGAAGAACTTGGTATTGGTTTTATCGCTACCGCTTCTGGCCGCTTTTATGCGATGGATCGCGACCACAACTGGGATCGCTTAGCTAAAGCTGAACAAGCTATTTTCCACGGTAAGGGTAAAACACACATTACTCGTACACCTTCAGCTATTTTGAAAGCGCTCTATAAAGATGGTGTGCTTGATGAACATCTTGAGCCACATGTATTTTTAGACGAGAGTGGTAAAGCCTACACCATAGAAAATAACGATGGCGTATTCTTCTTTAACTATCGTCCTGATCGTGCTCGCATGCTCACGAAGAAAATTCTTGAGCACGCAAAAGAAAAAAATATAAAACTTGTAACTCTTACACAATACGAGAAAGATTTAAGCGAACATGCAGCATTTCTGCCAGGAACTATTGAAACGACTTTAGCTAACGAACTTTCAAACGCTAGCTTTACACAAGCGCACATTGCCGAAACCGAAAAATATCCGCACGCAACGTACTTTTTAAACGGTGGTCGCGAAGCTCCACATGCTGGTGAAGAGCATATTTTAGTTCCGAGCCGAAAAGATGTACCGACACACGACTTAGCTCCAGAGATGCGCGCGAAAGAAATTACCGACAAAGCTATCGAGCAAATTGAAAAAGGCACCAACTTTATTTTCATTAACTACGCCAACGCAGACATGGTTGGCCATACAGCAAATAAAGAAGCAATTGTTATTGCCGTTGAAACAATTGATCGCGAACTAAAACGGTTTATTGAAGCTCTTACAGCTCACGGCGGCGTAGCGCTTATTACCGCCGATCATGGAAATGCCGAACTCAATATTGATCAAGAAACGCATGAAAAACATACTGCGCATACCTTGAACCGTGTACCAGTAATTCTTACCAAAGAAAATATAAAACTTTCTAACGGCACGCTTGCTGATGTCGCGCCAACAATGCTCTCGCTCTTTAATCTTCCAGTACCAAAAACAATGACTGGAAAAAACTTGATTGCATAAACAAAAAACTCCCCAAAGGGGAGATTTTTGTTAGATAACGTTTACTACTTTCTTGACTGCAACTTTTCCGTCAAAGTTCGTCTTGCGAGTTGAAGTGAACTTTACGGTGCCTTCTTTGAGAGCAAAGAGAGTGTAGTCTTTTCCAGCCTTAACGTTCTTTCCGGCGAGAATGCGGCTTCCGCGCTGACGGATGATGATTGAACCTGCCTGAGCGTGCTCACCATCATAGAGCTTGGTACCGAGATATTTAGGATTTGAGTCCCGTAGGTTTTTGGCTGTTCCCGCGGCTTTACGATGTGCCATACAATAATACTAGCTGTTAGATACTAGCTTTAAACAAAATCTAAAGCCGAACCTAGAAAATACAGCGAAATTAAATACAATAATCCCTGATGAATATACATGAAATTCGAGAAAAAATCAAGCAGCCAAGTTTTTATGAGCCAGTAGCCTCTTTTTTCATTTTTATCCTTATTTCACTTGGTTGTTTTGGCCTTGGGCGATTATCAGCGATTGGGTTTACCGAAGGGGATGGGGGAGTAACGATTATTACGGCAGACCGTTCTCTTGTCTCAAACCAAAAACTATTGCCTAATAGTGAGCCAATTCTGAGTTCAGAAATCACCAAAAGTACACATACTTCTGAAAATGTCTTTGCTTCAAAAAATGGAACAACATATTACTTTGAATCATGCGGCTCTGGAAGTCGGATAAAAGAGGAAAACAAAGTCTGGTTTGATACTGAGAGCGTCGCGCAATCCGCAGGCTATCGTTTAGCCAAAGTATGCCAGTAAACGTAACAAAAATATTTCTACTGCGTGATATAATTATGCGGTATGCGTTTGATTGGTAACATTGTCATATTTATTTTTGTGGTAGGTACGATGTATCTACTTTGGGATGATATTCGACCAACTGCGATAAAAGTCGCACACAAAACCGAGACAGTTCTTAACCAGGTTGCTCCTGAATTACCAACTGGAAAATTATTTAGCAAATTAGAGCAAAATTCTAATACTACTACGAATACCGACTCGCAAAATACGAGCACAGCTTTAACTCCAATTACTACAGCACCAGTTAAAACGGTAAAACCAGTACCTGCGACGACAAACGTGCAAACCCCTGGGCCGCTACCACCAGAGCAGCAAACAGAAGTAAACATTAATGGCCCAATTACTATCGAAAGCGTTATCGTAGCAACTAATAAGGAACGAGTTAACGCTGGACTTTCGCCACTTACCGAAAGCGTACTACTTGACCAAAGCGCACTGATGAAAGTAAACGACATGCTTTCGAGACAATATTTTGACCACGTTTCGCCAACTGGTGTGACTCTTGATCAAGTTGTAGCGAAAGTTGGCTATACCTACATCACGATTGGTGAAAATCTTGCCTATGGTAATTTTTCATCTGCCAACGATGTGGTAACTGCGTGGATGAATAGTCCTGGTCATCGTGCCAACATTTTGAATAAGAACTATACCGAAATTGGTATTGGCGCCCGGGTTGGTATGTTTAAAGGCAGGGAAGTTTGGATGATTACTCAACACTTTGGACTCCCATCTAATGCATGTCCTACTATTGATCCAAAACTGAAACTTGAGGTTGATGCAAAAACAGCTCAAGCTGACGCTCTCAAGGATCAAATTACTGCTAAGAAGCAGCAAATAGATAGCACCAGTACGTACACTTACGAACATGAACAGTACGTGCAGGAATATAATCAGATGGTAAATGACTACAATAATCTGATTGCCGACCTGAAAGCTAAAATTACCGAATACAATGCTGAAGTAAATTCCTATAACTCATGCGTTGTGGCACATACTGGCGCAAGCCACGAATAGCTGATTTGAGTTGGTGGGGAAATAAGAAATTGGGCCTATCTTAGGCCTATTTCTTTTTTAGCTTAACGTCGCACAATATATCTTTTACGACCCTTTCTTCTAAGAATATAGGCAGAACTCAAATATATGAGCCTGCCTATAAACTGTTTATATACTTAGTAAATAAATATGTTACGTAAAACTTCCTCTGGGTTCTTTTTGCAGCGTCTTTATCGCCTTCAACAAACCTTCGAACTTGGCGGCTGGCTCATTAAGTGAAAATTCACTGTAATAAACACTGTCGCCACAGATTTCGCCTGACTTTGGAAGTGCCTTTAAGATTGATTCGGCATTTTTCTTCCGTAAAAAAGTGGTTGCAAACACAGCTGCAGTGCTTTCGTTATCGTGTGGCGCAATATAACACACAAAGCGAGTAAGGTCTTTATGAACGTTACTTTTTACGTTAAGTTGATACACGATTCCAGATTTAATTGGTAAATCGTACTTCTCAACAGTTTCAGTTGGAACTTCTTCTACATGAAGACCTGGCTGTGCACCAAAAATTTCATTCAATAAGGATTGTAGTTGTTTGTCTTTCATATTCTGTTTTTTGTTTACTATACATATCAAAATAATGTGTGTCAATTATTAGAACCAGCTTAGAAACATCTCCTTCTTCCCTCTTTTGTATATAAAAAACAACCAGGACATCCTGGTTGTTTTTAGAAGTATCTGCTCAACTAATAGTGGGCTGGGAGTTTGAAGTTTGCCTGACCTTGAAGCATTGCGTTAATGTCGAGAAACGAAACTCCAGTCGGAAGCGTAAACTTTGAAGTATCTTTCGTCCAATCCTTACAGGTATATTGCACAGTACTATCGAGATCTACACCGCTCTTAGCTTTTGTATCGCTACCAGTAACAGCACTAAAACTCATCTTGGCACCTTGTGAACCGGTCCAAACATACACATCATTACCATTTCGAATCATGTGTGAGTTAACGGTACCGGTAGCTTTAGACTCTAAGGTAAAGTCACCACGCATCATGGTGCCAGAAATGTAGCTCGTACCAGTTACCGTGCCTTGAGAATTTGTTCCAGAAAAAGTACACGCAACATCTTTACCGATTGAAAGCAAACTGCGAATGGTACCACTATTGAGTGTTACGCCAGCATTCAAACCTGCTGAAATTTCATTATTTGAGTTAGCTTGCGTATTTGACTCAGTTTGGGTTGAAGCGTTAATTTCACTTTGAGTACTAATTTTATGCTTTTGCACATAATATGCGCCACCGCCAACAGCAACTGCAAGCGCTAGGACAAGCACAATAATAAGTGGTGCGATACCTCGATTATACATATGAGTTTTCATAACGACAGAAATATTAGCTACTGATATGGTTAGAAGTATACCAGTTCGACCTTTTTCCATTTAATTGACAAAATTATATTTTGTTATATTTTAATTAAAGCAATTTCTTTGACAGCTCGGTCTAGAGGTGGCCACAGAAGGCCATTTTTCTTTTGTGGTCACTTCTAAACTAACCCAAACTATGGAAACACTTCTTATCATTCTGAAATGGATTTCTAGCATTCCGGCAACTTACTCACTGTATCTTGCTATTGGTACCGTTTGGTTTGGAATGCAGAGTAAAGAACGCATTCCGAACGCGGCAAAGAAACATCGTTCGTTCCGCAATAAGTTTGTACTGGTAGCGACCACAACGTTGTTTTTCATAGAATGTCTGGTTCATATTCCCTATTTCCATGGACATCACCACCCAACACTGTTCCGTATACACATGTATGGTTTTGTAGGCCCAACGGCTTTCCTCTTGCTGCTACTGTGGGGTAGATTTCTATTAAGAAAATTTGTTCCGGGTTTACCAAGATACCAACAATTACATTATGTGTACGGATACCTCTTTGGCTTCTTTTATACCGGAGCCTTTATCACTGGAGGAATCCAACTGTATTTATTTTAACTTCAGTCTTTAAAGTAAAAATCCCGCCGCGGCAAAACCGAAGCGGGATTTTTAGTTTTCAAGCAAGTATAATTTTTTGTAGTAGTTCCATCATTTGGTATGACGGTTCGATTACCTCGTAGTGATTCATTTCGGTACGGTGCAGGACCACATTACTGCGATTATCTGCAAACGAAATAGAATGACTAAGCGGCACATCGGTATCATGTGTCCCATGAATAATTTCGATGGGACAATCTTGTGTAACATACTGTATTGGAGAAAGTTTAAGAGCTTCCTCTTCAAAACGTACTGAAGGTTGTTCAGACTGTATAAAGCGTAATACGGCATCGTGTTTATCAGAAAGCCCTTCACGCTGTGCACGAACTAAGTCAGAAAGTGGAGCGAGTGGGATAACTTTTGTTGGCGTCACAACTTTTTTATTCCACAGTTTAGTGCCACAAAAATTTGAGCGGAGGGCAAACCATTCGGCATAAAATCCTCCTGCCGAATGACCAATTACCACATGCTTACTAATCTCTGGATCGAGCATGCAAGCCGTGTCGTACGCTATAAAAACGCTTTCGAGCATTTCTAGAGCTGTTTTTCCTTCGCCAACACGAGGATATTCGATATTTACTACCGTGTAGCCAAGTTTTTGGAAGGCTTTCGCTAATGCTTCCATTAAGTTCAAATGCCAGACTGGCTTAAAAAAGCCGCCGTGGATAAGAACAATGAGTGTCTGTAGATTCGTTGTGGAGTAAGGCCAATAGACATCCATATATTCGGATGCATGAGTACCGTAAAAAACTCTTGTTTTTGTTGCCATAGTAAAAATATTACTGGTGATCAAAAGCAAAAAGACTGCGATCTTCTTACTTTCGATCACGAGTATTGTCAGAGAATTCTTTGCTTACAATACGATACTAAGCACTATTGTCAATGGCTATTTAAATTCAAATAACAGCCTGCGAAAATTTTCTATTCGCCCTCGATTATCTATTTCTATCCCCTCTTTTTTGTAGAGCGTTATACGTTCTTTACGGTTTGTAGATGACAACCAAATGTGACCGTCAGCGTAGACAATGCGGTGAAATGGAATATTTTTTATTCCAGAGTTGGCTGCTTTTCCTAAAATAGCGGTGACACTTTGGGCTGACATTCCACCGCCTCCAGCGGCACGCGCAATGCGACCGTATGTGGTAACACGGCCTTTAGGAATTGAAAGTGCAAGTTCTACGACGCGATCGCTAAATGTTGTCATAAAAAACAAAGAACCCGCGTTTGGGTTCTTTGTAAACGTTATTACTGTAAATCTTTCTTCATTGACTCGAACTGCTCTTTGGTAATTTCTCCTTTTGCATAACGTTCGCGGAGAATATCCATAGAACTGTCGTGGCCGAACATGCGATAGTGATGTCGGTTGCGAGAGAAAGCTTTTACCACAAAAAGGATGACTGCAACAAAAACGATCCAACCGAGAATATGACCAATCATGTTTAGTGGACCAAAATACGGATAGAACATCATAGAACCGTGAGGATAGAACATATACTTTTCTTGTTACTCGTAATGCCGATATTGTACACCCGACAATCCCTCCGGCAAGTTTCAAATATGAAGATTTAGTGAAGAGATATTCGACTGATTATACAGCCGCCTTGGTTCCTAATTTCTTCTCGATAGCTTTCTTTACTCGAGCAATTGCTTCGTTGATATTTTCGATTGAGGTTGCGTAACTGAAACGAATAAATCCTTCACCATATTCGCCGAAAGCAGTTCCAGAAAGACAAGCTACGCCACCTTCATAGAGAAGATAGTCGGCAATTTCCTGGCTCTTCATGCCAGTTCCGGTGATATTAGGAAATACATAAAAGGCACCGTGCGGACGGTGGCAGCGGAATCCTGGGATAGAGTTTAGACCATCTACGATTGCATCGCGACGGCGTTTAAACTCGGCAACCATTTCATCTACTGACTCTTGTGGACCCTCAAGTGCTTCAACGCCGGCCATTTGGGTAAAGCTTGAGGTGCAACTTGCACAGTTTGTTTGGAGCTTTGCAACGAGTGTAGCAATTTCTTTTGGCATAACACCGTAGCCTAAACGCCAACCGGTCATGGCGTAGGTTTTTGAAAAACCATCGAGCATGATAGTGCGTTCCTTCATGCCTGGTACTTGAAGAAATGAGAAATGCTGAAAATCTCCGTAGACAATGCGAGAATAAATTTCATCCGAGAAAACAATAAAGTTGTGCTCGATAGCGAGTGCAGAAATTGCTTCGATATCTTCTTTCGTCAAAATACCACCTGTTGGATTTTGCGGTGTATTTACGATCACCATCTTAGTTTTTGGAGTGATGCGAGCCTTGAGGTCTTCAATATCAAAACGGAATTCCTTTTCTTCTTTTAATGGAAGTGGTACTGGCTTTGCTCCAACAAAGTTGATCATTGATTCATAGATTGGGAATCCTGGATTCGGATAAATAACTTCATCGCCTTCATTAACGGTAGCCAAAATAGAGTAGAACATGATTGGCTTTGCTCCTGGAGTAATTACTACCTCATCAACGGTACAGGTAAAACCTGGGCGAGTTTTCATTACGTACTTTGCAATCGCCTCACGTGCAGGAACTAAGCCCGCTGATGGACCATAGTGAGTGTAGCCTGTGTCGAGCGCTGTCTTCGCGGCTTCAACAATATTTTTAGGGGTATCAAAATCTGGTTCACCAATTTCAAGGTGAACAATATTTTTACCTTGTGCTTCGAGGGCACGCGCTTTAACTAAAACCTCGAAAGCTGTTTCGGTTCCGAGGCGTGACATTCGTTCTGCTATTTCCATACGTAAGGTCTAGTGTAGCACAGCCACTTTGGGTTTTCTACGCCTAAAAGCGCCTTGCATCATAAGCCCAATGGAGTAATGCTTGACGCTGACGAGGTCGACAAAGCATGTCGAGAGGACGACAATGAGCCGCGATTTGGCCTAGATGGCGACGCATATTGATCCAGCGTTTAATCTGCCGATCGTCTTCCTTTGGCAACCGGCGACCTGAATAGTAGCGACAGTACCACTGAAACCATCCACGTGGATCATCTTTGTATATCCAACCTTTCTTTTGCCATTCTGAAAGTGGCTGGCTCGCAGAAACTTTAAAGTAATTGAGTTTTGGGTCTGATTTCCCTTTTGCAAATTTGGCTTTTGTAAACCAAGTCTTCGGAAATTCCTTAGTACAGTCGCGCATATAGACACCGCCAAAAATTCCAAGGGCAAGCATCTGCTTCGGTGTGAGATCAGGCTTAAAGTCAGGATGAAAATGCTTGCCTTCTGGCTCTACTCGTTCGTAGCGATAGCCTCGCTGCATTTTGTCGTTAACAGTAACAACTGTTGTTCGAAACGCCATAGGGTTTAAACGAGTTTTGTATAGTTCATTACCTGATCAAATTCTTTTTCAGTAAGAAGTTTCTGTTCAAGAATTACCTGACGTAATGTTTTACCTTCTTTTTTTGCTTGCTGCACTGCTTTGGCTGCTCGCTCATAACCAATACGAGTGTTCAATGCAGTGACGTTCATAAGAGACCGATCAAGATTTTCTAGGGATTTTTTGGAATTGATCTTAATACCAGAAACACACTTAGCATCAAACGAAACAATTGCTTGTGTAAGAAGATCAACTGACTCAAGAACTGTCGCAATGATGAGCGGTTTTGATACATTAAGTTCAAATTGACCATTCATTCCGCCCAGTGTTACTGTGAGATCGTTCCCAATAACTCTCTGACATACCATCAGCATACTCTCTGCCTGTGTTGGGTTTACCTTACCAGGCATGATAGAAGAACCAGGTTCGTTGTCCGAAATTATAATGTCAGCAAAACCTGTGTGTGGACCAGAAGCTCCAAGACGAATATCGTTAGCAATTTTAGTAAGAGCAACGGCAAGTACTTTAAGCGCACTGGAAGTAAGAACTTCGGCCTCATGTGCGGCCATATGAGCAAATGTGTTCTTAGCTACCATAAATGGTTCTTTTGTGTCTGTACGAATGTTCTTAACGGTAAGCTCGGCAAATTGTTTTGGCGCATTAAGTCCAGTTCCTACCGCAGTGCCACCAAGTGGAAGTTCTCTGAGATTCTTAAGTGAATCTTCTATCGCGCGACGAGTAGTAGCAATTTGAGCAGCATATCCAGAAAATTCTTGACCAAAAGAAATTGGGACGGCATCCATTAAATGCGTGCGTCCAACTTTAATATTATTTTTAAATGCTTTAGATTTTTTTATCAGCGTTTTTTCAAAACCGATAAGAACCGGCAAGAGCTCGAGGGTGAGTGCCCGATGAAGCGCCATATGCATTGCCGCCGGAAACGTATCGTTGGTTGATTGCGACTTATTTACGTCATCGTTTGGATGTACCAAACGAGTGGTATCACTAAGCTTACCGTCTAAAAGCTGGTGAGCGCGGTTAGCGATGACTTCGTTGACATTCATATTAGTTTGCGTTCCTGAGCCACTTTGAAAAACCGAAACAGGAAATTGATCGTCCCACTTCCCTTTTAAAATTTCATCGCACGCAATAATAATCGCCTTTGCTTTTAGTGGTGTCAGCAGTTTGAGTGATTGATGTGTTTTGGCAGCAGCTTTCTTGATTTGAGTAAGAGCGTACACAACCAAAAGCGGTACCGGGGTACCTGCCTTAAAATTCTCTCGGGTACGCTCGGTTTGCGCTCCCCATATATTTTTTTCACCTATAGAAACAGGGCCCAGGCTGTCGTGTTCAATGCGATTCATGACTCCTAGTATACACAGAACATTTAAAATAAGTAGCTCTCAGTACAATTCTCGCTTATAATCGTTTTATGATAAAAGCCGTTATTTTTGACATGGATGGACTTTTGATTGACTCGGAACCTATTTGGCAAAAGGTAACAATGAAAGTATTTCAAGATATTGGAATTTCCTTATCTCAGAAACAAGTTCAAGAGACTACAGGTCTTCGGGTGGATGAAGTTGTTGAACATTGGTTTATTCGATTTCCTCAGCCAGGGATCGTAAAAGAAAAAGTGGCAGCAGACATTGTCCTTGGAGTAATCTCAGAAATAAAGAAAAATGGCATAGCAAAGCAAGGAGTTGAAGAAATCATTAGTCTTTTTAAGACAAATGATATTCCTATGGCTATTGCTTCATCTTCAGCAACAGACATTATTGCTGCAGTTATGGAAAAGCTAAACCTTACAAAGAAAATAACAATTGTTCATTCGGCTGAACATGAACCATACGGTAAACCACACCCAGGTGTATACATTACGGCCGCAGAAAAGCTTGGTATTCCACCAGTTTTTTGTCTCGCTTTCGAAGATTCACCTAATGGTGTATTAGCAGCAAAAGCAGCGCGGATGAAGTGCATAGCTGTTCCCGACTATCATGGAGAAAATGATCCTCGGTTTGGAATTGCAGACCTGACTATTAAAACGCTCAGCGACTTCACGCTAGAACAGTTAGAGAGCCTCTAGTACTTTCGAATAACACCCTTCACGATAGCTTCAATCCGAAAGTCATCTGTAGGATAAATTGGCTTAAAGTTTTTGTTGGCTGGCAAAAGCCATACTTTTGTGCCATCACGCTTAAAGTATTTCATGGTGTACTCGCCATCTACGCGAGCAATGACAATTTGGCCATCGCGAGCCATGCTTGCCCGTTCAGCAATTACCATGTCGCCTGGCGCAATATGCGCTTCGATCATTGAATCACCATCTACTTCTAAAAGATACGTTGAACCTTTTTCAGAAATAAGAAAATCATCCAGGTTAATGCTAGTCTCGAGGACTTCTTCGCTCGGTGCTGGAAAACCAGCTTTTACCAAACCAAGCATTGGCACTTCAGTAAAAGAATTTCCTGGTAATAGTCGGCCAAGTGCATCCTTGGTTACGACACCAGCATCGAGCATTTTTTGTACTAAACGATAGACAGCATTTTTTGATTTAAAACCAAAGAGCTTCATCATTTCTGAATACGATGGCATGCGCTTTTCGCGACGATAGAAGGAAGAGAGCTTGTCTTTATATTCGTTATTCATACTTACTTAGAATTGAAAGAGCATAAAGAGACGGTTCCAAAAGTTTCGTGCTGCATGCTTACGAATTTCAGAAAGAAGCGCCTTGTGCTTTCGAGCTTCACTTGAGTAATTTTGGCCTTGTAAAATTTTAATATCAATAACCTTATTAAGCTTTTCAACTTCTCGTCTAAGGACGTCAATGTATTGTTCTCGTGACATAGTTTTGTTTCAAAAATTACTCTAGCGACCTACAATAAGTATAGGTGAACGAGCGTTCACTAGCAATACTTTAACTGTGGAAAACTAAACAAAATATTAAATTTTTCTAAAGTAGGGGAAAATTAGTAATGACCACACTGTCCGTACCACATAAAAAGCTGACCTTGAATTTCAGTCATGCCGTTTATATTGTCGTAGCAAATAAAACCACCACCAAAACGAGGAACGGCAACAGCCCACGTTGTTGGTTGCACTGCGCCTCCATAGTATGAACCCCAGTAAGGACCAGTCGCACAGGTAAATCCGCCATAGTAGTTACTATCTGGTGCAGCATCATTTCGAGCAATATCAACTGTTTCCTTTACTCCTCCTTGGGCTTCGGGCGTAGCGAAAACATTTATTGCATTTGGATTACCATCGTATACACCGTTAGTACAATCCCAAACATAACCACCGTATCCATCGTGATCTATCTGGTAAATTTCCATTTGGGTTCGCAATTGATCGAGGTCGTGCATAATGCGAGCATTCTTTGCTTTATCACGAGCAGAGCTTAGGCTCACTAATACAACACTCGAAAGAATGCCGATAATGGCCATCACTACCAAGAGTTCAATAAGCGTAAAACCGCGATTATATTCTTTCGTCATACTATTCACTGTGCCCCGGATTAATAATGACCTTATCAGCATTTTGAATACCATTTTTAGAAGAACCAACAACCATAACAAGTACGCCTTCATGTAAACTGCTATAACCACCATTCTCGTAATGAGTACCTGAGGCGAGACGAACAGCCTGATCACCTTTTGGACCAGTAATAAGCATTTGCGAACCAACAATAGTTTTTATTTCTCCAATTATTGGTGGTTCACCAGTTGGCGAAACAGAGTTGGAGTGAAAGAATCCTCGAACAACGTAGAATCCAATACTCAGTGCAGCAAGCACACCAAGAATACTAAGGACAACCATCGTAGCACTTTGCTTGGTCATCGGCTGTTGTAAGTCAATCATACGAAAAGTATACCAATCATGGAGGAAATTGTCTTATAAACCGGGTATAACTATACACTAGAACCAACTACGTAGCCGGTAGTCCAACAAAGCTGAAGTGAATAGCCGCCCGAGGGTCGATTGATATGAAGTAGGTCACCGGTTAAGTAAAGATTTTGGTAGATAATTGAACGCATCGTCCGAGTATCTACTTCTGTTAACGGCACTCCCCCATCAGCTACGACAGCACGATCAAAACCCATGAGTCCTGTGACCGTAATCGGTAGTGCCTTCAAAAGATCAACGATTTTTCGACGATCTTCTTTAGTAATACTATGCACTTTGGTTTCTGGTGGAATAGGAAGAAGTGGTAATAACGCCTTAGCTGTTCCCTCTGGTGTTATTTGGTCAAAAATATTTTTGAGCATTTTATTTTTGTTGGTATCAAACACTTTCGTAATTTGCTTATCTAACGCACCAATGTCTGTATCTGGATAGGCATCAATAGTTGCCGTAACAACGCCATCATACAAAAGATCATGCACTTCTTTCGCCGCATTTAAAATAAGCGGGCCAGAAAGACCAAAATGGGTGAACAGCACTTTTCCTTTTCGAAAGAACTTTTTTACTCCATCTTGGTAGAATGTGATTTTCATAAAAGAAAGTGATACTCCAGCCAAAGCATGAACCCAGCGTTCTTTTACGGCTAACGGCACAATGGTTGGTGTTGGCTCAACTACCGTGTGTCCCAGACTTTTTAACCAATTAAAACCGTCCCCAGTTGAACCAGTTTCTGGATGCGATACGCCGCCAGTTGAGAGAACAACGGCCTTAGCCTCGTAGAAAGTAGTACCGGAACGAACACCAATGATGCGATCGCCTTCTTTTTCAATTCGAGAAACTTTTGCATTTATCTTTATAGTTACATTTCCTTTTTTCATATAGTGCTCAAGCGTCTTTACAACATCGTGAGCTTTTTCAGTATGAGGAAATGCTCGGTTGCGTGCCTGCACCACCAATGGCAAACCAAGAGATTCAAAAAAAGAGAATGTGGTTTTGTTATCAAACTTTGAAAACGGCGAATACAGAAACTGCTCCGCTTTACCATAATTTTTTAGAAACGTGCGTTTTTCGGGTTCGGCATTGGTAATATTGCAACGTCCACCACCTGAAATTTTTAACTTCTCGCCAAGTTTTTGGTTTTTCTCAAGCAAAAGCACCTTTAAACCACGCGAAGCAGCAGTGCCAGCGGCCATCATACCTGAAGCACCACCACCAACAATGATAACGTCAAACTGATTGTGAGAACTAGTTTCCAAGAGAGTTTTGCGAAGTTACTTGGTTATGAATGCTAATTCCCTGTTTTTCATAATTTGGTTTTTCTCCAGAAATAGTTGATGACCAATTATTCTGAATATCTGTTGGCTCACCATTTTGGATGTGTGTCATATTTGCTTTAAAAGCATTCCAAAGAAAATTACCAATTGGGGCTGCGATTGAAAAGTATTTATTCCAGTAGGCAGAAAGTGTCGTATCGGCATTTTGTAAATCAGTTTTCTCGGTTGCGTTTTCTGGCAGCGTCGGCAATGTCGCACCTTGTAAACGAATAATACCGAAAGCTGCGATAGCAAAAATAATGACAATAACGGTAACAAGAAAGCCTCGATTGTGCCTCATGTTAGTTAAGCGTTTCTACCGCTTCATTAAGCCGCGTAATAGTTTCTTCTTTACCAAGAAGTTCAGCTAAGACAAACGGGTCTGGGGATTTTTCGCGACCAGAAAGCGCGACACGAGTTGGCCAGAGAACATTGCCACGACCAACAGATTCGGCATAATCCCAGATAGCTTTTTTCACTTCATCGCGAGTAAACGTATCTTCGTCTACTTTCACCAAAAGTTTTACTACTTCACCAAGATGCTTTTTAGTTACGTCTGGAGCATCTTCTTTCCAGGTAAGTTTAACTCCGTCGTACTTTGGCTTTGAGAAATAGTAATCAAATTCTCCTTCAGTGGTCATGGTAACTACATCACTAAATTTTTGAATACGATCGAGAGCAATTGGTGCAATACGGGCAGCTTTAGCGCCAGTGTAGCCCGGCAAATTTTTTACCGAATCAGGCAAGAATGAGATGAAACGCTTTACCTGCTCTTCATAGGAAAGCTTCTTCATGTGTTCACGATTGAGCCAGTTTAATTTTTCTTCGTTCCACTGTGAACCAGAGCGGCCAATACGAGCAATATCAAACGCTTCAATAAATTCTTGTGAAGTCATTACTTCACGTTCATCTCCAGGATTCCAGCCGAGAAAAGCGAGAAAATTTATTAATGCTTCAGGCAGATAACCTTCGGTGCGATACTCGAGCACATCTTTTGCACCATCACGTTTTGAAAGTTTCTTCTTACCACCTTCACCTAAAATTGGTGGCATGGTTACAAAATGTGGTGCTGTTATACCAAGCGCATCGTAGAGCGCAAGAAACTTTGGTGTTGAAGAAATAAATTCTTCGCCACGCATTACATGAGTTACACCCATCTCAATATCATCTACAATGTGCGCAAAATTATAGGTTGGATAACCATCACTTTTTATCAGGATAAAGTCATCGAGAGCTTCAGGGCCAGCAGAAAGATCACCACGCACTAAATCGAACCATGCATAGCTTTTTATTTCAGGAGTTTTAAAACGAAGCGGCGTAGTACCATCCCACACTGGAGGATTCTCTGGTCGATGATTCCGAAAAAGAAACGGTTGCGAATTTCTTTCAGCCTCTTTGCGAAATGCTTCTAATTCTTCTACTGAATATGGATCTGCGTAGGCAAAACCTTTTTCAATTAAAATAGCTGCGTACTTTTTATAGAGATCAAGGCGTTGTGACTGTAAATATGGTGCGTGCGGACCATCTATTTCGGGACCTTCATCCCAGGTAATGCCAAGCCACTTCAGCGATTCAATAATATGGGCAACTGAACCAGGAACTTCACGTTCTTTGTCGGTGTCTTCAATACGAAGAATAAACGTACCTTTATTTTTACGCGCCCAGGCCCAAGCAAACAGGGCGGTACGAATACCTCCAACGTGCATAAAGCCAGTTGGACTTGGGGCAAAACGAGTAACAATCTTATCTGACATCGTAGTTTGAGTGTACCAGAAAAGCCTTTAAATTCAATATTTTGTAAAAGAAAAAGCCCATGCAAAGCAGCGGGGCGATTTCAAAAGTTGAGTGTGGAAGCAATTAATTAATATACCGAAATTCTGATTCGGAAAAAGATACTTTTACAAAGAAGTCCTTTTCACCAAGTGACGCAAACAATTTCTTGCGCGTTTCCTTTAGTGAACTCTCAATCTCTGTAATGATTTTCTCTATTCCCTTCTCATTACGATATTTGTTGTAGCCAACACTAATCCTAATAGCCACCGGAATCTGGTTTATAGCTAAAATGGGCGTAAACACATCCACTTTAATTTTTAAATCCATATCTTTGGTGTCTGCTGGGAAAAGTGCTGGGGCAACGATACCTGGAAGCTGTCGGGCAAGTTGTGAAATCTTGTCAAAATCAACTCCAGATTTCTTTTGGTCGTAAACTACTTGTATATGTGGCATAAATCGGTTTTAAAAATCAAGCAGGTGGCGGTTTGGTTTGTAGAAACGCGGTGTTTTGTGTGCATGGATATGGTAGGTTTGTTTTCCGTCAACCCAGCGGCTACTTTGCACGCGTTCTATAAAAACAATTTTTACTACCTGGGCGCCATTGTCATCCAGTTCGCAGTAACCCAAATTAACATTGCGGTCTTTTTCAGGATTAGGCTCGAAAAGTGGGCCTTTTCCTTGTAAGTCCTGTTCAATTAGAAATTTGGCGGTAGCAAGCGCTTCCCCTAAGGAAATAAGTTTAGGGTTCTCTAACATAGGTATGATGGTAAGGTCATCAGTAGTTACTTCCGGTGTGCGAACATGGAAGTAGTGTTTTGAACTAATCAGGCAATCTTTGCCTTCATGAAGCAATTTTTTTAAATCGCTTTCAATATCCTTTATATCCTGTAGCACTATGCCAGGAATGTTAAAGGTTTCTTCAGTAATATGCGTAGCTGGCCGGATAAATCCCTGCCCATCATCGCAAATTATGTCATGTTCAGGATTTTGGATTTTTTGTTTGCGTTCTTCCTGATAGTCCGCAGATGCCTGGCCTGTAACCAGATCTATTAAGCGTTTAAGTTCCATAAATTGTTTTTAGCGTTAGAAAAAGCTCGACATTCCAGAGAGCCTGAAAAACCGGGCTTTTTCTAACCATTTTCAAAGCGTTTTCTTCACTTTAAAACAAAATATTACTTTGTCAAATAAAAAGAACGCCGATGAGGCGTTCTTTTTATTCTAAGTTTTCTGAGAACTAAGAAAGGTGTTTTGAAACGAGCTTGGTCATTTCAAACATTGAAACAGTTCCCTTTCCGCCGAAGACCTTCTTAAGGTTTTCGTCAGCGTTGATGTTTCGCTTGTTTTTCTGGTCCTGGAGACCATTTTTCTTAATGTAGACCCAGAGAGCCTTAACTACTTCAGAGCGTGGCATTGGGCCCTTACCAACGACTGCCTCGAGCTCTGGAGTGAGCTTCATTGGCTTCATAAATGCTGATGTCTTTTCTGCCATAATTCTTTCTGCCGACAGGCGGCAACTACGTTACATCTACTTAGTAATTATTGACTACCCTACTATAGCGTATTTTAATCCACTGTGCTAACCCCTAAAGCGACCCCTGTGTAAATCGAATTTAGAGCTTTTTTAGAGGATTTCCTTCTGGTAACAGCTCTCGCAATAGATTTTTTCTGGGCGTTCTGGAGCATACGCCGTCTCAAAGTCGTTTGGACAGGTACCAGAGTGGTCATGAGTAGCTTGATTACACATACATGAGCGGTGCCAAAGCTTAAGCGGCGTCTTCATTTTTACTCGGCCAAAGTGACGACAGTTTGGGCAAAGTCGCGGCAATGGCAACTTCATCATTTTGTAAAATTGAACTTCCTCAGGTGTTACCCGAAAGGCAGTTGAGCACTGTTCGGTACATTCACCGTTATGAGCGCAGGCAATAACTTCTTTGGTAATGTTATCAGTAACTTCTTGTATGGAATCCGGAATAGTGTCAGCTGTCATAGTGACGTTGTAGTACTTTACCTCAGGATCATGCCATGGCATCTGCTTAGTAATTGCTTCATCTTTAGTAAGTGGGAAATAATCTTGAGCAATGGTTTCGTTATATGCAAAAGGAGAACGCTCAATTGGAAAAAACTCGCCGTATTCGCCACGAGATTTCATACTCTCTTTTATTTTTGGTAAAAGTTCTTGATACTCTTCTTTTGTATACTGTCGGTTGAAAATGCAATAGGATTTACTACGAAGTCCAATACAGCCAAATACATTATTACAGTCGAAACAATTATAAGAATACTCGATATCATTTCCACCCCACACATACGCTGAGAAGGAAATTCGCTGGCCAGTTACAGAAAGCACTTCATAAAATACTTCGCTTCCCTTCCACACCACAATGCCATCCCAGCCGTCTTTAGTATTTTCCCAAATACGATAGCCATATTTGCAGTTTTCGACATTGTCGCGAGCAAAGAAACATTGTGCACAGTTACGAGCATTATAAATATCATCCCCAGAGACATTTTGCGCATTAGTGATCATCGCGTACTTATGCGGATATGCTAGCTTGAGTTCATTAAATTTTTTAAGTGCTGTTTGGAGAGCTCTATAGCTACCGTTGAGATATTCAGCAACTTTTTTATGATAGTCCTCTTTTGAATATTGCTCATTAAAAATCACGTACTGTGCTCCACGAAGACCAGTGCAACCAAAACAGTTTGTGCAGTTACGACAATCATACAAAAGGGCTGACTCGACACAGGCTTCGCAATTTTGAATAAAGAGCGAGCGATTACATTTCTTGGAGTCTACAATTTCATAGCAGTATTCAGAGTCAGACGACTGGTGGCCATCAAACGAATTGCGCATACGGATCATTGCCGTAAAAAGATAGCTGGAATCTTCAGCAGTATCAGTACTAATACAGAAATAACAATTCTTCAGGTTCAGGGTGTGATTTGAGTAGTCGCTTCCAACATTATTTTTTTGAATCAGGTTTGGATGTGGTACAGCCTGAAAAAGTTCAAAAAATTGCTCAAAAAAACCTCGAGAAAAATCATATTCGCGACCGTAGTCGAGTGGATCCCAAGCATCGCTTTTCCAATAGTTCTCTTCGTAAACAGTAAGCGGAAGGTCAGGTGCATACATTGAAAGTATTGGCTTACCAGTTGCCGCGCAAGTGCGACGATACCAAGCTCGTTCATTACGAAAAAGCATTCGTCGAATCATACGACAGTGCGGGCAATGTGTCGGCGGTGGCACATTTATTTTTTTATAGAACTCAAAGTCGTCAGAATCAATGACGAACTCTTGGTTGCACTTTCTACACGTTCGTCGCTCGCTTTCCATATTAACTTTCGTGTTTTAGGGCAACGTCTACAATATCACGAGCAATTTTTTCAGCTGCATCTACTTTGGCAAATTCTTTCGCTTTAAGAGACATGGCTTCAAGCCGAGTAGGATTATTGATGAGATTATCAATTTGGGAAATAAGTACCGATGGTGTTAAGTTTTCCTCTTCAATTACGGTACAAGCACCATTGCGAGCATAGGAAAATGCATTTTTTGCCTGATCACGAGAAATACTTTCAGGAAGCGGAATAATGATCGACGGTAATCCCCAAATGGCAAGTTCAAATATGGTAGAACCTGCACGAGAAATAGCGATTTTCGAGGCAGCAGCAGCCATTTTTAAATTAAGCTCATTTAGATAAGAAAATGGTTTATAGCGCTTGAAATATGGATGTTTATC
This sequence comes from uncultured Candidatus Saccharibacteria bacterium, assembly GCA_964646765.1. Lineage (GTDB taxonomy): Bacteria > Patescibacteriota > Minisyncoccia > Phycocordibacterales > UBA9973 > CAZYIA01. The sequence goes on along the minus strand of CAZYIA010000001.1, from coordinate 192,874 downwards.
GAGAACAACTGAGGTACGTCCTAAAACATCCTTCATATTGTTTACACCGGCTTGATGAATAATCTGGTATCGATTTAAAAGCTCTGGAAGCGCATCAATGAGTACATTATTTACTCGTTCTGCACCCTGGGATCCTCCAGTAACCAAAATAGTTGGCGTTCCCGGTTCTAGACCAAGAATGTCATACATGCCCTCGGTTGGTTTTTCTTTTATAGCATCACGAATTGGCACACCAACCCATGCCGTTTTTTCTTTAGGAAAATATTCTACTGCTTCTGGATACGCAACACCAATATGCTTAGCAAATTTTCCACTCCAAATACTGACGCGGCCTGGAACAGTATCGCTATCATGAATAATTACTGGGATGCGCAGTAGTTTTGCAGCAAAAAGTGCTGGGAAAGCACCATAACCACCTTTCGAAAAAATAACGTCCGGATACAAGAAAAATAATTTTATCGTTGCCGAAATACACCCCATAGCAATACTAATGAGGTCAGTAATATTGCGCCATGAACGATATACACGCTGTTTACCGGTAGAGACTGGCAAAAATGTAATACTATTTTCAAATAAAAGCTCCTTGTCGTACGGATCATGCGACATAAAGTAGAGCTTGAGACCGACAATTTTTTCCTTGTCGGCAATTTGATTAATTTTTTCGGCTACAGCAATGAGCGGATAGAAATGGCCGCCTGTTCCCCCTCCAGTAAAAACGATCTTCATATGATTCTCAAGTATACCTTATTTCTACGCCCTATTTCTACCCTTCCTGCTGAAAACGAGAAATGTTAAGCACGATACCGATGGCGGCAAGTGAAATAAGAAGCGAAGTACCTCCTTGGCTCATAAATACCAGCGGCACACCGGTAAGCGGAAAAACGCCGGTAATGGAAGCAATATTCAAAAATGACTGGAGAGTGATGATACTGACAATTCCTAATGCCAATAACCGGCCAAACATATCTGGAGCTCTACCAGCAATACGCATGCCTCGGAGGGCAAATGCAACATAGAGTAAAATAATGAAAACACTGCCCACAAAACCAAACTCTTCACCAATGACGGCAAAAATAGAATCACCTTGCGGCTCTGGTAAATAACTAAATTTTTGGACACTTTGCCCAAATCCTCTTCCTGTAATTCCACCTGAACCGATAGCAATAAGCGCTTGTTGAAGCTGGTAGGAAGCACCACGAGGATCGTGGGAAGGATTAATAAAGGTTTGTACGCGAGCCCGAAGATACGGAGTTACAAACACGAGTGCCGTGAGAAGCACCGCACCAAGAATAGCCGTCCCTACAAGGTATCGCACCGGCACACCTGCGACAAAAAGCAAAATACTTCCGGTAGCAATCATCAACAAAAGACTCTTCGTGTCAGGTTGTAGCAATAAGAGGCCCGCCATGATGGCAATAATGCAGATGAACGGTAATACACCGTACTTAATACTACCTAATCTTTTTTTTGCCCACGCGAGCCAAGCAGAAAAATAAATCAGAAATCCAATTTTTAAAAACTCTGCTGGCTGAAAATTAATAGGCCCGATATCAACCCAGCGTCTTGCTCCACCATGAGAAAAGCCAATATGCGGAACAAACACGAGTGGCATCAAAAGTAATGTAAAAACAAAAATAGGAAACGCATAACTCTTCCAAAATGTGTATGGGATGCGAGCGGTAACCAACATGGCGATAATTCCAAGCAAAAGTCCGAGAACGAGCTGGTTAAAAGTAATACTCCAAAAGGTACTTTCGTTGTGCGCCAAAACACCAAGTGAAGCCGAGACGAATGCTAGGGCGCCAAAAAAAACCAAAGCACCAATAATACCCAAAAAGAAACGGTCAACAGGCCTCCGTTCGCTTGTTTTTACCGAAACCTTTACCGCCATACGTTCTTATTTTAGCCGACAAGTGCAATAATGACACCAAGAATTGCACACATAGCACCAATAACCCAATAGCGCATCGTTATTTTTGTTGCAGGCCAACCGAGAGCTTGAAAATGGTTGTGGAGCGGCGCAACAAGAAATACTTTTTTACCACGGAATTTTTTCGACAAAAGTTGAATGATGGCTGAGGCAGAAGTAACAACAAGTGGAAGAGCAATTATCGGAAGTACAATAACGGAGTCCGTTAAAAATGCAACGACACCAAGAGTCATTGAAAGCCCCATTGTTCCTGTTTCTGATAAGTAAAAACGTGCTGGCGGAATATTGAACCAAAGAAATGCAAGAAGCGCCCCAGCAACAGCCATCGAGAAAGCCGCCAAATCGATTTGGTTATGATAGAACGCGATGGCACCGTATGCGCCAAACATGATAGCGTAGAGCCCGCCAGCGAGACCATCAATACCGTCAATAATTCCACCAGAATAGAGACCGAGCATGACAATAATAAAAAATGGCACAATAAGAAAACCTAAAAATAGTGGTGGGACAAACGGGATTGAGATTGCGGTAACGCCAAGTTTTACATAAAACCAAAGTCCTGCGAGGAGCGCCACAATCGTAACGTGACCTATGCGAGCCGAAAGCGAGAGCCCTCCACCCACATGACTACCAGCATCCCGGCATACCATGTAGTCATCTATCGCGCCAACAAGTCCTCCAATAATGAGTGTAGCCAGCGGCACCCAGGTTTGATTTCGTGAGAGGAAAGAAATTTTAGAGAATAGATCACTGTTAGACACCGAAGAAATAATTGCTAGTACGAGTGCTACAAAAACAACACTTCCCCACACCAGAAGTCCACCGAACCGTGGTACGCGACGAATGTGATCTTGGTGGATTGCTTGTGTAAGCGTAGCTACTTTACCATCGAGTGTTTTCGGTACTGACGCCTTTTTCCAAAGTTCATGCTTGTACAGAAAATCAGAGAGAAACGGAGTGGAAACTATACCCACGAAAAACGCGAGCATCGATGAGAGCATTACTTTAATGACGTCAGGAATCATAGACATTATTTTTTACTAAAACGTGACTGCAAAAAATCTCGGGCAATTTTACGATCATCCCATGGAATTGCGCCACCATTGACCTGCATTGTCTGTTCAGCACCTTTACCAATGATGAGCACTATATCACTATTTTTTGCCTCAGATAACGCTTTCTCGATTGCATCTTTTCGGTTTGCAAGTACGAAAAGATCAACATTATCTTTTTTTCCAGTACTTCGTGCTGCTTCCGCAACATCTTTAATAATGATAAGCGGGTCATCTTCATACGGATCTTCATCGGTTACATATGCAATATCAGCACCGCCACCAACAGCTTTACCAATTGCGGTACGCTTTGCTTTATCCCGCCCGCCACCAGTTGCACCTGTGACAACCAAAATACGACTTCCCTCTTTTTTCATTCGACGAGCAACGTCGAGCACGGTACCAACGGAAAGTCCTTCGTGAGCATAATCTACGATAACTGAAAATGATTGGCCTGCCTCAATTTTTTCCATTCGGCCAGGAATTAACGATAGTGATGCGAGTCCTGCTTTAATCTTTTCAGTTGGAATTCCCCACGAGCGAGCGAGCACGAGCGCAGGCAACGCGTTATATACGTTAAACGCTCCAATAGTTTGAAGCTCATACGATTCACCACCAACAGTAAATGACACACCATTTTCTTTTTCAACAATATTTTCCGCGCGCACATCACCATGGGCAATACCGTATGTATAATTTTTACCAGCCTTATACTTAGTAAAGTACGACGCCTGTTCGCTGTCAGCATTTACGATAGAAACCGAACGTGAATTATGTTGGAGTGCAGCAAATAATTTTTCTTTTTGGCTTCGATATTCTTCAAAACTACCGTGATGCAGTTCTAGATGTTCTGGAGAAAGATTAGTAAAAATACCAGCGGTAAAACGAATACCGATATGACGGTTGAGTGCAAGCGCCGCAGATGTTGCTTCCATAACAACATGCGTGCAACCAGCCTTCAACATTTGATTTAAAATTCTCTGCATTTCCCATGCTGGTGGAAATGTCATGCGGTATAAGTTAAGCCATTCTTTATCTCCAATACGGATATTCGCAGTACTCACAATCCCAACTTTATAGCCAGACGTTTTTAGCACCGACCAAATAAAATTTGCAGTGGTTGTTTTCCCTTTTGTTCCCGTAATACCTATAACCGTAAGTTTTTGCCCAGGAAAACCATAGAATAACGCGGACAAAAAACTAACTACCGTGTGGTAGATGAGCAAGAGTGACTCTGGAATTAGATTACGAATTTTATTCTTCATGAGTTTCTTCTTCTAGGACAGGAGCCTCTTCAGCTACAACATTCTCTTCAATACTCTTTGCCACTTCTTTACCTAGACGGGCATGATTTTCAGCAAAGTTTGGCAATGCTTCAATACTTGAAAGACCTAAGTGGGCAAGCAAATCAGCAGTTGGTTTATAGAGAAAGGTGCGCTTGTCAGTAGGATTTTCCATACGTTCAACCAAACCACGGATAGCTAAGTTACGGAGAATAAAGCTTGAGTTCACGCCACGGATGTAATCAATGTCACTTCGGGTTGCCCCATTTTTATATAAAATAATCGAGAGTGTTTCGAGTGATGCTTTTGAAAGTTCACGTTCGAGTTCTTCCTTTTTTAATTTAGAAATGAGTTCTGCCGCTTCTGGGCTTGTGCCGAGCGTAATAGTGTCATGAGTTCGCAGAACAGTAATACCACGACCCTCGAGACTTTTTGTGAGTAACGTTATAGCTTCCTCCAATTCTCCTGGAGAAACTTTTAGAAGTGCGCCGAGTCGTGAAAACGGCATCGGTTCTCCTGAAATAAAGAGTAAGGCTTCGAGTTGGCTGACGAGTGTCATACGTTTAAAGTGAATCTACTTGTTTCGCCTGGCGAGCAATAGTCATATCACCAAACGAATCTGCTTGTAATACATCAATAATGCCTTCACGGACAAGTTCAAGCATCGCAAGAAACGAAACAATAGCATACACCTTTTCGTCTTTTGCATCAGCTGGATTTGGATGTCGGGCAATATCATGGAATGAAAGTGAGAGTGCTGTTTCAATTCGTTCAGTAAGGCTTTCCATCATTTCATCAATTGAAACGACGGCACGAACCGTAATTTCGGGCAACGGCGCAGTTTGGGTTGGAATGCGAGTGAGTGTTTCGTTGAGCGCTTGTATGAGATTACTTACAGAAATGTTGTCGCCGGGTGAAAAAATGACGATTGAATCTGTACGCTCCGGTGCAAAAAAGATTGGTGTTTTTCCAAACCGAGCTTTAATATCTTCACCCACTTCTCGAATGAGCGCATACATTTTAAGTCGCGCTTCAAGGTCGATAATTTTTTCCTCTTCTTCAGTAGTGAGTTCAAGATTTGGCAGTAGCGATCGTGATTTAATAAGTACGAGAGTTGCCGCAACAACTACGAAATCAGTGGCATCTGGCAAATTCTGACCACCAAGTGAGCGAACATAGGCTAAATAGTCATTGGTTACGCTTGCCAGCGAAATTTCGTTAATAAAAAGTTTGCGGGACTCAATCAGTCCGAGCAACACTTCAAGCGGTCCTTCAAAAGAACCTGCTTTAACGACATACTTTTCCCCTGTCACGCTAGTCTCCACTGGGGGCTATTTTAACCTTTTTGGGCTTCTGTGGATAACTTGACTTGCAGTGATAGGTAATGTGCCGTATATAAAAGATATGTCCGCAAAAATTATTACAAACACACAGAATCGTCGTCGCGCAACCCAAGCAGTTGAGGTTGCCTTAGAGTGTTTGTAATTTTCTTCCCCCACTTCTACAAACAAACTTTCCAAAGCGACCTCAAAGGTCGCTATTTTTATTCTTTAACAATTTAAAACAAATTTCTATGAAAGAGCTAGAAGCAAAAAATGGGATCGTCATCCCTCCAGTAGACTGGAAAAATGACAAAGTTATGGAAGTATATAACCTCTTACGAGGAGGTGCATATACGGGAAATTCGGCAAACTCCCGCTCCTTTTTCGAAAAAAAGGTTTTACCATTTCTGCCCGAATCTATTGTTATTAATGAACCATTTACTGACGTACGCACAGAAAAGTTAGTGTACGGTATGAATGATGGGCATGTTCTTGGACAAGTCGCCTCACTCGCGGTGTATGAAAATCCATCACTGTTTGTGGGTGCGCTGGTGCACGACATACTGTCTGACAAAAATACTAAGCAATGGGAATTTGTAACCGATGAAGATGCCAAACAAACCACAAGCGACATGCATCTGCGTTACGTACGCTTAGATAACCGACTTCTGCAAGTTGTCTATAAGCGATTTTTTGAGTCAGGAAACTACCGTGGCTTAGTTAAATGGGCTCTTGTTGGTTCGCCATCGGTATGCCGCATTGGTACTGGCGCGTTCTTTTACCCTTACACTAAAGCTCAGAACTATTTAAGAATAGTTCGTGGTACGTGGGATGTATAGTGACAATAGTTATCAGTAAAAGGCTTATACACATAAGCCTTTTATTTTTGCTTGACTTTTATTCACCAATAAACTAGTGTACTAGTACATGACTATTATGGAATTACAGCGAAATAGCGACACCTGGTGGCGAGCTCTAAAGACTTATGGGCCAGTTGCTTCGCTGTAGTTACTTCTACTTTCTCTACCTAGAGCGCAGATACCGGCCCACAAGCCGGTATTTTTAATTAATTCTTTACCAAAAAAACAATTTTATGAAACCAGAAATGAAAAAGGTTTTGGACACCTTAAAGTCCGCAGACGAAAATCTTCGTAACCACTTAATCGCTCTTTTAATTGATAGCGGTACGCTTCCTAAAGAGGCTCTTATCGCAATCCTAAAATGCTTTTACGCTGATGGATTATGGTGGGTTTCCGCTTTAGGTTATATGAAAAACGAAGCGCGTAACGCACGCTTTAAACAGGCGCTGGAAGACAACTATAATTGTGAGACCGGCATATCCGGTAACATTCCTCACTTAGAATTAATGGAAAAATTTGCCGCTAGTATTATGCTTCCAATTGATATGAGCGACTCAGTGTACAAAAATGCGCTGACTCGTGCACAAAAGGAAAATAAAATGCTAAAAAAAGCCACCGAACCAACCCGGTCAGGTTTTATGCTTGCCACCGAAACACTATTTCCCACAATACTTCAGGTAGTGCGGCCGGCAATTATTTGCCACTTCCCTATGGCTGATATGCGCTATATTGACGAGCATATTAAGGTTGATGGTGATGAACATTCTCAATGGATGCGTGAATCGGTGGAACAAATTGTTTCCGAAAACTCTGTGCTGTTTGAAGAAGTGCTGTATGGTATGAATGAGGCAATCCACGGTGCTCTAGCGCCTTTTGCTTCTGCGGTGAAATTAGTACCCAATCCTGAATTTCAATAACAATAGATGCTGAAACATTTAACACAACGGCAGAAAATTGCACTCAGTGCATTTGTTCTGATTCTCAGTGGAATCGGCTGCCAAATTGGATTCCATTTCATGAGTGACGGTACCGCTAATTTACTTGGCCTAGCCGCACTTATGATTTACGGAACTATTCTTTTCCATGTTCGGAGATAAATAGTTACATACAAAAAACTAAGCCGCGGAATTTCTTCTGCGGCTTTACTTTGACAAAATAAAATTGTATGTTATTTTGCAATAAAATGTGAGTTCAGATAAGGTCATAACCATTATGAGTTTATCTGAACTCATTTACTTTCACACCAAAAAAACGAACAATGAAATTATTTATTCCACTCTTTTTTCTACTTGCGTACTCCTGCACTCGTTCGCAGAATACAACAAAAACGACATCTGCCTTCACCAAAGATTCGGTTATCGTATATGGCAATGTACATATGGTACCGGCTGATATTGTTCCTCCTGCAATCCTGGCCACAATTATGGATACAGTTACAGCTGTACAACACATACTGCACTCGGCTGTAACAGAAGACATTATTCTTGTAGAAGGATTTGCGCTTGATTCGCAAATTACTCTAAACCACTACATAGAAATGGCTGCCGCAGAGAATTTAAAAATTACTCCGGAAAATATGGAGTACATAAAACGAAGCTCGGCAGATTATGAAGTACAAACCCTTTTTATTTTGGAGCAGCAAAAAATAATTTTTGGCGCTGAAAATAAAGCTTTGTATGATTCTGTGTATCGAGTAGTTCAAGCAGACCCAACCACTGCTTGGTCAAAAGACATGCTTGATGCTCGCAGTGCTGCCATAGAACGCAATGCATGTGCGGTAGCCCGTACATACGGAAGAAGAGTAGCAGTTATCCTTGGCTACAACCATTTAGCATGGTTTCAAGAGCATGGATATCCAATCTACAACACGTTAGATAGCTTACGTCACCACTAAAATTAAAATGCCCTGTCTAGATGTAGCAATTTAGACAGGGCATTTTATTTTCTAGAGCGCGATTTTGATTTTGAGTTCTCGGAGCTGTTTGTCGGCAACTTCGGATGGAGCGCCCATCATGAGATCCTTCCCTTCTCCAGTCTTTGGGAAAGCAATAACTTCACGAATGTTTGGTTCATTTTGAAGAAGCATGACGATACGATCGATACCCTGGGCACAACCACCGTGTGGTGGAGCACCATATTCGAAAGCGGTGAGCATATGACCGAAGCGAGCCTGAATAGTTTCAGCTGAAAGACCGAGAAGCTCAAAAATTTTATTCTGAAGTTCACGCTTGTGAATTCGGATTGATCCTCCACCGAGTTCGTAACCGTTGAGCACGATATCGTAGGCATTAGCACGAGCTTTTAATGGCTCGGTATCAAGAAGATGTGCATCTTCTGCTTTTGGTGAGGTAAATGGATGATGCACAGCCTGTACGCCACCCTCATCATCTTTTTCAAACATTGGGAAATCTACCACCCAGCAAAATGCCAAGAGGTTTGGATCATTTTTATCTTCGCGAAGATCAGGTTTATCGTTGCCATACTTTTCCATTGATTCAGCATAGGTTAAACGTGGAAATGGAATTTGCTGAATACGCTTTTCTGGGTACACCGTTTTTACCATTTCGATATACATCGCTTCGGTATACGAAATAACGTCCTCCTGCTCAACAAATGAAAGTTCGTAGTCGAGCTGGGTGAATTCTGGCTGACGATCACCGCGAGTGTCTTCGTCGCGCATACAGCGAGCGATTTGGAAATATTTTTCAAAACCGGCGACCATCGAGAGCTGCTTGAATTGCTGTGGTGACTGCGGAAGCACATAAAACTTTCCTGGCTCCAAGCGTGAAGGCACAATATACTCGCGACTGCCTTCTGGAGTTCCCTTCATCATGATCGGCGTTTCGATTTCAACGAAATCATTTTTATGCATGTAGTCGCGGAAGAAGGAAACAATTTTATCGCGCATGCGGATATTTTTTTGCATGCGTTCACTGCGAAGATCAAGGTACTTATACTTCATGCGAAGATCTTCATTGATCTCGCGCGTGTTGCCTGAAACATCAAACGGGAGAGTTTCCGCTTTGTTTAAGACTTCAATACCTAAAATCTCAAGTTCAATGTCGCCGTTCAAAACATCAGCCTTTCGGTTTTTTTCTGGGCGCTGATTTACTTTCGCTTTTACCTTTACTACCCATTCAGTACGGAGTTCTTTCGCTGCTTCAATAGCTTCGGCATGCATCGGAAGCACAATGCACTGCACTTTGCCGCTCATGTCGCGCAAATCAAGAAACACCATTTTGCCTTGGTCGCGGCGCACATCCACCCAACCAGAAACAGAAACTTCTTCTCCAATCTTCGCGCTTAAATCTTTTATATATGTTCGCATATGTATGCGAGAAGCAAAAAATCGCCTCTCCAAATTAACACTGTTAATTTGCAGGGGCGATTTTTCAACCGCGGTGCCACCCTACGTTTCTACTCTCTGCACTATTACGGGCGCTCCCGGAGATTACTCTCATACCTCCCCTGGTGTCAGCAGGATCGTCGGTTTTGGTACTATAGCGCCTTTAGTGCATGCTATCAAGCAGCATTTCGTAAGGAGCTGAAAATATAGCCGCTACACCCCAAATTGGGAAAATAGCGATGCGAACCAACCAGTACAGCACAATATTAGTTTTCTTTATAGACTGGTACTCACCACCAATCCAAAGCAAAAAATGGTTAAGTGGTAAGTAAATAATACCCAGGAGCACCGTTATCAGGAACTTGAAGAGATGAAAGATAAAGGCGAAAAACATACTACTTTAGTATAATCTTTTTTATCTCTGGCGTCATCCGCTGAACTTCGCGGCTGCCGCGAGTAACCGTAGCTATTCCGATACCTAGGTCTTTAGCAATTACCCTTTGCTGTTCACCCTTTAGCAACCGTTTTAAGATTTCAGTACGAACTACTAGCTCATCATACTCACCAGGAGTAAGCATATGCTCGAGCAGTGCTTCAAGTACTTCTGGTTTTTTGCTTGCCGCCTGAATACTACGAAGCGTTTCCTTGCGTGAGAGTAACTGCTTTTTCATACTTAGAAATAGTTAATTTTCATCGCTTGACGAACAAGATCGAGAGTTACTTTTCCTTCTTCGCGGGCTCGCTGGGTGCCGGCACGCAGAATGTCCATCACCTGTTTTGGATCTTTCGCTAAATGTTCACGACGCTCGCGAATTGGTGAAATGAAATCTTGAAGCACTTCAGTGAGACGCTTTTTAATGACCATGTCACCTAAGCCACCTTTTTCATATTGAGCTTTGAGTTCGGCCACTTCGTCTTTTTTGGGATCAAAAACATCGAGATAGGTAAATACCACGTTGCCCTCCACCTTGCCTGGATCCGCTACATGAATGTGATTCGGATCGGTGTACATCTCTTTCACTTTCTGTTCAATCATTTCGTTAGAGTCAGCGAAATAGATCGTATTGCCAAGCGACTTCGACATTTTTGCTGTACCGTCTGTGCCGACTAATCGCATGCCAGTCATTGCCTGTGGTTCCGGGAAAAGATCAGTTTGGTAAGTTCGATTAAATGCTCGAGCAATTTCGCGAGTTAACTCAATCATTGGCAACTGGTCGTCACCAACTGGCACGGTGTTTGCTCGAGTAAACAAAATATCGGCTGCCTGCGAAACTGGATAACAGAAAAAACCAAGTGGCACGCTTTCACCAAATTGTTTTTGAGCAATTTCTGTTTTTACGGTTGGATTTCTGCCAACTTCAGCCACCGTTACCAGATTCATGAAAAAAATAGTGAGCTCAGCAATTTCTGGAACTTCTGACTGAATGAAAAAAGTTGTCTTCGCTGGGTCAACGCCGCAGGCAAGATTATCGAGAGCTACTTCCAATACATTCGAACGAACTTTTTCAGGATTGTCAGCATTATCAGTAAGTCCTTGAACATCGGCCACCATATAAAAAGAAGCGGTGGCAGTGTCCTGGAGCGCTAGTCTGCTTTTAATTGAGCCAACGTAGTGACCAAGATGTAATTTTCCCGTTGGACGATCTCCTGTAAGCGCACGAATCTCCCTTTTTTCCATAGATACAGCAAGGATACCACGCAAAGGTGTACTTACAAAGTGATACATAGAAGAGAGATAACTATATCCCCATGTTCCCCACAGGCTTAGAAACATCATGACTTTGAGCCAGTAACAGGCATGGTAGAATCTAGCTCCATGGCAGCCAAAGCACATAATCCTGGTCGTATTCCTCCGCAAAGTTTAGAGTCTGAAAAGGCTCTTCTCGGTGCTATTCTTTTGCGACCACAGGCACTCTATGAAACTGAAGACATTCTAACCCCTGAAGCTTTTTACGCTGATAAACACCGGATTATTTTTATGGCTATGCAGGAACTGGCCGCTCGCCATGAACCAATTGACCTTCTCTCGCTTACCAACCGTCTCCGCGAACAAGGTTCCCTTGAGCGTGTTGGAGGCTCTGCGTATATTGCAGAACTTGTTGAAAATGTTCCAGCCTCCACCAATGCTCGTTACTATGCTGATATCGTGGTACGCAAGGCAACCCTTCGTTCTTTGATTGACGCTGGCGAGTACGTTTCAGAACTTGGCTTCACGGAAACTGGTGATGAAATTGAAGACACCCTTGATAAAGCCGAGAAGCGTGTATTCGAAATTTCTAGTGGCCGAAAAACGCAGCGCTTTGTTCCCCTTCGCGATACTCTTTCCGAAGCATGGACTCGCATTGAAACCCTCCATGAGAAGCCAGGCGAAATGCGCGGAGTACCAACCGGATTCCAGAGTCTCGATAATCTTTTAGCAGGACTCCAAAATTCTGATCTTATCATTCTTGCCGCACGACCTTCAGTTGGTAAGACAACACTCGCTCTCGATATCGCTCGCTTAGCTGCTACCCGTAATAATGTGCCGGTTGGTATTTTCTCGCTCGAAATGGGAGCCCAGCAACTTGTTGATCGTATGCTTGCTGCTGAAGCAGGAGTGAACGCTTGGAACCTCCGCACAGGACGACTTTCAAAAGACAATGAGTTTACCAGTTTGCGTGACGCCCTCGATCGTCTCTCAAAAGCACCGATCTTTATCGAAGATGAATCATCAAACACCATTTCAAAAATGCGCGCCTTTGCTCGCCGCTTAAAAGCTGAACATGGTCTTGGCCTTATCATTGTCGACTATCTCCAGCTCATGGGTACCAGTAAAAATTATGATTCAATGGTGAACCAAGTAACCGAAATTTCTCGCTCGCTTAAAGGCTTGGCTCGTGACTTAAACGTGCCAGTACTTGCACTTTCTCAGCTCTCTCGTGCAGTTGAAAGCCGCGGTGGTGAACCTCGTCTTTCTGACCTCCGTGACTCCGGTTCTATTGAACAAGATGCCGATGTGGTGATGTTTATTCACAGTGAAGATCGCTTCAAGGAAAAAGAGGAGCGCACCAATATCACTAAAATCATCGTGGCAAAGCATCGTAACGGCCCTGTTGGCGATGTTGAACTCTACTTTGATCAGAAACGTACCACCTTTATGGATCTTGATAAGAATTCAGCTGAAGGGTTTAGTCCTTCTGCTACAGCCGCTAGCGATCCCTTCGGCGGCGCATTTTAAGCTATAATGGTTCCCAATGAACCAGAGCTTTGACGAACTAGCTAAAATATTCGCCCGATTTCCGGGAATTGGCGAACGCCAAGCCCGCCGGTTTGTGTATTACTTATTACGTGAATCACCTAAAAATGTTGAACGACTTTCGGAGCTCTTAAAAACACTCAAAAAGAATGTTGCGCAATGCCCATTGTGTTTCCGTTACTTCGCATATGATGGCAATGAATACTGCGATATCTGTGCCAACACTAACACTGATTTTTCAAAACTGTTGATAGTCGAAAAAGATGCCGACCTTGAAAGTGTTCGTAAAAGTGGCGCATACAAGGGTGGCTACTTTGTACTTGGCGGCTTGGTGCCGATTGCCGACAACGAGACACTCGAGAAAGTTCGCCTCAATGAGTTAGTGAACCGTACTACCGAACTCTTGCGTGAGGAAACATTAGAAGAAATCATCTTAGCCTTTCCTCTAACACCACATGGCGAACATACTGAAAGTTTTCTTCGCTCTAAGCTAGAAAGTTTACTTTCGGGAACTAAGGCTCGTGTTACAGAATTAGGTCGCGGACTCTCAACCGGCAGTGAACTAGAATATGCCGACAAACAAACCCTAGAGAACTCACTGAGAAATCGAAAATAAAAAGAACCGCTATCAAGCGGTTCTTTTTATTTAGAGTTATTTGATTGCAGAAATCTTTACCTCTGCGTATGGCTGACGGTGGCCATTTTTCTTGAAGTAGCGGCTCTTTTGCTTGTACTTTACAACAACAACAGTTTTAGCCTTTCCTGCTTTTTCGTAGATAGCTTCAACAGAAGCACCTGAAATGTAAGGCGTTCCAATAGAAGTATCGGTACCATTATCAACAAGGAGGACCTTATCGAAGGTTACTTTATCACCCGGCTTAAAGTCGCCTGCAAGCTTTTCAATGCGGAGTTTGTCTCCGACTGAAACCTTGTACTGTTTGCCGCCTGTTTGGATTACTGCAAATTCTGCCATAGATGACGTGCATCATAGCATAGGCTCATCTTAGAGTCAAACCCGGTTTTCCAATATAACCTTTGTGTATGAGCGTTTTTTCACGGTATACTTAGGGACATGATTTCAAAATACACCTATAAGAAACTCACTTGGATCGATCTTGAAACCCCAACGAGTGAGGAAGTCCGAAGCATTATTGAAGAATACCGCTTACCGGATATCTTAGGCGAAGAACTCACCATGCCAATCCTCCGGTCAAAAGTTGATCGGTACGATAACAATATTTCCCTTGTTCTTCACTTCCCCACCCTTCATCGCAGTAAAAAGCAAGAACGCAGTGAGCAGGAAGTTGACTTCATTATTGGTAAAAATTTTGTTATCACAGCACACGAAGAACCAGTTGATGCTTTGAATGAATTTTCTAAACTATTTGAAATTAACTCAGTACTTGAAGAAAGCCTCTCAGGCGACCATGCTGGATATCTCTTTTTTGCTATGATTCGCGAAATGTACCGTCATACCTTTCTTGAACTTGAAACGGTATCGAGTGCTATTCGAGATATTGAACGCAAGCTCTTTGATGGCAACGAACATAGTATGGTGAGCGCAATTTCTCGCGAAAACCGTATTCTAGTTGATTTCCGTCAGACCCTTCGCTTCCATCGTGAAGTACTTGCGTCATTTAATCGAGCAGCGACTGATTTCTTTGGTGGTGATTTCTCCTACTATCTTGGTGCACTTACTGGTGAATATAATAAAGTTGAGCAAATGCTCGACGGCGAACGCGAGACACTTTCAGATTTACGAAACACCAATGACTCACTCCTTGCCTCAAAAACGAACGATGTCATGAAGAAACTCACTATTATGAACTTCATCATGCTGCCGCTCGGCCTTATTACTTGGATTTTTGCTATGCGAAGCGACATCGTCTTTATCCGAGGCACTAATGACTTCCTCTTAGTGCTTATTGGCATGATTCTCATTGCGGTGGTAATGTACATCTACTTTAAGAACAAGAAATGGCTGTAAAAATCTACAACACGAAATCCCGTAGCGTCGAGGAAATCATTCCGCTTGAAGGAAAAAATATTGGCATGTATACCTGTGGCATGACGGTCTACGACTATGCCCACATTGGTCACGGACGCAAATACACCATGGACGATATTCTCCGCCGAACCCTTGAGCAGGCTGGTTTTACCGTTCGTCATGTCCAAAATGTTACCGATGTTGGCCATCTATCTTCTGATGGTGACGAAGGAGAAGACAAGCTCGAAAAAGGAGCCGCCAAAACAGGAAAAACAGTATGGGAGGTAGCTCAATTTTTTACTGACGACTTCTACATTGCGATGGATACGCTTAATATTCTGCGTCCACATGTTATCGCCAAGGCAACTGAACATATTCCCGAGCAAATTGCTTTAGTAGAAAAATTAATCAAACGCGGCTTTGCCTACGATACAAGCGAAGCAGTCTATTTTGATGTTGCTAAGTTTCCTAAGTACGGAGAACTTTCTGGTCAAAAATTAGCTGACAAGCTCGTAGCTGTACGTGAAGAAGTTGAGACTGGTAGTTTTAAGAAAAATCCGTACGATTTTGCACTCTGGTTTAAGCGTGTTGGCCGATTTTCTAACCATGCAATGCACTGGCCATCTCCGTTTGGTGATGGTTTTCCTGGCTGGCATATTGAATGTTCAGCTATGAGCATGAAATACCTTGGCGAGAGTTTTGATATTCATACTGGCGGTATTGATCATATCCCAGTGCATCATGAAAACGAGATTGCTCAATCTGAGGCGGCAACCGGAAAAGAATTTGTGAAATATTGGGTCCACTACGCTTTCCTTAACGTAAATGGCGAAAAAATGAGCAAGAGTCTTGGAAATTATGTTCGCATTCAAGATGTAATTGATCGTGGTATTGACCCATTAGCGCTCCGTTACTTTTATCTCGGTGCTCACTATCGTTCGCATTTAAACTTCACTTGGGAAGCTCTCGATGGCGCATCTGAAGCCCTCAAACGTATTCGAACAGCTGTTGCTCTTTCGCCAGCTGGAGGTATTCCCGATGAGACTTATCTCATACGCTTTAACGATGCTTTAGCAGACGACCTTGATGTACCAAAAGCACTCGCTATTGTACATGAATGTCTTGGTGATAGTTCCCTTACCGGAGAAGTAAAACGAGCCACTCTTCTTTCGTTTGATGCAGTACTTGGACTTTCCTTAGAAAAACTCACTCCTCTGATTTCATCAGAAGTTAGCGCGTTACTTTCAAAACGTGATATTGCGCGTAAAGAGAAAAACTGGGTAGAAAGTGATAAGCTCCGCGGCGAACTTGAGTCTTTAGGTTTTACTGTATTTGATACAGCTGAAGGAACGAAATTAACTAAGAAAAGCTAAGCGTTTTTTTCACTACCACTCTTCCACTCTGTTGATGAAGTTGATGGTGAGGCAAGTGAGAGCACGACGCCAAACGTGGAACCTTTTCCAACACCTGGAGAAGAAACAATGAGACTGCCATGATGGGCCTCAACAATCTGCTTTGCGAGATACAAACCAAGACCCGAGCCACCACGGTTAACTTCTTTTGATTTGTCTGTACGGACAAATTTCTGGAAGAGGCTAGCCTGAGTCTCAGGAGTCATACCCATACCAGTATCTGTAACTGCAAAAGTAATTTGATTTTTAGCAGTGTCTTTCGTAACTGAAACACGAACTTCGCCTTTTTCGGTATATTTAATTGAGTTATCAATAAAGTTAAGAAATACCTGGCGGAGCTTCTCTTCGTCACCCAATATTGGGTAGCTCTTCTTGGTGTCGCAATCAAAAATAAGTTTGAGTCCTTTCTTTTCGGCTGTCACTCGAAGTTCCGAAACAAGTTCTTCGGTTGCTGTATCGAGGTCAAACGGGCGCATGGTGTACTGCATACCACCAAGTTCAATCTTAGTAACATTAAGAAGATCTTCCACAACACGAGTAAGGTGGGTTACCGACTGATACACGCGGTCAATAGCCTCTTTTTGTTGCGGATTCACAGCGCCGAAGTCTCCTTCCAAGAGCATCGATGTGTAGCCTTTTACAGCGGTGAGTGGACTTCGCAATTGATGAGAAGCAAGGGAAAGAAATTCGGTCTTCAGCTTATCAAGCTCTTTTAATTTTTCGTTTGCAGTTTCGAGTTCTTTATCTAAAATCTCTAATTTTTCTCGCTGTTCAATTTCTCGAAGAATACTGCGAATGAGAAGAACGCTTCCGGCCAAGATTGAAGTGAAGAAAATAACATTGAAGACAACTTGGCTTGTGCTTGTTGCGTAGATAACGTTGAAGAGACTGAAGACGGTAAGAATAAAGGTAACGAGGGCAACGGCAGCAACTTTAACGTTAAAGAGCTGATGTCGATAAATAGTGTATGAAATGAGAGAAATAAACGGCAGAACAAAGAGAGCGGCAAATGGAATATAGCGTACGTTATTAAAGAGAACTGGTAAAACAAAATTAAAGGTTAAAGTTAGAAGTGCAGTAATAAGCATCCCCCACCAGACATATGTAATTTGTTTCTTCTCTACTCCAGAACTTTTATTTCGCTTTCTCCAAAGTATGGCAAGGCCGCCAACAAGTAGACCAAATGCCATGATTCCAAAAAAGCCCATTCCCGGCCCAGTTTGTGCAGGCGTTACTTCTCCAACCGGAGCTAAAGATAGAATGCGTTTAAAAGTAAGCGGTGTAAAAGCTACCACCATAGTAACGAGCGCTAGAGGAAAAACAAAAAACCGATGCCAACGCGGAAAAGTAACTTCACTCCATGGGAATACATATGCTAAACGGAAAAAGGTAAGACAATACAATACAGAAATCGCGATATGCGCTCGTAAAGCAAAAAGGACAATCGTGGGAGACTGAAATTGATATTCAAGATAGTTTGAAATACCCCAGAATACCACTGCGATTGCGTAGTAGAAAAAGGCACGATTTGTTCTGCTTTTACGATCGTTAAAGAAGACGGTAAAACCGAGTAACGCAATAGCCGCAATTGCAACACCGACAATAAGAAGATTAAAGTTTGAGTTGGATGAATACGCGTTAAACATGATTAAGAAGCATTGTACATTATTTTTTCAAGAGGAAAGCGAGATGCTCGAGCGGTGGGTGGATTTGATCGTCCAAAGCGAAACATGAATGCAACCGTTTCATTCTCAGGTAGACTAAATACTTTTTGGATATTCTGGTACGCTTCCGTTATTGTTATGCGCTGTTCATCATTAAAGAAAGTGGCTGTATCATTTCTGAGCATTGCGTTTCTTAAAAAAAGAAGACCACTCACTGGTTGCATACTTAAACCATGCTTAGTTGCTACAAGCCAAGTGCGTTCGATAATTCTTCCCGCTTCTACAAATGACTCAGGAGAATTAGCTGGAACTGTAAACGCTAAAAATCCGGAAGCTTCTCCATATACTTTTGCATTTTGTTTCCCAATAGCCTTATATAGTCCTAAGTATTTATTAAGAAACGCCAGCCGATTCCATTTTTGAATAAATTTAAAAGCAAAACGAGCCGGTGCTGGTAACTCAAGAGTGTCAATAAAAAAACCAACTGATCGCTCTCGATCCTCTTCTTTGGTCCAGCTAACATGAGAAAAGAAAAAACCGTGGATATATTCGTTGGAGAGCATGATTTGCTCATTAGCTCCTCCGACTGCACCGAGTATTTCTTTGGCTTCTGTTTCTTGGGTGACGTATATTTTTACGTTTCCAGAAGAACCAGAAATAAGATCATTCGCAACGGCTGCTTCTACCGCATCAGTCTTGTAGGATTTACGATTTGTACAACGTTTTTCAATTAAAGAAAACAGAATATCTTCTGTTTGAGTAGCCTTCTTTGAAAATGAAAGTACTGCTACTTGATTAAGATTTTCTTTATTAGGAAACAAAGCCACTCCGGTCTCGTAGCCATAGTGTTTAGCAGCTATTACGGCATTCTCAATAAAAGCACCGTGGGCAATCATGGAACCTAATTGTCCGCTGTTATAGAGTGACTGATCACTTTCTGGATTATTCCAGAGTTCAACAGTCATTCCAGAAACTTTAACTCGCCAAGGTTGAGAATTTTCTCCCGACGGAGCTTGAATCGCACTTTCAAGAATTTTTTTAAGGTCTTCCTCCATGATAATTACAAACCAAAAATTTTCTTAAATGATTCAGATACTTTAGCGCGATTCTCCACTTCTTCCGGAGCGTTATAATTTGGAACAAGTTTTTCGTCGAGCGAAACAAGAGCCCGGTTATGTTCAAGTGGTTGGCCATTTAAAATCTTTCGGACACAGTACGCTACCGCTGCACCGTTAATAAGCGCTGCTCCGCCAAGCTGTGGCCACGAAACAATCGTCTTCCCCATCTCCAAAAGAGAATCCTGGGTTCGCGCGGTTACATTTTCAGGACCAATATGTTTGGTAATAGTTTTACCAATGCCAAATTTATCTAAACTAGCGAGCTCTTCATATGAAGTTTCGCCAAGTCGTCCTTGGAAAAACTTTAAGTTAGGATCGAGGTCGTAGCGTTCAATATCAACGACTGCATTATCTCCGTTATCTGCCGCCATAACTACTGGTAATTTTCGCTTTTGTGCTTCAACGCGAATCAAATACTTTACGGCGAGGTTATCGAGCTCATCAATCACCAGATCGAGACCGTCAAAAAATCGCTCAATATTTTCTTTATGCAATCCTTCAGGAAAAAGTTCAATGGTCGTATACGGATTTATTTCATAGATTCGGCGAGCGGCCATTTCTACTTTCAGTTCGCCAAGATAATCCACACCCATGAGCACGCGATTTGTATTAGTGAGCGCAAAGCGATCCATGTCAGCTAATTTAATGTGCTTTGGGCCGCCCTGAAGCGTTAAAGCAAAAGCAACACTCGAACCAACAGAAAGTCCACCAATACCGATAGTGGCATTATGAAATTTTTCCTGTTCGTCGCTGTTGATAAGGTTGCGATTGCGCGCTGTTCGAACGAGTTGAAATTCTTTTTCTTCCAAGATATGCGTCAACGTCGAAGACCATGGAAAATAAACCCAGATGCCGTGGGTAGCTAGCGGTTGCTGTTGCTCTAATGCACTGAAATATTCCGCAAACAATTCTTTAAAACCTGGTTGATATACTTTTGTTGGATTGTTAATTCCAAAAAGCTCAAGTTGCTGTTCTTTGTAATCGTCTGAAACTCGCTGTATTTTCCCTGCTTCAAATAAAGCCTTGAGTTTGTCGGCATCTTCTTTTTGTGAGAGACGGAAAAATACCGGTTGTACGGCAGCTTTTCTCTGAAGACCTTCCTCGATGTAATCCATTACTTCCTTCATGGCCTAAACTAGCAAAAGTATATCGTATATTGAGCCAAAGAAACAGTATTTTAGGCCTTTTTTACCCATTTTTGCTTAATACCTGTTTTGAAGTAAGTTGGGTCACCGTTCTGCCAAAAAATGATTTTTGGCTTCATTTTGTCGCCAAGAAGTTGAGCGTTATTTCGGCATTCCGTGCTTCGTTCAATAAGTTCCTCAAAAATGCGGTCGGAAACCTGAGCAGCAAGTTCCGCTGACTCTTTAACTTCAGGCGTGAGTTCAACATTCACTTCAAGATATTGATCCTGATTTTTTCCATTGCGGGTGAACATCGTGAACTTACCAGTGAGTACATCAGCAAATTCATCTCGTTCAAGCGCTCCTTTGATATATTCTGGATAAACAATCGCCCCATAGAGTTTTGTCGAGAAATCGCTTCGCTCATATACATACACAAATGGTAGTTCAGGCACCGTCGGAATTCCCACTTTTTTTGCTTCTGCGAGTAAATCATATCCGTGTTCTTTACAGATACGCTGCGCCTTAGCAAAATCAATCACGCCCCCATGATCTCCAAGAGCATAACGAACAAGCGGCAGCGCATTATTAGCAGTTAATGCAATCTTGTTATCAATAGATTCAAAAGTAATAAATTCAGGATTGTACTGTGCAAGCGTTGGCATTCGCGAAACTGACGGAAAGAAAGCACTGTAAAGCTTTTTATTTTTCTTCAACAAGCGCTTAATTAAAATTGAAACTCCAGTTTCCCAGGCCATCGCACCAATGTCGGCACTACCATAAATATTTAAGGTGTCGCGATACACATTTTCGATACCAGCTTTTCGAGCAAGATAATCACGAAATGTTTCCGAAAAAGATTCTGCGGCAAACATCAATCGAAGATTATATTTCTTGAGCGGAATTTTCTTGCGCGATGCTTCATCGATAATGTCTTTTACAAATGGCGGATATCCAATAAGCAGTGTTTGCGAAAATCGTGGCGAAAGAGACGCCAAAACTTTGATAATCTCATCTTTATTCGTTCCCGGTGTGATAATAGAAATTGGGTAACCACTTTCACGACTTGCTGATTCAAACGCTTGGTAGGTAATCAGTCCACCAATCCAGACTCCCATACCAAAACAAATTACCACCAGCGTTGGACCCTTTAGCGTCTCTTTGTGCTGACTCATGTAAAACTCAGCGAGTACTGAATATTCACGATCTAGTTTTTCAAAGCGCGGAAAATAATATGGTTCTCCTGTTGATCCTGAAGTTGAAGTAAATACTAAAGGATGCGCGAGTGTTCCCTTTTTGCAAAGTTCCTGGAGTTCATAGCTTCGGAGATATGAGTCTTTAGTCATTATCGGAAGCGTTTGAAAATCTTTCCAATTTTTTATTTTGGAAGGATTAATACCATTCTTTTTAAGAAAATCTCGGTAGGCAGGAACATGTGCAATAGTATCCTTAAATACTGAAAGTGCATGCGCCTCTCGCTTTTTTTGCCAGTAGGCACTCTTTTTTAATTTGAGATCAGCTAAGACTCGGTTGTTCTTTAGTTGGTATCGCTTTGCTGCCATACACTATGCTGCAAGCACTCTTTTGGCGATAGTATCCGCTACAATATTGGGTGCAATGCTCTTTTCTTTACTTTCTTGCAAAACAGAAGCAACAACCTCCTCAATATGCTGACATTTCTTCACGACATTTTCTCGGTTGTAACCATCCTTTTCAAGCTCAGCAACTACATTAATTAAGCCACCAGCATTAGCAATGTAATCCGGAACATACATAATTCCTCGCTCAAAAAGTGTAACGCCTGCAGCATCTGATTCGAGTTGATTATTAGCTGCTCCACAAATTACTTTTGCCTGAATCGTTTTTGCTCGCTCATTGGTAATATCTTTACTTAATGCGCATGGAGCAAAAACATCGCAAGGAACATTTACAATATCGTTAGGCGTAGAAGCTATGGTTCCAGGAAATCTCTTAAGCGCTTCATCAATGAGAGATTGATTAACATCAGTTACCGTAAGAACCGCGCCTTGTTCACTCACCAATCGAGCAAGTTCCATGCCAACTTTTCCTAGACCTTTGATAGAAATTTTCTTTCCTTGAAATGAAGGTTCGCCATATACAAAGGTAAGCGCTGCGCGGAGTGCATAAAAAACTGAGAAAGCAGCCCAAGGTGAAGGATCACCGGCCTTTGCAAGAGTGCCAATAATATTTGAGGTTACTGTACTTAACTCTTCAATATCTTCCTGAGCCATACCAACGTCTTCGCCAGTATAAAAATCAGTTTCGTACTTTTTAAGCATTTTTCCGTACGACTCGAGATACTCTTTAGTTTTCTTTCCTGAGTGAGGAGGTGCAATTAAAACACACTTTCCCCCTCCATAAGGTACGTTAGCGAGTGCACATTTATATGACATCGCTCGAGAAAGTTTCAACACATCTTCAAGCGCATCTTCGTCTGTCGTATATGCATAGTAACGCGTACCACCAACTGCTGGGCCACGCTTTCGTGAATGCAGAGCAATAATCCCCCGCAATCCTGTTTTTGGGTCAGTAAAGTATTCTACGACTTCGTGATTACTATACTCTGGGCTTTGTTTAATTACAGACTCATCCATGTCATATACTATCCCTTTCCTTTGTTTTAGTAAGCCATAATTATACCATACACAATAACAAGACACTACAAGTCGTTCAGTGTCTAGAGCCAGTCTTGCTTGTATGTTATGATAGCGCCATGCAAAAAATAGCTTCCATTATTAACGGGAAAAAAGGCGCTAAAGCAGACGCTACTCTCCTTTTAGCTCCCTACGACCGCACGGCATCATTTCGAAAAGGCACAGCAAAGGGCCCTGGCGTTATCGCAGATTGTCTCGATCATCAAATTGAGTTTTATGATCGCGAGATGAATTCGGAACCAATCGAAAATTTTACCGTTGCTCTCGACAATTCTCTCAAAGCACTAAACTTGGTTTCAAATCCAGAAAAGGCGGTTGGCAAACTTTATGCTGCTCATAAAAAAATTGTACAGGCTGGTTCTCTTCCAGTAATGCTCGGCGGCGAACACTCAATGACCATTGGCGCCCTTATGTCGCTTAAAGAAAAGTATAGTCCGAAAGAAGTAACTATTCTTCACATTGATGCCCACCTGGATATGCGCTCTTCTGACGCCGATTACAGCACTCACCCTTCAAACTTCGCTCACTCAACCGTTATGCGCCATGCAGGAGAAATGGGCTATAACATTGTTTCAGTTGGCATCCGCACAGGAAGCACAGAAGAGTTTGAGTATGCGGCTAGTAAACCTGGCCAAATTACTATCTTCGAATGGTCAAAAAAGGAACGACCGACTCTTGAAAAAATTATTGCTGCTCTTAAAACCAAGTACATCTATCTCTCTATTGATGTAGACGGTATCGATCCAGGATTTATGCCAGCAACTGGTACACCAGTACAAGGCGGCCTTGATTGGTATTTTGCCTGGGAACTTTTTAACAAAATTGGCGCAACTAAAAAACTGATTGGCTTTGATATTGTTGAGGTTTCACCAGCCAAAGATGACGTTCGCACTGAATTTGGCGCCGCCCAAATTTGCTACAACATTTTAGCGAGACACTTTAGTTAATTTTGACTTTTTAAGGTGGAGATGTTTAACTAATTTTATGCAACGCAATTCACAGAACATGATGGCAATGATGAACAGCCCAGAACTCGGGGTTGCTTATTGCATTGCATGAACTAGAACACTCTCGTACATCAATGAAATGTAAAAAGCAGCCCCGAAAAGGCTGTTTTTTGTTCATTTAAAACTTAAAACTATGCAACTAACCATCATTTCTGATTGCCAAGACGACAATGCTCGTGGGAGACAGCAAAGCCGCTACCAAGCACTCTTAGGTAACGTGTCTCAAACATTTATCGGTGCTTGTACCGACTTAGAAGCCCAGGGAGAGCTTATTGACGCCATCGATGCTCGAAAAGGCCAACCTGCCGTTATTGTGGTAAACGTTGCCCCTCGAGGCAATAAAGAAAAGTACTCAAACGGAATTCCCTTCTGTTTTCATACTTTTGGAAAAATAGTAGTCATTGGTACACCAAATTGTTTTTCGCTGGCAAAAAAGCTAGGGCTATTCTCAAAAACATACCAAACAGATGTTTTAGAAGTTTGCAGTAAGTTCCTCACGAAAAGAGAGGCTAAGAGAACCTCGGAATCCCAATTTAGAAGTTATGAATATTTACCTCACCTCACTCAATGGATTCTTGGGGGCAACAATATTCCTTCTCATGAAATCGAGATAGAAGATTTTGGTAAACAAAACTTTATTTGGCGAATTGACTGCTTTGGTAATTGTAAAACTACTTCAACTGGAAAACGAGTTAACTTGAATAGCTATACTTCACTCGACAACGTCTACTACGAAAAATTAGCTGATGTTCCTAAAAACAATATTCCTGCTTTTGTCAGAGGGAGTTCTGGGTATAAAGAAAAACGATTTTTGGAAGTAATGATGCAAGGCCAATCGGCAAGTAAATTTCTTGGCTTAGAAATCGGAAGTCTTGTGTAACAAAGACAAAAGAAAAAAGCCTGACTAAATCTATCAGTCAGGCTTTTTTACTTAAATAAATTAACTATTGAGAATCGCTTCAAACATTATTGGGCAGACAATTGTGGCATCTGACTCAATAACGTGCATTGGAGTATCTTTCGTGAGCTTGTCCCAGGTAATTTTTTCGTTTGGTGTAGCACCAGAATATGAACCGTATGAAGTAGTACTGTCAGAAATCTGGCAGAAGTAACCCCATGGGCGAACTTCTTCTTGGAGATCGTACTTGATCGAAGGCACAACACAGATTGGGAAATCTCCTGAAATACCACCACCAATTTGGTAGAAACCGAGGCCAGAACCAGCCTTTGCAAGTTCCTTATACTGATCGTAGAGGTACATCATATATTCAATACCACTCTTCATAACCTGTGGCTTTACTTCCCCGCGCTTACAGTACCCAGCAAAAATGTTTCCGAGTGTTGAGTCTTCCCAACCTGGAACCACAATCGGCAAATTCTTTTCTGCGGCAGCTAAAAGCCAACATTCTTCAGGTTTTCCTTCGTAAAGATCTTTTAGTTCACCGGAAAGAAGGAGCTGGTAAAAATATTCGTGCGGGAAATAACGCTCACCTTTTTCTTCAGCCGCTTTCCAGCGCTTTACAATAAGTGCTTCAATTTTTCGAAATGCTTCTTCTTCAGGAATCGACATATCGGTAACGCGGCGGTGGCCGTCGTCTAAAATTTTGGTGTCATCTTCCTTAGTGAAATAGCGATAGTTTGGGAAGAGATGGTAGCTATCGTGAGCAACCAAGCGAAATACTGATTCTTCGAGGTTTGCACCGGTACAAGAAACTGCATGCACTTTACCTTCGCGAATCATCGGTGCAAGCGTTACACCCAAGCGAGCTGAAGACATTGCTCCAGCCATTGCTACGAGCATTTTGCCGCCACTTTTAAGGTGATCGATATAATCCTTGGTCGCGCGAGTGAGTGCGCCAGCATTAAAGTGATAGTAGTTTGCCTCAATCCAGGCAAGATCAATTTTGTGTGCCATAGTTTTTAAAAAATTACCGATAACGTTTACTTTTCGCCGTTAGACCAGCCGAAGAGTTTTCCAATTGATTCAGCAGTTTCTTTTTTGCGAATCACTTTAATACTACCATCTTGAGCAAGTAATTTCGCAGGTTGCGACAACAAGCAGTGGTGTGAAGCGAGTGATTCTTGGTATGCGTTGGTATCAAATACTGCCACATACTGATCTTCACCTTCCTTCAATTTTGGCAACAAAATATAGTTACCACCAGCAGTGTATTTATCGTCTGAGTCGCAGGTACTTCCGGCAAGCCACACGCGCTGCATTTCACCTCGTGTCGCATTATTTACTGGTACTACATGCCACTTTTGGTGAATCGCCCAGGTGTCGGTGAGATCATTCATAAAGCTGCCATCAACAATGTACCAAGCTTTAGCATTTCCTTTTGGAATATCTTTTTCGGCAATCACTTTATACACCGTTACCTGTGCAGGAGCCACAACGTACTGGCCCCACTCAACGGCAATGTTCGGATGACGAATGCCGGCTTTTTCAGAAAGATTCTTCAAAAGCTTCACAATTTGGTTTGCCATCGTTTTTGCAGTGTAGAGTTTTTTCTTTTCGTACGGCACCGAAAAACCACCGCCAACGTCGAGCGTATCCAGACTTGGATGCTTTTTAGCAAGCTCGCTATAAATCATGAAGCCGCGTTTTACCGCGTCGAGCAAACTTTTTTGAGTACGAACCTGTGAACCAATGTGGTAGTGAAGAAGTTTTAAGTTCTTCATTTTTGGAAGCTCAAGCACACGCTTTTCAGAAAGGCCAAAACGGTCAATTTTTTTATCCCAATGAGTATCAGCTTTAATAGCCAAATCAACTCGTACACCGATATCACCTTTATACTTTTCAAGAGCAACCATTTCCCCTTCGGTTTCAATAATTGGGATAATGTTTAAACCCTTACTACGGAGTTCAAAAATAAGATTAATGTATTCCTCAGTTTTTGGACCGTTACAGAGCACTCGGAGACGTTCGTGGAATTTGTCACCTTCCCAAAGCTTCTTCACAATCCAAAGTTCGTTGGACGAAGTTACTTCGAGGTGAGCACCATCAGCCACAAGTGGAAGCACCACTTCACGGTTCTGGTTAACCTTCATTGGGTAGTGGTAGAAAAACTTACCTTTGTAGCCGTTGATTTTAATGTAGGCGTTAAAGTATTCAATGAGGTCACGAAGACGGTTTTCCAAAATAAACGGAAAGTAGATTTTTGCCGGTGAACCATACTTCTTAACCAAATCGTAGAGCGTGTACACGTAGTTACCTTCCGACACGGTAAGCTCGCCGTCTTTCGTTAAGCCAAAGTACTGGGTGTTGAATTCCTCAACCCCGAGCTTCCAAAATTTTTTCCAGTTCCTTTTCATTTATGGCGCCATAGTAACACGTAGCGCGAGGATGTAAATACAAAAAAGCCCTTTATCCACAGGGGTCGGGCAAGAATTTCCTTGACCTATTAGGTTAAAATGGTGTATTTTTTGATGGAATAAAAACTAAAGACGATGCATAAACTAACAACTTTACTCGAAATGACACAGGAGAATCAGCAGTGGGAAATAATTAAGAAAAATTTTTCTAAAAATATCCTGCTGCATGAATTTCTGTACGCCTTACATACTATCCACACTGACCTACGAACAGGCAAAAAGCTTAATAGCTACTTTCTGAAACGACTGAAAAATATTACACTCTACCTTTCTTTCATTCAGCAAATTACCCAAGAACGCACACTCGGCACTGATGAATGGGTATCAATTACCCCCATTAAGAAACGTACTGGCAGTAAAAAGACAATTGATTACTCAGTAGAAAACACGCTAATGCTTCCATTCTACGCACGCAGATGTACTCCAATAAAAATTGGAAAACCGGAACATCTATACCTCAGCAAGCTCCTCACCGAGCTGTTACCCGAAGATTCTGACTACCCTTTCCTAAAGTGGTATGAAGAAAAAATAA
Source organism: uncultured Candidatus Saccharibacteria bacterium (assembly GCA_964646765.1). Taxonomy (GTDB): domain Bacteria; phylum Patescibacteriota; class Minisyncoccia; order Phycocordibacterales; family UBA9973; genus CAZYIA01. The sequence continues at coordinate 164,952 of CAZYIA010000001.1, read as the reverse complement.
CTGCGTAATACGAACCACGAAATATAAAAAGTGCCGCTTGGATTTCCCTCGCGGCACTTTTTATTCTACATTCCTTCTTCTTTCATTTTCTCAACCAGTTCGCGCATTTTTTTAGAGAGTTTATTTGGCAGTGCAATATCAAGCGAAACTACCATATCTCCGCGGCGTCCGCGCTCGGCCATAATGCCCTCTCCTTTAATTCTGATTTGCTGACCGTGATGCGCTCCTTCAGGAATAGTAACTTCAACTACTCCATCGAGGCTCGCTACTTTTCTCACAGATCCAAGTAGAGCTTCAGTAAGCTTAATTGGAAGTGTCATGTGAATGTCTTTACCGTTTCGTTTAAATACCGGATCAGACGAGACATTTACTTTTACATACAAATCTCCAGCTGTGCCATTTTTTACGGCCTCGCCCATACCGGTCATACGAATCATTTCGCCATTTTCAATGCCGCCTGGAATAACGATAGTAATTTCCTCTTGGCGATTTTCTACACCAGCACCGTGACAGTTAGTACATGGAGTTTCCGGAATTTCACCACTTCCCTGACACGTCGAACAAACTGCGGTTGTAGCAATTTGACCAAAGAATGAATTTCGAGTTTCGCGCACCTGGCCTTTACCGTTACATTTCGTACAAGTTTTCTTTTTCGTCCCTGGCTTTGCGCCGCTTCCTGCACATACGTGACAAAGTGACGTTTTAGTTAAGAGCACTCGGCGTTCAGTTCCAAACGCAGCGTCTTTAAACGAGACATTGATTTCAGTTGCAATATCACGGCCGCGAGCCTCGCGGGCACGTCCGCCACCACCAAAAATATCGCCGAAGCCGAACATTTCACCTAAGTCACCAAGATCTTCAAAGTTCACGTTAAAGCCACCTTGATTGAAGCCACCAAAACCGCCCTGGAATGGATTTCCTTGGCCACCTGCGTATCCTTGGAAGTCAGAACCAAATTGATCGTACTGGGCGCGTTTCTGGTCATCAGAGAGCACTTGGTACGCTTCGTTCACTTCCTTAAACTTCTTATCGTCCCCGTTATTTTTGTCTGGATGATACTGATGCGCCAATTTACGGAAGGCTTTCTTGATGTCTTCCTTTGTTGCACCTCGTTCAACGCCTAATACTTTGTAGTAGTCTTTTGCCATATATTGCTTACTTAGTTACCAAAATCCGTAGCCAAAACTGCACAACTCCCGGATGGAGCGATACTATACCATAAACCAAAAGCTGGTTCAAAAATAAAGAAAAAGCCCACTCAGTGGGCCGTTTCTTTATTTTGCTCGCTTGTTTTTTGGCTTCAAAGCTGGCGGATGCTTAAGCACAAACTCCTCTGTTTTGTTCTTAAGAGGATAGGCACCTGGTTTTTTATTTTCAGGCTTCGGAGCCACTTTTTTTACTACCTTTTTCTTAGCCATTCTGGGTTACTCCGTTTGCACCGTGTTCAAAGTTGTAATGAGTACCATCAGTACAGTCACATGGCACGAGCTCGTGGTTATGATTAGCACAATCTGCCGCCTGGCAAACGCCCGGATTCTCAGAAACGCCATGACAGCCTCCTAAACAAATGTAATGTTCTTTAGTTTCCATAAAATTTCTTAATTAGCGAGTAACTTCTAAAGTATATCACTCCACGTACCTAGCGGAATAGTTACCTAGACAAATTACATACTTATGGGCTAGTATGCGGAAAAACTGACAACAATGAATACAATCATCGCACTACAGAAACTGCAGGACTTATTAAACGGTTCTGACATATTAGTAAACGGCCCACGGGCCTGGGATATCCAAATTAAGAATGAGTACAGCGTTGATCTGTACCATCGAATCCTACAACATGGCTCGCTTGGTTTAGGCGAGGCCTATATGGATGAATGGTGGACTTGTAAAAAACTTGATGTGTTTTTTACTAAGCTGCTTTCAGCCAAGCTTCAGAAGAAGCTTAATCCCTTACTACTCTTTATTCCCTACCTGCAATCAGTATTGTTCAATCAGCAAGATAGAACTGGCAGTTTACAGGTAGCACTTGAACACTACAATTTGAGCACTGAAATGTACGGGAGTTTCTTAGACCCGTACAACCAATATACCTGCGGATACTTCAAAAACACTAACGATTTAAATAAGGCACAGGAACAAAAACTTGACCTTATTTGCCGTAAATTACAACTGAAGCAGGGCGACCGGGTGCTTGATATCGGCTGTGGCTGGGGTGGATTTGCAAAATTTGCTGCTCTACACTACGGCTGCAAGGTAACCGGCATCACAATATCTAGCGAGCAAGCAAAATACGCTCGCGAATACACCAAAGGGCTTTCGGTAGAAATTATTGAGATGGACTACCGCGACTTAGGTGTAAATGGAGAAACCTACGACAAAGTTCTTATCTGCGGCATGATAGAACATGTTGGCTATAAGAATTACAGAACTATTATGGAACGCGTATATGATGTGTTAGAAACGAAAGGCATTTTCCTACTACACACCATTGGTGGGCTAACCTCGGTAACCAATACTGATGCCTGGATAAACAAATACATTTTCCCAAACTCTATGCTTCCTTCTATGGAGCAGGTAGATACAGCAACACGCAACTTGTTCAAACAACTGGATTTTCATAATTTTGGGCCCTACTACGATAAGACGTTGATGGCCTGGTATAAAAACTTCCAAAGAAATAGACACGTTGCAAAAAAACTGTACGGTGAACGGTTCTGTCGCATGTGGGACTATTACCTTCTATGCTGTGCCGGCTCATTTCGCTGTGGTGATAACCAACTGTTCCAATTTGTTTTCATTAAAGAAGGAGACGACATCGGCTCCTACAGAATTGAACGCTAAATACTTACTAACCAACTTATTTCCTAATCGGCTCCGAATTTCTTCGGAGCCGATTTTATTTAGTCGCTAAAATGAATACTTTGAAGCATTTGATTAAAGATTTTTTCGTACTCTTGAGCGGCTTTAATATCTTCAGGAGTTAGAGCTGGATCTGGGTTTTCTGGGAGTTGGTAGCCGCGGATTTCGTAGATATCGGTGCCATACGGGAGATAGATAATAACTGTTTCGTAGAAAGGAAGACCAAAACTATTTTGTTGTTCGAATACTGTTTTAAAAGCTTCTTGATTAGACAAACTTATTTTTTCATGAATATTAGAAGCTGGCGCTCCACGCTCATTCTCAAAAGAGTTATCTAGCCACCAATCTTGGATATCTAACTTCTGAGGATTAGCGTTTGGATTTAAGGTTATAGAAAAATTTGCAGCCACATATTTCTTGGGGAAGGAATCAGAAATAAAATTATAATTTTTAAGTGTAAAATAACCTCCTTCATCATCTATATCTTTTGAAAACGAAATAACCTTTTTAGGATAACTTACTTCTAAATCACCAAATTTTTCCACTTCTTCTTTCTCCTGATAGATAATTGGAACTGACTTAGGAAGAGAAGAGTTGTAAGTTAAAATAAATCTGCAATCTATCAGTACCAACACAAGAAGAATTGCTAGGAGCAGCCAATTTGTTTTATACTTTTGCATATTAGTTGATGATATTTATTACCGCACTATAACTACTCCCATCATCTAATCCTACCGTGACTTTCCAAGTACCAGGTGTGAGAGTACTTCCTGGAAGAATATACCGGTAGCGATTATGATTTCCTTTAAAGCAGTTATCATCTGGATCGCAATCAGGATCTTCTTCGAATGTACTTGGGTTTACATCTGCATGAAAACCGTCTGAAATTCTTACAATTGAAAGTGTTGGATGAAGTAATGGAACAAGGATACCATTTTTTGATTTCACTCTAAACTTAATATTAAGCGATTTGTTCTTTTTGAATGTCTTACCATCAAGTAGGGGTTTAAAACCATCAAACTGATATGAGAGACTGGTAAGCTTTGGTCCAGCCATAACTGTGCGCTCTGGAATACCATCACCATTCTTATCTATATCTACCATTACCCCATCTTCACCCGAAGCCAGCGCAGCTTCGTCGATATGATATGTATGAATTTCACCTGTTGTAATTGGAATATCTGTTGCTAGGAAATTTATCTTTACATTATTATTAAGACTTTCGACTGAAAGACCATAAGAACCTCCTTGAGAATCTCCCACTACCTGGTATGCGTAGGTATCTTCTGGAAATAAAATAGTGACAGCTTCGGCATCAGCATCGTAAACTGAATTAGGAATATCAACTACTGCTAAACCATCATTTATTCCCGTAATATCCCCTTCTGAGTCAGTTACTTTTAATTTTACAGGACTATACACTTTGATAGTTTTTCTGTTTTTATTAGCAACCTCAAGTTTTTCTATAAGTTGGTCTGTATTGGAATAGTTGATACCAGAGAAATTTTTATTTAAACTAGCTAGTTTCTGCGAAATATCATGAAGGTAAGTTCCGGTATATTGATTCGTTTTTTTATCAAATCCGAGACCGTTATATGCCCACACCATAAGAATTTTCTGTACATCTTCACAAGAGAAAGTAAGACTTTCAATAGTAAAACTAGAATGAGGGCATGAACGAGTTAGATTAAACTTCTTACTAAGGTCTCCAAGTCCATCCTTAATATTCGCGTAAAACGACTGGACTGTATTTGTATATTGCTTATATCTTGGATTTGTAGAAATATCCTCATAATTTTTATATGGTTTTAGAAGTTTATTATATCCTCCAGCATTTTCGTAACATCTTTCATAATCATTTACACCTTTTTGTATTCCGGAAATATTTTTATCCCAATTTTTACATTTACTTAGCGTAACTAGACTCATCGCTCCTCGATTATCCCAATCATTATTCTTATATGAATATCCTTTAGCGGTATTTTCATTTGACCACGCTTTAAATGTTATCTGCATCGCTCCGTGACCGTAGTCATAACTCACATTCTCATTATCAAAATTTACTATTCCAGATTCTTGGGAAATAATTGCTAGTAAAACTTCTTTTGGCATGTTTATTTGTTTAAGAAGTGAAATTGTTTGAGAATCATCCGAACTATACAATGACGGGTTGGTACTCGTATCATTATAGTAATGATCTACCGCTTCTAGGATTGCTTCTCGTCGCAACGCTTTCGTGTTTAAAATATCAGAAGAAATATGCTGTAAATTTTGTTGCAAACTTGAGTCATATGGCAAAAATGGCGAACCGGCGCCGATTTCTGGCCCAGCAAACATCCACATTTGCGAACCATCTGTTGGATCTTCAACCTTATACCATCGATAACCATCAGAAATTGCTGGCTGACCATTATCAAGTGTTCTTTGAATCACTTTCACGACCCAATCATTTGGTAGAGTTTTTACTAATATCCCACTTATACTTGGAGATTCATAAAGTTTTGCGACTCCACCAGGAATACTTGTAATTTTGGCAAAGTACTGTGTCGGAACTGGATTAAACGGATCAATTGTTGCCCATGGCGTATAGTCTATAAGCCCAAAAACTTCATTGTTACTTCCTGTTGGGGTTGTCGTATAATTTGGACCACTTTCACTTCCCCACCACACATTTTTAAATTCCACGGGAACATCTGTATAAGCAAAGAGCGCATAGCCGTTATTGTGCACTGAAACGTCTGTTACATGTGTCACTAATCCATCATCAACTCCAAAACCAATATTATTATGGTCAACTTCAACACGATTCATCGAAAGCACATTTGATCCAAAACCACTCTGCGATCCGAGATCATAAATACCTGTGTTACCAAATCCATTAACCTTTACATTAGTAAGCACCGCTTCGGCATGATTGAAAAACAAGAGCCCACTCTCATAGAACCCTGGGGTTGTTTTTTTAATTACAGTATCAGTAAGAGAAATGGTGCTGTCATTAAAAATCGTTATGGCGTCACGACTGCTCTGTGAGTCAAAAGTTAAATTAGATGCTTGAAATGAACTTCCACTAAATAAAGTTATTCCATTTACCGGATCAGGTACTGTACCAATAGTTACATTATTGAGCGAAACATTACTGGCATAGCCGTCAATAATATATTGAGCAAAAGGATTAAGACTTATTTCTATATTATGGATCAGCGCTTGCCCCAAAGAAAGTGAACTTTGATATAAATTGAATATAGTTCCTGAAACTCCTTCTGAGAGAAATCCATTGATCGATAATTCCCCATTTGAAACATTAAAACATCCATTAGTATTTAAGCAGGAAATGTTTTCTCCTACTAAATGGGCTCCCCAAACAGTGACACCATTCTCAGCGTAGGTAATTTTAACGTTTAAAAGTGAACTTGATGTACCAGTATTATCAAAAACAATACCGTCCCAATCTCCTGGATACGGTAGTGAATCTTGGTAGTCATGGTTTGTATCCCCACCAATGGTGTCATCTTGGTACGAGGTAAAATAAATTGGCTTATTTTTAGTTCCCTGAGCTAGGAGAGCTCCTGAAACTGTCAGGCTCGATAACGGATCAAGAAACTTAACTATCACACCTTTTGAGATGGTGAGAGTGGCCTGTTCTGAAATTGAAATTGGTCCAGAAATAATATATGGGTCTCCTGAAGTAGTCCATATGGTATCAGCTGTTATATCTGTATCAACAAGAGTCGATGCTTTAGCTGATACTGGTAATGAGAGAAAACTAATAAAAAACACAACGAGAAACAGCGCAAAATATGCCTGCAAAAATTTTTTAACCTCCATATTAAAACTGTAGGAAGTTTGAGGTAATAGAAAATTAAATTTTAAAGTTTAATGTGGAAAAACTCTTCAAAAATCTCCTATTTCTTTTTTAAAAAAATTTAATCTTAAATTTAAATAAAAAATATATACAATTCTCACCCGGGTGAGAATTGTATATAAAATATTTTTAAATTTAGTGGTGTCCTTTTATGTTTTAACTGCTCTCTATATAATTAATGACCATGAGAAGCTTTTGGCAGTCACGAAAAAATCTTATAGCTGGCCTGGTAATCGTACTTGTGGTATTAGGGCTTTTGTTTGCCACCCGAACAGTTGGGCAAAAGAAACTGGCGATTGAAAAGGCGGCGGAAGAAGCCAAGAAGGCTAATGAGCCAGTTTTAATTCCGGTTACTTTTACTACTCAAGCACCAGACGGTAACTGGAAAAATCCTGTATTTCAACACGGTTGCGAAGAAGCTGATGCGGTGATGGCTATGCACTGGGCACTGGATATTCCCCTTACCCCCGAAAATGCTGCGAAGGATATTACTGGCCTCACGAAACTCGAAGAGAAAAAAGAAGGAGCATTCTATTGGAACATTTCAGCAGAAGATCTCACCAACCTGATGAAGGAATATTACGCATATGATGATATAGAACTCCGAAAAGACGTCACTGTGGACGATATCAAAACAGAACTTCAAAACGGCAATGTGATAATTATTTATACGAATGGAAAACTGCTCCATAACCCGTACTACCCGCACGGTTCGGCCTATCACACCCTCGTGGTAAAAGGATTTGACCCAAAAACAAACGAATTTATTACCAACGATTCAGGAACAAACCATGGTGACGGATACCGTTACTCAGTTTCGGTAATTGATACAGCATTACGAGACTACCCTACTGGCCCCTACCAAGAAGTGCCCGTGGTGCATAAAAACATCATTGTCGTGCGTCATAAAAAAGCCTAGTGCTATACTTGCACTATGAATGCAAAACCTTTTGTTTGGCTCGGATTATTTATCGGCTCAACTATCGGTGGAGCAATACCCGGCCTCTGGGGCGCTAGCATGTTTTCGATTTCTTCAATTCTCCTTTCCGCAGTTGGCGGAATTTTGGGTATTTGGCTTGGATTTAAATTAAGCCAGTATTAAGCCCCTTGCTCATACAAGGTGGATTGGATACCCCGCGCAAAAGAAGTTGTATTAGGAAGTACATGCCCAAGAAAATAAATGCCTTCGTTTAAAAGTTGAGTATCTTTTGCTTTGATTAATTCTTGAGCATTTGCAAATTGACTCAGTTGCTGGCGGTATTTTGCCAAGAATTCAGCTGTTCTTTTTTGTTGAATAGTAGGATCTTGTTCAAATTGAATATCTTTAAGAGCCATTTGAACTTCGAATGAAGATTCGGTACGGGCAAGTGTGTACAAATCTTCGTCAGACAATTCTGGAAAGTTGCTAAGATCAACCGCGGCACCAAAATCTATAAACCGAACTTCCTTTTCGGGGGTAACTATTACATGCGAACGACTAAAGTCGTCTCGGATCAACTGATCATTAAATATGATATTTCGTTCGTGGAGTTTTTTCAATGCAGCACCGATCTTCTTTCCTAGATCTTCCATTAGTTCAGCAGTAGCCTCTTCTTCTTTAAGCTTTGCAATTGGTGAACCTTCAATCCACGTTTCAGTTACATACCCCTGTACAGATTCATACTGATGAGGACCAATACCGAGCTCTGAAGCAATTGCAGCAATATTTGATTCATTATTATTTTCTACTTGTTTTATGACAAAAGTTTCATCTTTAAACACACACTTGAATGCTCGGCCTCGTGTTTGGGCTGGCAGACGAGTAATTTCTGGTTTTTCTTTTTTATCATACACACGTTCACTTATTTCTGGGAAAAGTACGAGTGGACTGTACGCTTTAATATTGGCGTCTGATTCAATTTTTTCTAAGAGTTCTTTTGAAACTTTTGCAACACCAGCAAGACCAGAACGAGCTAGCCCTAATTCTTCGGATGTATAAGAAACCTCTGCAGATGATTCTTTTGTTTGTAGTGATCGCCCAGTTAGGTTCTTAAAGTAAAGAGGATATTCTTCAGGGAAACGAGCAGCTAACTCGTCGGTAGAAAGCGTGAGTGCTTCTTCACGTGCATCTTCAGCAACTAAAGGCTTACCTATTTTGTCCTCAACTTTTTTAAGTTGATTTTCTAGCTCTTCTTTTGTTTTTGGTCGGCCAAAACCACTTTCGATTCCCATATGCGTATAATAACAAATCTAGTCTTTCCAGTGCATCTGTTTTTCGTCGCGAATAATGCAGACGTTATTGACGAAATCTTCTTTGCCTGAGCCTTTACGGTATGAAGCGTAATGCGCAGGATTTTTTTCGGCGTAGTTTTGGTGAAATTCTTCGGCCTTATAGAAAGGTTGTGCTGGCAAAACATCCACAACGATTGGTTTGTTGTAGATACCGCTTTCGCCTAATTCTTTAATAAGATCATTGGCGATTTTTTCTTCTTCAGGGTTTTGGAAGTAGATAGCAGTTTTGTAGCTTTCACCACGATCATAAAATTGGCCGCCAGCATCGGTTGGATCGATATGATCGAGGAAAAATTGAGTGAGCTTTTTGAAACTGGTTTTATCAGAGTCATACGTTACTTCAACACTTTCGCGATGATGCGTTGTATGCGTTGCTACTTGCTCGTAGCTCGCTGTTTCGGCTGAGTCACCTGTGTAACCAGAAACAACATCAGTCACTCCCGGGATTGCTCGGAGATCGTGTTCGGTACACCAAAAGCAACCGCCGGCAAAAATAGCTTTGTTTGTCATGAAAGTTTTTCAATTAGTTCGGGTAATTCAAGGAAGGCTTTGGTTGCGAGTGTGGCATTTCCTTTCACATCATCGGCGAAGGTAATCATGCCCATGCCGGCAGCTTCAGCGGCATGCATATCGGTTTCGGCATCACCGATGTAGACACATTCTTCTGGCTGTAACCCTAACCGTTCAGCGGCAATCAGAAGCGGCTCAGGGTGAGGTTTAGTATTTTTTACATCTTCTACAAACACTGCTGTTTGGAAGTATGACATGAGCGATTTTAGAAGTGGAATATTCTCAACCGTAATAGCACGACGGCTACTGACGATACCGAGTACATATTTTCCTTTCAGATGATCGAGAGCTTCGTGAATACCCTCTGGCACACCAACCAATTCAGTAGCGTAAGTAATTCCCTGCTGCCTGCCGTACTCAATGAGCTCAAGAGCTCCTTCAAGAGTTTCTATTCCAAATGTCTGGCGAATCGTTTCTCTGAATGGAAGATGAAAAGCTTTCATGGCAGTAAATTCATCTGCAGTGAGGGGTGCAAGACCTTTCAGGACTCGATAGTCGTTTAAGAATTTGCGATTAGCCTCAAATGAATCAAGGAGTACACCGTCAACGTCAAATAGAACTGCTTTAATCATGGAGAAAATATAGCACAGAACGACAGCGCCGCGGGTAACCCCGCGGCGCACCATTCTTACTGTTTTGGCTGTTCGCCTCCTTCCGGATTCACTTCAGGATTTTGCTGCTCTGGAGTTGGGTTAGCACCTGCTCCACCAGCCTTTTGTATTGCTTCACCAATCTTTGAGATTGAAGCTGAGAGATCCTGAGTCGCCTTTTTAATGACTTCCGCATCGCCACCATCTTTTACGCCTTTGAGCGCAGTAACTTTTGCGTTTACGTCATCCTTTACTTCTTGTGGAAGTTTTGCGTCGTATTCGCGAAGTTCTTTTTCAGCAGTAAAGATCATCATCTCAGCGGTATTCTTCACTTCAGCAGCATCTTTCTTTTTCTGGTCTTCTTCAGCGTGCATTTCAGCATCCTTCTGCATCTTTTCAATGTCTTCCTTAGAAAGACCCGACGAAGCTTCAATGCGGATAGACTGCTCTTTACCTGAAGCCTTGTCCTTTGCCTTCACATTAAGAATACCGTTTGCATCAACATCAAAGGTAACTTCAACCTGTGGCATACCGCGTGGAGCTGGTGGAATACCATCGAGGATAAAGCGACCAAGTGATTTGTTGTCAGCAGCCATTGGACGTTCACCTTGGGTGATATGAATTTCTACTGAAGTTTGGTTATCGGCGGCCGTTGAGAATACCTGCGACTTTGAGCTTGGAATCGTGGTGTTCTTTTCGATCAATTTAGTTGCTACACCACCAAGAGTTTCAATACCGAGAGAAAGCGGAATAACATCGAGGAGAAGCACGTCGCGAACTTCACCTTTAAGCACGCCACCTTGCACAGCAGCACCGAGAGCAACTACTTCATCTGGATTTACACCCATATGTGGCTCTTTACCAAAGAATGCTTTCACTGCATTTTGAAGTGCTGGCATGCGAGTTTGACCACCAACCAAAATAACTTCGTTAATTTCGCCAACCTTAAATGGTGAAGCTTCGATGGCGCGCTTGGTAATCATCATGGCGCGATCAATAAATTCCTGCGTGAGCGATTCGAGCTCAGCGCGAGTCATGGTGCGAACAAGGTGAAGTGGGCCAGCTTCACCAGAAGTGATGAACGGGATATTAATTTCGGTCTGGACAGCGGTTGAAAGTTCGATCTTTGCTTTTTCAGCAGCATCGTCAAGACGCTGACGAGCAAGCGCATCTTTTCGGAGATCGATACCATTTTCCTGCTGGAAACCATTTGCTAACCAGTCAATAATTTTCTGGTCAATATCTTTACCACCGAGGTGTGAGTCACCGTCAGTAGATTTTACTTCGATAACATCGTCACCAACTTCAAGAATTGAAACATCGAAGGTTCCACCACCAAAGTCAAAGACGGCGATTTTTTCGTTTTTGTTTTTATTGAAACCGTACGCAAGTGCAGCAGCGGTTGGTTCATTGATGATACGCTTTACATCGAGGCCGGCAATTTTACCAGCATCTTTAGTTGCCTGGCGCTGAGCGTCGTTAAAGTACGCTGGAACGGTAATCACCGCTTCAGTTACTTTTTCACCGAGACGAGCTTCAACATCAGCTTTGATCTTTTGAAGAATCATGGCTGACATTTCTTCTGGACGGTACCACTTTTCACCCATCTTCACTTCAATGCCGCCGTTTTCAGATTTGCGGCTTTCGAATGGAATGAGCTTAAGGTCTTTCTGTACCTGCTCTTCGTCGAAGTTGTGGCCGATAAAGCGCTTAATTTGGTAGATAGTGTTCTTCGGGTTAGTAACGCTCTGGCGTTTTGCTACGACACCAACAAGACGCTCGCCGGTTTTTGATTCAGCGACGATCGAAGGCGTTGTACGCATGCCTTCAGCATTTTCAATTATTTTTGGCGCACCACCTTCGATGATGGCTACTGCCGAGTTTGTTGTACCGAGGTCGATACCAATGATTTTGGACATATACTTTTTATAATTTAGCTACTAATTATTTTGAATCTAAATCTGATGATTGTAACGGACTTGGAATTTCAGGCACAGTCATATCAATCGTGCCGTATTGCTTCTCGTAATTTGCAATCTGTTGATTAAAGAAAAGGGCGATACTTTTTGCTACCTGTGGAGTTGTGGCGTATGAATCAAGGGCATTTCCTGAAGCAATACAAAACATGATTGCTTCTTTGTTAAATGCTCCAAGGGCTCCATCGCAAAACTTTTTTGGTAGCTGAGTAAAATCTACTTTTTTTGGATCTACCATAGTATTTCTGTTATTTCTACTAATTTTTATTCTTGAACATGCTTATTATACTTGTGGATAACTTTTTGACAAGTATTCCGCGACCGCAAAAAGCATGTTAATATGTGAAATATGTCAAAAAAGCAAGATTTTTCAAAGAAAATCCTAAAAATCCTCTCTGAAAAACCGGCTATTTCCCTACCTGAATTAGCAAAAAAGGTAGAACCAAATCCTTCTTCAAAGAAGCCTGTATATGCCATTACCCGCTCCCTAAAAGGCTTAAAAGAGGCTGGCTTTATCGAACATGTCTCTTCTGGTCAGAATGAATATGCGCGACTTACAAAAGAAGGCCGAAAGAAAGCACATAGTGCCCGACTAGATGCCGATACGGCGCTCGTTAACCCAAGCTGGGACGGGAAATGGCGAATTATTCTTCTTGATTTACCTGAAGAAAGAAAAACCGAACGAGAATCGCTTCGCTATCTATTAAAAAAAGCGGGGTTTGTGATGCTTAAAAATTCGGCATGGATTTCTCCCTACCCTTTTGAGCATCTGTTTATGAACATTAAAAAAGATCTCGGGCTTACTACTGAGATGATGATTTTTTCTACAAGTGAACTTGATGGGGAAACACAAAAAGTTTTATTGAACGAATTGTTTTGATTTTCATTTCCGTTTCGTGCTACTATTGCGAAAAAATTCTATCGATGGCAGAACAAACAATAACCGTAAAAATTCTGCCAGGTTTATGGACGGCAGAATGTACTAGTGGTTTAAACGAACAAATCGGCAAAACCTTCAAGGTACAAAACCCCTACTTCAAGTGCGAAAAATTAGTTGGTCTATATCCAGGCCGAACCTATGAAGCAAAAATTATTTCAGAAAAACCTGACGAAATCGAACTAACCGTATGTCTTGAGCCGTTCCCCTAGTATCTAGTGGTAAGCGGCTCTTTTTTTTTATTCGGGTGCGATACAAACCTCTACACGCGAGGACGTGGGCGTATGACACTAGGAGTAAATGGTTCTGAAGTTGCTGGAGAACTTGGTAAAGATTCTTTTTGTGCACCACTAAGGAAAAAGAGTGAAATAGTTGCAAGCGAGAGACCAATATCGCGAACTCCAGTTGCGTTCAAACCCAGACTCGTCGCAATAACAAAAAGGTGGATACCGAGGAGTAGTGCCACATATTGGGCATACACATTGAGAGCAAGAAGAGCCCCTGCCATAACCTCAAAGAGGCCGTTCAAAATAACGAGTGTACCGGCGCTCATAAACTTGGTTGCCCAATCAGGGACAAAAGCAACCCAACGAACAGCATCAGAAAGCTGCGAAAAACCAAACCAAAGAAAGACAAATGCGAGTGCGAGACGAAGGAGAATTATTCCGATGCTATATTTTTTTGACATATTATGACTTGAGCGAACCTATTTTAAATGTTGCTAATATATTTGTTGGTTTGCTTTGTCCACCATGCTGCATATTAAAGAGTGGCGAACCATCTTTTCCGCAAATCATAAGAATTGCTGCCCGACCGCCAGGGTGACGATCGACCCAAGTGGTAAGGTTATATACATTTCCGTTAATAGCACTCCAGCAGCTTGTTGCCGAATCATGTGTTGCTATTTGAGCCATCGTGTATGAAGTGGCTGAAGCCGGTGTACCCGTTGTTCCACTAGAACCTCCTGTAGATTGAGTTGGCTTAGGCTGTGGTGTAGCGGCAGAACCACCTTCATCATCGTCATCATCACTTTCCTGTTCATAGGCGTCATCACCTTCGGATTGCCGAGAAACTATTTTGGTCTGAGGAGTAATAGAACTTGGGCTTTGCAATTGCTCTTCTGGTGTACTGGTAGAAGTAGTTTCTTCAGCAAGCGGGGTTCCTTGTTGCTCAGAATTAACCGACGAATGGACAACTAAGTTACCTAAGGATGAACCAAAAACAGCCAAAAAGGCCCCAATAATGACAAGCACTCCAAGGGCTCGAAGAATAATCTTCTCTATATTCATACCATCTATTCTACTATAGAAATAATGAAGAAACGATGAAACTGTACTCAGTTTTTGAGAGAACGCAACCTTATGATTACCAAGTCACGGTAGGCCTTATTTAACCCTGTTTTTTCCAACGAGGATATTCTTCTTCAAGCGCAAGATTAAATTCTGAGAAAGTCTGTTTTCTTGAAAGAGACTCGACGAGTGTATCGATGCGTCTATCATTTTGTTCATCAGAAATGCGTATAAACTCGTTTGATATTGTTCGCTCTAGTTCTTCTTTGCTTTCTTCCCCATATCTATCGATGTGTTCTTTAACTCTGTTGAAGGCTAGGAGAAAATTCTCTTTCTCATTATCTCCTAAGGCCTTCCAGCCTCCTGCTTTTATCAACTCTGAAATGGATACTTCGGAGTCAAAACCATATCTCGATTTAATCCATCCAAAGAAAGCTCTCTGCTTATCAGGCACCCCTCTAGAAAAAGCGAAGCTATGAGTAATATATGAAGAAAAGTTATCTCTTTTTACTTTATCTCCAACATTATATTTAACTAGATTAATTGGTTTTTTCTTAAAATCTTCTGAACTTAAAAAGTAGCTTTTTATCGTTTCATTATTTTCTAGTTTTTCCTGGCTCATATTTTACGATTTAAATTCGAAAACTTTCACACGGGCTGGGCGAATAATTCTGCCACCGTTTTTGTAACCTTTTTGGAGCACAGCTGCCACTGTATGATTTTTTGAAGCATTATCAGTTGGTATTGTATCCATAGGCTCATGGATGTTCGCATCAAAGGAATCCCCTTCTTTAGTTGGAACTTCCTCAATACCATTTTCGCTGAGTACTTTTAGAAGTTGACTGTGGATATACTCAACGCCCATACGCCAATTTTTATCAACTTTTTCCCAGGCTTCTTTATTAGCAAAGGCCATATCGTAAGCATCAAGCACAGGAAGAAGTCCCTCAGCAAATCGCTCTCGGGCGTGAGCACTATAACTTGCCTTGCGAGCATCCTCTTCTTTTTTGTAGTTCAAAAAATCAGCTCGTTCGCGCTGCCAACTAGTAAGGTATTCTTTTTCTTTAGCCCGAGTATCTTTAAGGTCAGTACGCAGTTTTTTTAACGTCGCCTTAAGATCTTCTTCGCCATCGGCGTTATATTCCAACTCTACAACCTCATCTTCTGCCTCCTCAATGGGCTTTTTCTGTTCATCATCCTTCATAGTGATCATAGTATAGTTATTTTGAGCCAGTTATCAAATTCTAAAATAAAAACGCGTGCTGCCACCATCTATGTCCAAGAGAGTGATACGAGGCAGCAACGCAGTATGAAGTTATTAGTGAGGGTAAGGTTTATTTGGATTGTTGAAAAAAATCCTATCGAGAACCTCCTCTTTTAGAACGTGATGAGGAAGATTTTGAGCTAGACCGGTTAGCCCGGGAGCTTCGTCCATTGTTTCGTGCCATATTTTTTATTTTTTATTAGGTGTCACTCTCGACGTGGAGTAACAATAATGTATGAGAGAAAAAAATCTCTCATACATAGCTAACGGATTTTTATAGTGTTTGTTACATACAAAAATGACTCATTAGAGAGCCATTTTTGTAAAAGAAATTTGTTAGTAAGTTCCAGCGCCTGTAGTGCTACCAGTTGTTCCACCACCAGTAGTTCCTGTCGAACCCGCACCTCCAGTAGTTCCCCCATTTCCACTTCCATTAGCTGTACCACCGTTCGTAGTACCACCACTTGTTGGAAGATTTACATCAAGGTTGATTCCGGGAGTATTGTCTTGGGTTTGTGTAGGAGCAACATAATTTGTTCTACCCGTAAACCACCAGACAATAAAACCAACGAGAATAATAAGAACTATGACAATAAGAACTGTATTAACGCTACTATTTTGATTATCCATAGTACATACTGTTAATATCTAGTAATAGACCATAGATACTTAACGAGCAGCCTTTCAATTTGTGAGTATTACTTCCTCGAAAAGAAACGGTGGAGAAATAAATCTTCTTCCAGGATTACTGCACGGTTAAGCTTAAAACTATTTTTTATCCGTTGCCAAAAGTGTGTTGTGAACTCGGCTTTTATAAGCATGAGAAGTATCGCGGCAATGAGTGCTCCAACTGCGGCACAAGCCATATCCTTTGGCGTGTCAGTAACATCTGTTCCACCAATAAATAAGAGACCAATGCGGGGATTAGCATTAACATACACCAACCATTCAAAAATCTCATAGAGAGCAGAAAATGAAATAACAACGTCAAAAGGAATATAGAAGCTCCAGAACCCTTTAGGCTGGCTTACTCGAAGAAAAAGTTCACGAATTGGATAGTACATAAGAAAGCCGAAAGAAAAATGAACGAAACGGTCGTAAACGTTTTTTGATGTATGGAAGACGGTTTGGAGCCAGTAACCAAAAGGCACGTCACCGTAGGTATAGTGTGCGCCAATAAAATGAAGTACCAGAAAAAGCGCTACGAGTGTCACTGAAAAATTAGAAAGTCGAATATAGTAAAGTACATACAAAAGGATTGGCAAAATAGCAAATACAATACTATTTTCAAGGAGCCAATCTTGCATTTGTATTGGCTGAAGTGCTGACCAAAACCAAAAAAGGAACAGGATACTGCTAACAATAAAAAAATAGGGCCGTTCCTGAAGAGCTTTCATGTGTTTATTGTATAACGAACCACAAGAAAAGATATGACACCTCTTTATTCTAAAGAATACCCTTTTACCACCATATCAGAGACGCCTCCCCCATCTATAACTTTTGAAAAACCAGCTTGCGTAAGAAGTGTGCAGGCCATCATAGAACGATTTCCTGACTCACAGTACACAATACAATTAGCATCTTTAGGAATATTAGGGAAAGTGCCCTGCATCATATCCATAATATCGTGATTACGGGCTCCAATAATATGTCCACCGGTAAATTCTTCTAACGTTCGAACATCAAGGATGATCATAGACCCTATAGTATACTCCAAAAAAATAATCGAGGCTGTTGGTGGACAGCCTCGATATTGTAGTAATCCGACCCCATAAGCTACGGAAGTGTCGGACAGATTAATCTGCGATACTTGTGAGGTGGCACAGGCGCACCTACATAGTATCTTTTTTTGGATTTACGTTTCATTGGCTAAGTATAAATGGTTATTAATATTTTTTTCTTGGGTATCAGCACATGAAGGACATGCTGTATGTTTGCGTACACAGGGTACCAGTATGTTGAGGCATCGAGAGCGAACATTAGCCTCAGATACTGCTCGAGGTTTATTTTTTGCTTCTAATGCAACGATGCTTGGTTTCTGAACTTTTACAGGAGTCTCACAGTATACACATACAGTGTCGGTATCTTCATTGACAATTTCCCATAAGATTTCTACCGAGTACAAAGGATTTTTTAGATAGCCACTAACGCGATGACAAAAAGACAAGGAACTTACGAACACCATATTTCACGGTTTTCGTCAAAATATCACCTTTGGCCCATAATTGCAATACTTTCCTAAACAAAAAAAATCCCGAAGGATGTTTTTTGTTGCAGTAGCGTTTACTCCACTTGTGTCGCTTCCAGCTCTTTGGAAACCCACGGTTTTCCAACGCTCGTTGTACTCACTGCCTTCCTCCACGGGAAAACCGGAGTTTTCCCGACCCCTTTCTCACACCACAATGGTCAATAAAAAATTCCTCCATCTGGAGGAATTTTTTAGCGCTAGCGCTTAGCTCACAAGTTACTAAGTCTGCTCGCTTGGAAAGCTGCGCGGACTAAGTACTCGCGAGCCCGCCTCGCCTGTCGCACTGCGATATGGCTCCGGCCGAGTAAGCGTAAAGAAAAAGCCGGCGCAGGCCGGCTTGTTTCTATCGCTTACTCCACTGTGGTGACTTACGAGCTTTCTTGAGACCGAACTTGCGGCGCTCTTTAGCACGAGGATCACGTTTGAGATAACCTTCTTTCTTCACAATTCCCTTCCAAGCTGCTTCGTCGATCATAACAAGAGCACGAGCAATACCATGACGGATAGCCTCAGCTTGTGAATGAATACCACCACCAGTAACTTTTACTGAAACAGCAAAATCTTTTTCTGGTTTGGTTGCAGTGAAGGCATCCATAACAATCTTCATAAGTTCCTGTGATGGAAAGTACGCCTTTACTTCCTTACCGTTAACGGTAATAGCAGTTTTTGATGCGCCTTCGAGACGAACGCGGGCGGTTGAAGTTTTACGGCGGCCAATGGCCTCAGTGTATGTTTTCTTATCTGACATATATTACTCGGAAATAGTAAGACGCTTCATTAAAATTGGGCGGAGCTTATTGTTTGGAAGCATACCCTGGATAGCTTTGCGGAAAATTTCAGCGTAGCCTTTCTTTTCTGCAACACGAGTAAGCTTTTCGCGCTTAAGTCCACCTGGATATCCTGAGTAGTTGTGGTGCTCGTTAACAGCCATCTTGCGTGGATCAAACTTCGCCTTTGAAGCGTTCGTAAGGAGCACTGGACTACCAGTAGTCTTATGGCGCTCAAATGTTGGCTTATCCTTGCCCATCAAGAGCTTGGCTACTTCACTTGAAACACGACCGAGCGTGCGTCCTGTTGCGTCTATTGTATGTTGTGTAGTTTGCTTGGTTTTCATAGGTTTATACAAATTCAATGAGGGCCATTGGAGCACCATCAGCTTTACGCTCACCGAGTTTCAAAACGCGAGTGTAACCACCCTTGCGAGCTTCATACTTTGGAGCGATTACTTCAACGAGTTTCTTTACTTCGCGAGTATTGTTCTTAAGCTTTGAGGTAAGAAGACGACGAGTCGTTGCGGTGTTGGTTTTAGCCTGAGTAACCATCTTCTCAACATAAGGACGGAGCTCCTTTGCTTTTGCTTCGGTTGTTTCAATACGCTCTTTCTTGATGAGAGAAAGTGCAAGACTAAAGAGAAGCGCACCGCGCTGGTTCTTCGTTCTGCCAAATTTTCGTACGTTGTTGTGGTGACGCATAACTAGCCTCTTATACTACACATTTACGCTTTGAGTTCAAGCCCATGCTTCTTCAAAGCCTTTTTAATTTCGGTGATACCCTTGTCGCCGATACCTTCTACCTCAAGGAGGTCCTCTTCACTCTTACGAGCAATACCGCCAACAGTGCGAATACCAGCAGCAGAGAGAGCGTTTAAGGTTCGAGGAGTAAGGTCGAGTGCATCAACACGGGTTTTCATGATATCAGTAACATCAGCCTTTGGTTCTTCTTTTTCTGAAGAAGCTACTGGAGTTTCTACAGAAGCCATGTTTGCCATAGCGTCACGCTCCATTCCCTTGAAGTCGAAAATAGCCTGGAGTTGGAGAATCATAATTTCAACACTGCGCTCGAGAGCTTCGCGTGGAGAAAGAGTACCGTCAGTTTCAATGATCATGCGGAGACGGTTATAGTTTGTTTTGTCACCGTAGCGCATGTTTTCTACTTCGTAAGCAACACGACGAATTGGAGTGAAAATTGCATCAACAGCAATAGTACCAATATCTACTTTGCCTTTCTGGTGAACGTCACGCTGTACAAAACCCAAACCTTTTTCGATGGTGAGTTCCATTTCAATACTTGCGCTCTTTTCAGTAAGTTCACAAATATACTGATCAGGATTCAACACTTCTACTTGACCAGAAGTTTTGATATCTCCAGCAGTGACCTTTTTTGCACCCTTAATTGAGAGGGTTACAACCTGTGGGCCATCAACAAGAAGCTTAAAGCGTACACGCTTTAAGTTAAGAAGAAGCACAATACTGTCTTCCTTTACACCTGGAATAGTCGAAAATTCGTGCGGAACACCATCGATTTTAAGCGACGTGATAGCAGCACCAGGAAGTGATGAGAGGATAATGCGGCGAAGACTGTTACCCAAGGTATGACCATATCCCGGATAGAGATTGTCAATTTCGTATACACCCTTGTTCGCATCCTCGGAGACAACACGAGGCTTTGACGGCAAAATGATATTAGTGTCTGACATATGAAAAGTTTCTTTGTTACAACGCTCGAAGCCTCTCGTTCGACTCGAGAGCGAGCATTACGTTTAACGACTATAAAATTCGATCACTGAACCGAGATTAATAAACTCTTCGGTATTTACTGGTGCACCCTTTACAGTCGCCTCTGTCATGTCAGTGTTCCATGAAAGCCAGGTTGGAGTCTTGTACTCTTTTAAGCGTTCAGCAAGATTTGCAAAGAGCGGGCTCTTCTTACTGCCTTCGCGAATAGAGACAACGTCATTTGCGCGGAGCTGCATTGAAGGAACAGTAACACGGCGTCCGTTAACAGTGATATGGCCATGAGAAACGAGCTGACGAGCAGCACGACGAGAAGAAACAAAACCTAAACGGTACACAATGTTATCAAGACGATTTTCGAGTTTACGATAAAGAGTATCAGTAATAGCTGCACCCTTAGTTTCCATAGCTTCTTCTACGTAGTTTGAAAGCTGGCGTTCAGTAACACCGTAACTGTAACGTACGCGCTGCTTTTCAATAAGCTGCATACCGAATTCAGAGCGAGCTTTTGGACGCTTGTCAGATTTTGCCTTGCGCTGTGAAGAAGCAACGAATTTTGGTGTTTGACACTTTTCGTATACTCCTGCGCCGAGACGGCGGCCAACTTTGTATCGTGGTTTACTAATCATAGATTAAACTCGTCGTGGCTTCTTAGCTTTTGGACCATTGTGTGGAACTGGGGTGACGTCGCGGATACCAGAGATTTCAATTCCCTTACCCATGAATGAGCGGATAGCAGATTCACGGCCTGAACCAACACCTTTTACAACAACATCAGCTTCTTTCACACCAAGAGCAACTACTTTGTCGCCAATGAGTTCGCCAACTTTTGATGCAGCGAACGGTGTTCCCTTCTTAGCACCCTTGAAACCAAGAGAGCCCGATGAAGACCAGAAGATTGTGCCACCTTCTTTGTCAGAAAAAACTACTTTCGTGTTATTGAAAGTTGCTTCGATGTGGAGTGTACCTGAAGTGAATTTCTTTTTAGGCGTGCGAGCTGCTCCAGCTTTTGCGCCAATTCCCTCTGCTCCTTCTTGAGTTATGATTCTCTTTTTTCCCATAGGTTTAGTTACAAAAATACAGACAGTCAAATTGCTGTGGCTTTATGTCTTTTCGAGCTTGCGTCGGCCACTACCCATAGTCTTTCGAACGTTACCGCGAACGGTTCGAGAGTTTGTTTTGGTACGCTGTCCGCGTACTGGAAGTTTCTTCATGTGTCGGATTCCGCGATATGCCTTGATATCCTTCAAACGCTTGATATTAGCTGCAATTTCGCGCTTCAAGTTACCTTCAATCTTAAGGTCTTCAATGAGCTTACGGATTTTGTTTTCTTCCTCTACAGAAAGAGTCTCTGCTCCACGGCTGCGCTCGATACCAGCTTCATCAAGAAGTTTCTGAGAACGAGAAATACCAATACCGTAGATAGTGGTGAGAGCGTATTCAATACGCTTCTTGTCTGGAATGTTGATACCTAAAATACGCATGGATTATTGCTTCTGCTTATGCTTTGGATTATCACAAATGACCCGGAGGTGACGCTTCCGGAGTACGATTTTGCACTTTTCACACATTTTTCGGACACGAGTTCGTACTTTCATAATATAGACAAAAACATAGAGAAATTAAGGAAAACCTTAATTTTCTACGTATCGCAACACCCGTATTCAGATGAGCGTGGAACTAGAATACACTACTTTTAAAATTAATGCAAGAGCCTATCTAGGGAAAAAGATTACAGGCGGCGGGTAATTCGGCCTTTGCCTCCATAGGGATCTAAAATAAGCTCAACTTTATCCCCTACGAGCACTTTAATTCGGAACATTCGCATTTTACCAGCAAGGTATGCGATAAGTTCCTTCCCTTCACACTCCACTCTAAAGAGAGTATTCGGGAGAGCTTCAATAACGGTGCCAACCTTCTTTGCTTCTGTTGATTCTGCCATGTGTTTGTATGATACCAAAAAATAGAGGCTTCACCAAATTACTCAATGGTAACGTGAATATTTTTTGTATCGTCAGGAAGCCGCTTCGCATAGAATGGCGAGAGTTTTAATATTGCACTTCCGACACCGGGCTCTTTTGAAATAATATCTTTTACCGCTTCCTTTTCTACGCCATGCACTTTTGCAACAAGAGCATTAATATTAATTGAGTAGCGAACTGATGAACTTCCTGAAAGATCGAGCGTAAGTGTAGTAGCATCAGTAAGAGACACAGAACTATCATTCGAAAGTTTTACACTCAAATGCTCGGTGTCAGGATCTTCTAATTTAGTATCCGGAGTAATAGTGCTATCGATTGCATGTGCAACACTGTAGGCAAATGCATCTTTTGGAATAAGAACCGCCGTTACTGTTCCCTCACCATGTACCGTAATTGAAGCATGCTCTGAGAAAAGATCGGGAACCGTTACTGATACAGTAACGAGAGCGGCATCCTTAAAGAAATTGTATCCTTCTGGGACTTGTTTTTCTGCCGCTTCAAGTAATTTTTTTGTGAGAGCGTCAGACACTTTTGCTTTCACTCCACTAAGATCATCTCCCGTAATGGTGAACACGCTTCCTGTTGCTCCACCCTCGAGTGGGGTTTTTGAACGAGCGTAGACTGTGGTGTATTTTGATGTACCTTTATACGCAACGATAGAAAAATCTGTTAGCGGACCATTATAGTCAGTGCCGGCCGTTTGTGCTTCTACTGTCGCCTCAATTTGTCCTGGTGTCGTTACTCCTTGCACCTTTTTCTGCGCCGGGATAGTTACTTTGTTTGTTAGTTTATATATTTTTCCATTTGCTGATGATAGCCGAGTTCCAGAAGCCAGACTCACTGAACTGGTAGTTTTGTTATAGAGAATAACTGCCCCCTTCGCTTTCTCGTTTGCCTCAACGCTCTTTGTTGCCATAACTGTTTGGTCAAGAGTGTCAGAGAGCGTCATTGTTTCGTAAGGTATAACAGCTGGAAATGTACCTGATTGGGTAACTAAAACACTTGTCCCAATATTTCCTGAAACTACTTTTGGAGCAATAAGAATAGTAGCTCGCCTGAAATAATATCCGGCATACAAAATGCCACCCAGCGCGAGAGCAACAATGACAAACCACCCCACAAAGAGCGCTATTCGTTTAGATGAATGATGTGTTTCTTTATACTCGGCACGAGTTGGTACTTCAGGTGATTTTATTTTATGTGGCGGAACATCTGACCATGGCACATCGCGCGAAGGAATAGTAACCCTGGGTGCTGATTTCTTTTTAATTTCTGCCTTAGGTTCTTCTCTTTCTTCTTTTTTCGCGGTAAGCGGAGTTGGCGCACGGGAGTTTCCACTTCCGTTTAACTTCATTGGTTTAATGTCGTCAAATGAGTACTTCATTGTTTAAGATGAACGGCCTCCTTTCGAGAAAGAAAAATTGCATCGATAGAAAGTCGATTTGATAGTGTGCTTGGCGTGATAGCAAACGGAGCAAGAGCACTCGATCCAAGAAGCGCCACCGAAAATGATTGTTCAGTAATATTTGCAGCTTTCAGTAAGTCACTTTCTAACGTCGCCACAAAGAGTGGTGCAACCTCGGGTAAGGAAATACAGATAACGGTATGTGGTAATAGTAAGTCACCAGAAGCTAATTCAAACAAAGCTGCTTCGAGTGAGCGCGTCCAGGAGCTTCGGGCAGTCTCAAGTATAGGAAGAAGCCGTTCGTGCATACTCGCTTCAAGTTTCCCTGCTGCTTCTAGGGCAACCAACGAGCGAGCTTCTTCAATAGAAAGTGATAATTTTGAAGCTACCGCTCGGATAATCATTGAATGGCCGACAGGAAAAGAAAGTAGGTGTGAAAGCGAACCATTTTTTACCGAAGCGATATCAGTCACTTCCCCTGAGATATCGACGAGAAGAAAATGTTCATGGAGAGCGAACAAATCACGGGCAACAATTGAGCTCGCATATAAAAACGAATGAAAATAGATTTCGTGTCTATGAAAAACGTCACCAACAATAGATTGGATTTTTTTAGTAACAAGAGCTGGGGACAATGAGAGCATGAGTGACAGTTCGATAACACGAGCACGCTTACCGTAAGGTTCTCCGGTTTCATAGCCATTAAGAGCCACCCGAACAAGCTCCTGTTCAATGATAGTAACTTCTTCACCAGCACCTTCGTAGCGAGCTATTTCTTCATTCTGGAATTTTCTGGTTTCTTCGCTAACCAAATCGGCAATAACCCGTTTGGTTATTGGTAATTCGCCACTTTGTTCTTTACGAACCGTTCGCACTTGAGCTGCATACCATGGAGCACCTAAGATAACTGAGATGTGGTGCGGTGCACCTTTTTTAAGAGCAATTATTTTTTTACCAGCATCGCCAAAAGCTGTAGCCATGCACTCTAGAAAGCGCTCAAACGTGATATCGCTTTCCATTTTGAAACGTTCACGAACTTCACCAAGAACTTCTGGAACAATCGAACCTTCGCGTTCGTGAAATACAACAAGCGCAGCGGCAACGCTATCACTGGAGACGTGAAAAAGAGCAACCGTTTTACCTTTAAGCGATGGATGCCTTCCAAACATACACTGAGTATACCACTTAACGTACGTAAAAAAGAAGAAGTGTAGTTTATTTCTAAAAAAGCTCCATCGTATACATATTTCAGAATATGTATACGATGGAGATCTTAGTGAAAGTAAACACTTTTTGAAAAGACTCTGTGTAGCACATGGGTGCGAGCAGGAGGAAATTTCTCTTCAAAGAAATATTCCGATCTTTTTAAAAAGTGTTTACTGGAGCGTCGCTTTAATACGTCGGATACCCTGGGAAACAGCTTCTTCTTTCTGGATCTTAAACGTACCGAGTTCATTCGTATTCCCTACATGAGGACCACCACAAAATTCTTTTGAGAAAGCATCTGCGGCTGCCCCACCAATGAGATATACCGAAACTGTTTCTGGGTACTTTGTTCCAAATTCCATTTCTGCTCCGATAGCTTCTGCTTCTTCGCGCTTCATCTCGCATCGTGTAACCGGAAGAGCGGCCTTAATTTTCTCATTCACAATTTTTTCTACCTCGGCTTTTTCTTCGTCGGTCATTTTTCGCTCAAAAGCGAAGTCGATACGCAAACGCTCCTCGGTAATATTACTTCCTCGTTGCTTCACACCCTTACCAAGTACCTGCTGGAGCGCTGCTAAGAGTAAGTGGTGCGCAGTATGCAACCGCACCGTTTCAGGATTAGTGTTTGCGAGTCCCCCTTTAAACTTTCCTGCAGCAGAAGTTCGTGACTGAGCCTGGTGCTCGGCTAGCTTTTGATCAAAAGCTTCACGATCGATAGCGGTTCCCCGCTCACGGGCGAGCTCTTCAGTAAGCTCAATTGGAAAACCGTAGGTGGTAAAAAGAACAAACGGATCCGTTCCCTTTTCAAATTCGCGCAAACCTTGTGCAAGAGTCTTTTTAAATTTCTTAATTTCTTCCTCGAGTACTGTTTTTACTTTCACGGCATCAAATTCGTAGACACCGCCATAAAAACTCATGAAAAATTCTGGAATATCAAGCGAAAGTAATACTTCAGGAATACCAAGCACGTCTGCATGACGAACTGCTCGACGAATAATACGACGAAGAACATACCCGCGATCTTTATTTGAAGGGACGACACCATCATTAGCGAGAAGCACTGAAGTACGAATATGATCGGCAATAATACGAGCACTTTTGAGTGAAAATTTTGAAGATACTTTAGAGATTGTTTCAATAACGGGCGAAAAAACATCAGTTTCGTACACATCTTTCTTTCCTTGCACCACCATTGTTACTCGTTCAAGACCGGCGCCAGTATCTACGTTCTTTTGGGGCAATTCTCCAGCAACTACTCCATTTTCTTGGCGGAATGACATAAACACATCATTCCAAATCTCCACAACCTGCTGAGCATCCTCGGCTTCTTCAAAACCCTTTTGATCTACATCGCCTAAAGTTCCAGAGACATCGTAAAACATTTCGGTTGAAGGACCAGCTGGTGAATTAAGCCCTGCGCTCCACCAGTTAGACTTTGAACTCTTAAAATAGATACGATGTTCTGGCACTCCAAGACTTTTCCAAATGGCAACTGATTCCTCATCACGCGGCACACTATCACTTCCACCGAAGACCGTAAAATATAACCGCGAAATATCGAGTCCTAGTCCCTCCTCTTTTGAAGTCAGAAATTGGTAACTCCAAGTAATTGCATCTTTTTTAAAATAGTCACCGAGAGACCAGTTACCAAGCATTTCAAAAAACGTTAGGTGGGTATTGTCACCTACTTCGTCCAAATCAACCGTGCGAAGACATTTCTGCACATTCACAATTCGTTTTCCTTGTGGATGTACTTGTCCCAACAAATACGGAATAAGCGGCTGCATACCAGCCGTGTTAAAAAGAGTGGCGTTCGTCGCACTAGCTTCATCGCTCGTCACCAACGACGCTGAAGGCACTACCGCATGACTGCGATTAGTGAAAAAGGAAATAAATCGTAAACGGATATCTCTAGAGGTCATATGAAGCCGAGTATATCAGATGCAAAAGTTAGCGGCGAGTTTCTATATAAGTACCTGGATAAGGAATAAAACAAGGAAGAAAATAGCTAAAGAATATTCCCATTTTGAGTTGTAATGGATAGGACCTTTAAGGTTAATACCTTTCCACGGAAAGAGCGGAAAATAATCCGCAGCATCAAGCGCATCAAGTAAGAGATGCACACCGTAACTAAGCGTAAGAGTTACGAGGTGACCAGGAAACACGAAGTTTATTAGAAAAATTAAAGCTGCAGCACAAACAATATTGTGAAGGATATACCGCTGATCACTCCAAGGATCATTCTCTGAGGTTATTACACTCCAGAAAGTATCGGCGGAACGAAACACGTCGTGACGAGCATACGAAACAGCATGATCGAGATCAGGAAGAATAGAAGCACCAATAGCCACCGAGTAGTCGCCAGTAGCTGCACCAATCGCAAGACCAGCAAACAGATGCGTAGGAAACGTCATACTAGTGATTTGGTGTTTCTTTTTTTTCAGCAGCCCGAGCACCTTCAATGGCTGGTAATGCCTTGAGACGTTGCTCAACAAACCAAAGGATAACGAAAATAAATAGTGTGAGGAGTGTAGCCATAAGGCCGAGCATATAAAAACCAAAGCCAACAGAGAGGCCGATACCAGCTGAGATCCAAAGACCAGTTGCAGTAGTAAGTCCTGCGAGTGTTTGGTCTCGCCACACCATAAGGCCTGTTCCTAAGAAACCAACACCAGTAATAACTGCTGCTGGAATTTGGCTTGGATTATAGCCACTAATGTTTGCGTAAAACTGAGTAGAGAGATGCGAGACTAATACAAAGAGTGCGGCACCCATAGACACAAGGGCGTATGTTCGCATACCAGCCGACTTATGGGCCAAGATACGTTCAGCGCCAATGGCCATGCCAAAAACCATGGCGATGGTTAAACGAATGAAAAGTTCAACCGTGGTGAGCTCTGTTAGAAGATGCATAAGGGAATTATAAAAAATAGGAATAAAAAAAGAAAGCCCAAGCTACGTACGACGTAGCGAGGACTTTCTGTGTAGATACTGTTGCTGAATTTAATTAATCGTAACTTTTAGTTTGTTGTATTTAGGGTTATGCACTTTGCCCTTTAAGTCGTATGGTCCCCATTCTTTCTTTTTTCCAAATTTCTTTTTATATTCCTGAACTTTGAAAGTTACTGTGCAAGGAGAAGCGTAACCTTCATCCAACACTTTTAGTTCAATGTGTGTTGGGTGAGAATTTGGAATTACAAATCCTTGTTCATCATTCGTTAAATTGAAATCAGGCAAAAGAAGTTGACCGTTAACTGAAATAGCTACTCTATCACCATCCTCAGTTCCATTATCAAAAAAAGAAACCAGAAGTGAATCAGCATTAGACCAAAACTCGGCAGTTTGGTCAGTTATAACGGGTTGCTCTTGTTGTGGAGGAGTAGAACAGGAATTAGCTCGTACGGGTTGGAACAACCGCGCATCTGCATTTACTTTTTGTACGTGAACGTATTTGCCGTAACTATCGGTACTTCCAAAACACAGAGGAGCATTAGCTGTAGAATGTTTTGTTAGAGGTTGCACATCATCGTATACAATAACCGTAAAAAGTTGCGGCAGTGAATCATAACGCGCATTAGCAAAAATGCGAGTGGTACCTAACGTGGTTTCATAACTTGCAGAAGCATCTAATTGTTGAGGAACCAAACTTCCGCTAAAGAAGTTAGTTGTAACGGCTGAATACCCAACTGAATAGGTGTTGTACGGCCAGGTAGCAGTCATCGGTGCATCGTTGCGAAGTTTGTATGTAACAATCCAAACACAACCAGAAAATTCTTCTGACAGATTGTTGATACTAATAACAATTTTCTCGATTGCCTTATATTCCTTTCCATTAAAAGGGTAAGAACAAGGTTTGGCAATAAGATTACCAGCATCTTCAACACTTCCTTTAGCAATAGATTGTAATCCAAAAAATTGTGGTTGAGAGTTAAACAGTTTAAGAACTTCTCTGCTCCGAAATTCCAGGTAATCAGCGCTATACAATTCAGAATACTTTAACCTTCCACTCCAGAAAGAATAATGTACTGTGGTTGCGTTGGGCGTTTGAACCGTAAAATTGTAATGCGATTGTTCGCTAAGTAACTGGTCAACAATCTGTTGATTAGTTTGTGCTACAAGAATTGTAGTAAGGAATGAAGCTAGAATGGTAATTATAGTTTTCATATGGGATAAATGTATTTTGTTTTGGTTACAGAAACCCTTATAAAATAAAGACTTTTGTAACCAAAACGGTTTTCAAAGAGCATCTGTAAAATACCACAAACTTGCTAGTTTGTCTAATGGATGTTCTGATAAATTTAGGCGACTATCGCTCCTCCTAAACAGGTTTTTCCGGAATAAAAAACAGCTGACTGGCCAGAAGCTACGAGCGGAAATGCTTTCTTTGTTTTAAGCACAACACTTCCCTTCTCATTAGAAACAGTTATCGGAACAAGTTCTCCGTGGTATCGAAGAGCAACCTCTATTTCCTTTTCTGGCAAGGTATTTGAAACCCAATTTACTTTTTCAAGAGGTATTTCTTTTGGATTGCGTGCAAGTGGAGTAGTTTTTTGCATACTGACTGTTACTGTATTTGAAACAACATCTTTCGCTACGATATAGTACGGCGCATCATTTGGAGTTTTTGAGGTTACCGTAAACCCATGACGTTCACCGAGGGTTAAAAACCACGCACCTTGATGAGTACCAATTTTCTCACCGCTCTCATTTAATACATCACCAGATTTTTCTTTAATGTAGCGCTTTAAAAATTCTTTGGTATCAAGCGGACCCAACATACAAATACCTTGGCTATCTTTTTTGGTTGCTGTTGGTAATTTAAATTTTTTGGCGAGTTTGCGAACTTGTTCTTTTTTATATTTCCCAATTGGGAATAGCACGTGGGACAAATCTTCTTGAGTTAGTGTCCAAAGAAAATAAGTCTGATCTTTACTTGTATCAGGAGAAACCTGGAGTTCATAACCAGTTTTCACTTTTTTTACTTGAGCATAATGACCAGTGGCAATAAAATCTGCGCCACGCGCTTTAGCAAACTGCCAAAAAATACCAAACTTTACGTTTCGGTTACACATGACATCTGGATTTGGCGTACGACCACGTTTGTACTCAGCAATCATGTAGTCGGCCACTTCTTTTTTATACACTTCTTCAGCATCGCACTCCAAAAACGGCACATTAAGAGAGGCACACACACGAATAGCATCACGGCGTTCATCCCGCCAGTTGCATTCAATAAAATCAGGTTGCCAGGTACGGATAAAAACCCCGGTGACGTCGTACCCTTCTTTTTGTAGTAACGCCAGTGTTACCGAGGAATCTACTCCTCCTGACACACCAACAAACACCTTGGCTTTCTTTTTCACCCCACTGTTGTACCCTCTTCCGCTCTTATGCGCAAGTTTGAACTATCGCGTCAGTACATTAAGTGTTGGGGCTTTCGTAGTGGTTGTAGTTTTTATGGTGGTTGTTTTTGTAGTATCCACCTTTATTGGTTCAGGCATACATTTACCTAATACGAGAATATATCCTGCTGGAATCGCTGTTTGCACACCAGCTATATTCGGACAAACATCAGTGGTTGATACCGTACCAGTAGTATTTTGAATACACTGACCGTTAACATTGGTATAGCCAGACGGCACTGCTGATTGCACACTATCAATATTTGGACAGGCATCACATTGGGTGCCGACTTGTTGGTATCCGGAAGGAATAGCCATTTGAGTTCCGCTCAGATTACTACACATATCCGCAATTAGCCCAAAATTATTGCCGTCACTTACTTGTACTCCATGAACAGTTTTTTCATACACGTGCATTAGGCTTGAAATTAAAACCGGGTTATTAGTATCAGGCTCAGTAACTTGGTAAGAATTTTCATTTGCTAAAGCAACTCTATAGACACCATTCGAAAGATGAGGAAAAGAATATTCTCCTAAGTGCGAATTCAATTGGGTTGTTGTCGTTTGAATAGGAGTAATGTTACTGCCAGCATACAAGTTTATTGTAACATTGCCCAACCGTGTTTCTCCTGCACTTAATGAACCATTTTGGTTTTGATCTTGATAAACAATTCCTTGTATAGTGTTGTCACCACTGGGTTCTGAAATCTGAGTTAAAGAAACATCGTCCATAAAGTTCCGAGCGTAAAAGTAGTTCAAGGGATGCACTACATTTTGAGCAATATCTTGAGGATCAAAAAATACGTATCGGTAATTAACACCGTTATTAGGCACTTGAAAATCAACTGAATACTGCTGCCAATATTGAGGATCATTTATCGGTCCTCCGGAATAAATGCCAGTATAATCTAAGGTATTTTGTGAATTAAGTGGGACATGAAGCGCTATATCAGTACTCGTTGGAGTATAGAGCGACAGAGGTACCACTGATGGTAAATTTGAAGCGATAGTCACGTTCATTGAAGCATCACCTAATTCTTGACTAGTTTGGTGAATGTTGTACCAGGTAAGATGATACGTACCGGGAAGAAGTGGGGTCTTTGTTTTTAAAGCAATCGTTTCAAATCCTCCATTTACTGTTCCGGGTGATATTTGCGGACGACTACCGTTTCCTGCCGCATAACGATCATTGGGAGAACTATCATGAGTATTGGTTGGCCCTATTCCCAACCAAGAATTTTGGAAATTAAATGCTCGCAAATATACATCGGGGCTTTCGCGAAGAACACATACGTATGGTAGTGGGACCCAACATCCTGGAGTAGTACTGATTTGTGATGATACTTGGTCGGCTACATAACCTAACTCAAAACCACCATTGCAAAGATACTCATTGGGATTAGAACCACAAGAAAATAAAGAAACGGTTGTTGGAAATGAAACTCTATTTGATACAGAATCTATATTGGTGTATGTCAAAAATCGTTGTGTGGGTGATGTTGTTGGAGTGAAGCGAATAGATCGTGCTCCGTGAGGACTCTGAGTAGCTGATCCACTACAACCAACTGCGGTGAAATATGTAAGAGTATCTCCATTTTCAATATGTATCGGCTGGAAAGATTCAATACTAAGTGTGCCGCCAGTGAAAGAATGGTCGTTTGAGAGAACATCGAGACAAATTGGTGTAACTGTTCCTGTGAGTTCAACAAAATCATCATTCGCTGATGGAGTCGCCAACTCACAATTAGTTACTCCCCCAACTTGATATCCCTGATGACACAACACTTCTTTTTCGTCATCGTGAACAACTCGAATGGTATTTGGACCTATTGATGCATTCATCACATAAACTTTTCCGCCTGATCGGTTCATATCAAAATGAGACAATGACGAACCATCTTGCCATGGATTAGGACTAAATATAGGTCGAATGCCATCTGGCGCTATTCCAGGAATATTTTTCTTTCCTTGGTATATAACTGCATTAGATTGAAGAAGTGGAGAAGAAACACCGATTGGAAGCTGTAAAAATTCAGTGATTTCATTGAAAAAACGGTTTTGCACTGTCGGTGGATTTTCTTGGTAGAAGAAAAAATCAAAAGTCCCATGAGGATATTCGACATTTGTATCCAACACGTTTGGTGTTTGAAAAATACTACGGAAACCAAGGGCATGCATGATCTCATGATAAATAACTGTATAAAAACTATACGTTCCCGCATTCAGTGTCGAGTCAATATCCCAAATACCTGGAGTAAAATCTGTAATTACATATGCATCAAAATTACCTAATCCCGGTGTTGGATCTTCCCGGGAAATAATATGTTTATGCAAAGAACCATTATCAGGGCCACTCGTGTAGTAACCATAATATGCCGATGCTGCTGCGAGAGCCCCAGGAGGAGTAGCTTGATAGGCAGTAAATAAAATATCTGGCGTTACATTCGTTTGATCGAGCTTAATGAGTGTTGCAATATCTTGGAGCACCTGACAGGCGGTATCACGACGAACCTGGCCCTTATTTGGATCATCGTAGCCAACATTAGTGTCCGCTGCGACATCTTCGAAGTAGGCTTCGAAGTAGCCAGTAACTCCTGTGTTCGCGCGGCAATTTACCAAACCGACAACAGTCGCACTGGCATCAAATGCATAGGCCTTTTTTGTCTCGAATAAACCTGCTTGTTGTTTTGGATTTTTACCTAAAGCAATTTTTTGGTATGCATTCTCACGTACTGGGTAGCCCCAAGCATCACGATGTGGGCCAAATCCTACTCCAGCCGGAATAAATTTTTGAGCAAGCTTTTCATTAAACGGTACAATTGGCAGATCAAAATTTTTCTGCCTTTTTTTTGATTTTGTTTTGGCAAATTGATAGTTGAAAGTGAACGTACCAGGAACTATTTTTGAAGGAGCAA
The DNA here is from genome assembly GCA_964646765.1 of uncultured Candidatus Saccharibacteria bacterium. GTDB lineage: Bacteria > Patescibacteriota > Minisyncoccia > Phycocordibacterales > UBA9973 > CAZYIA01. The sequence goes on along the minus strand of CAZYIA010000001.1, from coordinate 131,660 downwards.
TGGCATATACATTTTCATTTTTAGAAAACGCTGACAGTACCGAAGCTTTCAGTGAACTTGGATCAGGCCGTACTTCACCCACAAAAAGTACACTGAGTGCGGCCGTACCAACAACAAACGAAAGAAAAAGATAGGCAGCATTTTTTAGCATATTAAACTTCATAAGTTATTTTTACCTGGTTATCGGAGTTGTTATATCGTTACTAGTGTTTACTTTTGTGATATCAGTAGTAGAAGTTTTCATCACTTTTAGACACTGACCCCGGATAAGCGTATACCCCGCCGGCACCGTTGTTTGAACACCGGTAAGATTAGGGCAGACGTCGGTAACCGAAGTTGTATCGGTAGCATTTTTAATACACTGGCCGTTAACATTGGTATAGCCAGATGGAACTGCTGATTGCACGCTATCGATATTTGGACAGGCATCACATTGAGTACCAACTTGTTGGTATCCGGAAGGAATATTTGGTTGAATTCCAGAAATATTTGAACAGAGGTCGCTCGCAAGCACAATACCGAAATTATTATTTGAGCTCGCCTGTCCTCCAGAAATAACTACGGTACGAACATGACTATAACCAGACACAAGACCAGTATGGACTCCAGGTTCCGTAACTAATGGGTATAGATTCTCACTTCCAATTACTTCGTAGTAAGTTCCATCTGGAAGATTATTAAACGCATATTCGCCACTATGGGGGCTTGTTTGAGTAATTATCGTTTGAACAGGATTTGCCGTACCTTGTTTATACAAGGCAACTTGTACCCCATCAAGACCAGATTCGGAGTTATCGTGAACACTATTCGAGTTTTGGTCCAGATATACTAAACCAGAAATAGAACCAACAGTAACGGGTGTAGGAGTAATTGAAAAGTTATCAAAAAACAAACTCATGCCGGAGAGTACGGTAGCATTCGCTCGTTGAAATTCTCCACTTGCTATGAAGTATTGATACGCAACGGTTGGTGTAAAGTTATAACTTACATGAGTCCAAACACCACCGTTTGGATCTAATACTATATTTTGACAAGAGTAATTTACTGGCTGTGCAACACCATAAGCCCAACTTCCGTTGATAAGGTATGGCGGGATATTTGTATCAAATCCTATGCAGTATTGCGGCTCTAAGATATTGGGATCGCTAGGAGCTGAAAGATTAGACGGATCGTGTATAGCGACTACATCAAAAGAAACTTGGTACGAAGTGCCAACAGTTAAAGGAGTTTTTAGGTTAGTAATTATTGGCTCATAATAATTATAACTAGGATCTTGAATGCTTCCTTTTGTTATCAATACTCGCCCGATAGAAGAACCTCCATGGGGATTATTTAGTACACCTAGAGGTAAGTGGAAAAAGGAATAAAAACCAGGAAGCGAACTAAAGACATCCGCAGTACCATAGAGCGCGTTCCAAAATGGAACAGCACAGTAAGCTCCAGAACAGTAACCGTTATATTCAAACAAGCTTAAACCAAGAGCACTTGAAGCGTATTGATTAAACCAGCTATCGTGAACAAACGGTTGCTCAAAGTCTCCATTACAAACATATTCGTCTGGATTACTTGAGCAGCGAGCGGAAAGAAAACTTACTGTAGTAGGAAAAGAAATTCTATGAGAAATAGAATCTTCAACAGTATAAGAGAACGACCTGGAAAGTATGCTTGTAGACGGCGTAAGTTTTACTGAACTAGCTCCAGTGAAAGTACTAGATGAAGTCCCTGTACAATTAACTCCAGAATAATAAGTAAGAGTATCTCCTGGTTGTATATTGATATGTTCGATATCGTGAACGCTTAGACTTCCACCAGACAAAGAATAATCGTTAGTTAGTATTGAAATACAAGTTGTTACTGGTACTCCATTAGAGCCAAGTACATTAGCAATATCTTTTTCAGCCCATGGTGTTGCATCTTCACATCCCACCAATCCACTCACTTGATAACCTTCATGACACAGCACTTCTTTTTCGTCATTATGAATAGTTCGTGTTGTATTCGTACCAATCGAAGGATTCATGATGTATATCTTTCCTCCAGCTCGAGCCATATCAAAATGAGAAAGTGAAGAACCTTGTTCCCATGAAAGTGGACTGTATACGGGGCGAATCCCATCCGGAGTTGCACCAATTTTATTTTTGATACCCTGATACACATCTGTATTGGTGATAAACCAAGATGAAGGAGCACCAATTGGAGTTTGGAGAAATTCGGAAGTTACATTAAAGAAAGGATTTGAGAGTGTGGAGTCCTTATAAGTATATGCATCAAATGTCGAATGTTGATACGGCGCGTTTGTAGCACTGATAGTTGCAGGGAGCAATCCGCGAAAACCGAGTGCGTGCAATACTTCATGATAGAGAACGGTATACAAATCATACGTATTAGCGTTCAAGGATGAATCCACGTCCCAGCCAATACTTGGACTAAAATTTGTAAACACAAAGGCATCGAAACTTCCGTTTTGGGGAGTTGGATCAATATGAGAGATAATGTGTTTACTTAAGGAACCATTATCTGGGCCTGTAGAATAGTACCCGCTATAGGCTGAAGCTGCGGCGAGGGCACCTGCCGGCATATTTCCTGGATTTACGGCAAACAAAATATCTGGCGTGACATTTGTTTGATCAAGTTTAATAAGGGTTGCAATATCTTGAAGCACCTGACATGCTCTATCACGACGAGCTTGGCCGTGCGTGTCGTCGTCATAGCCAACATGGTTATGGAGGGCTACATCTTCAAAGTAGGCTTCGAAATAGCCGGTAACTCCTGTGTTCGCGCGGCAATTTACTTCTCCTGGAATACTTCCAGGGTCTGCCGCATACGCAATTTTTGTACCCAATGCTGTTCGCTCCCTTGCTGGTTTTCCTAGAGCGAGACGCATGTAGGCATTTTCACGTACTGGGTAGCCCCAAGCATCACGAATAGGACCAAACGTTTGTGCTGGGAGTAATGCAGCTTGCGCTTTTTTTTCATCAAATGGCGCAATCGGTACATCAAAATTTGCTTGGCCTTTTTTGGGTTTTATTTTGGTAAATTGATACTGAAAGCTAAATGTTCCGGGAATATCTTTTGAAGAGTGTATTGCGTAGGGATTTACTTGAAATGCTTTTAACACAGTAGCTTCGAGCGTAGTACCAGAAATCGAAAGACCGATCCCCTTGTATGCAACGAGTAAAAAAACGAGAGCAAACCCTATTGAGAGAGCGAGGCGCATAAGCTCCGCCTTGGTGACCTTCATATGTTTCTATTCTAGCGCACTCTAGATGTTAAGAAAATAGCTTTTTGTAGAGTTCGTACGTTGCCCGAGCATCCGAAAGAGCAGTGTGCGAATGCTCATTTGTGATGCCAAAGTATTTCGTAAGTTCATGAAGCGAGAATGTTTCAAGGGTTGGTTCATCACGTAATAGTGCATGAGCGATCGAAACAGTATCAAGCGAGTGGTAATGGTAGTTGCGCGATAAGCCAAGTGTATGGAGCGCATGGTCAATAAAACCCATGTCAAACTGAATATTCTGCCCCACTAACGTAGCACCAGAAACTTTTTGAAGAAATTCTTCCATCACAACGCGAAGCGACTGGGCATCAACCCACTGCGATGGATCATAGTGATTTATCTTAAGAGCTTCTGGTTCTGCGGTATGAATATGCTCCGGAGTTATTTTCCATTCCCACTCACCAAGTTCCGTGAATGTACTCTTTTTATTTTCTCGAGTTTCGCGAACCAGAATAAGGCCAAGCGAAAGCAATTCATGAGTATCAAAATTCCGACCGGAAAATTCTGCATCTATAAAAGCAAGCGTAGTCTCTCTCATATATTAATGAAGGTAGGTGCGGATATTTTTTGCGTGTTCAGCAAATGTTTTGGCGTAGTGAGCCACTCCATCCTTGTCGTGAAGGTAAAAAAGATACGGGGTTTCTTCTGGCTCAATCGCTGAGAGAAGAGACGCCATGCCAGGGCTCCCAATAGGAGTAGGCGTAAGACCAGTGTGCAGATACGTATTATATGGTGAATCAAGTTTCAAATCGGCTTTGGAAATTTCAGCACTTGTTTTACCAAGAATATAGTAAAACGGTGCATCAACTTGCAGCAACATTCCCTTATCGTATCGCTTCCAGAGAATACCAGAAATAATTGCTCGATCACCTTTACCCGAAGCCTCACGTTCAATAATAGAAGCCATGATCAGAATTTGCTTTTCGCTACGGCCAGAATCTTTAATTTTTTCTTGGAGCGTTGCAATTTTCGTTTCAAAATTTTGTCGAAATTGCTGATACACCTCTTCGGCTGTTACAGCTGGTGAAAGAAAATACGTATCGGGGAATAATTTCCCTTCGTCGTTTTTTGCTAAAGCCTCAAATTCTGCTGTATTTACTTTCGGCAGTGCACGAGCGATCGTCTTTGCCATATCTTTTACTGTGTATCCTTCTGGAATGGTGACCCGTACCGGAGTAATATGAAAATCGCCTCCCGAAAGCCTACGCGCAAGTTCGAATGCTGATATTGGTGTATCAAAATAATAATCACCGGCACGAATAGTTCGCTCACCGCCTTCTAGAATGGTAATAAGCTGAAGCACTCGTGCCGAGCGCACTAAACCAACCCGCTCTGCTTCAAGAGTAATTGAAAATAATGTCTCCCCTTCTTTTACTCGTAAAAAATAAGGAGTAGGAAATGTTTTCGGCGGTCGAACCATCGAAAAAAGAATCACTAGGGCTCCCAATATAACTATGAGAAACAAAGCAAACACAAACCACCCTCGCTTCTCATCTGTTTCCGGGGAAGTAGAAATTACATTTTCATCTGGGATGTATGGTGTTTCGTCCATACATTAAAATGGAAGATTAGAAGGTGGCTTAGCAACTTTGGTTTCAATACGCTTGAAGGCTGGAGCTTCAGAAACAAGACCTGGGAAGTGAAAAATAGTCGCTAGTTCTTCAGTAGAAAGCACAAAATATTCCGGTACGTTTGACGGAAAGAAAATTGAGAGAACAAGCGGATATTTAAACGACATCAAAATTGGTGGGTAGTACATCGTACGTAATTTGAAATACGTCAAAAAACGATTTTTTCGTTTCTCCAGAAGTTTACCTGTTGGATCAGCGAACGGCTGATCATATTGAGTTGAGTTAAAGCGTGAAAATCCGTTTGCATCAGGGTCAGTATACTGACGCCACAACAAACGTGAGGAACGGCGCCACCCGTTGAACTCATTCTGAGAAACGAGTCGTTTGTCGGCAAGCACAATTTGTCGAATACCAACATCGAAATGTAATTTCGACATTTTCTCCTTAATAAATTTGATACGTTGCTTAATCGTATCTGGCATACGAATTTCTTTATAGGTAGAGCCGTCAACGTTTAAACCTTTTTTAGTATACGGATCAAGAGCTTGGTTGAGCACTCGCTCTGCTTCCTGAATAAAATCTAAGTGATGCGCAACAGTACCATGCTCATGCCAACGTTTTGCACTTTGACGGATAATAATTTGAATCCACACTTGAACACCTGGGTCGAGAGAGCCAAGGTATTCAATGATCGGTGTCATTGGATCAACTTTTTCTTCTTCTTTAAGACCTGCTTCTTCGAGCCCCCACTGCTTATAGGTTTTTATCGGGTAGGCATCATGCTGGATAAGCTTGAACTCACATCCCCATAAATACCAGTTACCATCGGCTCGATACCGAGGCATTTTTAACGTGTAGTCTTCAACTTCTTCTACACGTACTTGCGGATACTGAGCATAAATCTGAGTCGTTACTAATTTTTTAAGACGTGATGGTACACGAATAAAAAATCGCACGCGACCGCCGATACCAACCATTTCGAGTGAATACCAAAAGTGCACAGCACCCTGCCAGTATGATTCCCAACCTCCTTTTTGACTCATGTGATAGAGACCGTTGGTATAAAAAAGCTCCATTGCTTGAAGCGGGCGTTTCATCTCACGTGGAATATGGATTTCAAGGAGTGAAAATTCAATACCTGAAATAAATCGCTCAACAACAAAATGATGCCATAAGAAAAAGGCTAGCCATCCCAAGAGAAGTGGTGCCCAAATAATCGCAAGCTTCCAGATAATGGAAAGAATGACAGAAATTACTGCGACGATAATGTCACCGATCATGTGTGTATTCTACCATTTTAATGCGACAGTGAAAGTCTATTGAAAAAGCACCGGGATCTTTACGGTCTTTCCCTGCGGAAAATTAGGCGTGAAGATAAATGTTCCATTCTTTGCTGAATATGGAATCTCCGGATCAACAGTGCCTTCAAAATAGTACGGGGGTTTAGATACATCCCCTTTTGCTCGGAGAATATACGAACCGTAGTAGACACCGTCGTCGCTTACGATGTCCAAAATACCTAGTCGATTATCTGGTGCAGGAATCCAGCCACAGCCATTTGCATAACCTCTGACAGTCAGAGGAAAAACTACAACCTTTTTTGGTTTTGGTTGATAGACCTTTAAACCGCAAGGTAAATGCAATGTTTCTTTAAATGAGAGACCGTACACGGTACCGTCCGCCCGGAAAAAACCCATGAGAGCAAGAATCATTACCAGCGCAATGACAGCAAGAATAATACCAACGACAAAACCGCGATTGTGGTTCATGTGAAAAGTATAACGCGAGGCAGTATATAAAGGAAAGAGCCGCTCCCTTACGGGAGCGGCTCTTAAGTATCTAGTTATGCAGCAACACTATACAGACCCTGCTTATTTTTCTTGAAGTACTTTGGATTCTGAAGGTTTACTAAAATAGTATTCTTCTTCAAGTAGCGTTCCTTCATTACGCGATCAACGATGTCGTCTTTTGTGAGCGGACCATCCTTACGAATGATTTCTTTGATAACTTCGCGAACAACACCAGGCTTGTATCCCCATTCCTTGAGAGCGTAAATACCGCGACCAACGAGCACGAAACGATTATCTTTGATCAATTCGTTATGGCATGTTGCGGTATGTGTTTTCTTACCGAATGTTCCTTCAATTGCTTTCGCAACTTCACGGAAGTGCATAGGAGAACCATGTTTGCGCATTACAAGGTAGGCATAGTCTTTAACACCACGAACCTTAACATTTGCGCTCTCTGCCTTACCCCACTCACCGAGTGGATTACGACAAAGCTTCTTTGACATACAGAGCCAGCGAGTAATAACCTCCTGATTCTTGTACGCTTCGTTTACATCTTTGAGTTCATCAAGAAAACGATTGATGAGTTCACTTTCTGGAACTAATTCATCATCAGAAATAGTTTCGTAAAGCTTCTTGAGTGATCCATGCACTGTTTGTGCAAGGTTGTCGTCGATACTCCAGCGAGCGCGGAAATGATCATCTTCTTTATGTTTGGTAAATGCATCTGAAAGTACGAAGTAGAAGTGAAGATGGTTCTGAAGCGTTTCGTCTTTGGTGATAAGTGGAAGCAGCTCTTCTTCAGCAATCAGGGCACCAAGTTCACGTACAACCTGGCGAAGTTCATCAAAGGTCTTTATTTCTTCTTGAAATTCAGCTGACTTACGAATCGTGTTTAATGCTGAAGCTTCAATCTGACGAACACGCTCACGAGTAATATCGTATGCTTGGCCGATTGCTTCAAGTGTTTTACGTTCTGCATCAGCACCGAGACCGAACCGCGAAACAACCACGTCAAATGCGCGGTCCTGAAGCGGAGAAAGGATGCGTTTCGTTACTTGTTTTGGCTTAAATGAGAGTTTAACCATGGCATTCTGGTCGTTAAGACTTCTAAAATCTTTCTAAATCTTTATTTTCTACTTAGACACAATACCATAGAACAATTTTTTTGGCAAATTTTCCAAAAATCCTTGTAAAATATAGCTATTTTGAACGTCCAGCTTTGTTTCGGTCAGTTTCGGTCAGTAATTTTTTGCGTAAACGGACTGATTGAGGAGTGATTTCAAGGTACTCATCATCCTGCATAATTTCGAGTCCGCGCTCAATTGAGAGTGTATAGGCTGGCTTGAGATAAATTGTTTCATCTGTTCCTGAAGCACGCATGTTGGTGAGCTGTTTTCCCTTAATTGGGTTCACTGCCATTTCCTCACCTTTCGTAACGTTACCAATAACCATGCCTTCATAGACATCAGTTCCGTGTTCAACATACAGTGTGCCACGTTCCTGGAGATTACCGAGCGCAAAGGTAACTGCTTTTCCAGCAATCATCGAAGTCATTGAACCGACATCACGTTTTTTAATCTCCCCTGCGTATTCGCCGAAGTTCGTAAAGCGTGATGAAAGAATTCCTTCACCTTTCGTATCAACAACGAACTGACTGCGATAGCCAAGGAGTCCGCGAGTTGGAATAGAAAATGTTACGCGAGTGATGCCATCTTTCTCAACCATATTCTGCATGAGTGCACGACGCTTGGTAAGTTTTTCAATAACTGCACCAGAAGATTCTGTTGGCACATCAATGATAACTTCTTCATAAGGTTCAAGCTTTACGCCATTTTCTTCTTTCACAATAACTTGTGGCTGAGAAACCTGGAGTTCGTATCCTTCGCGACGCATATTTTCCAAAAGCACGGCAATATGAAGTTCGCCGCGACCGTACACGATAAAGTACGCATCATTTGAAAAATCTACGCGCAGTCCAACGTTAATTTCAAGTTCACGTTCAAGTCGATCACGAATTTGGCGGCTGGTGACAAATTTTCCTTCTTTACCAGCGAATGGTGAATCGTTAACTAGAAAGTTAAGCGAGATGGTTGGCTCATCAATGGCAATAGCTGGAAGTGCCTGTGTATCAGCATTAGTACAAACTGTTTCGCCGATGTAGACGTCTGGAATTCCAGCAATAATAGCAATATCCCCAGCAGTTACTTCTGAAACTTCTTTTCGATTTGTTCCTTCAAATGAAAATAACTTTGTGATACGAGCCGTACGAGCACTGCCGTCAGCCTTTTTTACCGTTACTGTTTCCCCTGTTTTTATGACTCCCTGGTAGATACGTGCGATTGCCAAGCGACCCATAAAGTTGTCGTAACCAAGGTTAAACACCTGAGCCTGAGCTGGAGCATCTTCTTTACCAGAAGCTACTGGAACCTGTTCAAGAACAACATCAAGAAGTGGTGTGAGATCTTTTTTCTCGTCAGTAAGTTTTTTCATCGCTACACCTTCGCGACCGATAGCGTACACCGTAGTGAAATCAATTTGGTCATTTGTTGCCCCAAGCTCGATAAAGAGTTCGAGTACTTCGTCGTGCACGCGAGCTGGATTTGCCGCTGGCTTGTCAATTTTATTAATGACTAAAATTGGCTTAAGTCCGAGCTCAAGCGATTTCTTAAGCACGAAGCGAGTCTGTGGCATAGGACCTTCCTGAGCATCAACCAAAAGAAGTACTGAGTCGATAGCTCGAAGTACGCGTTCAACTTCAGAACCGAAGTCCGCGTGTCCAGGAGTATCTACGATGTTAATTTTCGTACCTTTGTAGTTTACTGAAGTATTTTTCGAGTAAATGGTAATACCGCGCTCTTGTTCAAGAGCGTTTGAGTCCATAGAAACGTTTCCGTCAGTCATACCACACTGCTGCATGAGCTTGTCAGTGAGTGTTGTCTTGCCGTGGTCAACGTGCGCAATAATGGCGATATTTCGAATTTCCATAAGTGATAGGTATAAATAAAAATTGCCTCGCGGCAATTGCTTAACTCCTTTTAATCTAACACATTATTTACATTCAATCAAGAACCGGAAAAGCTCGATCGATCATTTATTGACAAAAACGTTCCTCGATGCAAAATTCGGGTATTCACCTTAAAAACTAAACCTTATGAATACGCTGACTAAATTATATTCGAGCGTCCATTTAGGCTCGATTATTATCATTCTCTGCTTTATTGCTCTTTTTTCAACTAAACAGCAGTTTAGTTTACCGACTCAAGTTATTATCACCTGCGCTTGTTTTGCGGTTACATTCATTTTCGCAATACTAGTTTTCCTTGAGGTTTGTTCGATGCAAGCCATTACGAGCAACGGAACCTACTGGATATGTTCCCTACTACTCTCAATCATCATTGGTTTGATAGCCATTGTTCTCTTAGCTGATTTTGTTGAGTATGTTGCTCTTTCTCCTGATAGCACAGAAGACATCGCTACAACAATTGCCTACGTTTCAAAAGAAGCAATGATTTTCTTCACTATCGAATGTGCTTTATATATCCCTATTTTTGTTCGTGCAATTTTCTTTGAAGAAGCACTTATTCAAAAACAAAAAGAGCAAGCAAAGCTGCAGAAAAATATGTTTCGTTAAAGTAAAAATGAAAAAGGTTCCTCTACCTCCTGGTACGGAACCTTTTTCTCTTAGTGGATGAGTTTTAATACATCGTGATACGTTACCACGAGCATAAAAAGAATCAGGAGTGAAAAACCAACAATGTTGAGCACATTCGCCACTTTTGCCGGAACTTTTCGATGGGTGGCCGCTTCTATAAGTACAAAGAGCAGTCGTCCCCCATCGAGCGCAGGAAATGGAATAAGGTTAATAACTGTAAGATTAAGTGAAATAAGCGCGGTAAGTGAAATGAGATACGCAACACCAATACGTGCTGCGTCGCCAACAATACCAACGATACCAACGGGCCCAGTTACTTGTGAGAGATCAGATTTTCCTTTAAATGCATCTCCAATAAGATGTGCAAATGTCTGCATAATACTTCCGGTCATATGCCAAGCGGTCTTTACACCTTCCCAGATTGCACGAAAGAATGGCAACTTAAGGGTACCAACCATATCCATAGCAATACCAATAGCAACTTTTCCTTCAATTGTTTCCGGCATAACCGAAACAGTTTTCGTCGAATTTTTTTGAGAAACTGTTAGAGATACTTCCTGTTTGCTGTGTGATTGAACAAACGGAGATACTTGTTCGAGCGTAGGATGATCGACAGTATCTTTACCAGAATGAAGTGAGACAATAGTATCTCCTGGAGCAAGCCCGCCTTTTTGTGCTGGTGAGTTAGGCGAAACTGCAGTAATCATCAGTGCTGCATTTTCCACGCGCCCACCCGCTGGTTCCGAACCAACCGAAGTTGGTATGCCGCTCAAAAATCCAATGCTAAGTAAAAACCATCCGAGGATAAAGTTCATGAACACTCCAGCAAGAAGCACGAGCGCTTGGGCATACCAAGGCTTATGTACAAAACTGCGCTCTTTGTCCGGGCCATTGGTATTTTCTTCGGTGGGATCCTCGCCAAAAATTTTTACGAAACCGCCAAATGGCAGCCAGTTGAGTGTAATATCGGTTTCCTTCCATCGAAATAATTTTGCCGCTCGTGGTGGATAGCCAAAACCAAATTCGTCTACCCGAATATCAAAAAGCTTGGCGACGGTAAAGTGACCAAGCTCATGTACGAGAACTAAAACAAAAAGAATGATAATGAAAAGAATAACGGACATACTAGCTCATTACCTCTTTTTCTTTCTTTTCGAACACCGCTTCTAAACTTTTGTTCGCCTCATCGACAATTTTCTGAAGTTCATCTTTTGCGCGTCGAGCATCATCTTCGGGGAGTTCGGCAGCTTTCATATCATCCATAATGCTTTCACGAACTTTACGGACTGAAATACGCGCATCTTCCAATTTTTCTTTCAAAACTTTCACCAATTTCTGACGAGTTTCAGTGGTAAGCATTGGAAAAATAACCCGAAGACCTTGATCGTCAGTTGCAACCGAGAGTCCGAGATTCGCCGCCTGTACTGATTTTTCAATTTCTTTGATGTGAGACTTGTCCCATGGAGCAACGCGGAGAGTTTTTGGATCTTCAACAGAAATCGAAGCAACGTTCTTTACCGGTTGAGGTGTACCATAGGCATCAACATACACACCATCAAGCACCAGTGGGGTTGCTCGACCAGTATGAAGCTGACCGAATTCATTTCGAAGCCATTCCTCTACTTTCTTAAATTCTTCTTTTGCGGATGAGAAATTGTAAGCCATATACGCCTAGCTTACAGCTTTTAGCTTAAAGCTTCAAGCTACACAATAAGCGCAATATGTTCTAGAACCATTTTTACAAGTGCGCCCTGATTTTGGAGATGTGATTTTGCGGTAAGAAGAGCAACCAGCGCGTGAGTATTTTTTTGTATCCCCTGTTCACGAACAAGCACTTCAAGTGCTGACAAAAAATCAACAGCTGCTTTTCTGCGCGGACCCGATGTTTCGCTTTCTTCAAACTCTTTTAGAAACTGAGCAATGTATGCCAAGCGTTCACCTCGAGTACTCGTCAAAAATTTTTTTGCGGAAACTAACGGTAGCGCACTCTCGCGCAGTGCCTGCTCAATATGCACCACTTGCACACGTGAACGAATGGTTGGCAAAAATTCATGCTCACTCGGACCAATCAAAAAGAAATGGGTGTCTGATACTGGTTCTTCAAGAACTTTTAGAAGTGCATTTTGTGCTTCGCGAGTCCAAGCAAGTGCAGCGACAATAAAGTAACGTGGTATTCCTTGATGTGAGCGAAGAAGCGCTCGCTCACGAAGTACTAACGCATCTTCTTTTTGAAATGTTTCGTATGTAAAAACAGATTCTTCACCCGTGCTTCGCTCTTTGAGCGCCACTTCAACACTTTTTAGCGCCTGAGCTCGATCACCTACCACTACATAGGCATGGTGAAGTGGTAGCGTTCCAACCGGAAAAAGTGCCTTGGATTCGCTAGCGTTTTGAGAGGATTGCTTTTTTGTAGACATCGAGATGTAGAAGGGCTTCTCCGGTACCTTTTGCAACACAATAGAGAGCATCATCAGCAAGCCGAGCCTTTACGCCAGTTTTTCGAAACACCAATTCAGGAAATGCGCGAAGCTGACTGGTACCACCGGTCATAATAATGCCTGCATCAATAATATCGGCAGCAAGTTCTGGCGGTGTTTCAGCAAGAACGTCTTTTACCGCCTTTACCATCTGCTTTAATTCTTTATCAATGGCGCGAACAATTTCGTTGGTTGAAACCTGAGCGGTACGCGGAAGACCCGTTATATAGTCACGGCCTTTAATAGCAATGGTCACTTCTTCCTCGAGCGGCACCGCAGCGCCAATTTCAATTTTTACTTTCTCTGCCGTGCGATCACCAATGGCGAGATTGAATGTTTTCTTTATGTAGTCTGCAATCGCCGTATCTATTTTATTACCAGCGCACTTTACCGAGGTTGACGCCACAATACCACCGAGTGAAATTACCGCGACGTCAGTTGTTCCACCACCGATATCAACAATCATGTGGCCGCGAGATTCATGAATTGGAATGCCTGCGCCGATTGCGGCAAGAATTGGTTCCTTCACCACATACGCATTTTTTGCTCCCGCGCGAATCGCTGCTTCAACAACGGCACGACGCTCTGTTGAGTTAATACCCGCAGGAACTGAAACCATCACATCTGGTTTGAAAAAATTCCACGAGCCAAGAGCTTTCTGAATATAGTAACGAAGCATTGCTTCAGTAACGCGATAGTCGGCAATCACTCCATCTTTCATTGGACGATACGCAATGATACTCTCTGGCGTTTTACCGATCATATCTTTTGCTTCACTACCAATGGCGAGAATTTTGTTGTCGATTTCAGAAACTGCAACTACTGAGGGCTCATTGAGCACAATGCCTTTACCCGGCACATACACGAGAGTGTTTGCCGTACCGAGGTCAATACCAAGTTTTGAGCTAAAGAAAGCCATGTGTGGGGAGTATACGAGTAAAGAGTATTTCAGTAAAGCGCAAAACTATGGTGCAGTTATTAGCAGTCACGCGCCTCCTGTATACTAAAAGGTATGTACCTCGTTACCGTACTACCACTTGAACGAAAGGCCCGCGCAAGCTCTCTCACCTATTTTACGAAAGAGGTCATTTCTCCTGGCACTATTGTTTCGGTTCCCTTTCGATCTGGTGAGCTTCGAGGATTGGTAACCGAGACCAAAGATGTTCTTGAAGCCAAAAGTGATCTAAAAAATGCATCATTCACTACGCGCAAAGTAACAAAAGTTATCGGGCCATCATTTTTAACTCCCGCGTTTTTAAAAAGTGCTGAAGCGCTCGCCAAGTATCATGTCACTCCACTTTCAACGGTACTCGCTTCTTTTATTCCCCATGAATTTCTAACCTACGAGCAAAAATTTTGGAAAGGATTTACGAACCATGTTGAAAGCAATCACGATACTGTTCCAGAAACGTTAGCGCTTCAAGCACCATTTGAAGAACGAATAAGTTTTTATCGAACGAGCATGCGTGAGTGGTTTGCTCGGAAAAAATCACTCTTTATTGCCGTACCGACGGTGCACATGGCTGAAACATTATCTCTTGAGCTTTCTCGTGGTATTGCTGAGTACGTCATTACGCTTACTGGAGAACTTTCCTCAAAAGAACTTTCAAAAAAAACTGAGCGTGCATTGCGAGAAGAACACCCGCTTCTTATTATCGGGACACCGCAGTTTGCCGCTTTACCGCGAAAAGATCTCGGTACGCTAATTATTGAACAAGAAGGTTCCACAGCATATCGTGGTGTTGCTCACCCTCACCTTGATGCTCGAAAGTTTTTGGAACTCTTTGCTCGCGAACAAGGTTTGCCGGTTATTCTCTCAGACACGATTCTTTCTGTACTTACTACTTCTCGGCTTTTAGAAGGAACCATAAGCGCTGTTGGCATGCCAACTCTAAAACCGCACGATATCACTGAAACTATTGTGCCGCGCACTGAAGCAACAAAACCAAAAAGCGGATTTAAAATGCTTCTTCCAACCCTGGAGGAAACGCTTAAAGATGCAATAAACCGGGGCGAACAAACTTTCCTTTTTTCTCTCCGAAATGGCGTAGCAACATTTACGGTGTGCCGCGATTGTGGAACTACCCATAGCTGTGAACATTGTAGTGTCCCGCTGGTGCTCTACGAAACTAAAGCTGGCCGCACCTATATTTGTAATGCCTGCAAACAAGAAAGCGGCAGCCTCACTACGTGCCGCAACTGTAAGAGTTGGAATCTCATCCCGCTGGGTATCGGTATCGATAGCGTCGTCACCGAAGCAGCCAAACTCGTTTCAAAAGAAAAGTTATTCAGGCTTGACCGAACAACAGTAAAAAATGTGAAAGCCGGTCGAATAATTGTCGAAAAATTTTTTAAAACTCCCGGAAGTGTCTTAGTAGGAACAGAACTTGCACTTCCCTACCTTCCTCAAAACAGTGTTCCTACAACAATGGTTGTCTCATTTGATTCTTTATTTCATGTACCATCCTACCGAGTAAACGAGCGCATCATTCGTCTCATTGAAGATTTACGCATTCGCACCGGAAAAACTCTATTGATTCAAACCAGCGAACCAGAACATCCACTTCTCTTTATAAAAAATAGAACATCACTCATGGACTGGCAGCGAGGCGAACTTGCTGAACGCAAACAATTTAACTATCCCCCATATACCACGATTATAAAAGCCGTTGTTCTCGGCGATCGAAAAATACTGGAAACTGAAGTAAAAAAACTGCGCGAGGAATTTACTACCTGGAATCCAGATATTTTTCCTGGCTTTGATAGCAGCTCCAAACGAGCTTCAAAGATAACCATGATTATTCGGGTGCCTGAAAGTACCTGGTCGCTCAAAATCCGAGGTGGTTCATTTGAAGAAACACTTACAAAAGCACTCGAAAACCTCACTGGTCGGGCAGAAATTACCGTTGATCCAGAAAACCTCCTCTAGCTATAAGGATAACGCTTGCCGAGGACACTTTTTTGTGCTAGTATCGCGAGACATATGTCAAAGGTTATTGTTGAAGTAAAGAAAGGTGCAAACGAAAGCAACGCAACGCTCTTGCGCCGTTTCTCCCGCCGCATGATGGATACCGGTACCATCCAGAAAGTTAAATCAAACCGCTACAACGAACGTCCAGCATCAAAGCGTTCAGTGAAGGAAGTTACTCTCCGCCGTATCGCTCGCCGCGCAGAAAATGCAAAGCTCGAAAAGCTCGGTAAACTAAAGAAGCGCGAACACCGCGGTCGCTAACACATGAAAGCGAAAGCGGAAACAACCTCTCTCGTAATCAAGACAAAAGGCAAGCCAGAGCGCTTGCCTTTTGCGCGCTTAAAAGAAGCTGCACTTGGAAAATCCTACGAACTTTCAATTGCTTTTGTTTCGAATGCTGAATCTCGTCGTTTAAATCGAACGTATCGAGGTAAAGATAAACCAACAAATGTACTTTCGTTTCCACTTTCAAAAAATTCTGGTGAACTAGTCCTCGCACCAAACGTAATTCTTCGCGAGGCGCCAAAATTTAATCTTTCAGTGCGCGCGATGACCGCGTATCTCACAATCCACGGACTTCTCCATTTGAAAGGAATGGATCATGGGAGTACAATGGAGTCGCGAGAGCGGCAGTTACTCAAGCGGTTTAGATTTCCGCTTCCAAATTCGCTTCAGTAATTTGCTTCTTCTCTTACTTACCCGTGGGAATGATTCGACACATTATCGTAGGCATTGATATCGGCACGTATACTACTCGTGTTGTGGTTTCGGAAATCTTAAAAGATTCGCCAGTGCCAGTTGTTATCGGTGTTGGTACCAGTGAATCACGTGGACTCCGCCATGGTTACATTATTAATCCTGAAGAAGCAGTTAAATCACTTCGTCGGGCAATTCGTGATGCCGAAAAAACAAGTGGTGTTGCCATTAAGCGTGCGTATATTTCTTTAGGCGGTGTATCACTTTCTGCGTTTGTTGGTACCGGCACGGCTATCATCACAAAAGCAGACGGTGAAGTAACCGCCTTTGATATTGATAAGGCTCAAAAAGAAAGTGAACAAGGAATGCCACTTCAAAACCGCCGGGTTATCTATCGAAATACTACTTCGTATAAGCTGGATGGTAATGAGGTACTTGGTCGCCCTGAAGGCCAAAAAGGTGTAAAGCTCGAGACAAAAGTACTCTTTATCACTGCCCTTGCACAACATATTGATGATCTTGAATCAGTAGTCGTTGAAGCAGGTATTGAACCAATCGACTTTATCCCTTCCCCGGTTGCAGCTTCATTTGTTGCCTTAACCGAACGCCAGCGAATGGTTGGCGCAGCCCTCGTAAACATTGGCGCCGAAACGGTATCTCTTGCCGTCTACGAAAGTGAAAAATTAATTGGCCTCCACATCTTTGGTATTGGTTCAACTGATATCACCAACGATATTGCACTTGGTCTTCGTGTTCCACTTGAAGAAGCTGAAACCATTAAACTCGGCACGAATGCTGCAGTGTATCCAAAAAAGAAACTTGATGAAATTATCGAGGCTCGCCTCTCAGATATTTTTGAACTCATCGAACGTTATCTGAAAAAAATTAAGCGAAGTGAACTTTTACCAGCAGGTATTGTTATCACTGGTGGTGGTGCAAATATTCCGGTAATTGAAACAGTTGCAAAAAGTATGCTCAAGCTGCCAACAAAAATTGGCCAAGGTGATATCCCAACTGCGAAAGGAAAATTACGCGACTCAACATGGTTTGTCGCATACGGTCTCACACTTTTTGGTGCAAAAAATGACGACACACTTCCTGGAAGCTCGTTTTCTGCCGGAACAAAAAAAGCGAGTGATGCACTTCGAGCATTCTTCAAGCAATTCATGCCATAAAAGTAGCGAGACGTAAGTAGTAAGTAGTAAGATAAAAAAGGGGTGCTCAAATTTCTTACATCTTACGTCTTACTTCTTACTACTTTTACTAATCCACTCGATTTCCCCTTAGGCTTACCACTTTTTTTGCCTTGTGCTATAGTACGAAAACGTTACTAAGTAGCCACGCAACCTATGCCAAAAATCTCTCCAGAAATCGAAACATTCGCTCGTATTAAGGTCATCGGCGTCGGTGGATCAGGTAAAAATGCCTTGAACCACATGGTCGCTTCGAAAGTACGCGGTGTCGAGTTCATTGCTATGAACACCGATACTCAGGACCTTCACAATTCCCAGACTGACAAAAAAATTCACCTCGGTAAAAACCTTACCAAAGGTCTTGGTGCTGGAATGAATCCAGAAGTTGGCAAACAAGCTGCTGAAGAAACCAAAGCTGAAGTCCAGGACGCTATCAAAGGTGCAGACATGGTATTCATCGCCTGTGGTATGGGTGGCGGAACCGGAACCGGAGCTGCCCCAGTTATTGCTCGCGCTTCAAAAGAACAAGGCATTCTCACGGTTGGCGTGGTTACCAAGCCATTCTTCTTCGAAGGAAATCAGCGCATGCGCATCGCTGAAGCTGGTCTCGCTGAACTTTCAAAAGAAGTTGATGCGATCATCACCATCCCTAACGATCGTCTTCTCGCTATTGCTGGAAAAGAAACTTCTCTCAAAGATGCATTCGCACTTTGTGATGATGTCCTCCGCCAAGCTGTTGAAGGTATTTCTGATTTGATTACCACCCCAGGTCTCATCAACGTAGACTTCGCTGACATACGCGCAATTATGAGCGACGCTGGTACAGCTCTTATGGGTATCGGTACTGCTTCTGGCGACAATCGCGCAGTGCAGGCCGCAACACAAGCTATCAATTCCCCACTTCTTGAAGTTTCAATCAACGGTGCTCGTGGCGTTCTCTTTGCTATCTCTGGCAACGACGACCTCACCATGCACGAAGTAAACGAAGCCGCTAAAGTTATCACCGAATCAATCGACAAAGACGCTAAGGTTATCTTCGGTACAACCCATGACGACCGTATGAAGAAGGGCGACCTTAAAGTTACGGTTATCGCTACCGGCTTTGCTGGTGAAATGCCAAAACCTCGCGCCGTTCGCGTTGAAACAAAGGAAAAGGAAGTTGTCCGTGAAGCGCCAATACAGGTTCAAAAAGAACCAGAAGAAAAGCGCGAAACGACCCCAGCTCCTGCTGACTACATTAAAAAACAGCCTGAGAAGGTCATCATCGACGAAGACTTTGATGAAGGATCTGATGATTGGAGTGCTGTTCCTGCCTTCCTCCGTCGTCCAAAGAAATAATCTCTAGAAAAGAGCCCTCACAAGAGGGCTCTTTTCACGTATGCTATACTCTTTCTATGAAAGATTTGATCATTATCGGTGGCGGCCCTGCCGGCTGCGCCGCGGCTGTATATGCTGCTCGAAAACGCTTACAAACAACGCTTATTGCCGCTGAATGGGGTGGCCAATCAAACGTTTCTGAAGATATCCAAAACTGGATTGGTACTCCACACCTTCCTGGTGCCAAACTCTCCGAAAACTTGAAAGCACATGTGTATGAATACAAAGGCGAGGTGCTTGAAATTATTGAAGGTGAAAAAGCTACTAAGATCGAAAAAGTTGAGGGTGGTTTTAAAGTAACTACCGAAACTGGAAAAACAGCCGAAGCTAAGACAGTGCTTATTGGTACAGGAAGCGGCCGACGCAAACTTCCAGTTCCTGGTGCTGACCAATTTGAAAACAAAGGTCTCACCTACTGCGCTTCATGTGATGGTCCGCTCTTTGCTGATCAAGACGTAATTGTTATCGGTGGTGGTAATGCAGCTTTTGAAAGCGCCGCTCAGCTTTTAGCGTACTGTAAGAGTGTAACTATTTTAAACCGCAGCGACTCATTCCGAGCAGATGAAGTAACCGTAGAAAAACTTTCAAAAGATCCAAAACTCACCATTATTAAAAATGTTGAGATGCTCGAAGTGCTTGGCGAAAAATTTGTTAAAGGCATGCGCATTAAAGAAAAAGATGCTCCAGAGCGCACTCTTTCTGCTTCTGGAATATTCGTAGAAATTGGCCAAATTCCAAACACTGCTTTCGTTGAAGGTTTTCTTACTCTTGATGGTCAGAAAAAGATCACGGTTGATCCAATGACGCAACGTACAGAAATTGAAGGCGTATGGGCAGCTGGCGACGCTACTAACGGCCTCTATCATCAAAACAACATCGCTATGGGCGATGCGGTGAAAGCTCTCGAAGATATTTATCTCTTCTTGCGAGCGTAGTATTCCTAAAATAAAACAATTCCCGCCATTAACGGGAATTGAGTCTTTTTCTTATGTCTTTTGACAAACACTCGTAAGAAGCGAGCAGTGTGCATCGTTATTCTGGCTACACCTCGAAACCAATCGAGACTGATTGCTGGGCATACCAAACATCATGGTCGAGTTTCTCCCAATCATGACACCCACACGGTTTCGCCTCGTAGCGTATATCAGTTATCGCTACTCCAGAAACCGAAAATTTATCTGCAACAATAGCAATGATATGCCAATCTTCTACTTTTTCTGTTGCAGAAAGATAGCACTCATACAAAGCACCACGAAAAGTGATGGACAGTTTAAAATCCGTTCCTTCCATAATTATTCTATTTTAGGTTATTGAATATAGAACCGACGCCATGAGGCCGCAAACTCTATACTAAATACCCTACTTTTAAAACGAGACTCTATTACAGAGTACTAAATACAAAACTATGGTCAAGTGTCTAAAACTGATCTTTGGTCAGCTCCTCCAAAAGCGCGAGTTGGTCTTTTGTGTTTGCACCAAGTGCTTCGATTGGACTAATTTCTACTGTAGGGATCTCGTGGCCTTCGTTAAATGCCATACCTGGAAGATCAACAAGAAAGTACTCTCCTTGAGCATTATCGTTCTTAAGTTCCATGAGCTTTTTCCAAAGCCATTCTGGTTCAAAGGCTAAATAGCCAGGATTTACTTCGGTTACTTTGAGTTCTTCAGGTGTGCAGTTTTTAAATTCAACAATCTTTCGCACTTTTCCTTTCTCATCACGTAAAATGCGGCCGAAATTACCAAAGGCTTCACCGCGCCATTCGTTATAGTCCCCAATGTCCGTGGTAGCCATCACAACCGGTGCTTTGGTTTCTGCACGCTTTTTAGCAAGCTCACGAATAGTTTCCGGACGTACCAACGGATTATCAGCAAAGAGCACGATTACCGTTTCTACCTCATTTGGCACAAGGTGTTGCGCCATACGCGTTGCGTGACCGGTACCAAGCTGTTCTTCTTGAAAAGCATACGGATACGCTTCGTGACCGAGCGCCTCAAGAACATCTTCTTTTTTATGACCAACAACAACGATTGGTTTATGCGCAAAGTTAGCTTTCTGAATTCGATCGAGTTGATGATGTAAAAATGTTTTACCGTGAAGCGGAGTTAGCGCTTTTGGGCGATCACTTTCCATCCGTTTTCCTTTTCCGGCTGCAAGAACAATCACTTGGACATTATCCATAAGGTTTTTATTTTCTTAGAGTAGCTATAAGACGTTCGGGTTCTAAAAACAAATCAAGAGCATCAACAATTGCTGGAACAACTATTTTCGCTGCAAGTAACGTATCGGTATATACTCCTTCTGCTTGTAACGTTACTACCCCTAATTGTACCGTTTTCATGAGCTCTAAATCAATGCGGCCATTGCCGATAGCAGCGCAAGTTTTTGGATCCAGTTCTTCTGCAAGTCGCTTTTTATCTTCGCCGTCTTTGGCTAATTTCCACGGAATACCAAGATTACCAGCAATCATGTCGGCATCACCTCGTGTATTTCCTGTAAATAATACTAATTTAAAACCCTTATCTTGAAGTTGTTCTAATCGCGAAAGAACGCCTTCTGGAATTGCCCCGGCAACCGAAAGTGAACCATTTAAATCAAGAATGATGGTGTTAATGGTGAGCGGAGATTCTCCGGGAAGTTGATATTCCATAAGTGAGTGAGTCACGTGTGGTCATAAGTTACTAAGTATAATTTTTCGCTTCGCTCAAATTCTACTAAGTACTCGCGACCCCGCCTCGCCTGTCGCTTTGCGACTATGGCTGCGGCTTCACAAAACGCCTGCAGGCAAAGCAGTTTGCCTGCTTTCCGCGTTTTGTGACCCTACCGGGAATCGAACCCGGATTACAGGCTTGAAAAGCCCGTGTCCTAACCGTTAGACGATAGGGCCAGTTAGTACCAAAGAAAGATAGCAGAAATAAGGCTATTTTTCAAGCCATTGCTTCAGTGCTCGTACTCCAGCTTTGAGCATTTTTTCTTCTTCGCCAAAAGAGAAACGTGCGTAGCCCTCTTCGCCAAAAGCAGCTCCCGGCACTGAAGCCACATTAGCCTCTTTAATGGCTCGTTCGCAAAATTCTCCCGAACTTCCCTTCCAGCCTAATTCCTTGAGCGGCACAAATGCATACAGGCCGGACTCAGGCATCGGCAGTTTAATGTTAAATACTTTATTGAATTCATTTACTAAAGCATCGCGGCGCTTTTGCATGATTTTAGCAATTTTCGGTGCAATAGTTTTTACTTTCGCCAAACCACCAAGAGCTGCATACTGCGAAATAGTTGTCACACCGCTGGTGCTCTGACTCAAAAGTCCTGAGAGCGCGGTAATCACCTTCTTTGGTGCAAAAACAAAACCAACGCGGAAACCGGTGACGGTAAAACTTTTTGAACAGCTTTCTACTACGATAAGTGTATCTTTATATTCGGGAAACTCAGTACACGAAACAAAGTGGCCCTTATCATAGATGAGTGTACTGTACACTTCATCAGAAATAACTAATACATTCTTTTTTGCTGCTACTTCAAGAATGGCTTTGATTTCTTTTTTTGAATAGAGTGTCCCAGTTGGATTGCCGCCGTTATTTAAAATAAGTAATTTTGTTTTCGATCCCGCGGCTTTTTCAATATCAGCTGGCGTTACTTTCCAGTTTTTCTTTGGATCGGTTTTGATGAACTTTGAGACACCACCAAAAAATTTAGCGATGTTTGGGTATGACACCCAATACGGTGCAATAACTAAGAGCTCATCTCCTGGCTTTAAAAGCGCCTGAAAAAGCAGGTATAAACCAAGCTTTCCGCCACTTACGACAGCAGTCTCTTCAGAAGTATAGGTAGAGCCATAGCGATCATTCATCCATTTTGCTGCGCTGGCACGAAGTTCAGGGAGACCAGCCGCTGGTGGATAGTGAGTTTTGTTTTCTTTTAGGGCTTTTTCAGCAGCTTTCAAAACCTCTTTTGGTGCTGGAATCATCGGTTCACCAGCTGAAAGATTATATACCGTCTCGCCTGCTTTCTTTTTTGCTTGAGCGAGCGCGTTAATGGCGAGTGTTTCTGACGGTGGAACTTCGAGAACGTAAAAATCTTTCATATAAACCTACTCTACTACAGACGGTCCGGCCTTACGAATTTCTTCCGGAGCGGTTGTGTATTGTTCAAAATTTCGCACGAAGAGTGACGCGAGCATTTTAGCTTTTTTGTCGTAGGCTACTTGATCTTTCCAAGTATTTCGAGGATTCAATAACTTACTATCAACTAATGGGGCTGTCTTAGGAATTTGTAAATTAAAGAATGGCATTGTTTCATATTCACTATCTTTAAGCGAACCAGAAAGAGCAGCTGATAAAATACTGCGAGTGTTAGGAAGTGGCATACGAGCACCTTCACCATACGATCCCCCAGTCCAGCCAGTATTAATAAGCCAAACCGAAATATCCGGATTAGCATCAAGTTTTTTACCTAAGAGCTTAGCGTACACCGTTGGATCTAGTGGTAAAAAGGCCTTACCAAAACACGCCGAAAACGTTGCTTGCGGTTCAGTTACTCCTACTTCAGTACCAGCAACTTTTGCAGTATATCCAGAAAGAAAATAATACAATGCTTGGTTTTTGTTTAATTTAGCTACTGGCGGTAACACCCCATACGCATCACAAGTAAGAAAGAAAATATTTTTGGGAACACTGCCTAAGGAAGGCTTGAGTGAATTCGGAACAACATCAATCGTATATGCTGCGCGAGTATTTTCAGTTTTTGAAATATTTTTGTAATTAACAGTATTCGTTCCCGGGAAAAATTCTACGTTCTCAAGCACAGCACCGTTGGAAATGGCGTTCCAGATTTGTGGCTCCTTTTCTTGCGAGAGATTTACACACTTTGCGTAGCAGCCACCTTCAAAGTTAAAAACGGAATTTTCTGACCAACCGTGCTCATCATCACCAATCAGTTTACGATCAGGATCAGCCGAAAGAGTTGTTTTTCCGGTACCTGAAAGGCCAAAGAAAATTGCCGTATCCCCTGCCTCGCCCACATTGGCTGAGCAGTGCATTGAAAGTGTTTTGCGATTTTTGGGCAACAAATAGTTGAGTGCTGAAAAAACCGCTTTCTTCATTTCGCCAGCATAGGCGGAGCCGCCAATTAAAATAATGCGCTTAGAAAAATTCAGGATAGTAAAATTTCCCTGTCGCGTGCCATCTTGTGCCGGATCTGCCATAAAACCTGGCGCTGATACAATAGTCCAATCTGGCGCACCAAGTGCAGCAATTTCTTTCTCTTCAGGACGGAGAAATAAATCATAAGCAAATAAATTATGCCAAGCGAGTTCAGTAATGACGCGAAGTGTAGTGCGGTACGCTGGATCCGCACAGGCAGCTGCGTCACGTACATAAAGATCTTTTTGGGAGAGGTACGCAACGACTTTGGAATACAGCGCATCAAACTTTTCCGGAAAAAATTTTTGATTGATTTCGCCCCAGTATACTGAGCTTTCTGTTTCTTCATCGCATACAATAAAACGATCTTTCGGTGAACGTCCTGTAAATGCCCCAGTTGAAACAGCCAGGGCTCCGGTATCGGCAAGACTTCCCAAGCCTCCCGAAATAGTTTTTTCAATAAGCTCCTTTGGAGACAGATTCCAATACACCGCTTGTGCCGCGCGAAACCCTAAAAGTGAAATATCTGCATTTTCTGGTTTCGTGCCAAATTCTTGCATGATTATTTTCCCGCCATCATCGCTGGGTAGGTTTTTTGATCCTCCTTTCGTTTCCGATGAATGGATCGAAACGCATCAAGTGACCATATTTCGCCTCCTCCCGTTACAAAAAGGATTGAGAGTAACCCAAAGAGAGTAACGTGCGAATACACTGCTTCTTGAAAGAAGAAAAAGGTGGTTACCAAAACTGCAAAAGCAATAATAGAAGTAAGTCGAGTATAGAAGCCGACTAAGATACAGAGAGCGACAGCAAGTTCAATCATTCCTGCAGAGAAAACCCACATCGCTGGTGATACTGGCACTGCACTCGTTAGATGAAACTGGCTCACCACCAATTCAGAGAGGTGTGGGTTAAGAATTTTCTCATGCAGTGCAAGATAGGCCATTCCAATTCCAATCCCCATACGAAGAATGAGAGGTGCAAGATTTCTTGGTAAACGAAATCCATAGAGTATTTTCAGACCAAAAATATCATCAATACCTGGTCGCTCACCATGAAGTGCAAGAAATGAAACGGCGAGAGCAAGAAAATCGAGATTACCTAAAATATATGTTTCTCTAGTCAGAGCAACAAAATACATGACAATTGTGGCAAGGGCTGTCGGGATAAGTAAAAATCCTGCAAGCCATAAAAAGCCTAAAATGAGCTCAAAGAAAGCTAAACCTTCTGTTGCCGGGGTAAGAGGCGAAACAAGAACATGTGCGCCACCTGCGCCAATTAAAGCGATACCAAGGGAGAGTCGGGCCATCCATGGCAAAAAGTCACCGTAGGAATGCATGCGCTCTTCTATCTCTTTAAACCATTTTTTCACCGCAGGTATTTTAGGAATAAAGATAACTAGGAGGACGAGAATAACAAGAGTACCAACCATAAGAGCGATGTAGCTGGGATTCTTGAATACTGACAAAAGGAAACCAAAATCCAACCCTTCGTGAGTTACGATTTCATCATGCGGAATAACATAACCAACATGGGCACTGGCCAAAAGCGGACTGCAAAAGGCAAGTAGCAACATCGCTGTTTTTTTCATGGAAGTAGTATAGCAAGTTTGGGAAAATTCCAACGTTGAAAACTTTTAGCCTTTAAATTTAAGGGTTTGCGTGGTAGTATCTCGTGGTTCGAAACGGAGGAGTTCGCTACAACCCCCGTTTGAAATATACGGAGGAGTGCGTGAGTGGTTGAAACGAACGGTTTCGAAAACCGTCATATCCAAAAGGTATCGGGAGTTCGAATCTCCCCTCCTCCGCAGGTTTACCAATACTTTAATTCCGGTAGAATATAAAGTATATATGTTTGCTCTAAAATTTGGTTATGCCATTCTCGTTCTTGTTGGAATGATTTTTTGGACAGCCATTTTCCTTTTTAGAAAAGACCTTAGAAAATCAATGTGCCAAATTGGAATCCTCTACGGCCTTTTATCGTTAACAACAGCTCATCTCTGGTGGACGGTAGATTGGTGGCACCCACTCACAATTACCGGAACACAAATTGGCATTGAAGATTTTTTTACTGGCTTTGGCGCTGGAGGTGTAATGATGGCCATATACCAAGTATTCTTCAATAAAGAACTGACTTTTGACCAACCAAAGAACTCTATCCAGACTAGAATTCTTTTCTCTGTAGTTATATTAGTAAGTATCCATATAATGATTCGTTTCGTTGGGCTCACATCATTTACCGCATTTACTCTTGTTATGATACTTACACTAAGTTATATGTGGATAAAGCGTAGAGATTTGATTATGCCAAGTATATGGTCAGGAATACTGACTGCTCTATGTATTCTTCCCGTATACTGGATAACGATAATCACCGTACCTGGCTGGGTTATGGCTACTTATGATTTCAAATTTTTGTCCGGAAAGTTGCTAACTGGTATTCCAATTGAAGAACTTATTTTTTGGTTTGTTGCTGGTGCCTTTATTGGTATCTTATCCGCTTTTACGTGTTCAGGAAAATTTATTTCCCACCAACCAAAGAAAGTATAGTGTTTCGTTTGGTAACGTTCTAGGAATACAGATCCTTTTTCATCTGCTCTTTATTGAAGGAGAATTGCGATAGAAATTGTACTACTTGCTCAGCATCACGCATCGCATTATAGAGACAGACGCTTGCTCCCGGTGATGGCGTCATATTAAAGATAATATTTTTCCCTACAATCTTCCCTTCTCCTAAAAGAAGTTCTTTCGTATTAGTGTTTACGCGCTGAAGTCGCATACCACCATATCCATACGCTTTTTCTAAGTCCTCCGGACGAATAGATGGCACAATTTTCTGAACATATTTTACAAACATCCGTTTACCAAGCCATGGAATTTCGTAACAAAGATTTTTAAACAGGTACACGGCACGAATTGGTTCAAGCAAAATGGAGAAAAAACTTTCCCAGGTTTTAAGTTTTCCAAGACCAGCCGCAGAAAAATAAGCTGCCGTGGTTGAAAGTTTGCCACTTTCAAGCACCGGGAAAAATCGAGCTGTGGGACCCCATCGAGTTTTATCAGCTTTACTTAAGTCTGGATCACCATGCACAGCTGAAAACGGTAATCGCGGTTCTTGAACACAGTATACTTTGCCGCGCAAAAACTGACGCGAAAAATAAAACGATCCAGCAACAGGAATAAGTGAAAATTCCTTTCCATAACCAAGCGACTTTGCAAAACCCAGACTGTATGCATCAGTGTCTACAATAACTACTTTTGCGCGCACTGAATCCTTGGAAGTTATAAGGGTATAGTTTTCTGGATTTGGAGTAATTTCTTGTACCTCCTCGCCAAATCGAAGCGAAACACGATTTGTTTCTACCTCTGTTTGTAGTTGACCAATAAATGATCGCGACAATGCGCCAAAATCAACGGCATACCCTTCCTTATTATAAAGAGCAATAACTGGCTCATCTGGATTTCTGCCACGCATTACTTCCGGCTCAACTTCGGCAATTTCTTTTCCTGATAATTTTTTCAGCTCAGGGAAATACGGTAATAAATCCGTGTATCGTTTTTCAAGCGTTACTACTTCTTCACTTCCAACTCCAAGCACCATACGCTGCATATTCGTGAGAATATGACTTTGTTCTTCAAGAGGTAATTTTTTGACGTAGTGAGGAACCATCATGGCCGCCGGTTTCACTTCGGCTACTTTTTGTATTGAGTAGTGAGTATCAATGTCACCAACATGAAGCGTCTGACTATTATTTTTTGAATTAGAATTTACCTGACCCGCCTCAGTATATTTTTCTAAAAGCACCATTTTAGAAATGTTGGTGTACTTTGAAAGCGTATAAAGAAGCGCAGTGCCGCTGGCTCCGCCTCCGATAATTGCTACGTCATACGTTTCCATAAACAAGGCTAGTATACGAGGGTTTTAGAAAAAGAAAAAGTCTTGAGAAACTGGCTCTTTTTTGCTACAGTCTTACGGCATTTGCGCGGTTAGCTCAGTTGGTAGAGCGACCCCTTGACGTGGGGTAGGCCAGGGGTTCGAATCCCTTACCGCGCACTATTTTGCCTCAACTATTTTTTCGGGAATCCGTTCTATATTTTGATTCGTTTCAATAAAATCTTCGAGTCGTTCTTCAAGGATATCTATTTCTTCATACAAGTCACTTGAAAGATCTGAGGCGAGTTCTGCAGCCTGTTGATCAGACAAAGCATCAGGCTTCCAACCATATTCTTTAATTTTACCCAGGATCCGATCGGCAGGAGTCTTTTTTTCCCGAAGCATTTCTTCAAATGGCTTTAAGAGAACAAGTTTTTCTGCCGGCATAAAATTCTTCGCCAAGCGAATAAGGTTATTTGCATATTTTTGAACAGTTTCGTTCTCTAATCCTTCATATGCGGCTGCTTTCTGTAATATGCTTCGAACATGCGACGCTGGTGGAATTTTAATCATGGTTCCATCAAATCGAAACGGGTCAGCAATTGCTGTGTCACTAACTTCAACTTCTAAATACCGTTCTTGAATTGCCTTAAAAATGAATTTAATAAGCGCAGCTGCGGCAACAATAACATCTGGATGATTCATATCCATACCACGAAGCTCAATCGTACCGTGCTGGTTCACTCTCACGGGACTCCAATTAGTTGAGAGTGTCGTTCCCGGAATCTTAAAGCTTTTTATATCTTCACCAATATCTTTTAAAATCCCTTTCCAAGTTTCTGATCGTTCTTCGATCAAATGCAGTAAATCTGCATTTGTTGCAGCATACCCTGGTAAACCGCCAAACTCTTGGTGATTAGCATACAGCCCATCTTCACTACTTAGAAGTGTTCCCCCTCGGTACATAAGGACTCTCGCATCCTTCCCTTTTCGTTCTCCTTGATAAAAGGGAGAGGATTGAGTAAGCGCAATAAGTGCCGGATCCATGGCAACGGCCAGGTTGTACATGTTAATGAGACTTTCCTTGTTTTTTGAATTTACCAGTGGTTTCAGTGTTTTTGTACTGCTATCGAAAACTCCCCATGGGAGAGAATAATGAATATGAAGTCCAACACATCTTCCAGCAATTGAAAAGCGTTGTTTACCAAAAATCTTTTCTTGGATTTTATATCGTTTCTTTGTACGAAAATGAGGAGTAAATGCTCCTGGATAAGTTCCGTAGGCATACAAAACTATTTTTTCTTTAGCGGCACATGAAATCACATTTTGAAAGTCACGTAGTGCTTGTAAAAGTGCGTCAGGCACTTCAGTATGAGGAGGCGTAACAATCTCAATCATATTTTTTGCACACTCCTCTTTAATTGCAATTAAAGGGAACTCGCGACGAACACGCTTAATCAAACGGTCGGCACCGTCTATCATGTAACCTTTTTCATCAAGGGTGAAAAGTTCAAATTCGATTCCAAATCGAATCGTTTTCACATTCTTCTTTTGAATCATTGTATATCATAGTGAATTTGCAATATATACTTCTTCCCTCTCCTATACTTGGGACAGCTAAGCATTCTCTACACCCTACAGAAATAAGCTGTTTAGGTCAATTTTTTTATACACGCATTTTGGGGTACCGACAGAGAATCACGGAAGCTCCTACAAAAAACTCAGTAATATCATGCTACAATCCGCCTATGGGATTTGAGATCTACATTCTTGATCTCCTTGGAACAGCGACATTCGCTTTTTACGGCAGCTACGTTGGTATTCGCCGCAAGTTCGATATTTTTGGTATCGCCATTACCGGTTTTCTTACCGCGGTTGGTGGAGGAACGGTGCGAGCAATTTTGCTCAATAAATTGCCGAGCTACTTTACTGACATGCACTATATTATTGCTATTTTCCTTGGCATCCTACTCTCCGTTATCACCTACCCTTTGTTTTCGAAAATAAATAAATACGCTCTCATCGTTGATGCCGTTGGTTTGGTAACTTTTGCTTTCTTAGGAGCAACCGTTGCACATGATGCCGGCCTTGGGGCTTTCGGTATCATTATTTTAGCCACTATTACAGCTATCGGTGGTGGACTTCTGCGTGATATTGCCATTGCTGAAACGCCGCAAATTTTCTATCAAGATTTTTATGCTTCTCCAGCTATTTTTCTTGGCGTCTTGTACGTAATTTTTTTGCCGTGGATAGATATGCGAGTAGTAACCTACGCCATACTTTTGGCGGCGTTTTTATTACGCCTAACAGCAATCTATTTCAATATTCACCTTTGGGGTCCGTGGCGAAACGCCAAATAATTTATACGCGCTCTCCAATTTGTTGGCGCCACATCGCATAGTAGAGTCCTTTTGCAGCAAGCAGTGTATCGTGAGTACCGGACTCGACGATTTTTCCCTTTTCAAGCACGTGAATAGTATGGGCGTGCATAATAGTCGAAAGCCGATGTGCAATGAGAATTGAAATTAATGAATGTTCAGCCGAGACATCTTTAATGGTTTTACTGATTTCTTCTTCGGTTAGTGAATCAAGCGAACTAGTTGCTTCATCAAAAACCAGTAGGTTTGGTTGGCGAAGCAGCGCACGAGCAATAGAGAGGCGCTGTTTCTCTCCGCCAGAAACTTTTACTCCCCCTTCACCAATAACCGTATCAAGTCCTTGACCGCCGCGAGCGAGCAAATTCTGACACTGAGCTTTATTGAGCGCATCGAGACATTCCTCATCAGTCGCTGTTGGATTAACGAAAAGTAAATTTTCGCGAATTGTTCCTGCAAATAATTGAGTATCTTGAGTTACAAAACCAATCTGCTTTCGAAGATCGTCTTTTCGAATGGCATCGTATGGAATACCATTATAGAAAATTGAACCCTTCGTTGGAGTATAGAGTCCAACAATAAGTTTTACGAGTGATGTTTTACCAGAACCTGATGGCCCAACAAAGGCTACCGTTTGGCCACGCGAAATAGTGTAGGAGATATTTTCGAGGGCAAGGGCTTTTCCGCTCTTGTATCCAAACGAAACGTCTTTAAACTCAAGCTTTTCAAGCACACCAAGCGTCTCTGGTTTTTTTGCTTCATGTTCAACTGGCGAACACTGTAATAGTTCAAAATTCGCCAGTGATGCTTCTGCTTCACGATACGTTGAAATCACCGTGCCCATTTCCTGCAAAGGGTTAAAGACGAAGAACGAATACACGAACAGTGAGAAAAATTCACCGAAGGTAATAACTTTTACGAAAATAAGGTAAATGAGGAAAAATAAAATACTGGTGCGGATAAAGTTAATGACGGTGCCTTGTATAAAACTCAAGCTGCGAAGGTAACGGAGTTTCTTGAGTTCAAGCTCAAGAATTTTATTGGTTGTTGTATTAAGTCGATGCACTTCTTGACCAGAAAGACCCAAACTTTTTACCAGTTCAATGTTGCGAAGTGATTCAGTAGTTGAACCAGCAAGCGCAGTGGTTTCAGCCACAATTTTAGTTTGAATTTTTTTGATTTTACTCGACAGTAACAGACTCATGCCACTAATGATTGGCACCGTAATAAGAAATGCAAGCGCAATCCCCCAATAAATTTTTATGGCGTAGATAGCAACGAAAATGAACCCAACAAGAGAAACGAACAGCACATTAATAAGTGCAGCGATCAGCTTTTCAGTATCGTCACGAGCTTTTTGAAGTTTACCGAGTGTTTCTCCGCTTCGTTCATCTTCAAAATTTTCGTATGGAAGCGCAAGTGAATGCGAAATACCATCACGATACAAATCAGCACCAACTCGTTTACTGATGCCATTTAAAAAGTAGTCCTGAAAATTTTTAGCAGTTCGAGATATAAACGCTACGCCGATAATGGCAAGTAACAGGAGTCCAACGCCACGGAAAAAAGTCACTTTCGTATAAAGCTCCGGCTTCGTGGCATAGTTATCAATCACATGACGAAAAATGTATGGATCGAGTAAAGAGAAAATTTGGTTAATAGCCGCCAACACGAGGGTTAATACGCAGAGCGGCCAGTACTTTTTAAGATAGTGATAGAAGGTTTTCATCCTGTAGTGAAATTTTAGCTTGTTCTAGTCCTTCGACCTTAATTTATATAAGTAGTCCTTTATTCTACGTTTCAGTAGTCTACCACCCTGCGTAGTTTTTAGATATTTCTCCCGTCGTTTAGCGTCAGTTTTTTCAATACAGGCTTCGTAATAAATGAGCTTCCAAGGTACATATCGTTTTGTCGAAGGATTAGAACCCTCGTTATGTTCTATGAGTCGTTTCTTTAAATCCTCAGTAAAACCGATATATAAAGTTTTATTTTTTAAACTTTGAAGTATATAAACGTAGAACATAACCAGCTAAAATTCTACTACGGGATTTCATAGTCTAGGCAGTGATTATAACAGTCTGGTGGAATTAGGCTAACCAGGCTACAATGGCGCGACATATGGGAACGCCGATTATTTGTTTTGGGCAACAGCCGAGCGGGTTTTTCCCGAAGCGATTTCTGTACGCCAAAATACAAACAGCTCGAAAATTGCAAAAAGAGATCGGTGGGAAAATCGTCTTTTTCTATCATGACTCTGATGCTGATTATCGAGAAACAATTACGGTATTCAAAGATCCTGAAACTGGCGCCGATATGCGATTAAATTTTTTGCAGGAAAATAAGCTACAGAAAAAATACTCTCCTCTCTACGCCAAAAAAATTCCGGCAGGTTGGCAAGATGATATTGCTCGTAAACTTCCCCGCTTTGTATCAAAAGAATTAGTGGAACTTTTCAAAAGTGCTAAGGGAGGAAATGCGGCTGATTTTTGTCTCGATATGTATCAGAAATTAGGACTGCTCGACAATATTGAAGTCGTCCGATCTGGCGACAAACATTTTCGCTTAGAAGCGTCGGAACTTACCAACGAATTTTACGCAGATGTTTCCTACGAAAATGAAATTGTTCGCGCGGAAATGAAAGACGGCATACTTCGTCTTCATGAAGGCGGGGGCAACTATATTACTATTCCAAGTCCAGAAAAAATTGAAAAGTGGCAAAAAAATCCTGGTCGTGATCATCGTTTCTCTTGGATGCAAAGTGTTATTCATGCCACACACTATGTTCTTGGGCCAGGTGAACGCGGCTATCTAAAAACTGACGACTTTCCTAATGTCACTTTCGTAGATCGCGATGTTATACCGGATCCGAACTATGCCTATGTTCCCGAGATTGCAAACTTGTAATTAATGGTAATAATACTAAGACTATGAAGAAAATTTTAGCCATTGGAGCCCACCCTGATGACGTCGAATTCGGCGCCGCTGGTTTGCTTTTGAAAGAAATTGAATTGGGGGCGAAAGTAAAAATCGTTATTTGCTCCCTCGGCGAAGCGGGTTCAAACGGTACTCCAGTTGGCCGTAAAAAAGAGGCTCAAGCCGCCGCAAAGTTTATTGGTGCAGAATTTGAGCACATTCCTCTTGGTGGCGACTGCAACTTAGAAGACAATCCAAAAAATCGAAAGGCTGTGGCTAAACTTATTCGCACCTGGAAGCCAGATATTGTTCTCGCACCTTCCCTTTCTTTAAACCAACACCCTGATCATCTCGCAGTAGCCCAAATCACTCGAAATGCGGCTCGTTTGGCTCGTTACGGTGGCCTGAAAGAACTCAAAAAATTACCTGTGCATGCAATCGAAGCACTCTACTACTACCCTTCAAGCGCTGAACTTGATAGCAAACCAGATATTCTTGTTGATGTTTCAGCTCAATTTGATCGCTGGGTAGAAGCTATGAAGCTTCATAAAAGCCAGATGAAAACTCGAAGCTATCTCAATATGGTGGGAAGTAAAGCACAGTACTTAGGGTCAACAATTGGAGTTAACTACGCTATGCCACTTTGGGTCAATGATCCAGTACATGTAGAGCACATCAGCGATCTTGGTTCGTCACGAAAATACTAACCATGAAAAAACTTTCTATTGGTATTGTTTGCTACCCTTCAGTTGGAGGATCCGGAGTTGTTGCCACACAGCTTGGTCAAGCACTTGCTTTACTTGGTCACAAAGTGCATTTCATAAGTTACGATCCTCCGTTTAAGTGGAAAGCAGACCAAAAGAATACGTTCTTTCATCAAGTACAGATAAATGAGTATGTGCTTTTTAAATATCCCGACTATACCCTCCCTCTCGCTGTAAAAATTGTTGAGGTAAGCAAAAAATACAGACTCGATATTTTACATGTGCACTATGCAGTACCTCACGCTACTGCCGCCCTCTTAGCTAAAGATATTGCTAAAGAGGAGCGAATTCCATTTCCTCACGTAGTTACTACGCTCCATGGCACAGATATTACCTTGCTTGCTCGAGATAAAAATATTATGCCGGTTATTAAATATTCTATTGAGAGCTCATGCGGCGTTACTGCAGTTTCTGAAAGCCTGAAACGAGATACGGAAAAAGTTTTGGGTAGCAAAAAAATTGAAGTTATCCATAATTTTTATTCTCCTAAAAAACCAACAAAAAGTAGACGTGTGATGCGAAAAAACCTAGGTGTTAAGGATACCGACTTTTTAGCTATTCATTTGTCGAACATGCGCCCAGTAAAACGAATTCCGGATTTACTTACCATTATGGCGCTCGTAAAGAATGAACCTCGAATAAAATTATTACTCCTTGCTGGCGGTAATGTTGAACAGTACGAGCCACTCATTAAAAAGCTTGGCATTGGTAAACAACTTATTGTACGCAAAAATATTCTTGATATTGAAAATTACATTTCTGCTTCTGATGTTGGAATCTATACCTCAGAAGATGAAAGTTTTGGAATGGGAATTCTAGAAACTATGGCATACGGTAAGCCAGTACTTTCAACCAACGTTGGGGGTATTTCTGAGTTTATGCAAGATGCAAAAACTGGGTTTTTGTTTAAACTTGGCGATACTAAAGGTTTTGCTAAAAAGCTGGTTGAACTTTCACACAATCCTACCCTGGTAACCAAACTTGGAGATCAGGCGCACCTTCGTGCAACGCAAGATTTTTCAGTAGAAGCAAAAGTAAAAGAATACCTCGCCTACTATCAAAAAATTCTTACTGTGTGTCGCTAGTTTAAGAAAACTGGCTCAGGCTCAAGCGTAATGCCAAACTTTTTCTGTGCAGCATCTTGAACCATAGCAATGAGATCTTTCAATTCGCCAAATGTTGCATCTCCGCGATTTACTACCACCAACGCATTGTGTTCATAAAATCCAAGGTTACCAAATACGGCACCTTTAAAGCCGAGCATTTCGATAAGCCAGCCGGCGCCAATTTTGGCTTTATCTTCACCTACAGGAAATACCACAGCATTGGCATACTGCGCCTTAATTTCTTCTCCCTGCTCGTTTGAAACAATAGGGTTCTTAAAGAATGATCCAACAGAAGCGATTTCTTTCGGGTCTGGAAGTTTACGAGAACGAATTGCGGTAATGGCACTACGAATTTCAGAAAGCGTTGGGTCAGTAATTGTATGTTCCGCAAAATAGGCAGTGACTCCGGGATACTGCGGTACTGGAGGTCTTTCTTTTTTAAGAAGAAACGTGACAAACGTAATAACATAGCGATCCTTACCTTCGTGCTTAAAAATACTGTCGCGATAGGTAAAACCGCAGGCTTCATTTGAAAGCTCTGTGAACTTTTTCTCTTTTCGGTCATACACTCGAACACTTTGGATAACATTCTTCACCTCCTGTCCGTACGCGCCAACATTTTGCACCGGAGTACCACCAACAGAACCTGGGATAGCCGAAAGTGCTTCAAGTCCTGATAGCCCCAGAGAAACGGTGCGGCCAACAAATCCATCCCAATTTTCGCCAGCCCCAACCTGGATGGTAGTTTCATTTTCAGTTTCAGAAATAATCTCAAAACCAGGAATCATCATTTTTATAACAAAAACTTCAACTGGTTTCTCGCTTGGAATCAGTGTGTTAGAACCACCACCTAAAATCCAAACTGGGAGTTTTTTTTCTTCTGCTATAGCCAATGCCTCTACAAGTTCATTTTCAGAAGTTACTTCAGCAAAAAATAGAGCAGCACCTCCCATCCGAAATGTGGTGTGTGGAATAAGTGAGATATCGGATTTAATTTCCATAGACTTGTACTTTATATCATATATGATATATTATTCCAAGTACCAGTAACCCCCTACATGCTATGTCTAAAACAGTAACTGAGCAAGAAAAAATTGGCTTTTTTATTAAGAAGCTCCGCGAAGAACGCGGGCTTACCCAGGAGGCTTTTGCTAAGCTTCTTGCTACTTCTCAGAGTAATATTGCTCGAATGGAGCGCGGCGGCCAAAACTTTACCCTTGGTGAACTTTCTCGTATCAGTGAAATTCTTGAGCGTAAACTCGTTTCTGTATCCCAAGGATCTATCGACTTCGCTATTGAAGGAGGACGAAAACTTTCTGGCTCTATCGAGGTAAACACCTCTAAAAACGGCGCAGTAAATATGCTCGCTGTATGTTTAGTAAACTGCGGTAAAACAACATTGCATGGCATGCCTAAGGTGGAAGAAGTATTTCGCTATATTGAAATTCTCGAAAGCCTTGGCGCAACCGTACGCTGGACTTCTGACAGCACCGTTGAAATTACTCCACCAACAAAACTCAATATCAAAAATTTAAACCAGGACGTTGCCAAGAAAACCCGTTCGTTTACTTTCTCTGGTGCGCTTCTTCATTATGCTAAAAATTTCTCGTTCCCCCACTCTGGCGGCTGCAAAATGGGCGAACGAACTATTGCCGCACATAAATTTGGTTTGGAATCTCTTGGAGTTACTACCATTACCAAAGAAAATCGGTATGACATTTCGTATACAAAGCTTCATCCAGGTGAAGTCGTAATGTATGAATCAAGCGATACCGGCGTCATTACCATCCTAGCCGCTGCTGCTCGCATTCCTGGCAAAACAGTTATTAAAATGGCTCCGCCAAACTACCAGGTGCAGGATGTGTGTTTCCTCCTCGAAAAAATGGGTGTAAAAATTGACGGCATTGGCACCACAACACTTACAGTGCATGGCGTTGCTGATATTAATCTGAATATTGAACACCACAATAGTGAGGACCCGATTGAAGCCATGTTCTTCATTGCGGCAGCTATAAGCACGAACTCAACCCTCACGATTAAGCGCGTTTCAATAAACTTCCTTGAACTTGAACTTGAAAAACTCAAGCGCATGGGCCAGAAAATGAAATGTTCGAAGCGTTATCTTTCTTCAAACGGTACAACAGAACTTGTTGACCTGACCCTCTACCCTTCTAAACTAACTGCCCCAACAGACAAACTCCACACGCAACCGTTTCCAGGACTTCAAAATGACTCTCTCCCATTTTTTGTACCGATCGCCATTAAAGCCTCTGGCACAACCCTCATTCATGATTGGACTTGGGAAAACCGAGCAATTTACTTTACCGAACTTAATAAGCTTGGCGCTAAAGTAACCCTGGTTGATCCACATCGTGTATTTGTTGAAGGTCCAACAAAACTTAAGGGTGCTCAAATTGTTTGTCCGCCAGCACTTCGACCTTCAGCTAGTATCTTTATCGCCATGTTAGGCGCTGAAGGAACATCAATTTTGCGAAATATTTACTCTATTTCGCGCGGATATGCTGACATTGCTGCACGGTTAAACAGCATTGGCGCAAAAATTGAAGTCCTCCATAACTAATATGATTATTCTCTCTATCGAATCATCAGCTGATGAAACTGGTGTTGCAGTACTCAAGGCAACTGGAGGAAAAACTGCACCAACCTTTACTGTTCTTGCAAATGAAGTAGCTTCACAAGCAGCACTCCATGCACAGTATGGTGGTGTTTTTCCTGCGATGGCAAAACGCGAGCATGCGCGAAACATTATCCCCCTTATGGTGCATGCGCTTTCTGAAGCTAAACTACTAAAAGAAAAAAAGAAACCAAAACCAATAGATGCGCTAACTCAGAAAAAAATCGAGAAGCTACTTCTTCGAGAACAAGAAGTAAAAGAACCACTACTGTATGTTTTAGAAAAATACGAAACACCACAGGTTGATCGCCTTGCAGTAACGATTGGTCCAGGCCTTGAACCAACGCTATGGGTTGGTATTAATGTTGCACGAGCACTCGCTACGATTTGGAATATCCCTCTCGTACCGGTAAATCACATGGAAGGTCACATGCTTTCTGTCTTAGTACCTACTGAGACAAGAAAACCATTCAAACTAAAAAGTACCCAGTTTGCTTTTCCAGCGTTATCACTTTTAGTTTCTGGTGGACATACAGAGCTTATTATGGTTAAAGGTATCGGAAAGTACCAAAAAATTGGTGAGACACTGGATGATGCTGCTGGCGAAGCATTCGACAAAGTTGCCCGCATGCTCGAACTTCCCTATCCTGGTGGCCCGCATATTTCAAAACTTGCAGCCGAAGCGCGCACAACAATGCCATTTTCACAGTGGGAACTTCCTCGACCAATGATTGGCAGCCCAGATTTTAACTTTTCATTTTCGGGACTTAAAACAGCAGTGCTCTACAAAATTCGTGATCATAAAAAACCACTTACTGATATTGAAAAGAAAGATCTTGCTCGAGAATTTGAAGAAGCGGCCATTGATGTCCTTGTCACCAAAACTCTTCGAGCGGCAGCAAAATATAAAATAAAAAGTATTGTTGTTGGTGGTGGCGTATCAGCTAATACGTTCTTGCGAACTGAACTTGCAAGAAGGATGCGTGAACATGAATTAGTATGGATTAACCAGGCCACCCTTTCCTTCCCTACACCAGAACTTTCAACCGACAACGGCTTAATGATTGCTATTGCTGGCTACTTTGGCAAAGAGAAAAAACCTGCCAGCCTCACAAAACTTACTGCTCAAGGAAACTTATCACTCTAAAATAGGAACAGTCTTAGATGTCGTGGACATACTAAGACTGTGGCTAGTTCCTGTTGGTAATTGTATGAGTGGGCATAGAAGTGGATTATTTGGTTTAAATGTAAAAAAAAATAAAGATACTATACATGCCAGTTCGGGTGGTCGTATTCTCGTGCAAGCCATCGAAGTATTCGATGAGTAAGAAAAGAAATCGGAAAACCGTTAAGTAATACTAAACGATCTTCACATGGTTTCTGTATAAGTGCTTGTTGAACTTGAGTTCTTGAAACACAGATAATTTGGGCAATTTCATCTTTCTTTAAAATCAACTTTTCAAGATTTTCTTCGTCTTTTTTGTCGATTATTTTCATTTCATACAGAGAACTTGTTACATACCCTCTGGTATCCCAATGATGAAATACGTTTATCGGGCACTGTCCAATTTGTACAGAACAAAGTCCCATCTCTTCTCTCGCTTCTTTCGATAGCGTCAGTTGTGCAACTGCTGTGTCGTGTTTTCCTCCCAGACATGTCCACTCCATTTCTTTTGTGTTAGAGCGAATATGCAAACAAAGAAGTAACTTTCCTTCATTTTTCCCTTCTTCAGGAATATATATTGCCTGAATAAGATCTTTCTTTGGCAGTCCTCGGACATGCCGACTATTTGTTTCCATGATTTCCTGATTTATTTTTCAAAAAAAATATCTTCTGGCCATAATTAAAGGGTAAATTGACACGATGTCAACTCATGTGGGGTAAAAAGAGTGTAAAACTTTTTCTAAACTAAAAATGAAAATACCTCAGATTTGATTGCGCAAACCTGAGGCATTTTAAGTAATTTTTTTGTAAGTAGAAAAATATTCTTTGGTTTCTGGTAAAGGACGTCCCCACGCATCGTACAACGTTGCACCTGGGCGAGAAAAAACTA
Organism: uncultured Candidatus Saccharibacteria bacterium; assembly: GCA_964646765.1. GTDB lineage: Bacteria > Patescibacteriota > Minisyncoccia > Phycocordibacterales > UBA9973 > CAZYIA01. The sequence continues at coordinate 91,800 of CAZYIA010000001.1, read as the reverse complement.
TACCATTGGTATCTTTTTTTCGTTTGTAGTAGAGAGGATAGATTAAAGGATGTTTCCCCTGTTCTATCCTGTGAACTTCGATACCTCCAGCTTCTCCAACAAAAAATACATACGGAGTATCACCACAGATGAAGCGCACCTCATGAGAGTAATGTTTAATTTCCCTCCAGTGGTGTAATCCCCAATGAAACGTCATGGGATGGGCTTTCGGATAATCCTTTAAAAACTTTTTATTGTAGTGATTCACATCACTTTCAACCAGTTTAAACCGGTCTTCAAGTAATGCTACTGCTTCATCAGCGGTATGAATAAGTAGCTCATCAAAAATAATAAGCTTAAAGAACATTTGAACTCGCGCATCCATTAAAACTGGTTGCCCCAATAGTGGTGAAAAGTACTTCATCAGGTAGTAATTTCTTGTTGCTGTTGTTCAATGAATTCGGTCACATTTTCATAAAGCCACGTTAGTGACTCACCAAAAACTGTGCCATTTTTACCGGGTTTTGAAACAGTAAGTGATAAGTCTGGCGATATCACAGCGAAAGCGCCTTCCATATCTTCGATGCCGACAAAGAAATTGATACCCTCATGTTGAGTATGGTGCCGCGCAACTTGTATCGATTTAGTGTTATACGTTGATGGAAACTTTGCGAATTTCCAACTCACCGTATCTGTTAGTGACGGCAACTGTTTAAACCCATGCTTCACAAGAAGCATATTAAGGTTCTCAATTACTTTGGCTGAAGTGTCTAAGTCGCTATCCTTAGCTGCTTGGGCTACTTGCACTAGCGAAGTCAAGAAGTTTATTGTTTCTTTCATGGCTTAAATTTTATGTTTTTTTTATTTTGTCTCTAGCTAACCATATTCTAAGCTCATTGGTCAATTTCGGCTTACTTGACGGCATTTCCCTCTTTTGCTACAAAGGACATATGCATATGAATAGCAACAGCTCGGTCGTCGTGGTCAACCTTTCGTTTGAAGGCTGATCTTTGCGTTGATATTCTCTCTCAAAACAAACACCAGCCTTTAAACAAAGGCTGGTGTTTTCGTTTCAAATAATCTTATTTCAAAACTAAATACCCCAAACAATAGTATGCACACAACATCCTACCAATCGAACATTCCGCCAAAAGGCATCCGTATACAAGAAGTAATTATCTTACTTAAAACAAAGCCAGCGTGCACTTCTTTCCTTGAAGCGTACCGACTACTTAACCAGACCATTATGGAAGTTGAAGACCGCTACTTCGGTCCACTACCTGACGAACATCAATTCCATGTTGGTCCGCACGCTCATCGGATGTCAGTTACAAGCGAGGATAATATTTTCCCGGTTGTACATTACTCCAAAGTAAAGATTTTACTTAGCACCAATCACATTACCTTCATTAGTGAACATGGTGCCATTGAAATCCAACATAAAGACCGAAACGACCGATTTGGCCTCACTACCCACTTCAATGCTCGAAAGGTAATCATTACGAAACTTGATACAGAAAATCATACTGTGTGGCACGAAAAGAATTTATAATTTACGGAGGCGCCTTTCGCGCCTCCTCCTCTTAAAATCAAACTTTAATCACTTCAATGCTGTTAGTCCCATCATTGAAAAAAGCCTTATAAATGCTATATTATTTTCATGGAAAATCCTGCTCACGTGCCTGAAAAGCTGCTAAAAGCCTACAACTCCAACGAGCACGAAAAAGAAATTTACGACATCTGGGAAAAGAGCGGTTTTTTTAATCCGGAAAAATGTATCGAGGCAGGCTATACGAAGCCGGATGCTAAACCGTATACTATCATGATGCCGCCGCCGAATGCCACGGGAGTGCTCCATATGGGTCATGCTCTCGGTCTTACTATTCAAGATATCGCGATTCGTTTCAAGCGAATGCGCGGCCACCGCACACTTTGGCTTCCCGGAACTGATCATGCTGCTATCGCAACACAAAGCAAAGTTGAAAAAGAAATTTATAAAAAAGAAGGCAAAAGCCGCCATGATCTTGGCCGCGAAGAATTACTACGTCGCATTGATGCTTTTGTTTCCGAAAGTCGCCGCACTATCGCTAGCCAAACGAGAGTAATGGGTGCTTCGTGTGACTGGAGCCGTGAAGCGTTTACCCTTGATGCAACGCGAAACCGCGCGGTAAACACCATGTTTAAGCGGATGTACGATGACGGCCTCATTTACCGTGGCAATCGCATTGTAAACTGGGATCCAAAAGGCCAAACCACGATTGCCGATGACGAAATCGTATACGAAGAGCGCAAAGCGAAGCTCTACACTTTTAAGTATTCTAAGGACTTCCCTATTTCTATTTCCACGACCCGACCAGAAACCAAAGTTGGCGACACTGCAGTAGCTGTCCACCCAGAAGACTCACGCTATCAAGAATTTGTCGGTAAGGAATATGACGCGGTTTTCTGCGGCGTACCTATTCATATCAAAATTATTGCCGACGAATCGGTAGAAAAAGACTTCGGTACCGGCGCCCTCGGCGTTACTCCGGCCCACTCAATGACCGACTGGGAAATTGCGGATCGGCACAACTTGCCTCGCCCTCAGGTTATTAATGAGTACGCCAAAATGATTGTGGGTGACGAACGGATACTGGGCAAGAAAACTACCGAGGCTCGGGAAGCTATTGTTTCCTGGCTTCGTGAGGAAGGACTGCTCGAAAAAGAAGAAGAGGTCAACCAAAATGTTTCTACTGCTGAACGAACTGGCGGCATTGTTGAGCCGTTGCCAAAACTTCAGTGGTTCGTAGCTGTAAACAAAGAAATCCCTGGCCGCGGCAAGACGCTGAAAGATCTTATGCGCGAATCGGTAGCAAGCAGCGCAATTCGAATTATTCCCGAATATTTTGAAAAGACATACTTCCATTGGATTGATAACCTTCGCGACTGGTGCATTTCACGACAAATCTGGTACGGCCATCGTGTGCCTGTTTGGTATGACACGGAAAATAAACCTCATCTTCAGAAATCTCGAAACATAATTTTCGTACGACACGGAGAATCAACGGCAAACCAGTCTGATATTTATGCGGGATTGGGTGATTATCCTCTTACCGAAAAAGGTAAGGAGCAAGCGCGTAAAGCCGCTGAACTACTTGTAGGTAGAAAAATAGGAAAAATTTTCTCTTCTGATTTGCCAAGAGCGGTAGAAACGGCTGAAATTATAGAGAAAACTATCGGAACCCCGTTTGAAATTTCTCCTCTATTCCGGGAGGTAGGTGCGGGAAATCTCGAAGGTAAAGCTAGAAATGAAATTCCCCTTCTAGTTGCGACTCTCACAACAGGTACTGGAGAAACGAAAGAAGAACTCTTAGCTCGGGCTAAACAAGCATGGGAATTGATTTATAGTGATCAATCTGACGGAGACATTGTTGTTATTGGACACCAATCTTTTTCCTCTGTGATGAAAGCAGTATTGGATGGAGAGACGGACTTAATCGCTTTCAGAAATAAATGGCGTATGGGCAATGCCACCACCTATGAATTTACTGTGACCATCAATCCTCCAGAAGACAACTTTACGCAAGATCCTGACACTCTCGACACCTGGTTCTCATCTGGTTCATGGACCTTCTCCACGCTTGGCTGGCCAGACAAAACCAAAGATCTCGAAATCTATCATCCAACAGACATGCTTCAGTGTGGTCCGGACATTCTCTTCTTCTGGGTCGCCCGCATGATTCTCATGACTGGCTATGCTCTTGAAACTATTCCCTTCCACACCGTCTACCTCTCGGGCATTGTCCGCACAGAAAAGGGGGAGAAAATGTCTAAATCGCTCGGCAATGCTGCGATGGATCCGCTCGATATTGCGAATGAATTCGGTGCGGATGCTGGACGAATGGCGCTTATATTTGGTGTTGCCCCAGGAACTGACATCAAGATTTCACGCGATAAAATTAAAGGCTATAAAAATTTCTGCAACAAACTCTGGAATATCACCCGCTTCGTTCTTACCTATACTGACGGTGTAGATATGGCGGTCGCATACTCCGATGCGGATGCTGCTATTGCAACCGAGTGGAATACTCTCAAACAGGAAATTACCAATGAATACGAAACGTATAAGTTCCACTTAGTATCAGAAAAACTCTACCAATTTGCTTGGCATCGTTTTGCCGACGAAGTTTTGGAAGAGAGTAAGAAAATTTTGGCTGAAGGAACAGATGCTGAAAAAATGTCTCGCAAGAAACTGCTCCGTACTGTTTTAAAAGAACTTACAACAATGCTTCACCCTCTGATGCCGTTCGTAACTGAAGCAATCTGGGAAACGTTACCGGAATCAAACGGTCGTTTACTAATGGTTTCTCCGTGGCCAATTCATGAGTAGTTTCGACAATCCTGTCGCTGTTATCTTTGCTCTCATCGCGGGAACCATCCCTTCGTTTATTTGGCTACACTACTGGATGAGTGAGGATGATATCAAGCCCGAACCGCTTGGTTTAGTTGCTCTTACTTTCGTAGCCGGCATGCTTGCGGTTGTTGCCGTATTACCTATCCAACAATTTTTCCTCCATCAATTTTCTGATAACACAACACTTATTGTTGTATGGGCAGCATCAGAAGAAGTGATGAAGTACTTAGCCTGCGCATTGATTGCTTTTAGAACGTCCCAGATTAGTGAACCAATCGACTTTCCTATCTATCTCATGACGGCAGCACTTGGTTTTGCCGCTCTTGAAAATACGTTCTTCCTCATTAAACCATTTGCTGGTCAAGCAACAACTGTGGCGCTTTTAACCACCAACTTACGCTTCCTAGGTTCAACTCTTCTCCATAGCGTTTGTACTGGATTTATTGGTCTTATGATGGGACTATCTTTTTATCAAAGCAGATCGGTGCGATTTGGCTCTCTGGTAATCGGATTTGGGCTTGCGATTGGGTTGCATAGCATTTTTAACTTTTTTATAATGCAACATGATGGCGAGAACTTTTTACAGGTATTCGCCTTTCTCTGGGTAGTATCGATTATTAGTATTCTTGTATTTGAAAAAGTCCGTCGTATGAGTCAAGCTACCTATACTAAGGAGCTTAGAAAAAAATATCCCGAGACTCAGACGGTGGAATAAAAAATAACACACTATGGCAAAAAAAGGATCATTTTTTGAACGTCTTACTGGTAGTGTCCGCCTCGATCAAGAGGATGATTTTGAGGACAACCTCGATGACAAAAAAGGTAAAGGCAAAGATAAGGAGAGTGCCCATTGGGCCTCTGAAGAGCCAGAAGAAGGACAACTTTCTGTTGATGTATACCAGACTCCGAATGATATCATCATCGAAACCATGGTTGCTGGCGTAAAACCAGAAGACCTGCAAATTAATATTATGCGTGATATGGTCACGCTTCGTGGAAAACGCGAACCTTCTCGAATTGTAAATGATGAAGACTACTTCACTCGTGAACTCTTTTGGGGTACGTTCTCCCGCACGATTTCCCTTCCAGCAGAAATTGAACCAGAAGATGCTGAGGCTATCGAAAAGCATGGGCTCCTTATGATTCGTCTACCAAAGATTGATAAGAGCAAGCAAACATCACTTAGAGTAAAATCAATCTAACTATGGATCAAAGTCCTAATCCAAAACTGGACGAGCTCCTGGAATTAACTCGAGAGAATAATAAGATACTCCGCAGTATGCGCCGAGCTCAGCGTTGGGCAGCGGTAATGCGAGTTATATACTGGATTATTCTTATTGGTGTTTCTGTTGGGGCATTTTACTTCCTTCAGCCATATCTTAAGCAAGTTACTGATCTCTACAATAACAGCCGTGGGGCGCTTGGTAACTTCACTACCCTGCTCAATAATTTTTCTTCCTCAACGCCAAAACAATAGCTTTTGTCATCGGTTAGTATTCGATTGCAAAAAACGCTATTTTAAGTACAATAGCCTAGCGTTATTGTTCTTGCCGAGATAGCTCAGTTGGTAGAGCGCTCCCCTGAAGAGGGATAGGTCCCCAGTTCGACCCTGGGTCTCGGCACATAAAGAAAACCGGCTTTAGCCGGTTTTCTTATTGCCGAGACAGTGAGCAGAATTAGCAACGTATAGCCGAGATTCTGGCCCAAACAAAAACCACCTCAAAGGTGGTTTTTGTTATGGTGGTGTTATACACTAATCCCGCAACTGCCGTCGTAGTTCAATGGATAGAACGGCCCACTCCTAACGGGCTGATGCAGGTTCGATTCCCGCCGATGGCACATGAGCGAAACAAGTGTTTGTTTCGCGTGCGGGAATCGAAAGACTTTTCTATGTTTTGCAGCAAAACGAGAAAAGTACCCGCGACGGTAGTCGAGCTTCCCGCCGATGGCACCTTATGCAGCAATGCCTAATAGTTCAGCAATCTTTGGCTTGTTAAAGCCGATGATAACGTCATTTTCGATACGGATAACGGGAACACCAAGCTGGCCAGTAAGATCTACCATTTCGGCTCGTTTTTCCTGGTCGGCTGCAACGTCAACATCCTCGTACTGAACTCCCTTTTCCTTAAAGAACTCTTTCGCCATATGGCAGAAATGACAGGATGGGGTGCTGTAAATTGTGACTTTTTTCATAGCTTTCTCTCGTTACTTAATAATAGGTTTCTACAGTTGAAGTATAGCACCCTCGTCAACAGCTGTTTATATTGACGCTCTATGGTCTAATACAAAACTACAACTCCCCCTTAAAGTACTGAGTGAGTGTCGCTCGTTTATAGTATGTAAATATGACCAAGAATATTGGCACTGTAATCAGAATACTCCAAGCAGACGGAGCAAATATCCACAACGTACAATCAATGATAATCCAATGGTAAAGATATATGGGGAGCGTGTTATCACCCCAAAAACGAATCACCGCCAAGATTTTTGTAAACTCTTCTGTTTTTTCTAACCATTTAAACTTAAGAATAAGCACATACATTAAAGTAAACGAGAGAAAGACGTAATAGAGGGTTAGTGGATACATATTCCATGAAGGTCGGAGAAAATTTACACCATGCGGTAAAAAGAATATGGAAATGAGTGTGGCGAGAGCAAAGACTCCCAGAAAACGCCAGGCATATTTTTCAAATTCAAATTGAGCTACCAAAAATCCAAGAACAAACGGCACAAGCCATAGTGCTAGCGGAAATGTTACGTTGCTTTCCGAATAGATAAAGTGACTAATTACATCTGAAGGATGCGGGAAAAGCCAATTAGCGACAGACAGTGATACTAGGAGAACTATAATGGTTAATTTTGGATACCTACTTCTTTTGGAAATATAGAGAAGTAGCGGAGCAATAAGCAGAAGTAAGCCTATGGTAAACAAGATAGTTATAGGCACTGTAAAAGCTTGAAGAGTTAAAACTTTTTCTATCCCATGGATAGCAAGATTAAATTTCCCGTAGAATGGCTCTTGATTAAAATTAAAGATAAAAAGTTTTACTACATTGTATAAAAAATATATGCCGATGAGTTCAAATCCTCTTCGAAAAAGCTTCTTTGTTGCTTTTGGAAGTTCATAATGACTATACGCAATGTAAATAACACTTCCTGCGTTGGCAATAAAAAAAAGTACTGCTGGATACAGAATTTCCTTTAATACACTTCCTATCCCACTCACAGGAATATTAGACCAATCAACCAAGTGAATAAGCATGATTGAAATAATTGCCCATCCTTTAATGTAAGGAATAAAAAAATTTCGTTTGCGTTTAGTTTCCATTTGAAAATAAAAAGAGAGAATTGGTCACAAGTTACTAAATCTACTCGCTTCGCAAGCTGTGCGGAATGCGGGAATCGAACCCGCGCCCAATGCTTGGGAAGCACTAGTTCTACCACTAAACTAATTCCGCAAAATTACTGAAAAAGATTCTTAAAAAACTGACTCAGATTTTGGAAAAAAGACACCCTTTCTGAACTCGAAACTTCAGCTGAGGAATCTTGTTCATTCTTATCGACGATGACCACAAGCCCTTCCCCTGGTTTTGCCTCTCGATAACGATCACGAAGTGCTTCTTCTTTCCCTGCTGGAGTAGTCAAGCGGTCAATATCAGCAGAAAGTTCTGCTTTTCGATTAGTAACGTCAGCGAGTCGAGCTTCAGCTGCTTTTGCCTCTTTACGAGCCTCTCTGCGCTTACTAAACACCGAAATAACCGAAAGCACTAACAGTACCGCAATAACCAGAAGTACCACAATACCAATGCGTGAATAGAGAACATCAGTAATTTTTCGCTCCTTTTCAAACCGTGCCATGAGGTGTATAGTGCTCCATATCCTTAATCGACCAACTGTAAGTTACTTGTACAATAAAAGCTTGTACTCGGGTAGCATACGGAACTACGTCGCGTTTTGCAATATGCTTTTTAACCCAAAAAATCAAAAAAAGGTGCGTATGATCTGGGGAATGATCTCAGTCTTAGTGATTCTCTCAATGATCGCCCTCTACATGCCAAGCTTGTTCCGATAACAGCACTAAAAAACACCTCTCGAGGTGTTTTTTAGTTTTTATCCCCTTTTCCGCTCTGCATCATTTTTAGAAAGACATCGTGCGGGATATTTACCGATCCGCGTTCCTTCATTTTCTTCTTTCCCTTCTTTTGCTTTTCCAAAAGCTTCATTTTGCGGGTATAGTCGCCGCCATACAGGTACCCGGTAACATCTTTTCGGAATGCTTTGATAGTGCGCGATGACAAAATGCGGCCGTTTGCCACTCCTTGGACTTTCGTTTCAAACATTTGGCGCGGCAAAATGGAGTGTAATTTTTCTACGCTTGTTTCTGCCTCTTCCTGTAAACGCTTTTTGGAAACCACACGGGAAAATGCCGGTACTACCTCATTCGCTACTACAATATCAAGACGAGTAACATCTGCTTCGCGTAATGCTCCAATATCGTACGAAATCGAAGCATAACCTGACGTCACACTCTTTAACTCGTCGAAAAAGTTACGCATCATTTCACGGAGCGGCATGAGTACATGCACTGCGGTTCGGCCTTCACCGAAATTTTCTGTTTCTCCCACTTCTGCTTCGTGCTCAAAAAACAATGGCATAAGCGCGGCAAGGTAGCTTTGAGGTGTAATAACTTGAATCTTTGCCCAGGGTTCAAAAACCTTCTTTATAGTTCCATCATTCGGAAAGAGGTGTGGAGAGTAGACAATTTCTCGTTTACCATTGGTAAGCTCAACTTCATACGTAATCGAGGGTGTCGTCATAATGAGCTCAAGTGAAAATTCTCGGCGCAAACGTTCAGAAATAATTTCAAGATGTAACATGCCAAGAAAACCACAGCGATAACCGCGACCAAGGGCACCAGAATTTTCTTCTTCGTACGAAAGTGAAGAATCGGAAAGACGCAATCGGCCAAGAGCCAACTTAAGAGCTGGGAAATCGTCCTGGCTTTCTGGATAGACTGACGCCCAGACCACAGGCCGCGGCTGCATATAACCCGGAAGTGGCGGCAATGGTTCACGAGGAGAAACCAAAGTATCACCAACAGAAGCAACACCAGGTCGTTTAATACCTGTCACAATGTAACCAATTTCACCAGCAGAAAGTTTTGATTTGGGCACTTCTTGTGGAGAGAATGTTCCAACCTCCAGCGCTTGAAACTGCTCATTTGAAGCAGCGAACCGAATACTGTCATGACGCATCGCAGTACCAGAAAACAAACGTGAGTAGACGATCACACCACGATGATCATCATATTTAAAATCGAACACCAGCGCCTGAAGGCCTTTTCCGGTATTTTCTTTTGGTGGTGGTATACGATCAATAATTGCCTGAAGAAGTTCGGCAACGCCTTGGCCAGTGCGGCCAGATACTTCCAAAACGGTTTCAGGATCAATATTTAAAACTGCTGCAATTTCTAACTTTGTTTCATCAATACGAGCAAGCGGTGAATCAACTTTTGAGATTGCAGGAATAATCACGAGCCCAGCTTCACGAGCCATAGCAAGCGTAGTAAGCGTTTGAGCTTGTACACCCTGGGTAGAATCCACCAAAAGCACCGAACCTTCCACCGCCCGGAGCGCTCGAGATACTTCGTAAGCGAAGTCGATATGCCCTGGGGTATCAATGAGGTTTAAAATGTAGGTATTGTTCCCTACCTTGTGTTCCATGCGCACAGGAGTCATTTTAATGGTGATCCCCCGCTCTTTTTCAAGCTCCATGGTATCAAGCACCTGGTCGCGCATTTTACGGGCTTCTATAGTGCCTGTAAGTTCAAGCATTCGATCGGCAAGAGTCGATTTACCGTGGTCAATATGGGCAATGATGGAAAAATTACGAATATGCTTAGAATCCATAGTAAAAGAGGGCGTTTCCGCCGCTCCCTCGTATACTAGCAGAAAACGCCTAAAGAGAAAGCTTATTGACTATTCGGTCCCCGGCGCAGGAGTAACCACCTCAGATTTCCAGAACTTGGAGCGAAGAGCCCGAGCAAAAATAAAGAGCTCTTCCGAACGCACGAGGGCAAGAAAAGCGATCGCCGCAAGAGTCCCTACCGCGCCAGCGGTCGTACCATCAAGAAGGATTCCCCAAAAGGTTGAAAGTTCAAGTGGTCCACCGAGTAATTGAAGTGATCCGTAGGTTACAACACCGGCAACAACTGAAGCTGCACCAGTTTTTGCAAACGTAGACAAAAGTGGTGAAAGAAATGAGAGACCAAAATCTCGTGCAAAGAGAATAAGAAAAAGAGTAAGAGAAAGTAAATTACCAGCAAGATAGCCAAAACCAAGAGCCAAGATATCGGTGCCATGCCCTCCAGAAACACGTAAGAGATACTCTAGAACAAGTTCAAACTTTGGAAACGCATGAAAAAGTGAGAGAAAAACAAGAGCAAAAATAACCGTAAAACTTGTAGTGAGAATTGCTAGATAAAACGGCTTTCGGGTACTGCCTGTAGCGTAATAGGCACGAACAAAAACAAGAACCATGCTTTGAGCTGCGATACCAATACACAGAATTGCAAAGAGAGCTGCGGTAAGTTTAGTGTCATTCCACGAAAGCTGACTTGAGCCATAAATCACACGGACAATTTGGGCTCGAAGAACAATAAACAATGCTGTAAGCGGCAGCGTCCAAAAAAGAATTTGTTGACAACTGGAACGAATCACCTCAAAAAATTTTTCCTTCTCCCCTTTTGCCCACACTTCGGTCATTGTCGGAAATGCAGCAATAGCATATGAACTTCCGATAAAGCCAATTGGGAAAGTTTGAATATTAATTGCAAAGGTCATAATTGAAATACTTCCGGATTCAATTTTGGATGCAAGTCCAGTCATGATAAAGACAACAAAAGTACTCATGCCAAATGTGAGTGCTCGTGGAAGTGCTGTTCGAGTTACTCGATACAAATCTCGATATGAAAGTGAAAGAGTGAGTTTAAATGGAAAACCTAGACTTCGAGCACTCAAAAGCTGCACCACAATATAGAGTACTGCACCGATAACAACCCCGAATGCTAAACCAAGCAACCCATACCGTGGCAAAAGAAAAAGAATACCAATAATAATTCCAACGTTATAAAGTACTGGTGAAGCTGCAAAAACGAAGAATTTTTTGAATACTTGGTTAATACTGCCAAATAAGTTTTGGAGGCCAAAGAGCATCGGTGAAATAAGCATGATTCGGGAAATCATGATTAGTTGATGATGCTGGGCATCAGTAAATCCAGGAGCTACAACGTTTGCAAGAAGTGGCATGAACGCATATGCCGTAAATAACACAAACCCCATAACAACGATAAAAGCCGTTGTAAGTTCAGCAATAAACTCACGAGTACTATCCATGCCGCCTTTTTTCATTCGCTCAACAACAAAAGGCACAATTGCTGTTACCGTAACCAGAGAGCCAACAAAGGCAAAAATGAGATCGGGTACTTTAAAGGCAGCGTAATAGACGTCGAGTACTGGTCCTGGGCCAATATAGTGAACTAATAGACGATCACGAACAAGGCCAAGCACTTGAGAAAGAATAGAGAAAACGGCAAGCAAAATGGCTGCCTCATGAATACCACCGTACCGTTTTGTGATGACCGAAAAGAGGCGCTTAACCATGATGAATCAGAACTATTTTTTTGTAGTAGTCTTTTTATCCTCTTCGGCTTTTACCGGTTCAGGTGCTGCTACTAAACTATCGAGAGCGCTCTTCCCTGCCTGTAAGTTTGCAACAATTTTAGGGAGAACGGTGTCATTTGGAAATGCCTTTTCGAGAGCGGTGAAAACAGCAAGCGCATCTGTCGTTCTGCCTACTTTATCGTAGGAAAGACCGAGGAAGTATGCAGCGGTTGCCGATGAGCGATCGAGGTACAGAGCACGCTCAAGTGACGGAATCGCTCCTTGGAAATCATTTGCTTTAAATTTAAACAAGCCAAGCTCCAAATTAGCGTTTGTGTCAGTTGGAGCAACCATGACTGCTTTCTCAAGATTTGCTTCTGCAGAAGCTGAATCACCAAGGGCTGAATTAATTTGTGCCAGGAGAATATAACCAGAAACAAAGTTTGCTTTCGCGGCAATTGCCTGTTCAGCAAATGTTTTTGCATCAGCGAGATTCTTGTTATCAACTTCCAGTTGCGCACGCAAGAGATCAAAACCAGGATTTTGAGGAGAAAGCTTTCGAGCCTCTTCGTATGCCTGCTTTGCATTGGTATATGCACCAGAAACACCAAACGGTACTACGCTTTCATAGAGAGACCCGAGAGCCACCCAGTTTGCCGGATTTGTTTTATCGTAGTGAACAGCGTTTTGAGCGGCACCCTCAGCAGCACTAAAGAGCGTTTGAAAATTTTGCTTGAGAACATCTTGAGAGACATTCGGAGTAGTGACCAGTTTTTTTATTTGCGCTAAACGAAGTGACGCGAGACCACGGTAATAGAGATCGCTCGGATTAAGTGTTGCTGCGCGTGTTAATAGTGTTTCAGCAGATGTCATATCGTTTTTGGAAAGTGCTTGAACACCACGAGCATATGAAGAAAGTGCAATAAACTTCTCAGTACCAATAAAGAGCGCTGCGAGTGCCAGAATAAGAATGGCAACAAGAGCCAAAATTGAGAAAAAGCTCTTTCGAGGATCTTCTAGGAACGAACGACGTACTACTGGAATAGCTTTCGTATATCCCAATAAACCAATGAACATTCCCGAAAATACGAAAGCGGTCATGACACCCACAATTCCGGGATTATACGCAAGCGCTACAATCCAAGCGTACGTAGCCAGAATAAATGAAAGGAGCATCAGGGTTTGAGTTCCTTTATTTTCATGAGAACGGAATACGTGCAAAATGCCTGCAATAAAGAAAAGAAGGAGGAATGCAAGAATAGCGAGAGTTCCTAATACTCCAGTGGTAGCAATAAATGAAGGGATTAAGCCAAAGCCAGAAGTAAATCCAGTATCCCAAAAATCGGTTGCGATAACCTGGTTTGGCCGATACATAAGCCAAGCATTCTCAAAACGATTAGGGCCAACGCCAACAATCGGACTTTGTTTGAGTGATTGCCATGTCACGGAAGCGGTAGCAACAATAGAAGGTCGTACTTCAGCAGACGAAACACCAAAAAATCGTGGCAGGATAGTTCCAACAATTGGATTAGCAATAAGAAACAACAGAGCAACTAAAACTGCAACAAAAGCCGCGACAGGAAAATGCATTGCGGATCCTTCTCTGCGTGGCCGAAGAACCGTAAGTGCGTACACTAATAGTAAGATTGAGAATGCCGCAAGAATACCCCAAAGAAGTGGGAAATTAACCAACGCGAGGAAAAAAAGTGAGAGCACGAAGAGTAACCAGAGACCTACTCGTTTCATGCGCGAAAGCTCCGCGATCTCAAGAAGTGTAATGGATCCAAGAGCAACAGCTCCAAAGAAGATACCCAGATCATTCCACCGACCAACAAGATTAGAAATGTTTGAATAGAATGTACCAAAATGCAGGTGGGTTAAACCAAAAAACAAATAGGTAATCTGAAAGAGCGCAATAACCAAAGTACTTCCTAAAATAATTTTTAAGAAGAAAGATACCCGATGTGGCGAGTTAAGGTAGAGAACACTACCTAGAAACGAGAGTGTGAGTAATAAGATCACTGCCACACTACCAATACCAAAAGATGTTCCCGCAAAAGAGACTGCTGGTGCTGGAGAAAATAGCGCAGATACTAGAAACGCTACCGGAACAATGACGGCGGAAAGAAGAATTGGTGTCTTTGGAACTGTAATTGCCCCATCAACAAGGCGAGCAATAATCCAACTAAGAAAAACTAGTAAAACTCCAAAAATCAAAAAGTAAATTTTTGAGAGGTCAACGGGTAGACCAAGTGATGGAATAAAGAATAAGGGTGATAATGCTGCAACGATAATGAAAAGGGTTGCAGCAACTTTATCAAAGAAAACAGCTCGACCCAGACTATTGTCTCCGGACATACTTTGACTATTCATAGATAGCCAAAGTATACCACTAGCTCCTAGACTATGACTAGATTGACCAGTTTATTTGGGACGTAAATAACCCGAGTTATTTTTTTACCTGCCAGATGAGTCTGTATCCGTGGATCATTTTGGGCGATACTTTCCACTATTTCTTGAGATGCCCCAGTTTCTACACTAATTTCTGCTCGTGGTTTACCGTTTATCGAAACAACAATGGTAACCGTGGCTTCAACCAGTTTCTTAGGATCGTAGGTTGGCCATGACGCATGATGTACGCTTCCCTTTTCTTTCACTACTAATTGCCAGATTTCTTCAGTAATATGCGGAGCAAACGGAGCAAGCACTCGAAGGAGAAGAGAGAAATCTTTCAATGAAACCTGTGTCGCTCGTTCAAGTTCATTCACACAAATCATCATCGATGAGACCGCGGTATTAAAACTAAAGCTCTCAATATCTTCGGTTACTTTCTTTACTGTTTTATGGATTACTTTTTCCGCACTTTCATCAGTACTCGTTGCGCGTGCAATAATTATTTTTTGAGATAATCGCCATACTTTTTCAATAAATCGTCGGGAACCAATAATCCCTTCTGTTGACCATGGCAAATGTGAATCGAATGGTCCCAAAAACATCTCAAAAACACGCAGTGAATCAGCACCGTAGGTTGCCACAACATCATCCGGATTTACCACGTTTCCCCATCGCTTACTCATTTTTCTTCCATCAGCGCCGCCAATCATTCCCTGGTTACGAAGTGCTTTAAATGGTTCAGTTGTTGGTACGTATCCTAAATCATAGAGCGCTTTATGCCAGAACCGAGCATAGAGAAGGTGTCCCGTAGCATGCTCAGCACCGCCAACATACATATCAACATCGCGCCAGTATTTCAGCGCCTTATCACTTGCAAAAGCTTTGCTGTTTTTGGGATCCATGTAGCGCAGGAAGTACCATGAACTACCCGCCCAACCCGGCATAGTGTTTGTTTCGTATCCCCCTTTAACCCAAGATGAAACTGCTGCTAGAGGGCTCTCGCCAGTACCGGTTGGTTCATAACTTTTAACGTTCGGCAGCGTCAGTGGTAATTTCTTTTCTGGAACTGGCGTAATTGTACCGTCGGCGTTATGAACGAGCGGAATTGGTTCACCCCAGTACCGCTGGCGAGCAAACACAGCGTCACGCATTTTGTATTTAGTTACCCACGATCCCCCAACTGCTTCTGTAATTTTGTGGCGAGCAATTTCTGAACTGAGTCCATTAAATTCTCCTGAATTAATCAGGATACCTTCATCAGTGAATGATTGCTGTCCGCTGATAAACCATTTCCAAATAAATGTATCTTCAGAAATATTTAAATAATTTCCAACTTCAGCTTTTGGAAGCCATAGATACTCGTGTTTATCTAATTCTTCTTGTGCTACCGAGGCTTGAGTTTCATCAACTAATTCAAATAGAAGAACTTGGGTTGTAGCATACCGGTTTTCATTTTT
This sequence comes from uncultured Candidatus Saccharibacteria bacterium, assembly GCA_964646765.1. Lineage (GTDB taxonomy): Bacteria > Patescibacteriota > Minisyncoccia > Phycocordibacterales > UBA9973 > CAZYIA01. The sequence goes on along the minus strand of CAZYIA010000001.1, from coordinate 75,916 downwards.
GTGCGCGGCACAAAATTCAGCATGTATTTCTGGACCGATCGTTGAGATATATCTAATATGTTGGTAGCCTGTTTCTTCGACAACTTCTCTTTGTGCTGATTGAACAGTATCTTCTCCTTCTTCAATTCCTCCAACAATAAATGTATGTGGGTTCTGACCCTTCCAAACATCACCTTTCCAATTAAGTACTAAGTACGCATCATCACTTGGTCGGCGAAGAATGACATGAACTGTGCGGCGAGCAACTGTGGGAAGTCCCGGTCGTGGTGGATTTCTCGGGTCAATAAAATGAGGAGCAACTGACTGTCGCATTGGCAATCCATATTTCTGGGCAAACATAAAGTCGCGTTCATCGTGCATGTCGGCAAAAATTGCTCCAGTACCATACTGAGCGAGCACGAAGTCAGCAACCCATACTGGAAGTACTTCTTTGGTTAATGGATTTGTTGCTGTAATCCCCTTGAGCGGCACTCCCGTTTTTTCTTTTTCAGTATTTGTGCGATCTTCTTCGGTTTTCTTCCCTGCTTCTTGTATATACGCATTCACCTCTAAAGCATTCTCAGTAAGCGGGAGTAGTTTCGCTACGAGAGGATGCTCAGGAGAGAGAATTACTGCGAAAGCACTGGCAAGAGTATCCGCACGTGTGGTAAATACTGAAACTGGTGAAAGTTCCCCCAACCACATTGGAAGTTCACGGGCAAAATCTTTAATTAGTTTTTGATAGCGAAGAGAATCTTTTTGACTACCCTTATACTCTTTAGTCACAACATCAATAAGTAATGATTCAGTTGGATATCCTGGCCAAAATTTCTTTGACTGTTTTCCTTGAAGTACATACTCACGCTGGTTTGAAGTAAAGCTTCGAACGCCATGCGTGTCGGCAAAAGCAACCGCATAACGAAAATGCGCGCGTGAGCTACCACCAACACTCTTTACCCATTTTTTAAGGAAAGCAACAACTTCTTCATCTGTTGCTCGATCACTCTTCGGATTAGCTTCCTTGCGCATGTGCACCATCACACCATCGTTCTTTTTCCACTTTTCCAACCAAAAAATATTATCGGTTGAAATAGTAGGAATGCCGGTTTTCTTAAAGTAAAACTCGGCTTTCATTCGAGCATTTTCTTCATAGTCTGATCCTTCAACAAGGGCGCTATCATCAACTGCGGCAATATCATTAAGGCTAACGATTTCAATACCCGAGAGCTTAGGCAAACAAGCCTTTACCATTTTGAACTTTGCTTCATTTCGAGTACCAACCAAAATCTTTTTCGGCTGCGTACCACTTTTTGTACTCAGTGAAAAGGTGAGCAAGCTTCCCTCGCTTTTTCCAATCCAGTTTCGCTGTATTTCTTTTATATGTTCGCTCCAATCAAGCCCATCTAAACCTTCAAGTAATCGCTCAGCATAAGAAGTTATGCGCATAAACCACTGGCGCATACGCTTTTTTTCTACTGGCTTACCGTCACGTTCCGCCACAGGACCATTGGGAGTATCTAGGACTTCATCGTTTGCAAGTACGGTACCCATTGATGGCGACCAATTGACATCGCTATAGCCTTCGTAGGCTAAGCGAAACTCCATTAGAATCTTATGTTGTTCAAGTTTTGAGAATGATTTCCAATCACTTGCGGAAAAACTGCCGCTATAATTAGTTACAGCTTTCACTCCAGCACTCCCCTTTTTTTCAAAAATTTTTACCAGTTCTTCTATTGGTCGGGCTTTGTTTTTTTCAGTATCGTACCAAGCACCGTAGAGTTTCAGAAAAATCCACTGCGTCCATTTGTAGTAGGCGGGGTCGGTCGTGTTTACTTTTCGCGACCAATCATACGAGAGGCCCATAATGCCAAGTTGGCGTTCAAAAGTCGCGACATTTTTTTCTACGGCTTGGCGAGGGTGAATTTTGTTAGCAATGGCAAATTGTTCAGCTGGGAGGCCAAAAGCATCGTAGCCCATTGGATGAAGGACGTTAAAACCTTGCATGCGCTTCAAACGCGCGTATACATCGCTGCCAATATAGCCACGAGGATGGCCCACATGAAGCCCGGCTCCAGAAGGATACGGGAACATATCAAGCACGTAATGCTTTTTCTTTTTCCCGGGATCTAGAGTTTTATAGACTTTCTTTTTCTCCCACTCTTTCTGCCATTTTTTCTCAATGGCGAGGTGGTTATACTCACTCGGTTTTTGTGCCATAGATTTTCGAACTATAGCACATTTTTCTCGTAGGAGAGTCGCGGAACATAGCCTTTTGTAATCAGACTATTGAGTACTTCAATGCTTTCAAGATATGGACGTTTATCAGCAAGATCAAATGATAGTCCTTCACGAAGTTTGGCAAACTCTGGGTCAAGTAAAAAATCACCATTAACCAAGTAGGGATCTTTTTCGATGGGAACCTTCGGATCCTTGAGCTCAATAAAAAAATATCCTGGGGCTGGAATTACTGTTCCTTTCTCGTAATCAAACAAGTGGTTGAAATTCACTCCTGACTCCTTGAAACCATTTTTTTCGAGCCACAGCATAACACTTGGCTGAGAAGCGTGCGCGACAAACTTTCGGAGATCAACTTTTTGATGTTTTTTAAGAATAGCAAAATATTCTTCGGCTTTCTTCAGAAAATCAGAGCCGCTCAGACCTTGCTCTTTTGTTGCTACATACCGATGGCGCATATTCCAAACACCATTCTCAACATCTTGCTCAAACTCAAGTTCTGCGTGTGATGTATTTGTCTTTTGGTTATTGAGGGTAAAGACCATGGTATGTTCTACAACATCACCAAACGTAACACCCTGCACGCGATATAGATGTTCTGTGCCAATCATTTTTTGAAACAATGTCGGCAACTGACTTATAGAAGAAGCACCTGCTTGTTCCAGACCAGCCAAAACTTCTGTATCAGACAATGGTGTGCGAGCAAAAGCCACTAACTGCTCTTCTGTAGACTTCGAAACTTCCTGGGAAGGCTTTTCTCCGAAATTCCCAAACATATTATTCTTTAACGGCTTTTGGGTATGGTGGGTAGAGATCCTTATCTATCGTGCGAGAAAAACAGGTCCGGCCAGCTTGATGATCCCATGAATCATTTGCTCCACCTGGATACGGATACGAGACAGCAACATCACGAGCTGGATAGGCAATTCCCCCACCACTTGTTTCTATCCAACCTTTTGGCATTGGAAGATTAAAGGTTGCACAAAGCTCAAATGAAAGAGTACCTGTTTTTTTATACTCATAAGTAAGACCTTTATCCATTTCAGGATCTATAGGAATAACTGTGCCAGAAATTGGATTATTTAGTTCCGTAAGCGCTTCAGGTAATTTTTCTTTTTGCTGCCAATAACTAATTACTTGCCACTGAATAGACTGAAGGTCTTGAACGCGACGATCATCAAAACGAAGCGCCCGCTGGGTTTTTGGTGAACCAATAACGATAAAACTCCAAACAATCAAACCGAAGACGAGAACAAGTGCAATAGCTCCATGAGCACCGCGGTAGAGTTTGCGATGTTCTGGAGTAATTTTTTCAAAGCGAAGTTCACTAATATAGTTAAAACCAATCAGCGTCGCTGTCACAAGAACTCCTAACACTTTCAGAATGAAGCGGATGGTTATTTCACCAGAAACGAAGTAACGAACTAATGTCACAAGGTCAATAACAATCAAAAGACTCGCAAGGAAGAGCACGAGGTAAATCATCCATTTACGAATAGTGGTATCAACTCGAGAAAGCTCACCTTCCGAAGCCTTATTCCAAAAATATGAGAGTACGAGAAATACTGGAAAAACAATAATAAGAGAAGCGATGCCACTGCGGATACTGTCGAAGTTTCCAGAAAAATATCCATACTGGTATACGGCATTTAAAGCGTCAGGAAACTTTTGAGTCAATGTTTCAAAAAACAAAAGGAGAAACGATGAGGCGCTCCAAATAAGGGTAATTAAAACGCCAAGGGAGAGGAAGAAGAATTTTGGCGAAAGTCGTGACGAAGTCTGATTTTGATCCATAGATAATGTATAAGCGGATAATACCCTCATCATAGTACTCAGATAAAAAATCGCAACAACTGTATAGACTAACCAAGGACTGTTCTGCTATACTTTTCGAATATAAGCTAGGAGCGTTTCTATGCCTCAGAACGACTTAAAAAACCTCAGTTTAATCGAGCGGTTTTCAGTTCAAGCAACCAAATGGGTTGGTTCGACTCAATCGCTCATTGTTCACACGGTACTGTTCGTGGCTTCTTTTGTGCTCGCTATGTGGGGCATCCCTCTCGATAAGATTCTTTTGGTATTAACCACCATAGTTTCCCTTGAGGCTATTTATCTTTCAATTTTTATTCAGATGTCCGTAAATCGTCAGGCTCGTCGTCTGCACGCTGTATCGCGTGATATTGAAGAAATTCAAGAGGACGTGGAAGATATTCAGGAAGACGTGGAAGAAATTCAGGAAGACGTGGAAGAAATTCAGGAAGACGTGGAAGATATTGGTGAAGATGTTGGCGAAATGAGCGAAGAGGAACCACATAAGGAACCTGTCCATGATCGCTACGCCAATATTGAACACTCCCTTGCAACGCTTATTGCTGAAGTTCAGAAGTTAAAGAATAACGGCGGGAAATAAAAAAGCAGCTCTCTAGAAGCTGTCTTTTTTATTTTGGTGGTCTGTTTTTTGTGTGAACTTAAAAAAGATGAGTGCCAAAATCATGGCTGGCCAAGAATTAAAATACATGGCAACTGGAATGTTCCGGCAAAAATAGTAAGTACCCAAAAAAGTTATCGCGTAGCAACTAAGAATAACTATGCAAACCACCAATGAATTTGGTGATTGGTTTTTTGACTCTTCCATAGTGGAGATGTTTTCTCCACCTTAGCACATGAAACCCTGAGATTAAAGTCGCAGTTTTACTGCTCCTTCTCGTAAAACTTGTGGTGTAGGAGTAGCAAGAGAAATGAGGGTTGACGGACTTCCCTTCTTTCTGCCACCTGAGAGATAAAAATCAACTTTTTCTCCAAAATAGTGCTGGGCTTCTTTTACCGTTTCGGCTGGTGAAAGACCTTCCGGGTTAGCTGAGGGTGCCACAAGCGGACCCGTGTTTTTAAGGAGTGTCCGTAGTATCACTTTTTTAGGCATGCGAAAGGCAAGAGTGTTTGTTCCTCGATGTAAATAGCGCAATTTCTTTTGGGCACTTTTTTCTACAGGTAAAATTATCGAGACTGGTCCAGGCCAAACTTCTGTAAGTATATGTTTATAGGTACGTAAAACTTCAGGTCGTACTTTAAACTTTTTGAGATCAGTAAGTGACGCAATAAGAATAATCAGCGGCTTTGTCGGCTTCCGGCCTTTTACCTTGTATATTCGCTCAACGGCTTTTTCATTAAGCGCTTTACCAACAAGACCGTAAATAGTGTCGGTAAGCAGCACACCAATTCCCCCTTGTTTAAGCGTGTGTTGTATCGAGTGTTGCTTCATATATTTTTTGTGACTCCCTATCTTTTTGAATAGTTGCACAAATTGCCATGTGATCAGAGACCCCGGAAATGAGTTTTACGTTAGATGCATGATACTTACCAGTAGTAAATAAACCATCAACCAATTTATCAAAAAAGTCGTCAGGCCTGGTTGTACCATTATGATGAAGTGTAATATCAATGCTTGTCTTATATTCAGCAGGGATATTATCAGTGTATCGCTTGGATATCAGTTCCCAGGTTCCATACCCACGCGGAGCATTAAAATCACCTGAAAGTACAAAATCATCCTTAAGGGTATCGAGTGCCGAGAAAAGTAATGGTATATGTTCGCGTTGGTAGTCTGTCGAAAGACCTAATGGCGTCCAAGTAAAATGAGTTGTTGCAAATGTATAGGTCGCCTCTTCATGCAGTACTCGAGCAAAGCGAAGAACATAGTTAGATGAATTAGGATCTTTCATTTCATCGATCGCTTTTGCAAATTCAGGCACACGAGCACGGTCGCCAACATAGGTATATTCTCCCGTATCAAGTATGGGTAATCGCGAGAATAGTGCGACACCCCATACTTTATTTTTCGGCCCACTCTTATCGAGAAATGATGGCTGTAGTGCCATCGGCGAAAATCCGGCCACGGTCATCCCGGTTGTCTTTTCAATAAGTGGGAGATGTTCTTCAAAAATTTCCTGAAGAGCAAGAACATCTGGTTTTTCCCGCTCTAAAAAAGGAAGAGCGTGTTCAAAATGTTTATCAGCTTCTATGTTTAGAGAGATAAATTTCAACATACCTCTAGATCTTAAATTCAATCACGTCACCGTCCTTCACAATGTATTCTTTTCCTTCTGTACGTACTTTCCCCTTTGCGCGAGCTTCGGCATAATTGCCAGCATCAAGCAGATCTTTCCAGAAAACTACTTCAGCACGAATAAATTTATCTTTGAAGTCAGTATGTATTGCAGTCCCAGCAATTGGTGCTGTAGAACCTTTAGCAATTGTCCAAGCGCGGCTTTCGTCTTCCCCTGTGGTGAAAAATGTCTCAAGACCGAGAAGCTCATAACTTCCTGCAATAAGCTTATCGAAACCTTTTTCAAAAATAGCATCAATTACTACGTATTTTCCAGGAATTTTCGAAGCTACTGCATCAATAACATTCTCGGCAACTTCTGAAGCATTCAGTGCATAGAGAATTGGTTTGGCTGAAAGTAAATGCATGCTTTGAAGAATTATCTTTTCTTCGTCAGTAAGAACCGCCTCGCTCGCTAATCGAGATTCAGAAAGTACTGTCTCAACTTTCTTAAGTACTGCTTCTTCAGCAATCGCAGCTTTGTCGCCGCGCTTTACATCACGAGAAAGATTTGCCAATCGTTTAGTAACGGTTTCATAGTCCGCTAAAATCAGTTCTAAGTTAATCACACCAATATCATCAAGTGGATCAACTTTATTGGAAACGTGAATGATGTCTTTATCTTCAAACACGCGAACCACTTCCAAAATGGCATCAACTTCTCGAATATTTGATAAAAATTTATTACCTAAACCCTGTCCTTCAGCAGCACCTTTCACAAGCCCTGCAATGTCAACGAATTCAATAACCGCTGGAATCGTTTTTGCTGACTTTGAAAGTTCAGAGAGTTTCCACAAACGTTCATCAGGCACAGGAACAATACCCACCGATGGATCAATGGTACAAAAAGGATAATTTTCTGCTGGCACGCTTTTTTTCGTGAGGGCGTTAAAAAGCGTTGATTTACCAACGTTTGGCAGCCCCACAATTCCAATGGAAAGTTTCATACCGGACGATTCTACTATGAAAGAGGCTTTTTTGCATCGCCGTAGGTTTTGAGTAATTCTGAAGAACTCTGAATCTTGCCACCACCAACATTAAACACCATTTCTACGCCGAGCCGCTTACAAACTTCTGCTTCAGGAATATCCGCTTCAGCCCGTCGATCACCACCGTTAGCAAAAATGGCTGGCTTCCATAACTCGATAGCTTCTGACACATCATTGCGATCACTCTCGAGCACATACACACGATCAACACTTCGAAAATTACTAATGATCTCCGCTCGGTCGTTTGACGACATAAATGCTCGGCCCTTCTTTCGCATGAGCCAGGCATCACAGTTTATAACCACTAAAAGTTCATCGCCAAGCTTCTTAGCTTCGTTAAACATCCGGACATGACCAACATGCACCGGATCAAAACCTCCACTAACCATGACAAGCTTTTTATTTTTTCCGCTAGCGTTTTCCATACTTCTGTTTGGCAAAATTACTTGCAGCGAGCAATGAATCAAACGTTCCGGCATCTATCCACTCACCTGAAATAGAAGTAACTTGAAGTTCGCCTTTTTTCAAATACCAGTTATGAATATCGGTGATTTCAAGTTCTCCACGTTGGGAGGGCTTTAATTTTTCGGCAATATCAACAACTCGATTGTCATATATATACAATCCGGTAATTGCTAAATTTGATAGAAACTTTTTCGGTTTTTCAACAATGGTAACTGCTTTTCCTTTGGTATCAGTTTTTACCACCCCAAAACGCTCGGGGTCTGGAACTGCTTTTGCAAATACATGGGCACCTTTTTTAAATTTTTTAATCACTGGACCAAAATCGTCGTCAAATATATTATCACCCAAAATCATTGCAACATTGTCCTTGCCGATAAAATCTTTCCCGATAATAAACGCTTGAGCAAGACCTTCAGGCTTGTCCTGGATTTCATACCTGAATCGAGCACCATATTGTTTACCTGAGCCAAGTAAACACAAAAAATCACCTGCGTGCTCGGGACTAATGATAATTAAAATATCCTTAATTCCCGCTCGAAGAAGTGTTTCGAGCGGATATAAAATCATTGGCTTATCGTATACCGGCAAAAGCTGTTTGCTGGTTATTGCGGTAAGTGGATGGAGCCGTGTCCCCTTTCCCCCTGCAAGAATTATGCCTTTCATAATGACTGTTTAAAATCTAACATAATTTCTCGAAGACGAGCAGTATCAATTGGCGGTAAACCTACTCCGAGTGTCTCCGCTTTTTCTGTAGAAAGCACGCAGTTGCTACGCTGTGCTTTAGTAATGCCACCTTTTCCCTCAAGCTCTTCCAAGCTAATGAGCGTATACGTGTGATTTGGATCAACAATTTCTTTATACACTTCCAAAATATCTTTATGGGTTAGGTAACCTTTATTGGTCATATTAAGAACTCCTGTTGGACGAAGTGTCGCCAATTTTTGAAGAACTGGGAAGAAATCTTCAACGAGCGTGACCGAATTTGGAATAGAAATTACTTTTGGGTATGAGGCAATTTTGTTGATGAGATTCCGTGGATGTGCATGTCGCGACATAGGCATCCGGATACGAAGCTGCAGAACTGGTAATTCCTTTAAAGCATCTTGTAGTACGATGCGCATGCGAGAATAAAAACTACCAAAAAAGTTTGGAGCGTCTTCTTCCGTAAATGGCGTTTCGGGTCCACCTGAATAAATACAACCCGATGAAATCTGAATAGGATATGCTCCTGCTTCGAGAGCTGCGAGGGCTACATTAATGGCTCCTGTAACATTTACCGCAACAGTCTCTTCTTTATGATCTTCACACCAATCAATGGTTGGATATGCTCTGACACCCGCAAAGTTAATTACAACGTCAGGCGAATGTTTCTGAAAAGCCTGTTTCAATGAAGAGAAATCGGTGACATCAACGCGGTCGCTAATTACTTCATGCCCTTGTAAGCGCAAATAGGTCGAAGCAGAAGCCCCGAGAAAACCAGTTACACCAGTTATGTAAAATTTAATACTGTTTGGCATGGGATTTTTTAAGAAGCGGAGCAAGCCATTTTTTATTCTCTACATACCACGCGATTGTTTCTGGCACACCTTCTTCCCAAGATATTTCTGGTTTCCAGCCCAGCTTCCGCATCTTTCGCGAATCAAGAAGATATCGAGTATCGTGACCTAGCCGGTCGGGAATAATTTTTTTGAGCGTGTGTGGCTTACCGAGGACAGAAAGCACTGTGTTAGCAACTTCATCGATAGTTTTTTCAACACCACTGCCAATATTATAGCTTTCACCAATCTTTCCTTCCTCGAGAATCACATTGATAGCCTTACAGTGATCAAGCACATGAATCCACTCACGCTTATTTTTTCGTGAGGCAAATATCGGTAATGGTTTCCCTGCTATAGCTCGACTCACAAAAAATGGGATAACCTTTTCAGGAAATTGATGCGAACCATAATTGTTACAGGCGTGACTGATAGTTACCGGAAAACCAAAGGTATGGAAATAACTTTCTACTACATGATTGGCACCGGCTTTCGAAGCATTATAAGGAGTACGAGGATGAAATGGGGAACTTTCGGTGAAAGCTTTCTTGCTGATAAGTGAAAGCTCGCCAAATACTTCACAGGTGGAAACGTGATGAAAACGCGACACTTTTTGTAGCCGAGCAGCTTCAAGGAGCACTGCTGTTCCTAAAACATTAGTGCGAGCAAAATCGATGGGTGCGGTAATCGCTTTATTATTATCGCTCTCAGCAGCAAAATTCACGATAGCATCAGGTTTCTCTTTTTTCAGAATACGGCTCATGGTTTGAAAATCACCAATGTCCGCTCGATAAAAAGAGTACCTAGGGTTTTGTGCACAATCGATTAAATTTTCTAGATTACCAGCATACGAGAGCGAATCAACAACAACAACCCGGGCACGAGGATGCACGGACAAGTAGTAGCGAACAAAATGGCTGCCAATAAAACCTGCTCCTCCAGTAACAAGAATTTTTTTGATCATACGACAGCCAACGAACTTTAGCGCTGCATGAGCATCATCAAAGGCTCAAGAATTTCGCGGTGCTTTGCGAGCTCATTTTTGTACTTCATCATCACACCAGCCGAAGCCATCATTTGGTCCATGCCGTTCTTGGTTTTCTCTTCAATCTCTTTCTGGATCTTTTCCATCAAGGCCTTAAGTTCAGGATCAGCTTCAATTTTCTTTAAAACTTCAGCGAGTTCAGGATTATCAGCCAAAGCATTAGCCATAGCTTCTGCCTGTTCTTTTGGCACGCCTCGGAGACGTAATACTGATTTGGTTATAAATTGCTTAAACATGGATTTGACTATAGCACAAAAGGGTTTTTTAACGAAACAGACCTTTACAAAATGATTTTTTTGGGTCATAATGTTGACATACGTTGTTTGACGTTGCGAATAAAAACTTTATTAACCCAAAAATTAATTTTGATGAAGAAATTACTTACTCTGCTTACAGCTCTGCTGCTTGTTCTTTTTGGTTACACCCAAGAACATAACGATGGTGAAAATATCCACTTCAAAACAAAGGAGGCTCATCACGTGGCCCGCTTTACCGACATTAGCTTCCACCTTCGGAAACCACTGGAAGATAAGATGGAATACATTTTCTGGACTATCCACAAGGATAGAAAAAGAAAATTTGTTCTGGATTTTCAGTATGGTTTACATACCGACAAGACTGCTGATTTAGGTTTCGGCTACGACTGTGCTAAACGTTCTGACCTTTGGGTTGTGCCAAAAATGAGCCTGCTTATTGGCGAGTACCCCGGTATTGCTCCAGGATTTTTACTAAAAGTGGAAAAAGATCCCTGGTACTTCTTTTCAGACTTAAGTTATCTGGTACACATTGCAAACCTGAAACCGCAAGCAATCTATAATTTTACCGAGGTAGGGATTTCCCCACACCGGTTTATTGAATTGGGATTGCTTATGGAAACAAAATTGCAGTTTGTGGCAGAAGATGGAATTACTCCTTCTAAATTAGAACCGCGCTTCGAGTTAGGTCCTCTCATTCGGGGGAACTTCTTCAAAGGACGCTTCTATGCAGAAGCTGCCTATTTAGCAGGTATTTCTGAAAAAGTTGAGCATCCTCACTGTAGCATTACGGAAATGTCCACAATTGTAATTTCGGTTGGTTGCAAATTCAATCCTTGGTAATTAGTTAATGGAAGCAGCGTTGGACAAATTTACTTGTTCAACGCTGCTTTTTTTTATACTCTTTTTCTATGGCAACCCGAGCCGAACAATTAAAACAAATCCATGAAAAATGGTTTGTCAAAAACACCTGCCCACTCAAAAAGGTGGCTACTCAGCCGGTACCAGGGGCTGGTAATCCGAGCGCAGAAATAGTCTTTATTGGCGAAGCTCCAGGAAAAGACGAAGACATTCAAGGTATCCCCTTTGTTGGCCGGGCTGGGCAGTTTTTAAATGAAATGCTGGGTGAAATTGGCATGAAGCGCGAAGATATCTATATCACCAATATCGTAAAATACCGCCCACCAAATAACCGTGATCCGCTACCAACTGAAAAAGAAGATTGTGCACCCTGGCTCTACGAAGAGCTTTCGTTCATTGCCCCTAAAATTATTGTCTTTCTCGGGCGCCACTCAATGAATGACTTTTTTCCGGATTTAAAGATTTCAAATGTACACGGCAAGTTAATTCATAAGAAGTTTCAGCACATCCCAACCGAATATTTCTTACCACTCTATCATCCGGCTTCAGCGCTCTATAATGGCGGCATGCGCGAAACGCTACTGAAAGATTTCAAAAAAATTCCGAAGGCAATCGAAACCGCAAGCACTTCTACTGAAACCAAAAAAATTATCGAAGAGAAAAAAGAGATGCGAAAACCAGAACAAGGAAGTCTGTTTTAGATTAGACGCTCACCTTTCTTTAATTTTCGTTGTTTTGGAAGTTTTGGTATTTTTGCCTTAATAGCAATTATTTCATCGCGCAAGATAGCTGCTGTTTCAAAGTCGAGTTCTTTTACAGCCTCGTTCATTTCTTCTTCTTTCAGCTTAATAAGCTTTTCTGGATCTTCTTTAAAGATCTGAGCATCAATCGCCAAGTTTGCTGCGACTGCTTTGTCATGCTCAGTTTCCATACCCTGAGTTATATCCTGAATTTTCTTTTGAATAGTTTTTGGCGTAATACCGTGCTTTTTATTGTATTCCATTTGCACCGCTCGACGACGATTGGTTTCCCCAATGGCGCGCTCCATACTTCCCGTCATGTTGTCGGCGTACAAAATGACCCGCCCAGCAGCGTTACGAGCAGCACGACCAATAGTTTGAATAAGCGAGGTTTCACTTCGCAAAAAGCCTTCCTTGTCAGCATCCAAAATACCAATGAGTTCAACTTCTGGAAGGTCGAGTCCTTCACGAAGTAAGTTAACACCGACCAAGCAATCAAACTCCCCTTTTCGGAAGCTGGTTAAAATACGAATACGCTCAATGGTTTTAATATCACTGTGTAGATACTCCGCTTTCATCTTTCGATCCTTCAGATACGCCGAAAGATCTTCAGCCATTTTTTTAGTGAGCGTAGTAGCAAGCACACGGCCACCACCTTGGATAGTTTTTGCGGCCTCATCAATAAAGTCATGTACTTGCCCTTTGTAGTGAGCACCAACATTCTCCATAATTGGCCGAACAGTAATTTCTGGATCTAAAAGGCCAGTTGGGCGAATAATTTGCTGCACTACTTGCTTGCTCTCAGTACGTTCATACTCGCTTGGCGTTGCTGAAGTGTAAATAACATTTCCGACTCGCTTTTCAAATTCTTCGTACTTGAGCGGCCGATTATCTTTTGCGGAAGGCAAACGGAAACCGAATTCAACGAGGGTGTTTTTTCGAGAAGCATCACCGGCGTACATACCACGAAGCTGCGGCAAGGTTACGTGCGATTCATCAATAATAGTGAGAAAATCTGGTTCGCCTTTCTTGGTGTGTGGGAAATATGAAAGCAGTGTATCTGGCGGCTCCCCTGGAGCCTTGCCCGACATGTGGCGAGAATAGTTTTCAATGCCAGAACAATAGCCAACCTCGCGGATCATGGCTAAATCATAATTAGTGCGACGCTTAATACGCTCAGCCTCTAACAGCTTTCCATCTTTCTCAAATTTCTTTAGCTGCTCAGCAAGTTCTAATTTAATAGTTTTGAGTGCTCGTTCTTGTTCGTCTTTCGATGTTACGAAATGCTTCGCCGGGAAAATAAATATGGTCTGTTCTTCGCCTAGTATTTTGTTTGAAACTGGATCAACTTTAAGAATTGCTTCAATTTTTCCGCCGAGTAACACAATATGATATGAAAATGTTTCTGAGATTGGCATAATCTCAATTTTGCTACCAATAGCACGGAATGTTCCTGGAGTGAGATCGGCATTAGTTCGCTCAAAATATACCGAAACGAGTCGCTGCATGAGTTCAGTCCGTTCCATTTTTTCACCAACAGCAAGTTTCATATTTCGTTTTTCATATTCTGCCGGTGATCCTAAACCATAAATACAAGAAACTGAAGCGACGATGATAACGTCACGTCGAGAAAGTAATGCCTGAGTTGAGGCGTGACGAAGACGATCAATTTCTTCGTTGATCTGGGCATCTTTTTCAATAAAGGTATCAGTGGTTGGTAAATAGGCTTCTGGTTGGTAAAAATCGTAATACGAAACGAAATAATGCACTGCGTGAGTTGGGAAAAACTCTCGAAACTCTTGAGCAAGCTGAGCAGCGAGGGTTTTGTTATGAGCGATAACTAGGGTAGGCTTCCCCCACTCTTTAATGACATTTGCCATAGTAAAGGTTTTACCTGTACCGGTTGCCCCTAAAAGCGTTTGCTTAGGGTAATCCTTTTGTAACCCACTCACTAATGCCGAAATAGCCTCGGGTTGGTCACCAGCAGGCTTAAATTCACTTTGGAGTATAAATGGGCTAGGCATACAAATATCGGCACACGAGGTGCCTACCCTCTAGTATACGCTATCTGTCAATAAAAGTACCCGCTCCTTATCTTAGAACGGGTACCTCTATTTTTACATACATAAATCAAGTGTTCGTAAAAAACTTTGAATCTTACTATATGAACTGGTAAAGTAAAATCCTGGTGTTGCAATATCACGCATAAATTTTGTGGCTGACCTTTCTATGGCAAGGTCAGAGTTTATTTGAATAGCACAGACAACTACATTTTGGGAGGCCGCAAAGGTAAGAAAGTCTTGGGCAACATAATCTTTATTTTCGACATCTCCGTCAGAAATAAAAATCAGGAAGCGTTTTTCAGGAATTTTTCCCCGCTCGCTAGCACTCTGATTAAAAAGAACCGAGGCATAGCCAGGAATTTCTCCACACCGAGTACTGTGCCCGGCTTTATCAGAAAAAAGTGAAGCAAGTCCAAGGTCGATGTAGTTAGTATCTGAAGTAATGGGTGCTTCTATGCGGGAGGTATCCCCAAAACTAAGAATACCAAGTTTAATGCCATCTTTCCGAAGCGTAAATGCACGGCTATACGTATAGAGAGCATCAACCATTTCTTGGCGTTTGCTTGAAACACTGTTTGACCAGTCGACAGCAACGATAATGTCAGCTTCAAGACAGCCTTGAGCAAAAATATTCTGCGGTAATACCATTGTGCCAACCAGCACAATAAGTATTGGGAATAAAAGTTTTTTCATTTATGACGGGATTTAGTTACCTTCACAGTAACATGTGCACTAATCCTGTCTAGATACCGCTATAATGTTATTTCTTTTCGAGACGCTTCATATCCGCGTCTACCATCATTGCAACGAGTTCCTTAAATGACGTCTTTGGCTTCCAACCTAAAACTTCATTTGCTTTTGTTGCATCGCCGCAAAGTACAGATAGTTCAGCGGGGCGTTTAAATCGTGGATCAATACGAACATGGGATTTCCAGTCGGTAATACCGACATGGGCAAAAGCCTCAGTTACAAAATCTTCAATGGTATGTGTTTCTCCTGTTGCAATAACAAAGGTGTCTGGCTTCTCTTGCTGTAATAGCATCCACATTGCTTCAACATAGTCACCTGCAAAACCCCAATCGCGTTTTGAATCAAGGTTGCCGAGAGAAATTTCGGTAGCAAGACCGTGCTTTATTTTTGCCACACCCATCGAAATTTTTCGTGTCACAAATTCTGGACCACGAATTGGACTCTCATGATTAAACAATATCCCTGCGGTGCAGAACATGTCATAGCTCTCTTGAAAATTCTTAGTCATGAAATGAGCATAGAGTTTTGAGACACCGTACGGATTTCGTGGGTGAAATGGTGTGTTTTCATTTTGGGTTGGAGTATCGGCATTCCCAAACATCTCGCTAGTTGACGCTTGGTAGAATTTGGCAAGTGGTGCAAACATTTTAATAGCATTCAAAAGATACAACGTACCGAGAGCATTTACTTCAGTAGTGTGCTTTGTTTGCTCCCAAGAAACTCCGACAAAAGATTGGGCCCCTAAGTTGTATACTTCGTCTGGCTGAACTCGCTTTACGATCGAAATCAGTGAAGATTCATCGGTAAGATCCCCAGGAACAAATTCAATATCCTTCGTGATCCCGAGATAATCTGTATTGGTAAAATTTTGGTTCGAATGACGACGAACCATACCGTATACTCGATACCCTTTCGCCAACAAAAACTGCGCTAAGTATGCACCGTCTTGTCCGAGCACACCGGTTATGAGAGCTTTTTTATTCATATTATTCGTAGATGTCGTTTAAGACAGTTCGGGTTGCAACATCCAAAACTCCAGTTTCTGGAAGCCCGTGCTTTTTCTGAAACACTTGTACTGCTTTCTTTGTACCAATACCATATCGATGAGTTTCTTTACCTGGAGATCCGGAACCTTTTGTAGCAACGAGTATGCCGTTTTTGTTGAGATACTTTTGCAAGAGAAGCACATCGTTTCCTGTCGAACCAAGAGTTAAGTCGCGATCAAAAACCAAGTGAAGTAGCGCGCGGTACTCACAATACATACGGTTAATAACTGGACGAGTTGTTTTGTAGACAAAACCAGTACCAGAATTTAAACCCCATGGCTGCAAAATATCAACAAGATATTTCTTTTGAAAATTTTTAACAATCGCTTCATCTTCTTTGGAATAGATTCCCGTAATTTTTACTCCTGGATTTTGAAGAACATTTTTCAAAAAGAACTGAAGTCTGCGAACATCGGTTGGATTATTTTTCTTTCCAAATTGAATGTTAGAGGTAATAAAATCCTCATCACAAGCAACGCCAGAAGTAATTTCAATTCGCCCACCCTGGTGAGCAATATAGCGATATTCAACTGTACCAGGAACACTTGAGAGAGCATTCACCAAGAATTGAATTGGTACAATCGAACCTGAACCACCGGAGGTGCCGCCTCCTGAGCAATGATCTGTAGGTTTAACGAGTATGGTTTCTGACGGCCATTCATTACCCCCGGCATCAACAGCGGCAACGTAAAAAGCATAATTCGTACCACAGTTAAGGTTACTTACTGAAAGGGTCCCGTTACCCGAATAGAAATCACCAGTTAGTGTTGTGCTATCAGTAAATGGCGCAGCAGGAACAGATGTTGTGTATGATTTGTAATACACTTTTAGTCTCGCAGAAAAATATGAATAGTAATCTACCGTCGCGCTAGACGAAGCCGTAGTTACTTTCAGTGTCTCGGGTAAGTAAATCCCCGGAGCGTCTTTTGGAGTAAAGAACTGGACAAATCCATAGCCAAAGCCATCGTTATAACCGTATCCAGTCCCCGAAGGATCATTGGCATATCCATACCCGTATCCATAACCATATCCGTAACCATATTGGTAATCAATTCCGCCTCCTAAAAAGGGCGGTAGGGTTACCTGACGGTATCCATAACCCCAACCATAGTTGTATCCGAATGGAGCATTAGAAGAACCAGTCTGATAGAAATATGCTCGAATAGTAGGGCCGAAGACAAACACTACTAATCCCATTACCAAAACAGCAAATAGGACTTTAAGACGCATTAAATTGGAATGACTAAGACCTGCCATAGATACCCGCTAGTATAGCAAATTGTTAATATATTTATAAGAACCAACTGGTAATAAGTACTAAACTGCCATAAAAGAAGAGCTGGGAGGCAAATTCAGCCACCTGTGTATTCCCCACTAAATAGCCAATCAGGGCAAGGAACACGATAGTAATAACGGCGAAAGCGGTTATTCGTGAACCATAGAGCACGGCCACCAAACCAAGCACCCAAATAAGAGCTGAAAAGAGATAGTGATGTTCAACCTGGTTAAAAGAGACATACAAAACTGGAATAAATGCTAACAACGTATAGAGAAACAACTGTCGACTACTGATACTCATCCGAAAAATATCTCGCCATGTTACCACCTTACCAAGAACGGCAAACACGCAGTAGATAAAAAAAATGCAAAGATAGAGTGTGGCAATAATAAATGAGGGAGAAAAAATAGTATTTTTTTCTAAGAAAGCGATCGGAGAAAAAACAAGGTAACACAAAAGAACATACGGGAAGAGAGCGGTGACTTCTTTATGTAAAATTGTTTTCATTATTGCACTTTATAGATAGTAATATCTCCCCTACCAACCGAAGTAGAATCTACTTTTGAAAGATACGGTAACTTTTGTAGCGCTTCATTATATCCTTGCCAGTCAACTTCATGGAAGACGATAATGCTTGTTACATTAAGTTTTTCCAAGAGTGTCTTATTGCCACTTGAAAGCCATTCGGGAATAAGGACACCTTCTACTGTTCCGCTGCTATCTGAAACTCCACCAATTTCAATATTAGTTGGACTAACTAACGGGCAATCAAAAAACTTCTCACCGATATTCCCGGCTCTTCCTGAAAACCAAGAGTACGACATATAGAGATGCCATGGGAGCACGAGTGTTCGTCCAGAAAAACAATTATTTTTATTTAATGTGACATTTGCTTGATACCAAGGTTCTGGATACTCGACAGATGTAACAGTGCCTCCAAATCCCCACAATGAGTACGGGGATAAAAAGAGTACGAGACTGACAAACAATATACCAAAGCCGATGTTAAATATTCGAACTAATGGCAAACGTATAATACGAGCAAGTCCGATAGAGAAAAAAAGTGCATACACCCCAAGAAGAACTCCAACCCATTTCGAAGCATCACGCAAACCTATATAGAAAGGAACGTGTGTAGTGAGCCAAAGAGTGACCGGTGCAGAAAATGGTGTTGCAACTCCGAGAGCCAAAAATCCCGCACAAGAAAAAAGCAACAAGACGGCGATTAATTCGCGAAATTTTCTTTGTTTAATAGAAAAATAAACCCCCACCAAAAGAACTATAGCAACCGGAATAAAACTAAAGAGAAACTGTGTTTCGGCAAGACGCTTAAAGTATAAACTTTGAATCCAAAAGGATCGAAGCGTGACGGTGTCAAAAAATGCTTGGAGCGGAGTTCCCCACGGCTTAAATGCTTGCATATCTTGTGCAGTAAAGCCTCCTCCCATATTAGTGTGCCCTATATATGAAGCTGTGATCCAAATACTATTGATCAAAAGAATGCAAAGAATTCCAAGTAATGCATACCGGATATATTCCCCTCTTGTTGGTCCAAAAAATCGATCGTGGAGCAATTTTTTTTCAGAAATCAAAACTATAATTTTTAATAGAGCTAAAGCAAAAATATAATACGGGGCAAAATAAATAACCAAACCTGCATATAGGTAGGCGTAGAAAAGTTCACGAGGATTGTTTTCTCTAAGTGCGGTAATTAGTGAAATACTTGAGAGAAGTAAAAAACCAACACCCAGGAGTGTTCCCAGCTGACCCATTTCTAAACGAATATAGGTAAACGGGTTAAACACCAAAAAAATACCAGTAAGACCAATAACAAAAGGATGTGAGGATACTTGTGCTGCCAATTTTCTTCCTGCAGTTATAAGCACAACTAAGACTACGAGAATAACAAGCTTCTGGAAAAACCACGCCGGGAAAAATGGATGGAGCATGTTACTTATAACCTCAAGCACGTGCCAGCTATTTGCCCAACCTGAGTGCATTGAAGGACCCCAGGAAAAATCAACAAAAAAGAGATACCCAGATTTATGTAATTCGGGGCCAAGAATCAATAGCGGCGCGAGATATGCGAAGCGTCCGTTACGATATAGTGCTGTTATCAGTTTTTTTAGATATAGCATACCGTCGATAAATAGATAGTGCTCCAAGAGCCACTATCAGTATACATAGAGTACTTCCAGAAATCAGGTATCCGGCTTCAAAATATTTTTTTCTATCAAACGAAATTTGCAACAACGCTTTTCCCGGATGAGTACCATTACAAAGTGCGCTACTCGCGCAAACATCACTTGGGGTAAGTGTCCAACCATTCGCATAGTCATTCACTACTGCATGCGGCACACGTAATTCTCGCCATCTGCCGTCTTCAAAAACTGATAACTTCCAAGCGGAGTGATAGTTCGTATTTAGGATAAGAGTAAACGGGCTCTCAATATTCGTAACTTCTACTTGGTAGACGTCAGCAGAAGACGAGATAACTTTTTCTACCGATGCTTTTCCTAATGCTGAAGGAATAATATTTTGAGAGAGCGCATAGCTATCGGGAGACACTCGCATAAATGCGTCACGAGTACCGAGTTCTAGATCGCTTAGTGTTGCATGTGGAATATATGCGAGCGATGTCACAAACGGGTGACGCACTTCATATACAACTAGTGGCCCAAACGCAGTTTTATAGGTAAGAATTGAACTCGTAGGAATTGAATTAACAACTTCTGATAAGTTAAAACCTTCGTACCACGTAGAAAGAGATTCATTAAGAGGAGTATTTGCATCAAGCGTAAGAACAACGTAACGAACATTATAGAGCGGTAGTAGTGTGTCAAAGAGAGTAACATTCCCTTCTGAAAGTGCACGCGCAAGCATTCGCGGCCCAGGAGCAATACCAGCAAGATCTCGACCAACAAATAGACTATTGAGATCTAGTCCATTGTAACCGTCTTCCCAAAGATACGATCCGTAATGAGTTTTTGAGTAAGGGAGATATAAGGTTCGGAAAGAATCGTTATCAGACTGATGTGCGAGGAAAGACTCTAACTGTTTTACATACTCTGGCACAATGTATGTCGCAGGACGCAGGATATCGTTATTTCTTCGAATAGTACTTCCCTGTATAAATGGAGTAAGGAAAAAAAATGTCGTTACAATAAAAAGCGTGAGCGCAGATAGACCAAGATATACCTGAGCTCGTGTACGAACATTAGTAAGCAGAAGAATTGTTGCACTTACTAAAAGAAAAGCGAACAAGAGAGATGCGTAAAGCCCGAACATCTGAAAAGGATTTGAAAATACATCAATAAGATATGGAATGCGACGCGTTACAAAAAGCGCAGCTGCACCAACAAAAGAAGCACTGCCAAGCATCCCGATAAGAGCAAAAACCCAAAATGAAAAAGCTGTCTTATACAACACCATCTTTTTCCGTAGGGTAAGAGTGAGCGGAGCAAGAAACAAAAGGATAGCAAAGAAACTAAGAATTACACCGCCAAGTGAATTATAAAAAGAAACCCAAGGTATATATGGCGCGTCACCTAATTTTCCCTGAATTGCCCAATATCCTAATTGACGGACAGCATCAAAAGCATATTTGGTACTGTCTTGAATAAAATTTGTTTCCCGAGAACGCCCTCCAAGGCTCTCATAATACGAGTGCATTGAGCTTACATTTTCTTGAATTCCAGCAAACGTCGGCAGAATCCAAAAAAAAGAGAGCAGCGAAAAAAGAACAATGCATATCCCGAGAAAACGAAGTGTTCCAAAAGTAATTTCTTTTTTATTCCGACGAATAATAAATCCGAGGGCCATCAAACCAATTGGTATCCAATCAATAAGTAAATATTTCGGATTACTATAAGAAGATGTGGTCAGAAATACCCACGGAATAAGAATACTTGCTGCATATACAAATCCTTTTTGTCTTGAAATCCCGTAATAGATTGCTGCAAGTTTAAGTGGTAAAAAGGCGTATATGTGAAAAAGGTACGGAAACGAGTACAACATAATACTCGTATACGGATTAAACATATACACTAATGCCCCACAAACATAAAGAACACCGTGCATTTTTTTCTTCGGTGCTCCCCACAGTGTTATTGCAAAGAGCGCAAACGAAATTCCTGAAGACACAAAAAGAAAATAAAGCCAGCCGTGCTCTGCTTGTGCCACTGGTATACCAAGTTTCTCAGTTCCCGCCAGATAAAGACCAAAGGGATACGCCACTGAGTACATTCTGAAATTATCCTGCCCTAAAGAACGGTCATCCCATGATGTAAACGACAAATGAAAAAAATTAGATCGGTTTTCAGGAAAATATAAGTCAGTCCCATAATAACGTTCTAGGGGCTTGAACCAGGTAAATACCAGCATGGCCGCAATGACAATGCTGCTGAAAATAATGACGTATGTTACTGTTTGGCGTGAAAATTTCATGCAATCTTTTGTGCGATACTTTGGGTCACCGAGAGAACTCGTTTATCCCATCCCCATTCTTCATAAATGAGCGTCTCTGCCTCTTGCGCATAATGAGTATAGTATGTTGAATCATGTAAGAGACGTAGAATTGCCTGCGCAAACAACTCTTCGTCATAACATGGAATTTTCACCATTCCTTTTGGATAGTAGGTTGTAAGTGCCTCTAAATCAAAACTAACTGCTGGCAACCCCCAAGCCATTCCTTCTGCCGCTGCCATACCGCCACTATCGTAAATTGCAGGATGAACAAATAATTTTGAGTTTCGAAAAATTGCATATTTCTCTTCCCCATCCAGAAAACCCAGGATAGTTACTGAATGCTCTAAGTTATAGTGAGTAATGGTCTCTTTAATAATCGCTTCGAGAGGGCCTTCTCCAATGAGAGCGAGTTGGGCATCTGGTTTTTCTCGAATTACGATTCTCCACAATGAAAGAAGTTCCATGATCCCTTTTTGATCGTGAAAACGACCCACGAAAACAGCATCATACTTACGGGACGAAACCGGTGGAAGAGCCGTACGAGTTTTCCAAGCAGAAACCGGTTCAAGATCAACTCCCCCTTTTACTACAACAACGGCTTCACGGCTACGGCGTTTGGTTACAAACCGTTTAACATCAGGAAGTGACGTAACAAAAACCATATCTGAGTACCAGTTAACTAAAGCAAGAACTGGAAGTTGTGATAGATAATAGAGACAACCAATAACGAATCGAGTAAATGATGTTCGATATGGATTGTCAGCGGCCCATGGTGCAGCTGCTTTTAAGTATGCAGTGCCAATCAAAAAAACTTTCGGGTATCGCCATTTTAAAATAAGTGCAGGGATTGCATCCGACCAAAAATCGGAAGACATGTACACTACTACTTTTTCTGGCTCGTGAAGAACATACGACCAGGCAAAGCGAATACCTAGAAGGGTTCGGCGAAGGTATCCTAATACATTTGTTATGGACGGTAAGCCAGATGAAAGTTCAATACTTGGAATAGTAATATTGTATTTTTGCACCGCGGATACTCCCTCTCGTGAAGTCACCAACGTTACTGTTTTAAAGTACTTCCTCCAACGCTTAGCAAATTCGAGACAGATGCGATCGCCACCACTCATGCCACCACTATATGAATGCATGAAGGCAATACAGGTATATTCTTTTAGAATTTTTTCTGAATCCATGCAACAAAATAACCGATCTTATAGGGCACACCTTTACAGAGAAGCAGCAGTGCGGAACCAAAACTTTCAAGAATGAGTCCGTGGGTAAACATCCCTTTTCTAAATCCTTCTTTTTTTGCCAGAAGGGCACGATACCGAGGGTGCTGAGCTGGTAAATTTGTATACCCCCATCGATAAAACTTTTTTATCAGCTTTATAAATGAACTTGGCTCTTTGTGGTACA
This sequence comes from uncultured Candidatus Saccharibacteria bacterium, assembly GCA_964646765.1. GTDB lineage: Bacteria > Patescibacteriota > Minisyncoccia > Phycocordibacterales > UBA9973 > CAZYIA01. The sequence continues at coordinate 52,690 of CAZYIA010000001.1, read as the reverse complement.
CCGCGTCACTTACAAGATCAATGTGCTGTGATAGAGCAAACGCTTCGGCATATATAATTGCGTGATCACGGTCCCCAGCAGAAAGTGCATCCTCAGGAATAGAGCTAACTGCTTTTCGTAGAAGATCCATTTTAAAGAAACGCGGCAACATAACACCGGTTTCAGGACTAAAATCCTTCACGGCATGAATAAGTTTTCGATCAAGTACAAATAACTGTTCGAGAAGTGTTTTTGGCTCATAGACCATTTCTTCAAAAACAAGCATATCAAGATGCTTCGCTTCTATCTCAGAAACGGCACGAGTAAGTACCTGAGGAGTGAGTATCTGATCGGCATCAAGCAACAAGCCATATTCTCCTTGCGCAAGTTTAATACCTGAAACTCTAGCTCGAAGAAGACCATCTTGCACTACTGTAACAACAATAGTAGGAATTATTTTTTGCGCACGAGCAATAGTTGCATCTGTCGAACCTCCATCAATGAGAATCACTTCAAGAGCTGGATAGTTCTGAGCCTTGATGCTCTCAAGACATCCTTCAATGAACGCTTCACTTTGAAGCGTTGGGATCATAACACTTATGATTGGTGTTTTTTGGTTCATATCAGCTTATGGTTTTTAAGTGCACTAAGAAATGCGCTGTACGTTTTCTCCGGAACATACTGAACTGAATCTTCCAAAGCATTTTGTCCGTATAAGTGACGCAACTTTGTATCCTCAAGTAAGTGTATTGTAGCACGAGCAATTTCGTCTTTTCTTTCTTCTACCACAAAACCAGTTACTTTATTTTTTGTCGAATCACGAAGTCCAGGAACATCGTTAACGATGGTTGGTAATCCTTGACTGTGAGCTTCAGTTGCAATAAGTCCCCACCCTTCTTTTACAGACGCCGCCAACAAAACCCACGAGCTTCGCAACAGTGAAATTTTTTCTTCTTTGGTGATACGGCCTTTATATTCAATATTGGTATGTGCTGGTGATTCTTTGATGGCTCTAAGAACTTTTTTACCATATGTACTCTCAGCCCCACCACCAGCAAGAATGAGTTTCGCCGTTGGTATTTTTTCTTGAACAGAAGTAAAAGCTTCAATAATACTGAGAGGTTTCTTCATTGGGCGAAGCGCGCCAAGAGCCAGAATTGTGGGAACCGCTGTTTCTTTTCTTTCTTCATATAACCCAATCCGCGGAATCTCTATTGAAATTGGAATCATGACTATTTTTTTATTCGACACTCCAAACCGCATAAGCTCATATTTCGTACTGTCGGAAATCGTAACCACTAAGGCGCTTCGTAAACCAAGAAGAAAAACCCACAATGGCTCAAGAAGGTAGCCAAAAATATTTAAAGGAAATGGCATCTGATAAAACCAGATTTTTCTTTGAATATGGTAAAACACGGTGACCACTGGTTTTTTCCATGCAAAAAGTGCTGTAAAAAAAGGAATACCACTTGCTTCATCAACAAAAAGATCTGTATCGTGATACTTCCCTAGTATCAATAACTTCAGCGCTTGAAGATATACGCTGTAATGTCCACCAGTGCGGGTAATAGTGTACCCACCTTTAGCAACTTCTATTTCTTTACTACCAGAATAACGGGCTGTAACTAAAGTAACGACATGACCATCGCGTACCAAACCTGAAAGTATGATATCGGCAATTTGTTCTGCTCCTCCTGCTTCTGGATGCATGTAATCTTTCCATGAAAACCAGGTGATCCGCATAGATTTATTCCTTGGTTCGCTCACGTCGAATGACATACAACGGTCGTTCTCGGACCTCAGTTTGAATATCAGCAATATAGAGCGAGAGTACGCCGAGCGACATAAACATGATACTTATCAAAAAGACAATCACGATAGTCATAATATCTGCAGCAGAAAATGCGGCACCCCAACCAGCTCGCATAATATATTTCTCTACAAAAACAACACTTCCAAGAACAGTAGAAATACAGAGCGTGGCAAACCCCAAGTAACTTACTAGTTTAAGTGGTAAGAGACTATTTTTTACAAAACCAACAATAGCTAAGCTAATGAGCTTTCGTCGATTATACGAAGGCTTACCTGTCCTCATTCCTGATTCATAAAAAAAGTAGGTTCGTTTGAAGCCAAGCCAGTCAATGAGCCCACGAGTCATGCGATTACGTTCACCAAGTTCCTTAAAAGCATCCACAACCTGACGATCCATGATTCGAAAATCAGTCGAGTACGGAATAATTTCTGTCTCACTCACCACGTCCATTGTTTTATAAAACACGTATGCTCCAAGACGTTTCAGGAAATCTTCCCCTTGGTGACTTTTTCGAACCGCCACAACAATATCGTTTCCTGCTTCCCAGTCTTTAATGAGAGTTGGGATATGCTCAGGTGGCTGCTGCATATCTGCATCAATAGTAAGCACTGCATCACCATGTGATGCATGGATACCAGCAGACAGCGCTGCTTCTTTGCCAAAATTTCGAGAGAATTGAATAAGTTTCAGTGGATATTGGTATTGTGCGCTGTAACTGCCAATAGAGTTTCCAGTTGCATCAGTACTACCATCATCCACAACAATAACTTCAAAAGTATATTTGGAACTCAATAGACCAAGTTGTTTTGATACTTGATCGAGCATACGCAGAATATTGCCCTCTTCGTTGTAAGCAGGAACGACAATACTAATTGTTTTCATACGTACTTGCATACTACCTTGGATTATATTCTGTGACTAGAGTACTTTATTCATGCTATTTTTCCTCTACTGGGACTATAGCGTTCTAAAAATTTCTCTTTATAACTAGAAAAAGTATCTTCCATAATACTTTTTCGTATATCCGCAAAAAGTTGATTGATGAAATAAAGGTTATGAATTGTAGCAAGCGTGGCAGCGAGCATTTCACTTGAACGGAAGAGGTGGGCTACATAACTGGCAGTAAAATTTTGGCACGTGTAGCAGCCGCAGTCTTTTTCTAGTGGCTCAAATGATTCCTTGAACCGAGCGTTCATCATGTTCATGGTGCCACCTTTAGTATAGATTCGGCCCGTGCGACCAGCGCGAGTTGGCGAAACACAATCGAAGGTATCACAGCCAGCTTCGATACCAGCGAAAATGTCCGCTGGTTCACCAATACCTAATAAATGACGCGGTTTATCTTCTGGTAGTTCTTCGTTTACCCAACGCACTGCCGTCTGAATATCTTCTTTATTGAATGATCCCCCAATACCGAAGCCATCAAAATCCATGCTAGCTAATGTGCGAGCAGATTCTCGGCGAAGATCTTCGAACTGGCCACCTTGAACGACACCAAAAAGTGCTTGTATATTTTTTGTATCGAGTTCATTATGACGTATCAGACTTCGCTTCGCCCAGCGGTGCGTGCGATCCATTGCCTCTCTCTGATACTCCTTGGGCGCTTTCGGGCTCGTGCACTCATCAAAAGCAAAAATAACATCGGCGCCTAAGTTCCACTGAATTTCCATTGAACGTTCAGGAGTAAAACGATGCTCACTACCATCTCGATATGAACGAAACGTTACCCCTTCTTCATCAACGTTAGCGAGCGGAGTACCATACTCTTCAATAGCATCACCTTCGCCGACGTCTCCTTTTGCCACTTTAGAAACTTTTTTCCCGAACGCAGCGCCGAGTGAAAAAGCTTGGAAACCACCTGAGTCGGTAAATGTTGGACCATTCCAACCCATCCATGTACCAAATCCCCCGCCTTTCGCAACAATGTCGCTTCCTGGCTCAAGATGAAGATGGTAGGTATTGGCAAGTACTGCCTGAATGCCAATTTCTTTTAGCTGCGCAGGCGTTATCGCTTTCACGGTTGCTTTCGTACCCACAGCCGTAAATGCCGGTGTTTCTATTTCACCATGCGGAGTCAATATGGTTCCTAGTCGTCCAAGTGAGTTAGGAATTTTTTTATTAATCTTAAACTGAAATGACATTATTATTCTCCAATTTCTACCAGGTTAAGCTCACTCATATTTATTGGGCCAGTGAGAATAAACTTTTGTGCTGGATCACGTGGATCAGAAATTTCCTTACCAAATTTGGCAATAATAAGTGGCGTTGAAGCTGGTAATACGACATTCTGGCCTTCAGTTACTTTGACTTCGCGCGGGAGCTCAGCTTCAAAATTACCGCCGCCGCGGCCCGTGAGTGTAACATCGATATCAAGTCCTTCAATACGACCAGTGACCACTTCACCAGGAGATGAATAAAGTTTTACCAGTGACGTTTTTGCATCCACAGTTGCCACAGTTCCAATAGGAACATCACCGTAGGCAAACACCTGAGCTCCAACGCGTAGATTATTGTCTTTACCAATATCAATAATAACTGTGTCGTACAGTGAACGATTTGGTTTTACTAAAACACGGGCAAGTGTAAATTTTTCTGAAACCTTACGATTTAAAATTTCTTGCAGCGCAGCATTTTCGAGAGCTATGCTATCGCGATCAAGTAACCGAGTTTGTAGTTCAGTAATTTGATTTTCAAGTTCTTGATTCCGTCGTTCCATGTGAGCTTTAGAACCAAAATAGGCACCCAGTGTTTCAAAACCAGAACCAATACCACTACTTACGCTCGTAAGAGGTCGGAGCATAGTACGAAATAGATGCCCAAAAGCAGGAAAAATAAAAACGGAAGCAATAAAACAAAGAACAAAAACAAGAGCAGCGACAAGCAGCGTATGTGGTCCGCGACGGGAAGATTTAGCGAAGCGTGTGTTCATGTTCAGCGTCAACAAGCACTTCGCGATAGTACTCTATATCATCAAGTACAACACCAGCTCCTCGAGCAACAGCTGTGAGTGGATCTTCAGCAATATAAATTGGAATTTTCAAAACGTTATGAAGAAGTTCATCGAGGCCACGAAGTAGCGCACCGCCACCTGAAAGCACAATACCGCGGTGCATAACGTCACCCAAAATTTCTGGTGGTGTGGTTTCAAGCACTTCTTTTACACCATCAATGAGTTGGTTTACCGAGGGGCCAATAGCTTCACGAACGTCAGAATCGGTAATGATAACTTCTCGAGGCAACCCTGAAACAAGATCACGACCGCGCACTTCAGCTTCCATAAAGTTTCCTGGGAGTACATTTGCGACAGCAAGCTTCACTCCTTCAGCAGTTTTCTCACCAATCAAAAGTTTAAATTCATCACGAAGGTAGGTTGAGATATCATTGTTAAATTTATCGCCGGCAATTTTTAGATTTTTGCTTCGTACAATACCACCGAGCGAAATCACTGCGATGTCAGTAGTTCCCCCACCAATATCGATAATCATTGATCCCACGGCATCTTTAATTGGCAAACGAATACCAATTGCAGCTGCCATCGGCTCTTCGATCAAATACACTTCGCGAGCACCAGCAGATTTTGCCGCATCGTACACAGCGCGCGATTCTACGTTGGTGGTTCCGGTTGGAATACCAACAACTACGCGAGGGCGAAACATTTTCTTAGAAGTTTTTTCAGTCTTACCAATCAAATAGGCAAGCATTTCTTCGGTCACTTCGAAATCTGAAATCACTCCATCAACAAGCGGGCGGATTGCCTTAATGTGCCCTGGTGTACGGCCGAGCATTTGTTTTGCTTCAGTTCCTACTGCCACGATCTGACCAGTCTTTTGGTTTACTGCTACCACCGATGGTTCATTGATAACAATGCCGTGACCTTTTAAATACACGAGGGTGTTTGCGGTACCAAGATCGATACCGATGTCGTTTGAAAATGATTGGTAGAGTGAATCAAACATACGTATTAATCCTTTTTAGGAGAGAGAAAACCAATGACATCAGTGAACGGTAAAATCGAACCTTTTTCTTCGGTTCGCTTTTTTACTTCGGCGCCACCTTCTTTCATGCTGCGCTCTGAAACAACTACGCGATATGGCATACCAAGTAAATCAGCGTCAGCAAATTTTTCTCCGTTCGAAGCGCGGCGATCATCATAGAGAACTGAGACACCGGCATCAGAAAGTTCACCATAGAGTTTGTCGGCTGTTTCGCGCACGGTTTCTGTTTCGCCAAGAGCAAGAAGATGTACCCGGAATGGCGCAACCGATTCTGGCCACACAATTCCCTTCTCATCAGAAAGCGCTTCAACAATAGTGCCCATCACTCGGCCAGGGCCAATGCCGTAACAGCCCATGAGTACCGGCTTCTTCTCACCATTCTCATCAAGAAAAGTAAGTTCAAGCGGTTCTGAGAAACGAGTACCAAGAGTGAAAATATTTCCCACTTCAACCGCTTTCTTTTCTACAAGTTCTTCTTTTGTTAAGCCAAGATTTTGTAATACATCTTCGGTGTACACTTCTTTGTTGATGGCGATTTTCTTTGCTTCTGATACATAAATGATATCCTCGCCTGCTTCAGTGAGCGTTTGAAACTCGTGCGAGTATTTTGAAAAGACGCCACCAGAAGCAAATGTTTTATAGGTGAGACTACCTAAGCCAACACGTTCAAAAATTTTCAAGTACGCTTCGGCTGCTCTTTCATAATAGGCATCGTGTTCTTCTTTATTGCGCGAGAATGAGTACAAATCTTTCATTAAAAATTCGCGCATGCGCATAATGCCACTTTTAGCCCGCGTTTCATTTCGAAATTTTGTTTGGAACTGATACACCGAAACAGGCAGATCACGGTATGAAGAAATATGATCCTTCATAAGACGTGTCAGCGGCTCTTCATGCGTAAAACCTAAACCAAGTTCGGTATCATTCTTTAACTTTGTTTTGAACCACGTATCAACAACGGCATCGTCCCAACGGTTGGTTTTTTCCCATAGTTCACGTTCTTGAAGAGCGGTAAGCACCACTTCTTGACCCCCAATGCGATTCATTTCTTCACGAATAATCGCCACGATATTGCTGAGCACCTGTAAGCCAAGTGGTAAGAAAGCATACACTCCAGCCATTTCCTTATGAACGAAACCACCCCTAATTAAGAGTTTAGCGTTCTTGGAAACCTCGTCTTTCGGGTCCTCCCGCTTGGTCTTGGTAAAAAGCTTTGATTGACGCATATAAGTACAGTGATAGTAGCCTAAAAGCCTTAGTTTTACAACTTTTAAGCCTTAGAAATTCTTGCTTTTTTTCGGTTTTTGAGGTATTGTGTTTTGGCACTCCGTGGGGAGTTTTTAGTTTAGCCCAACAGGCTTCGGCCTCTGGTACAAGCGCTCCTCCCTGTAAATATGCTGCAATGCTTATGAACGGAATGCTGTAGGCCTCGAACCTACACTTATAAATTAACCGGTTCCCGCTAAGGGACTCGGATAGAGAGTTTTTATGTCAGACCAATCATTGGTTGATTCACTCTTCCAGGCCGGCGCACACTTTGGTTACTCAAAAACGCGTCGCCACCCATCGGCTGCGAAATTCGTGTTCACCACGAAAAACAAAGTCGACATTATCGATATTGAAAAGACTGCAGCGCAGCTTGCTACCGCTGAAGCTTTTCTTGCTTCTCTTGCTGCAAAAGGCAAGAAAGTTCTTTTCGTTGGTACTAAGCCAGAAGCTCGCGAAACTGTAAAAGGTGCCGCTGAACGCCTCGACCAGCCGTACATCGTTGAACGCTGGGTAGGTGGCGTGCTCACTAACTGGCCAGAAATCAAGAAGCGTATTGCTCGTCTTATTGATCTCAAAGCTAAAAAAGAAGCTGGCGAACTCGATAAGTACACGAAGAAGGAACGCCTTCTCCTCGACGAGGAAATTGCAAAAATGCACAAGCTCTTCTCAGGTCTTACCGGCCTCACCCAGAAACCTGATGCTCTCTTTGTTATCGATCCAAAGCGCGAACACATTGCCGTAACTGAAGCTCAGAAAATTGGTATTCCAGTTATCGCTCTTGCAAACACTGACACGAACGTTTCAGGTATCGCCTACCCAATCGTTGGTAATGATGGATCAGTTTCATCAATTAATCTGATTTGCGAACGCGCAGTATCTGCATGGCGCGGTGGCCTCACCTCAAACCCTACAGCATAAACTGCTCCATTAGTTCTTTAATTTTGTTCTTTCGTATGGCAATCACCACAGACCAAGTAAAAGCCCTCCGTGATCAAACTGGCATCTCGGTTATGCAGTGCCGCAAGGCGCTCGAAGAAGCCGGCGGTGATATGGAAAAGGCGCTCATGATCCTTAAAAAGAAGTCGACTGAAATTGCGGCTAAGAAAAGTGATCGCGAAGCAGTCGAAGGTCGCATTGTTGTTCTTAAAAAAGATGACAAAGCGGTACTCGTTGAGCTTAATTGCGAAACTGACTTCGTGGCACAAAATGCCGACTTCGTTTCACTTGCGGAAGCAATTGCTCAAAAAGCGCTCGCGGAAGGTAAAGACGCAGCAGAAGCCGCAGCTCCTGACATGATTAATGCGATCATTCAGAAGATTGGTGAAAACATTAAGCTCGGCCGCATCGTTGAAGTTTCTGGTACGACTATCGGAAGCTACGTCCACAATGGCAAAACCGCTGTGGTTGTCTCGCTTGAAGGAGGCAACGCTGATGTTGCAAAGGACGTTGCTATGCACGTTGCAGCAATGCATCCAGAGTACATCCGCGCAACCGATATTCCTGCCGATATGACCGAAAAGGCAAAGGCAATGTTTGCTGAAGAAGTAGCTGCTTCTGGAAAGCCTGCCGACATTCAGGAAAAAATGCTTGCTGGGAAACTTGCTACTTACTTTAAGGAACGCACATTGCTCGACCAGGCATTCATCAAAAATCCTGATGTAACGATTCTAAAGCACATTGAATCAGCTGGAGGAAAATTAAAGGAGGTGTCACTTCTCCAAATTGGTGCATAATATAAAGTATGTCATTCGTTCTTATTCTCTGGATCGTTTCGCTCGTCGGTATCGTTGGTACTGTCTCGCTTCGTGCGTGGCAAATCAAAACGAACCGAATTAATCCGGCGGCATTCGATCCAGAGCATGAGAATCCTCTTGCCTTAGCTAAAGTAGAAGCAATTACCCGAGCATTTTTGATCGCCCTTCGTGACCAAATTCGCACATTCTTCATTCGCTTTCTGCACACCACTGCCCTCTTTGCGCATAAGGTTCGCGTAAAGCTCGACACCTTAGTGCACAAAATGCTCGCTCGGATTGAACATGAGAAAGGAGCACTCGAAGCAAACCGAACCAGTGAGCAATTCTTAAACTCCATTTCTGAATACAAAGATACGCTTCGAAACGCAGCAAAAGAAATGCAAACTGAAGTTGAAAAAACAGTTCAGGATGCAGGAAGAACCGTGCATACTGTCACTGAAACAGTAACCGAAGCAATTAAGAAACCAGCCCGCCGCAAGCGAACCGTTCATGTTGCTTCAGTTATGGAAACCAAGACAGAAAATCCTACTACCACAGAACCAGTATCCAATTCTCCCGAAAATATAGTAGAATAACCAAAACAAATATTGCCGCCTTAGCTCAGTTGGTAGAGCAACGCTTTTGTAATAAACAGGTCTACCCTCTTCCCCAAAAAAAGCCTTATATTATAAGGTTATTTTTATTAACAAAGTGTTTGTAGAGCTACTTCTTGGAAAAAACGGGTCGCCGAGTTCGAATCTCACTAAACCCGCATTGACAACCTGGTAGTTTTGATGACCCACATGCTCTAGGTTGAGCTGTGACCCACGAAGCTAAAGGTTGTACAAAAAAGAGCGATATGAATCGCTCTTTTTTGTTTAAATAAAATAAGACCGAAAAATGCTAAAATGTAAATATTCTCATGAGCAAAGTCGATACTGAAATCTTAAATACAGACAAAGTCATATCTGCCAATATCGACAGGTTTGATACTTCCGAAAGAGGGTTGCTGTCACAGAACATACTGTCGCAACTTAGAAACTTTGTCGACCACATCTCGCTGAAAGCATTCAGCAACGGCAAGGACATAGATAACTCATACGAAAACATCAAGAGTGGCGAAGCTTACGTTAAGACCAGGGGCGATCTGCGGTTTTTGAGTAATTTCCACAAGCTTCTTCAAAAGACAATTTCTCATTACACGCCTGACGAAGAAAATTCGGAGAGGCTGATGCTCAAGTATTACGAGTATCTTTTGAAGATAAAGTCCTACCTAAAGAAGACTCACAACTTGGAAGTTCTCAAGAATATAGATGCCTTTCCCATCAATACCGATTCCGTCCTCAAGGAGTATCACGAAAAAATTGCTGAGAAAATAAACCATCAGCCACCTGCAGACCCCAAAGGTGTTAATAGCGACAGGTTCTACATTCAAAAGGTAAAACCCTTCTTCGTCAATTACGAAGTGTATTACGAGGTAACTTTTACACGCGCTAATGACTACGCAAGCAAGTTCGACAGAATCATTGCTTTTACAAAGTTAGATATATCTGACAACTATGCCGTGAAGCTATCTTTGACTACCGACAGCATAAAGATCGTGGATAAGAACATGCCCATCCAAATCATTAACGATTGGGAGGTGTCTATCCGTCCTTGTGAGTTGAATAACTTTGCGAAAATCTTCGGAAAAGATCCCAAGATCCAAAGTGGAAATGAGTACAAGGAGTTAATGAGGTTTCTGACGGAGACAGGACTGAATCTTACAGAGTTCATGGACCTATCTGACGATTACTACGGTAGCATAAGGTCCAAGATTGTAAGCGCGGCAAAGACTAAATACATTTTTGATGTACTGGATAATGTCCGTGCATTTGTGCAAGCAAAGAAAGCCGGTACAAATGTAGTCAGATACCTGCTTTACAGACTCAATAACAAAATCATCAAGCAGCAATATAGCCACGATGAGTGTCCGAACCTCTCAAATTTGAAACTAGAATTCGGGTGTATTCCGTTTGATGAGATGCCTTTCAATTCCTCGCCTCTCAACCATAAGCCGAGAGCACATGACCTATTTGATTGCATTGATGCAACAGGTCGAGAGCATGAAATGTTCGCAAAGTTTATTACAAATAAAAACGAAATTGACGGTCAGCTCTACACTCCTATGAGCGACACGGATGGGTTTAAAGACGTCGATGCATTGATCCAGAAATACAATTCTTCCTTATACTTCAAACACGGGCATCGCAAGTTGGAGAAGTTTAAAGACCATATCTACATCAAGGGATATGAAGAGGCTGCCTTGTACATCATCAAAAAGTTGACCGAGCTTTCATCTACAGGTATTCGCAACTACGCTAATTCGATCGATTCTTGGCTTCAGACATCTACGCACATTGTCGACTGTGAAGAAAAGAAGGATGCTTTGAGAAGATTGTTTGAAAAATCAAAGGTGGCGTTGGTGTATGGTGCCGCTGGTACTGGAAAGTCGACAATGATAAATCACATATCGAATTTCTTTAACGATAAGACCAAACTTTATCTAGCGAACACCAACCCTGCGGTAGATAACTTGAGAAGAAAGGTTCAAGCCGCTAACTGTACATACAAGACGATCAGTAAATTCCTTTCGCCTAAAAATACAGATTTCGACTACGACATATTGATTATTGATGAATGTAGTACCGTCAGCAATTCGGATATGCGTGCGGTTCTGGAAAAAGCAAAGTTCAAATTACTCGTCTTGGTCGGAGATGTGTTCCAGATAGAGTCTATAAACTTTGGTAACTGGTTCAATATTGCCCAGTCCTTCATTCCTCAAACATCTAGGTTTGAGCTGACTAAGCCATACCGTAGCACTAACGAGAAGTTGATCACCTTGTGGAATAAAGTACGGAACATAGACACCGATATTCTTGAACACATAACAAAGAATAAATACTCCGTGAAGCTTGATCAATCTTTCTTTGAGAATGCCGAGGAGGATGAGATCGTGCTCTGTCTGAATTACGATGGATTATACGGCATCAACAACATCAATAGATTTCTCCAAAGCAACAACAAGAACAGTCCGATGTACTGGGGAGTTCACACCTACAAAATTGGTGACCCTGTACTGTTCAATGAGATGAATAGATTCTCTCCGCTCATCTATAACAACCTTAAGGGTAAGATCGTTGGTATTACCAAAAATAATGACAGGATCCAGTTCGATATCGAGATCGATAAAGTAATAAACGAGCTTGATGCAGAAGGCTACGATTTCCAACTAGTTGGCAACACACCTGACGGAAGTAAGTCCATTATCCGTTTTTCAGTCAACAAATACCCCAGCACCGATGAAGATGATGACGACTCTTCTTCCGATGCGATAGTGCCATTTCAGGTTTCCTATGCGGTTTCAATCCACAAGGCACAAGGTCTTGAGTTTGATTCAGTTAAAGTTGTCATTACAAACGAGGTAGAGGAAATGATAACGCATAATATTTTCTATACAGCAATCACGAGAGCGAAGGAAAAATTGAAGATATATTGGACACCCGAGACAGAAAAGAAGGTCTTAGACGGTTTGGAAAAGAGAAACTCCAAGAAGGACGTCGCTTTGCTTTCATTAAAACTGAATCAAGGAACTACTCAGCCATAAGCGTAATTTTCTTATCGTTCAGCACTAGCCGTGTCCGCAGATGCCCCATCCGCTCCCGCTTCTCAAGCGACGTACCTTCGCGCAGGACATACCTCGCATACATCATGACTAAATAGAAAATTTTCTGAGCCGCCTCTCGGACTTGAACCGAGGACCTTCGCTTTACAAAAGCGTTGCTCTACCAACTGAGCTAAGGCGGCACTGGGCTAAAAAACCCTGTAGCCACAATAGATTAGCAGACTTTGATCTGTTTTTCAATGGACCCTCCTTTTATTAGATCGATGGCCCTTCGACTAAAAAAGAACTTTTGACTAACTGCAAAATCATGGTAATGTAACGAAAACCGTCACTTTTTGACATACAATTTTAGTTGTTATCAGAGGAGACTTCCCTCTTCTGGTAACAACTAAAACGAAACCATTATTATGAAAAAGGACATCCTCCAAAACAATCTGGCTGTAATCGCCAATCTACTTCCCATTAACTTGTGGAAGCATTTCGTAACTCTGTGCATGATTGCACGGAAATCAAAAAATGAAGCTGCTGTAGCAGACATGCTGATTGCCTTAGCTACCGAGCTAAGGCTGGAAGTAATACGCGATAACCTGCACAACGTGCTGGTACGCATACCTGCTTCCTCCGGCTATGAACACCTGCCATTACTGTGCTTACAAAGCCATACTGACATGGTATGTGTAAAAGAAGACAGCGTTGCCGAAATGTTCCCTATCCAACTTATACTAAACGACAACATACTTACCGCTACTGATACCACTTTGGGAGCCGACAACGGTATTGGTGTTGCAGCAATGATGACTATCATGGCTGACAAAACTATTCCGCACGGCCCACTGGAACTGCTATACACAACCATCGAAGAAGAAGGTTTAGTAGGAGCTGAAAACTTCGACTATTCCCTTCTGCAAAGCAAACGTATCCTGAACCTCGACTCTGAAGAGGAAGGAATTATATACGTTGGCTGCGCAGGTGGAGGTAGAGTAGTTGGTTCAATTAACCTGGAGTTAGTAAAACCGGTACTTAATTACAAAACTTACAGTATTGAGCTATCGGGTTTGGCCGGTGGACACTCTGGCGTTGATATACACTTAGGCCGCGTAAATGCCATCAAGGTTTTGGCAAAAATATTCTCCGACCTAAAAGGCAGTGTGGATTTTAGTTTTATTTCATTCACTGGTGGTACCGCTATGAATGCCATCCCCTCTACGGCAAAGGCAGTTATATTGATACGCACTAATGACGTACCGAAATTCAACAGCTTAATACCACTACTAACCGAACAGGCTGGAAACCTGTGCCGAAACGAAAGTTTAAAGTTCAGCATTGAATTGGTTACCGGTGAACCTACACAAAAGTACTGGAACTCCGACCAACAAAGTGATTTTCTAAAACTGCTAACAAACTTACCGGATGGTGTAATGAGCATGGAACCAGAAGATAAAACTATGGTTCAGACATCAAATAATGTTGGACTGGTAGAAATGGAAGACGGCTGCGTTAAAATTACCAGTATGTTTAGAAGTTCCCTTAGTTCAAAGATTACCGAACTGGGAAAAGAAATTAATACGCTGTTCAAAACAGCACATGCAGAAACTGAAGTGGTTGCTGAATACGCGCCATGGGAACCACAATTTAACACTAAACTACTGGCACTACTGAAGCGTAAATACAAAGAACAGTTTGGGGGTGAACCTGAAGTTAAAACAATCCACGCTGGGCTTGAGTGTGCTTCTTTTTACAAACGTATGCCTGGTGTAGAGATTGTATCTTTTGGTCCTACGATGGGTGATGTTCATACAACAAGAGAATGGGTTGATACCGATTCGGTATACCGGTTCTATAATTTACTACTTTCACTACTAATCGAAGAATAAGCGCTACTATATAGCGACAACTAGCCATCTCGACATACTGAGGTGGCTAGTTTTTTATTACTTGAAAATTTCACCATTTACGGTAAACTACGAAGATCGTAATGGCTGAAACGACCTTACAAAATAAAGCCGCATTGAACACGGAGTACATTCACACTCCGTATTTTCATGTCGGGCGCGCAAGTGAACTCACAGGCAACGATCGCAGGCTATATCGCTTTTTAGAGATGCTGCCGGGCTTACTTACCTGGGGCACTCTGTTTGGTACGGTTCTTATCTCCTACTTTGCACCACGCGGTGCAGCACTTTTTATTATTGCCTTTGATCTCTACTGGCTTCTAAAAACTGCGTACCTCTCTTTCCATTTACATCACAACTATAGCCGGGTAAAGAAAAATCTTGCTACCGACTGGCAAAAAAAACTTGAGGGTACATCATACCAGCATCTCTATCATCTCATTCTTCTCCCCTTCCATTCAGAATCAACGACAGTTATTGAAGATACCTTACTATCACTTACGAAAGCTCACTATGATCTTTCAAAATTTATTGTTGTACTTGCCGCAGAGCAAAGTGGTGGCCCAGATGCGATTACTCGTGCTCACGACGCTGAGAAAAAATTTAACAACACCTTTGGCCACTTTTTAGTTACGGTACATCCAAGTAATGTACCAGGTGAACTTGCAGGTAAAGGTTCAAACATTTCTTACGCGAGCGAGGAAGTTCGTAAACAAATTCTTGATGTAAAACATATTGCCTATACAGATGTTATCGCGTCTGCCTTTGATATTGACTCAGTTATTTACCCAGAATATTTTAATGTACTTGCCTATCATTTTATAACCAGTAAAAACCCGTATCGAACAAGTTTCCAGCCAATTCCGTTTTACAATAACAACATTTGGGATGTGCCACCATTCTCTCGTGTTCCTGCTCTTTCGGGAACCTTTTGGCAAATGATTCAACAGGAACGCCCTGAAGAATTAGTGACGTTTTCATCACACTCAGTTTCATTTCAAACACTTGTTGAGCTTGGTTACTGGCAGCGCAACATTGTCTCAGATGACTCTCGAATTTTTTGGAATGCCTATGTTGCTTACAATGGTGCCTATACCGTAACACCAATGGCCTATCCAGTCTCTATGGACGCGAATCTGGGAAAAAACTTCATTGAAACCTGTAAGAACGTGTACAAACAGCATCGCCGCTGGATGTGGGGTGCTGAAAATGTTCCGTATCTTCTTTTTTCATTCATTAAAAATAAGCGCATTCCAATAAAGAAACGTCTTTCTACAGCTCTTATTCAAATTGACGGTTACTGGGCCCTCGCTACAAATCCTATTTTTATTTTCCTCCTTGGTTGGCTACCCGGCGTTATCGGCGGTTACACCTTCGCCCACAGTACTCTTGCCTACAACTTACCAATCATTACCCAGCTTTTGATGGTGCTTTCTATGAGTGGTATTCTATCGTCTGCATTTATCGCTTCCCAATTTGTACCAAAAGCTCCGGAACACATCAAACGACCCTACCTTTCTCGAACAATTATGGTTATTGAATGGCTTTTGGTACCCTTCTCAATTGTTGTCTTTGGCGCGCTCCCAGGCATTGAAGCTCAAACACGATTACTGTTAGGTAAATACATGGGATTTTGGGTTACCCCAAAACATCGTGGAGGAAATAATAAAAAAATTTCTCTCTCTCATGTATAATAGAGAAAAATGGAACCACTTACTTCTACAAAACGTGCAGCACTTTTAGGTATTGCTATCGCAATTTTCATTGTTATCCTTCCAGTGCTATTTCTCTACGTCTCTGGTTTTCGACTGTCGCAAAAGCAAGGATTAGTTGAGACTGGTGGTATTTATATTCATCGAGAAAATATTAAAGGTGTAACAACTATTTCAGGAGGTAGCCTTACTACTCCCTACGTTACTACTGACTCACTCAGCCAAGGTTTTACTCCTACAACGTATCGTGTGCTCTTTGCTCGAGAAAATTTTTCTAGCTGGGAGAAAGATGTCCCGGTGGTTGCTGGAAAAGTAACCGATGTTCACCCATTTCAAATTCCGTTAGAACCCGAAATTACAGAAATACCTCAAAAAATCACTGACGAGAATGGCCACCTACTTACGAACCCTGAATACACAACAACTCGAAAACTGTTTATCCCAGTGCGTGACCCTGTTTCTGGAGAAATCACTTCCTCTCCAGTTATGAAAGAACACACTCAAGATAAAACGCATATTTTCCAATTTGGCGACAGTATCTATGGTGAATGGACTGGCAGCGAAAATACTCTTCCGCATTATTTTTGTGATGCTCCTGGGGTTTGCTCTTTAGTTTCAGCTATCGCTCGAGGTGTTCCAACTGAAACTAGTTTTGACTTTTTCCCAAATCGTAACGACATTGTTATCCTCGCCAAAGATGATGGCATTTACGTGAGCGAAATCGACCGCTATGGAGGCCACAACGAGTCAAAACTCATCTCAGGTAAAAATCTTCTTTTCATCGTTAAAGGTAGCGTTCTCTATATTCAAAAGGATAACCTTTTTGAAAAGATAAACCTTGATTGGTAGTTGCTTTTTGCTTCATGGCGCCATGCTATACTTACCCTACCCTAATCACGGGAAGTGTTATTCGTAATTTTTAAAACATCTATCTATGAGCGATCGCCTTAGTATTCCTGCCGCTATTGTTGTTGCTGGCCTCCTTATTGCCGGTGCAATTTATGCGAGCAATGTCTCAAAAGGAACCGAAATTAAGGATCCTGATATTATTCAGCAGATAGCCCAGATTACTCAAAATCCAATTAACGTTCCAGCCCGTGCTGTAGATGCTACAGACTACTCTCTGGGTGGAGCTAACGCCCCACTTACGTTCATTGAGTACACTGATCTTGAGTGTCCATTTTGTAAGCGTTTTCATCAAACAATGGAAGTTGTGATGAAAGATTACGGTACAAAAGTACGTTGGGTATATCGCCACTTCCCTCTCGATTCTCTCCACCCCAAAGCTCGTAATGAAGCATTGGCTTCTGAATGTGTGGCTGCGCAGCTTGGCAATGAAGGTTTCTGGAAATTCGTAAACTCAGTTTTTGCAGTTACCCCATCAAACAACGGTCTTGATCCAGCACAACTTCCAAAGCTCGCAGTACAAGCTGGTGCTGATGAGGCAAAGTTTGATACGTGTATGAAAGATACCTCACTCCTTTCAAAGGTTCAGAAAGATGTTGAGGATGGTAATGCTGTTGGTGTTCAGGGTACACCATTTATCCTCGTTATCGCTCCAGATGGTAAACAATATGCTATTCCTGGTGCTGTTTCCTACTCAACAGTAACTGGTGTGATTGAAGAGCTCCTCCACAAATCTGGTGGTATGGGAAGTCTCTTTAAAATGAAATAGGTAGAGACAAGAAAATGCCCCGGCTTGAAAAGCAGGGGCATTTTTCGTTTACTGCTGGTTAGTAATTAAGTTAATGGGTAGTTACCCCTGGCAAGTTCTTTGTGAACTATATGTCCTCCATCTTTTTTACGAGCTTCTTCTATTGATTCAGAAACCCGAACTGGAAATACATCTTTTACTACCTGGTTAATAGTAAGACCGGTAGTAGTTAACAAAGTTGGTGAAGCAAAATCAGCTGGTGTATTAATCTTTCCAATACCCCTCTCAGTGCAACCATCTTTACTTGCTACTCTTTCTATATACAGGCGTACTCCTTCCTCATCGGTAACTCCTTCTGCAAGAAAGGTTAGTACGGTATTAAAAAGAATTTTAGTAATGTGGTTGAAAGCAGTACGAGTTCTGTCGTGGTTACGATAGCCGAATCGTTTTAATACTGGAACCATTGCACGGATATACTGCTGTACTCCTGCGTATTCTGGTATTATTTTTTTTGCATTAATAATTTCATCATACCGTTCGTAAAGTTCAAATAGCCAATCGGTAAAACTACAAGTAACACCAGAAGTAATATAACTTACCCATAGGTCTTTTGCGTTAAATGCAGCCCAGGAGCCAACAAATGTAATTGATTTGCGCACCTTAGTTGGACTCGTTGCTTGTACGGTTCCAAACATTTTCATTTCTTCTTGCGCACGCTGAAAGTATGGGCTGGTGCCTTCACCATTCATTACCATCAAACCGTTGCCGGAAGAAATATTGGTGTCGGTAGTAGCGATAATTAACTTATGGCGGTTAATGCCTGCCTCCTCGGTAAATGGTGCTTTACGCACTCCAGAAACAATGACCACAAAATACTGGTCAAAGTCTGGTTGTAATTGGGCGTACTTCAGAGCAAACAGGACGTCTCCAATACCACCGGGGGCAACAGCTATCACTACCGACCGAACATTGGCCACTAATTGGTAGTCGTTTGAAACGGAAAAACCCAATTTCTTAAAGTAGTCCAGGTTAGAAGTTTTCTGCGGTCCAATAAATAGAACGTTTTTACGTTGTTTTTTACTAAGTAAAAAAACAAAGAAGATTGCAAATGCTTTTGCGAGTTTGCCTGTTCCAATAACGGCAAAGAAATACGGTTGGTTGTTGCTTGGTTTCATAATTCAGCTTTTTAGTTGGTTAATGATTAGATTATTTGAATATAAAAGAAAAGAGCCTTCCGTGTTCTGCGGAGGGCTCTCATCTAGGCTCGAAGTTAGAAATTTCTTACAAGCACAAAGGACAACCCTCCGCGGTGGTAGGTGGAAGACAAGGGATTGCGTTGTGCTTATAAGTAATCATGTAGTTCTAGTTAAGCATGGGCCTAAAAAATATGCAAGCCTAGTCGAAGTAATTCTTCAGGCGCTGAATTTTCTCGTTATTACGGAGCTTTTCATGTACTTTTGCCTCAATTTGGCGAATACGCTCACGGGTTACACCGAATTCTTGACCTACCTCTTCAAGGGTGTGCTGTACGCCATCATGAAGACCGTAGCGCATTTCAAGAATGCGTTGTTCTTTTGGTGAAAGCTCACCGAGCACTTCGCGGATTTGGTCTTGTAAGATACGGCGAGAAGCTTCCTGATCAGGGCGGAGAATTTTGTCGTCAGCGATAAATTCACCACGAGTAGATTTTTCATCATCGTCACCAATTGGCTGTTCAAGCGAAACGGTATCTTGGTTGATGTTTTCAATTACATGCACCTTTTCTACTTCAATACCCATTTCGGTAGCGATTTCCTCTGGGAGTGGATCGCGGCCAAGGTCTTGGGAGAGACGACGATATACCTGTTTATATTTCGAAATGGTTTCTACCATGTGAACTGGAATACGGATAGTACGGCTCTGGTCAGCAAGTGCGCGGGTAATAGACTGGCGAATCCACCAGGTTGCATAGGTTGAGAATTTGAAACCTTTAGACCAGTCAAATTTTTCTACCGCCTTAAAAAGACCGAGGTTACCTTCCTGAATGAGGTCGAGCAGCGTAAGATCAGAAGAGCGACCAACATATTTTTTAGCAATCGAAACCACCAAACGGAGGTTAGCACGGGCAAGCAAGTTTTTTGCTTCTAAGTCCCCTGCTTCAATACGCTTTGCGAGTTCGCGCTCATCGGCAGCAGTAAGAAGTGGATACTGGCCAATTTCTTTGAGATAAATTTGGATTGAATCATATTGGCTTGATTCCTTACCAAGTTTGAGTTCTTTTGCATCAATATCAACGTCGAGCAGGTTACCACCTTCTAAAATATCAACACCTGCTACTTGGAATTTTTCGTACAGTTCATCCAAAAAGAGAATGTTATTCTCAATGTCAGGAAATGTTTTTAAAATTTCGTCATAGGTAATAAAACCACGCTTTTTACCTTTTTCAATAAGCGATTGGGCACGTGCCTCAAACTCTTTTGCTTTCTTTTCTGCGGCAGTAAGTTTTACTGGTTTCTCTGGCTTTACAGCCTTTGCTTTTGGAGTAGCCACTTTTTTAGGTGCTACTTTCTTAACAGCCGCCCGGCGCTTTTCGATCAGTTTTTTAGCGGCTCCGCCCTTTTTAGGTACACTCTTAGAAACCTTCTTTTTGAGGATAGGCTTTTTCTTAAGGGCTTTTTTAGTTGTTTTCTTCTTTGCTTTACTCGGCATATTTTTATGGGTTAGTTAGTAACGAGAGTATATCATGCTCCGTGACGCTTCCTTCGCTCGCTCTCGAGCCTATCAGTTAGCGTTCGGTGTTTCTCTAAAAGGGCTGGTAACGTTGGGTCATGATTCGTTTCGGCTCGTCGTACTTCAGGAGTTAAAGCCCTAATTTCATCTCTAATAACTTCTTCTGTAAGTAACCCGGTGAGCATGTCGGCTTCTATAGCTATCTGAGCAGTATCAGCAAATGCAGCTTCGGCTTCAAAAATGAGAGTTTCAGTTCTATCAGATACTGCGTCGCGAAGTTTTTTAAATGTTTCTTCACCTACAGTTTCAATAATCTTTTTTTCGTACATCTCTGGGTTAATGACTGGACTCTGTACACTTTTCTGCCAGGCAATGAGACCGAAGAGTCTGTCACTTGCCCGAGTAAATCGTGGCGCTTCGAGACGTTCGGTTTGCACCACCCCAACGGGACGAGGTTCACGAACGATCTGCTCTAAATCATGTTTCCATGATTCGGCATTTACTCCTGTTTCGCGCTCAAGTGTTTTTAATGCGTGCTCTTGATCGATAGCCGAAGGAAGTAAAGCCACGAGGGATAAAAGTTCGTCACGAACTCGTTTGTGGTATACGCGGTCGTCGGAAGATTCTGCACGAATACGGCTAGTAAAAAATTCTAGAGCTGGCTTTGTGGTACGAAGAACTTTTTGCCAGGTATCTCCACCTTCACGGATGACATCTGCAGGATCTTTGCCTTCTGGCAAAAGCGCTACTTTGGTGTCCATACCTAATATCCAAGCCAGTCGCACTCCACGATAGGTAGCTCTAATACCAGCACTGTCTCCATCAAACGAGAGCACAACATTCTTGCAGAGACGAGCAATCATTTTCATGTTTGCCACGCCGCGACTGCCAGTTTCGCCTTCGTCATCAGTAAGGGCTGTACCTGAAGCAGCCACTACATTTTTTGTCCCCGTTTGATGGGCAAGCACAAGATCGAATTGGCCTTCGACTAAAATGGCATAACCTAAGCGTCGAATAGTCTCTTTAGCACGATCTAAACCATACAACGTACTCGATTTATCGAAGAGTGGCGTTTCTGGAGAATTTAAATACTTCGCACTTGTACCATCATCTTTCACGATGCGGCCAGAAAATGCAATGATGCGGCCAGAACTATCGCTAATCGGAAACATAACGCGGCCACGGAAACGATCATAAATACGATCTTCTTTTGTGCCTTCTCCGCTAACCCGTTTCGCCAAACCAGCTTCTTCAAGCTCTTTAAGCGAGTAGCCGAGACTCTGTAAATGATCAGCGAGATTCCGCCAGCCTTCCGGTGCGTAGCCTATGCGAAAACTTTTTATAGTGTCTTCATGAAGGCCGCGATCCTTGATATACGCTTGAATATCGTTTACTCGAGTAAGCGCTGACTCAAAGTACTGAGTTGCTGCTTCCATGATGGCAAAGAGTCTGTCGCGTTCGTCCTTTGCTCCCGGCTTCTCTGGCTTTAGCTCTACACCTGCTCGGTCGGCGAGCACTTTCAATGCTCCCTTAAAGTCGAGACCTTCAAACGATTCTACGAATGTGAAGATATCCCCCTTTGCACCACATCCAAAACAGTAGTATCCGCCACGATTTGGCGATACATAAAACGACGGCGTCTTTTCGTTATGAAATGGGCACCGAGCCTTGAAGTTTTGGCCCGAGCGTTCAAGTTTAACGTACGAGCCAATAACTTCGTCGATCGAAAGGCGTTCTTTAATTGTTTCTACGGGCGTAGACACGAAGCCTTGGCGAGCGATTCTTTAGAATCGCTCGCAACTAACTTACGCTTCGACTTTTTCAGTAACTTCTTCTGTAGGAGTGATGACGGGTTTCTTTTCTACCTGCACACGAGCGGCTGTCGGTGAATTTGGAAAACCAGTACCAGCCGGAATCAAGCGGCCAATGATAACGTTTTCCTTAAGACCACGGAGACGATCAATACCACCACGAATCGCGTTTGAAATGAGCACGCGGTTTGTATTTTGGAACGATGCCGCGGAGAGCCAGCTCTTTGTAGTAAGAGCAGTTTCAGAAATACCAAGTACGATTTCATCAGCTTTTGCTTCTTCAGTGTTTGAAAGAGAAACGCGCTTGTTTTCGTCCATCAATTCAACATTTTCAACAACCTCACCTGGTGAGAAGTCGGTATCACCGGCATCCTTAATGCGTCGGCGTGAGAACATTTGGCGAATGATGATTTCAATGTGCTTACGAGAAATTGATGCACTCTGGAGTTCGTACACTTTGTTGATTTCTCGAACGATGTATTCTTCTGCAGCTTCTCGGCCACCGTACTTAAATACTTCGTTGATATCAGCTGAACCGTCAGTAAGGATCTGACCAGAAAGAACGCGGTCGCCAGATTTTACGAGCGGATTTCGGCGGAATGGAATTGGATATTCAACGGTGTTTGATTTCTTGTCTCCCTTCGTGTCATTGAGCACAACAAGAACTTTGTCGCGGCCTTCACCTTTGATTTCGATTACTTCGCCATCTGCGTGAGAAACGACAGCTGGACTCTTTGGCGTACGACGTTCGAAGATTTCTTCAACACGTGGCAAACCTTGAGTAATGTCCACCTGTGCCACACCACCGGCGTGGAAGGTTCGGAGTGTAAGCTGGGTTCCTGGTTCACCGATAGCTTGAGCGGCAACGATACCAACTGCTTCACCAAGCTCAACGAGCTTGTTGCGACCGAGGTCAAGACCATAACACTGTCGGCAGATACCGTGATGTAACTTACAGGTAAGTGGTGTGCGAATGTATGCCTTTTCGATACCAGCTTTTTCAACTTTTGAAGCATCGTCCTTTGAGAGAAGTGTGCCACGCTTGAACATAGTTTCGCCCTTTGCGTCTTTCAAGTCAGCAGCAAGCACACGACCACGGAGGTTTTTGGTGAGAGAAATTTCAATACCGAGCACGTTATCAGCAGTTGCCCACTTTCCTTCCTTAGTTCCACAATCTTCTTCGGTAACAACAACGTCTTGAGCAACGTCAACAAGACGACGAGTGAGGTAACCTGCCTTTGCGGTGTTAAGCGCTGTGTCGGCAAGACCTTTACGTGAACCGTGGGTAATAATGAAGTATTCAATCGGAGAAAGACCTTCCTTATATGACGGGATAACTGGGAATTCAATTGTGCGGCCCTGAGTGTTAATGATGAGACCCTTCATACCGGCCATCTGTGTAACCTGACCAACTGAACCACGGGCACCAGAGGTAACCATATCGTTCACTGAACCAGCTTTCGCAAGTGTTTCTGGAATGAGTTTTTCAACGTCCTTCTTTGCGCGCTCCCAGATTTCAATAACCTTTTCGTACTTTTCTTCTTTCGAAAGAAGACCGTCGTTATACTGACTGATGATTTCTTCTTCTTCTTTTCGAGCAGCGGCAATGAGTGCAGGCTTGCCTTCCGGAATACGAACAGAGTCCATACCGAAGGTTGTTCCTGAACGAGTTGCGTAGCGATAACCGAAGTTCTTGATCTTGTCGAGAATATCAGGAGTACCATCAATACCGTGGCGGAGAATCAAATCATCTACCAAGTTCGACATACGCTTCTTGGTGATTTCTTCGTTCAAGTATGGGAAGTCTTCTGGAAGCACCGAGTTAAAGAGAAGTCGTCCGATCGTTGTTTCAAATGGCAAACCATTAAACGGAGCGTACTTTGGCTTCTCAGTTGGAAGAACTTTAATCTTAGCGCGGAATGAAACCATACCGAAGTCGTAGGCAGTAATCGCTTCATTCGGTGAAGAGAAGAGCATGCCTTCACCCTTGTCACCCTTCACTTCTTTAGTCATCCAGAAACAACCAAGAATAATATCCTGTGATGGGTTTACGATTGGTTCACCAGATTGTGGCTTAAGAAGGTTTTTGTTTGAAGCCATGAGCTCACGAGCTTCAGCCTGTGCTTCATCAGAAAGCGGAACGTAGACAGCCATTTGGTCACCGTCGAAGTCAGCGTTGAACGCAGAACAAACGAGTGGGTGCACCTGAATAGCATTTCCTTCAATCAAGACTGGTGTGAATGCCTGAATACCGAGACGGTGAAGGGTTGGTGCACGGTTTAAGAGCACGTACTTCCCTTTTGTCACTTCTTCAAGAATTGCCCACACTTCTGGAACACCTTCTTCAATCAAACGGTTTGCACCGCGAATGTTGAAAGCGAATTCACGTTCAATGAGTTTTGAAATGACGAACGGACGGAAAAGTTCGAGCGCCATGTGTTTTGGAAGACCACACTGTGAGAGTTTAAGCGTAGGACCAACCACGATAACTGAACGGCCTGAGTAGTCTACACGCTTACCGAGGAGGTTTTGACGGAAGAGACCCTGCTTACTTTTCAAGTTATCTGAAAGAGATTTGAGTGCGCGACGCTGTGACTGACTCATTGCCTGAGAATCATTCTGACTTGCAATTGAGTTGTCGATGAGAGCATCAACTGCTTCTTGGAGAATACGCTTTTCGTTACGGAGAATAACGTCTGGCGCGCCAATTTCCTTGAGCTTCTTCAAACGGTTGTTTCGGTTGATCACGCGACGGTAGAGGTCGTTCAAATCTGAAGTTGCATGGCGACCACCATCAAGAGCCACCATCGGACGGAGTGCTGGTGGGATAACTGGAATGACAGTGAGGAACATCCATTCAGGACGAATAGAAGCGTGCATCATTGAGCGAATAACTGAGAGACGCTTTTCAAGTTTTTCACGCTCAAGGTTACCAGCCTTTTCGATTGAAGCTTCGGTAATATCTTTAAGACGCTTGAGATCAAGATTCTTGAAGAGATTAAAGATTGCTTCAGCACCGATTGAAGCCTCAAAACAAGTACCGTACTTAAGTGAGAAGTGGTGATACTGGATTTCGTTCAATACACGACCTTCATAGATTTCGTTGATTTCGCGTTTAGTACTCTGGAGAAGCGTCTTCAATTTTTCCTTAGTCTCGTCGTCCTGTGCACTCTTTACCTTTGCCTTAAATTCACTTTCGAGGTCTTTAATAACCGTAGCTTTTTCGTCCTCATGTACTTTGGTGATGATGTAACCAGCAAAGTAGATCACCTTTTCAAGATCTGAAACAGTGATGTTCATGAGAATACTCATGCGGCTAGGTACACCACGGAGGAACCAAATGTGTGCAACTGGTGAAGCAAGTTCAATATGGCCCATGCGTTCACGGCGAACGATAGAGCGAGTTACTTCCACGCCACATTTTTCACACACAATATCCTTGTAACGAATACGTCGGTATTTACCACAGTAACATTCGTAGTCCTTTTCTGGACCGAAAATGCGCTCGTCGAAGAGACCACCGCGTTCAGATCGGCCGGTACGGTAGTTGATTGTTTCAGGCTTCGTTACTTCGCCGTAGCTCCATTCGCGAATGCGTTCAGGACTCGCGAGTGAGAGTGTAATGAAGTCAAAGTCAGTTGTATCTATAACTTTTCCCATAGATTAACTCGTTAGATATTATTCGTCTCCTTCGGCGGAGTCGTCGCTAGTATTCTTTCCGACCTTCTTTTTGAGATCAACGTCGAGAGCCAAACCACGGAGGTAGTTCAACATAACAGAAAATGATGCTGGAGCGTTTGGCGTTTTAATATCTTCACCCTTGATGATTGAGTCGAACGTTTGTGAGCGGCCCATGATGTCGTCAGACTTGATCGTAAGCATTTCACGGAGAGCATACGCTGCACCGTAACCTTCGAGCGCCCACACTTCCATTTCACCGAAACGCTGACCACCACCTTGTGCTTTACCACCGAGTGGCTGCTGCGTAATGAGTGAGTACGGTCCAATTGAACGCATATGAATCTTGTCTTCCACCATGTGGTGCAGTTTCAAAACGTGCATCACACCAACGGCGATATCTTGTTCGAATGCGTCACCAGTGCGACCATCGTAGAGTTTGATGCGTCCGTGTTCAGGCCATCCAGCAGCTTTGAGTTCACCGCGGATTTCACCTTCGGTTGCGCCACAGAATGGTGGGATGATTGCCTGGTAACCAAGCGTGTCAGCAGCCAAACCAAGGTGCATTTCAAGAATTTGTCCGAGGTTCATACGTGATGGCACACCGAGCGGAGTCAAAATCATGTCTACTGGCTGACCGTCTGCGGTATATGGCATATCTTCTTCAGGAAGAATGGTTGAGATAACACCCTTGTTACCGTGTCGTCCAGCAAGCTTGTCACCTACTGAAATGTTACGTACTTGAGCGAGTTCAATAACTACTTTTTTGATGATGCCAGATTCAAGCTGATGACCTGCTTCGCGTGAGAAAATTTTCACACCGATAATGCGGCCACGCTTACCGTGTTCCATACGAAGTGAAGTATCCTTCACGTCGCGAGCCTTTTCAGCAAAGATTGATCGGAGGAGACGTTCTTCAGGAGTAAGTTCGGTTTCACCCTTTGGAGTAATTTTACCAACGAGAATATCGTTTTCGCGAACTTCAGCACCGATGCGGATAATTCCTTCTTCGTCGAGATCTTTGAGTTTCTGTTCACCAACGTTTGGAATATCGCGAGTGGTTACTTCAGGTCCAAGCTTAGTATCGCGAACGAGACAAACGAATTCTTCAACGTAGATAGAAGTAAATTTTGAGTTCTTTACGAGACGTTCTGAAAGAATAATCGCGTCTTCGAAGTTTGCACCGTTCCATGCCATGAAGGCTACGCGAACGTTTTGTCCGAGAGCAACCTGACCTTGTGATGATGAAGAGGTGTCAGCAAGTACCTGGCCTTTCTTCACTTTATCACCTACTGAAACGATTGGACGCTGATGGAATACGGTGAAGTTGTTTGTTCGTTCGAAGTTAATGAGTTTGTAGACGTGCTTCTTACCTGCTTTGTCTTCTACCGTAATTTCACGAGCATCTACGGCAACAACTTCTCCTTCGCTTCGAGAAACTGCTACGCGGCCACTTTCGCGAGCAATATGCTCTTCCATACCGGTTGCCACAAGTGGTACATCTGGAACGATACATGGAGTTGCTTGCTTCTGCATGTTACTTCCCATGAGTGCGCGGTTTGCGTCGTCGTGCTCAAGGAATGGAATAGTTGAAGTAGCGATTGAGAATGCCTGGTTGGTTGCAACGTCGATAAAGTCTACCTTATCGCGATCAACGAGACCCGGTTCAGTTTGAATACGAGCTTCAGCTTTTTCTTCAACAATTTTACCTTTATCGTCTACTTTTGTACCTGCGTGAGCGATGACATACTTCTCTTCTTCAAGAGCGTTGAGGTATACCACTTCGCCGGTAACTTTACCGTCTTTCACTTTGATGTATGGAGTTTCGATGATACCGAAGTCGTTTACACGAGCGTACGTTGAAGTGTGAAGAATAAGACCGATGTTCGGACCTTCAGGAGTGTGAATTGGACATACACGACCGTAGTGAGAAGTGTGCACGTCGCGAACTTCAAGACCTGCACGCTCACGAGTGAGACCTCCGGGACCAAGCGCAGAAAGAGTGCGGAGATGTTCAAGCTCAGCCAAGATATTTTCCTGGTTCATGAACTGTGAGAGCTGGTTCGTGGTGAAGAATTCTTTAATACGAGCCTGGAGTGGACGCTGGTTAACAATAGCGATTGGAAGCGTTGTTCCGGTGTCGATAGTCGACATACGGTCTTGCACATTACGCTTAATCTGTGTCATACCAACACGAACTTTCTGCTGGAGCATTTCACCAACGTAACGAACACGGCGCTGACCAAGGTGATCGATATCATCAGCCTTTGCCCCTGGGGTAGCGTTGAGTGTAAGAACATTGTTCAAAACAACCACAACATCTTCTGCGGAAATAGTGCGACGAGCAAGTTCTTTCTCGTCCATACTCTTTTCGAAGCGCTTGTTGAAGCGGAAACGACCAACTGGAGAAAGGTCGTAACGCTCACTTCCAAAAAGAGAGTTGATAAATTCCTTAGCGTTATCAGCGGTAGCAAGATCGCCATCACGGAGACGCTTATAAATTTCAACGTATGCTTCACCCTGAGTCTTTGCTGGATCTTTTTCGAGACCAGCTTTGATCTGGGCTTCGTATCCACTGTCTTTAAAGGCAGCTAAGATATCAGCATCAGTAGCGAGGCCAAGCACGCGGAGAAGTGACGTGGCTGGGAATTTGCGCTTCTTGTCGATACGAACAACAAGAGTGCCGTCGGTATCAGTTTCAATTTCGATCCAAACACCGCGAGCTGGAATAATTTTTGCACCAAAGTGCTTTTTGCCTTTTACTTCGTCTTCAGTAAAGAAAATACCGAACGAACGAGCAAGCTGTGGAACGATAACACGCTCAACACCGTTGATGATGAAGGTACCGTGTGCCGTCATGAGCGGAACATCCGCCATGAAGATTTCCTGCTCTTTGGTTTCGTTGATCGTTTTATTAAAAAGCTTTACGCGAGCTTTGAGCTGACCTTCGTAGGTAAGCTTATTAGCTTTTGCGTAGTGCTCGTCATACTTTGGTTCACCCA
Source organism: uncultured Candidatus Saccharibacteria bacterium (assembly GCA_964646765.1). Taxonomy (GTDB): domain Bacteria; phylum Patescibacteriota; class Minisyncoccia; order Phycocordibacterales; family UBA9973; genus CAZYIA01. The sequence continues at coordinate 23,779 of CAZYIA010000001.1, read as the reverse complement.
AGGTAAACGAAACGAAATCGAGCTGAAATTTTTTGCCCGAGTAATCGTTAATTGGTGAGAATTCTTTGAAGACCTCACCGAGGCCTTTCTCCACCAACCACTCAAACGAGATGAGTTGGGTCTCAAGGAGATTTGGAAACTCAACAAGAGGTTCCTTGTACTTTGAAAAGTACTTTTTTGGTCGTGTCGCTGCAAGTTTCGACATATTCTTTTTGTCTCTCTAAACGCAAAACAAACTACCGCGAATTCCTAGGTAGTTTTTCTCCGGGCTATGCGCGGCAGGTTGTTTTGAGTAGCAAGAGGACGACTTTTTTAGTGCTCATAACACCAAAGCAAGACGTAACTCAATCAGGGCTTAGGTAAGGGCTATACTACTTATTTTTGAAAGAAAGTCAAGTTTATCTCCCTAAAATCCTGGGAAAGCAGTGCTAGTTAGGTAGCGAATCTAGGGTTCGCAGTAATAGGCTCGCCTCATAGACAGAAAGCTGCCCATAGATTTCGTTAAATGAACTTTCTGAAACCGACGTATCATTGGTCATTACTTTCTGTTTTAATTTTGTGATGAGTTCGGTATCAACACGAATAATACGAAAACCACACTTTATAAGAAACTTTTCTAAGAAAAAGATATACCGTGAATCTTTTGGAAATATAATACTCACTGTGCTATCAATATTAGCAACAGGAATCCCTTGTTCTGAAAGTTCCTGTAGAGCAGTAGTAAAACTCTTATTTTTACTTTCTATCGTAAAAAAACCATTCTTAACCGCGAGAACGCCTAGAAATTCCTCTTTTGAGTAACAATTAAGTTTAATCATAGAAAATGTACCCTCTATAAATTAAGATATCGCCGATAATACGCAATTTTTAAATAATCTTTTTGATTTAGGCTGTCAGAATTCTCTTCTTCAAAAGCTTCATCAAAGAGCTTTGTTTGTCGTATGTTGTGGTCCCTATACGAAGCAGCAAAAATACCTCCTGCCGAGTGTGTGGCTAAAAATTCTGGATCCACTTTTTGTATCATCCATTCAATAACTTCAACGTCTTCAGAAGCTAAGTTGCCAACTCCGTTTGAGAAGTATTCACCTGTTATCTCAGCCCAATACTCAACAGTGGCAGTTTGAAGAATGACTTTCGGATCTTTCATCTCTGGATACAATTCCCCACTTAAAATGGACTCTACATAATCTGAGCGAAACCTATTCTCTGAAGTCACACGATCATGCACTTTCATTAAAAGTTCTAATCTCTGTTCTGGGCTTAGTTTGGTTGACCGCTCCCAGTCGTTCTCATGACCTAATTCATGAGCTAAAGTCTCCCCTTGTGATTCCTCTGTCTGAACTCCATATAAGAATAGTTCTTTATTATTTCCTACTTCCCCAGCTGTCTGTGATTTTGCGCCATATGCAGTAAGTTTTGGATATTGCTCTTTAAAAGTGAAAGATTGTACTTCACCTTTTATCCAACCTTTCGGGAAAAAGACTTCCATTTTAGAGAGAAATTCTTCTGCGGGAACAGTATCTTTGGATGCTTTCATTCTTTCAGCCCAATGAGTATAAGATTCGTTGTGGTTTACATCTAAAACAGTATCCTGCTTTAGAATAATATACTCCGATGATTCTTCTTTATTAAACGTTACGTCATCAAGTAGATCCCCGTATTCTTTTTCATAATGAGTAAATTCTTTATCCCAGTCGCCCATATTGAAACTTCCTGCCAGAGTAAAAACTTCTGGTTTATCAGCTTCCATCCTTTTAATAACTTTTTCTTGGGCATCACCACTCACTAAGCTCACGCCTGGAATACTATTTACATAGTGCTCCCCGTAGGCTTCTACTGCTCTTTGGTGTAACCGTGATATCGACTCAACAGACAAATCTTTGTATTTGTCTTGAAACTTTTTTTTACTTTGCTCGTACTTAATTCTGTCTACTCCCTGTTTACCAATTTGAACTGGTATAGAAGCTGCCCAAAGAGCAAGTGAGACAATAAGGAACCTCCTCAAGTAGGTCTGAAAAATAGTAGTATCCAGACTAGTAGGTTTCCAGCTAGTAAGATCTTTCATCCCCTCCTTAAAACCTTTGAGGAGTTCTTTTGCAGTTGATTTTTCTTCTTTCCTCTCTAAAAAACTAGGACTTTCCATAAAAACAAATTATATCTTTTTACCTTTGCTCTTCCACTCTTCTATTTTTTTGTGGTTTCCGGTCAAAAGGACTTTCGGAACCCGGTACTTCTTCCCTTTCCATTCGAGCACTTCTGGTCGAGTATAAACCTCTGAAGAAGATACGCGCTCTTCCTCGCGAGAATCAAAGTTGCCGAGCACTCCTTCTACTTGGCGGGAAATACAGTCAATTAAAATTGCCGCTGGAAGTTCTCCTCCAGTGAGCACATAATCGCCAACCGAAATTTCTTCAGCTTTCAAAATCTTTAAAACACGGGCGTCAATGCCTTCGTAGCGACCGCTGATTAAAATAATATCGGTATACTTTTTTGCCGCTATTTTTGCATACGCTGTATCAAACTTTTTACCCGCTGGCGAAAAGAAAATAATTTTTGTCTTAGCTTTTTTGTTTTTGATGCTTCCCTGCGCCTTGGCTACCGCTCGAAGCACTGGGTCAGCCATCATAATCATGCCTGGGCCGCCACCGTACGGCCGCTCATCCACCTGGGCGGAAATATTGCCGTCTGGCCATACTTTTCGGTACTTACCACGAACAAAATCCCGCGGGTTATAAAACTTCACGGAGATCTTTTTTTCTTTAATTGCCCGGCCTAAAATTGAGTCAGAAAAATACGGCTCAACCAGGTTTCGGAACAGGGTTACGACATGAAATCGCATACGGTGTACTCTACCTTCTCTCAAAGAACCGTGCAAATAGAAAAGGGATTGCCAATGACAACCCCCTCCCAATTTCGAATACTGTAAATCTTACCGATGATGTGACAAAAAAGGACAGGCCTCCATTTGCATAAATTCTCTTGCAGGAACATAGACCAGAGTAAAACCTGGTCGTGCATGCTCTTGTTGAGCAATAAAGAAATGGAGTTTCTCATCTACCATGAAAGGTTCCAGAATGCGTAGTAATTTCGCATCTGGCCACAAAAAGTCCAGGGTGTTTTTCTGCACAGCATCCAGCAAACTGTATAGTGAGCCTGGCTGCACATTTAGTTTTTCCAGTTCACTCTGAATTAGCGAAGGATACTTAGCCTCATCTTCTTCTGCTGCGAGTAGCGAGGTGAGAACATGGCGAGTAGTGTAGCGGGAACCGGCAGTAGTAGTAGTAGTAGTAGTGAATCGGCTGTGCGGTACGGTGTTAGTATCGCTAATGGTTAGCTCGCTGTCTGACAGTGAGAGTTGGTAGCACGATGTGCTACAAGAAAATTGCTTTTTCGCATATATCCCTTTCAGGATTACGATAGGTAAAAATGATAAATGCTGCATAGCGGTAAATTTAAGAGTTCAACAATATTTTTTTATCAAAAAACAAAATCAGCCCTCTTTCGAGAGCTGATTTCTGATTTCGATCGTTTCGAACGCAGGAATCAACCCTCGAGTGGCGTAAGGAGGTTTAGAAGGAGGCTAAAGTTTTTCGCGTTCTGGCATTCCATATATCCATACTACCGACCTAAAAACAGCCGTCAACAGGCTTGGGGAAAACAAAAACCGCCCTTTCGGGCGGCCTTTGTTTTACATGTTTTTAAGGTCAGCGAGAGCCTCATCCATGGCTTCAGAAGGATTTGCACTTTTTGTGCCGCCTTCTGGTTCATTAATTTTGAGGTTTACACGAGCGTTGTTCTTCATGCCAATCACACGGAGAAGAGTGCGGATTGCCTTAGCGGTATTACCCTGGCGGCCAATCACTTTACCCATATCTGCTGGATTAACTGAGAGAGTTACGAGCACACCCATTTCATCAACGGTGCGATCAATTTTAACGTCGTTCGGATTATCAACAAGAGCCTTAACTACGTACTCAAGAAATGCTTTATCGTCCATCATAACGAATATACTGAACTACTGATTAATAAAACTCCTGACAAGAAGTTTTCTTGATTATAAAGAACTAGTGAAAACAGTCAAACAAAACAGCCTTTTAAGAAGACTTCTCAGTTTTAGGCAGAGCACAAACTCCATCCTTACACGCTGCACAATCTTTACAGTCTTTGCAGCCACCTCCGCAACATGCGCAACCACCATCTTGTTTGCACCAGCGGCACCATTTACATGGACAGTGTTTCATAATTGCATAGCGACCACTTCCCATGAGGGCAAGAGCAAGTGAGCCAGCAAAAAGAAGAAGTTCGGTTTCCATGCCAACAAAACCGCTTGAAAGTTTTACCAAGAAGATAGCAACCACCATGTCGAGAGCAAGCATGATACCGGTAACACATGGAAATGCACCGAGAAGCATAAACAAACCACCAACAACTTCAACGAGAGCAATAAAGTACGCAAAGAATGGCGCGAGGCCGAGCGTACCGAAGAATATCACCGTATTGTCCATAAACATGAACTTATTCCAACCGTGATACAAAAAAATGCCCGCGACAACAAGACGGAGCAAAAGAAGACCGAGACTCTTTGGAGAAAAACCAACTGGACCTTTACAGTCTATACACATACATTATTACCCGGAAAATCCGGAGTTACTTTCTAACTTCTAATAGAACTACAAAAGTATACCACACTAGAGACTTTCGTCGTCGCTAGCATCCCCAGGATCTTTGTCAGGGATAACATTAAGCCATGCTTTCCAGAGCATTACATGACTGAAAGCATCCTGAACTCGAGAACGTGGGAGCGTTCCATCTTGCACCGCTTTAAATACTGCATCGCGGACGTTATACACCAGATTGTCATCATAAGAGTCAATGTTGTTAGAAAAAATCAACATATCGTCACCAGCTGAAAGAGCGAGAACAGCTGCTTCTCCCGGAGAATACGCATCGGCAATTGCTCCCATATTAAGATCATCACTGACAACAACACCGTCAAAGTTAAGTTTCTTGCGGAGAAGATCGGTAACAAACACTTTTGAAAGAGAAGCTGGATACGTTGGATCGATGTCACGGTCAAAAAGATGACCAACCATTACGGCTTTAGCATCTCCACTGGTAACCAATTTCTGGAATGGTTCAGCCTCACGGACATCGTAGGTACGAGTAATATCTACCAACCCCGCATGAGTATCCCCTCGCGCACTACCGTGGCCTGGGAAATGCTTAATAACAGTTCCAATACCGTAATAGTTATGGCCATCAATAAAGGCTTTTGCATGAGCAACAACAACTGCTGGCTTTGAACTAAATGCGCGGCCAAAGAGACCGATAATCGGGCTTCGGGTACCATAATCAAGATCAACGTCGGGAGCAAAATTTAAATTGATACCGAGCACCTTAAGCTGCCGAGCAAGTTTTTTACTTTGAAGAAGGGTGTTTGATGTTTTCTTTAAACCTAGCTCTTTTGCTCGTGGTAAGACATAGGAAAACCCGTATGACTTTTTCAAACGATTCACTGCTCCACCTTCTTCATCAATTGAAATAAAAAGTGGTGTTGCTGCGCGGCTTTGAAGTGCAGTAGTAAGAGCTTGAAGTTGTGATGGTGAACTAATATTTCGATCAAACTTTTTGGTCAAGGAATCATAATCAAAGAGAATAACCCCTCCCAAATTAGTATCTTTTAGAATAGTGGCAATTGGACTCTCATCAGTAACTTCAGTTCCCCGAAAACCAAGTATGAGTAACTGATCAATCTCCTTATATAGTTCTTGGTCATCAGGTGAAAGCACCGGAGTACTGACTGTTGGTGTATCAGCCTTTATGGGGTCTTTCTCTTCTGCAAATACTGGGATAGAAAGGGCTAGAAGGGCAAAAGCGACAAAGAGGAAGCCCGCGCGAAATACTTTCTGCATATCGTCAGATTATAGCAAAAAAGGTACTTTTTTCCAGTCTTTTCTAAATTTAGCCTTGTAAATCAGGTAGAATTTCAAAAGTTGAGAAATTTTTAAACTCTCCCTTGGTTACATCCATATTAGTAACAATTGCATCCTTAGGACCTGTCGCACACCAAAAAAGGAACTGCTCGAGAGTCTCGTGTTCCCCTTCTATTTCAACATGGACCGTCCCGTCGGTAGCATTTCGCACCGTACCAAAGATACCTAATGAGTGAGCGACTTCTTTTGCGCTATCACGGAAAAAGACTCCCTGGACTCTGCCGGAAACAATAACTTTTTTATGTTCTTTATTCATAGTGGGCTAGTGATGCAATTAACTTCTATCTTGAGTGGGCGTGAGAGGATTTGAACCTCCAACCCTTTCGGGATACGCTTCTGAGACGTACGCGTATACCAGTTCCGCCACACGCCCACTCAAGACACAAATTTATCTTTCGTGACTCCTTACAGGAGTTGTACACCTTTCGCATTTTGAAACAAAACGCTTAAGGTCTTGCGGCGATATGCTTAGAAACTGGGTTCCCAGTATATCGCCTCTCACTTCTGAGACGCGATACTAATTCCGCAACGCGCCCAAACACCAAAACTATACGGTAGCACTGTATTATCTGCAACCAAAACAAAAAATCCGCCGAAGCGGATTTTTTGTAAATGAGAAAACGTACTAGTAGCGATTGCCGCCGCGGAATCCGCCGCCGCCATTGCCACCTGTGCGCTCCTTAGCCTGTGCTACAGAAACACGGATTGTGCGACCGTCGAGTTCGGTTCCATCGAACTTTGCGATAGCATCCTGTGCTTCCTGCTCGCTGCCCATTTCTACGAAACCGAAACCGCGTGAGCGACCGGTCATCTTATCCATGATGACTGATGCACTAACAACGTTTCCAGCTGTCGCAAAATAGTTGCGGAGGCTGTCATCGGTAGTCGCGTAAGCGAGAGAACCGATGTAGAGTTTTGCTGCCATAGTGAGAATAGATCTTGTGATCTAGAATTATTCGACCGTAATTTCAGTCGCGGCCTACTGGTTACCCAAAACGGTCGAACACGAAAATACACTTCGTATTAAAGCACACATTTTGAATAAAAGGAAGGGCTCTACCCCAGCTGTGGAAATCGCTCTTATAGGCCAGAAATACCGAAGAGTTTGCCAATAGAAAATGTTACGAGCATGGCTAAAACACCACCGAGAACAACACGTGCGACAGCCCGTATCTTATTGGCTCCTCCAACATGGGCAGAGAGAGTTCCGGTTATACCGAGGGCAATAATAACTGCAATAAAACTGACCGGGATTCGCCAAGAAGCTGGGGGAATAATAACTGCTAGGAGTGGAATAACTGATCCAACTAAAAACGCTAAAGCTGAAGCGTAAGCAGCATGCCATGGGTTGGTAAGATCGTTCGGATCAATTTTTAATTCTGCTTCAACGTGGGCAGCGAACGCATCGTGGGCGGTAAGTTCTTTTGCCACTTGTGCCGCAGTCTCCGCGGACAAACCTTTGTTTTTATAGATATCGGTAAGTTCATGCAGTTCTTCGGTCGGAGTATCAATAAGCTCTTGGCGCTCCTTTTCAAGAAGTACCTTTTCAGCATCTCGTTGTGAAGACACCGACACATACTCCCCTGCCGCCATCGAGAGCGCTCCTGCTACCGCTCCTGCAATACCAGCGGTAAGTATTGCGCGAAGTGAATTTGAAGCTCCAGCAACACCAACAATAAGTGAGGAAATGGAAACGATCCCATCATTAGCACCGAGCACCGCCGCTCTAAGCCAGTTTAGTTTTGAGGTGCTACTTGTCCCCTGCGCTTCTTTATGTAAACGAGAAACATTCTGTGTCGTATGTAGAACAGGATTTCGAAAAGTGGTCATAAGAAAATAATAGCATAGTAAGACCTAAAGTACTGGTTCTAAATTTTTTTGCTTTGAAAGCAAAGCGGAAAGACAGTAGGCATCATATCCATGAGCAAACATTGCAAGTGCGGTGCCAATAAGAATGACATGCGGCCATACGGCTTCGCCAAAAAAGAGAAGCGAGAGTGTTAAGAAAATCAAGAAAAAAAGTGAGGCGAAGCGAATTTCGAATCCAAGAATAAAACAAAAACCAAGCAACACCTCAATAGCCATAGCTCCAAGAACCAAAAAGACAGGGTCAAAATGAAAATATTGAGTTAAATGATATTTCGTAACAGTTTCAAGAGCTAACTCACCATGAAAAAATTTTGCATATAGCGAAGCATAGACGAGAGAAACTCCAAAAAGTACTCGCATGATGAGGAATTTATACGCATGCAAGTGAGGAACGATTTTATTTTCTACTCGTTCAAATAAACGCGCCATTTTTTTAAATTCAATAACATGGTATGCCCCACCAAAGAGCGCTACGGTGAGCGCTTCGCCCGCATAGGTAGCATAGTTCAACATATATACTCCATAAGAAAATACGAGAGAAAGATACAATACTGCAGCTACAATGGCAGCAACACGCGGCAAGATGCCAAAAAGTAACATCACGCCGATAATCATGAGCACACTATTCACGAGAGGTGCATAGATACCGAACGTAACCACAACTGGAAGTTCAATACCAAAAATTGCATGGTAATAACCACTAGCTAAAAGCGCCGCGCCGAGAGTGACTTGAGCAATAAGTGGAGCAGTAACTTTTAATTTATTTAAGAAAGGATCAATGGCTCGCTCAACGGGTCGAATAATTGAAATAAAAAATACTCCAATAACAATAAGAAGTGTCAGTAAGCCCCACGTTAAAAATTGCCCAAGATGGGTTGTAATCGTAGTGAGAAAATCAGGAGACGGTGCTTTGAGCGCAAACTGAATTTCGTTCGCATTAAGTACATACACCTCATGCGCAGATACGATATGTGGAACCAAAAAGAATAGGAGTGTTACACCAACGAAGAGTGAGAAGGTATATTTAAAACGCATACTCCCCAGTGTACTCCACTTCGTCACACTAGAAAAGTATAAAAACATGTGTTAAAAATGATTGGTTCTAAGGGAGGAGTGCATGAGATGGGCTTGCATTGAACTGCTTCAATTTAAGCCGGCACACAATAGTGGCCGACCACTCATGCACTGTTTCGCACCCTGTGCGACCTCCGTTTGAGAAAAATGAAATATACGGAGGAGTGCATGAGTGGTTTAAATGGCAGTCCTGGAAAGACTGTGTTGGGGAAACCTGACCGCGAGTTCGAATCTCGCCTCCTCCGCAATCAAGAGTCCTTAAAGAGGCTCTTTTGCGTGAGGAGAGAATATGAACTGCTTCATATTCGAGTGAGATTCGAACAGCGGAGTCATGTTTTGTTAGTAAACAAAACAGACGAGCTGGTGCCCAGACAAAACTTTTTGACGAAAAAGTTTTAGCCGCGGGCGAATCTCGCCTCCTCCGCAAAACCTTAACTTACCCGCTTTCCATGTAAGAGCATTTCCAGTGCATGCTCAAAAGAACCAGCGTGGATAACATCTCCGCCATTTACAAAGAAAATATCATCTGCGTTTTGAATCGTATTAAGCCGGTGCGCAATAATTACTTTTGTTGTGTCGGAAGGAAGTTTTTTTAAAATTTCTTCAAGAAGTTGTTCGGTAACGGTATCAATGTTAGCCGTTGCCTCATCTAAAATAAGAAGTTTTGGATTTCGCAAAACTGCTCGCATAAAAGCGATGAGCTGCTTTTGTCCTAAACTAATTGCATCCCCTGCTCCAACTTTGGTATCTAAACCTTTTTCAAATCGTACCAATAAACTATCGAGTTGTTTTTCTTGTAACAATTTCAGAAGTTCTTCGCTCGTTCTGTTTTGGTATTCTTCATTGCCGTACAAAATGTTTTCTTGAACGGTACCCGTAAACAAAAACGGTTCTTGAAGGATGAACCCTATTTTCTTGGCACGTACAGCTGGATCATATGAGCGAATATCTTTACCTTCAAGATATACCGTTCCCATAGTTGGATCAAATAACCGCGCCATCAGAGAGGCTGTGGTTGTTTTACCTCCTCCCGTTGGCCCTACCAGCGCATACGTCTTCCCTTTTTGAAGGGTAAAGCTTACATCGTGGAGTACTTGCTTTTCATTACTATACGAAAAGAAAACCCGTTCAAAAGTAAGAATGCCGTTCGGTTCTATGGTTTTGCCAGATGGTACTACTTTGATCGTTGATTCGAGATCTAACACTTCTGAGATGCGGTCAAGTGAGGCGAGAGCAAATTGGAGCGATGACCACAGAGCTGCAAGTTGGCGAAGTGGTGTATAGAAATTGTTTACATAGAGCAAAAATCCGACCAATAAACCGATAGTAAGATGACCAGAAGTAATCATCATAATTCCATAGGCTAATACCGCGATCTGCGCCAAGTTCGAAGCAATACCATAAATAGGAACAAGGATATTATTTGCAATACCAGCCTTAATAGAAGATTTATAATTTTGCTGATTAACGTCATTAAATTTTGTACGAAAATAATCGAGACGATTAAAGGCAACCACAACCTTAAAGTTGGCCAAACTTTCCTGAATTTCAGCACTCATACCACCAAGGGTTTGCAAACTGCGTGTGCTGGTACTCTTAATCCATGGCGAAATAAGCTGAGTAATAATAACCACCAGGAGAGCCGGGGCAAGGGATGCAAAACCTAGCCGGACATTAAGCGTCACGAGAAAAATAGCAGCCCCGAGCATCATGAACAGATTACCCACAAGTTGCACCAAGGCCTGTGAAAAGAACTGGTTTAATTTATCGGTATCATTGTTGATACGCGAAATTAAATCACCAGCTTTATTTGCGTTAAAGAATGCCACTGGCAATTCCTGAAGCTTCGTAAAAATACTGTTGCGGAGTTTAAAGAGTACGCGACGTCCAACTCCTCCCATCACCTGAATTTGAAGAAACGAAGCACCTAAACCAAAAAGATATACTACCGCAAGTAAACCTGAGTATACGAGAACACCGTGGAAATTTTTAGTAGCAATATAGGTATCAATAACCTTGGCAATAATAACTGGGCCTAAAAGATTTGCTCCCGAGTTGATAATGATGGCAACGAGGGCAAAAAGTAACGAACTCTTTTCATCGGAGAGCAGCGGCTTTAAACTAACAAGCGCATCTTTCATCGCCATTGATCGCTCAGCTTTTTCAAATGTTCTTAGTTTGTAGTTCATAAATGCTCAGTACTCTCCTGCGAATTATAAATTTGGACGTACTCAGGACAGATTTCAAGAAGTTCTCTATGAGTACCTTTTGCAATTAACTCCCCTTCCATCAGAAGTACAATTTGATCGAATGACTCGACCGAAGTAATTTTTTGAGTGATGGAAATAAGCGTAATATCTGGATAGTTTTTGCGAACATTTTCCAGAATTTTCTTTTCAGTGCGAGCATCTACCCGCGCGGTAAAATCATCTAAGAGAAGAACCGTTGGATTTAATGCTAACGCTCGGGCAAGCATCACTCGCTGTTTTTGACCGCCAGAAAGACTAGTACCTCGCTCAGATACAACTGTATTTAAGCCTTCAGGTAACGAGTCGATGAAGTCACCAAGTTCTGCTGTATCAATAGCTTTTTGTAACGTTTCGTCAGTAACTGCACTACTGAAAGCAATATTTTCACGAAGGGTTAGGTTAAATAAAATACTATCTTGGAATACCAAACCTATTTGGTCATGCAATTTTTCTTTATTGTACTCAGTAATATTTTTTCCATCATAGAGCACACTACCTTCTTGTGGAGTTACCAAACCGGTAAGCACGTACAGAAGCTGCGTCTTTCCTGCTGCGGTTGGGCCAATAATTGCTGTGCGTGTTTTAGCTTTCGCTTCAAACGAAACATTCTTGAGAGCGTCTTTTTCACCAAATGAGAGAGTAACATTCTGTACGGCAACATCTCCCCGTAGCGGTGTAGTAATAGTACCTAAGTCCTTAGCGTCCGGCGTATTTAAAACCTCTTCTATGCGACCATATGAAGCTGTCGCTTGAGCAATAACCGTAGACATAAATCCTAAAATAAAAATCGGGAAAATAAGAATTGAGAGGTAGCTATTGAACGCCGTAAAATCACCAAGTGACATACTTCCGTTGATGACAAAATGCCCACCGAGAACGAGAATGGCAAGAATTGCTGCGTTCGTAAGAAACGTAATAATAGGAATTAAGCTGGCAAACAATTTCAAAATTCCTAAGCTAATTTCGCGCGCTTCAGTGTTAGCATTAAGGAATTTTTGATATTCAAGAGATTGAGAGTTAACCAACCGGATTAGTGCGGCACCTAAGATGCTTTCGTTAATTACTTTATTTAACCAATCAATAGCACCTTGTGCCCGAACAAATAATTTGCGAACTTTGCCGAAAATGATACTGAATGTTACTCCAATGATTGGCACCACTGAGAGCACAACGAGACCAAGTTTCCAGTTGGTAACCAGCAAGAGAATACTCGCACCAATAATAAGAAACACTGAGGAAATAATTGAAGAAATTGCTTGTGCAATAAAATTTTTCACCGCATCGGCATCGGAGGTTAAGTTGGTTAGCAGTTTCGCTGGTGTCGTACGGTCAATAAATGCATAGTCTTGCTGCGAAATCTTTGCTGCAAGTTTAGTACGCAAATCACGAGCAACTCTTTCAGCCGTATATACCTGCACAATATTTTGTAGATAGGTAAAAACAAATATCAGAATTGAAACGATAGAAAACTCGATAATTAGTGTTGTGAGCACAAAGTTTCCTTCCGAATATGTATCAATGGCATGAGCCATGATTTTAGGAACAGCCAAGTTGAGTCCGTTTGCTACAACGGTACAAAGGACAAGAAGAAAAATAAACCAACCATATGGTTTGAGCATGCCAAATATGCCTCTCCGTGGAATATCCTTTGGCATTACTGTGGTTTTAGTTTCAGATGACATATATATTACGTAAGTAACGAGCAATTATACAAAATGTGAAGTTTCCCGGCGAGGGAAACCAATCATACTACTATCGTGATTAATATCCGCTCATTTTTCGGAAAAGCTCAATCGACAAAGTTGAGAGAACAAAACCAAAAACCGGTACAAGTGCTTTTAGAAAAATTTCCGACTCGCCTATTTCAAAAAGAAAAAGACAAATAATAAGATATGTTAGTACAGCAATAGCAACTCTCCGCGTCCAACTTTGCTCCCACTTTTTATCAGCTTCAACTCGAACATTACGTTCTTCAATGTTGCTAACTCGTTGTTCGAGAGAATCCATAGATTAGTGCCCAAGTAACGCTTTAATTCGGTCGTCGATTGGTGGGTGGGTGGAAAACAATGTACCAACCGCTTTTGCAAACTTACCAGAACCTTGGGGGTTAGCTATGTAAAGATGGGCAATAGCGGTTGATTGACGGCGCATAGGTTGGCCGTACTGTTGGATTTTTCTAAGTGCATTAGCTAAGCCTTCTGGGTAACGAGTTAGGAGTGCTCCAGAAGCATCGGCTAAGTACTCACGTTTACGAGAAATTGCTAGTTGAATAAGCGTAGCAAAAATTGGTGCAAGGATAGCAAAAATAAGACCGACGAGCATTAAGATATTTCCTCCCCCTTCCCGATCGTTATCGCTATTTCTTCGGAAACCAAACATACTTCCACGAAGGAAAACATCGGCGATAATCGAAACAAACCCGGCAAGTACCACTGCAACGGTTGCAACCAACATATCGCGATTTCCTACATGCGAAAGCTCGTGGGCCAATACTCCTTCGAGTTCACTTCGATCCATGATTGAGAGAAGTCCGGTAGTGACAGCAATAGAGGCGTGTTGTGGATCACGACCAGTAGCAAATGCATTTGGTGATGGATCTTGGATAACGTAAATCTTAGGTAAAGGAAGACCTGCTGTAATTGAGAGGTTCTCGACAACGTTATAAAGATCAGGAGCTTCTTGTTTTGATACTTGTTTTGCCCCTGCAAGCGCCACGACAATTTTGTCAGAGAACCAGAAGGAAACAATGTTCATCACGATCGAAAACAAGGCAAAAAAGATAAGGATATTGGGATTACCGTAGTAGTAGCTGAAAAACCAACCGAGGGCAATAACCACCAGAAAAAACACGGTCATTAATAGCCAGGTTTTGGTAACATTTTTGCTTTGTTGTGTATAGAGAGTAGCCATAAAATAGCAGCAAAAAGCCGCTCTTTCATTATATCATTTAGGTAGGAAACTCCTCTTACGCTTGGTTATCCCCCTTCACCATTTTCATTGCCTCTTGCACGGTTGTCATAAACTGGGCTGGGAAAATAATGGTGGAGTTCTTTTCGGTCGCAATTTCAGACATGGTTTGCAGTGTACGGAGTTGAAGGGCAACTGGGTGCTTCGAAATGAGATCAGCCGCTTCACCAAGACGCTGAGCGGCCTGAAACTCACCTTCAGCCGCCACAATTTTTGCTCGGCGCTCGCGCTCAGCTTCAGCTTCTTTAGCCATAGCTCGCTGCATGTTTTCAGGAAGAGTGATATCTTTAATTTCAACTGCTGTTACCTGCGCACCCCATGGTTCAGTGTGAGCATCAATAACATTTTTTATTTGTGTATTAATTTCACTCGTTTGAGAAAGTAACTGATCAAGTGAAAATTGACCGACGACATTTCGCACCGTTGTCTGACTAATTTGGTTTACTGCTTTATAAATATCTTCAATAGCGATAACCGATTTCATAGCATCAGCTACGTGATAGTACGCCACGGCAGCAATATCAATAGAAACGTTATCTTTGGTAATAATTTTCTGTGACGGAATATCCATAGTTACCGTGCGAAGTTGCACCCGTGTCATCATTTCAAAAATTGGAATGACCAAAATAAGCCCTGGTCCACGAACACCAGTTGCCTTACCAAGGAAAAAAATTACTCCCCGCTCGTACTCTTTAACGATACGAATAGAAGCAATAACGAGGAGAACAATGATGCCAAGAATAATGAACATAGTATAACTTTACGCTGTCGGAGCCTGGCTAATAATTTCTTCTTTTGTATAGACACTGTCACCAAATCCTAAGATCGGTAAAAAAATAAACGGGAGAAAAATCAGGCCAATAGTAAAGCCAACATCCTTACCAAACTTTTTTGAGAGATTGTGCTTCACAATAACGGAAACAACAATATTCACCAATGGAATCAAATAGAGAAGAAGCCACCAGCCTGGTTTGCCAACAATTTTAAGAAGAACGTATACGTTATAAATTGGGATAATAGCCTCCCACCATTCTCTTCCCGCTTTTTGGAACATCTTCACCCAAGCAGCGATCATTAAGATAACAATAGCGAGCCAAAACATACCAAGGCCAAAGTTAGGACGTGAATAGTGATAATAGTACATAAGCCTAGAATTTAACTTCTACTGGATTCTGAGCAGCATCACCATCTGGGATGTCGAAGAGATCCATTTTTTTGAAAGCAAAAGCATTAGCAATAAGATTGCCTGGAAACTGCTCAATTTTAATATTAAGATCGCGAACATTAGAGTTATAGAAACGACGAGCGGCCTGAATTTTATTTTCGGTATCAGAGAGCTCGCGCTGAAGCTCCATGAAATTCTGGTTTGCCTTAAGATCAGGATAACTTTCAGAGAGAGCAAAGAGTGACTTCAAAGTACCCGAGAGCATATTTTCTGCCTGGGCTTTCTGTTCAGTTGTAGCAGTTCCACTCATTGTGGCTACAGCCTGATTTCGAGCTGCAATCACTTTTTCTAGGGTACCACTCTCGTGTGAGGCGTACCCTTTTACAGTGTTAACGAGATTTGGAATAAGGTCATAACGACGCTTCAACTGCACTTCGATATCAGCCCAAGCCTCCTGGGCTCGGTTTTTAAGGGTAACAAAGCCGTTAAATGAAATTATGGCGTAGAGAATACCAAGAACAACAATACCAATAAGGATAAACATAGCAAAACTGGATTTTGACTAATAACCAACACATTGTACTATGAGCAGAAATCAAATCAAAACCTTACCGCTTATGAAACCAGAAACCAAGGGCAACATTGCCATTGTAGTATTTTGCATGATACTAATTGCTTTTGTATTTTGTGCAGTCAAAAATCCTCGCTTTATACAAGCAGTAAAAGTGCCAATGAATCCTACCAACAATTCGGTGCCCGCCAAAAACTATTAATTTTTTATGCATATACTTTTCTTACTCCGGCAAAGTCCTCAGGAGAGGTTGCGTCGGTTCGTGCTTTTCTTTCTTATTCTATTGTTAGTCGCGTCACTGCGGAACCAATATATTGGAAAGAATGATGGTTCATTTTGGACCAATAGCGAATCGCTCCCACTTCAGGCAAAGTAACGGCAAAGGCATCATCTTTGCTAAGCAAAAGGCTCCACGTTTTTTCGGGAGCCTTTTCTACTACACAAATTATTTCTTTCCTTTCTTTTTTCGCTGCCATTCCTCAACGAGCACGAGGATAGGACTTGCAACAAAAATTGATGAATACGTTCCGAAGAACATACCGGTAACGAGCACAAGAGCAAAATTCTTAGTGGTTTCTGGACCAAAGAAGAAGAGTGCGAGAAGAGCAAGAATAACGGTGAGTGAAGTATTAATTGATCGAGTGAATGTTTGAGAGAGACTCTTCCCTACTGTTTCAGCAAATGTTGGTGCTGGATTCCATTTCAGATTTTCACGGATTCGGTCGAACACCACAATCGTATCTGACACAGAAAGACCGAGAACCGTAAGCAGAGCTACCACAAAGAGTGAATCAACCTCTGCACCATGAAAATAAGAGAGGAGCGCAAATACACCAGAAGGCATCGCAATATCGTGTACCAAGGTAACAATAGCGATTAACCCATACTTCCATGAGGAAACAGGCTCGGATACTTTTCGGAAAGCAAAAGCGATGAAGAGAATGATTGCGAGAGCAACTAAAATAACCGCAACGATTGATTTTCGAGTAAGTTCACGGCCAACTGAAGGACCAATTGAAGTAAAGCTCTTTTCTTCAACCGTTGCATTATCGACAGCGAGGGCTTTCAAAAGCGAAGAACGTTCTGCATCAGTGATATCACGAGACTTTACAATGACGCCATTTGCTCCAGCTTCCTGCACTACTGTTTCGCCAAATGAAAGCGACTCCACACCAGCTTGAATATGTTCAATAGCTGGTCGACCATTAGGATAGGTTACTTCTGTGAGTGCCCCACCTTTAAAGTCGATACCTGGTTTTAACCCAAGGGTAGCCACGAGGACGATCGAAAGGAGTACTAATACGGCTGAAATACCGATAAAGATGAATTTGTTTTTGATGATAAACATAGGATTCTCTCAAACAGATTATTTTTTCGCCCGGGCACCGGAGAATCCGGAACCGAAGAGGAAGCTGGTAAAGGCATTCGTTCGTTCAACACCAATAGCAAAGAGGAATAATCGAGAAACAACAATTGCTGAGAAGAGTGACACAATCACACCCAACATAAGAGTAAGCGCAAAACCTTTAATGAGTGATGTGCCAAACCAGAAGAGAATAACTGAAGTAATGAAAGTGGAAATGTTTGAATCGCGAATTGAGAACCATGCACGAGAGAAACCAGTGTGAATCGCATCTGGAATATTGCGACCACTTCTAATTTCTTCTTTGATACGTTCGAAGATAAGAATATTTGCATCTACCGCAATACCGATCGAGATAATGAAACCCGCAATACCGGCAGCAGTAAGTGTGACTGGGATTAACTTGTAGAGCGCAAGTGTAATGGCCATGTACATACCGAGTGCGATTACCGCAATCAATCCTGGAAAACGATACCAGAGAATCAAGAAGAGAGCGATAATAAGGAAACCGATAAGTCCAGCGTGCAGACCAGCTTTTACAGCTTCGGCACCGAGTGATGGACCAATGGTCTGCGTTGAGATAAGTGAAATTGGCACTGGAAGCGCTCCTGAATTTAAGCGGCCAACAAGCTGCTTCGCTTCTTGTGGAGTAAAGTTCCCAGTAATTTGAGCATGACCACCAACAATTGCTTGTTGCACCGTCGGAGTAGAAATTGGCGCACCATCAAGGAAAATAGCAACGGTTTTACCAACGTTTGCTCGAGTGATATCTTCAAAGAGTTTTGATCCTTCTGCATCAAAAACAAGCGTTACTACTGGCTGACCTGTATTTGGATCAAACTGAAGTTCTGCTTTTGAGAGATAGCGGCCAGTGAGCTGTGTAGGACTATATCGAGATGAAGGATCTACAGAACCAATGTTTACTTTACCGTCAGGTCCGACAGTAGCATTAATTGTTGGTGGATTTGGATTCTCGGTCTTGAACTCAAGAAGCGGAGTCTGGCCAATCATAGTAATTGCTTTCTCGATGTCGGTAACACCAGGGAGATCAACAATCAAACGGTTTTCACCACCATTTGAGAAAGTACTATTTTGGATTTGAACAACTGGTTCAGAAACACCAAAGATATTGATGCGGCGTTCAATAACATCCCGAAGAGATGACATTGCATCGGCAACTGAAGTCCCCTTCAGCTGTGATACGTCCGCCTTATACACAAGGTGTGAGCCGCCAGAGAGATCAAGGCCAAGTTTAAACGGCTTACTTGGGAGCCATGCTGGAATTGGAACTATTTCTTTTCCCGCAGTGTTATTTTTTAATTCCGAACCGTAAACAAAGTACGCAACTCCTACACCGATAAGCAAGATGAGGAGGGCAAGTAACCGTTTCTTCCACATACTGAAACCTGTATTCTCTCTAATTTATAGTAATGGGCTTATTCTACTTGTGGGAGTTAAAAAAGCAACCCAACAAAGATAGCGAGGGCAAGGACAATACGGTACCAGCCAAAAACCTTAAAACTATGGTTTGAAATAAAGCGGATAAACCACTTTGATACCCCATAAGCCACAACAAACGAGACTAGGAAACCAATGAGGAGGACATGCCACTCCCCACTAGAAAAAGCCTGGGCTGACTTATAGAGGTCATATGCGCTAGCAGCGGCCATGGTTGGCACAGCTAGTAAAAAAGCAAATGTTATTACAACTTCGCGTGAGTAACCTCGGAGTAATCCGTACACGATAACCGCTCCCGAACGCGAAACGCCCGGCACGACAGCAAGGGCTTGAGCAAGTCCAAAACCGATACTTTCACCGATAGAGGGATATTCATTCAAATGTGTGGCTGCCTTTTTAGGAAGGTACCAATATTCAAGAACCAAAAAGAAAATACCGCCGAGAAGTAACGTAACGGCAGCAATAAAAATGTTGCCAATAAGATATCCTTTAATGATCTTATAGAGCGCAAAGCCAACAACAGCAGTTGGAATAAATCCGGCAAGTGTTAGCCAGATGAGTTTTTTGTTATTCCATACTAATCTGAAAAAAAGCACACACACTGCAAGGATTGCGCCAAGCTGGATAACAATAGTGAATGTTTTTAGAAAATCAGTTTCAGCAAGACCAAGCAATCGTGAAGCAATTTCGAGGTGAGCAGTTGAAGAAACGGGTAAAAATTCAGTAATCCCTTCTACAATACCAAGAATGATGGCGTGAACGATAGTCATAAAAATTGTGCACCAACGCTACAGAGCATCATACCAACAAACGTTCCCAAGCAAAAACCAACAAGAACATCAGATGGGTAATGAACCCCAGCAATCACTCGAGAAATACTAACAAAAACAGCGAGGACTAAAAAAATGGCACCGAACCATGGTGCTGCATAAAATCCGAGAACGGCAATCGCAGAAAAAACTGAGGCGTGTTCAGATGGGAATGAATATCCGCTTTCAGTGATTAAGACAAGAATATCCTCAAACCCATGCACTGGACGAGGAATACGAAAAATAATCTTTAATATGTGTGCAAAAAGCCACGAACCTCCTACAACTCCGGCCGAGAGTATGAGCCATGTTGCCTTATTCGGTGCCAGTATCAAAACGGGTATAAGCATCGCAATGATGAGCGGTATATAACCTGTTGGTCGTGAAATCCAAAGCGAGAGAGCGCGAAGTATTGGCGATTTTGTGCCATGACTATTGAAAAATTTTAGGATGAGCATGTTCATACCTAGTTTTTTTGACTCATCCCCTCTGCAACGGTAACAACATTATCGAGCAACATTGAAACGGTTACTGGCCCTACTCCCCCAGGAGTTGGCGAAACATACGAAGCTTTTTCTGATACCGACTCAAGATCAACATCCCCAACAATGCCACCATTAGATTCAGAAGTTCCAGCATCAACAATAATGACACCAGATTTAACTTTGTCAGCCGTAATATTTTTTGCTGCTCCAGTTGCAGAGATAAGAATATCGGCAGCACGAGTTATAGAGAGAGGGTCGACCGTATCACGAACAATAGTTTGTGGTTCACAGCCGCGAGCACGGAGAAGATACGTCACTGGCTTCCCGACAAGCATTCCTTGCCCGATAACAACAATACGTTTATCAGTAAGTGAAAGGTTTAAAGAATCCAGAGCTGCAAGTACCGCTCGAGCAGTTGGAAATACTGGTACTATTTCACCTCGATAAAATCGCTCGCTATTCCCTAGTGTTAAGCAATCAACATCAATACGTGGGTCAATAGCATCAAGCACTTTTGTTCGATCAATATGTGGAGGTAGTGGCAACTGCACAATAAGTCCTGCCATGTGCGGAATCTGATTTATTTTTTTAACTTCTTCAATAAGTGCTTCGGTGGTGATATCCGCCGGAAATTCTGCATGATGCACTCGAAGACCTATACTTTCAGCAGTTTTAGCTTTCATTCGTACGTACTGCGCACTAGCTGGATCATTACCAACAAGCACATCACAAAAAACCGGCTGAAACGGTAAAACCGACACTCGTTGTTTGAGTGTCTCTAAAATACTATCGCGAAGTGCGCGTCCATTAATAAGTTGCATGAAAAGTTATGTTCCAACGAATTCGTGCTCTAGGTCTTGGCGGTGAATAGCCCTCCTATAGCGCCGCATGGCTACCACAATACCAAGGGCGGCGTATTCTGTCACGAGGTGACTTCCTCCATAACTCATAAACGGTAACGTGATACCGGTCACCGGCAAAAGCTTTAAATTCATGCCAACATTAATAATAATGTGGCTCATAAAGTAGATGGCCACACCAGTACTAAAGAGCACTTCGAAGTTGCTTGCTCCTCCAAGCGCGTTACCGATAATTTGCCAAATGAGAACGGCAAAGAGAATAAATAAAAGAATAACGCCAATAAATCCCCACTCTTCAGCAAAGGCTGCAAAGATAAAGTCGGTTTGATACTCTGGCAAAAATTGAAGTCTGGATTGCGTTCCAAAACCAACTCCTTTTCCCACAAGCTGACCACTACCAATAGCAACTGTTGATTGATAGGCGTTGTAGCCACTTCCAGTAAGATCAGATGACGGGTGTAAAAATGTTAAGATGCGAGCTTTTTGGTAGGGTTTAAACACAAACAACCAAAGGCCAGCAAGAATAACAAGCCCAATAGCACCAAGCAACGCAAGGTGTCGTTTAGAAATACCGGCAACAATTGCCATACCAAACCAAATAGCAAAAATAATCACTGCCGAACCAAAGTCAGGCTGAAGAAACACCAAAACGAATGGAATAAGAGCATAGAGCCCAGAAATAATAATGTGCTTCACATGAGCAATTTCTACGTGACGCCGGGAAAAATACTTAGCGAGCATTAAAATCACCACGAGCTTCATAATTTCTGAAGGCTGCAAAGCAAAACCACCAAGTGAGAGCCAGCTTTGCGCTCCATGAGAAACATGACCAAGGATAAAAAGTACCAACAATAAAAAAAGAGTAATACCGTACAGTGTCATGAGTATTTCAGTTCGAGCAAGCACCCGAACATCAAACTGGGAAACCATAAAAAAGACAATAAGGGAGATAACTACCCACATAAGCTGGCGCCCAAAAAAATGGTTTGGACTTACAAAACTAGCCATTGCCAGTAAACCACTACCAATAATTGGTAATGTAACAAGCAGGAGCACCCAGTCCATGCTCTCAAATACACCTCGCTTTTTTTCCATCATAAATGCTTCGAGAAATTAGTCAGGAACACATTAAAGCGTGGAATAATTTCGGTTCGGGTTACTTGTGCAGAGAATGGTTTTTGCCACGTGAAGTACACATCTTGTGATTCTTGAGGAACCATACCCTCGATATTTGTTTGAGACGCGGCGAGAGCATTACCATCAGCTCCGTACAAAATAGCAATGACATCAACATCTTGTACAGTGAAGAGTTGGGAGGTATTCATAATCGTTGCAGTAAATCGTGGCTTTATCGCTTCATTCTCTAGCTTTTCCCCTTTCGGAAAAATCTTAATGTCAGTGTTTCGTGGATCAATTGATTCCCAAAGTGGATCGGCGAGAAATTTAAATTCCGTATAGTGTGGGGGTCGGCTGCCAACTTGGATGCCTCCTTCAAAAATGGCAGATGTTCCGTTTGGTGCAATGTATGCTACCCCATCACGACGGGTAATGTATTGATTATCTTCATCATAGAAACGAAATTCGTACGGCACTTTACGAGCAGCAGCAGTAACGTTTGGATTCGAAATGTAGGCAACCGCATTCCATACATCATCAGTAACAGGAAATGCCCGAGCCCATTTCACGACTACGTCATTAGTTGCAAACGGACAAATACGTGCACAACTACCGCCACAGTCTACGCCCTGCTCTTTTCCGTTTTGCTTACCATCGCTACACGTTGGCGGTGGATTTAATTTTGGATAGAGAATAATCGTACCGATTGTTGAGAATACGGCGAGTACTAATGCGACAATAATAAGTTGGCGTTTCAGTGCCCAAGACATAGAGACGTTGTGAAGTATAGCAAAAAACCGCTTCGCGTGCGCGAGCGGTTTTTTGCCAAATGAAAAAACACCTCGCTTGAGGTGTTTTTTCTAGTAATTGAATGCTCTGTTCTGGCGGCTAGCTACTTTCCCCACAAGGAGTATCATCGCCACTACAAAGCTTAACTTCTCTGTTCGGAATGGGAAGAGGTGTGACCTTTGCGTTAAGCCACCAAAACAGAGCATTCAATAAAGTAGAACAAGCATGATTTATGCTTTCCAACTTTCCTAATAGGAATCGGGCAATTAGTACATCTCGGCTGAACACATTACTGTGCGTACACCTAATGCCTATCAACGTAATCATCTCTTACGGCCCTCAAACGAAATCTAATCTTAGAGCTGGCTTCCCGCTTAGATGCTTTCAGCGGTTATCCATTCCGAACATAGCTACCGAGCAGTCCAGTTGGCACTAG
Organism: uncultured Candidatus Saccharibacteria bacterium; assembly: GCA_964646765.1. Classification (GTDB taxonomy): domain Bacteria; phylum Patescibacteriota; class Minisyncoccia; order Phycocordibacterales; family UBA9973; genus CAZYIA01. The sequence goes on along the minus strand of CAZYIA010000001.1, from coordinate 575 downwards.
AGCTCGTACACCAGAGGTTCGTTCACTTCGGTCCTCTCGTACTAGAAGCAAATCTCTTCAAATTTCAACGCCCGCAGTAGATAGGAGACCAACCTGTCTCACGCAATTGTGTCTTATCTTACGATAAGTATCGGACTATAACTTCATCCTGAAAATTCAGGACTGCTAACATTTAGTCTCTACGGGCCACACACAAGTGTGTTCCCTCGGTATTGTCCCTGATGTTTTGCGCACCAGTAGGATTTTTCCGATATAAGTTAGCTTCTTCAATCATATCTCTATGATTGACCGCCGTGATGCATACAGACTGTATGCAAGGTTGTCTCAGACTTCAACGAAAAATAATTTTGTTTTCGATAACAGTACTAATTCGTACATTAATGTGCGTTTTTAGTTACTCGACGGGTTCAAACGGGTCGAAATCATAATTGTTATTACGATCTCGACGGTTTGAACCCAGCTCGCGTACCTTTTTAATTGGCGAACAGCCAAACGCTTGGGACCTTCTCCAGCCCCGCGCTAAGGTGAGCCGACATCGAGGTGCCGAACTCCGCCGTCGATATGAACTCTTAGGC